>CAYLXK010000019.1:0-109449 GCA_964387685.1 uncultured Bryobacter sp.
TTGGCTCCCCGGGTAGGATTCGAACCTACAACCCTTCGGTTAACAGCCGAATGCTCTACCATTGAGCTACCAGGGAGTGTCTCGACGACTCTTTGATTACAGCAAACGCGACGCTTGCCCGTCAACTGCGCCCGCGCGAGTTCAACCGCTAGCCTAAGCGGGCTCAGCTAAACCTGCGGCGATCCCCATGCATTCGGCGACCGCGTGTTCTGCACGCGCCGTGGCGGTTTGCGCTTCCGCGTCGCCTCGATCCGTTCCGCCGTCGCCACGGCCTGCGTGTTCATGGCCGCCTCGGAGAACGTATACGCGCTCTGGCTTTCCAGAAACAAATCGCTCTCCAGCATCCGGCGGCACAGCAGCGGCAGGTCCTGCAAGGGAATCCGGTAGCGGCGCAACAGCGACAATTCCACGCGCACGCTAAAGCCGGAACGAGAACGGTCCGCCGACACGCCTTCGAATGCATAGGTGCGGAATCCCAACCCTTGCGTGAAGCCGCTCAATACGAAGTTCTTTTTGGTGGTGTCCAAGCTCATCCTAACCCTGCCTTCCATTCGCTCGCCGGTCGTTCCCCGGTTCATACTCGCGCCGCAGCTTGTCCTGCAAGGACCAACGCTGCGCCGCATCGCATACCTGAAACACGAAGCCCGTTACGGCCCGGTCTTGAGACTCGGCCCGCCGCTCGTCCAGCAGGTTCATGAGCGAGCTCTGGATGTTGCCGCTCTCCCCGATGTACAGCCACTCTTTGGCGTTAGACAAGCCAAAAACGCCCGCCGCCTCCGGCGCGTAGGCCCGGATGGAAGACGCATTGAAGGAGCGCGGAAAATAGGATTCAAACGGCATGGCGCCCGTCCCGTGTAAAGCTCTGCACTGTGGTTGCATTGCGGCCCGTCATAGAAAGATCAGCCTCCTCGGCTGAGGACGAACGCTAAGAGAGAGAGCGAAGGCGACAACTTAGCTTGCCGCTTCCGCAACCGCGGCAAGATCGCCACTGCCTTCTGTAGTATCTCACGAAGCTGCGTCAATCTTATGAATGCGGGCGCCGACCCACGCTGGTGTATAAGCGCGATCCAAAGATTCACTGAAAGCACCCTCCCCGGCCTCCCAGCCAGCACGTTAAATTAGGAAGGTACAATCCTCTCCGCAATGATTACCACAAAGCCCGAGATTTCCGTAGACGTCCATGCCCAAGAGACGTCGGAGTGGCTGGAAGCCCTCGACCAAGTCGTTGATGAAGCCGGGGCGCAGCGTGCCAGCGAACTGCTGGCCCGTTTGATGACCCGCGCGGCGCAGCTTGGCGTCACCGCCCAGCTTCGCCTCAACACTCCCTACATCAATACGATCCCCGTCTGGGAAGAAGAACCCTACCCCGGCGACCTTGATATCGAACGCCGCATCAAGGCTCTGGTGCGCTGGAATGCCATGGCCATGGTCGCCCGCGCCAATAAATACGACGAGGGCATCGGCGGCCACATCTCCACCTTCGCCTCTCTCGCCACTATCTCGGAAGTCGGCTTTAACCATTTCTTCCGCGGGTCAATCGCCGCCGCCGACGGCTCCACCCAGCCCGGCGACTTCGTTTATTACCAGGGCCACGCCTCCCCCGGCGTCTACGCCCGCGCCTTCCTCGAAGGCCGCCTGAACGAAGATCACCTCAAGAACTTCCGCCACGAACTTCGCGAACACCCCGGCCTCTCCAGCTACCCGCACCCCATGCTCATGCCGGACTTCTGGCAGTTTCCCACCGTCTCCATGGGCCTCGGCCCCATTAACTCCATCTATCACGCCCGCTTCCTGCGCTACCTCGAAAATCGCGGCCTCATCCCCGTCACGGACCGCAAGGTCGTTATGATCGGCGGCGACGGCGAAACGGACGAGCCGGAATCCTTGGGCGCGTTGACGCTCGCCTCCCGCGAGAAGCTCGACAACCTCATTTTCATCATCAATTGCAACCTCCAGCGCCTCGACGGTCCCGTGCGCGGCAACGGCTCCATCATTCAGGAGCTCGAAGGCGCCTTCCGCGGCGCCGGCTGGAATGTCATCAAGTGCCTTTGGGGATCCAACTGGGACCCCCTCTTTGCCAAAGATAAAAACGGCCTCCTCATCAAGCGCATGGCCGAATGCGTCGACGGCGAATACCAGAACTTCAAGGTCCGCGGCCCCGCCTACGCCCGCAGCGAATTCTTCGGCAAATACCCCGAACTTGCTGAGCTGGTCGCCGACTTGAGCGACGAACAGATCGCCACCCTCAAGCGCGGCGGCCACGACCCCGTCAAGGTCTACAACGCCCTGAAGCGCGCCTATACCCACCAGGAAGGCCCCACCGTCATCCTGATGAAGACCATCAAGGGCTACGGCATGGGCGAGGCCGGAGAAGGGAAGAACGTCGCCCACAACACCAAAAAGCTCAACGAAAACGAACTGGAGTACGTCCGCAAGCGCTTCAATATCCCCGTTACGCCCGAAGCCGTTATGACGGCCAGCTTCTATAAACCCGAGGCCGATTCCCCGGAAGCGCAATACCTCCGCAAGCAACGCGCCGCCATGGGCGGTCCCCTGCCCATCCGCAACGAGGGCGATTGGTCTCTCCCCGCGCCCACCATGGCCGCCTTCGCCGAATCGCTCGAAGGTTCCGGTGGCCGCCCTGCATCGACCACAGCCGCCTTCGTCGCTATCTTAAAGAGCATCCTCAAGGACAAGACGGTCGCCAAGTACGTCGTGCCCATCGTGCCCGACGAAGCCCGCACCTTCGGCATGGAATCGCTCTTCCGCCAAGTCGGCATCTACGCAAGCCAAGGTCAGCTCTACAAGCCCGTCGATAGCGACATGTTCCTTTACTACAAGGAATCCCGCGACGGCCAGATCCTCGAAGAGGGCATCACCGAAGCCGGCTCCATGGCCAGCTTCACCGCCGCCGGCACCGCCTACGCCAACCTCAACACGCCGATGATCCCCTTCTACATCTATTACTCGATGTTCGGCTTCCAGCGCGTGGGCGATCAGGTATGGGCCTTCGCCGACTCTCGCGGCAAGGGCTTCATGATCGGCGGCACCGCCGGCCGCACCACGCTGAATGGCGAAGGCCTCCAGCACCAGGACGGCCATACGCATGTTTTGTTTAGCGTCGTGCCCACCTGCCAGTGCTACGATCCCGCCTATGCCTATGAGCTGGCGGTCATCATCCAGGACGGCATCCGCCGCATGTACACCGAGCGCGAGAACATCTTTTACTACATCACCGTCTACAACGAAAACTATCCCCAGCCCGCCATGCCCACCGGCATCGAGAATCTCGAAGCGGGAATCCTCAAGGGCATCTATCGCCACACGCCTTCCAAGCTCGGCCGCGCCCAGGTGCAACTCTGGGGCAGCGGACCCATGCTCAACGAAGCCCTCCGCGCGCAGCAGATCCTGGCCGAAAAGTTCAACGTCGCCGCCGACGTCTGGAGCGTCACCAGCTACGTCAACCTGCGCCGCGACCTGATCGAGACCGACCGCTGGAACCGCCTCCATCCCAATCAGCCCCCGCGCCAGGCGCATATCCAGAAGGTCATGGAAGGCACCGACGGGCCCATCATTTCTTCGAGCGAATACATGAAGGTCCTCGGCGACCAGCTCGGCTACGCCTTAAACGGCCGCCTCACCGCCCTGGGCACCGACGGCTTCGGCCGCTCGGAGAACCGCGAATACCTCCGCCGCTTCTTCGAAACCGACGCCGAATCCATCGCCGCCGCCGCCATCAGCCGCCTCTCCCGCGAAGGCAAATGGGGCGCCGACCACGCCGCCCAAGCCATCAAGGACCTAGGCCTGAACCCCGAGCTCGCCAACCCGGCTACGCGGTAGCCCAACCTACGCCCGGGGACCTGTTCATCCGTAATCCACAGGTCGCCTTCCGCCAGTTTGTAGCCACCCTCTGCCACCAGTGTGCGCCGGTCGGCCATAGGCATCCTCGCGTAGTGCGCCCTGCCTTACAATAAGGAGGACGTCTATGGTTCTGCGCTTTAACGAACGGAGAGCGACCGAAGCTGCCGCCAAGTTTCTCATGCTGCGGGGCGGTCGCATGAGCTACCTGAAGCTCATTAAACTCCTCTATCTCCTCGATCGTGAGGCACTCCTGCGTTGGGGCAGGCCGGTCACAACCGACCGCTACGTCGCTATGGACAATGGCCCCGTAGTCAGCCGTGTGTACGACCTGATTCGAGACGAGCCGGCTCCCGGCACCGATCCTGTCTGGCGCCACTATATCTCCGCTCCAAGCGGCTACGAAGTGGCCCTGATCGCTGAGCCAGAAATAGACGAACTCTCCCGTGCCGAAGAGTCCCTGATCGAGGAGATCTTCTCGAAGTTCGGCAGCCTGAGCCGCTGGGATCTCGTAAATCTGTCGCATGAATTGCCGGAGTGGCAAGACCCAAACGGAAGCGCGATCGCGATCCAATACCGCGACATTCTCCGCGCGGGCAACAAAACCGAGAGCGAGATTGCGGCCGTCGAGTCGGAACTGGAAGCGCTGGCTGTCGCCGAAGCCTTGCTGCAACCCGCGTAATTGGTGGCACGCATAGAGTGTGGCGACACCTTCCTGATGCCGGCCCCTGGCGGTCCAACCACCCCTCACCTTTGGATCGTCATCACGGAGCCTGACCCGGTTTCGAGACTTTGCGCCATCGTGAGTGTCACCACGTTGCGGAACAGCAAGGACCAGACGATCATTCTCAGGGTCGGTGACCATCCCTTCATTCGCCACGACTCGACCATCTTCTACGGGGACGGGATGATCGTGGACGCGCAACGCCTTGAAATTGAGATCGCAGCCGGTTTGGCGCTTCGTCGGGATAAGTGCTCGGCTGCCACTCTCAAACTGATCCAGCAGGGCGTGAGTGCATCCCCGTTCACCAGGCCAAAATTCCTTCGTTTCTGTCGGGAACAGTGGGCACGATAGGCGATTACGCCAGGGCGGATCAGACCATCTTGGTCGCTTTCCCACGCGTAGCCTCGTTCGGCTGGACGTGGGACCGGGAACCGAATGCGTTGACCGACCGTTCGCGCCAAGCGCACATCTCGCGAATACAGAAAGCTTTGCGGCGATGAGCTCGGCGTCGCCCTCAACGGCCGCCTCACCGCCCTCGGCACCGACGGCTTCGGACACTGTGAAAACCGCGTGCTCCTCCGTCGCCTCTCCCGCGCAGGCAAATGGGACGCGGACCACGCGCACCAAGCCATCAAAGACCTGGGCCTCAATTCCGAGCTCGCCAACCCGGCTACGCGGTAGGCTAACTTGCGCACGGCGTCCTGTTAACTGTTAATCAATAGGTTGTAGGTTCGATTCCTACCGCGCTCACCACCCGAGACAAAGTAATTAGCTCAGTTTCGGGCGGTATTCAGAACCCCACCGAATGGACTTCATACAGGTCCGATATAGATTCAGGCTAAGGAAAGTTACATGCGCGTCCGGGTTCCACCTAACGCCGAAGCCGATCCCGAGAACTTGCCTTGACAAAACATCCTTGATGGTGGTAGAAATTGAGAGGCGTCGAATGACCCTCGGGCTTTCGGTGACTATAAATCTGGGCTAGCATACGCTGCCACAAGGATGAATATGACGATACCTACCAAAGTAGTTGAATTGCTTGTTGCTGACAACGATCACTGCAAGCGCCTCAAAGATCCCTCCTCTCCCGGACGATTCCACCTTGAAACTTGGCTTCCGTTTTCCGAAGCTGCGAAGCTTGATAAGGGGAACGCGAACGTTCGTCCTGCCTCGGAGCGCAAGAAGCCCTTCAAAGATATGGTGGAGACGGTCGAAACCGATCCTTCCACATTCCACCTGAAGAACCGTGGCATCATCTATCGGTGTGAGAAGTTTGAGTTCGACAACACTCAGCGTACGCTCCGCGTCACAGTGCCGGACCTATCCCCTGACCAGTTCGATGACCTGGAAAACGGCGATCCCAAATTCGGTATTGCTGATGGCGGGCATACCTTCGAGGTGATTCAGCAGACCATTGGCCGCCAGAACGAATTGATGGAGCGGGTTGGGTGGATTGAGCCATTCGTCCGTGTTCACTTCCTCGCAGGTAACTCTAGCGAAGTCGAACTTGAACAAGTTGTGGAAGCCCTCAACGTATCCTCCCAGGTACAACAGTTCACGCTAGACGAGTATCAGAACAAGTTTGATGAATTGAAAGAGGCGCTGAAGAAGTCGGGCTTCGACACAAGCCTAATCGCTTTCCGTGAAAACGAAGACAAGGAATGGGATGTTCGCGAGATTATCCAGCGAATGGCGTGCTTCTTGAAGGACCGATGGAAGAGCACTCAACCGGCGAGCATGTATAAGTCGAAGGGCAAGGCTCTTGACTTGTTCACGAACGAGGCGACACGGGATGAGTTTCGCAAACTCTACGATGTCGCCGCTGACATCATCACCCTTCCCGAGTACATTCAGGCTGAGTTCAGCATGGGCGATTCTGTCAAAGGCCGCAAGTTCGGAAAAATGAAGGCGGTGAAACCCTTGAAGTCTGCGTGGACGCGCCCCGGTACGGAGTATCGCACCGAGCATCTAATGGACCTGGCAGCATCGCTCCCCATTGCTGCGGCCTTCCGAGAGCTGCTTGAATTGAAGGGTGACCGTTATTACTGGCGTGTTGACTATAAGAAGGTTTTCCCGCACGCTGCGGAGGAGCTTTACAAAGCCCTTCTGAATAAGCTTCGGACTGCGAAGGCGGTCAACAACTTAGGTTCGGACACAGAGTATTGGACTCAAGCCTCCAACATCGTGCTTCGCGCAAAGGATGAGGCGATTTCCTCGAACCTTCGAGGCTGATCGCAAAGAAAGGAAGAGGGATGGCGTGCACTACGCCTCCCTCTCAGGGATGGGGACGGGATGGGTGATGTGGGGGATGCGGCTGTCCCGGTTCCTTACCGCTTCCTGAAGCGGACCACCCGGAGGCTGGGCAACCCTCGAATTCCAGTACGAAATCCGCTATCTTGGGTCAAGGAGCAAGGACTATGATCGCCATCGACCAACTGACGGACGAGCAGTTTGAACGGCGCGCACTCAATCTTTTGCAACGCGAATTAGGTCCCGATGGTCTCGCCCGCTTTTTGCGGCTGAATCGCTCCGTTACGGGCGACTACACGCGCGACCGCGAGAAGTGGCACAAGGATTTGACGCTCGATCAGATTCTTGAGTCCATTCGCAATCACCGCCCGCATTAGGATCGTCGCGGTCTCCTCGAAACTTCTCTTATGGCGATACTTCACTACTGGCGCAGTAACCGGGAGATTGTCCTCGCACAAACAATCCAGCAAGTTGTATCGAATGCTGGTGACGGTAACCTGCGCGATGGCAGCCAGTCGTCCCTTGAGCTGCGCGAGTTCCTCACCCTGGTTCCGGTAGACTCTCTGTTCTCCTACGTCCGCCAGTGCCTGGAAGCGCCATTTCAGAAAAGCGGGTCGGTCTTGCAGGACTTGGTTAATGAACTTGGGCGCCGCCTTGACTTCGAAGTGGAGAACGGTCTCTACCAAGGCCGCAGAAATGCGATTGGGTTCGATGGCATTTGGCGGTTTCCTGGGGAATCTGAGCTTGTCGTCGAGGTGAAGACTACAGATGCCTATACCTTTCCGCTGGAAACCGCAAACGATTATCGAGAAGGGCTAATCGCGCAGACTCAGAATCCAATCAGCCGCAATTCTGCGATCTTGATCGTGGTGGGCCGGGAGGATACGGGCGCTCTGGAAGCTCAAGTCCGCGGCTCCCGCTTTGCGTGGGATATCCGCCTGATCAGTGTGGACAGCCTCATCAAACTTGTACAGATCCGCGCCAAATCGGATGATCCAGCGACGGTGCGCCAGATCCATCAGGTGCTGCGGCCCTTCGAGTACACCAAGGTCGACAAGATCATCGACATCCTCTTCACGACGGCGGCCGACGTCGAGAGTCAGCAGGAGGAGGAGCAACTCGAACCGGTAGCCGCCGAAACGGCTGCAGAGGAAATAACACCTCAGACGCAGGAGAAGACGGATCGGGCATTGATCGAAGAGATGAAGGATCGGGCCATAAAGGGCTTCTCGGCTGTGAAGGGTATTGAGCTTGTGCGCCGAAGCCGTAGCTATTTCTGGAGCGCCGACAAGCACCTGCGTGCTTGCTGTACGGTTTCCAAGCGGTATGACAACGACTATCAGCCCTACTGGTATGCGTACCATCCGAAATGGCACGAGTTTCTTCGAGAAGGTGACGGATACCTAATCTTCGCCTGCATGGACTTGGAATCGGCGTTTGCGGTACCGCAAGAGTGGTTTGCGGAGAACGTAGCCAACCTGAACACCACCGAACGCGAAGGGACCCGTTCGTATTGGCACATACCGCTTACAACACTCGACGATGGCAGTCTGGCAGTCAATCTCACCAAGGTCGGGCGGAGGTACTCGCTCGAACCGCACCGGTTTTCGCTCCCGCCACGCTCGTAGTCTTTAGGAATGGCGACAGCCCCGTAAGGGGACGCGAGCGGGGACAGCCTGACATGGAACAATCCGCCACATGGCGATCGACGCCTCAAATACTTCAGGCCGCGAAATCGAACACGGGAGTTTGGATAGTCCGCAACGGTTCTGCGGGCGTTTCAACGATCTTGTAAAGGCTATTCACAACCGAAGGGCTAAGCGTCACTTCCCCACAATTGGGACAGACTTCCGCAGGAACGTTGTCCACCACAAGAAGTTGCCCATCGATCGTAAGGCTATAGCGAATCCGTTGTTCAACTCGATCGGCCGCCGCGCAGACTTCACACTTCATCGGGCTCACCTTGTTTTCCATTCTAGCCAATGCTCCGGGTCTGATTCATAGACGGTGATGATCTTAACTCGCTCCGCTTCTAGGGCGGCCGTGCATTGCACGTGAATCGGGCGGCCCTCGTGTGTCAATCCAAAAAGGAGGCAGCTAGGCCCATACTTGTCGCTAGGGTAGTCTTCAATCAATTCCGCGGCGGACATCGCCTCCATGACTTCGGTCACTGAAATCTTGCGTAGGATGGATTGATCCGCCGCATGTAACGAATACTCGAAATTGCCGGAAGTGAACTTTTCTCTGATCCTGGTGACCATCCGCGTTTACCCACTCATCTAGAAGGACACCCCTGCGCGCAATCTATCCTTCCGCCCAGTCACACCCCGACAAAACTTATTTCTCCTTTCCCTGCATCACAAACCCTCCACCTCTAACTTCTCCCGCCACCCCGCCGTTCCATCCTCAAGCCAGAGCGAAGTCTCAAAAGGAGAAACTAACAAATGAATACCGACACAAACGATAACCTGCACGCCCAGCACGTGCGCTTGGCCAAGGGCCACAAATCCGCTGCCGGCCTCGCCGCCAGCTCCAAAAACTCGATTAAGCGCGGTCTCAGCAGCAAGTCCTTCATCCTGCTCCCCAGCGAAAAGCGCGAACTCTTCCTCGAGCACAAACTCCAGCTCCAGGAAGCCCTCCAGCCCCGCGACGCCTACGAATTCGAACTCGTCTCCCAAATGGCCGACGCCGTCTGGCTCATCAACCGCAGCAAGGAACTCGAATGCACCGCCCTCCGTCTCGAAATGCAGCGCCAGCGCCTCCAGCAGGAACCAAACGACCAACCCACCCCAGAATCCGTCCTCGCCTGGCTCGCCACAGAGGCCCTCACCCTGCGCAACCCCGCCTTCGCCAACCTTTCGCGTTATCGTGCCCAGCATGAGCGCACCCTCTTCCGCGCCCAACGCGCCCTCGAATCCCATCGCAAAACGAAGCCGGTCATCCCACCCCTCGAACTCCCCGCGCCCCTTGACTCCCCCATCTATGCAGCCGGCCCCGACACCCCAAGCTCTCAATTCGTCCCTGATATGGCGGAGTACAAAACGAAGCCCAGCGCCCCCATTCCGATCTCGCCCCGTCCCTTCGATCCCCCATCTCCTCATCCAGACACTTTGCTGACCTTTCCCTAACCCTCCCGAGAGGTCTATTGACAGCCGCTCCCGCAAAGTAAACACAGGGCCGCTTCCTTTGGCCCTAGGAGTGAATCAACAATGACTGAAAAGCGACTGTCCCGGGTCTTAGCGCTGCTGGTAGTTCCGGTATTAACCGGATTCTTTATTGCCGCCCTGCGCTCTCCCCACGTCGGAGCACAAGAATCACCGCGCTTCGCCGCCCCTACGAATTCCCAGCCCCTCGCGTTGAGCGCCGACGACAGCCTCCTCGCCGTTGCCAACCCCGATACCAATAGCGTCACCCTGTTTGATACGCGAACCGCCGCGCCCACGCGCCTGGCGGAAATTCCGGTGGGCGAGGAGCCCAACGGCGTGGCCGTTTCCCCCGACGGCTCGCGTGTTTATGTAGCGAACACCGTTAGCGGTACCGTCAGCGTGCTGGGCGTCAATCGCATCGCCAACATCTACGATACGATTCTGGCCACGATCAGCGTGGGCACGGAACCCTACGCTCTGGCGTTGACCCCGCGCGGCCGCAAGCTCTACGTTGCCAACGCCCGCGCCAACAGCGTTTCCGTCATCGATACCGCCACCAACACGGTCGTCAAGACCATCGCCGATGTCGGCTTTGAGCCTCGCGGCATCGCCATCACCAATACGCCCGGCGCCGAAGACTCCGCCGAAACCGTCTATGTCACTCAGTTCCTCGCGCTGCCCATTCCCGGCAAGATCGACGGCTTCGATGATGCCAAGCACGCCAAGGTCACCGTCATCTCGGCCGCCACCGATACCGTGAGTGGCGAGATCACGCTTAACCCCATGGCCGACACGGGCTTCAAGGCCGCTGGAGACGCGTTGAAAAAGATCGCCCCCGGCGCCGCCTTCACGTTCACCACGGGCGCCTATCCCAACCAGTTGAACAACATCGCGCTGCGCGGCCGCTATGCCTTCGTGCCCAATACGGGCGCTTCGCCCAATGGCCCCGTCCGCTTTGACGTCAATACGCAAAGCCTACTGCATGTCCTCGATCTCCAGGCCAAAACCGACACCGGCCGCACCATCAACATGCACCGCGCCGTGGCCGACCAGACCACCACCCCGCGCCGCTTCGTTACCGTACCCTGGGCCATGGCCCTCAAACGCAGCGCCGACGAGGGTTACATCGTTAGCGCCGCCTCCAACATCGTGGTCAAGATCAAGTTCAACCCCAACAACGGCGCCACGAACGTCGAGCAGGATCCCGCCAATCCCACTCGCGTCCTCCAGATCCCCACGGGCAAGAACCCGCGCGGCATTGTCATCGCCTCCAACGACAAAACCGCCTACGTCATGAACCAAATCTCGCGCGACGTCACCGTGATTGACCTCGCCACGGAAAAGGCCGTCCAAACCCTCCGCGCGGCGAACCTGCCCGCGGCCGGTACGGTCGAAGAAGTCATCCACATCGGCAAGGAACTCTACAACACCTCCGTGGGCGAATTCGACGGAGGCATCAGCGGCCGCATGTCCGCGGCTGGTTGGGGCTCTTGTTCCTCCTGCCACCCGCATGGCCTTACCGATAACGTCGTGTGGATCTTTGGCGCCGGCCCGCGCCGCACCATCCCCCAGCATGTGGACTTCGCCGCGAACGGAGACCTGCGCGCCCTCAACTGGTCCGCCTTCTTCGATGAACAAGAAGATTTTGAAGGCAACATCCGCGGCACTTCCGGCGGACAAGGCCTCCTTGTGCTGGCCGATGGCTCGACCCAAGACCCCACCCTCGGCAACTTCACTCCCGCTTCCGGCGGGCGCCGCCAGTTAAAGGTGAGAGGAGTCAATGCCTGGGACGCCCTGCGCACTTACGTCGCCAAGGGCATTCGGACGCCCATCTCACCGCTCTCCAAAACCGATCCCGACGTCGTGGCCGGCCGCCAATTCTTCATCGAAGCCAAGTGCCAGAACTGCCACGGCGGCGCGCAATGGTCCGTCTCGAAGGTCCGTTACACGCCGGTGCCCGACCCCAGCCTCATCGTCAACGTGCAGATCCTGTCCGAGCTCAAGCAGGCCGGCACCTTTGATGCGGCCGCGGTCAATGAAGTGCGCCAGAATGCCGCGCCTCCGCTCGGCGCTCAGGGCTTCAACCCGCCCAGTCTCTTGGGCCTCCATGCCTTCCCGAAAAGCTTCTTCCACAATGGCTCCGCCGATTCGCTCGAAGCGGTCATGGCGAACGTGGCGCACCGCGCTTCCGGTACGGGCGTGGACACGCTAAGCGACGCCAACAAGCGCCGGCAGTTGATCCGCTTCTTGAACTCCATCGACGCGAAGTCCGCCATCATTAATCCCGACCCCGCAAGCCCCCTTCGCCTCACCAATGCCGCCACTTACTCCGGCAACGAGGCCGCGCCCCTGAGCGCCATCGCCGCGTTTGGTGAAAGACTAGGCGACGCCCTAGCCGGCTCTTCCCTCACCATCCGCGACGCGGGCGGCATTTTGCGCATGGCGCGGCTTTTCTTTGTTTCGCCCAACCAGGTGAACTTTGAAGCTCCCGGCAGCATGGCTTCCGGTGCGGCCACCGCCACTTTTTATGCCGCCTCTGGCGCGGTGTCTAGCGGCCCGGTCACGATCGCTCCCGTCTCGCCAGGACTCTTTAGCATCAATGGCAGCGGTCAAGGCACGGCCGCTTTGACGGGCATCCGCGTGGCCTCCGATGGCACCCAATCGGCGCTTGATTTCAGTGCGCCCATTGACGTCGAATCGTCGCGCGTCTTTCTCTCGCTCTACGGCACCGGCATCCGCGGAGGCACGGTCTTCCAGCTAAGTGTGGGTGGAACCGCACTGCCGGTTCTCTTTGCGGGCGCTCAAGGCTCGCCCGGCCTCGACCAGGTGAACGTGGAGTTGCCGGCCAGCCTCCGTGGCCGTGGGCAAGTGCCCATCGTCCTAACGGTCGATGGCCAGGTGGCCAACACCCTTACCGTGACAATTCGCTAACCTTCTAGGGAGTGCAACTGATTTTCTCCGGCTTCCGGCTTGATACGGCCCAGCGTCGCGTCTACGCAGGAAGCCGGGAAATTCTTTTGCCTCCAAAAACCTTCGACCTCTTGCACTTCTTGGCCCAGCGTCCCGGCGAAGTGGTCTCTCGCGAGACCATCTACCAGGCCCTTTGGCCCGACGTCCATGTTGACGACCATGCGCTTTCCGTCCAGGTGGCCGAATTGCGCAAGGCGCTCGGGGACAGCCCCAAAAAGCCACAAATCATTGAGACGCGGCCACGTCGAGGCTATCAATTCTTGCCTAACGTAAGCACGGACGAAGCGGTCTTTACTCCGCCCACCACGCACTATGCTCGCTCCGGCGAATACAACATCGCGTACCAGGTACTGGGCGAGGGGCCCATCGATCTGGTCTTTGTCATGGGCTGGGTCAGCCATCTCGAATACTTTTGGCGCGAACCGCAATTCCGTTGCTTTCTGCAGCGCCTGGCCGGCTTTGGCCGATTGATTCTATTCGACAAGCGCGGCACGGGCCTCTCCGATCGCGTCCCGGTAAACCGGCTGCCGACCCTTGAGGAACGCATGGACGACGTGCGAGCCGTCATGGAGGCGGCCTCGTCCCGGCAGGCGGCGATTCTGGGTATTAGCGAAGGTGGACCCATGTCGGCGCTTTTCGCCGCCACCTATCCGGAAAAGACGCTGGGCCTGGTCATGATCGGCTCCTACGCCCGGCGGTTGCGCGACGCCGATTATCCTTGGGGCCCAACTCCCGAGGAACGCGAGCTCTATCTCACCCATATCCGGGAAGCCTGGGGCGGCCCCATCGGCATTGAGGAACGTGCCCCGTCCTTGGCCCACGACTCCGCCTTTCGCGAATGGTGGGCCGAATACCTGCGCATGGGCGTCAGCCCCGGCGCGGCGGAAGCCTTGACGCGCATGAATGCCTCGATCGACGTACGCGCTATCTTGCCTTCGATTCGCGTCCCGACATTGGTGCTGCATCGCAAAGACGACCGTTGCCTGCTCGCCGAGGAAGGGCGTTACCTGGCAGGGCTGATTCCAAGTGCCCATTTTCTGGAGGTGCCCGGCGCAGACCATCTTCCCTTCGTCGGTAACCAGGAAGATCTGCTGCAGCCAATTTCTTCTTTCCTCTTAGCCTTACGCCAGGCTGAGCCGCAGGAAGCGCAATTGGCCACCGTACTTGCTCTACGCATTCACGGCAAAGCCCCTCATGTGGCCGCCGCCGTCGAGGCGCATCGGGGCCAGGGCGGCCCCAATCTGATTACCTTCGATGGACCTGTGCGGGCTTTGCGCTGCGCCAGCGCCATCGTCGAAGAATGCCGCGCGCAGGGTGTGCAAGCCTACGCGGCCCTGCACACCGGCGAGTGTTCCGTCGCGCTTGGCGCCGGCCCCGCGGTGGATACTGCGCGCCAAATGCTGGCGCATTCCACCAAAGAGATCGTAGCCTCGCGCGCACTCAAGGACCTGGTCGCGGGCTCCGGCTTTGAATTCACTACCGAGGAGGATGGGCTTTATTCGGTGGCGGGCCCGCGATGAGGATTGGCATCATTGGCTGTGGACAATTGGTCCGCGAGGTGCACCTGCCGAACCTGGGCCGTTTGAAAGAGGTGGAAATCGCGGCCGTTTCGGACCCCTTGATCCCCGGCTCTCCTACGGTGGAAACCTTGCTCAAGATGGCGCTGGACGGTGTTCTGGTCGCCTCGCCGACGGGAAAACATGCCGCGCACGCGCGCCTGGTTCTCGAAACAGGTCTGCCGCTCTATCTCGAAAAGCCGCTGGCTTCCACTCTCGCTGAGGCGCAGGCGGTTGCGGCTCTCGATCACGGGCGCGCCACGATGGGCTTCAATTACCGCTGGCACCCGATTTACCGCCGCAGCTTGGAACTCGCCCAAGTCTCTTCGATCCGCTCGCAATTCTCGTTTGCCCCGCGGCCTTTGCCGGAATGGAAGAAGCGCCGCGCGACGGGAGGCGGCGTCTTGTTGGATTTGGGTTCTCACCATATTGATCTGATCTGCCATTTGTTGCGGCGCGAACCCACGGCGGTCCAATGCCGCCTGCGCGACGTGGCGACAGAGCAGGACGACGCGGAATTGACCCTGCATTTTGGCGAGGAAACCGAGGCCCGATGCCGCTTTTCGTTCGTCGCAACGGAAACGGATTTTTTGGAAATCGCCGGGCGTCGTCTGGATCGCTACGCTCCGCTGCGCCACCCGTGGTGGCCTCCGGGAGACTGGCTCGCCTACCAGCTCGAGCGCCGGGGAGCGCCTTGGAAAGAGGTGTCGTTCCTGCGTTCGATGGAAGCCTGGATTGCCTCGATCCGGGGCGAAAGTCCCTTCCGCGCGCCGCTGTCCGAAGGCCTGCGCGCCATGCGCGTCATCGATGCCGCGGAACGCTCGGCCGCCCTTGGGAGCGCCGTTCCCGTATGAGTCCCGCTTTATCGGCCATCGTAATCACTCCGGATGGCTACGCGACGATCGCGCGCCTCCTTGGCCATTTGGCGGCGCAAACGCGCGCCTCTGCCATCGAGATCGTCCTGTGCTGCGCTAGCCGCGCCACGATCCCGGATTCCTGTCCCGAGTGGAGTGCCTTCCATTCGCTGCGGATTATCGAGATCGGTCCCGTGGGCATCATCGCGGAAGCGAAAGCCCTCGGCGTGCGGGCCGCTTCAGCCCCCATCGTCGCCTTCACCGAGGAGCATGCCTTCCCGGAGCCCCGCTGGGCGGCAAGCCTCATCGAGCGCCATCGCGAGGCCCATGCTGTGGTGGGCCCGGAGATGGTGAATCCGAATCCCGAGTCTCCGATGAGTTGGGCGAATTTCGTCGTTGAATATGGGCCTTGGATTTCGCCCGCTCAGCCAGGTCCGCGGCCTCACGTTCCGGGTAATAACAGCAGCTACAAGCGGGAGCGCCTGCTGGCCTATGGCGATAGGCTAGCGGCGGCGCTCGACGCCGAGACGATTCTGCATTGGGAACTGGCCGCGCAAGGGGAGACTCTCTACCTGGAGCCGCAAGCGCAAACGCGCCATCTGAATATCACTCGCCTGGATGCCTTCCGGCGCGTGCACCGAGAGTATGGACGGATGTTTGCCGCGCAGCGTTCGCGCCAATGGTCCCTTGTGCGGCGTCTCGTCTACGGATGCGGCAGCCCTTTGATTCCTTTGGTCCGCTTGGCGCGGGTTTGGCCGGATATCCAACGGGGCGCGGACCTGCCGCGCGGCGATGCGCGCTTTTGGTTCTATGTGGCGCTGGCCCTCGGCGATGCAGCCTGGGGCGAAATGCAGGGTTACGTCGCCGGCCCAGGGCAATCGCGGGAAGCGATCTTTGAACTGGAGTTCCATCGTTCCCGCTATTTGAACGATGCCGATACGGCCAGCTTGGATTCCCTGGCATGAGCAGGCCATCGGTATCGATCGTCGTTCCTACCTTCAATCGCCCTTGGCAGTTGGAGGCCTGTGTCAGGGCCTTGGCGGGCCTCGTCTACTCACAAGAGGCGCTGGAGATTATCGTGGTCGACGACGGATCTCAGCCCCCGGTCGCGGCTTCTCCGCAATATCGTCTAATCCGCCAGAGGAACGCGGGTCCCGCCTCGGCCCGAAACCTTGGAGCCAGGGAGGCTACAGGGGAATTGCTGGCGTTTCTCGACGACGATTGCCGCCCGCATACCGACTGGCTCTCCCGGCTGACGGCGGCGTGGCGCCCTGGCCGAATGGTCGGCGGTTATGCCCGTAATGCGGTGGTGGCGGATCCTTACGCCCATTTTAACGAGGGCTTGGTGGAGGCCGTGACGGAATGGCTGGCCGCCCGCAATCATCCCTTGCAGTTCCTGACCACGAGCAACCTGCTGGTGGAAGCGCGAGCCTTTCACGACATGGGCGGCTTCTCCACGGCGTTCCCATTGGCGGGGGGAGAAGATCGCGAGTTTTCGGCGCGCTGGCGCGACGCGGGCGGGGAACTCGCGCTGGAGCCCAGTGCCGTCGTGGATCACCACCACGGGCAGACACTGCGTCGCTTTGCCGCAATGCACTTCCGCTATGGGCGCGGCGCGGCGGTCTTACATCGGCTGCGAGGCACGGTCGCTTCGCCGGCCAACAACCTTGGCCTTTATGCGCATCTCTGGCGCCGTACGCGCTCGCCCTTGCTTCTTCCTCTTTCCCAACTGGCCACGGCCGCCGGCTATTACTGGGAAACGCGCAAGAGAGCCCGCTCCTGAGGGAGCACGAAGTCCACGCGGCGCATCTCAAAGTCCATGTAGGCTCGCATCGCGTCTCCGCTGCCGCACAAGTAGCCAACGGCTTCGCCCATGGCATGCGCCAGAAGTCCGGCGGCCAAATGGGGTAAGGCCGCCCAGAAGCGAGCGTTCCGCCGTTTGGCGGGGGTGTTCAAAGCTCGGGCAATCCTCAGCAATCGCAGAGGAGGGACTAGCCCGAAGGCCGCAGTATAGAGCAGCTTCTTGACGGCAGGCCAGTGTTTCGAGCGCGTAGCGCCAAAGAGGCGGCCTCCATGGAAGCTGTGCAGTAGGTAAGGCCAGAAGCGCGAAATATTGACGTGATCTGTCGCGGCCGCGGCCGCCAGCAGAATCGTTTGGCCTGTCTTCTCCAATTCCAGATGCAGCATGCGTTCCGGGTTCAGCCAGTACGCGAGGTTTTCGGCATAGGGCCGGAGGGCCTGCACTTTGTAGCTGGTATTGTGTCCGGGCCCGGATCGCAGATGACAGGAGGCGTCCGGCGAGTACCACTCGAGAAAGCAAAGTAGAAAGTTGGCCCAACTGGTGAGCGTCTCGGGATTGCCATTCCGCACCGAGGGCGCGACGGCGGCGTAAGGGCCCTCGTGGCCGTCCATCAACGTTTGGGCCCAATGCGGTTCCGGAAAAGAGTGGTCTTCCGCGAGCACGACCAAAGGGCTGCGCGCAGACGCAATGCCGGCCGCCCAGCCATGCGCACCGGAAAGAAAAGCGGCGATCTCCACCACCTGCCACGCGCCAAACGCTTCCAGTTCGCGTTCGTCGATTTGGCCCCGCATCCCGGGCAGGGTGACCAGTACCAATTCCAGCTCCAGCCGCGCGCTTTGGGCCGCCAGATGCCGGATCGTCTTGCGAACCGAGGCATAGTCCGCCGGCATGTTGAGGATGGCGGAGAGTTGCAGCATCGGTCCCGGAGACCTTAGTGTAGCGGTTGCCGTAGACTGAATGGAAGCCTCTCATGCGCATCGCACCACGTTGGTGGGTCGTCTCCATCTTCTATTTTTCCTCCATTCTCAACTACCTGGACCGGCAATTGATCAGCGCCCTTTCGCTGCCCATTCGCACGGAGTTTGGACTCAGCTATGAGCAATACGGGCAGATTCTGTCGGTGTTTGCCGTTGTCTACATGGTCTGCTCGCCACTAGCGGGATGGACTTTGGACCGGCTGGGATTGAATCTGGGCGCGGCCTTGGCGGTGGCATGGTGGAGTGCGGCCGGCATCGCGCGCGGATTTACCTCCGGCCTGCCTAGCCTGGTGGGAACCCATACGCTGGTGGCGGTCGGAGAAGCCGCCGGTATCCCCGCAACCGCCAAAGCCGCGCAGACCTACCTCAAGCAGGAAGAGCGCGCTCTAGGCAGTTCGTTATCCCAATTCGGCCTCACCGTGGGCGGCATCCTGGCCAGCTCCCTAGCCGTTTTTTGCATTCCCCGCTGGGGCTGGCGGAGCGCGTTTTTCTTTGCCGGTGTTGCGGGCTTTTTGTGGATTCCGCTTTGGTATTGGGCCTCGCGGCAGGCGCCCCGGCAGCCCAGCCCGGAAGCCACCAAAGACATCCAGGTACGCGACATTCTACGAAAGGCTCAGACCTGGGGTTTTATCGGCGCCAACATCCTCGGGATGACGATTTTTGCGCTCTGGTCATTTTGGACGGTTCCTTACTTTACGCGGGTCTTCGGCCTGGGAACGGTAGAGTCCAATCAACTGGCGCCGATCCCGCAGTTCCTCGGTTATAGCGGCTCCCTCTTGGGCGGCTGGTGGTCTTTGCATCTGATTCGGCGGGGTTGGGAACCAATTCGCGCCAGGCGGAGAGTGTGCCTGGTTGCCGCCCTCGGCATGCTGGTCACCGCGCTGGTGCCATTGGCCGCCACGCCCTGGCAGGCGGTGGGCATGATCGCGCTTTCGAGTTTCGCTTCCGCACTATGGGGTGTGAATCTCTACACGATGCCGCTCGATGCCTACGGCTCGAATCGCGCGGCCTTTGCTGTATCGTTGCTAACCGCGGGCTACGGGCTCTTGCAGGTCTTCATTTATCCCTGGATAGGCCGGGAAGTGGATGCGCATGGCTTTACGACGGTGTGCCAGGTGGTTGCAGTATGCCCGCTATTGGGCTATCTAATTTTGCATGTGACGCGAGAACGATGGCCCGCCGCCACGTCTTAGCTTTCGCCAATGGCCCGGCGGACCAAGTGGAGCGGATGCGGGCGGACTTGGCGGCCATCCTGCCCGGCTATGAGCACCATCTGATTGAGGATGCCAATTGGCTGGAACTGATCCACCGCTTTCCGCCCTTCTCGATAGCACACACGGCGGCGCTGATTGATGGCGAGGCCGCAATGCTGCGCTGCGCGCTGGGCTTGGCACCGATGCGGATGCTGGCCTATAACGCGGCGGGGGATCGCTTTCACCTGCACCCTCGGCAGCCGGTGGCCAGCCTACTCTTCGCTTGCGGCTGGCGCGTGCATGAGGTTCATCAGCGGCCCTGGCGGGACGAAACGCTGCACTATGACGACGTATGGAGACGGGAGGGCGCGCCCCGCCCGGGCCGGCCGCGGGTGCAGATTGTTTCGCCGTATTTGCCCTGGCCCTTAAGCCATGGGGGCGCGGTACGGATCTTTTCACTGCTTAAGGAAAGTGCCGCGCGCGTTGAGCTCCACTTATGCGCCTTCCTCGAAGAAGGCGAAGCGCCGGATCCGGGGCCGTTGCTTGAATACTGCGCCTCGGTAACGCTGGTGCGCAAGCCCAAGTTCCAGAGGCTGCGCTGGGCCAGCTGGCGCCCGCCCGAGGTGTTGGAATTCGAGACCCCGGCGATGCGGCAGGTCTTGGCGGCGGCCGCCTGCGACATCCGGCAAATCGAATTCACGCAGTTGGCCGGCTACGGTGGCGATGTCCTGGTGGAGCACGACATCACGATGGATTTGGCGGCGCAGGAACATGCGCGGCTTGGGACTGGGCGGAGTTGGTGGAATGCCTTCCGCTGGCGGCGTTATGAGCAGACTGCGTTGCGGCGTTTTCGAGCAGTAGCCGTGATGAGCGAGAAGGATCGCGACCAAATTGCGCATCCACAAATCGCCGTGCTGCCCAACGGGGTGGACTTAGGACGCTTCGCGCCGACGCCCGAGCCAGAAGGCGCGCGAATGTTGTTTATCGGTAGCTTCCGGCATTATCCGAATGCGCTGGCCTATCGCTTCTTGTCGGAAGAGGTGTTTCCCGAGGGAGCGGACCTAGAGGTCGTCGCGGGCCCGCAGCCCCAGAAGTATGGCGCCTTTCGAAAGCCGCCGGGCTTTGACGTGAAGGCCTTCGTGGAAGACGTCAAGCCCTGCTACGATCGCGCCAACTTGGTGTTGATTCCGACCCCGGTGTCCGCGGGTACGAACATCAAGGCGTTGGAGGCCATGGCGGCGGGCCGCGCGATCTTGAGCACCACCAGCGGCGTGAACGGATTGGGGCTGGTGCATGGGGAAAGCGTCTGGATCGCGAACGGCGCGGCGGAGTTTCGCGAAGCGGCGGCGCGGTTGCTGGCAGATCGGCCTTTGCGGGCAAAGCTGGCGGGCGCGGCGCGGGCCATCGCGGTAGAGAGATTTAGTTGGAACAATGTCGCGCGACAGCAAGAGGAACTATGGACGCAGCTTCTGGTTTAGAGCCTCGTCCAGCGCGAGAGGACGATTGGCCTGGGCTGCGGGCGCTGCTTAGGCGTTGCCCGGAGGCGGCGGGCTGGGCCGATACTTATCCAGCCCAGTTGGTGGAGAGATCCGGAAGGCCCGTCGCGTTTTTGTTGTATCGGGTGGTGGCGGGCGAGGGGGAGATCCTGAATCTTGCCGTCGACCCGGACTACCGCCGGCAGGGACTGGCCCGGCGATTATGGGCGGCGGTGCGGACGGAAGCCGCCGTTTGGCACTTGGAGGTGCGGGAATCCAATTCGGCGGCCATCGCACTGTATGAGGCGCTCGGCTTTACTCGTGCAGGGCGGCGGGAGCGGTACTATGCCGATGGTGAAGCCGCATTTTTGATGCGAAGTTTGCAAATGGTGTAATGTTTCCTCGCTGCGCTCCATAGGCTGACAGGAGCAACTTTCGGCGGGCTCCGGTCCGGTGCACCAGCGGTTGTTGGAATGCTACTTTGTTGCGGGCGAATATCTGCTCTTCAACGGAGTGCGCGCCGTGGGACCCGCAGACCTTCTGCGCGCGCCGGGACGCGCGACCGTGACGGCGGCCGGGAATAGTTCTCCTCCGCCCGGGCTGAGGCTGAACCGCGGGACGGGCTTGTTGAGCGGGACGCCTACTGCGACGGGAAACTTCCCCTTTACAGGCGCCCTGAAGGCGGGCGGCGTCCTGGCGGCGATCGCACGCTTAGTAAGTGGAGACTATCTTGCCACGTTGCTCGATGCCCAAGGCTTAGCCGTGAAGTAGTTAGTGCGATTCGGCGTACTTCTTCAGCGCCACCAGGGTCGAGAGCTCTTCCTGATTTGCGTCCATGACTAGGGCCATCACGCGTAGGAGGGGGTTAGAAAAGTGCAGCCGCGCCTCGTGGTGAATGCGCGTTCCCGCGGGGATGGCCTCAAAGCGCGTATCCCATTCGCCACCCATGCCCATCGTGTGCGTGAGCGTTTTGGTGGCGACGCGGCGTTGGGGCTCCAGGCGAGTCACTTCAATTTCTCCGGCATGGCCACCCGCATTCATGCGGTAGCGAAGTGGCGATTCCGAAAGAATCTCAATCGAATCGATGCCCGCGAACCAATCCTTTTGCTTCCGCGGATCGGCCACCAAGTCAAAGACATAAGGCACGGGCTTCGCGATGTCGATACTGGCTTTGGCCTGCACCAGTTCCGGCCGCGTCAGGCCAATGCAGTACACAATACCTACGAGAGCGATCACGCCGCCCGCCAGATAAAGAAGCCAGCGGAGCCAATGGTTTCTCATTGCGATTCTCCTTTTCCAATCTCTTCTTGCCAAGCCGGCAACGCCTCGCGGAGCGCCTCGGCGCGGGCGCCCGCCTCTCCGAACAGCCTCCATTGCTGGGTGAGAGCGATGGAGGCTCCGAATCTCTCAGCGAAGAGACCGACGGTGCTTCGGTTCCAATCCTCCAGGGTCAAGATGTAGTAGCCGCGCTTGTCCGGGGCGAGGCGCTGTCCTTGGATTGAGCCTAGGGCGCCGAGTTGCCCAGTGAAGCGATCGCCTTCGCGAACGGAATCCAGCGGCGGCTGAAAGCCGAACACCTGGTTGAGGCGGCCGATGATTGTCTCCTGGGACGCTGGAACGATCCGCATATGGGAAACCGATTCGCAGCGATCCTGAGCGTGATAGCGCACCCCGAACTGCAAGGTGGAAAGGAAGCTGCGCCAGCCGCCGTTCACCGCGTCGTACTCGTCGTCGAACTCCGCGCCTTCTCCAAAGCCGCTCTGCACCAGGCGCAGCTTTGTCTTGCCGCCTTCGCTTTCCAAATGGAATTCAACCACCTTGGGGACCCCGGTGCCTTTTTCGGTCCAGCCGAAGCCGCGTCCCGGTTCCCATAAGTGGATCGGGCATTCGCCTTCCATGCCTTCGCCCCAACTCAAGAAAATCTTGCCGCCTTCGCCGGGCTCGACGCGGGCCTCCGGAGCGAACCAGCGGGTAATTCCCTCGGCCTCCGTTATGAGTTTCCAAATCTCCTCGGGAGTAGCATCGAGAGTAACTTCGTGGATCTGTTTGCGGGACATCAGTTCTCCATTTGTACGGAATCGCTAGCGTCTTCCGTGCCGGTTTTGGTGATTTTGGGGTAAGCGCCCACGACCAAGCGAAACTCCCGGCCGCCCACGGCGCTTTCATCGTGATACTTTGCCACCTGGCTAGCCAGGTAATTCGCGAGGCCGGTAGCAAACTCCGCCCGTTCCTTCGCATTGCGAAAGCGGATTTCGATCTCCATGGTCAGGGTGCTTAAGCGCTTGCCGGCCTGGGCCGCGCGATAGCCCAAAATGCCCAGGTCGCGAATGATTCTTCCGGCGGCAGCCACCAAGTAGGAGACCGAAAATTGATCGCGACGCGCCTCCGGGGACTTGCCCAACTGGCCGAGGGCCTCCGGGCTGATCAGATATTGCGTGGCCTTGGCCCGGACAATGCGTTCCTCGACGTTGCCCTTGCGCTTGCTTTCGACGGCCTCCACCAGTCCGGCCTTCTCCAGTTCCCGCAAATGGTAGTTGATCTTCTGGCGGGGCATCGCGAGCACCTTGGACAAGCCGGTGGCGGAATTGGCTTCGTGCTGGAGGCGCGCGAGGATCGCTTGGCGCTTCGGGTCGAGCAGGACGGCGGCGGCATTGGGTTCGCGCAAAATTTGCAGAGCGGCGCTCACCCGTCCAGAATTGCACCGACAAAAAAAGTTGTCAAGAACTTTCTATGTCGTTCCAGGCCCGTCGGCCGCGTCTTCCAGACCATGCTTTTTCAGGCGGTAACGCAGCGTATCGCGGCTGATGCGCAAAATTCGGGCGGCGGCGCTCTTGTTGCCTTTGGCCTGGGAGAGGGCGTCAATCAGCAAGCGTTTTTCGACCGACTCCAGGCCTTCATTCGCAGTCACGGGCGAGCCGGCGCTAACGCGGTGTTCGAGAAGATATTCGGGTAGATCGCTGGTGTCGATCAAATCACCCATCACCATGATGGCGGCGTGGCCGATCGCATTTTCCAGTTCCCTCACATTGCCGGGCCAATGATGCCGCTCTAAAGCAATCGTCGCGCGAGGCGTCAAACCGCGAATGCGCTTGCCGTAGAGCTGGGCGAAGTACTGGACGAAATGGCGGATCAGCAGCGGCAGGTCGCCCAGGCGTTCCGCCAGCCGGGGCACGTGCAGTTCAATGAGACTCAGGCGGTAGAACAGATCTTCGCGAAACTTGCCCTCGGCAACGGCCGTGCGCAGGTCCCGGTTGGTGGCCGCTATCACGCGCAAAGTCACCTTGCGCGGCGTGAGGCCGCCCACGCGTTGCACCTCGCGGCTTTGCAAAACGCGCAGTAGCTTTGCCTGCGCGGCCATCGGCATCTCCCCGATCTCGTCCAAGAAGAGTGTGCCGCCGTCGGCCGTTTCAATCAGCCCCGGTTTGTCCTGAACCGCGCCCGTGAAAGAACCCTTCATGTGGCCAAAGACTTCACTTTCGAACAAGGTTTCCACTAGCGCCGAGCAATTCACCGCCACAAATCGTTTGGGTGCGGCCGGACTCAGATCGTGCAACGCGCGGGCCACCAGTTCCTTACCCGTGCCGGTCGCCCCTTGGATTAAAGCCGCATGAAAATGGGGCGCCACGCGCCTTACTCTGCTGAATAGCTCGGACATCCGCGGAGAATGTCCAATCATCCCCGCAAAGCTAGAGTTCTCCATCAATTGAGTCTCAAGGGCCGCGCCGCGCTGGCGCTTTCCCACTAGTTCCACGGTGGCGGCCAGCTTCGCCCGCAAGGCGTCGATCGAGACTGGTTTGCTCAAGTAATCCGAGGCGCCCTTCTTGATCGCCTCCACCGCCGTCTCAATCGTATAGTGCGCGGTCATTAGGATTACGTCCGTCGAGGGATCGATTTCCATGATGCGCTCAAGCAGGCCCAGGCCATCCAGGTTGGGCATCACCAGGTCGCTGAAGACAATTGCGGGGTGGTTCTGCGCAACCCAGTCCGCCGCCGCCTCAGGGTCTGTTTCGGCGTGCAGGTGTACCCCCGGTTGCGCCAGGGCGGCGCTCAGTAATTCGAGACTATCGGAATCGTCATCAACAAGCAGTACGGAAATTGCGGTGGACGCCATTAACCCGTAATTGTAGTTGGCCCTCAGCTTGCATGTTGCCCGACATGACCGGTTCGAACCTGTCCTCCCATCTATTGCTGGACGACGCCGACGCCCGCATTACATTACTTGAATTTCCCGCCGGTCATCTTTTGCCGGAACACAAATCGTCCTACCCGGTGTCGATTCAAGTGGTCAGCGGAGACGGAGATCTCACGCTAGGCAATGAAACAAGGCGTTTAGAAACGGGGACCCTTCTCCATCTACCCGCCGCGCTGCCTCACTCCGTTCGCGCGGGCAACGGGCTGCGGCTGCTGTTGACCGTGCAAAAAAAAGCGGCCGGGTCAGATGCCCCGAGTTGGGGCACTTCGCCCAACGCGATGGAATCGGAGCGGCATCCCATGGATGTCTTGCTGGATTGCCATCGCCGCTGCGATCGATTCCTGCGCGTGCTTCATCTGCTGACCGGCCAAAGCGGATCGGCCAAGCTGGAAAACTACGAGCGGAGTTCGCTGGAACTAGCTTTGCGATTCTTCCGGGACGAGCGCCCCTTGCACCACCGCGATGAAGAGGATTCTTTGTTTCCCCGGCTAGAAAAATCCTTTCTGGGTCCCCGGCTGGAGCGGCTACGACAGGAGCACCAGCGGCTGGACGAAATCCACCAAGCCTTACGGGCCGCCATCGAGACATGGATGCAGAAGGGCGGGCTGGGTGTGTATGAAAAACGAGACCTGGAAGCTTGGCTGGCGGCGGCAATGGAGAGCTATGCACGCCATCGCCGGATGGAGGAGGAAGAAGTGTTCTCGTTTGCCAAGCAGAACCTGAGCCCGGAAGTCTGGGAGGAGATCGCTCAGGAATTTGCGGCGCGCCGGAGGTAAATGCGAAAGCGGCTGCCCAGGCCCAGTTCGCTATCCAGTGTCAGCGTGCCTCCGTGGGCTTCCACCAGACGCTTGGCGATGGGCAGGCCCAGACCGCTGCCTGTGTTCTTGGCGCGTCCCGCGCCTTGAATTTGAAAGAACTCTTCAAAAATCCGCCGGCGGGTCTCGACGGGGATACCTGGACCGTTATCGGCCACCTCGATGGCGCATCCGCCAGGCGCCGTCAGGGCGGTAACGTCTACACGGCCCGCCGCTTGCGTGAAGCGGATGGCGTTGGCCACCAGGTTGGTCAGCACCTGGCCAATCCGTAAGCGGTCCGCGCTGATGGACAAGCCCTCGGCGGCATGCCAGGCCAAGGTCACGCGCTTTTCGGCCGCCGTGGGCAGAAAGTCGCTCAATATTTCATCCAGAAAAGCCCGCGCGTCAAAGAGCTCAATATCCAGGCTGTGCGCACCCATTTCCCAACGCGACAGCTCCAGCAGATCGTTGGTCAGGCGCAAGAGGCGCTCGCCGCCGGCGCGTATGCGTTCCAGGTAACGTTCCGCGGCGGGAGAAAATTGCCCCGCGCCCTCTTCAGCCAGCAACTGCCCAAAGCCCAGAATCGAGTTCAGCGGCGTCCGCAACTCATGGCTCGCGCGGGCAAAGAAGCGCGTCCTGGCCTCGTAGGCCGCTCCCAATTCTCGCCGAACTTCCACATGCTCCCGGATATCCACGGCCACGCAGCAAGTCGCATACGGCAGGCCCGGCCCGGGACTCATGCGATTAATGGAAACGCGCACGGGGCCCGGGCTGCCGTTGCGGTGCAGCATGGTCAGATCCCGCTCGCCCTCTTGCACCTCGCCCGATTCAAGGTCGACAAAGAGATCGCTCAACCGCAATCGTCGCAGCACTTCCCCCGCCGCATAGCCCCACATCCGGGCCGCGCCTTCATTCCAGGAGTGAAGCAGGCCACCCTCGCCCGCCACAAAGATCGCGCAATTGGTGGAAGCGAGAATTGCCTTTTCAAACCCGTCCCGCTGCGCCCGCTCTGTCACGTCGCGCACCACGCAGAGAGTTTCCCCCACGGTACCGTGGGCACTCAAGGTAATGTCGACGGGGAACTCGGTGCCATCTTTGCGCATGGCCACGAGTTGCAGCCCTGTACCCATGGGACGTCGTTGCGGATCCTGAGTGTAGCGCCCGCGATGGCCGACATGATGCTCCCGGAAGCGCGGCGGTATCAACTCCTCTATCCCGCGCCCCAGCAACTCCTCGCGCGTGTACCCGAAGAGGATTTCACTGGTTCGATTGGCCAGTCCAATACGGCCATCCTGGCTCACTAAAAAGATCGCCTCGGCAGCTTCGTCAAAAAAAGACTCGAACAGCATTTCAGACGGCATTTCTCCACTCGAGGCTAACGTAGGCTGTCGACATGCCCACCGCCATGCCTGCCAACATCAGCCCGTGCATCAGCCAAGGTCCCTCGGCGGATGCCATCAACATAGCCCCCGCGCTGGCCGGCCATAATTGCGCCAGCACATGCACCGCGTACATGCCCGTTACCATGCCCACTGCATCCAGGGCCATCAGCCAGCCACCGAAGCCCAGGGCTCTAGCCCGCAATACGCAGCGTGCATGCCGCCAGGTTAAGGGTGTGGATACGGCCAGCATCGCCACCCCCATGGCCACCACGTGCAGGGGCGCGGTGTGGATGGTGCAGGGCGCTTGGCTAATCCAGCCCGGCGCCATCATGGCCAGAGCGCCGGGACCGGCCATGATCAGGTACATGTCTAAGTGCGCGCCCCAACGATCCTTGGTGAAGGCCAGAATCGTGAAGAGGGCGGCGGCCGCCAGGCTCCACGCCAGCCCAGTCAGGGAAGGAGAGCTAATGGACAGCCAGAGGATTTGCCCCAGCAGACAGGCCAGCAGGAAATAAGGGTTCATGACAACGTCACCTCCTGGTCCATTAAGCGCATGGAGAATAGGATCACCGTCAGGCTGGAAAAGAGCATAATCAGCGCTGCGCCGACCGGGTGTAGTAGGCCCGCTGCGGCGAGGCCCATACCGATGGAATTGTAGGCCAAAGAAAAGCCGATATTGGCGCGCACCAGGCGCCGGGCGGCGCGCGCGATGGCGATTGCTTGCGGCAGCTTACGCCAGTCCGGGTCCAACATCAGTAGCCCACTCATTTCGCGCAGCAGCAAGGGGCCGCTGGCGATTGTCAGGGATACGTCGCTCCAGGCCATGGCGGCCACGTCGTTCAAACCGTCGCCGGCAAAGAGAACCTTCCGGCCCTGGCGGCGCAGGGCGGCCAGGCTGGTGTATTTGTCGAGCGGCGTCTGACGCGTCCATTGTGTCGAGATGGGCAACAACGAGGCCCGCTCGGGTGTGTCGCCGGTAGAGAGAATCACCCGCAGGCCCGCCCTTTCCAGTTCCGCGATAGCCGGTGCGGCGGAGGGGCTGGCCACCTCGGTCCGCGTAATGCGCGCCGCAAGGCCACCGTTCACACGCAGCTCCAAATTGCCGCCCGCAAAAAATTCCGTGCCGTCGGCGAAGCGCGCCTCAATTCCTCGCCCGGGTATCAGGCGCACGGCCCTCAGCGCGGGCGTGCCCGGCAGCGGGAATCCTTCCCACAAAGGCGCCAGGATCTTCGACATTGGGTGCGGCGCGGCTTCCTCGGCCGTTTTCAATAAGGCCCGCAAATATAAGGCGCGCTCCGCCCAGGCGGGCTCAAACTCGATGGCGACGTCCGAGCGATCCGCCAATGTTAGTGTCCCCGTCTTATCAAAGACCACCGTGTCGATCTCCGCCAGCGCCTCTACGGCTTGGCCTGTGCGTGCCAGCAGACCCAATTCGCGCAGACGGGAAATGGCGGTCCATACGGCCAAGGGCGTGGCAAAGCCCAGTGCGCACGGGCAGGCGATTACCAGCACGGATAGCGCGTGGAAGAGCGCCTCGGACGCGCTCCCCCGCGAGGCGTGAAAACCAAAGGTAGCAATCGCAATCAGCAGCGTTGCCGGCGCAAAGTAGCGCAACGCGCGCAGCGCGATTTTCTGTTCCTCTCCCGGTAGGGCCAGCCCGGCCACCACCAATTGCCGGATCTGTTCGAGCGACGAATCCCGGCCGTCGGTCAGCGCCTCGGCTTCTACCGAGGCATCGAGTGCGAACACGCCGGCGCTCAGCGTGGAGCCCTGGCCACGCGGCACCGCAAAGGCTTCCCCCGTTAGAGAGGCTTCCTGAAATTGCGCTTCCCCTTCGAGAATCCGCACGTCTACCGGCACGGCTTCTCCAGGCAGAATCCGAAGACGGTCCCCGCGCCGGATCTGGCTCACGGGCACCTGCTGGTTAGTGGAAGCCAGGCGGCCCTGCCGCTTCTCCGGCGTCCAGTCGGCCAGCGAATGCAGTACCCGCGACTGTCCATAGGCGCCAATCTGCCGCCCCAGGGAATAGATCACCAGCAGCATGGCCCCCGCGTCGGCCAGGGTGCCGCCCGCGCCGCTGCGTAGCGAAACCGCGCTGGCGGCAAAGCAAGCGCCAATGCCCACTAGAAACATCGCCTCAATGCCCAGGCGGCGTTCGCGCAGGTTTTGCCAAATCGCCTCCAGAAACTCTTTGGCCAGCAAAACCAACACGGCGCCAGACACGCAAAGAATTGAAAGTTCCAGCGCCCAGCGTTCCTCGGGCAAGGTTTCCGAGCCATTGACGGCCAGGCCCAACACCATCGCGTTCATGGCGAGAAACGCCCCCGCTCCAATGCGCCACCAGGTGGAGTTCGACGCCTCTCCCGAACAACTGCAAAGGTCTGTCATGGCTTGGCCGTAAAGGCCCCGAGCGTGGCCTCCGTCCAGGGTCCCTGGGCGGGGATGTTCTTGCGCGCGCTCTCCACCAGCGTCTTGGGCACCGCGCCCGCTTTGTTGCCGAATGAGGCTCGTATGTAGGTCATCACCGCGGCGAGTTCCTCGTCGTTATAGTTGTCCCGCCAAGCCGGCATCTGGGAGTTGTATTCCTGGCCGTTCACCTTAAAGGGGCCTTGGATACCGTTCAGGAGTATTGCCGCGAGGCGTTGCGGATCGCCGCTTACGTATTCGGAGTTGGCCAGGGGCGGAAAGCTGCCCGCCACGCCCAGCCCGTTGGCTTGGTGGCATTGCATACAGGCGTTGTAGATTTCCGCGCCCAGTTGCATGGGGTCCTGCGCCGCGGTGGTGGCCACCGGGACGCCGTAACCCGACAGCGTTTCCGCCAGGCCGTCCGCGGTCCAGGTGCCGCCATAAGTGCCGATGTACCAGCCTCCCCACATGGTGAAAAAGAAGCACATCAGGATGTAGGTGACCGGGGTGGGGCGAACGCCGTCGCGCGGCTCGCTCATTTCCCGCATCGCCGCCGAGTGCATTTCGAGAATGCGGTCCTCCAGTTCGGGGGCGCGCTTCGGAGCGCCGGGGGGAAGAGGTTGTGCTGCGTCGCTCATTGTTGGGCCTCCGGCAAAGGAAAGGTCTTATTCAGACTGATCAGGTAGATTATGAGGTTGCGGCCGCGCTCCGTCGGCAGGATGTGCGTGACGCCGTTGGCTTGGTGCTGCGTGGGGATGCGGATCGCGCCGGCTAGCGGCGTTCGCGCCTCCTCAAACAAATATTCAAATCTCGGCATGATGCTGCCGGGCGAAGTGATCTGCGGGTTATAGAGGTGCAGCGCGTGCCAGTCGATGGACGGTTGGCGCGAGCCGATGGAGGCCAGGTCCGGACCCGTGCGCATCGTGCCCAATTGATGGGGCTTTTCATAAAGGTAGTCCCGCGGCACGCTGCGGCGCGTGCCCCAGTTGCGGCGAATATCGGCACCGTAGCCCTTCATGCGGATCTGCTGGGTATGGCAATAGATGCAGCCCTGGTCGATGTAAACGCCGCGGCCTTTCAAGGTGTCGCCCGTGAGAGGGACCGGATACTGCGTGCCGTCGGCCTTCACGATCGGCTGTAAGGCCTGGAATTGCCAGTTCGGCACGATAATCAAACCGGTAAGCGAAAGCGCGATGGTGGCCAGCACGCCCAGGCTCAAGCCGACGCTCTTTAAGATTTTTCCACTTCCTTGCTTGGTCTCGCTCATTGCATTTCTTTCTCCAGCTTTTTCTCTTCGGCCATTAGTGCCCGCCAGTCCCGCTTGGAGTCCAGCATCGTGGGAGTGGCAAAGCGAAGCTTGTGGAAGCGAACGACGCGCGCGAAGTTGATCAAGAAGGCCACCGTGCCGCTTAGCAGGATCAGCCCCGCCAGCGTGCGCAGCCAAAGGTACGGCTTCGTGTAGGCGACGATGTCCAGGAACGGAATCGTCGGCGTGTTCATCATGCGCCCCTGTTGGATGCCCGACCAGCACATGGCGCCGCCATACAGCAGCGTGCCCAACAAAGTGCACCAAAAATGAATACGGATCAAACGCGCGCTGCTCCATTCGTTGCCCGTCAGGCGCGGCATCGCGTAGTACATCATGGCGAACATCAGCGGCGCAAAGAATCCGTACATGCCCAGGTGCACATGTCCGATGGTGTAATGCGTGAAATGCGTAATCTCCTGGTGGCTCCGCAGGGATTCCAGCGAACCTTGGAAGCTCGAGACCGTGTACATCATCGATCCCATCACCGCAAAGCGGAGCGTGGGGCTGGTCTTTAAGTGGTGAAAACTGCCCACCATGGTCATGTGGTGGTTGATGCCGATGGTAATTACCGGAATGAACATCATCATGCTGCCCACCACGCCCACCGTGATGGTCCAGGCTGGCAACGGGCCGCCGGTCAGATGGTGCGTCCCCGCCCAGTTGTAAAAGATCGCGTTGGACCAAAAGCCCAAGAGCGACAGGTGGTAGCTGTGCACCGGCTTGCCGATCACTTTCGGGATCAGGTAGTAGGCGGCGGCGATGCCCGTGGGCGTGGCAAACAAACCCACCACGTTGTGGCCGTACCACCAGTTGGCGATCGCCTGGCTCACGCCATCCACCGCGCCTAGATTCGTACACAATTCGGCGGCGATGACCAGCACCGGAAACCAGATGGTCACCGCCATCAGGTACCACTGCGAAACGTAGGTGTGCGTGCTGCGCCGGGTGAAGTACATCCGGAAATTCGCCAGCACAATGAATACGTAGGGAATCACCAGCAACGGCATCGCATACAGCGGAAACTCCAGCGTTTCCACGCCCGTCGATTGGCCTGTCAATACCCCAATAACGCCGATGAGAATGCCGAGATTAAATACGACTCCGCCCGCGATCAAAAGGTTGGGGAAGGGAATGCGCGTTTGGCACAAGCGCGCTTGCAACCAGAGCAGGGTGCCGGAGGCGGCCGTCCCGCCGAAGCCATAAATCGCTGTGTCCCAATGCACCGGCCGGATGCGGCCAAAGGTTAGCCATTCGAGTCCGCCCAGAAAGTCCGGTGAATGCAGCTTGATTGAGGAGATCAGGCCGGCCAAAGTGGCAACCGTGAGCCAAAGCAACGCGCTTGCCCAATAGACGGTGACCACCCATTCGGCGGATCGATCCACCTCAATCCGGGTAACGACCTCTTTGGCCTCTTCCGGCTGAATCGCGAGCCCTTGGACGCTCATGCGCGACCCTCACCCGGGAAGTGGTCCGTAACCATTCCAATCGGTTCTTCCTCGTCGAAGATCGATCGGGCCCCCGCACGCAGATCGCGGAATTCTCCGTTGCGAATGGCCCAGGCCAGAATCCATACGGTCGTGGCCCCAGCCAGTATTGCGAACGACCAGATAAATACGAAGACGAAAAACATGTAGTACGCTCCGCTAGCGTCTCTTGCAAACGGAGAACCACTCGGAAAGCACACATAACAAAGCCCCCAGGGTCATACCTGGGGGCTGGGTTGGGTTTGGCGGCCCAACAAGATTGGGTCAAATGGCGCGGTCAGAGCCCCTAGGACTTCAGGCGCGGAACGAACTTCAGGCTCGCCGAGTTCATGCAGTAGCGTAGGCCAGTCGGCTTGGGACCATCTTCAAAAACGTGGCCCAGGTGGGCGCCGCAGCGCGTGCACTCATTCTCGACGCGCACCATGCCCAGCGTGCTGTCGGTCACGTCCGTGACGTTCTCCTTGGCAATCGGCTGCCAGAAGCTGGGCCAACCGGTGCCGGAATCGAACTTCGTCTTGGAATCGAACAGCGCCGTATTGCAACAAATGCAACGATACAGGCCATCGGCGTAGTGCTTGTTCAACTTGCCGGTAAAGGCGCGTTCCGTGCCTTCGTGGCGCGTCACCTGGAATTCCAGCGGCGACAGTTTCTCTTTCCAATACGATTCGGGCTTCTCGATCTTCTCGACCTCAACCACACCGGTCTTTTTGCCGGTATCGTCGAACTCGACAATTTTGACCTTCTTCGGGGCGGCGCTTAAAAAGGGTATGCTCATGGCGGCTAAGCTAAAGGTTCTACGTTTCATGGAGGTGCTCCTTTGCACTACTTACGCTTCCGGACGCAGCCCGGGTACATCTTCTTGAGCTTCAGGACTTTGGGGTCCGATACGGCCGAGATGTAAGGATTCTGTGGATTGTTGACCGAGTAGTTCTGGTGATAGGACTCGGCGGTGTAGAACTTATCGAGCTTGGCCAGTTGCGTCACGATCGGCCCCTTCAGGGCATGTGAGGCATCGATTTGCTTAATATAGGCTTCCGCGATCCGCTTTTGCTCGTCGTCGGTGTAGAAGATCGCCGAACGATACTGCGGCCCAATGTCGTTGCCCTGGCGATTAAGAGTCGTCGGGTCGTGGGCGACGCTGAAGAAGTACTTGAGCAGCGTGCCGTAGGTGACCTTCGAGGGGTCGTAAGTGATCAGCACGGCCTCGGCGTGAGCGGTGCGGCCCGTACCGACGATGTCGTACTTCGCCGTTTCTTTGGTGCCACCGCTATAGCCGGAGACCGCGTCTTCCACTCCATCAATGATTTCAAAGACGGCCTCGACGCACCAAAAGCAACCCCCGGCCAGTACGGCCGTGGCCTTGGAGGAAGTAGAGGCTAGTTTCGCGTCAACAGCCGGCTCCGGGAAATCGGAAGCGGCATAGGAATCGGACATGGAAGCTCCTAGAAGCCCTACGAGGAGGGCGAGGGTCTGGTTTCTCATACGCAAGTCTATTGTCTCCCCTCTATGATGTGGTTACGCTGCGCATGTTGCAATTTCGCTACGCTTAAAGCAGAGGACGTATATGAAAGCAATCTGGATTCCCCTGCTCTTTGGGGCCGCCCTGCTGGCCCCCGCTCAGGATGTGGTGAAAGATGCCGCCAAAGGCACTGCCCAAGGCGCAAAGGTCGCGGCGAAGGCGACTGAAAAAGGCGCCAAGGTAGCCGTCAGAGAGAGCGGCGAAGCCGCCAAAGATGGCGCCAAAGCGACCGAGAAAGGCGCGAAAGTCGCCGTACGGGAGACGAAAGAATTTTCCAAAGACGCCGTCGATGCCACGGGGAAAGGCGCCAAAGTGGCCGCCCGGGAAACAAAGGAAGGTTCCAAGGACGCTCTCAACGCCACTGAAAAAGGCGCGAAGGCCGTCGGCAATGGAACCAAGGAATTAGCCAAAGACGGCGCCGAGGCCACCGTCAAGGGCGTCAAGGCCGTCGGCAAGGTCATCGAGAAGCCTTTCAAGAAGAACTAGCTAGCTCCCCAGCTTGCCGGCCCACTGCGGCCTCTACGAACTTCTCGGCCTCCAGGAACTCCTCGATCCGGCTGATGCGCCCGTCGCGGAAGCCGTACCAGATCATTCCCCGCATCTCATAAGGCTTGTTGCTTCCCGCCAGCAAGCCGCTTTCGTGCAATCGCACCGCAATGGCTCCAGGCTGTTCCAGCATCTCGACAATCTGGGGCTTCTGTTCCGTCAGCTTGGCGAAGTTGGTCTTGGTGGCCTGGGCGACGCTTTCAACGCCCTTCCAGGTTCCCGCGAACATTTCCCAGCCGTAGATCCGCAGTTCCACGTCTGGCGTCATGAAGTTCTCGAGGAGATCGTAGCGCCCGGCGCCGATTGCGCCAATGGCCGCGAGCAGAGTCTCCCTTTCAGTCGAAAGCGACGACTCCCCTTGCAGCAAGGTCTCTTGAACCGGTTCGAAATAGCGGGTTGCCATAAAATCTAAAACACGTACTTCAGCGCGAACTGCACGCGGCGCGGGTCTGCCGCCGACGTGATGCGGCCAGCCGTCGGCGTTCCGATGCCCGTGGCGGGCGGAGCGAAATTGGCGGTGTTGGTGGCATTAAAGGCTTCGGCGCGGAACTGCACGTAGTGGCCCTCCCAGGGCATGCGGAAGGAGCGGCTCACCATCAGGTCCAGGTTCTTCACGCCCGGGCCATAGATCAGATTCCGGCCCGCGTTGCCGATCGTGCCCGGCGCACTCGGCACAAAGGCGCCGAGATCGAACCAGCCGTCAATGGAGCGCTGGTCCGCCGGCAAGTTCGGGTTGCGCACCCAATCGCCGCGCACCGCGCCGCCCAGGTTCTGGTTGTTCACATTTACGCTATGGGTCACCGGCAGGCCAGAATACAGCGCGACAATCGCGCCAATCTGCCAGCCGCCCAACAGCGCAGCGCCGACGCCGCTTTCGAGCATCCCCTTGCCTTTGCCAAAGGGAAGTTCATAGACCGTCGAGAGGTTATACGAGAGGCGCCGGTCGAGCGTGGAATTGCCGCGCTCGCGCCGCAGATCGTAGGGTGTAACTACGCCCGTCGAACCGTCCAGCAAGTCCTCGTTGTTGTAGTCGATGTTGTGGCTCCAGGTGAAGGCGCTCAAGAAGGTGAAGCCGCGGGCGAAACGCTTTTCCAGCTTCACGGCCAGCGAGTTGTAGCTCGAATTCGTGCCCGTCTGCCCCACGCTGATCGCGTTGAACTCGGGACGGTTGAAGCGTTGATTGGCTGGCACCGTCGCATTGGGCGTCAGCGGCAGGTTGATGTTCTGCGCAAAGGTCAGGAACGAGCCCTTGGTGCCGTTGTAGCCCAGCGTCAGGAGAATATCCAGCGGCAAGGTCCGCTGCACATCGAAGAACCACTGATAGGCCATGAGGTTTTCGCGGAAATCGGGGAACACATTGATCGAGGCGCCGCGCGGAATTGTGGTGCCGAAGGTGAGCGTGGGAAAGCCGTTGCGCACCATTACGCTGGTCGTTTCATTGTTGTTCTGGATCCCTATTTCGGTGGCGCGCGGCGGGCCGGGGGTAAACAAGGCATTGTCCGTACCCAGGTTGTTCGGCTCGCCGTAGAAAGTGCCCGCGCCCGCGCGGATCACCGTCTTCGCGTTCAGGCTATAGGCAAGCCCCAAGCGCGGCGCGATGTTGTTGTAATCGTTGCGGCAGGCGCAGGAACCTTCCGTCGGAAACGTCACGCGCTCGTCGGCCAGAGTCGGCACATTCAAGCCCGCCAGCAGGTACCGCGAGACGCCCTGTCTATCGGGATCGACGAACGTGGCCTTATAAAACACCTCATAGCGCAACCCGGCGTTGATGGTGAGCTTGCGCGACACCTTCCAGTCGTCCTGCATAAAGATGCCCCAGTAGCGATTGTCGATATCTTCGCCCTGGTTGGTGCCGTAGCTGCCGCCGGAGGCCCAACCCAAGAGCATGTCGGCAAAGCCATTGCCGGTATTGGCGCGACTGCTGCCCACGTTCGGGTTCTGCGACGTGAAGCGGCCATCAAAGGCGAACTGCCCGCGGCGGAAGCGCGAAGCGTTGCGGAATTGATTGGTGTGCCGAACCTCCCCGCCGAATTTCATGCTGTGTTTGCCCAACTGCACCACGGTTCCGTTGTTGAGCAAGAAGGTGTTCAGGTTATTGAAATTGGGCCAGAAGCTCCGCGAGCCGACCTCGGCAAAGCCGCTGGGAGAGAAGCGCGCAAAGCCATTATTCTTGTTGCCGTCGTTCAAGTAATCAGCCGGAGCGTTCTTGATGCCATACAGTGCATTGTCGTAGGTCTCGTAAGGAATATCGAGCACCGTATTGAACTGCGTCCAGCCAAAACGCAAATCGTTGAATACGTTCTGGCTCAAAGTAGACGTGAGGCTCGAGGCCAGGTTCTTGCCGCGCAGTACAATCGATTGTCCCTGGCCGCCCGCCGCCGGGAAGGGCAGCGTACCGTTTTCCAGGCGGTCTTGATTGCGCTGGCTCCAGCGAGCGAAGAAGCGATGCCGCTCGTTGAAGTTATGATCCCCGCGGAAGTCGTATTGGTCGGCGTCGTCGGAATCCGAAGGCGCAAAAAAGTAATTGTTCGGCGCGTTGTCCAGGCCCGCGACGTTCGAGGTGGGATAGAGCGCAATCACTTTGGCCACCACCGGATCAATGCGCGACGCGGGAATCGTGTTGTTGGGGAATTGCGTGCGCACCGCCGTCGCGCCCGTGCCCACGAGCGTCAAGGGATCGTAGATGTTGCGCCGCACCGCCGGCTGGTTGTTGAAGTTATAGCGCTCAATTAAGTCGCGGCTGGGCACGCTTTGCACATAGGATTGCCCAAGGCGGATGCGCGTCCCCTGGAAGCTGCCAAAGAAAAACGTCTTATCTTTGATCACCGGCCCTCCCAGGGTTGCGCCGAATTGATTCTGCCGATAGGTGGGCTTCTTCGATCCAGCGCGGTTGGCGAAAAAGTTCGTACCGTCGAGCTTATCGTTGCGCAGAAATTCGTAAGCGCTGCCATGAAACTGATTCGTGCCGCTCTTGGTGGATACCAGCACCTTCGCGCCCGCGCGATAGCCGTACTCCGCGCTCATATTGTTCGTCACCACCTTGAATTCCGTCACGGCATCGACGGGCGGCTTGACGGCTTGCGCCTCAAAGCCCAATTGCCCGCCGGAAGTGCGCGAGCTATTGTCGTTGCCGTCGAGCAACACATTGTTTTGCGCAATCTGCATGCCGACGGCGGAGAACGCGCCCTCGCCGCGCGCGCGGCTGCCAGCATTCGCGTTGCCGCCCGGCAGCACGCCGGTGGTGAAGAGCGCGAGCTGCAGATAGTTGCGGCCGTTCAGCGGCATTTCGAGAATGCGCTTCGAGTCGATCACCTGGCCCACTTCGCTGGTCTCGGAATTGATGATCACCGCCGAGGAGGAGACCTCAATCGACTCGACCACGTTACCCGGCTTCAGCTCAAAGTCCAGCCGCGCCGTCTGGCCGGTTTCCAGCTTCACTTCGTTCACCTTTTGGGCGGAAAAGCCCGGGCTCGCGACGTTAATGCGAAAGCGGCCCGGCTCCAGCAGCGGCACGGAATAAAAGCCATCGTTATTGGTTGTGGCGTTGCGCGCCACGCTGGTTTCAACGTTGGTGATCGTGACGTTCGCACCCGCAATCACGGCCTTGGACGCGTCCGTCACGATGCCTTGAATGGCGGAGCTTTGTCCCCACATCGATAGTGGCAGGGCAAGCAGAAAAAGTGCAAGGGAACGCAACATAATCCCTACACCCTATCAAAGAATCGGTTCTTCCCAACTCTTGGCCAGGGTCTGCGCCGCCTTCTTTTCCGATTCCGTCGCGGCGCTGGCCAAAGCTTGGGCTATGGCTTCTTTCCTTTGTGTCCGGTCGCCGCTCTCGCTATAGGCCGTAGCAAGCGCCAGCCACCAGGAGGACTGGCTCGGACGTGCTCGGCAAGCGTCCTCCAGCAAACGAATCGCCTCCTGGGCCCGGCCGTCGTCTAGGAGCCGGAGTCCTTTGAGAAAGCCGCGCTCGGCCTCGCCTTCGGTCGCGCTCTCCAGGCCCGCCAAGTGCCGCGCGTCTATTTCGAGCTCGGCGGCTTCCTGGCGCCGCAGCACTGTTAGTACGGGGAGCGGCGGCGCAGCGGCCTCCACGCTCTGCTTCCTTTCAATTCCCAATCCCTCCGCCGCCAAAGGCTCCCGTAGGCGGCCCAACACCGCCTCGGCCACCTCCCAACGAAAGGCCTCCGTGCGCAGCCGGCCAAGCAACTCCTTCCATTGCGGTCGCCCCGCCATCTCCGCCACCCTCGCCCAAGCCCAGGCGTAGCCGGCAGCGTCCAGCGGCTTCGTTTCCAGGTCGCGACGGCTCCAGGCAGTCGTGCTCTTCAGCAAAGCGCGGCGATGGTTGGGGATCGCGCCGACAGCGATCTGCCGCGCCCCATTCCAGCGCAGCGTCGAATAATATTCGCAAAGCCCTTCCACCAGCCAAGCGGGCTGGCGCGCCAACACCCGGTCCAACACCGCGTGCAGGTATTCGTGGCCGAGCACCTGTTCGAGGTCCGCGGCACTTTCTTGAACGGCCAGCCAGTCCGTGCGCGGCCCCGTAAAATACAGTCCCTCTTCCCGCCCGCTTAGGCGCACGCGTCGCCAATCCGCGCGCCGCGAAGGGATCCAAACTGCTACCGCTCGCGCGGGAACCCACTCTTCTCCCTGCAGGGCAACGAGCGCGGTCCGCAAACTCTCCAGGCGCTGTAAGGCTTTTTCGGCATACTTCGTTCCGCCAATCATGCGAAAATGGGAACTCCGGTAGGCCACCTCCTCCGTTTGCGCGAATGCCATGCCGCTCAGCGCCCAGCCTAGGCCCATGATCGCGGCCACCCGCGCGCGCCATCGCGCTAATAAAAAGTTTGAATTGTCGAACGGATAGGACATTCCCTAGCATCATCCTATGGGTTCCATTACCATGACCGAACCACAGTCTTCGCAAGTCGCTCTCTTGCATCGCATTTCGAGCATCGTATCGAGCCAACGCAGCCTGGACGAAATGCTCGGCGAGATCATCGGCCTCACCGTGCAAGTCACGAACTGCGACGCCGCCCTGGTCTATTTGATCGAGAAGGAATCCGGAGAAATCGTTCTGCGCGCCTCGCAAGTGCCTCACGCCCAGGATCTGAACCTCTTGAGCATGAAGGTGGGCGAAGGCGTGACGGGCTGGGTGGCCGAACACAAGAGCGTCGTGGCGCTGGCGGCCAACGCGGGTCTCGACCATCGCTTCAAACGCTTCCAGGGTCTGGTCGAAGACACCTACGAAGCCTTTCTATCGGTACCGCTCATCAATCAGGGCGAGATCATCGGCGTCATCAACGTCCACCATCGCGAGGCGCATCCGCATTCGGCCGAAGAGATTTCGCTGCTTACCTTCATCGGCGAGCAGATGGGCGTGGCTATCTCCAAGGGCGTGCTGAGCGAAGAGAACCAGCGCCTGGTCGCGGAGACGGAAGAGATGAAGCGGCAACTCGAAACCCGCAAACTGGTCGAGCGGGCCAAAGGCATCCTGCAGCATCGTTATCACTTGACCGAAGAAGAAGCCTATCTGCGCCTGCGCAATGAAAGCCGCCGCCATCGCAAGCCGATGAAGGAACTGGCCGAGGCCATCATCCTGTCCGAGGAACTGGCACGCAAGAGCGACCCGGACGAAGCCGAAAAAGAATAATACTGAAAAGGATTGAGTTCGTTCGAGCCTCTTTTTCCTAACGGCGACCTTTCCACCCTCGCCACCAACTTCTGGCCCCGCAACTTAGACCTGGGGCGATTTCCGGCCCATTTGGATTACTACCAGACCGAGCCGGAAGTGCGCGTGCTGGCTGCGCGCCACGAACCGTTGGGCCCCGCGCGGGCCAATCTCGTTCTGCTGCACGGCCTCGAAGGCTCGCACGACAGCGGCTACATGCTCTCCATGGCCCAGGCGGCTTTGACACGCGGCTTTCGCGTGCATCGCCTGAACATGCGCACCTGTGGTGGAACGGAAGCCCTGGCGCCGACCCTTTATCATGCGGGCCTGACGAGCGACTTGCGCTACGTCGTCAGTCAACTCGCTCCGCCCGTCTTCCTGATGGGTTATTCGCTGGGCGGCAATGTGGTTCTGAAGCTGGCGGGCGAATGGGGCGAGGAGTCTCCCTTGGCGGGCGTGGTTAGCGTTTCGACGCCGCTCGATCTGATGGCCTGCTGCCTGCGCATGCAGGAGCCGCGCAATTGGCTCTATTCGCAGAAGTTCATCAGGAGCTTGAAGGCTCGCTACACCCGCCGCCACTTGGCTTACCCGGATCGCTTCCCGCTCGATGGCCTGGAGCAAGTGCGCAGTGTGCTGGAGTTTGACGATCAGTTCACGTCCAAAGCATTTGGATTCGGCGACGCCGCCACTTACTATCGAACGCAATCGAGCTTAGGCTACTTACAGCGCATCCGGACGCAAACGTTACTCATTCACTCCGCCGACGACCCGCTGATTCCGGAACGGGTCTACCGCAACGCGCAGATCGAAGACAATCCCCGTCTTGAGCTTTGCCTCACGAGGCACGGCGGCCACGTCGGCTTTCTAGCTCGCTCCGGCCCGCGCTTTTGGGCTGAAGAACGCGCCGCCGAGTGGATCGCGTCGCGGCTTTAAACTCACGGCTTTAGGGCAGGGAAGGACCCCTCGCGGAAAGCAAGCAACGCTTCGGCCGGGTCGCCGCTGTCCAATCGAAACAGCGCGGGTCCAGGCTGCTTCGCGAGCGGGTGCGAATCCGGCAAGGTCTCCCAATCGATGACGAAGCGGCCCACCGGGAGGGACGAGCCGGATTGCTCCAGCCAATGAAAGCCTTCCTGAGATTGGCGCCACGAGATTCGCGCCCGAGGCTGATCCTGGGGAAAATCCCAGTCGGCAAATAGCGCGTGCCCGTCGCCCAGCTCGAAGATCCAGCCCGGCTCGCCAAACCAGGCGCGCTCGGCTTCGACATCCGTCTGTAGCAACGGATAGGCGGCGGCCTCGGCAATCCGTTTGGCCCAATCGGCGCGGAGCTTTGCCAGGCGCCGCCGCTCCCAAAACACAAGTCCTGCCAGCAACGCAAAGCTCGCCACCGTGGAAACGATCGTCCGCGTCAAGTCCAGTTGCAATTGGAAAGTAGCCATCCAGAGGGCAGCGTAAATCGCGGCCACCAGCCCGGTAACGACAGGCATAGCCAGGCCCCAGCGGCGCAGGCGGCCCTTCTCCCGCTCCATGGCCTCGGCCGCCTGGCGCTCGAGGTCCGCCCCTTCGGCCTCGCTCAAGGGACGCCAATGGATTTGTAGCCGCGGGGTCGCGATCATCCTTCGAGTATGAAACAGCTTGGATTTTCGGGGAACGATTGCCCCGGCTCGGACGTATCCCGTTCGATGGGATTTTACGAGGCCGCCAAAATCGCCTTTGCCAGCTTGCGGGCGAGCAAACTGCGCAGCTTTCTCACGTTGCTCGGCATTATCCTGGCCACCACGACGCTGATTGCCGTGATGAGCCTGATCCACGGCATGGATGTCTACATTGCCGAAAAGGTAAGCGACATGGGCGCCACCGGTTTTCGCGTCGTCCGCATGGCTTTTATTGGAGACTGGGACCCCAAGAAGTATCTTGAGTATCTTCGTAAGAATCCCGAACTGCGCCGGGATGAATATGAGTTTGTGCGTGAGAAAGCCACCTTGCTGAAAGACCTCGGAATGAGTATCTACCGGCAGGAAGCCGTCACTTATGAAGGCGACCGGCTGGAGCGCCTCGGCATCCAAGGCGCGACGCCCAACGTCATCGCCATCGAGAATCTGCAAGTGGAGAATGGGCGCGCCTTGACCGAGGCCGACAACCAACGCCGCTTGATGGTGTGCTTTATTGGGCACGATCTGAAGGACCGCTGGTTCCCGGCCATTGAGCCCGTCGGTAAGGTGATCCAAATCGCGGGGCGGCCTTGCGAGGTGGTGGGCGTGGCGAAGGCCAAAGGAAGCGTCTTTGGACAGAGCCAGGACAGTTGGGTGATGCTGCCGGTGGAGACCTTCTTCAAGAGCTTTGGGGACCGCAAGGGCATCAGCTACAGCGCCGTCGCCCTTGGTCACGATAAGCTGCTGCAGGCGCAGGACGAGGTACGCATGCTGGTGCGCGCCTACCGCCACTTGCGTCCCGGGCAGGAAGACAACTTCGCGGTCTTCAACTCGGATTCGATCTCCAATGCCTGGAGCCAGATGACGGGCGCGATTGCGGCGACGGCGATGGCCGTGGTGAGCGTCTTTATGGTGGTGGGCGGCGTCGTGATCATGAACATCATGCTGGCGGTGGTGACGGAGCGTACCAAAGAGATTGGCATCCGCAAGAGCCTGGGCGCGCGGCGGGGGGACATCCTGAACCAGTTTCTGGTGGAGAGCGCGGTACTGGCGGCCTTGGGCGGACTGATGGGCGTGCTGATCGCCTATGGCTTTGCGGTGCTCATTCGCACAGTGACGCCCGTCCCGATGGCGATGCCGATGGTGAGTGTGGTGATCGGAGTGGGGCTCTCCAGCGTGGTGGGCCTTTTCTTTGGCATTTATCCGGCGCGCAAGGCCTCGCGTCTGGACCCTATTGAGGCCATGAGGGCGGATGGATAAATTATGATCAACCCGGTATTTATCGCCAGTATCGGCATGGCGCTGGATACGCTGCGCAGTTACAAATTGCGCAGCTTCTTGACGGTGCTGGGCGTAATTATCGGCACGGGCACGATTATTGGCGTGGGCAGCATCATCACGGGGATGGACGGCGCGTTCTCCAATGCCATGCGTACCTTTGGCACGGAGACGATGGTGGTGTTTAAGTTCGCCGTGGGCCCGCGCTTCGGCAACCGCTCGCCCGAAGAACGCATGCGCAAGCCGCTCACCTATGAGCAGGCGCAGGCGATCCGGGAGCGCTGCCCCAACGTGCAGCGCGTCACGACGAATCTGATGCCGTGGCGCGGCGTCCAGAAGATCCGCTACCAGTCCAACGACATGGCCGGACTGGACGTCAGCGGCTCCGATAGCGGCTATGCGGAAACCTGGCAGGTGGAGATGATCCACGGGCGTTTCTTTACCGAGGCCGAAAGCGAGCATCGCAAGAAGGCGGTGGTCATCGGCGAAGACGTGTATAAGTCGCTCTTTACCAGCGGCGATCCTTCGGGCAAGTGGGTCGATCTCGAAGGACAGATGTTTGAGGTGTTGGGCGTAATGAAGAACGCGGGCACGGGCCCGCCGGGCTCGCGCGACAACCGCGTCGTGATGCCCTATTGGACGATGCGCAAGTTTAATCCCGCGGCCGTCGAGCACATGCTCTTCGTCAAGGCCATTCCGGGTAGGCTGACGGTGGCGATGGACGAGGTGCGCGGCGTGTTGCGCCAGGAGCGGCGCGTGAAATTCGACGATCCCGATAGCTTTGCCATCTCGACGTCGGAGCAAATGATCGAAGACTTCCGAAAGATCATGTCGATCACGGCGCTGGTGATGTTTGTGATGAGTTCGATCGGGCTGCTGGTGGGCGGAATTGGCGTGATGAACATCATGCTGGTGAGCGTTACCGAACGGACGCGCGAGATTGGCGTGCGCAAGGCCTTGGGTGCGCGGCGCTCGGAGATCATCGCGCAGTTTATGACGGAGGCCGTGGTCTTGACCTTCCTGGGAGGTCTGCTGGGGATGGCCCTGGGCTGGATGATCCCCGTCATTGGCAAGCTCATCTTTCCCAACCTGCCCATGTCGGTACCGCTGTGGGCCGCCGGTATGGGCGTGGCGGTGAGCGTAGGCGTGGGCTTGTTCTTTGGCATCTGGCCAGCCAATAAAGCCGCGCGGCTCGACCCCGTAGACGCGCTGCGCTACGAGTAGCCTCAGCGCAACCAAGCTAGCGGGAAGCGGGCGAGCCGGAGCGAGACTGTCTGGAAGGCATTGCCGCCCTGGGCTCCGGCTTCGTAGAAGCAATAGATGCGGCCGCGCCGGTCCAGGGCCAAGTCCGAGTAGCCGGCCCAGCCCGCTTCCAGCACCCGCCTCTTGGTCCAGGTGTGGCCGTCATCCTCGCTTAGCTGGAGCGTCAGATTCTTGCGGTGGCGATTTACAAGGTTATCGGGATTGGAGAAGACTAAGCGGCGCTTACCTAGGCTCAGCAAGCTGGCAAAGCAGATGGGCTCAAGCAGGGCCGAGTCAAAGCGCGGCGCGGACCAGTTGGAGATGCCGTCTTTCGAGACCAACACAGCCCGCCGCTGGGCCTTCGATTCCGTGCGGACGTTGAGCATCACCTCGCCCGTGGAAAGCTCCGCCGCGGCCGTTTCATTGGGATTGACGAAGTCGCTCGTGTTCGGCAGGGCGATGGCGCCGCGCTGCCATGAGCGCCCGCCGTCGTCGGAGTAAATGGTGGCTGCGACGCTCGGCCGGTGAGCATGGCCTCCGGTGCCGGTGGAAAGCCACACGGGTACCAGCAGGCGCCCGCTGCGGAGTTCGATGCCGTGGCCAGGTCCGGTGGCGAGCACGCGCCAATCGTATTCGGGGCGGAAGGCGTCAAAGGCGGCGGTGATCTCGACGGGTTTCGAGAAGGTGCGGCCGTCGTCGTCGCTGCGCAGATAGAAGGCGCGCATGTATTCGAGGCAAAACAGCAAATGGACGGGGCCTTGGCGAGTAGTGATGGCAACGGGGTTGTTGTAAGTCACCTCGCCGGGCTGTGCTAAGTTCTGGGCCAGCGCGACAGGGTTCTTGGCCTTGGGGCCATCCACCTGGGCGATGACTTGCATGGGCGACCAAGTGCGTCCGCTATCTTTGCTGCGGCGCAAAACAATGTCGATCGTTCCCCAATCGCCGCGGGCGCTCTTGCGGGCTTCGGCATAGGCAAGCAAAGTGCCGCGCGGGGTGGCGACGATGCCGGGGATGCGGTAGAGCGCGTAGCCGTTTTCGCCGGAGCGAAAAACTTCGGTCTGCTCCAGCGTTGCAGCAAGAGAAAGGACTAAGGCGAGCGGGATCATGGTCGTTACCGGGCGGGCGGCTTGACGGATGAATTTTCGAGGGTGATCGTGATCGGGCTGCGGCCGCGATTCTGCGCGTGGACCAGTTCCTGGTGAAGAAGTCTTGAACCGCGCATGACCAAAAGCAGGTGCTCGGTATGCTCAAGGCCGGTCAATAGAAAGAAGCCATAGGCCCCGACCTTGGTCTCCGAAGCGCCGATTCCACGAACGGGAATGGCTTTGACCCAAAGTGGATCTTGCGGCGTCGCTGCGTTCATTTCCCCGAAATTTACCTTGCCTTGGATAGCGGCGGGCGTGGGAGGACACCCTATCCAGCCAACTTGCATTTCTATACGAAGGTGCAGCGTGGTCTGGTCTAGTTGCAGGTCCTTCCAGGTAGAACCGAAGCCCTTTGCATGAACTCGCAGCTTGTATTGGCCGTAGGGAACTTGTTTTAGGTCCTTTGCGCTCGTGGAGTAAAGCTGCTTGCCAGCTATCGAATAGAGTTCGAGTTGAACATCTTCTATTGGCTTTCCCGATGTATCGGACACTTCGACTTCGATGTCGCCGTAGGTAGGACCCTCCACAAGAAGGCACTGGGCGCAGGCGGAAATTGCCGCGAAAATAAGCACGAGAATTCGCTAAGCCATTTCAGCCCAAGCATACAGTGCGCGCAGTGCGGAAAGCGACATGGCAGGGGGTAAAGGATTGAAGAAAGGGACTATAAACTTTCGTCCGTTGTGTGAAGGCGTTTGCAATTGGAGAGTGATCGTGCTTTTCTCTAGAGATGTCTTACTTAATCGCTGTTCATGTAGTGATCTCGATCGTAGCCTTGGGTTACGGTTTCTACGCGCTGTATGGAATGGTGAACGGCTTGCCGCAAGGTAGCGCGGCTCGCCTGTTCTTGTGGACGACCGTGGCAACGAACCTAAGCGGCATCATATTGCCGGCTGAGCAGATTTTGCCTGCACACATCCTGGCCGGGCTTTCCTTGATAGCGCTGGCGCTGGCGATTGCGGCTCTGGAGCAATTTCGGCTGGAAGGCGGCTGGAAGCGGATCTATGTGATCGGGTCGCTGATGGCGCTGTATTTCAACTGCTTTGTGCTGATGGCGCAGATGTTCCAAAAGGTGCCGGCGATGAAGGAAATTGCGCCGACGCAGGGCGACTTACCCTTCGCGTTGGTGCAGGGCGCCTTGTTCCTGGCCTTTATCTGGTTGGGACGAATGGCGTTGAATCGGCAGGCGGCGCGGAAGCCGCAGGCGATGCAGCGTACCGCCAGCGCTTAACGAGGCAGGGCGAAGGCGACGACCTCGTCGCCCAAGGGGCCGAACTTCGGGTCGTGGCCTCCGGCGGAAATCACCACATACTGCCTGCCCTGGTGCAGGAAGGTCATGGGAGTGGAGCGGGCGCTGGCGGGGAGCTTGGTCTTCCAAAGCTCCTGGCCGCTGCGCGTGGCAAAGGCGCGGAAGAAGCCATCCAGGGTGGCGCCGATGAAGGTGAGGCCGGAGGCGGTGGTGATGGGGCCGCCCAAGTTGATCGCGCCGGAGCCGGGGCCCGCCATTTCGCCCAAAGGCACCTGCCAACGGAGCGCACCGGTATTGGTATCGACGGCCGAAAGGGTGCCCCAAGGAGGGGCGTTGCAGGGCAGGCCGGCGGGGGAAAGCAGGAATTGGCGGGCCATGCCGTAGGGAGTATTGGCTTGCGGGGCAAATTCGAGGCCGAACTTGTCGGCGCGGCGCTGCTCGGCAAACTGTTCACGCGGGACCAGGCGAACGTAGGCGGCGATGTTATTTGCAGGGGCGATGATCAGGGCTTGTTTCGGGTCGAAGGCGACTCCGCCCCAATGCAGGCCGCCGATGTTGCCGGGTACGGCGAGCGTCCCCCGGACGCTGGGCGGGGTAAAGACTCCCTCATTGCGTAGTCTGGCGGCTTGGTCCGCGCATGCTTGGCGCGCTTCGGGGGTCGGTCCCCAGGGAATGAATTGTTGGGGCACGAGGGGCTTGGGAAGGGTGGGGAAGGGTTGCGTCTTGGCGGCGGCTTCGCCAACGGCATCGCTGGCGGGTACGGGACGTTCTTCCACGGGGAAGAGGGGTTGGCCGGTATCGCGATCGAGCAAAAAGAGGTGGCCAGTTTTGGAGCCGACGGCGACGGCGTCTTGGCCTTTCACCTTCACGAGGGCGGGCGGGGAGGCCACGTCGTAATCCCAGAGGTCATGGTGGACCGTTTGGAAGGCCCAGACCAGCTGACCGGTATTGGCGCGGAGGGCGACTAGGGAGTTGCCGTGATCGGGGGACTGGCGAAGGCCGCCGTAGTAATCGGGGCTGGGGGAGCCGGTGGGGACAAAAACCAGGCCGCGTGCGGGATCGGCGGCGATGACGCTCCAAGCGTTGGCGCCGCCACGGCGTTTGCCTTCGCCGGGAACGGGGTCCCAAGTCCAGAGGAGCTTGCCGGTTTTGACGGCGAAGCCGCGCACCTCGCCCGAAGGCATGTAGGCGCTGCCATTGTCGGCCACGGCGGAACCGACAACGACGATGTTGCCGATGACGGCGGGCGGGGAAGTTTGTTCATAATCGGCAAAGCCTTGCGGGGGATTTCTTAAGCCCTGGCGGAGATTGACTTCCCAGCGCTTGGCGCCGGTTTGGGCGTCGAGGGCGAAGAGGCGGGCGTCGACGCTGACGGAGAGAATGAGGCCCGAGGAGTGCCAGGAGACGCCGCGGTTGGTGAAGTCGCCGTAGCCCTTGTCGGGGTCGATGTGGGGATCGAAGGACCAGAGCTCGCGCCCGGTAGAAGGATCGAGGGCGGCGACGCGGCCGAGGGCGGAAGTGAGGTAAAGTTTGCCGGCTACGTAGAGAGGGGTGGTTTCGAGAGCTGAGGGGCGGCCGTTTTTGGGTTGGTAGAGGCCGCGGGTTTTGTAAGTCCAGGCGACGGCGAGTTTTTGGACGTTGGCGGGGGTGATTTGCGTCGCAGAGGAGTGGCGCATGCCGCCGGGGTCTCCGCCATAGCTGGGCCAATCGGTTTGGGCGAGGAGGAGGAAAAGCAAGGCGAGGGGCATGAGGAATATACGAAGAATATCGCCCTTGGGTTCGTTTTGGCAGAGTGGATATTGAGGGGGAGGGCGGAATGCGGTCACGGGAGGGAGAAGCGGTATTTGGCTAATGAAATCAGGAAGATAGGGTCGCGCACGGGGCGAAGAGCTGGGTTGAGGGGGGGCTGGCGACGATGCTGGAGTCGCGGCGATGGCTGCAGGACAAACGAAGCTCGTAGCAAGGGAAAAGCACCATGAACGACGTGATCGAAATCGATCCCAGGAAGACCAATCAACGCGGGCCGAGACGCTGGCGCGGGGTGGCGCCGAGGCGGGTTACGCTGGCCGAGGATCAAGCGGCGTTTGACCGCCTGCTGGGGCGATTGGAGAGCGAGTGCAAGCCGAAGAATGTGCAGCAGGAGGGGGACATTCTGGCGCTCGCGCAACTGCGTTGGCGGATGGAACGATTGGATATGGTGCAGAACCAGAGCCTGAACTTCCTGTTGCTACAGAGTAAGACTCCTCCGGGCTTACTCACAAATGAAGAAAGGCTGACTTATGCTTACCGGATTGCGGCGGAGGACGATAGCTTTCTCGAAATCCAGCGTCAGCACCTGGCCGTGATCAAAACGATGCATGTGGTGGGGACGCGCGTGGAGCGCTGGAACCCGGTGGCGAAACCGGCGCGAGGGAAAGGCTAAGGCCATGGCGAAAACACGGAAGGCGAACTTGTTGTGCGCGTACGGTGTGGCGAGGGAAGCGTTGCCGGCCGGGGCCAGGAAGGAAGAGGGGAACTCCGCGGTGCGCTGGGCCGAACTGCGGGACTTGATTATGGCTGCGCTGGAGCCCTATCCCGAAGCGGCGGCGGCCATGGCGGAAGCTCTGGCCAAGCAGCCGAACTTGCGGGAAGAAAGCGGGCTGGAAAAGGCATGAGCGTCTCGGCCTTTGCCCACGACCTGGCCGGGAGAGTGGACCCGGTAAGCTTTGCGCGCGTTTATCTCGATCTCGATCCGGATGCGAAGCAAGCCGAGGTGCTGCGGAGCCGCGCGCCCCAATTGATTCTGAATTGTTCGCGGCAGTGGGGGAAATCGACGGTGTCGAGTATTCTCGCGCTGCATCAGGCTTACTACACGCCGGGGAGCCTGGTGTTGGTGGTGAGCCCGACGCTGCGGCAGTCCGGTGAATTGATCCGGAAAATTGCACGCTATCTCCCGGCGTTGGGCATCCGCAAGAAGACAGACGGCGTGAACTTACTATCCATTCAATTGCCGAATCAATCGCGGATTATCGGGCTGCCGGGACGGGACGCGACGATTCGCGGCTTTTCGGGCACGAAGCTATTGATTATCGATGAGGCTAGCCAGGTGGCGGACGCGCTGTATCGATCGTGCCGGCCGTTCCTCGCGGCTTCAAAAGAGGGGCGGCTGTTGCTGCTTTCCACGCCCTACGGAACCCGGGGCTTTTTTTGGGATGAATGGGAGAGAGGCCAAGATTGGTTTCGGATGCAAACGCCGGCCAACGAGTGCCCACGCATCCGGCCCGAGTTTCTGGAACGCGAAAGGCAATCGATGGGGGAGAGTTGGTTTAAGCAGGAGTATCTTTGCCAGTTTCTTGAGAGTGAAAATACCTATCTGCCCCGGGAATGGGTGGAAGCGGCGTTTACGCGCGAGTTTGGAGCTTTATCGCTATGAGTAATGCCCTCGAGAAGAACGAGTATTTTCTGGGACTGGATCTGGGGCGCAAGCGAGACCATTCGGCGCTGGTGATATTGGAGCGTAGCTTAAAAGCCATCAATACGCGCTTTGTTGATGCATATACGAAATGGAGCGAGACGCGGCAAGTGCGTTATGCGCGGCAATTCAAGCTGGGGATGAGTTATGGCGATTTGACGCAGGAGGTGGCGCGGGTTTACCGTTCCGTGGAAAGGCTGGGCACGGCGACATTAGTGTTTGACCAGACCGGCGTGGGCGATGCTGTTGACGAATTGATTCGGGAAAACTTGCGTGGCGCGCAGGTAGAGGGCGTGGTGATTACCCAGGAAATCAAGCGCGACATTTATGCGGCGATTGAGACGGCGCTGGAGAAACGGGACTTGCGAATCGCCGAGAATTGCCATTCTTCCAAGGAACTGAAGCAGGAGTTACTAACTGTGGAGATTCGCCGGATCGGGCAAGGATATAAATACGGTGCGTTTGAAAGCGGGGCGCACGACGACCTGGTGATGGCGCTGGGCCTGGCGTGTTGGCGGGAGCGCCTGAGCCGGCCGCGGCCGCAGGGGCAGGTAAGGATTCCCGGCTTTTAGGGTTGGAAATAGGCGTATTGGATGCCGCGCGTCTCGTTGGCCGTGGTAATTTTCGCTTCAAAGCGGGCGGGGCCAATGGGCAGCCTGACGGCGGGCAGATCTAGACGTTTCTGGCCCATTCTTACGGGATGCTTGCCTAGCCAGGTGGCCTCGAATTCGCCGTCGGCGGGGAGCTCGTCAAAGAGGATCGTGACCTTGTAGGGACCGGCGTGGACGGCCTGCAGTTCCCAGTAGCCGATGCGTTTGGTGTCCCAGCTGGTGTCGGTACCGCGGCGGTCCTGCCGGGTGACTTGCGTGGGCGCTTTCTTGCTCACCAGGATCCGGGGCGGAGCGTAGCCTTGGCGAGAGACGTCCTCAAACCAAGTGTCGTAGCTGATCTTGAGTTGGCGCACGGGGCCGGGTTCGCGGGTGGAGATGTCGGTTGTCTCGGCGGGGTCGGCTTCCAGGTCGTAGAGTTCCTTGCCGTCAACGAGTTTGTACCGTTGCGTGAGGACGGCCGATTGGCGATATTTTTCGGGGGCGTCGCCGCGGTGCCATTGGAGAAAGACGGTACGGTCGCTCCAGGAATCCTTGGCCTGGGGGTCGGTGAGAAGGGGAAGCAGGCTGCGGCCATCCAGCTTGGCGACGGTCTTTGTTTTCGTGGCTTCGAGCAAAGTGGGAACGACGTCGATGTGCGCGGCGAGGCGGTCTATCCTGGTGCCGGGCGAGACGACGCCGGGCCAACGCATGAAGCAGGGGACCCGCGTGCCTCCTTCGTAGACACTGGCTTTGCGGCCGCGCATGCCAGCGTTGTAGCGCTCCTGCTGGGGGCCATTGTCGGTGAGGAAAACGACCAGCGTCGAGTCTTCGAGTTTCTTGGCTTTCAGGTGCGCGAGGAGGCGGCCGACGTTATCGTCGATGTTCTCAACCATGGCGTGGACTTTGGCGGTGGTGTCGTTGAGGCCTTGGGCGCGATGCTTCTTGACCCAAGCTTCGTCGACCTCGAGCGGCGTATGCGGAGCGTTGGTGGCGATGTAGCAGAAGAAGGGCTGGAGGCCCGCACGATCGATAAACGATGTCGCTTCACGGAAGAAAACGTCGGTGCAGTAGCCTTGGGTTTTTTCCCAGACGCCATTGCGGCTGAGGACGGGATTGAAATAGGAGGGGGCGACGCCGGTGAGGGCTTCCGGCGGATCGCTGGGCTGGAGGATGCCGCCGCCATTGAGGACAAGGCTTTCGTCGAAACCCTGATCGATCGCGCGCAGGGGATAGTTGTCGCCCAAGTGCCATTTGCCGAAGATGCCGGTGCGGTAGCCGGCGGGCCTGAGCATTTCGGCCAAGGTGCTTTCTGTGGAGCGCATCATGCTGCGGCCATAGGAGGTATCGACGACGCCAGTACGGTATGTGTAGCGGCCGGTAAGGAGGCTGGAGCGGGTGGGGCTGCAAACGGGCGAGACATGGAAGCGCGTGAACTGGGCACCGCTTTGGGCGAGGGCATCGAGATGCGGCGTGGCAATTTTGGTGTTGCCGTGGAGGGAAAGGTCGCCGTAGCCTTGGTCGTCGGTCATGATCAGGACGATATTGGGCCGGCGAGCCGCGGCGGCAAGGGGAACTGCGCCGAGTGCGCCAAGAGCGGATCTGCGCGTCAACATGAGGGGATTGTATCCGACAATGGAAGCGTGAAAGATGAAGCGCTACTGGCGCACATCGTGCGGATGCCGCATGGGAAATCGAATTTGAAGCAGTTGGTGCGGGAGTTTGGGTCCAAGGGCGTGCGGCGCGAAGAGGTGGAGCGGAGCCTGGAAAGGCTGACGCGCAAGGGGCAATTGATTGAATTGCGGCAGCACCAGTTTCAGGCGGCGTCGAAGGCGAAAGAGTTTCTGGCGGGCACGCTGCGAATGCACCGGGACGGCTTCGGCTTTGTAACGCTGGATGAAAAACCGGAGGGCCTGGAGGGCGATGTGTTTGTGAATCCCGAGGCCGCGCAGAAGGCGATGCACGGGGATCGCGTCCTGGTGAGGATGGGCAGGCTGGACCGCGACGGCAAGGCGCACGGCGACATCATCAAGGTGCTGCACCGGGCGAACCAGCGGATGGTGGGAGAGTTCCGGCGGACGCGGCGCGGGCATTTCGTGGCGCCCTATGACGAGCGGATCAAGCAATGGATTGAGATACCCGAGGGGCTGGAACTGCCGCCCAAGGTCTTGAACCCGGACCGCGTGGGGCAGAAGGAAATCCAGATCGAGAGCGCGGCGGACCTGGACCGGATGATGGTGACGGTGGAGATCCTCGAGTTTCCGGACGAGGATCAGAACGGAGTGGGGCGGATCGTGGAGGTGCTGGGGCACCGGGACGATTTTGGCGTCGATGTGGAAATTATGATCCGGAAGCATCATTTGCCGCATGAGTTTCCGGCCGATGTGCTGGAGGAGGCGCGGGAGGTGAAGCGCGAAATTGGGACCCGTGAATGGGAGGGGCGGCGGGACTTTCGAGATTACGACATTGTGACCATCGATGGGGAGACGGCGCGGGATTTTGACGATGCCGTGTGGGTGCATAAGCTCGACAACGGGAACTACCAGTTGCATGTGCATATTGCCGATGTGAGCTGGTATGTGAGGCCGGGCTCGGCGATTGACCGGGAGGCGGCGATGCGGGGGACGAGCGTGTATTTTCCGGATCGCGCGGTGCCGATGCTGCCGGTGGAGCTATCGACCGATATTTGCAGCCTGCGGCCGGACGAGGAGCGGCTGGTATCGAGCGTGCTGCTGGAAATCGACCGAACGGGCCAGACGGTGAGCCAGGAGTTTACGCGCGGCGTAATCCGCAGCCGGGAGCGGATGACCTATACGAGGGTGCACGAGTTAGTGGAAGTTACGCCGGAAAAGGCCGGGCGTTTTGCATTGATGAAAGAACTGGCGCTGGTGCTGAATCAGATGCGTACGAAGCGAGGGAGCATCGATTTCGATCTGCCCGAGCCGCTGATTGAATTCGACCAGTTTGGCGCGATGACGGGGGTGACGCGGAGTCCGCGGAATATTGCGCACCGGATCATCGAGGAGTTCATGCTGGCGGCGAACGAGGCGGTGGCCTCCGAGCTGGTGGAACGGGCGAAGGGCGGGATTTATCGCATTCACGAGACGCCGGACGCGAAACGCGTGATGGAATTTGAGGAAACGGCGTCGAAGTTTGGGCACTCTTTAGGGTTGGGGGCCGTCCCGGTGAAGAAGTTCATGAATATCCAGCGCACGCGCGACGGCAGGAAGTTGCGCAAAGACGTGGTCATTTCCGATACGCAGGCGGGGGTAACGTCGCGTCACTATCAGAAGCTAGTGGCCAAGATTGAGGGCAAGCCCGAGGAACGGATCGTCAGTTACCTGATGTTACGGAGCTTGAAGCAGGCGAAGTATTCGCATAAGAATGAAGGTCACTTTGCCCTGGCGGCGGAGAATTACACGCACTTTACGTCGCCGATCCGGCGCTACCCCGACTTGGTGGTGCACCGGCTCTTGCACGGGGACCGCTACGACGAGGAGCAACTGGCCGAGATTGGCGAGGATACGAGCTTCACAGAGCGTCGGGCGGCGGAGGCAGAACGCGAGCTGGTGGAGTGGAAGAAGACGAAGTTCATGATCGACCGCGTGGGCGATGAATTCGACGCGATGATCATTTCGACGACGAAGTTCGGCTTCTTTGTGGAGTTGACGGAGTTGTTTATCGAAGGGCTGGTGCCGATCGACACTTTGCCCAAGGACCGTTACCTTTATCACGAGAACACGCGGAAGCTGATCGGGGAACGGACGCGGCGCGCCTATTCGATTGGGGACAAGGTGCGGGTGGCGCTAGTGAAGGTGGATGTGGCGGAGAAACGGTTGACCTTTGTGTTGCCGGAAGAAGGGAAGAAGAAGAAATGAAGCCGAATTTGCTGGTAAACGAGAAGAGTCCGTATCTGTTGCAGCATGCCTACAACCCGGTCCAGTGGAGGCCGTGGAATGAGGAATCGTTTGCGGCGGCCAAGGCCGAAGACAAGCCGATTTTCCTGAGCGTGGGGTATTCGACCTGCCATTGGTGCCACGTGATGGAGCGGGAGAGCTTTGAGAACGAGGAGATTGCGGCGCTGTTGAACGAGAAGTTCATCTCCATCAAGGTGGACCGCGAAGAGCGGCCGGACGTGGACCGCATTTACATGCTCTTTGTGCAGGCCACGACGGGGAGTGGTGGGTGGCCGATGAGCGTGTTCTTGACGCCGGCGCTGGAACCGTTTTTCGGGGGGACCTACTATCCGCCGGAGAACCGGTGGGGGCGGCCAGGCTTCAAAACGATTCTCGAGCAGTTGTCGAGGACGTGGACGCTGGAGCGAAGCCGGATTACGAATTCGACGCAGTCGATTCTGGCGCAATTGCGGAGCCATGTCAGCGTGGAGCCGGGCGCGGCGATTCTGGACGACCGCAAGGTGGTGGAGAGCACTTACTTTAGCTTCCGGAGAAGTTTTGACGCGCAGTTAGGCGGCTTTGGGGCTTCGCCTAAGTTTCCGCGTCCGGTGGCGCTGAATTTCCTGCTGCGCCACTATGTGGCGACGGGAAACCAAGAAAGCCTGGATATGGTACTGAAGACGCTGGCGGAGATGGCGCTGGGGGGCATGCGGGACCAGTTGGGCGGGGGGTTCCACCGCTATTCGGTGGATGCGCAGTGGTTTGTGCCGCACTTTGAGAAGATGCTTTACGATCAGGCGCAACTGGCGGTGAGTTACCTGGAGGCGTACCAGGTTACCCAGAATGCGGCGTTTGCCGAAGTCGCGCGGGATATCTTCGAGTATGTACTGCGGGACTTACGGCATCCGGAGGGGGGATTTTATTCGGCGGAAGATGCCGATAGCGTAGTCGACGCGGCCAATCCGCACGAGAAGGGGGAGGGCGCCTTCTACGTGTGGCTGTGGCAGGAACTCGAGGACGTGATGGGGGCTGAGCGCATGGAGTGGTTTGCCAAGCGATACGGCCTTGAGAAGACGGGCAATGTGCATGAGGATCCGCATCAGGAGTTTGTAGGGCGGAACATACTCTATGTGAGCGACCCGGCGACGGAACCGCTGGACGGCGAGTTGCGCGCAAAGCTGCTGGCTGCGCGGAATCTGCGGGTGCGGCCGCACCTGGACGATAAGGTGTTGACCAGTTGGAACGGGCTGATGATTTCCGCGTTTGCGTTGGGGGCGAAGGTGCTAGGGGAGGCGCGCTATGCGCGGGCGGCCGAGGAGGCGATCGCGTTTGTGAGGCGGTATCTGCTTAAGGAAAATGGGGTTCTACTGCGGCGTTTCCGAGAAGGGGAGAGCGCGATACCGGGCTTTCTGGACGACTACGCTTACTTTACGCAGGCGTTGTTGGATATGTATGACGCGACGGGGGACACCGAACACCTGAAGCTAGCGCGGAGCTTGGCGGCGGATCTGATCGATATTTTTGAGGACCGCGAACATGGAGGTTTCTACGCGACGGCGGAGAACGACCGGAATCTGGTGCTGCGGATTAAGGACGACTACGATGGCGCGGAGCCGTCGGGCAATAGTGTGGCGGCGAGCGTTTTGTACCGGCTGGGGATACTGGCGGGCGACGCAAGGATGATGGAGAGTGCGCAGCGGGCGATACGGGCGTTTGCGGCGCGCCTAATGCAGCAGCCGGCGACGATGCCGCAGATGGTTTGTTCGCTGATGCAGTTGCGGGAGGCGCCGAAGCAGGTGGTGCTGGCCGGAGCGGGGACTGAAGAGCTGGAGACGGCATTGAATGGCCGTTTTCTGCCATTTCACACGCGGATCTATCTGCGCCGCGCCCAAGAGCGGGAGTTCTTCGCCTGGAGCCCGGCGCTGGAGGCGATGACGGGGGGAGCGTACGTGTGCGAGAACTACGCTTGCCAGTTGCCGGTGGATAGCGCGGAGGCGATGCTCGCGTTGCTACATTAGGAGGGCTATGTCAGACCGATTCACAACCTTCAAAGGGAGCCCGCTCAAGTTGGTGGGACCCGAACTCAAAGTGGGCGATAAGGCTCCGGATTTTGCCGTGACTGCGAAAGACCTTTCGACGGTGGGCCTGGGCGAGGGCGGTACGGTACGGATCATCAGCGTGGTGCCGAGCCTGGATACGCCGGTGTGCGACGCGCAGACGAAGCGCTTCAACGAGGAAGTAGCGAAGCTGCCGGGCGTGGAGATCCTAACCGTGTCGATGGATTTGCCTTTTGCGCAGAGCCGTTGGTGCGGGGCCTACGGCGTGGAAAACGTGAAGATGCTGAGCGACCACAAGACGGCAAGCTTTGGCACCAACTATGGGACGTTGATCGAAGATTGGCGCGTGGAGGCGCGGGCGATCTTTGTAGTGGACAAAGACAATATGCTGCGGCACGTGGAATACGTTAAGGAAGTGGCTGAGCATCCGAACTACGAGCCGGCACTGGAAGCGGCGAAGGCGGCGCTGTAGACGGACGTTTGGGATAAGGACCCGGACCGAAGAAATCGGGCCGCTTTTCTCCATTGGCCCCGAGAGGGGGAAAGGGGCGAAGCGGCCCCGGTTTTTTGGAGGGCAAAAGGTCGATTTTTTTCTTCGTGAGATCGGCCTGGAAGTCTTTGGGCGCGGGAGAGCAGGCGCATAAGAATAAGAGCGCGGCGCAATGGTAAACTGCAGGGTTGACTATCGCAAATGAGCGTCTCAGCAGGCTGAGGAAGCTGCTGGAGATGAAAGACTTAGACGGGATCATTGTTTCCTCCCTCGTCAACATACGTTACTACAGCGGCTTCACGGGTTCCAGCGGACTGCTGTGGGTGGACCGTAAGGCAGCGAGGCTCTGGACGGACCGGCGATACGGAGAACAGGCGGCGGCCGAAGCGGGGCCGAATGGGGTGCGGTTGAAGGTAGTGAAGGGGCAGGTGGGTCCGTCGCTTGAGAAAGAGATCGAGGGCAAGAAGCTGCGCCTCGGTTACGAGGACAGCCGGGTTAGTCACGGTTTCTGGCAAATGCTATCCAAACATGCCCAGTTGACAGGCCTGGAAGGGGCTATTGAGACGGCGCGGATGAAGAAGGATGCGGGGGAGATTGAGAAGATCCGGGCCAGCGTGGATCTGAACGCGCGGGTAATGTCCGAGGCAGTGAAGAAATTTCGAGTGGGGACGACCGAGTCGGAATTAGCGGCCTACATCGATTACCGCCAGCGGCTGCGCGGGGCCGACGGCACGGCGTTTGAAACGATTGTGGCGGGCGGAGCGCATGCGGCGCTGCCTCATGCACGGCCGCGGCAGGTGAAGATCGAGGCGGGCGGCTATCTTTTGATTGACATGGGCGCGGCGAAGGACGGCTATATGAGCGACTTGACGCGGACTTACGGAGTGGGCAAAATGCCGCGCAAGGCCAAGGAGATTTACAGGGCGGTGGCCGAGGCGCAAAGGGCGTCCATCGAAGCCGTAAAGCCCGGGGTGAAGGCGGAGGAAGTGCATGCGGCGGGCTTTAAGGTCTTAAAGAAGGCGAAGCTGGCGAAATACTTTCTGCATTCGACGGGGCATGGATTGGGGCTCGAAATTCACGAGGCGCCGCGGCTAGGGACGGGTGATGCGACGGTGCTGGAAGAGAATATGACGATCACGATCGAGCCGGGGGCTTATCTGGAAGGCTTTGGCGGAGTACGGATTGAAGACACCGTGTTGGTAACCAAAGAAGGGGCCGAAGTGTTGACGCCTCTGACAGTGGCGCCAAAAGAATGGACAATAGTCGGTTAGGCATGAACATCGAAGAAATCAAGGAACTGATCCGCCTGGTGAACGAGACGGGCGTGGCCGAGCTCGAAGTGGAGCGGGGCGACGCGCGGGTGCGGATTCAGAGGGCGGTGGTGCAGACGGTGCACAACGTTATGGCCGGGGCGCCCGTGTATGCGCCTGAGGCCGCGGCCACGATGACGATGCCGGCAGCGGGCGGCGCCGCGGCGGCTGGCGCCAGCGCGGCAAACGCGGGTGTGGAGAAGCTATACACGGTGAAGAGCCCGATCGTGGGTACCTTTTACAGCGCCTCGTCGCCCGAGGCGGCGGCCTTTGTGAAGGCCGGCGATGCGGTGAGCGCGAAAACGACGGTATGCATTATCGAATCGATGAAGCTGATGAACGAGATTGAAGCGGAAGTGGCGGGGACGATAGTGGCTTGTCTGGTGGAGAACGGCAAGCCGGTGGAATACGGCGAGGCGTTGTTTCAAATTCAGCCCAACTAAGCGCATGTTTGAAAAGATTCTGATTGCGAACCGGGGCGAGATTGCCCTGCGAGTGGTGTGTGCGGCCAAAGACCTGGGCATTAGGACGGTGGCGGTTTACTCCGAGGCGGACCGGCATAGCTTGCATGTGCGTTTTGCCGATGAGGCGATCTGCATCGGACCGGCGAAGAGCGCGCGGAGCTATTTAGACATCCCGAGTGTGATCAGCGCGGCGGAAATTACGAACGCTGAAGCGATACATCCCGGCTATGGGTTTTTAAGCGAGAACGCGGACTTCGCCGAGGTCTGCCGGATGTCGGGGATCAAGTTTATCGGCCCACCGCCGAACGTGACGCGGATGATGGGCTTGAAGCAGAAGGCGCGGCAGGTGATGGCCGAGGCGGGGGTACCGGTGTTGCCCGGTTCGGCGGAAGCCTTGACGAGCGCCGAGGAGGCGCTGGAATTTGCCTCGAAGATCGGGTATCCGGTGATCTTGAAGGCGGCGGCGGGCGGGGGCGGGCGGGGAATGCGTGTGGTGGAAAGAGCCGAGGATTTACCGGGGCTGCTCGCGCAGGCGCAAACGGAGGCGGGGGCGGCCTTTAGCGTGCCGGACATTTATTTGGAGAAGTACATTGCGGCGCCGCGGCACATCGAGTTTCAGGTGCTTGCCGATGAACACGGGAATGTGGAGATTCTGGGGGAGCGGGAGTGTTCGATCCAGCGGCGGCACCAGAAACTGATCGAGGAGGCGCCTTCGCCGGCGATGACGCCGCAGCTGCGCGAGGAAACCATGGCGGCGCTGAAGCATGCATTGCGGGAGATCGGCTACCAGAACGCGGGCACGGTCGAGTTTCTGATGGACGCCCACGGAAAACTTTACTTCATCGAGGTAAATGCGCGGATCCAGGTGGAGCACCCGGTGACGGAGATGGTGACCGGCGTGGATCTGGTGAAGTCGCAGATTCTCATTGCGGCGGGGGTGCCGCTGAGCGAGATTCTGCAGGAACCGGTGACGCTGCGGGGGCACGCGATTGAATGCCGGATAAACGCCGAGCACCCGGAGACCTTCACGCCGAGCCCGGGCCGGATTACGGGCTTGAACCTGCCGGGCGGCATTGGCGTGAGAGTGGATACTGCGGCGTACAGCGAGGGAGTGATTCCGCCGTATTATGATTCGCTAGTGGCCAAGCTGATTACGCATGGCCGGGACCGGCAAGAGGCGGTGGAACGGATGCGCCGGGCGCTGGAGATGTTTGTGGTGGAGGGAATCCAGACCTCGATTCCTCTACAGAGGAAGATCATGCAAGATCCGGATTTTCTGGCGGCGAAATTGGATACAGATTATATCGCTCGCAAGTTACCGCTCTGGCAAACCGCAGGGCAAACGAAGAACTAGGAGGCTCCAACGATGAGCATCAGCTTTGATCCCCGGAATCTGCTCGCCAAGATGGTGGGCAATGAGAATGGCTTGACGGAGGCGGAGATTGCAGCCGCCCGGCCCAAGGCCCTGAAGGCGCTGGAAGGATTCCGCCAGCAATGGGAAGAGGGGAAGTATGGCTTTCCGGATCTGCCGGGCGACAAGGAGCTGATCAACGAAGCGGCGGCTATGGCCAAGCGGCTAGCCGGCACCTACGACACGGTGTGTGTGGTGGGTATTGGAGGAAGTGCGTTGGGTTGTTGGGCGCTGGATTGCGCGATGCGGGGGCCGCACCCGGTGCAGGCGGCGTTTTCGGTGAAGAATCCGCGGCTGGTGATTTTGGACAACGTGGACCCGGACTTTGTAACGCAGGCTCTCGAAAGCATGACGCCAAAGAAGACGGTGGTGGTAGTGATCGCCAAGAGCGGCTCGACGGCCGAGACCATGGGGACGTTCCTAATTGTGCGGGAGTGGCTGATGGCGGCGCTGGGCAAGAAAGCCGCGCAGAGAATTGTGGCGGTGACGAGCGAGGGGCGCGGGGATTTGAAGCTGCTGGCGACGCGCGAAGAGTACACGACCTTCCATATTCCGGAGAACGTGGGTGGACGCTTTAGCGTGTTTTCGGCGGTGGGACTGGTGCCCGCGGCGTTGACGGGCGTGAATATCAAGAAGCTGTGCCGGGGGGCGGCCGAGATGACGGCGGCGTGCTGGAGCGAGGATTTCGAGACGAATCTGGCGCTCTCGGCGGCGTTGCATCACTGGTTGATCTGGACGAAGAAAGGCAAGACGATCCAGGTGGCGTTCCCGTATTCGAACTATCTGTGGGGTACGGCCTTCTGGTTCCGCCAGCTTTGGGCGGAGAGCTTGGGCAAAGCGAAAGACAAGAGCGGCGCGACGGTGCATGTGGGGCAAACACCGGTGGCCGCGCTGGGCACGACGGACCAGCACAGCCAGGTGCAGCTCTATATGGAAGGGCCGAACGATAAGGTGTTCAGCTTCTGGGTGGTGGAGAAGACCAAGAAGCAGGCGAAGATCCCGAAGGCGAAGTTGGGTCTGGACGGCTTTGACTATTTAGGCGGGAAGCCGCTGGCGAAGCTAATCGACGCCGAGCGGAGAGCGACGGAGGCGGCGCTGGCCAGCAACGGGCGTCCGAATTGCTCGTTCAGCCTGGAGAAGGTGGACGAGGAGCACGTGGGCGGATTCCTGCAGATGATGGAGTTCGAGACGGCTTTCATGGGCGAATTGTTGAACATTAACGCCTTTGACCAGGAAGGCGTGGAACTGGGCAAGAAGTTCACCTACGCGTTGATGGGGCGGAAGGGCTGGGATGAATTCAGCGAACGATTCGCGGCCTACGAGACCAAGCGGGGTTGATCTGAGTGCGGTCCGCTTTGGTAGCGGCGGGCGGCGCGTAGTTTTCCTGCATGGTTTGACGCGCGGGGCGATGAGCTGTGAGCCCCTGCTGGGGGCCTGGGGTGAAACCTGGGCGCTGGACCATGCCGGGCACGGGGCGAGCGAACGCCTGCCGCGCTACCGGGCGGTGGACTACTCCGGGCCGGTAATCGATTGGATGGAGGCGAATGTCCAGGAGCCCGTGTGGCTATATGGGCATTCGCTGGGGGCGATGGTGGCACCGCTGGCAGCGGCGGCCCTACCGGAACGCGTCATCGGAATGGTGCTAGAGGACCCACCGTTTTCGACCATGGGGCCGAGGGTGAGGGAGACGGACTGGTTTCCCTACTTTGAGGCTATTGCGCCCAAGCTTGGAACTTGGATGTCGCCCGAAGAATTGGGCGAACTGAACTATCGCTCGCTGGACGGGCGAACGGTGCGGCTGCAGGATAGCCGGCCGCGGGAGATGCTGGAGCGGATGTGCGCTTTCTGGGGCATGGTAGACCCGAAAATCCTGGACGAAGTGCTGGCGGGACGTTGGATGGAGGGCTATGAATGGCCGGGGTTGCGGCATCCGGCGCTCGTGTTCCAAGCCGATCCCGCGATGGGCGGGATGTTGCGCAACGAAGACGCGCCGGAAGGGGCGACTTTGCATCGGCTGGAGGGGGTGGGGCATCTGGCGCATTGGGCGAGGCCGGACTTGGTGAGGGCGGCCGTGGGGCGATTTATGGAGGAGTTTGGGTGAGGGAACGAGTCCTCGAACTGGGCTTGTTTAGCGTACTGGGGATCGCGCTAGGAACGGAAGCGCTGGGCGCGCTGGGGGCGATTTCGTTTTGGCCGGTCAGCTTGCTGTGGTTAGGGATGGCGGTGGGGTCGGTGTGGCGGCTGCGCGGGGTGAAGCTCGAACTGGAGAGGGACTGGGTGGTGCAGGTGTGCCTGGCGGGCATTACGCTTGTGTGGGTGCTGGAAGGGGTGGCGGCGCTGGCGGCGCCACCGAATTCGGCGGACGCCATGGCGTACCACATGCCGCGGATTGTCTACTGGATGCAGCAGAAGAGCGTGGCGAACTTTGCGACGCAGTATTTGAACCAGATCATGCTGCAGCCGCTGTTTGAGTATGTGGCGATGCACTTTCAGGTGCTGACGGGCGGGGACAGTCTGGCGAACGCGGTGGCCTGGCTCTCGACGGGCGGATATGTACTGGCGGCGAGCCTGGTGGCGCAAAAAGTAGGCGCGGGGCTGCGCGGGCAGGCGTTGGCGGCGTTGGCGGCGGCGACCTTACCCAATGGAATCTTGCAGGCGAGCAGTATGAAGAACGAGGCGCTACTGGCTTTCCTGATGCTCTCGGCGATTTACTACGGCTACGAGAAGAGAGACTGGCATTGCGGGGTGGCGGTGGGCCTGGCGTGTTTGACAAAGGGCACGGCGTACCTGTTCGCGTGGCCAATCGTCTTTCTGATTCGAGGGCGGGCGCTGCCGCAGGTGGCGGTGGCGGCGCTGGTGATCAATGGGGCTTTTTATACGCGGAATATCGATTTGAGCGGTTCGCCGTTGGGATTCGATTCGGCCAATGCCGATGGGGTCTACGTGTGGAAGAACGAGCCGTTGGGGGTGAAGGCGCTGGTGTCGAACGCGATCCGGCACGCGACGGAACACTTGGGTGGACCGAATCGAGGGTGGAACGCGTGGCTCTACGCGAAGGCGTCCGGGCTACACGGGCGTTTGGGGATCAACCCGTATGAGGAGGGTACGACTTGGCCCTTTACGCGCTGGGAAGCGCCGAGCTATTCGATCCACGAGGGGGATCTGAATAATCGCTGGCATTTGCTGCTGGGATTGGCGGCGCTGGGTTATGCGATCGTGAGGAAGGCGGGGCCCGTGGTGCGGTTGGGCCTAGTGGTGGCGCTGGCGGGAGCGGGGATTTGCTTCTATTTGAAGTGGCAACCTTCGATGGTGAGGATGTGGCTGCCGTTGTTTGCGGTGCTGGCGGCGGCCATTGGATGGTGGGCGGGGAAGTGGCCGGGCGTATTGCAGGCGGCCTTGGCCCTGGCGCTTGTCTACCAGGGCCGGCACATGCTAACGCGGAACGCGATTCGGCCGCTGGCGGGGGAGCAAAGCATTTTTCTGAGCAGCCGGAATGAACTGCGGATGCGGGATATGGTGGGGTGGAAGGTGGCGGCGGACTACGAGAAGGTGATGGGGCAATTGGACGAGAGCGGGTGCAAGACGGTGGCCTTCGACATTTCGTATTTTCAACTCGAGTATCCGATCCAGGCCCGGCTGCTGGAAAGGGATCGGGCTTACCGCTTTGTGCATGTGGCGACCACCAATCCGTCGGTGAAGTATGAAAGGCGGTGGGCGGGAATTGAGCCGTGTGTGGTGGTGTGTCTGGCATGCGACCGTTGGTTTGAGAAGGTGCCGTAGATGCGGGAGCGCCTGGTCGAGAACGGGTTGTGGACGCTCTTGGCCGTGGCGGTGGGGACGGAGGCGCTGAGCCTTTTGGGCGCGATTCACTTTTGGCCGGTGGCCGTGCTGTGGATGGCGATCGCGGCATGTTGGGTGCTGCGCCTGCGCGGCGTAAAGACGGAGTTCCGCTGGGAGCTGTGGGTGTGGACGCCCGTGTGGGCTTTGGAGGGTGTGGCGGCCTTGGGGAGCCCGCCGAATTCCAACGATGCGCTGGCGTATCACTATCCGCGAATTGTGTATTGGCTCGAGCAGGGAAGCGTGGAAAACTTTGCGACGCCGTATCTGAACCAGATCATGCTGCAACCGTTGATGGAGTATGTAGCCATGCACCTGGATTTGCTGAGCGGCGGGGATCGCTTCGCCAACTGCGTGGCGTGGCTATCGACGGCGGGCTATGTGGTGGCGGCGAGCCTGGTGGCCAAGGAGTTGGGCGCGGGGTCAAGAGGGCAGGGAATGGCCGCGCTGGCGGCGGCGACGTTGCCCAATGGCATCTTGCAGGCGAGCGGGATGAAAAACGAGGCGCTACTTTCGTTTCTGGTGATGGCGGCGGTCTACTTTGCGCTGCGTTGGCGCAAGTGGATGCTGGGCCTGGCGGTGGGGCTGGCGTGTTTCACAAAGGGGACGGCGTATTTGTTTTTGGGGCCGATGCTGCCGCTTCCGCAGGTAGCGTTGGTGACGGCCGTGGTGAATGGCCCGTTTTATTGGCGGAACCTCGACCTAAGCGGCTCGCCCTTGGGATTCGATTCCGCGCAAGGGGATGGGGTCTACGTGTGGCGGAACGAGCCTCTGAGCGCGCGCTCAGCATGGTCAAATTTCGTGCGGCATTTATCGGAACAATTGGGGGGCCGGAGCGAGGCGAGCAATCGGGCGGTTTATGAGGCGGCGTTGTGGCTGGGGGCGGATGTGTATGCGCGGGAAAACACTTGGGCGCATGAGAAGTTCGCCCCGCCCAAGAATGCGAATCACGAGGCGGACGCTAATAACCGTTGGCACCTGCTGTTGGCTCTGCTGGCGTTGGGATACGTTCTCTGGAAGAGGGAGTGGAGGGTACTGGCGATCTACGGTGGGATCGCCTTCGGGGTGGCAGGCGTATGCGGCTATCTGAAATGGCAACCCTTTATGGCGAGGATGTGGCTGCCCTTGTTTGTGGTGGCCTGCGTGCCGGTAGGGTTGTGGTTGGGGCGCTGCCGGGGTTTTGTGCAGGTCTTAGTTGCTTTGTGGCTGCTGAATGGGGCCAGGCGGCCGCTGCTGGATAATTGGCTTCGGCCCTTACGCGGCGAGAAAAGCATCTTTGCCCGGAGCCGGGAGGAGTTGACCTATGCGGACCTGGCGCAGTTTGGGGTGGAGAAGGAGTACCGGGAATCGCTTCAAGTGGTCGGCGATTGCCGGTTTATTGGGATCGATGCGAATCGTTTTTCTCTGGAGTACCCACTCATGGCGAAGTACCGGGACCGTCGTTTCTTGCATGTAAACGTGACGAACGCGTCGCGGAAGTATGCGCAAGAAGAGAGCCCTTGTGTGACAGTTTGCCTGGCCTGCCGCCGCTAAGGAGGCTCAAGCTCAGCGCACGAGAGCGGTGTTGGGGAACTGGGTGTACCAACCGAACCAGAAGGCGCGGTGGGCGGGGAAGGGTTGGCCATCGACCAGGACGGAGCTGGCCCCGCCCGGCGTGGTTTGGATGACGATGGCTGAACCTTCATGGGTGAGCGTGAGCTCCGGCTGCTTGCGCAGCAGGCGGACGGATATGGCCAAGGGTTGGCGCCCGGGCAGGCGTAGGGCGAGGATCTCGTCTTTCTTGCGCAAGCGCGCATCCTGACGAGCCACGGAGAACATGAGATCGCCGGAGGCAAAGTAATCGCGGTAGGCGACGCCCTCGCCGTAGTCGCGGCGGTGACCGGTGGCGAGGGATAGCACTTTGCTTTGGGGGTGGGCGGCGCGCCATTCGCCCCAGGTAGTGGTGACGACGTGGGCGAAGTCCAGTTGCTGGCCGGAATGGGCGAGGGGGCCGATGACGGGCTGGCCTTGGAGAGTGGACCACAGCGAGTTGGTCTCCTCGTCGAACATGAGTTTGCTGGACTCATAGAGGAGGCCGGAGGTGCCGAAGCGGTGGTTGCGAGGGTAGTACGGAATGACCGTGCCGCAGAGGGTGCAATAGACCAAGCAGATGGGCTGGCCGCCGACGGTGTCGCGGGCCATCTCATGCCAAGCCAGAATGCGCTTGGGGTAGGCGCGGGCGTCGCCGTGGATAACGAGGCCGAAGATAACGTGGTGGTCTTCGAGATAGGAGGCCTGTGCGGCGGGCAGGAAGGCAGGGTTCACCAGCGGGGGAATTCCGTTGACGCGGACGCCGCCCCATTGGACCTGATCAAGACGGATACGGGAGGGCGTGAGGCGATCGGCGGGAAAAAACGCTTGCATGCGGGGATCGAGGTTGGCGTAGAGGAGACCTTTGAAGATGGAGTAGTGGGGATGGGGTTGGTAGGGGAGGCTCCAGAACCATTGTTGCCAAGCTTCCGTGCGGGCGCCGTGATCCTGTCCGGTGCGGAGGGAGAGGAAGCGCAGGAGACGCTCGCGGACGGGGTTGTTGCCGCCGAGGAGACTGGCGAGTTCAAAGATCATGGCGGCGTAGGAATTTTTCCACTGCCGGGTGAGCTGGCGCAGGGCGGGCTCGTAGACTTTGGGGTCCTCCGAGGTGGTTTGGGAGAAGACCTCGAGAGACGGAAAGGCGGTGGCGGGGCTGCCGTCCTGGGAGGGCAGAAGCGGAGCAAGAGCCAGGGGCAGCAAGAGGCGGCGGCGCATATGAACGGAGAAGACGCGCGGCGCGGCTGCGGGGATTCAACGCTTTGCCGGGTGTGGCTCTGATAGGATTGCGCCGTGATGATCGCTGAATGGACGCTTTTGGCCGCGATGGCGGCGGATTTCGAGATCAAGGACGCGAAGGCGTTCGCGAAGTTAATCGCCCCCGACGCCAAGGTGGAGAAGCTGGCGGGAGGGATGCAATTCACTGAGGGGCCGGTGTGGGTGGCCAAGGAAAAGAGGCTGATCTTCAGCGACATCCCGGCCAATGAGTTGAAACAGTGGACGCGCGCGGGTGGGGTCACGTCGTTTCGCAAGCCCAGCAACAATACGAACGGCAATACGCTGGACGGGCAAGGGAGGCTGGTGAGCGCCGAACACGGGGCGCACCGGGTTTCGCGGACCCTGGAGACCGGCCAAGTGGAGATGGTGGTGGAGCAGTATGAGGGCAAAGACCTGAATTCGCCGAACGATGTAGTGGTGAAGCGGGATGGAAGCTATTGGTTTAGCGATCCCGACTATGGGCTGGGCGGACGCAAGAAGGTGCAGGCGGGGAACTACGTCTACCGCTACGATGCGAAGACCAAAGAACTGACGCCCGTGGCCAAGGATTTCGATAAGCCGAACGGCCTATGTTTTGGGCCGGGAGAAAAGAAGCTGTACATTGCGGATTCCGGGGCGCCGCGGCATATCCGCGTGTTTACGGTTTCCGGCGACGGGAAGACGCTGGCAGGTGGGGAGGTTTTCGCCAAGATCGACAAGGGTGGGCCGGACGGCATTCGCTGCGATAAGCAGGGGAATGTGTGGTCGAGCACCGGGGATGGCGCGCAGATTTTTGCGCCTGACGGGCATCTGATTGCGCGGGTGCTACTGCCGGAAGCGGGAGCGAATGTGGAGTTGGGCGGGGGGATGTTGTTTGTGACGGCGCGGACGTCGCTGTACGCGGTGCCGGTGAAAGTGGCGCGTTAAGGGGACGAGGGGGCGAGTATCCGACAATAGAAGAATCTTGGAAGAAGAAGTAAAAGGGAAAATCTACGATTCGCGCATCATCAAGCGCCTGTTGCCGTATGCGTGGCCGTATCGCTGGACGGTAGGGTTAAGCCTGGTTTTTCTGGTGATCCAGACGCTGACGCAGGTGGCCACACCTTTGTTGACGCGGGTGGCGATCGATAAATACATCGTCAAGCAAGTGGAAGGTTTCGATGGGCTGCTGAGCGTTTTGAATCCGTACCTGCCGAAGGACGCCTGGCCAGGCTTTGCTTTCATTAGTGCCGTGTTTGGCGCGATGCTGCTGGTGAAGCTGGTGCTCGAGTATGGCCAGCAACTGGCGATGCAGTGGACGGGGCAGCGGATCATGTTCGATTTGCGGCGCGAGATCTTTGCCAAGCTCCAGGGGCTGGACGTGCAGTATTTCGACCGCAATCCGGTAGGGCGGATTGTGACGCGAGTCACAAGCGATGTGGACCAGTTGAACGAATTCTTTTCGGCCGCGCTGGTGACGATCCTGGGCGATTTGATGATTATTGGGTTTGTGCTGGTGGCGATGTTCCGCTTGAACTGGCAATTGACGCTGATCCTGTGTGCGGTGCTGCCGTTTGTAGTGGTGACGACGATGATCTTCCGCGCGAAGGTATCGAAGGATTACCGGCAGCAGCGCGTCGCGATTGCCAAGTTGAACGCATTCCTTGCCGAGCACACAAGCGGCATGAGCGTACTGCAGCTCTTTAATCGGGAGAGGAAAGCGAATGAAGAGTTTGGCCGGATCAACCGGCAGAACATGGACGCCTGGAAGAGCTCGATCATCGCCTACGGCTGGTTCTATCCGGTGGTCGAGTTCCAAGGATTCGTCGCGATGGGGGGATTGCTTGCCTGGGGAGGTTACCAGATTCAGGACGGGACGCTGACGGTGGGCGTGCTGATCGCCTTCTTGCAGTACGCGATGCGCTTCTTTGGTCCAATTCAGGACTTAAGCGAGAAATACAATACGTTGCAGAGCTCCATGGCGGCGAGCGAGCGTTTTTTCCAGTTGCTCGACGAAGAACCCAAGGTGGTGGCGCCGGCGCGCGCAGTAGCGGTGCGGGGCGAGGCTACGGTAGAGTTTGCGGGCGTGGATTTCGCCTACAAGGACGGCGAGAATGTTTTGGAAGATTTGAGCTTTCGGGTGGAGCCCGGCCAAAGGGTAGCGATTGTGGGGCATACGGGGGCGGGCAAGACGACGATTACGAATCTGGTGCTGCGCTTTTACGATGTGCAAAAAGGCGTGGTGAAGGTGGGCGGGCGAGATGTGCGGGAATACGATCCGCGGGCGCTGCGCGCACAGTTTGGCGTGGTGTTGCAGGATCCGTTTTTGTTTACCGGCACGCTGCGGGAAAATATTCGGCTGGGGGATGCCTCGATTACGGACGCGCGAATCGAAGAAGCGGCGCGGCGCGTGAATCTGTGGGACTTCATCGAGAGCCGCAAGGAAGGCCTGGACCTGGCGGTGCGCGAAAGGGGCGCGGGGCTTTCGACGGGACAGCGGCAATTGGTGAGCTTTGCGCGCGCGCTAGTGAGAGAGCCGCGTTTTTTAATCCTGGACGAGGCGACTTCGAGCGTGGATACGGAGACGGAGCAGAAGATCCAGAGTGCGCTTGAGCGGATGCTGGAGGGGCGGACGGCGATCGTGATTGCGCATCGGCTGAGCACAATCCAGAAGGCGGATTTGATTTTGGTAATGCACAAGGGACATTTGAAGGAAGCCGGGACGCACCAGGAATTGCTGCGGCAGCGGGGGGTGTACTGGAGGCTGTATCAGTTGCAGTATAAGGACCAGGAAGTGGAGGCGTTACGAGGGGCCTGAGGGCGGGGGTAGCGAAGTTCCGGGTTAGGATGAGAGGGGAGACGAGTAATGGAATTCGAAAACACGATCATCTCAGATCCCGCGGTTATGCTCGGAAAACCTGTAGTGGCGGGCACGCGAATTACGGTGGAGTTGATACTGGATAAGATCGCCGCCGGGGAGAGTTTCGCGCAGATCCTCGAGGCCCACCCGATGCTGACCGAGAGGGATATTCGCGCGGCCGTCGCGTTCGCCTCGGCTAATTTGCGCAACGACGAATTCATTCCGTTTCTCAAGATCGCCAGTTGATCTTCGTAGCCGATGAGAGCGTGGACGGTCCGATTGTATCCGCGCTACGGGAAGCTGGCTACGAAGTAGTTTTTATGGCGGAACTGATGCCGGGGGCGACAGACGCCGAGGTGCTGGCTGTCAGTGAAAGAAGCGGAGCGGTGCTCGTGACGGCCGATGGAGACTTTGGTACGTTGACCCACTTGAATCGTTTGCCGTACCGGGGCATTTTGTTCTACCGGTTGCCGAAGTCCGGGGTATCGGGCCGGCCGGAAAAGATTCTTAGTACCGTGCGGTTATTGGGAGAACAACTGATTGGCGCCTTCACGGTAGTGTCGGAGAATAAAACGCGGGTGCGAAGAATCGATTCCCGCTTCGTCTAGACGGCGGGCAAGGAGAAGGTAGCGGTGGAATCCGAATGGATGGGGACGGCGCTGTTCTTTTATGTGGCCTTTTTGTTTTCAACCGTGTGCCACGAGGCGGCGCATGCGCTGGTAGCCAAGTGGGGCGGGGATGAGACGGCGTATTTGAATGGACAGGTGACGCTGGATCCGATTCCGCACGTGCGGCAGGAGCCCTTTGGGTTAGGGATCTTGCCCTTGATTTCGCTGGCTTTGAGCATTGCCGGGCAGAGTATGGGCGTGATTGGTTTTGCCAGTGCGCCGTTTGATCCGCTGTGGGCCGTGCGGAATCCGCGGAAGGCGGCGTGGATGGCGATGGCGGGCCCGGGGGCGAACCTGGCGCTTTGTCTGTTGTCGTTCGCGGGACTAAAGGTGGGTTTGGCGGCGGGGATCTTTGTGTATGCGCAGGAGATGAAGTTGTATCAGATTGTGCGGGGGAACGGAGAAATCGCGGATGCGGCAGCGGTGTTTTTGGGGGTGATGGCGTTTGAGAATTTGTTGTTGGCGGTGTGGAATCTGCTTCCGGTGCCGCCCATGGACGGCTTCAGCATGGCGCTCTTCTTTTTGCCGGAGGAGAAGGTGCCGGGCTTTCTGGAGCTGCGCGCGCAGATTGGCGCGTTTTTCCCGCTAGCGATATTTGCGCTGGGCAGAGTATTTAGCGAGATCTTCTATCCGATCGCGAATGCCGTGGTGACCCTGGTGTTTAGTTGAAACCGAAAGGCTAAGGCGCCCATCCAACGGCTAGCGCAGAGTGGAAAGAGGGCGACGTGTATTCGCGTAAAGTATGGCTGGTTGGCTTGGTGCTGGCGTCCGGGATCTGGGCGCAAACGGACGCGTGGTTGGAAGAGGATGTCGTATACATTGCGACCGAACAGGAAAAGAGCGCGTATCGGAGTTTGGTAAGCGACGAGGCTCGCGAAGGCTTCATCGAATCGTTTTGGTTGCGCAGGGACCCGACCCCAGACACGCTGCGCAACGAATTCAAGGACGAACACTACCGGCGGATCGCTTACGCCAATGAGCGCTTCCGGGCGAAGGTGGCCGGTTGGCGGACGGATCGGGGTAAGACCTACATCACGCTCGGCCCGCCGGACGAGATCGAAGCGCATCCAAGCGGCGTGCGGCGGGAGCGCCCGCCAGAGGAAGGCGGCGGTATCACGGAGACCTTTCCCTTCGAGAAATGGCGGTACCGGAAGCTTGAGATGGAGATTGAGTTCGTCGACCGGGGCGAAGGGTATCGGCAGGTAGGGACCTTTACGAAAGCGAAAACCGGGATATGATGAGGGTAGCCCTGCGAAAGGTATCGACTCGAGGGAGCAAAAGTATGAAATTAAAGCGCTTAAGCACGATCTTCGCCACTCTCAGCGTGGCCGCGGCACTGCTGGTTAGTCCAGCCGACGCGCAAAAGAAAAAGGCGGAGGACCCCAACCGGGAAACAATCGCCAAACCGCTCAGCGACCGGGAACGCCGCAAGCGTGAGGATAAGCTGCGCAAGGAACTCGAAACTCCTTTCCGCAAGTGGATGAACGAGGACGTCTTTTACATCATTACGGACGAGGAAAAGACCTCCTTCAAGCGCCTGACCACGGACGACGAGCGCGAGAGCTTCATCGAAAGTTTCTGGATTCGCCGCGACCCGACGCCCGATACCCAAGAGAACGAATATAAGGAAGAGCACTATCGCCGTATCGCTTACGCCAATGAGCGCTATGCGAGCGGCATCCCCGGATGGAAGACGGACCGCGGCCGCATTTACATCACCTTTGGGCCGGCGGACGAAGTGGAAGACCATCCCTCGGGTGGCACCTACCAGCGGCCGATTGAAGAAGGCGGCGGCACGACCTCTACCTTTCCATTCCAGAAGTGGCGCTACCGCTACATCGAAGGCATCGGCAACGACGTGATCATTGAATTCGTGGATACGACGATGACCGGCGAATTCCGCATGACGATGGACCCGAGCGAAAAAGACGCGTTGCTTTATGTGCCGAACGCGGGCCTGACCATGTACGAGCAGATGGGCATGAGTTCGAAGACGGACCGCTTCACACGTACGGACGGAACGCGCCTGGGCGTGGGCAATCAGGCGTTGCCCGCGCGGATGAACCAGTTTGAGCGCTTGCAACAGTTCGCGTTGCTGCAGAAACCGCCGCAGGTGAAGTTTAAGGATTTGGAAGCGAGCGTGAACTCGAAGGTCATGTTCAATGTACTGCCCATCCAGGTGCGCGCGGACTTCGTCAAGCTGACGAATGCGACCGTGATGACCTACGTCACGATCCAGATGAACAAAAACGACCTGCAGTTCAAGACCACAGACAACATCTCGAAGGCCATGGTGAACATCTACGCGCGCATCACGTCCATGACGCGCCGGCCGGTCAACATCTGGGAAACGCCGGTGGTAATCGAGACGCCCGCGCAACTGCTGGCCGAGGGCTCAAAAGGCAAGGCTATCTATCAGAACGCCGTACCCCTGGCTCCGGGCACCTACCGTTTAAACGTTGTGGCCAAGGATGTGGTGGGCGGCAACATGAACAACTTCGAAATGGCTCTGACGGTGCCTCGCTTTGAGGATGAGCGCCTGGGGGCATCGAGTCTGATTCTTGCGGACATGATTGAGAAGGTGCCGACCAAGAATGTCGGTAAGGATCAATTCGTGATCGGTACCTCGAAGGTACGGCCGCGTTTGAACGAAGCGTTCACGCAAGGCGAGAAGATGGGCATTTATCAAGCTCTCTACAATTTCCAACCCGATGAAGCTACCAAGAAGCCGAACGCGACGGTGGACTATGAAATCGTCAACATCGCCAGCAACGAGAAGGTGATCGAGTTCAGCGAGAACGTGACGGACATTCCCGGCGCTTCACCGACGACGGTGACGATCGAGAAGCTGCTGCCGCTGGCGAATTTCGCGCCGGGCAAGTATACTTTGAAGCTGAAAGTTACCGATAAACTGGCCAACCAGAGCCTGACTCAGACCGTGAACTTCAGCGTCGCGGCCGATACGAAAACGATTGCAAGCCTGAAGGAGTAGAATCGACCGCACCATGCGGACACCGATGGCTCTCACGAACACGGTCAAGGCGGCAAGCTGGGCGCTTGCCCTAGTGGCGCTGTGTCCGCAGCAGGGCGAGGCGGCGACGGCGTCGCAATTTACCGGCAAGATCGTCGGGCTGGTGAAAAACGCCTCGGGGGTAGCGCAGATGGGCGCGACCGTCGTGCTGATGAACCGCTTTGAAAAGCCGCTTTACTCGGCGATGACGGACGAACGCGGGGCGTTTGGCTTCGACGCGTTGGGGGCGGATGTCTACAGCGTGCGCGTGACCTTGGCGAGCTTTATGCCGGCCTTCCGGCAGAACATATCTGTGGCGCCGGGCGTCGAGCGCTACCTCAGCATTCAATTGGCGACACTGTTTAGCAGCGTCGAACTGTTCTACTCTCCGCCGCCGGGCACGTTTCTGATGAGCGAGCAGTGGCGGGCGGCCCTGCGCAGTTCGATGTCCACCCGGCCGGTCCTGCGGGCGCTGCCGGATTGGGACCCCCTAGCCAAGGGACAGACCACAAAGACCAACGCACGGGTCTTCAGCGACACGCGCGGCATGTTTAAACTTTCCAGCGGCGATGAGAATACGAGCAATTCTCTCGGGAGCCAGACCGACCTAGGTACGGCCTTCGCGGTGGGGACCTCTCTGTTTGGCCGCAATCAGGTGCAGGTGAGCGGCAATGTGGGTTACGGCTTGGCAAACGGCATTCCGACGGCGGGGTTTCGAACGAGCTACCAGCGCGAGGCTACGAGCCCGCTTGGTTTCGACGTCCCCAATCCGCAGGTTAGCCTGACGATGCGGCAACTGTATTTGCCCATGCGGGCGGGCATGGCGATTGGCAGCGCGAGTGCCGGCGCGCCGGCGCTACGGACGCTGAGCGCGACGGTGGCGGACCGCTACCAACTGGGCGACACGGTATTGCTCGAATACGGCGCGACGATGGACAGCGTGCAGTTTATCGAGCGGTTGAATTATCTCAGCCCCTATGCGCGGCTGACCTGGGACGGCAAATCGATCGGCACCGTGCGGGCGGCATTCTCAAGCGGCTTCCCGCCTGTGGACTTGTTGATGACGGGCAGTGGCCAGGATGCCGAGATGCAGCGGGAGGTATCGACGCTCGCCTTGTTCCCACGTATTACCCGCCGGAACGGGACGACCCAGGCGCAGCGCGTGGAGAATTTCGAGCTGAGCTACTCAAAGAGACTAGGAACGGGCGAGTTGTTCGCCACGGTGTATCGCGAGGGAGTCTCGAACGCGGGATTGTCGATGCTGGGCGGGTCGGCGGAATTGTTAGGCCAAGAGCTGGTGCCGGACCTGGCGTCGAACGCCAGTGTGTTTAATATCGGTGGTTATTACCGCAACGGATTTGTAGTGGGTTGGACGCAAAGTCTGGGCGGCGACTGGAAGTGGTCCAGCGGCTATGGGCTGGGCGGAGTGCTGCGGACGGATCAACACGATGTCGTCTTGACAGACAAGCTAACGACGGAAGCGGCAAGCCTGCGCGATTCTATTCGGCAACAGCAGCGGAATTTCGCAAGCATGAAGTTGAGCGGGACGTTGCCTCGGGTTGGGACGCGCTTGTATACCAGCTATCTGTGGACGGACTACCGGACCCTGACGCCGTATCACGCCTCTTTGACTGGGCAGGGTTTAGCAGAAGCGGGCTGGAACCTGGGCTTTAAGCAGCCGGTGCCCGGATTCCTGGGTATGCCGGGGCGACTAGAGATCAATGCCGATATGCGCAACCTGCTGGCGCAAGGCTACGTGCCGATCCGGTCGTCGACGGGCCAAACGATGTGGCTGATCCCCACGCCGAAACAAGTGCGCGGCGGGTTGAGCTTCATTTTCTAATATCCTCTTACCATGTTGAACCGGAGACAGGTGCTGGCTTTGGCGGCAGCACCGGCACTGCGCGCGCAGGATCGCAAGCGGAAGCGGCGGGGCGAGTGCTTCTTTGGCATTCACTTCGACCTACACCCGAGGGGCGACGATACGGAACTGGGGCGGGACCTGAGCGCGGCGAATGTGACACAGTTTCTCGAGCGCGTGAAGCCGGATTTTGTCCAGTACGACTGCAAGGGGCACGCAGGCTGGCTCGGTTACCCGTCGCAGGTATCGAAAAGTTCGCCGGGGATCGTCAATGATTCGCTTGCGTTATGGCGGACGTTAACGGCTGAGCGCGGGGTGCCGTTGTACATTCATTTCTCGGGCGTATGGGATAGCTTGGCACTCAGCGAACACGCCGAGTGGGCGCGCGTCGATGCAGCAGGCAAGCGCGACGAGCGGCAGACCAGCCTGTGGAGCGCGTATGTGGACGAGCGGATGATTCCGCAGTTGCTCGAGGCCGCCGAGAAGTACGACCTGGATGGCGTGTGGGTGGACGGGGAATGCTGGCAGACGAATCCGGACTACTCGCCCGCGGCGATCCGCGCGTGGTTGCAGATGGGGCTGGGGGCCGAGGTACCCAGGAAGGCCGGCGACGCGCATTGGGAGCTATGGCTCGAATTTAACCGGCAACGCTTCCGTAGCTACGTGCGGCACTATGCCGAGGCCGTGAAGGCGAAACGGCCGGGCCTCGAGGTCGCTTCCAACTGGCTCTATTCGACCTATGTGCCGGAGAAGCCGGAATTGCCGGTGGATTTCCTGAGCGGGGATTACCTGGGTAATGCGTCTCTGACGCGCGCGCGCCTGGACGCGCGCTACCTGGCCGAGGCCAGCCGCGCCTCAGGCAAGCCGTGGGACCTGATGGCGTGGGGATTCCAGCAGGCCAATTCCAACGCTATCGGGCACCTGCACAAGCCGGCTGTACAACTGCAGCAAGAGGCGAGCGTGGTGCTCGTCCAGGGCGGGGCTTTTCAAATCTACTACCAACCGACCCGCGCCGGACACATCGACGAGCGCCATATCGCGGTGATGGAAGACGTGGCGGGCTTCTGCCGCGCGCGGCAGGCACTGTGCCATCGCGGAGAGAGCGCGAGCGAAGTGGCGATCTTGTTTTCCAAGACGTCGTTGTACCGGAGCGCGGGGAAGCTCTTTGGCGGATGGGGCGCGCATGTGGGCGCGTGCGCGGGGCTGCTGGACGCGTTGATCGAGAATCAGATCAGCGTGGATGTGGCGCCGGACTGGAGCGAACTGCGCTGGCCGGTTCTGGCAGTGCCCGAGTGGGAGGATATCGGAGACCGATTGGCGCAGGATTTAGCCGAGCGGGTGCGCGGGGGGATGAAGTTGTTGCTGACGGGCGCGGCGAATGCGCGGAAGTTTGCGCCGCTTTTTGGTTGGAAGCTTAGGGGCGAGCCAGGAGTGGCGGAAGCTTGGGTGCCGGGCGAGCGCTTATTCGCCAATGCGAAAGGCCTTTGGCAGGACGTCGAAGCAGGGCAGGGCAAGGTGATCACCTCGCGTTACCAGAGCTATGATTCGCAGAAGCCGGGGCTAGCCGCGGCCATTGCCTGGAACATCGGGGCGGGGAAGGTGGTGCTGGCGCCGGGGCCGATCGGGCATGTTTTCGATGCGACCCATGCGCCGGCGCTACGAGAGTTTGTAGGAGCGTGCTTGCGCGAATTGGGTAGCCCGCAGGTGCAACTTGCCGATGCCAAGGCGCCAATCGAGGCCGTGTTGCGACGGCAAGGGAGCAAGACCGTGCTGCATCTGTTGAATCACGCGGGCAAACAAGTGGCCGGGAATTTTGCGGCGATTGATTATGTACCGGCCCTGCCGGGGCAGCGCGTACGGGTGCGCTTGCCGCGAGAGCCAAAGCGGGCGATGTGGGAGCCGAAGGGGACGCCCTTGGGATTCCATTACCGGGAGGGCGTAGTGGAATTTGAGACTCCCGCGATTGCGTTGCACCAGATGGTCGTTTTCGAGTGAGTCCGGCGTTACTGGCGCTTGCGAGCGCGGTCTTGTTTTCGACTGGCGGCGCGGCGATCAAGGCGACGTCCTGGAACAGTTGGCAGGTGGCCGGCGTACGCAGCGCGATTGCCGCGGCGGCGATTGCGGCTTTGTTGCCGGGGGCGAGAAAGCTGGGTTCCAGACGGGTTTGGCTGGTGGGGCTGGTTTACGCGCTGACGCTGGTGCTCTTTGTTACGGCGACGAAACTGACGACGGCGGCCAATGCGATCTTTCTGCAGAGCGGCGCGCCGATCTATCTTTTGTTGCTGGGGCCTTGGCTGCTAAAGGAGCCCGTGCGGAAGTCCGATTGGGCGGTGCTGGCGGGCATTGCGGTGGGGATGATGCTGGTGTTTGCCGCTGAGCAGCAACCGCTGGCCTCGGCGCCGAATCCGGTCTTGGGCAACTGGCTGGCGGCAGCGACGGGCGTGACTTGGGCGCTGACGGTGGCGGGCTTGCGCTGGGTGGGGAAGGCGGGCGAGGACGCGATGGCGCCGGTGCTGGCGGGGAATATGCTGGCGGCGTTGTTGTGTGTTGTGCCGATGTGGCCGCTGCCCGCGCTGGCGCTAGCCGATCTATTGGCGCTGTTGTACCTGGGCTTGTTTCAAATTGCGCTGGCCTATTGGTGCTTGGCGAAAGCGGTGCGGGGCTTAGGGGCGCTGGAGGCCGCCTTGCTGGTGATGTTGGAGCCGGCGTTGAACCCATTTTGGACGTGGGCGATGCATGGAGAAAGGCCGGCGGGGCTGGCGCTAGTGGGGGGAGGATTCATCCTGGCGGCAACGGCGGCGCAAGGCTTGTGGAGGCGCTGAAGGGCGTGTGTTAACCTGGAGATTCCTGCCCAAACGGGCCTGTAGCTCAGTTGGTTAGAGCGCTACCTTGACACGGTAGAGGTCTGCAGTTCGAGTCTGCACAGGCCCACCATTTATTTTCAATCACTTAGCTATTCCCCCTTGATTTTTTTCGCTGCTTTTTCGCTGCGTTAAGGAGTCTGAGGCAAAAACGCCCTCATTTTGCGCCGACTGGAACCTGTTCTAAAAGGGTCCATGGACGCAAAGAATCTCCCCCTTGAAAAGCTACTGACGCCACGTGAGGTTGCCTCCTGGTTGGATGTTTCGGTGGACTGGGTGCAGGACCACGCCACCGTGAAAGAGCCACGAATCCCGGTTGTGCGCATTGGGAAACTGCTTCGCTTTCGACGCGAGGATGTTGAGACGTTTCTGGCCGAGCGAATGGTGCGTCGGCCTGTTGCCTTCAGCCGTGATTTGCGGTTGCGTGACGTGGCGAAGCGGTAATGGACCAGCCGATGGGACATCCCAGTTTCAAATCATGGTCCGGCCTATTTCGCGGTGCGGGCAAACTGGATTCGCGTTAGCCCATCGCCTACTACAGTGAAGGGACCCCAGAAGTATGGCGTAGCGTTGGGGCCCAGGCGACGGCGCATTTCAAGCTTGGCAAGACGCAAGGCGTCGCTGACATCACGTCCGGCGGCCAGGTTTGTGTAGAAGCGCTTCATCAGAGCCGCAGTGAATGTGTCGTCCACTTCCCAGAGGGTCGACACGATGGACCGCGAGCCGGCGTAAAGGAAGGCGCGAACGATATTGGCAACGCCCTCCTGGCCTTGGATGCGACCGGCACCGGTATCGCAGGCGGACAAAGTCACGAGGTCAGCATTGAGCGGGAGCGATTCAATCTCCCGAACCTGGAGTAATCCGTCTTCATGAGCAGCGGCGTCGGAACCGAACACGAGCGCGGAACGATCTGGGAACTTGGAGTCGGCAACTCCGTGCACTGCGAGATGCAAGATCGAAAATGACCGGAGCGGCTGTGATTTGAGGGCCTTCTCGGTCGCGGCCCGTCCTTCCAATACCACCGTCCTGGGGCCGGCGACAGCAGAAATTGCTGCGATTTCATCGGCGGTTGATGGTAGCGCAGTGATAGCGCTGCCGGTGGCATCGAACATCCCACGCGTTTCCCGCGTGGTGTTTGGAGAAGGTCCGCTGGCGGGGTACGCCACGTTGCCGACTGCTAGCAGGCTCGCGGTCCGAGTCTCGACTTTGCGGTTGGTGCGGATCAACTGGAGGACAGTCGCAGACGGTGCTACTGAAATGATCTTTTGGTTTCCCAAGTAACCGGTTCGACCTGACGGGAGGGCATCAAATGGAGTGAGGTGCAAGATTCCGTCGGGGACGAAGATCACGCGCTTGCTGTTAGATATCTCTCGGATGGGCCGCAGTAGTTCGGATGCCAGTGTCACGCCGGATGGTGCTGCCGCCGATTCCTTGTTTTTCAGCTCACCATGAAAACGTTGGGCTAACCCATCAATAGTGGCTTTGCTCGCCAGCTTCTGAATACGAATGGAATCCTTTGAAATGACGACTGCAAACGAAGCTGGGTCCGCCAGCACGTACTCTACGATTAACTCGTCATCGCGCATGGTCTCGCGCAGGGCATCGAGCTGAACCGGATCGCCGCGCAGGAATTTAGTGAATCGATGTTGATCCAAGTGAAGTGGTGACAGCGCTTCTTCGGCTAATGCCAGTTGATTGAGAAGATCTTTTCGAATCCGCGGTGTTTCCGCCTGCTGGAGGCGAATTTGCAAGGCTGCGATTTGGCGCTCTGCGGGCCCCTTCATTCCCTGACTACTGGGCTGCTGCGCGGGCAATGCTCGAAGAGCATCCGCCGCGGCACGACCGCGGGCTCGCTCCAGGATCTCGAACGATCGCTTGTCGTCCTTGAGCTTTTCGACGGCGAGTGCGAAATGGCCAACGTAGACTTCACTCATTGCTGCAATGAGTCGGCTCCGCAGCCTCGCACTCGGAACATTTACCAACATGGCTTCGATCAAGTCGCCCGCTTCCTCATAGAGTGAATCAGCCTCAGCTATCTTGTCGATCTGAACCTTGATTTCCGCGGCCGAGGCAAGATGTCTTGGAAGCACGTACATGTCGACAAGTTTGCGCGCGGCAATGATGGCTTCCGAGGCGAATTCATCCGCCTTCTCGAACTCTCCCATGTCCCGGCAGATTCTGCTTAGGGTGAGTAGCGACGCAGCTCGCGGTCTGGGCATGGCAAACTTCTCTGCCGACTGAATGGCGTCCATCAAGAGAGCCTTGGCGTTGTTGTAATCGCGATTCCTGATGGCACTTTCGGCCAACGCTTGGAGGATGTCAGCGCGATATACGTTCATTCCGATTTCCTCCACGTAGCGCGCAGCGCGATTTAGAAACTCCTGCGCCTCACTCGTTCGGCCCAACACATTCAGTGAATGAGCTTTGCCCATGTGTGCCATTAGAGGAAATCGAAGATCCGAATTCTTCCGCGCCAGTGCTAAAGCTGTGTCAAAAAAACGAAGGGAGCGCTCGTACTCACCAAGTTCCGAAAGCCCCACCCCGATTAAGGATTGAATTCGAATTTGTCCGGCGAGATCGTCCGAAGATACGGCTGCCTGCATTGCTTTGTTCATCAACATCCTCGCCTCAGTACTCTTACCCTCAAGGAAGAGGATTATCCCGAGTTCACCTTCAATCCTCGTCGCCCAACGCGAATCATTGAGTGAAATTGCCAGACCTAACGCGTCCCGCCATGCTTGCGCTGAAACAGAAGGGTCAATGCTGAGGTCTATGGTCGCCTTGACTATTAGGCAGCGAAGGAGGACGCTCGGGTCGGACCTCACGGCTGGATTCGCGAGTTCCCTCGCCAGTTGAAGGCTGACTTCTGGATAGGAGATGCTATCCGCGTCGGCTCGCAAACGACTGATCCTTGCAAGTGCTGCGTTTCGCTGGTCGCCCTGGGCGTCGAAGAGGGCTTCAGCTTTTTCGTAGAGTGGGCGAGACTTCATCCAGTTGTCCAACCAGAAAAGTCGTTCCGCTTCAGCAAGGATCGACTGGGCGTCGCCTATCTGAGCAAAAGCGGTCGCATGGAAAACAAGCGACAGTGCAATGAACAGTTGTAATTTCTGCTTCCCCGGCATTTCTGTTGTACCTCTCGGATGAAATTCCTCTTTTCCAAACTAAAGACTGGCGGCGATCTTGGCCCCCTCCTCCAACTGCGAATCACGTCCCTCCCGCGCGGCTTCAGGAGAGAATGCCACCTCGATATCAGGCTCGATCCCGGTCCCTTCGAAGCACTTTCCTTCCCATGTGATGTAGTTGCTCACCGGGATGGTGAGGCGGTAGTCCTGCTGGATTGGGAAGGAGCTCCACCCGTAGAGCCGCCCGGCAGTGCGGGTGCCCAGGATCCGTGCCACTCCGTGGTCCTTCGCGAAACCTGCAACGATCTCGGCGCCGCTTACGGTGTGCTCGTTCGCCAGCAGTACGACACGGCCCTGGAACTTTGGCGGCTTCAAGCCCTCGGTAACGACGACGATGGACTTGTCCGCAAATTTGAATCGAAGGGCGAGCCCGATGAGGGCGAGCTTGCTAGTCGGAATGCGACAGAACTGTGCCAGCTCCTCCCGGCGATATCCACGTTCTGCACGCGGCCGGGTCAGACTGTAGCCGACGGGCTTTTTGTCCGGCGTCAAGTAGCTCATCAGGCGCAAATTCGCGGAACCACCCCCGGGATTTCCGCGCAGATCCATCACGAGTGAGCGGCATTCAGAGAGTGTTTGAACGGCGGCGTCGATGTCTCGGGCCATGTCTACCCCGACCAATCCTGGGAAGCGAGTGATCTTCAAATAGCCGACGCCGTTTTCGAGCAAGTCCGTGCGAACGGAATTGCGGCGCACCTCGTCTGGCGGGAGCGCTTGCGGCACGATGCGTTCCTCGCTACCGTTGCGGCGCCGAATTAGAATCGACGCTGGCGCGCCCGCAGGAAATCGCACTGGCTCGGGTGGCACTACGGGAGTATCGTTGACAGCGAGGAGAGTGTCACCCGCCTTGATCTGTGCGGCAAATGCTGGCCCGTCCTCCTGGACATCTTGAAACACCCATGTGTCCTCATGTGGGTAAAGCGTGGCTCGAAGCACATGGTGCACGGGAACCTTGGCACGATTGCGATGAAAGAATCCAACCGGCTGGACTGCGAGTTGTTCGAGCAAGTTTTGGACACGTGATTCGAAATCAACCGAGTTGGTGGCTTGCAAGATGCCTTCTCTGGCCAGGTGGACAAGAGTTTGCCAATTGCGGCCATTGAACTTCGGGTCGAAAAACCTTGCCTGGACCGTGGTAGCAATCGCTTCGAGCAGTTGTTCTCGAATCGCTCGTGAGAATTCGGAAGCGTCAGTCGTCATGGGGCCTCCTTGGGGACCAAAGCAATCGGATACTCTCTCCAGGAAGATCCAACCCGTCGAATCGCGAGGCTGTAGTTGCCTGGAGCCACAGAGGACAAATCAAGTTTCACGCCGAGCACTTCAACATAGTTCTGAAGCGTCGCATTCCCGCTTGATGACACCACGGATTCTCCGGACTTGCGCAGCAGTGCCACATCGTAACGTCCGTCCTCGCTCCCGACGGGCAGGTGGACGGAAAGGGTGACTCTGGCGCATGGCAAGGAGCCCACTTGCGGTCGATCTCCCGCTACCGGAGAATCGCTCCGCGCCACGCCCAACTTCGTGAGGTCGAGGACGGCGGCCACCGCAGGTCGTGGCCGCTCGGCGGTGATTGGCGCAGAAGGAGTGGGTTCAACCGCCTGTCGACGCAAAGGCTGGAACATTGCAACCGCAATCAACACGCCAGCGGCCATGGCTACAGCGCTGTAGAGGATTCGGACGCGCCGCTTATACTGGGCCCGAAACTCCGAGTAGCTCTTGAAGCACCGCGGACAAACCCCGATGTGGTCCACGAGGGAATCAGCGTCCGCCAAGCGAACTCGGCGTCTTGCCAGATTTCTCAGATCTGCGCAGGACGGGCATTGGGTTGTTTCGGACTGCGGGAGGCTCGCTTCAAGCAGCGCGGCGACGCTTCGCAGCAATTGTCGCTCCTCACGGGGAGTAAAACTTTGTTCTGGATCCATCATCTTCATGGTGCGGATGCCTCCTTGCGGGCCCGCTTCTTTTGGGCGGCGGATAGCTCATCCCGTGCCTGCTCAACTCCGTAATAGAACCGTGATTTCGCCTGCTTCTCTGTGACCCCGAGTTGCCCGGCAATTTCTTTCCACGAGAAATCCAGGAGTCGGTAGTTGAGAATGCGGCGAATCGGCTCAGCGGTGAACGGGAGCAGGGCTTGCAGAATCATCCGGTTCTCGAAGAGCTTGAACCAGTCAGCGGCGATCGGCTGGTGGTTGAGTTCGAGGTCGTTGGGGCTGCCTTCGTAGCGGATCCGGCCATTACGCTCAGCCAATGCCCGGACACGATTTACATATGCAGTCTTGTAGTAAGCGGCCAAGTTCGTCTGAACTGCTGGTTCGGCACGGAGGCGCTTGGAAACTTCGATTGCCACGAACTCGACGATCTCAAGAGCGCCGGCACCATCATGCAATTCATTTCTGGCAAATCGAAATGCCCATTGCCAGTTCTCGCTTGCAACCTTCACGACCCTTGCATCCAGCAGTTGCTTGCCCTCTTCATCGTCGCGAAGCCAGAAGGGTGGAATCACTTCCAAGTCGAAGCTATCAGGGCGATTATCGTGGTTTGCTGCCATGAGAACCCCTGCCGACCTTTGGCCGACGTACTAGAGGAATACCGACTGAGTCTGCCCCTCTACTTAATAGAAGATCCGGACAGCCCAAAAAGTCCCAAATCTTTTTCCAGTTACTGTCTAGTCATCCGCGGACTGAATTGTCACTCTAACACCGGCCATCCAACACCGGTTGCGCACGAGAATCGGACCTTTCGCCTGAGTCAGGACTTCTAGTGTTGTGGGCAGCTTATTGGCAAAGTTGGCCCGCGTTGAGCACCACACGGCTGAGGTTGCACTGACTGAGAGGCAGTCGCAGCGTAAGAACGGCAACTGAACAATGTAAAGACTGAACAGGTGGTAGTCATGTCGAAGGGACCTCCCCCCCAGCGCCTTTCTTCCCCCGGGCACTCTGGTTTCCCGACACTCGATGTCCGCGCGCGTCTTCAGGCGCACCCGGACCGAACAGTGACGCTGCGCCAAGTACCCGGAAACGGAGTTTATTTGTCCACAGCCGGTGATCCGGCTGGCCAAGATCTGCTGAAGGGCAATTGGACCACCGAAGACGATGATATGTTGCGCTCACAGTACCCGCTGGGAAAGAAGGCTGCCATTGCCGCGATCTCGGCAATTCAAGCGCGGCATCCAGGATTAACCCGGCGCGAGATTACAAAAAGAGCGCGGGCACTCGGGCTTCGATGCACAGACGAAGTGCGGCGGCGCGATTGGGATCGCGGCACCGACTTGGTGTTATTGTCGCTGGTTCATCAGCCCAAGGAGATCATCGCCAGACGCCTCGGGCGATCCGTGGAATCCATCGTGGCGCGGTTGCGCCGGCTGGGAAAGTCGGCTGACTTCTTTGGTGGCTTCAAGGCCAAGGACTTGGCTGGCGTACTTGAGGTATCGGAGGCCGATGTCCGTCGCTGGCAGCGGAATGGGTGGTTGCGACGGCGGCGCGGGCGCATCACAGAGGCGTCCTTTTCCGCCTTCTGCAAGGAGCATTCTGAGGAGATTCCCTTCAGTGTGTTGGCGCCGGAAACGCAGTACTGGCTGGTATCGGCGCATGGCCACCCAAAGAGCTCGCCACAAGCGATGGCGGCCGGCGCTAAGGACTAACGACGAACTCGTCAGCATGCTGCAGCCAGACCTGAAAGGGCGGAATCTGGATATGGTCCAGGCAGGCGTCGAAGTACGCCTTGATGCGGATGGTGCGGAGATGGTTCATCGCGGCAGCTTTCACGCGCTGCGAATCTTTGTGCCCGGCCAGAATGTTCTCCACGATTGCAGTGCGGAATCTTGCCAAGGCATCCGCGTCGTTGGTCGGTGGAATGGGGTGGTTCGTGAGGAAGCTCGGGCAGTGCGTTTCGATTTCACCTCTCAGGGAGCTTTCTTGCACACCCCCAGCTAAAAGCAGGACAACCCAATAGGAGAAAGCGATTGCCTCGATGGCTTCGTCTAGAGTGGCCAGAGGAACCTCACTGCCGATTGCCTGCGCCACAGCCCACCAATCCGCGAAATCGGGATAACGGGTTGGCCGCTGCCCAGACCACTCACCCACAGATCGATCCATGTGCAGCCAGGTTTGCTCCGAACGAGGGTCCAGGCCGGAGTAGTAATGGGCCGCTTCGATCCATCCGCCGGCTTTAGATTCTGTGAAAACGAATCGCTCGGACCACGCAAGAAGGTCTGTCCACAGCGAACCCAGATCGTGATTGCCCTTTTTGCGCATCCCGAACCCAGGGCAGCGCTCTTCGATGGAGCCGAGCACTGCGTCAGGAATTGAGCCCTCGATCTCGAGGATTGCTCGCGTCCAAAGTGAAAACGCCCGGAATTCCAGCACGCGATCAATCTCTGCGGCCAATCGCCTCCAAGAGACTCTCAGCGACTGCTGAAGCATTCGATCGAAAAGTTCGGTCTGGGAATCACTGCCTCGGTTGGACCGCGATGATTCGTTCTTGCCCACTCCCATCGAGTATGCATGGCTTTGGGAAAAAGCGGCAATCCCTCGGAGAAAATCGATTCCGATGCTACTCACGGACACAACCACGGATCGACATTTTTTGACCATTGCCGCGAAGGCTGTTCCCGGCGTCAGCGGGCAAAGGCGTTAGGCATTCAACTCCCGTCATTGCAGAGGTTTAGCGCCGCCACCGTATCCCTGAGCGGCGCGATGACGAACTGCCGAGCCGTCACGTTTGCCAATTGTTGAAAAAGCGAAGCGTCCCTAGGATGCCAATCAAGACCCCCATTGAGGAGCCGGTTGAGAGGCATGCGAAATTGGACGACATCAGAATCCCGATTGGTTGTTGCATGGGCCAAGGAACCTGAAGACGTGCGACGACCCATTGAAGCGTTGGCGAATGAACTGGAGCGGACTCCGGAGGCAATCAAGGAGTTCCTTCGGCGTAGACTCCCGCGCGACCAGTGGCCGTGGCAGAGGAAGCCACGATGGAACCGGCACGAGCGCGATGCGATTGAGCGCGGGCAGAACCCCAATGGCCGCACCCAGGCAGCGTTTCGAAAGCACAAGCAACGTGTCGAGAAGCGAGTGGATGAACTGGAGCATCAGCCGCTAACAGTGAAGCAAGTTGCGCACGATATCGGCCGCTCCCGCACGACAGTGCAGCGATTGCTGAAGAGTGGCTACCTTCGTCGGTTCAAGGGAGGAATCGCCGAGTCCTCGTTTGAGGCCTTTCTCCGGGAGCATCCCCACTTTGTACCCTATACAAAGTTGCCGCCGGCCCATAGGGAATGGCTGGTGCTGAATGGGTTCCCAGACCCATCGGCTTCGGTGAAGGTGCCCAGTGTACGGGGATTGTTGGAGTGAACATTCATGCTTCTCCGTCAATCGACGGATCGTCGACGATCCTGGACAGGATTGGTAAACACTATGCCGTTATCAATAGCTATGATCTAGAAAGACCAGGTTAGCGGCAAGATTTCGACGGAGTTCTCTTGAAAACCCCATTCAGGCACATTCACTTGACGTTTGCCCTCGTGGCATCGGCCCTCTCTGAAGGAACGCTATCCTGTCAATCGTCCACCGATATTTCAACGTCACCAATGAGCAGGTTCGTGGAAGTCGACCAGAACGTGCGCCTGGAAGTGTTGGACTGGGGTGGCAGCGGGCGCGCTATCGTCTTCCTTGCTGGATTGGGAGACACTGCACATATCTACGACAAACTTGCTACAAGGCTTGCTAAGAGTTACCGCGTGCTCGGCATTACACGGCGTGGCTTCGGGGCCTCCAGCAAACCTCAGCAGGGCTACTCTGCGGACAGGTTAGCTGATGATGTTCTGCGTGTCTTGGATGCTCTGAAGCTGGAACGCCCCATTCTTGCAGGACACTCAATTGCTGGTGAGGAACTGTCTTCGATTGGCGCGCGGAGGTCTGATCGGGTTGGAGCCCTGATCTACATGGATGCTGCTTGGGATCGCACATCAAATCCTTCTAATCGGACGAAAGCAACCGCAACGGGCGATGATAGCGACAAAGTCGGCATCCCTGAGATGCCGAAGCCGGATCCCAAACGCTTCGATCCTACAGAATCTGTCCGGGCTGGAGTTCAGAAGCCGGACTACGCACGCATTGCCGTGCCAGCGTTAGCTCTCTACGCTGCGCCAAGAACATGGAAGGAGATGATGCCGGATGATCCCGATTTCGAGGATGAAGGCAAACGTCAAGCGGCGGAAAACGTAGTTAAGCAAATGGCAATCAAGCGGGAGCGAATGGCAAGGGAATTCCGTGCTGGCGTCACCCAATCCTCAGTGATTGAGATTCAGGGGGCGGGTCACTACATATTTGAAACACACGAAGAAGAAACCGCGCGAGAGATCCTCGCGTTCCTTCAGCGCTTCAAACTTTGAGCCTAGGCTTCGATCAGTCCAGATTTTTCGTGTGGCGTTGAGCTACTCCGCCTAGATCACGCGAGTCTGAAGTTCGCCCGTCTTGCCGCCGCTGGAATGATGGCCGACCAGTTAGAAGATAGCGACCATTCTTTACAATCTGTCGGTAAGCTTGGATCATTCCGCCAACCGGACCTAAACGCTTGTTATAGGTGCACTTGGATGCCCCCCGTAGTGGGTGCCCTTCATTTGAAATCGATCCGAATAGGGGACGGCTTCTTCCAGAAGTGTTGAAGCGCTTCGCTGGCCAATTGTTGCAATGGTACGCAGACGACGACAGAAACGGCTAGAGTCGCAATGACTGAAAGGAGCCAGATCGCAATATCGATCTTCGTCGAGTCGTGCTCGGTTCCGTTCGGAATGTACTCCGAACCGTATTCTTGCGCGGGGTTCATATCGACGAGGACAAACGCTCCACCAATGAAAACGATGCTGGCCGCGAATGGAGAAACCAGAGCAGCGAAGGAGTAAGGGCGCAATCTGGGCACTGCAACGCACAGAAGGAACAAACAACCCGCAACGAGCGCGCCCAAGATCGGTATCCCAATGCCTTCCATGCTCCCTACATCATGATTCGCAAGTATCGTCCGAAGGTGTGTTTCAAAAAGCAAGTTTTTGATCGAAGCACCACTGAAAAAAGTAGCGACCTGTCCTCGCCTGACGCAACTCCACCCGATCTGTCGCAATATGCAGAGCGATCTGCGTGGTAGTGCCCGCATCACGCGCGATTCGGAAACTGAGAATTGCGTCTCGTGATCGAAATTCGCTCAGGCAAAGATGCGCCTTGCCGCACACAAGGAAGGTTCAACCGAAATGTCTGCTAACTTGGCATTCTCATCGAGATGCAACTGGTTGGATGTTTTCGAGTTTGCCAAGCCAGTTCCAAGAGCCAAATGTCGGACTGAACCTGCAGCAATGCCCAAGAGATCGCAACAGAAGAAGTCTGCGGCGACTGAGTCGTCTGCGAACACGAGACATCCCAGATTCACTGGGTAGCCGTGGAGGGGGCCGTTGCCTTTCATGGCAACGATGCCGTCGGCGATGACGTAATGGATCGGAATTGTGGAGGCGAGTTCGACTATTGAGTTGTCGATGCCCTGCCAGTGGAGGACGTTCTTGGGCCAGCCATAGACGGAGCCGGGGACGACGCCGAAGAGATTCTTCATGCTCAGGGTCACTCCGGCCCAGTGGTGGGTTTTGACCTTCGGCATGGAGATGAGAACGTCCGCCGCAAGTACTGTCCGGGGCAGCCAGAGTTCAGAGAGTCCGGTGAGTCGCGTTGTCGTCTTCACGCGGTGCACCTCGTCGTAGTTGAGGTCAACGAACCTGGTTCGGCCGACCTCTCGTAAGGCTGATCGGAGGCCACATTCCTCGAGGAGAAGTTCCGTGTCTCGGACGTGGCCGGGGCCTTCGCCGACTGTCACGGTTGCGGCTCCCAAGCGGTAGAGGCCGTCGACGGCCGCAGCGATGATTGTGGGATGGGTGTTGATCGGGGCGGTCGCGGAGTACTCGACCAAATTGGGTTTTAGCAGCACGGACTTGCCTCTCACCGCCGGCGAGAGGCGTTTCAGGCCATCCCAGACAACTTGATAGGCATTGTCGTACGAATCACAACGAAGTACCTCGACCCGCGAAGGAGGCCGAGGTTTCTTAGGGCCACGGTCGCGTAATGATTGTTGAATTGCCAGAGCAGACGTTCCTGCGAGGGCGAGGCCGGCGAGGGTTTTACGGCGGTCTGTCATGCGCGCCACCCGAAGCGGAAGATCGGTGTTTCCAGGGCAAGAAGCGTGAGCGCTAGCGCGGTCGTGTTCATTGTGCAGGCCTGCGTCTCGCTCATTCGCCGAAGTGATTCCCGAAACGGAGCGGAACTGATCTCCGGGAGGTTTGCCAGGGCAAGGACACCCCACGCTAATGAATAGGGCGATGGGCACGATTGCAGCCGACGCTCAAGATAATGGGCGGCCTTCTGGACATGGCTTGAATTGACCCGTCCATGCGCTCGCAGGGCGCAGACTGCCATGGCTGTGAAGTCAGGGTGCGGATCGAGGTCGATGCCAAAGGCGTGGCCGTTGCCGGCGTTCCATCCGCCGGACGGGCAGGCCCTGTCCTGCAGCATCGCGATCGCGGAAGGAATACGGTTTGATGACTTACCCCAGGCGGCGTAGGCGAGAAGCACGAGGGCCGTGGGGGCGACCCAACTCACGGTGTTCTGTACCCATGGCCAGCCGGACTTGGCGGGATCGAAGCGCACTTTGCGGTCAAATAGCCGGAACTTCCATTGCCATAGCCAATGGCCTTCGCGTCCCTTCGTCTGATCTAGCCACTTGAAGCCTCGCGACGCGGCTTCTTCGCTTCTCTCACTCGGCTTGCAGTGTGCGAGGGCGAGGAGGGCGAGTCCGGTAGCGTATGCATTCGGAATGGCGGTGACCGGGCAATTGGACCAGGCGCCACAAGGCAGTTGCGCGTTGAGAAGTTCCGTGGTGCCCAAGTTTGACCTTCGGAGCGCGATTCGCCGGAGGGCCATCTCTTCCATATTGCGTGGGAGCCGCGCCTGAAGCTCGGCTTCGAGTAGGGAGCATTCCATCACTGGCATGATGGCTTGACGGTAGAGCAGTTGTGCGATTTCACGAAACGAGTTGCTGGAAACTCGCTTTGGCCTGCGACGCATGCTGCGTAGACTGCCAACATGTTCGACTCGCCTGAATCTGTTGCGTTCGGCCTGCGGAACGCGGGGTATGCGACGGACCCCGTATTGGTCCAGATCATTTGGCTCGCGACGCGCATGCAGAAGCCCATCTTGATTGAGGGTCCGCCTGGCACCGGCAAAACGTACCTGGCGCAAGCATTCGCGGCGGCGGCGCGGACGGAGTTGATTCGCTTGCAATGTTTCGAGGGAATCACGGAGCGCCAGGCGATTGGATCTTTCGATGAGGCACTGCAGCGCCTTTTCCTCGAAACTCAAGGGAATGAAGTTGAGCGGCAATGGGACGCGTTGCGCGGCCGGCTGCATACGCTGGACTTCTTTACGCATGGGCCGCTACTCCAAGCTGTGTTGCAACCCAAACCCGTGGTGCTGCTGATCGATGAGCTCGACAAGGTGGACCAAAAGTTTGAGGCGCTGCTGCTGGAAATCCTTTCGGACTGGCAGATCACTGTGCCCAAGCTGGGGACCGTGAAGGCTCACACGATTCCTTTCGTGGTGATGACATCGAACCAGGAGCGGCGGCTCGGCGACCCATTGCGGAGACGCAGCCTGTACCAACGAATCGAGCACCCCGATGTGAAGAAGGAAGCCGAGATCCTCGATATCCGAACCGTGGACGCTCCGCTGGAATTGAAAGCGCAGGCCGTTGGCCTGGCGCAAGCACTGCGCGGATACAACCTGGTGAAGCCGCCATCCATTGATGAGATCGTTCAGTTCGTTCGTGCACTGCAACTGTTGGGCCGGACCGAGATTCGTCCAGAGGACCGGGATGTGTTACTGCCATTCTTGGCCAAAACGGAAGAGGACGTGAAGCGACTCCTGCTGCGCGATGGCTTCAGCAGTCTGGTTGCTACTGCGCGCGAGTATCGCGATCAGGCGCTGCGGGCGATGATGGGTGCTGACCCGGGGGGCATCGCATGAGGGCAGCGCTCATTTGTGGATTGGCGCTTTGCGTCCCCGCGCTCGGGCAGACAGCCAGCTTCTTGGAAGTCGCAGACCGATGGGCAGACCATTTCGGGGTGGCGCGGGAATTGGTGCGTGCGGTGATTGAGGCGGAATCCAACTGGAACGTACGCGCCGTCTCGCCGGCCGGGGCTGTTGGCTTAATGCAGTTGATGCCAGAGACTGCGGCGGCCTTTGGTGTGCGAAACCGATTCGACGCGGCGGAGAACATTCGGGGCGGAGTCGCGTATCTTGCTTTCCTGTTCGAAAGATTCGACGGCGACCTGCGTTTGGTTGTCGCGGCCTATAACGCTGGGCATGGCCGCATCGGTAGGGCTGGGCTGAGCTACCGCAATCCGGAGACGGTCAGCTATGCCCAGCGAGTTGCGCATTTGTACCACCAATATCGGAGGGACTTGAGGAAATGAAATCGATCGTCCTGTTTCTTGCATTAGGTGTGCTCGCTGGTCAAACTGTGCCGGTAGTGAGCAAGCGGACCCAGACGGATCAAGTACAAGTGGTTCGCGTGGCGCCGCGGTTCGCGACAGCCATCCGAGTTTCAGAGCCTGTGAGTTCATTGGTGCTGGGTGATCCAGAAAAGTTTCTGGCCGAGCACTCCGACAAGGAGCCGACCCTTGTGCTGGTTAAGCCGACATCGGAACTGCCCGGCGAGTCGAACCTGTTGGTTCTGACTACGACCGGACGCCAATACAGCTTTCTGCTTCGTGCAGATTCGGGTGGAGGGAGACAGGTAGACTTCGTCCTGGCCTACAAACCGCGCGGGAGCTTCCTGGTGGAGGAAAGCGTACTGGCCAGGTCGGAGGTTGCAGGAATCAGTGCACTTCAGCGTGTCCAGCCAGAAGCAGTCCCGGACACACTAGTAGCGCGTCTCCAGCGGCAGCAACTTGCCCCACTTCCACCGCTTTTTGGAGCCAAACCTCCTTCCCAGACCGAGAAGGGCGACCGGATCAGGGCGGGTGTTTCCGAAGTGATCGACGAGGGTCGCACGGTGATGGTGTTGTTTTCCGCAGTGAATCCTCAATTGAGGGCAATCGAGATCATGCCGCCGCAGGTGCAGTTGGCGGGCAAGTCCCGGCAGGGTGCACTGATTCGCAAAGATCAATGGACCACTAGTGAGCAATTGCCCGTGCTGGACTTTCGCCTTTCGCGGCGGCGACTCGGCCCCGGCGAGCGCGTGGATGGGGTCGTGGTGTTCACCCGGCCCGGCTTTAAGCAGGCGCATGAAAGCTTGTTTCTGCAACTGGCCGAGAGCGGCGCGGTGGATCAACCCGCACTGGCACCGATCGGCTTTGGGGTCTCTGCAATCCGAGAGGAGGTTCGTCATGACTGAGGAACGGCATCCGTCACAAGACTGGAATGAAGAAGAGAGAGGTGAGTCCGAGGTTGTCGAGGAGCAGTCTGACCGCGATGACCACGACGATCGGGCGGAAGAACCTGACTCGCCCGACGAAGCGGCGAGCGGGGAATCGTTCTTTGACCGGGTACGGGCTCGCTTTGCGGCTCCTGCAAGCCGCGACAGCAAATCTACAGAACGGACGCGCGGGTTGGTCGTTTTGGTTGGGGCCAGTGTGGCGTGCCTGTTCCTGTTTGTGGGAATGTTCACGACCGATGCTGACAGCACCAAGAAACCGCGCGGAACGGGGCCCAATCTAGGCCGGCCAGCAACGGAGACGACCAACCAAGAGAATGGAAATCGGTCGCCTGTACCGCAGTTGAACGTCAACCAGCAGCCCAACGAGGAAACGAACGAACTAACCGAGCAAGACTTGCTCGGAACGATGCGGAATAGGGTTCCGCTGCAGCATACGGCGCAAGAGCCGGCGAAAGATCTGGCATCCGTGGAATTCTCGGATGCACCGACGCCTGACCCTGCTCTCGCGGATGCGTATCGCCGGCAGAATCGGACCGTGCCACCACCGGCTCCAGCTACGACCAACTGGGAGGCAGCGATTGCCGACTACCAGAGCCGCCAGCCGAAGCCAGCAAATACCCAACCGCCCCCTGTACCCGCATTGAAGGAGGTTCCCCAACTGGGAAAGTCGTCCATCATTTTTGTCCGTTCCCAGGCGGCAAATGTCTCAAACCCTGCACGCGTGAAGCCTACTCTCGCGCGAGTCAGTGGCCGGGGCCTTCCGCAAGGGATGGCCTTGGTGGCCCGACTTCAACATGGGGTCAGTTCCGCAGCCAAGGCACCGGTAATTTCGGTCATCGAGTACAACTACGAGGAAGCTGGCGAAATCCTTGTACCGGCTGGCACGAAGGCTTACGGGGAATTGACCGGCGCAACACCCCAGGGCTGGGTGACGCTGAAGTTTCATTCGCTCGAATTCCCAAGCGGGGAGACGGAGGAGATCTCCGGGAGCGCGCTTGGAATGCAACGGCAGGCATTGCGTGGGGAGGTATCGGGCCTGAATCAAGGTAAGCGATTCTTGACGCGTGCGCTGACGGGTGTGGGCACGATTGCAGCCTTTGCCGTGGGTGGGCGCGGGCTCAGCGGCGGTATCGACAATTCGGTTCTGTTGAGAGAGCGGATCGCGTCCAACGTGGCGCTCGCGGGAGAACAAGAACTCGCTCGATTAGCCTACCAGCAGAACATTGTTGTCACAGTGCCTGCGAACACGCGCTTCTATCTCGTCTTGCAGGAGCGATCCGAGGTGCAATCAGGCGGTCGAGCACAACCTGAGGCAAGTTCGTCCCCGGGAAGTCCTACCGTATCGACGATCTCAGAAGCTGAACTCCGTGAGTTGATTCAGATCCGCGAGGAAATGCGGGAGGCAAACCGGATGCTCAGGCGCAGCGAAGCTTCGAGTCCAGTAAGACCTTAGTTCCGCCGTCGACCTTGTTTCATAGAGGCTCAGTTCAATCGATCTAGCGAAATCCTTCTGGGTTGGAAGTCCCGATTGAAGCGGCTATTCTGAGGGTGTTCGGAGGGGATGCCCAAGAATGCCGCAAACTGTCGGATCCGATTCGGCGACTTGGGGGCCGGCGCACTGGTTGGGTCGGTTCTTGCGCGGCGGTGTGGATGCGCTCTGGGCGGAAGCCGAGTTCTTGCAAAGCCGAATGCGGGGAGCATCGGCAGAAGAACGAACTACATGGATGCAACGCTTCTTAATCGGAACGCTGATTGTAGTCTGCGAGTATTACCTCCTCTATCGGGTCCTGGATCGGCGCGACAGTGCGCTGGCATTTGCGACCAGTTGGGTCGTGCTGTTCCTGCTCCCGAGGCCCGTACCGAGACTTATTTTGCTGGCGGGTCGGTCCTTCGCGTTCGTCACCACAATTACGGTCTTGTCGGTGGGGCTGGACACGGCTGCGCTGGCTATTCCCACGATCGGCACCTGGAATGGCTTGATCTGGTTCGCTGCAATGTCCGTCCTTCTGGTTTGGACTTTGGCTGCACTGCGTCCGCGAGGCCTAATAACTGCGATCCCGCAACCAAGCAGCACGGTGCCGGTCGCTGTCGAGGTGAACGTTCCAAGGGTGCGCCATCAAGACGTCGGCGGAGCGGATTCGGCGAAGCGGGAAATCTCACTGGTAGCTAACAATCGCTTTCATAAGAACGGTAAGGGAATCGTTCGGAACGGTGTCTCGCTCTACGGCCCGCAGGGCACAGGAAAGAACCTGTTGGCCGAAGCCACGGCCGGCGAGTTTGGGGCGAAGTTCCTTCAGGTGCGCTGCCCTGAGTTGCTGGGCTCGGCGATTGGTTCAACTTCTGCGCAGATCAGGCAGGTTTTTGAAGAGGCGGAGCGAATGCGTCCCGTTGTCTTGTTTCTCGACGAGGTCGATGCAATTGGAAGCAAGAAGCAAGCGCAGGGAGCAGGGACCGATGCTGGAGGGGGCGGGCGCGAGCACAATGCCGTCACGACCCAATTGATGCAGTCCATCGACAAGTATCGTCCGGTCGAGGGCTTGCTGATCGTCGCCGCTACGAATTCTCTCGATGGCTTGGAACCAACGCTGATTCGTGAGGGTCGGTTTGACGTTAAGCTGCGACTCGACCTGCCCGATCACGCTGAGCGGGCAGCGATCCTGTCGAGCATCTTAAAGCGATCAGCTCCAGCGACGCCAGAGATTGTGGAGGTTGCGAGACGGACGCCAGGGTGGAGTCCGGCCCGGTTGCGCGCGTTAGTGGATCGAGCGATGCTTCAGGCTAGCGGTGCGACGGCAACAGATCGCGACGTACTGGCAACGCTCGAAGAATCCGGCGGACACGACCGGCCGCAAGTTGAAGTCGTCCATTGGGACCAGGTGGTTCTCCCTGGGCCGGTAGTGTCCGACATCAAGTCGATTCTGCGGCTCTTGTCTCCCGGTCCAGTCGAACAACTCGGTGTCCCTGTGCCATCGGGCCTTGTGTTGGTGGGCCGGCCAGGAACGGGCAAGACGCTGGTGGCGCGATTGATTGCCTCGCAGGCCAAGCGCATTTTCTACGCGATTATGCCGAGTGATGTCTTGAGCGGTTCGGTGGGCGGATCCGTCAAGCGGTTGTCAGAGTTGTTTGCCCGCGCGCGGGAGCATGCTCCTTCGATTCTGTTCTTCGATGAGATGGATGCGCTGTTTCCCGTTGTGACGGGGTACGGTAGCCAGCATGATGTGCAGTTGGTGGAACAAGCATTGATCGAGATCAGTGATCTCCGTCCGGAGCACCAAGTCTTTCTGATTGGGACAACCAACGACCTTTCTCGTGTGGACCCACGGATTCTGCGAGGAGGTCGATTCAGCGAAAAGGTTGAGATTGGTTTACCGGACGATGATGGGTATCGTCGGCTGGTGAGCATGAACTTTCCTGCCATCCAGTTGTCTTCCGTGCTGACTGACATGCGAATCGTGGAGATGTTGCGCGGGTTGAGCCCCGCCGAGATCTACGCCGTGGCGAGCGCAGCGAAGCGCTTTGCGCTGACCCGGACACCAGAAGGTGCAGCGCGCCTAAAGCCTATCGAGGCAAACGACATTGAGTTGGCGATCGCTCGCGTCCGCTAGCCTCTTTCCACAAACTCGTTTGTAGATTTCTCAATAGCGCCTTATTCTGCCTCCCAAGTTCATGCCTCTGCATGAGCCCATTTCAGACCTGGGAGGAACACCTCGATGAAACGACTTTTCGGTGATCGGCGCTCGGCGATTATCCTGCTGACGGCCGTTCTCCTTCTCCTTGTGGGCACGCAAGCAGTCTTGCTGGCCCAGAACCTTGGCGCTGCCCCGCAGACGAACGTTGCTGTACAAGGGCAAACCGGCGCTCAGCCGGAAGGCGCATTCCTGAATCTTGTGAATTGGATCGGCAACGTGATCGCACCAGTGGGCGCCGGGTTGGCGATCGCTGCCGGGCTTGTGTCTTACATCTCAGGGCGGGGCGTTATGCGTTATGTCATCACGGCGCTTGGCTGTCTGGCCATTTCCGGTGTCACACGCCTGCTCGAATTCTGGATCACCCAGGGCGGAGGTGGCGTGTCCTAATCGCGCCCGAAGATTCGCTGGGAGTCCAAATGTAGTAAGGGCTCCCGGCAAATCCCAAGAGACATCCCATGCCAACTCTTCTTTACGACGTGATGCGAGTGCTTCTGCTCCTGACGGGGCCGGCCGCATTCATCTGCCTCCTGAACGCCGGGATCTCTCTGCGCAAAGAAGGCGGTACCGTGTTCTGGATTGGTGGCGGGTTCTCGAAGTGGATGTTGTGGGCAGTGATCTTCCTGGGGCTGGAGCCTACGCTGAGCTGGTTCCAGTTCTTGGGGATACCCGTCTTCTTCCCGCCTGGCGCAGCCATTGGAACGCCGTGGCTGGCAAACATCCAGCAGGGGCTGACCACGTTCGTGAACTCGTTCATAGTGGCGCGGGTCGTTCCGGTGGCTGCTGCCTACTTTGTGGTGCGCGCCGTTCTGGATACGGCTTCGGGCGCGGGTCCGCTGCCTTCGCTTTTGAGTGCCATGTTTCTGCTGGCGATCTCCAGCACACATGCATTGATCGATGGATGGACTCCGGCTGGCAACCGATTTTCAATCGTCGTCGGCCTGGAGTCGATGTGGACCTACCTGGCCAGCCGAATCATGCCCATCGCCGCCGGGCTGGCAATCTGCGGGGCGATACTCCAGTTCGCCTTCAACCGGCCTGGATATCTCCGTCTGGTGGTGTGCGCCGGTGGCTTTTTGACGATCAACGCGCTCTGGATTCTGATTAACCGAATGATGTGACTCAGGGGAGGACTTATGAACTTTCTGAACGGACTCACCAATCTGACGAACTGGTTCGGCAATGTGATCATGCCGACCCTCGCCGCCTTGTTCTTCGTCGTTTCGGTGCTGCGCTTCTCGCGAGGTGGCTCGCACCAATACTCGATGTACGCGGGAGTCGCGGCGTTGATGGTGTCTGGCCTCTTGCGTGGCATCGAACGATTCGCCCAGCAGCGCGCATGGAACGACCCCGATGCGGTCTGGATCACGTTGCTCGGTTTGGTGAATTGGTCCGCCAATGTATTCCTGCCTTTGTATGGCGTCCTGCAAGTTGTCATCGGAGTAATGCACATCGGCGGGATGGGCTTCCGCATCTATCCCGGGGCGCCGTGGGCGAGACACATTCTCTCGGCCATGATCTGCTTTGGCCTTTCCGGCGTTTTGCGGCTTGCGGAATACTTCGTGGCTCAGGGAACGGGAGGCGTGAGCTAAGGCCATGGCAATCGAAGTGACGCCGGTTTACCGGAACCTGCACCAACGCGTGACATTCTTCTACCTGGAATTCGAGGATCTGTTCTTCGTGATCGGGTTGGCGGCGGTGATGAACATTGTCGGTCGCTTCCTGAATCGGGAATTGAACGGCATTCCGTTGGGGATTGTTCTCCAGTACGTCGTCCCCCTGATTGCCGTACCCGTGCTGATGCTCTTCAAGTACGGGAAGCCGCGCGGGTACTTGCGAGATTTGCTGGTGTGGCACGCAAAGCCACACATTTATTGCGGGCTTGAGCCCGATCGGGAGTTTACATCCGAATTCTTGCGTTAGGAGAATGAGATGCCAGTTACTGCTGTAAAGCATGAAGAATCGCTGCGCCGCCCTGCACTGTGTGAACTGCTGCCGGTGCGCGAATATCTGGACGGCGTGATGGTGCAAGTGGATGGGAGTCTGGTGGCCGGCTACGAGCTGACTGGCATCAATGGCTTCTACCATGACGACTCCATGCGCAACCGGTCCAAGCACGCGTTGGAGGCACTGATCCGATCGTTGCCGGAGCGGTCGATGCGACTGCAGATGCGGTTCGAAATCTGTGAGGGCATTGGCGACGCGCGGACCGCCTATCCGCGGCTGAATCGAAATGAGAACGCCGTGCTGCAAGCGATCGATCGAGATCGGATGGGGAGATGGGACTCGGGCGAGAGTCGCGGCCACTACTTGCGCCACCTCCTGCACGCGTACTTCGTCTGGAATCCGCGCATTCACCACGAACTGGCCGAGCAACTCCAAGGGAAGAAGCGCAGCCTATTCAGCTTGTCCGTTGAGAAGTGTATGGAGCGTGCAAGGCGCGAGCACGTGGATCTGCTGTCTGAATTCGGCAGCCTCCTGGCCGGTGTAGAGCAAACTCTGGTCGCGACGGGAATGGCCGTTCGGCGCATGTCCGATGACGAAATGTTCCTAGATGCAAAGCGAGCCCTGAATCCAGCGGTGGAAGACCGCAGCCCCATGCGCCGGGCTGACTACGCGCTGCAATATCGAAGTGCGCGAAGCCAAGTAGCAAACACCAGCATCGAGGACGAACAGGAGAACTACATCCAGGTGGGTGGGTTGCTCTATACGCTCGTCAGTCTGAAGGATCTGCCGGATGGAACCTTTCCCGGCATTCTGCGCGAATTGATGGTCCTCGACTTTCCCATCATCGTGAACGCTGAGGTCACGATCCCCGACCAGGCGAAGATTCTCGAGCACTTCAAAGGACGACTGCGGCGTATGCAGGCGGCTCAGCGCGACTCGAATGGCGGCTTCAAGGTGAACGTCGAAGCGCAAGTCGCACAGAACCAACTTCAGGAAGTGCTGCAAGCCGTTATCTCGTCCTCACTAAAGGTCTGCAACTACTCGCTGGTGATCGCGATTCGGACCTCGAAGCCGATTGTGAGCCGCGCCGACATGGATGAGGCGCAGCGCACGCTTAACGACCGCAGGCAGCGGGTGATTCATGCCGTCACGCGGATGAACGGAGCGCGGGCAATCCCGGAATCGTTGGCGCAACGGCGATTGTTGATCGGAACGCTTCCTGGAATGGCGCAGGAGAACAAACGGGACCTGAGTTGCTTGACCCTCCACGCAGCCGACCTGCTACCAGTGGAGATGCCCTGGCAAGGAACGCCGCAGTCGCCGCTGATGTTGCTCGAAACACCCTATCGGCAATTGATCCCGTTTTCTCCCTACGACCCGTCCGTGGGCGACGCCAATATACTCTTCATGGCGAAGTCGGGTGGCGGCAAGACATTTATGGCGCAGATGTTCCTGCTCATGATGGCCAGGGCGAATCCGCTGATTTCGATCGTTGAGCGGGGCGATTCGTATCGTCCGCTGGTGGAGGTGATGGGCGGCCGGGTGATCGAAGTTGATCTGGAGGGCACCGAGACGCTCAATCCCTGGGACCTGCCGGCCGGTCAGACCCAGCCCACCAAAGACAAGATCGCCTTTCTGAAGAACCTGACTCGGCACATGATCGGCGATTTGGGCCAGACCGACACTTCCATTCTGGACAACATTCTCTCGGAAGCGATCGCGAGGGTCTATAAACGTGCGGCGGTGCGAGTCGACAACAAGACACCGACCTACCTTGATCTCCGCAACGAGCTCTCGACATGGACCGATGAAGAACGGATCGACCATATCCGCGAACTCGCCCTGCTGGCCTCCGTCGCCTTAAGGCAATGGACCGGCGATAAGGGCGTCTACTCCAAGCTTTTTGATCGCCACACGACAATCCGCACAGACGCCAACTGGCTTTTCTTCAACATCGAAGGTCTGAGTTCCGATCCTCGCCTCGAAACCGCAATGAGTATGCTGATCGCGCAAGCGATGTCGGAACGCGCCAGTGGCAGGTCCGGCCAGGCATCGATTACGGTCCTCGACGAGTGTTGGTCACTGCTGGAATCGCCAGTGCTGGCAGACTGCGTTGTGCAGCTTTTCCGGACAGCCCGAAAGCGAGGCGCCAGTGTGTGGGGAATCTCGCAGACGCTCGAAGACTTCGTGGGAACCAAGCAGCGCCCCAAGGAACACGGCGCCGGCATTTTGCGAAACACCTCCGTGAAGGTGATCGGGCAGCAACCGGGCGATGTCAATCCGCTTGTAGATCATCTAGCCCTGAATGAGGTGGCGCTGAGCGAGATCAAGCGCTTCGCCGCACCACGTAAGGGTCGCAGCGCTGAGGTGCTGTTGGTGCTCGGGGAGAAATCGGAAACCACCCAGACGATTCGCCTGGTCCCGACGCCAATCGACTACTGGATTGCGACCACCTACCCGAGGGAACGCGCGTATCGCTCGTATTTCTTGAGATTGGACTGCAACCGGAAGCGGAACTTAATTGAGGTCTATCGCGAGCTAGGAGAAAGGTTCCCGAATGGGCTGGCCGACATTGACCCGCTTCCGGAGGAATTATCGGGGAGCGTCCAACAGGCTGCATCCGTGAAGCCACGCGCAGAAGCGGCAGCGGCAAGTGGAGGCCACCATGCTTGATTGGCAACATCTGATGAAGCTCACCGCGATTTCGCTTGCCCTGCTATTGGCGTTCGCCGTAGCTGTTCCGCAACCGGCGCACGCGCAGTTGAGCCTTGGGGGAATTACTGGAGCATTCAATCTTGTCAGCCAGGCGGCCAATGGGATCCTGACTTTCATCAACAACACGATGCGGCCGTTGCTCGAAGGTGTGCAGGCTTCCGCGCAGGCGCTCCAAGGCTTCTTGAATCAGCTACGGAATCTCTGGGAGCAGATCGTTTGGCCATTGTCGGAGATCAGTCGCGCTAGGGGTTTGGCGGCGAATCTGATCGCAACTTTTCGAGGGATGTTGAACAACCTTTACTCGATCGGCGTCAACAGCGCGCAACTTACGAATCCAAGTCGCTTGGAGTCCGTGATGCGCAATCGGCAGACCGGAGACCACGCTCAGTTGATGTCGGAGTTTCAACGCACGTTTGGTGCTTTGCCGGCGCCCTCGGAAGTACATCCGCAAGAGCGGAATCTGATTGACGTAGACGACGCGCTGGCAATTGGGCAGCTCATGACGTTGAAGCTGGGTGACGCTTCGGCAGAGCAGACATTGCGCGCTGCGGAGGCGATTGAAGATGAGGCGACACGGATGGCCCCAGGCACTGCGGCTATGGCGTCTGCCGCCGCCTACATCGCCGCAGTGCAGAGCCAAGCCCATATCCAGAAGATGCTGGCTGGGCAATTGCGCCAGGAGGCCGCACGACTGGCCCACGACACCATGGCCTTGAAACGCGGGGCGGTCTTCGCTCGAGAGTCCCGCAACAAAGCCTCGGAATTGAACAAATAGGGGGATGCGATGCCGATTTTGCCACAATTCTTGTCGTTCCTTCGTCAGCATCGGGTGCGCTTGATTGCGCTGCTACTGATCCTTTCGTTTTTCGTACCCCAACCCGCTAACGCGCAGTTCGGGTTCCTCTTCAGCTTGGTGAACATCGTCACCAGCGGCATGAACTCACTGAACAACGTCATGAGCAGCGTAAACACAGCCCTGCAAAACGTAATCGGCCCGATCTTGCAGCAGATCAACAGCATCATGACCGCAGCCCAGCAGATCATGAATGCCATCTTCGACTTCCAGCGAAACGTGATTTATCCACAGGCGGCGATTGATCGGGCTCGCGGGCTGGTCGGACAGGTACAAGGCGTCTACGCCAACATCCGTGGAATTTGGAACACCATAGTGCGAAGCGCAACGCTACCGAACCCGCGCCAGTTGGAAACCGTGATTCTATCGCGCGATCCCGGCCAAATCGGGGCCGTCAGCGGCAGCTTCAGCTCGGTCTACACACCACTTCCAGCAACGACAGAGGCCCACCCCGCGCAACGAGACCTGATCGATAGCTCGGACGCAGCAGCCCAGGCAGCCATGAAGCGAGCCATAGCCATCGACGCCATCGCGGATCAGGAATTGGCTGCGGCAGAACAGATGATGAGCGCCTTGCAATCGGCGGCGCCGGGAACGGCCGAGATGATCGGAGCGCAGGCAGGGGCGTGGTTGGTTCGTTCTCACGCCTATACGCAACAGGCACTGGCCGAATTGATGCGCATTCGGACAATCGAACTTGCCGCGCAAAGTGCCCGGCTGAAGGAGTCGGCTCGCTTCACACGCGAAACCCGCACCAAACTGACAGAACTCAACAAATAGGGGGAGAGTGCAATGTTTCTGTTCGAGCAGATGTTCAACACAGCGCTGAACGGCATCAATTCCGCGGGGCTGATGAGTTCGATCCTCACCGTCGCTTACGGCATCCTACTTGCCTCACTCCTGTTCTCCGCGTACGAGGCATGGGTCCGGGGTGGCGATGTCCGCGCTCTTGGAGTGTCTGCCGCAAAGTACCTGGCGCTGGGACTGCTATTTCTGAACGGGGGCGCCGTCTATGACTCGGTCGTGAGAGCCGTCCTCGCGGCCTTCAATCAAATCGCTCACACGATGGCCGGGGCGGGGCCAAACGATGTATTCACGAATTGGAAGAACGAACTTGTAGCTGCGGCGTCTTCGGGCACATTCCTGAACGTGATCACCGGCAGCATCGCGGGGTTGCTGAGCGCAATCCTCCTTTTCGTTGCAATGATTCTCTACCCTGTCGCGTACGCGATCTTCTCCATCCTTTACGCGCTTTACGGGACGATCCTCTACACGACCGGCCCCCTGGTGCTGGCACTATTGCCCACGATGGGGCTCGGCTCGCTGGCTCGCCGTTACGCGATTAACTTTATGATCTTCGGTGCCTGGGGCCTGATTTACGGGGTGTTCTGCCGACTGGCAATTGCCTTGAACATCCACAGCATGGCGGCGATCACTGGCGCCGGCAACCTGGGTGGACTCCTTTCCGGCGCAGCCTCAGAGGTTCTGCTGGCGGCCGCGAGCATTCTGTTTTCGGTTTGCATTCTCCTGATTCCATTTCTCGCAAAGCGAGTCGTCGAAGGAGACCTTGGATCGTCAATGTTGACGGTTCTCGGGACCGCAGCAGCAATGGCTCAGGCGGCAGTGGCGACAGCATCTGGAGCTTCCGATGGGTTTATCCGCACTTCTTCTGCGGGTAGCGCAAGCGAGGGCGGAGGATCGAGCAGTTCGATGTCCAGCGGGGCTCCTCCGATGCCACCAAGCCCGAGCGCTGCGGCGTCAGCCAATACAACTAGCGGTGGGACGGTGGGATCAGGAGCGCCTTCGGGTCCAACTCGATCGTCTGGACGAATGGGCCAGCACCGCCCAGTCGATATGCCGCATGCGGTGGGATGGTTGGCCGGAGCAGCGGCCGCGCTTGGCGTCCAAGGCGGGCAGCGTGTGGTTGAGGCTGGACGAGGGCTGGCTGCCAGAGCGGTCGCAGCAACGCGGAATTCGGATCGGTCATGAGGGAGGTGATGAGGATGTTTGGATTGCAGCGCAGGGATCGAGCAGCTCTACCGGAGAAGCTGCAAATCTCCAAGTACTACGAGATGGACGGCGCGTTAACGGCATACGCCAATCGCATGGCCGCGCTCGGCCTGACGTGCGGAATGCTGGCTGTTCTGGCGTTGGGTCTGTTTGCCTACGTCAGGCTGCAACCGCCCGTGGTGATTCGCGTGGATGGCGCAGGGGAGGCAACAGTCGTCGGCGGCAGCTCGCTGAACGTTCCTCGCGCACTAGTTCAGCCGGTTCAGGCCCAAGGACAAACTCTCGCAGACCGAGCAACGGCCCCAACCGATGTGGAGGGCCGCGCCATCGTGAGGAAATTCCTCAGCGCCTACCTGACCTATACGCCTGCTAATGTAGAACGGCAGTATGCGGACGCCCTGAACCTGATGACGGTCAACCTCCGCACGTTTACGATGAACAAGTTCCGGGAAGACGACACGCTTGGCAAGGTAAAGGCTGAGGCGATCACTTCCAGCATCAAGATTCGTTCCATTGAACCCGTCGCCGGGATGCCCTGGGCCTACCAGGTATTCGCGGCCAAGGAGATCCATCGTGTGACCGCCCAGCGGATTGAGCAGACCGAAAAGATGGTCTGCCGGTATCAGATCAGGCTTGTCTACTCTGGCAGAACCCAGCAGCATCCGTCAGGCCTGCTCATTGGTGAGTTTTGGGAACAACAGATGGTGGGAGACCGGGACATCGGGCTTGATCAGAAGAGCTCTCTAATGCAGCCGTAAGCAAGCCTACCTCTGAAAAGGGCACGTAAAATCCTTGCGCTGTTGAACAGCCTACAATCAACATTTCTGAGAATCCGAACCAATCGTTCGCGTAGGCATTGCTGATCTTTAACTTGATCGCCGATGGCATAGAAGCGAACAACCGAAGCTGGCCGCTTTACGGCCGCAGGCGGGGTCGCTGATGACTCCTGTTTTTGATCGACCTTCTATCCGCATATGCTCCTTCCTCGCGCTCATTGGGCATGTCAATCGAAACCAGCGCAAATCGTCTAGATGCGAGTCCGTTGTCAAACGAAGTTCAATCGAGCCTCAAACTGCTCGGCGGATCCGCTGCCGAAGGTGGACGACAGGCATGTCGGCGAATGCGAATGGGAAAAACGCTTGAAATGTCCACGTTGGGCTCGCAACTGCGCTAGAATCAGAGGTTTGCAACACAAGACGTGGCTGCCGTGCCGAGCCTCTCGAAGTGGGTTGTCGGGACCCGCCGCAGCTCGAGATTCCCCATAATCGTTCTGAGGATTGCGAATGTCACTTGAGCGCCAAATTGAAGAGCAGTTGATTGAGAAGTTACGAAGTCTCAAATACGAATACCGAGACGATATCCGTGATCGCGATGCCTTGCAAAAGAACTTTCGTGAGAAATTCCAATCGCTGAATCGGGTGCAATTGGGGGATAGCGAGTTCGAGCGCCTTCTCGAGGAAATCATCACTTCCGATGCTTTCGCAGCCGCCAAGACCCTGCGTGAGCGGAACAGCTTCATCCGTGACGATGGGACGCCGCTGAACTACACCCTCGTTAACCTCAAAGACTGGTGCAAAAACACCTTTGAGGTCGTCAACCAGCTCCGCATTAACACGGACAACAGTCACCAACGTTTCGATGTCATCCTTCTGATCAACGGCGTGCCGGTGGCGCAGATTGAGTTGAAATCCCTCGGGATCAGCCCGCGCCGGGCTATGGAGCAGATCGTTGACTACAAAAACAATCCCGGCAATGGCTACACGAGGACGCTGCTCTGTTTCATGCAGCTTTTCATTGTCAGCAACCGAAGTGATACATGGTACTTCGCCAACAACAACAGCCGCCACTTCAGCTTCAATGCCGACGAGCGCTTCCTTCCCGTGTATCAGTTCGCTGCTGAAAATAACAAAAAGCTAACCCATCTCGACAGCTTTGCGGAAGCGTTCCTCCCCAAATGCACTCTGGGGCAGATGATTAGCCGCTATATGGTACTGATTGCCAGCGAGCAAAAGCTCATGATTATGCGCCCGTATCAGATCTACGCCGTCAAGGCCATCGTGGATTGCATTCACGTGAATTGCGGCAACGGCTATATCTGGCACACTACCGGTAGCGGCAAGACCCTGACCTCGTTCAAGGCCTCAACGCTGCTCAAAGACAACCCCGACATCGAGAAATGCGTTTTTGTCGTGGATCGAAAGGACCTCGACCGGCAGACGCGGGAGGAGTTCAATCGGTTTCAGGAGGGCTGCGTCGAGGAAAACACACACACGGGCGCCTTAGTGCGGAGACTCCTGTCTGACGACTATGCTGACAAGGTGATCGTCACCACCATTCAGAAGCTCGGCCTGGCTTTGGACGAAAACAGCAAGCGTAGCAAAGAGAATAAAAAGCAAGGCAAGGCAACTTATAAAGAGCAGCTGGAATCGCTGCGCAGCCAGCGAATGGTGTTCATCTTCGACGAATGCCACCGCTCTCAATTCGGCGAGAACCACAAAGCGATCAAGGAATTCTTTCCCAACTCACAGCTCTTCGGATTCACTGGAACTCCAATCTTCGAGCAGAATGCGGCCTACCAGCAGATTGATGGTGAGGCGGCATCATTCAAGACCACCGCTGACATTTTTCAGCGGGAGCTTCATGCCTACACAATTACCCATGCCATTGATGACCGAAATGTGCTGCGCTTCCACATTGATTACTACAAGCCTGAAGGCAAAAATGTACCCAAGCAGGGTGAGACGTTGGCAAAGAAAGCCATAGTCGAGGCGATTCTCGACAAGCACGACACCGCCACCGGCGGACGTAGGTTTAACGCGATTCTGGCTACCGCCTCCATCAACGACGCCATTGAATATTTCAACCTGTTCAAATTGCAACAGGATAAGAAAAGGGAATCCGACTCCGCGTTTAAACCGCTAAACATTGCCTGCGTTTTCTCGCCGCCTGCGGAAGGTAACAAGGATGTGCAGCAGATTCAGGAAGACCTGCCCCAAGAGAAGGCTGACAACGAACAGGAGCCGGAGAAGAAGAAAGTGGCACTGAAGGCCATCATTGCCGACTACAACACCCGCTTTGCGACCAATCACAGCATCAACGAATTCGATCTCTACTACCAAGATGTGCAGAAGCGGATCAAGGATCAGCAATTTCCCAATCAGGACATGCCCCTCAAAGGCAAAGAAAAGATTGACATCATCATCGTGGTCGACATGTTGCTCACCGGGTTCGATTCCAAGTACCTGAATACACTCTACGTAGACAAGAACCTGAAGCATCACGGGTTGATTCAGGCTTTCTCCCGCACAAATCGCGTGCTCAACGGCACCAAGCCATACGGCAATATCCTCGACTTTCGCCAGCAGCAGGACGCCGTTAATGAAGCCATTGCCCTTTTCTCTGGTGAGAAGATCGATCGCGCGCGCGAAATCTGGCTCGTAGACAAGGCTCCAGCGGTTATTGAGAAATTTCACAGCGCTGTCAAGAAGCTGGATGACTTCATGAAATCGCAGGGGCTCAGTTGCAAGCCGGAAGCGGTGCCCAATCTCAAAGGCGATGACGCGCGCACTGGTTTCATCAATCATTTCAAGGAAGTTCAGCGGCTGAAAACCCAGCTCGACCAATACACCGACCTCACCCAGGAGAACAGAAAGGTAATCGAGCAGGTATTACCGAAAGAGGAGCTTAGCGCTTTCCGTGGCGTCTATTTGGAAACTGCCCAGAGACTGAAAGAGCAACAGAGGAAAGACAACGACCACGCCAGCCCGCAAGTGCAGCAACTGGATTTTGAATTTGTGCTCTTCGCCTCCGCCGTTATCGATTACGACTACATCATGGGGTTGATCGCCCGCTATTCTGCGCAGGTCCCAGGGAAGCAGAAGATGAGCCGTGAACAGCTCATTGGTTTCATTCAGTCTGATGCCAAATTCATGGATGAGCGCGACGACATCACCGCATATATCAGCACGCTCAAAGCAGGCGAGGGTCTAAGCGAAAACGACATCCGAGACGGCTACCAGAGATTCAAGGCAGAGAAGATCGCGCATGAAATCGCTGCCATCGCGACAAAAAACGGCCTCGCGATAGATGCACTGCAAAGCTTTGTGGATGTAATCCTACAACGCATGATCTTTGACGGGGAGCAGTTGACCAATTTGATGGAACCACTTGGTCTCAACTGGAAGGCCCGACGGGTCAAGGAACTCGCTCTCATGGAAGAGTTGGTTCCCGTGCTCAACAAACGCGCCCAAGGCCGGGAAATTTCGGGACTGAGCGCGTATGAGCAGTAGTCCGGAAACCTCAGCCATGAAATCCCAAGAAAAACGAACAACACAGCCCAAGTTGCGTTTTCCCATGTTTCAGGATGCAAGGGGCTGGGATAGAAGACCGCTTAGCGATTTCTTGGTTGAGACGAAAGAACGAAATAGACAACTAAGGTATGGACCAAGCGATGTACTCTCTGTGTCTGGGGAATATGGGTGCGTGAATCAGATTGCCCTGTTGGGGCGTTCCTTTGCCGGTGTCAGCGTCATGGAGTATCGAATCGTGGAACACGGCGACGTCGTCTACACCAAGAGCCCATTAAAGAGAAACCCGTACGGGATCATAAAGGCTAATAAGGGACAGCCCGGCATCGTCTCTACCCTGTATGCAGTCTATCGGCCTACAGAGATCTGTTGCCCCAACTTCCTAGATCTCTATTTCTCTAGAGATTATCACCTAAATCGCTACCTGCAGCCCCTGATAAAAAAGGGAGCAAAAAATGACATGAAAGTCAACAACGCGGCCGTCTTGAGTGGAGAAATTTGGGCTCCCAAGCCGAATGAGCAACGAAAGCTAACAGACTGCGTTGCTTCGCTGGACGAATTGATTGCCGGCCACGTTCAAAGACTCACTGCGCTCAAAGCCCATCGAAAGGGATTAATGCAGCAGCTTTTCCCTGGTGCAGGGAAGGCTACACCAAGCCGGCGTTTTCCAGAATTCCAAAAGAGGAGTGGCTGGGCTAAACGCAAGGTGTCCGAAGTTCTTTCAAAAGTGTCTGCTCCGATTACCGTAGACGAAAATACAATTTATCGGGAGATCGGTGTTCGTTCTCATGGGAAAGGCATCTTTCATAAGGAGCCAGTCAGTGGTGCAGAACTCGGGGAAAAACGCGTATTTCGCGTTATCGAGAACGCATTAGTCCTGAATATAGTCTTTGCGTGGGAGCAGGCAGTGGCGACGACCTCTAAGGCGGAAACTGGCATGATTGCGTCGCATCGATTCCCTATGTATGTTCCGAGAGAGGAACAGTGTGATGTTCGTGACCTGCTCCCCAAGAAATGTACCAGCCTAAACTGAAAACATCAGGAAAGGCAG
>CAYLXK010000020.1:0-108532 GCA_964387685.1 uncultured Bryobacter sp.
AAAGGGGGTGTGAACGGAGAAGGGGATGGAGGGGTCAGGCCAGACTGTCCCCATTGGAGAAGAATTTCCGGATCTTCCCGAGAAGTTGAGCTGCAAAGTTTTGGTGGGTAGCGGTGGATTCTGGACCGCGGTCGAGGGCGAGGCTGGTTTGATTTTGCAACTGACGGCCGGCGACGGTATCGGCAAGTTGTTGGGCCACTTCGGGGCGTGCCGCGAGGATGGGCGCGAGGACATTTTTGGCGACTTCGTAAATGATGGCGCCCGTGGCGGAGCTGACGGTGGCCGAGCGCGGGTCGCCCGTGAGCAGGGACATTTCGCCGAAGTATTGTCCTTGAGCGAGGCGGTTAACGCGCAGAGGAGCCTTACCGGGTTGCTCGAGGTGCACATCGAGAAGGCCTTCGAGAACGAAATAGAGAGAGTCGCCGGGTTGGCCTTGCTGAACGATGGTTTCGCCGGCGCTGTATTCGTGGCGAACGGATTGAGAGGCGATGGCGGCGATTTCCTCGTCGGCAAAGGCCTGGAAGATTTCCACGCGGCGCAGAATCCAGCGGGCGTCTTTGGGTTCGCTGGTGTCCATGGGAAGGGGGGCGGAGAAGACCTCGTGACGGATACGGGCAGTCTTGATGCCGGCATGGTCGAGGGCAGAGAGGACGGAGTAGAGGACGGCATGGCGGACGCGGGAGACGGAGAGATCGGGGCTATGCCAGTAGCGGACGTGGAAGATGAGTCCGTCGGGGGCGATGCCTTCGAGAAGGACATCGGGAGCGGGCTGGGGCAGAGGGCCTTCGGCGGTGAGGACACCGGCAAGCATGACGCGGGAGGCGCGGGCGAGGTCGACAGAAGGCTCGAGCGGAATACGGACGAACTGCCGAGTGCGGCCGTGTGGGGCGAAGACGTTGGTAATGGCGACGGTGCTAAGGGTGGAGTTGGGGATGAAGATGGTCTTGGTGTCGTCGCGGGCGTGGACGCGGGTGCTGCGCCAGTTGATTTGTTCGACCCGGGCGAGGACTTCTTCGTTGCCGTCTTTCCATTCGATCCAATCGCCGATACGGAAGGGGGGATCGAGATGGAGGGCGATGCCGCAGAAGAGGTCTGCGATCAGGCTGCGGGCGGCGAAGCCGAAGACGAGGGTCACGACGCCGGAGGTGGCCCAGATGCCGGTAACAGATTGGCCGAACACGAATCCGCAGATGCCTGTGACGGCGAGGGCGAGGATGAGAATGGAGACGAGGTGGCGGAGGAGAGCGGGGACGGGACGGCCGTTGAGGGAGCGGGCGACGAGACGGTCCCAAACGATAACGCTCATGATTTCGTTGAGGAGCCACGCACCGGCGAGCCAGATGCCGATGCCGATGGCGTGGCGAAAGAAGGCGAGGGCTTGGGTGGTAGCGCCGGCGCGGAGTTCGCGAAGGAGGTCTTCGAGAAAATAGGCTGGGTAAAGAAAGACTACGCAGGCAAAGAGGGGCCAGAAGAGGCGTCGCAGGCTAGACACGAATTTGTAACGAACCCTATTCCTTGGAGATTGGGAAACGAGATTATAGCGGAAGCAATTGAATCGAGGATGAATAGACTGGAAGCCATTGCGGCGGGGCGGATGTATGCATATGCGTATGCTAGTTTTGAAGCATGAGGACGACTCTAAATCTCGACGATGAATTGATGGCGGAGGCAGCGCGATACACGGGTATCAAGGAGAAGACCCAATTGATTCACGAGGCTTTGACTTCGCTAGTACAACGCGAAGCCGGGCGGCGGCTGATTCAGCTAGGCGGCACGATGAAAGACGCGAAAGCGACGAGGAGAAGACGTGGGGCCAGTTCTCGTTGACACGTCGGTATGGATCCGTCATTTTCGAGATACGGACCGCCTGCTGGTGGCACTGATCGAAAGCAGATCGGCGGCGGTGCACGAGGTCGTGGTAGGCGAATTGAGCGCGGGAAATCTGCATCAGCGCAAGGAGACGTTGACGATTCTGTTGCGAATGCCGCGACTAGGTAACGCAACTTTTGCAGAGGCGTTGTGGTTCGTCGAAAAACAGGGCTTAGCGGGGAAGGGGTTGTCTTGGGGAGACATACATTTGCTCTGTGCGGCGATGCTCCAAGGGACGAGAATCTACACGCACGACGTCAGGCTTCACAGGGAAGCAGTGACTCTAGGGATTGCGTTGTAACAGCGAAGCTAAACCAGCTTCGTGCGCTTGATGGGCAACTCGCGGATGCGTTTACCGGTGGCCGAGAAAATGGCGGCGGTCATGGCGGGGGCGATGACGGGGGCGCCTGGTTCGCCGACGCCGGCGTGGGGCTCTTTGGACGAGACGATGGTGACGTCGATCTTCTGGGGCGATTCCTTGAGGCGGGCGACGGGGTAGTTGTTGAAGTTGCCTTGGGTAATGCGGCCTGCGTCGGCGGTGATTTCGCCCATCATAGCGAGGGAGACTCCGAAGACGGCGGCGCCTTCGAACTGCGCTTTCACGCGGTCGGGATAGACGATCTGGCCGACGTCGGCGACAGTCCAGACGTTGGGGACGGTGAGATTGCCTTGGGCGTCGATGGCGATTTCAACGGCGGTGGCGACGTAGCTGACGAAGCTGCGGTGGGCGGCGATGCCGATGGCGCGGTTCGGGGTGTTCTTGAACTTGGCGTAGCCGGATTTTTCAGCGGCCATTTCGAGGACGCGGCGGAGGCGGCCGGTGTCCATGGGGAAGGTTTCGACGGACTGGCCATTATTCCACGGCTTGACGCCGTCTTTGGTGAGGTCGACTTTGCGGTCGGGGCCGAGGGACTTGAGGAAGTAATCGACGTAGTTGGAGTTGTTGAGGCGGGCGGCTTCATCCAGGAAGCTATGGACGCCGAAGGCGTGGAAGAGGTGGGTGACGGCGCGCATCCAGCCTTGACGGACGTGGTGCTTAGCGGGGCAGTTTTCGCTGCGGAGGTGGGGGACATCGAAGAGGAGTTCATTGAGGGCCATGCCGACTTCGAAGTCCGCGCCGTATTGGGCGCCGGGGGCGAAGGTGGAGGCGATGGGCGGGAAGGCACTGCGGAAGAGCCAGGAGTCGAGCTTGCCAGTGGAGTCCATGCCGCCTTTCATGTGCATGGCGGCGACGGAGTGGTAGTAGTCGAATTTGATGTCGTCTTCGCGGGTCCAGACGACCTTGATGGGCTTGCCGGTGGCCTTGGAGAGGAGGGCGGCTTCGACGACGTAATCGGGTTTGGACTTGCGGCCGAAGCCTCCACCGAGGAGGGTGACATGGCAAATGACGTCGGTCGGCTTGATACCCATGGCGGCGGCGACGGCGCTCTGGACGGCCTGGGGATTCTGGGTGGGGCACCAGGTTTCGAGCTTGCCGTCTTTCCATTCGGCGACGGCGACGGGAGGCTCCATGGGGGCGTGAGAAAGCATGGGGACGTAGTAGTCCGCTTCGAGCTTCTTGGCGGCGGAGGCGAAGGCGGTATCGAAGTTGCCGCGGTTGCGGACGACCTTGCCGGCCTTATGGACGCTGTTGAAGAGTTCTTGTTTGTAGGCGGCGGAGTTAAAGGAGGCGTGTTCGGGATTGAGATCCCAATCGGCCTTGAGTTTCTTGCGGCCTTCGATGGCGGCATAGGTGGAATTGGCGATCACGGCCACGCCGCCGAGCTGCTGGAACATATGGGGCTGCTTGAAGGGGGGCAGTTCGACGGTCTGGCTGACGCCTTTGACTTTCAAGGCTTCGGAGTTATCGAAGGACTTGATCTTACTGTCGTAGACGGGCGGGCGCAGGACGGTGGCGTAGAGCATGCCGGGACGCTTGGCGTCGATGCCAAAGGTGGCTTTGCCGAGGACGATGTTGTGTTGGTCGAGGGTGGGGACGTCTTTACCGATGTAACGGTATTGGTCGGGGGTCTTGAAGCGAAGCTCGTGCTTGGCGGGCAGGGGGAGGGTGGCGGCGGTGGCAACCAGTTCGCCGAAGGTGGCGGTCTTCTTGGATTTGGCGTGGACGACTTTGCCATTTTGGAGGGCCACCTCGCCGGCGGGGACATTCCAGTTCTTGGCGGCGGCACGCTCCAGCATCAAGCGGGCGGTGGCGCCGGCCTGGTGCATGGCTTGAACGAAGTCGCGCACGGAGCAAGAACCGTCGGTGTTTTGCGAGCCGTATTTGGTATCGCCGAGGGCTTGCTCGACGCGGACGCTTTTCCAATCGGCGTCGAGCTCATCGGCGAGGACCATGGGAAGGGAGGTGCGGCTGCCGGTGCCCATTTCCGAGCGGTGGGCCATGATGACGACCTGGCCGTTGGGCTCAAAGCCGAGATAGACGCTGGGTTGCCAGGAGACGGCGGCCTGAGCTTTTTCGACAGCGACGTTGGCGGCGAGGACAAAGGCGCCGACGGAGAAGACGCCGCCTAAGAAGGCGCGGCGGTCGGGGTCGAGGATTTCGAGGCGAGCGTAGCCCTCTTCGGTCAAACGCGCGATTTCGGACTTCGATTCGGGGGCGGGAAGGCTGGTTCCGTAGGGAATGCTCATGACTATTTCACTCCTGCAGCGGTCTTGATGGCGGCGCGGACGCGGGTATAGGTGCCGCAACGGCAGATGTTGCCGTTCATGGCCTCGTCGATCTGCGCGTCGTTGGGTTTGGGGGTCTTCTTGAGCAAGGCGGCCGCTTGCATGATCTGGCCGGTCTGGCAGTAGCCGCATTGGGCGACGTTGTGTTTCTCCCAGGCGAGCTGGCAGGGGTGGTTTCCGTTGGCACTGAGGCCTTCGATGGTGGTGACTTCCTTGCCAGCGGCGGCTTGCATGGGAGTGACGCAACTACGGATGGCTTCGCCGTTTTGGTGGACGGTGCAGGCGCCGCAGAGGCCCATGCCACAGCCGAACTTGGAGCCGGTGAGGTCCAGTTCGTCGCGGAGATACCAAAGGAGAGGCATGGCGGCATCTCCATCGAATTTACGGGCTTGGCCGTTGACTTTGAGTTCGATCATGGCGGTTGTCAGGATTATATGACGGATGAAGGGCAAAGGGGCGTGTCATTCTGGACGGAAATGGGAGTGCGGATGAGTCCGGGCAAATGGGAAGTGCTGACGATGCTGTGGTTTGCGTATTTTTTTTACCAAGCCGACAAGCAGATCTATGCGGTGGTGTTGCTGCCTTTGCAGGCGGAGTTGGGGCTGACAGGGTATCAGGCCGGACTGGTAAACACGGTCTTCACCCTTTTGGCGGCACTGATGGCGCCGGTAGCGGGAGCGCTGGGAGACAGGCTGCCGAAGGCGCGGATCCTGATCTGGGTCATTGTGGCGTGGAGCCTAGGAACGATGCTGAGCGGGATGTCGAGTACGCTGGCCATGCTGCTGATGACCCGGTCGGTGTTAACGGGTACGGCGGAAGCGTTCTATCCTCCGGTGTCGCACGCCTACATTGCGGCGCTGTTTACGCGGACCCGGGCGCTGGCGATATCGATCCATCAGACGGCCCAATACGCAGGGCCCATTGCGAGCGGATATTTCGCGGGCTGGATTGCGGAGCGTTACGGATGGCGCAACAGCTTTTATGTATTTGGCGGGCTAGGGATCGTGTTGGGATTGTGGATGGCGTTGCGGGTTAGGCCGGATGAGGCGTCGCCACGGAAAGAGCCGTTGTGGGCGGGGTTCGCCGAGTGCGCCCGGATCGATGCGGTACGAAGGCTGGGACTGGCGTTCGCGGCCGAACTCTTTGTCACGATTGGATACAGCACTTGGGCTCCGGCCATCTTCGGCCAGCAGTTTGGGCTCAGCCTATCGCAGGCGGGCTTTCAAACCTCGTTTTGGGGGATGGCAAGCGCGATGGTGGGGGCGTTGGTAGGGGGAGCGATTTCGGACCGGCGAGCGGCGCGGGGCAAGCCGAGGGTGGAATTGCAAGCGGCGGCGCTGGCGACGGCGGCACCGTTCCTATGGCTACTAGGGGCGGCGGGCACCTTGCCCATGGCGCTGACGGCACTGGCGGCAGTAGGTTTTTTTCGGGGGATCTATGAAGGGACGATCGCGGTGACGCTTTACGACTATGTGGACGCGCGGTATCGCGCTTCGGCTGCAGCGGTGGTACTGGTGATTGCAAATTTGATCGCGGCCCCGTCGGCGGCACTACTAGGGTGGGCGGGCGACCACGCCAATATTCACGTGGCGGTGAGCGGGTTGTCGCTGCTATTTGCAGCGGCGGCCGTGGTGCTGTGGTCCGCGCGGAAGTTGCCGGCGCAGGCGGCGGAGACGAGCTAGCGAAGGGCGGCGTCGCGGAAGATTTTCGTTTTGGGTTCGGTTTCGTTCCAGACGACTTTTTCGTCGGCGTTGGCCATGCGGTAGAGGCCTTGGGCAATGGCGCGGGTGACTTTGGCGTGATTGGCAAAGTCGATCTTGTGCCATTCGTCGCCTTTCTGGTGATAGTCGGGGAACTGATAGGTGACGCTGAGGGTGGTGGAGGGGATGCCGGCAAGGGCCAAGGCGAAGTTGTCGCTCGCGGAGAAGAAGGGGTCTGAGAAGCGTTCGTGCTTGACGAAGTTGAGGCCGGTTTCCTTGCCCGCTTCTTCGAGGTGCTTATGGATAGTGGTGAAGTGATAGCCGGTGAGGTTGGCCTGGTTGAGATTGGCGGAGCCGTCGCTGGAATCGGTGCGGCCGGTTTGTTCGAGGTTGAGATTGGCGGTGATGGACTTTAAGGGAAAGACGGGATGGCGCGTGAAGTAGCGGCTGCCCAGGAGGCCGCGTTCTTCGCCAAACCAGGCGACGAAGAGGATGCCGCGCTTGGGGGTGGGCAGGGGGGCCAGGAGGCGGGCGGATTCCATGACGCTGGAGACGCCGCTGGCGTTGTCGTTGGCGCCGTTGAAGACCTTGTCGGAAGGATCGCGGGGATTCAGGCCGAGGTGATCGTAGTGGGCGCTCAATAAAACATATTCGTCCTTCGATGTTCCAGGCAAGACGCCGATGACGTTGCGGACCTGGAACTCTTCGAGCGTGGCGCCGGAGATATGGGCGTTGGCCTTGGCGGCGGTGACGCCTTCGGCGAGGCCCTTGAGCCAGGCTTCGGCTTCGGGGTTAGTAGTGCGGAGGTAGACGGTGGAGGAGGGGGTTTCATCGCCCAGTTCCAGCGATTGGGCGGGAAAGGGCGCGGCGATGCCGGAGAGAATGACCAGGCGGACACCATCGCGAGCAAAACGGGAGAGCGCACGCTGGACAGCGGGACCGGGCGAGGCGGTGGTGAGAACGACGACGGGCTCCTCAATTTTGGCTTCGAGTTTTTCCACGGACTCCGCGGCAATCTTGCGGATGGCGGCGCCGCTGAGATTGAGTTCCGGGCGGGCATTCCAGAAGGTGGCTTCGGCGGGAACGAGAATGCTTTTTTCGCCATCGGTAAACGTGAGGGAGAAGCCTTCGCGAACGATGCGGCGGACGCGCAGGGTGGCGACTTGGAAGTAACTGCCATCGGAGAGAGGCTGAAGGCCGGCGCGGCGGAATTCGCTGGCGATGTATTCGGCGGCGATGTCGAGGCCTTTGGAGGGAGTGTCGCGGCCTTCGAGGAGGTCGCTCGCGAGGAAGCTGACGTGGGCGGTGAGCGCCTTGGGATCGGCTTCTTTGACGACCTCGGCGGCGAAGGAGGCGAGGGCGAGAAGGAGAAGAGGGAGCAACCGCATTAACCTAGTTTAGATGCAGCAGGCGGGAGAAGTTACGGTGGAGACGAGGGGCAAGGGCTTGTATGACATCACGCGCGAAGTGGCGCGCTGGGTGGAGGGGAAGGCGACGGGAACGGCCTTATTGACGCTGTTTTGCCGGCATACTTCGGCGAGCCTGACGATCCAGGAGAACTACGATCCCGATGTGACGGGAGACATTGCGCGGTTCTTTGAACGGCTAGTGCCGGAGAATCCGCGGGACTATGAGCACACGCTAGAGGGGCCGGACGACATGCCCGCGCACATCCGAACGGTGTTGAGCGGGGTGAGCGTATCGATTCCCATCGTGAACGGCAAGATGGCGCTGGGCACCTGGCAAGGGATCTATGTGTTTGAGCACCGACGGCAGCCGCATACGCGGAGCGTGGTGCTGCATCTGCTAGTTTGACCGACTAGTTTGAGTTGGCTTTCCTCCACTGGTTCAAGAAGGAAACGACCAGCGCTTCGAAGCGAAGCTTGAACTGCTCCTGCGTCTGGACATCCTTGCCCAAGACGATGACTCCGCCGCCATCCCAAACCGTTACGGAGACTTTGGCATGCTGGGGGTCTTTCTCATCCGTAGGGCGTAAGCCGGGCTTCACGACAAGCAGGTCTTGCTTGGCAACGCCAACGTGAGCGCAAGAGATGCCCTTGTCTTCCTGCGTCACGCAAAGCAGGTCGATGCGGAGTTCGGCGGCTTTCCCGTAAGCGGGCGGATCCGCCTGCGGATCCAGAATTTTCAAACCTTCTCTTTGCAGCTGCAGTTCGACGAAGTTCTGGATGTTCGGCAGCACGAAGCCGGGGATCTGGTCCGGCCGGCTGACGATCGCGACCGATACTCTGTCGACCGACTTGAGCAACGCCGTTTGTGGGTAGGTTTTCGGCTGGCCCGCAGCGATGGAGGGGAGCAGGAGGGTGAACAGGAGAAGCGCTTTCGTGGGCATATTCTGATCTAATACTCGTATATGGAACAATCCCGCCGCCACTTTGTCGCCACCGCCGCCGCGATCGCTCTGCCGTCCTGGTTGGAGGCGGCTCCCGATGCCACCACGAAGATGCCGATGCGGAATTTCGGACAAACGGGCAAGCAAGTTACGGCGCTGGCGTTTGGCTGCGGCAGCCGCTTTCTGATGTACAAGGAAGAGGAAGCTTGGATGGGAGCGCTGAATAAGGCCTACGAGCATGGCATTCGGTACTTCGATACCGCCTTCGACTATGGCAAGGGCGAAAGCGAGACGCGGATCGGCAAGGTGCTGGCCGACCGGCGTAAAGAGATCTGGTTGACGACGAAACTGCCGGCGCGCAAGGGCGAGGATGCGATGCGCATTCTGGAGGGGTCGCTCGAGCGGTGCAAGACGGATCACTTCGACCTGGTGCACATTCATGCGTTGACGACCGAGGAAGACCTGGCGGCGATCGAGGCTAAGGACGGCGTCCTGAATATGCTGTACAAAATGCGCGACCAAAAGGTGGTGCACAACGTGGGCGTGTCCTGCCATACGGACCCGAAGGTTTTGAAGATGGCGCTGGAGCGCAACGACTTCAACTGCACGCAATTTGCGCTGAATGCGGGCAGGATCGGCATGGCGGCGAACGATGGAGATAGCTTTGAGGCGCTGTGCTTGCCGGTGGCGCTGGAGAAGAAGTTGGGCGTGGTGGCGATGAAGATTTTCGCGCAGGACAAGCTCAAAGGGCGCGGGGTGACGAGCGATCAATTGATCCGGTACTCGCTGTCGCTGCCGGTGGGGGCGGTGGTGATTGGGATGCCGCAGCTGGAAATGCTGGAGCAGAATGTGGCGTCGGTGAAGGGGTTCAAGGCGCTGACGCGGGAGGAGATGCAGGGGTTGAATCAGCAGTTGAGTGGGGAGAAGGCGGCGATCGACCGGTTCTTCTTCGATCACGTGGATGCGTAGGGGGGGCTTGGCTGCAGGTGATGACGACGACGACACTGGCGACGCAAATTGAAGTAGACGATCAGGGACGTGCCTGGATTGCGGGTACGCGCACCAAGGTGGCAGAGGTTGTGCTGGATCGGCTGGCGTACGGATGGAGCATCGAGGAAATGCATCAGCAGCATCCGCACCTTAGCTTGGCGGAGTTGTCGGCCGCGATGACCTATTACTATGAGAACCAGAACCGGATGGACCGGGAGATTCAGGATGACGAAAAAACCGCGGACGCTTTGGCATCGCGACTAATGAACCTTGATCTCCAAGAGCGGCTTTGGACTGCAAAACAAAAGCAGTGAAGGTTCGCTTTCTATTAGACGCTCATGTGCCAAGTGCGGTTGGAATCGAGGTCGCGAAGCGAGGACTTACGGTCTATTCTGCGCAAATGATGGGGTGGGATCGGTTGCCGGATGAGAATCTATTGCGGCGTGCCCACGAGCATGGGTGTGTATTGGTAACCCAGGATCAAGATTTCCTCCGTATAGCCTAAGATTTTCTTCGGAGAGACGAGCGCTTCTCGGGCATTATTTACGGCCACCAAATGCGTATCGGGATTGGGATTTTGGTCAAAGACTTGTTGCTCCTGGCGGACACGCAGGAAGCGGCAGACTGTTTGAGCAAAGTGGTTTACTTGCCGCTGCGCCCGCCGATTTAGTTAAACAGCCGGCGTTCGCGTTTGAGGAAGGCGGGGGTGTCGTAGTCGTCCTCGTCGCTGGGGGCGGGAGCGGGTTCGGGAGCCGGGATGGGGTGGAAGATGACTTCGTCATGGGCCGTGTCATGGGGGGCAACTTCAATAGGCGTCGCGAAGATGTCGGGTTCGGAGGGCTGGACGGCGTCCATGACGATGCGAGGTTCCTGGACGGCGGTGAAGGCGTTGGAGAAAAAGCCGGCGCTGGCGGCCATGGTCATGGGTTTGGTGGCGGAGGGGGGCTCCGGGCGGAACTCGGTTTCGCGGACGCGGCGTTCGATCTGGGGAAGGGTTTCGCGTTCGAAGCCGGTGGCGATGACGGTGATCTTGACTTCGTCGCCCATGGCTTCATTCATGACGACGCCGAAGTTGATGTGAACGTCGTCGAAGGCGGCGGCCTTGCGGATGAGGCTGCAGGCTTCGTTGACTTCGTGGAGGCCCAGGCGGCTGGAGCCGGTGATGTTGATCAGGATGCCGCGGGCGCCCTTGACGCCGCCTTCTTCGAGCAAGGGGCTGGAAATCGCCTTCTCCGCGGCTTCGAGGGCGGCATTTTCGCCGGTGGCGGTGGCGGTGCCCATCATGGCGTAGCCCATGCCGGTCATGATGCCGCGGATATCGGAGAAGTCGCGATTGATGAGGCCGGGGGTGGTGATGATGTCGGAGATGCCTTGGACGGCCTGGCGGAGGACGTCGTCGGCGATCTTGAAGGCTTCAAAGAAGCCGGTGCCCTTGGGGACAAGGTGGAGCAAGCGGTCGTTGGGAATGGGGATGACGGTGTCGACGGCGGAGGCGATTTCGGCGAGGCCGCGTTCGGCGGCGCGATTGCGGCGGACGCCTTCGAAGGCAAAGGGCTTGGTGACGACGGCGACGGTGAGGGCGCCCATCTCTTTAGCGAGCGAAGCAACGACGGGGGCGGCGCCGGTGCCGGTGCCTCCGCCAAGGCCGGCGGTGACGAAGACCATGTCGGCGCCTTCGAGGATTTCAATGATTTTCTCGGTGTCCTCGAGGGCGGCGTTGCGGCCGATGGAAGGGTCGGCGCCGGCCCCGAGGCCGTTGGTGATTTTGGCGCCGATGGCGAGCTTGCGCGGGACGGGAGAGGCCTGGAGGGCCTGCTTGTCGGTGTTGAGGACGTGGAACTCGACGCCGGTGAGGCCGGAGTCCATCATGCGGGCGACCGCATTGCCGCCGCCGCCGCCGACACCGATGACTTTAATGCGGGTGGCCAGGGGGAAGTCCTCTTCGAGATCAAACTTCAGGCCGCCACTAAGAATTTCTTTCATGTTGAACTCCTTGTTCACGGGCATCTTTCAATTAGCGGAGGACGAGGTTGAGCAGACGCGGGGTTCTGCGTTTGGAATCGCGGCGCATTTTCAGGCGCGCACCGTACATGGCGAGGCCGGCGACGGTGGTCCATTCGGGGGTGAGCAATTCGGCGGGCCAGCGGTTGACGAATTCCGGGATGCCATTGCGGGAGGGGCAGTTGAGGACCCTTTCGGCGATATCGAGCATGCCCGGGAGTTTGGCGCCGCCACCGCAAAGCACGACCCCTTCGTTGAGGCCGTCGTCCATGCCGAGAGCGTGGATCTCTTTCTTGACGACGTTGAAGAGCTGTTCGGCGCGGGCTTCGAGGATCTCGACGATTTGCCAGCGGGAAATTTCGCGAGCGGGGCGGTCGTCGGCCGAGGGGACTTCAATGATGGTGTTGCCGCTGAGAAGGCCGAGCATGGCGCAGCCGTATTCTTCCTTGAGCACCTGCGCGTCTTCGCGGGTGCTGGTGAGGAAGTAAGCGAGGTCGCGCGTGAAGTGGTCGCCGCCGATGGGGACGCTGAAGCTGCCGACGAGGGCTTCGCCTTCATAGAGAGCGACGTCCGTAGAATGGGCGCCGATGTCGATGACGGCGATACCGTGTTCGCGTTCGGCCTCGTTGGTGGAAGCGTAGGCGGCGGCGATGGCTTCGAAGACGCTTTCGTCCAGAGTCATGTGGGCTTCATGGATGGCGCTGGACAGGATTGTATGTTCCTGCTCGCTGGAAGTAACGAGGTGGACGTGGGCCTCGAGGCGCGAGGCGGACATGCCTTTAGGGTTGCGGAAGCCGGAGCGGCCATCGACGATGAAGTCCTGGGGGCAAATCTGGAGGATCATGCGGTCGTGCTCGAGTTTGACTTCGGCGGCCTGTTTGATGGCGTAGGACATGTCGTCGGAGTCGATGTGGCGGGGACGGCCGAATTCGTAGACACCGCGGGAGGTCATGCCGTCGATACCGCCGCCGCCGAGGCCGAGCGTGGCGCCGGTGATGGAAACGAGGGTGTGGGCTTCGGCCATCTGGACGGCCCAGCGGACGCCTTCACTGATGACGGCGGGGTCGGCGATGCGGCCCTTGGACCAGCCTTTGGACTCAAAGAGGCCGTGGCCGAGATAGTTGAGGCTGTCGCCGGAGACTTCGCAGATGACGCAGCGGACGAAGGCGCTGCCCACGTCGAGGCCGACGGAATATTTGGAGTTGGGCTTAGCGGCCACGGGGTTTCCTCTTCTTTTCGGTGGTGGAAGCGGCAGGCGGAGCGGCCGCGGGTGCGAGGACGGAGGCGTCTTCGCCTACAACGACCTGTTCGGGAAGGCGGAGATCAAAGATGACGCCATTGGGTAGCCGCTCCAGCAGGTCGTCCGCGAGGGCCAGAAAATTCTCGTAGCGTACGCCAAAGTTCTTAGAGCCCATCTTGAGGGTGACGGCACGGCCATGGAGCGGTTGGATGATGAGTAGATTGTTGACGTCCCAGGCGTCGATTTCGCTGATGCCGGAGATTTTGGGGCCGAGTTCGCGGATGAGGCGTTCGACGCGGCGCATGCGATCGACGCGGGTGGGTTCCGGAATGTCGGGGCCCACGCCGGCCACCACAGGGAGCTGGAAGGTAGCGGAAAGCGGCGCGTTCATGAGAAAGCCTTCGGCATCGATCAGGAGCGCGTCGGAAGCGCCTTTCTGCTTGACGAAGGCGATGGGGTAGCGCTCCACAATCCGGACGCTGACGCGATCGGGCCAGAGGCGGGAAACCGTCGCGTCGGCGACCCAGGGTATGCCCAGGAGTTGCAAGCGGCGCTGGTGGAGCGGCAAAAGGTATACGCTGCGGCCGAGATCTTCCTCAAAGACGCGCAGGACGCTATCCCGATCGGTATAGCGGAGGCCGTCGATTTGGAGGTTGGGCGGTGGGTCACCATACTCCTTCGCACGCTCCAGGAAGAAACGGGGATCGCGCATGAGGAAGCCGACGGCTTGGCCCTCGGCAAGAATGACACCGCCGAGAGCGACCAAAATGGCGCAAACCCAGACGGCTCGACCAAGAAGGGCGGTGGTGGAGGTGGGCGGATTCTTCTTCGTTTTCTCAGCCATGGGACTTCTTTTCGAGTTCTGCAAGTATCGTGTCGGCGCAGGAAGAGACAGTGCCGGCGCCGAGGGTTAGGATCATGTCGCCGGGGGAGGCTAGGGCGGCGACCTGGCGCGCGCCTTCGTCAAGAGTAGGCGCGTAGTGGACTTCGCGTTGACCATGAGCACGAAGGCGGTCGATGAGAAGGGCGGTGGTGACCCCTTCCAAGGGAGGCTCAGAGGCCGCGTAGATGTCGAGGAGCGTCAGCGAATCGGCCTCAAAGAAACTGCGGGCGAATTCGTCCATTAAGATTTGGGTGCGGGTATAACGGTGTGGCTGAAAGAGAACGTGAATGCGCGCAAACTGGCGCTGGCGGGCTGCGTCGAGAGTAGCCCGGACCTCGGTGGGATGGTGGCCGTAATCGTCGATGACGGTGACACCGGCCGCGACGCCACGGAGCTGGAAGCGGCGATCGACGCCCTCAAAGGCCGCAAGGCCAGCGGCAATCTGGGCGGCGTGGAGGCCAAGTTCCAGGGAGACGGCGGCGGCGGCGGCGGCATTCAAAACGTTGTGGCGTCCAGGGACGCGGATTTCAAAGGTCCCGAGAGATTCGCCTTTGTGGACGAGCTCAAAGACGGTGGAGGTGGATCGCGAGTCGATGTTGCGGACCATCAGGTCGGCCTGGGGTGTGGTGCCGTAAGTGATGGTACGGCGCTGGAAGCCGGGGAGAAGGCGGCGCACGTTTTCATCGTCGATACAGACAATGGCGGCGCCGTAGAAGGGAACCTTGTTGACGAAATCCGTAAACGCGGCCTCAACCCGGTCGAAGGACTTGTAGTGGTCGAGGTGCTCGTGATCGACGTTGGTAACTACGGCGAGGATCGGGGCCAGCTTGAGGAAGCTGCCGTCGGACTCATCGCTTTCCACAACGAGGAGGTCGCTTTGGCCGACGCGGGCGTTGGAGCCGCCCATGGTAGAAACGCGGCCGCCCACAACGACGGTGGGATCGAGGCCCGCGTGGGCAAGGACGGTGGCGGTCATGGAAGTAGTGGTGGTCTTGCCATGAGATCCGCCAATGGCGACGCCGAACTTCAAGCGCATTAATTCGGCTAGCAACTCTCCGCGGGGGATGACGGGGATCTTGCGGCGGCGGGCTTCCTGGATCTCGGGATTGGATTCGTCCACGGCGCTGGTGACAACCAGGGCGGTAGTATCGCCGGAGACTTGGGAGGCTTGGTGGCCGAGGTGGACGAGGGCGCCCAAAGACTCGAGGCGCTGGGTAATGGGGCTCGCCTTAAGGTCGCTGCCAGTGATCTTGTGGCCGACGGTCAGCAACACTTCCGCGAGGCCGCTCATACCGATGCCGCCCACGCCGACGAAATAGAAGTGTTGCTTACGAAAAAACATTTTTGACCAATTACGTTTTAGCTTATCTCTTCATTCTGTAACATTTTCAGGCCGCCAGTTCCTCCAGGATGTCGGCGGCGCGTTCAGCGGCACCGGGTTTCCGTAGCGCGAGAGCTCGTTCGGCCATGCGCGCAAGAGTGGCGGGCTGCGCGGCCAAGTCTTGAACTAAGCGGAAGAAGGCCTCGGCGGAAAAGTCGCGGTCGGCGAGGAGACGCGCGGCGCCGGCGGCGACCATGGATTCGGCGTTGCGGGTTTGGTGATCGTCGGCGGCGTAGGGATAAGGAACCAGGACGGAAGCGCGGCCGGAGGCCATGAGTTCGCCGAGCGTACCGGCGCCCGCGCGGCAGACGATTAAGTCGGCGGCGGCAAAGGCGGCGGGCATGTCCTCGATGAAGGCGGAGAGTTCGTATTCGAAAAGGCCGGCCAAGTCGCTAGACGCGAAGGCTTCGCGCAGGGCCTCTTCTTCGCGGCGGCCGCATTGATGGACGATGCGGACCGGCAAGGGAGAAGAGGCGAAGAGGGGCCAGGACTCGCGGACTGCGCGATTCAGAGTTTGCGAGCCTTGGCTGCCGCCCGTGACGAGAACTTGGAAGCGCGGGCCGGGGGCTTTGGGCTCGATTGCGAAGAATTCGCCACGAACAGGAAGCCCACTGAGCTCAGAGGAGTTAACGGGAAAGTAGTCTCGCGCGGCTTCAAAGCTGAGCAGGGCTTTTTTGGCGAAGCGGCCCAGGAGCCGGTTTACGAGACCGGGCATGGCATTGGGTTCCATGACGACTAAGGGAAGGCCCTTGAGGACGGAGGCAAGAACGGGGGGCGCGGCGACGTAGCCGCCGAGGCTGAAGCAAACGCGTGGCCGCTCCCGGCCGATGACGGAAAGGCTGGACAAGACGCTGGACGGCAACTGCCAAGCCAGGCGAAGCTTTTGCCCTAGGCCGGCCCCTTGGAATCCGGAGACTTCGACAAAGTCTAACGGAAAGGAGCGTTGGGGAACGAGGCGGGCTTCGAAGCCTTGGCGTGTGCCGATGAAGTGGGGCTGATGGCCGCGGCGACGCAATTCTTCGGCTACCGCCAGCAACGGCATAACGTGCCCGCCAGTGCCTCCGCCCGCCATTAGGAAGCGCTTTCGAGCCACTGGGCGTCCTCACTGACGCTCATGAGGATGCCGAGCGAAATCAGAGTGGCCAGCAGGGAACTGCCGCCATAGCTAATCAGAGGCAAGGGGATCCCTTTGGCGGGCCCCATGCCAAGAACGACGCTGATATTGATCAGCGCCTGCACCAGGATGGAGACGCTGATGCCCAACGCGAGGAAGCGGCCGAAGTCATCCTTGGCCAGATAGAAAAGTCGGAAGCCGCGCCAGAAGATTACGAAGTAGCCGGCGAGCAGGGCGGTGGTGCCCCAAAGGCCAAGCTCCTCGCCAACCACGGCATAGATGCAATCGGTATGGGGCTCGGGCAGATACATGAGCTTCTGGCGGCCTTGCATGATGCCGAGACCGAAAACGCCACCGGAGCCTAGGGCAATTTTGGCTTGGCGAATCTGGTAGTCGGGATCGGTAGTAGAGAAGCTCTGGCCGACGTAGGCCTTGACATACCCGTGGGGGTCGAACTTAGAGATGATCTTGTATTCCGGATCGACGAAGGCGATGACCCGAGCCAGGCGATAGGGCTTGGAAACGACGGCACCGGAAATGGCAAGAACAGCGATGCCCGCGGCAATGGCGAGGTAGCGGCGCTTAATGCCGGAGACATAGAGCAGGGCGACGGCAGGAACGACCAGCGCAATGGCCGTGCCCAGGTCTGAAACGACGACGGCGGCGGCAATCACGGCAAAGGCGAGCGTGACGGGGAGAAGCGTGTGTTTGCTATTGACGGCGGGCATGCGACGCGTGAGGAAATAGGCGAGGAATAGGATCAGCGCGGGCTTGGCGAATTCACTGGGTTGGACCTGGATGAAAGGAGTGCGGATCCAACGGTGGGTGCGGGCATCCATAAAGTAAGCCAGGGGAAGCATGGCGGCCACCAGGCCCAGCGGGATGAAGGCCCAAATTGGGTCCTTAAGCAAGAGGTAGTTTTGACGCTTCAGCCACATAAGCGCCAGGAAGGAGACGCCCGCGGCGAAGAGCTGGCGCAGCAGCAAAGCTTCGGGGTCCCGCCCGCGGAAGGCGGCGGAGATGGAGGTGGAACTGTAGACCATGATGAGGCCGAAGCAGGTCATCATGAGAACGGTGAAGAAGAGAGTCCAGTCTGTTAGACGGCGGGCCATGGGTGTTTCCTCATAGGGCGTTGACCAAGTCGCGGAAGGTATCGCCGCGTTGTTCAAAGGATTGGAATTGATCGTAACTGGCGCAGGCGGGGGCCAGCAGGACGGTATCGCCGGGGGAGGCGGAGCTTGCCGCGAGCTCGATGGCGTGAGCTAGAGTGCCCGCGGCCAACAGCTGGACGTGGGCGGCGAGGTCGCGTTCAATGTTGGAGGCGTCTTCGCCGATGACGAGGACGGTATGGGCTTTCTCCAGCAACTGGGGGAGGAGAGGGGTGTAGGGAGCGCCTTTTCCCTTGCCGCCCAAGATGAGCCAAAGCGGGCCGGGCAGACTGGAGACGGCCTTCAAGGCGGCATCGACGCTGGTGGCTTTGGAATCGTTGTAGAACTTGACGCCGCGCCAATCGCGGATGAACTCAAGACGATGGGGCACGCCCCGGAAGTCGGCGGCGGCTTGGGCGATGGCCTCATGGGAAGCACCGGCGAGGGAAGCGACGACGGCCGCGGCCATCGCATTTTCGAGATTATGGCGACCGGGCAGCGGGATATCGCCCGTGCCCATCAAGGCACGGCCGAAGAGCTCAATGTTATTGCCACTCAACTGGGCCGCATCGCCCTCAAACCAGGAAACGCGGGACGAAAGGCGCGGGGCATAAGAGGAACTGCCGGGGTCGGCCTGGTTTAGGACGGCGTGGTCGGCGGGGAGCTGATTTTTGAAGATGCGGCCCTTGGCGTTGCGGTAAGCCTCCAGGTCGCCGTGACGGTCTAAGTGATTGGGTGTGACGTTAAGGACGGCGGCGATGTTAGGGCGGAAGTGGATGATGGACTCAAGTTGGAAGCTGGAGACTTCCAGGAGGTTCAACTGCAGCAAGCGGCTGGTGGAGACCATCGCCGTGACGGCCAGGCCGATGTTGCCGCCGACTTGGACCGGAATGCCGGATCTTTCGAGCATGCGACCGGCCAGGGCGGTGGTGGTGGTCTTGCCATTGGAGCCGGTGATGGCGGCAATGGGGCCGGAGAGGAAACGATAAGCCAATTCCAGTTCGCCTAAAACCGGCCGGTGCAAAGCCAAAGCATGCTGCACGAGGGGGTGTTCCAAGGGAGCGCCGGGAGAGAGGATGAGGTTATCGAAAGACGCTTGGAGAGCTTGATCGGGCGTGAGGAAGTCAACGGGGGAGGCCGAAGCGCGATCGGCGGTAGCAAGGACTCGAGCGCCCTGGGCGAGAAGCAACGCGATGGCGCCGAGGCCACTCTTGCCGAGGCCGAGGACGAGGAAGGTTTGGCCGTGGAGATCGTGTTTCATCGCAGTTTCAGCGTGGCCAGCGCGAACAAGGCCATGATGAGGCCGACAATCCAGAAGCGGGCAATGACCTTCGATTCCTTCCAGCCGAGGAGTTCGAAGTGGTGGTGGATGGGCGCCATTTTGAAGATACGCTTACCGCGCAGCTTGTAGCTGCCAACCTGCAGGACGACGCTGAGGAGTTCGAGGACGTAGACGCCACCGATCAGCGGAAGCAGGAGCTCTTGTTTGATGAGGACCGCCACGGTGCCCATGGAGCCACCAAGGGCCAGGGAGCCTACGTCGCCCATGAAGACTTCGGCGGGGTGAGCGTTGTACCAGAGGAAGCCAAGGGAAGCGCCAATCATGGTGGCGCAGAAAATGGTGAGCTCGCTGCCTCCAGGCACGCGTTCGAGCTCAAGGTAAGTGGCGAATTCGCGGTGTCCGGCAAGATAACAGAGAGCGGTCATGGCGCTGGAGGCGATGATCATGAGGCCGATGGCGAGGCCGTCCAGGCCGTCGGTGAGGTTGACCGCGTTAGTGGATCCAACGAGGACGAGGATCATGAAGAGATAGAAGGGCGCGAAGGCGAGGGGGAAAGTCCAGGGATTGGTGGCCCAAGGGCCGATGATCAAATCCGGCCGGAAGAACTTGAAGAAGGGCACGTTCATGGACGTGGAGTAGACGCCTTTGGCATTCAACAACAGCAGAGCAAAGCCAATGGCCATGGCGACCAGGACTTGCAGGAGAAATTTCTGGCGGGCGGTGAGGCCCAGATTGCGCATTTTTTTGACTTTTGTATAGTCGTCGTAAAAGCCGATGGCTCCGAAGCCAACGAGGCTGCCCATGGCGATCCAGACGTAAACATTGCGCAGGTTGGCCCAGAGCAGGGTGGGAACCAGGATGGAGACAACGATCAGGAGACCGCCCATGGTAGGCGTGCCGGCCTTGGTGGCGTGGCTCTTGGGACCGTCTTCGCGTATGAACTGGCCAACACTCAGTTCACGCAATTTGCGAATGAGCCAAGGGCCAAGCAGGAGGCTAATCAGGAGGGCTGTGATGAGAGCCATCGTGGTGCGGAAGGTGACGTAGCCGAAGAGGCGCAGGGGGCCGAAGAAGGGCTGAAGCTGTTCGAAAAGGAGCCAATAGAGCATGTCAGGAGGCCGCCTCGCCGCCCGCGGGCTTCAAGAACGCTTCGAGTGCGAGCTCTACCCGGGTGCCGCGCGATCCTTTAAAGAGAAGAGAGTCACCGGGACGGGCAAGGTGTTTCAGGTAGGCACCGGCGGCGGAGGGATCTTCAAAAAAGGACGCGGCGCGATCAGGCAAACCAGCTTTCAACGCTGACTCGACGGTTAGTCGAGCCGCGCCGCGTATCCCAATTAGCACAGTGACACCACTCTGCACCGCATAGCTTCCTAGCTCGCGATGAAGAGGCTCGGCCCAATGGCCAAGTTCGAGCATCTCCCCCAGGACGGCGATCTGGCGGCCAGCGGGTTGGAAGGCTAGCGCGGTGTCGCGGAGCACGTCCAGCATGGCGCGGGCGGCGTCCGGGTTGGAGTTATAGCAATCGTTCCAGATCTGCATGCCGTTAACGACCGAGCGGTCGGCACGCATTTGGGAGAGAGGAATTTCGTGGACTCGCTCGGCGAGAGCGGCCAGCGGCACGCCGAAGAGGCGGCCCACGGCCACGGCGGCGCTAACGTTCAGGACGCCGATGCGACCGGGGACGCGGGACGAGAAGGCGTGCCCATCAATGGAGAAGTGCGCGCCCGAGAGAGAGTAGGCGATGTCCGTGGCGCGCGTTTTGGCCGCAGGGACGGTACCAAACGTTTCCGCACGGGTGGCCATGGCGGCAACGCGGGGGTCGTCGGCATTGAGTACGGGCGTGCCGCCGGGGGAAAGCGCATCGATGAGTTCGCGTTTGGCGGCGGCGATTCCGTCTATGCCCTCAGGAAAGTTTTCGACGTGGGCATAGCCGACGTTGGTAACGACGCCGACGTCCGGCTTAGCGATACGGCAGAGCCCGGCAATTTCGCCGGCATGGTTCATGCCCATTTCGAGGACCGCGGCATGCGAAGATTCGTCGATGCGGAGGATAGAGAGGGGCAGCCCGATATGGTTGTTGAAATTACCCATGGTGCGGCTGACCGGCATGGCGGCGCCAAGCAAAGTGGCAATGGCATCTTTAGTGGAAGTTTTGCCAGCGCTGCCCGTAACGCCGATGACCGTCTTAGCCCAGTGCAAGCGGGCCTGCGCGGCCAACGTTTGCAAAGCGGATAGAACCTCGGGGACGACTAGCTGCGGACCAGGAGACTCGGGTATGGGACGGTTTACCAGGGCGGCGACCGCGCCTTGCGCGAAAGCGTTGGCGACGTAATCGTGGCCGTCGGCCTTTTCGCCGGGGAGAGCGATAAAGAGGGCACCGGGTTCGACGTGGCGCGAATCGATGGAGTAGCTGGAAATCAGCAGAGACGCGGCGGGAAGCGATAGCCCCAGAAACTGGGCGATTTGGGCAAGAGAGAGAATCATGCGGTCCGCTCCGCGTAGCCTTGGGCGGCCAGGGCTTGGCGGGCCACGAGACGGTCGTCAAAGGGATGTTTGGTCTGGCCGATGATCTGGTAGTCTTCGTGGCCTTTGCCAGCGAGGAGAATCAGGTCGCCGGGAGCGGCCATCGCGATGGCTTGGCGAATCGCTTTGGCGCGATCCACCTCGACGAGATAGGGAGTATCGAATCGCCCCAAGCCGACCAGGGCGTCGTTGAGAATGGCGAGGGGATCTTCCGTCCGCGGATTGTCGCTGGTGAGGATGACAAAGTCGCTGGCCTCGGCAGCTGCGGCGCCCATAAGTGGACGTTTGCTGCGGTCCCGGTCGCCGCCACATCCAAATAGCGTTATGACGCGTTTGGGCTGGAGAGTGCGCGCAACACGGATGACATTGCGAAGGGCGTCGTCGGTATGGGCGTAATCCGCGACGACAAGGAAGGGCTGCCCGGCGTCAATTCGCTCGAAGCGGCCTGGGACACTGCGGAGTTGGGCGATGCCTTGCGATACCAGTTCGGGCGGGATGCCACTCAAAAGCGTAACGGCGGCGGCGCCCAAGATGTTGGCGACGTTGATGTCACCTAAGAGGGGCGTGAAGATGGGCAGGCGGCCGAGAGGAGAAACGAGATCGAAGCGGGTTCCGGAAAACGAGGTTTCCAAATGCTCGGCGCGGACCAGGGCGGGGGAATGGACCGCGTAGGTCCAAGCCTGGGTAGACGGCGCCACAGGGATTTGCGCTGCGATCGGGTCATCGGCATTGACTGCGGCGAAGGCGGGCGGCGGGGCGTCCTGACCCCGGAACAGCTCGAATTTCGCATCGCGGTACTTCTCCATCGAGCCATGGAAATCCAGGTGGTCGCGCGTTAGATTGGTCCAGACGGCGCCGTGGAAGTGCAGGCCCCAGATGCGGCCCAGCGCAAGGGCGTGCGAGGAGGCCTCCATCGCCACGGCAAGCGGCGCGGCGGAGATATTGGACTCCGCTAAATGCGCCATGGCCTCGTATAAGTCGACACTCTCCGGAGTCGTATTTACGCTGGGTAACTTCGTGGGCCCAAGGCGATACTCGATGGTGCCAAACATCCCCGTAAAGTAGCCGGCGGCTTCGAGGATGGAGTGCAAGATGTAGACCGTAGTGGTCTTGCCGTTGGTGCCAGTGACTCCGAAGAGACGGACCGTGCGGCGAGTCAAATCGTCAAAGAACTTACGCGCCATCAAAGCCATGGCGCGCCGGGCGTGAGATACCTGAATCCAAAGGCCCTCAAATCCGGCGTAAGCGGGCAACTCGCTCACCACCCCGACTGCGCCGTGGGCCAGCGCTTGGGGAACAAAGGAGCGTCCGTCGACATTGGCGCCCGCAAAGGCAAAAAAGAGATAGCCGGGAAGGATGCGGCGGGAGTCGAAGTGCAGTCCCGTAGAGACGAGCTCGCCCGCCGCTTTGGGAAGCGGGGTCAGTAACGGGATGCCTGCTACGAGTTCAACGATCCGCCGGGAATGCAAGTCTTTTGTCTTTTTCTCCTCTTGCGATCTAGCGGCCGAGCCGCACACGAATTCTTTGCCCAAAAACGGCGGGCTCACCGGGCGCCGGGCTTTGGGAACGGACCAAGCCGCTGCCAAGCGGGTCGATGCGGAAGCCCTGGGCGGCGGATTGCGCGATGACCTCGCGAAGGGACTTACCCATGAAGTCGGGAGTTAGTAGAGTAGCCTTGACTTCGGACGCTTCCCAGTTTTCCGAGTTATCCACAGGTTTTTCCGAAGTTAGCTCGGCAAAAGATGCGTCGGCGGAGTCCGGCTCGGTAGCCTTGGCGATTTCTTCTTTGACCGGCAGGTCAGTAGGAACATTCAAAGTGCGCAGGGCGGAACCTGCAACCGCCTTAAAGACGGGCGCGGCCACGACGCCACCATACTTGGAGGAGCCATCGAGGGTAATTACAACGACCACGCGTGGATTATTGAGGGGAGCAAAACCCATAAACGAAGCATGATACTGGCTGAGATAGACTCCGGATTTGGGGTCGTAGATTTGGGCACTGCCGGTTTTGCCGCCCGAGGAGTAACCGGGGATTTTGGCGGGCTTGCCCGTTCCCGCAACCACAACGCGGTCCATCATGTTGCGCATGGTAACGACCGTGGCGGGGCTAAGGACCGTCTTGGCATCCGGCACGGCTTCCTCATAGGAGATCTGGCGCAACGGGGCCTGGCCGGAGAGTGCGTTCGGGGCGACGCGCTGCACAAGCCTTGGTGAAACCAGGCGGCCCCCATTGGCGATGACGGCCGCCGCTTGAGCCAGTTGCACGGTGGTGGCCATGACCTCGTGGCCCATGGCGACGGAGCCAATGGAGCTTTTGGTCCAACGGCTAAGGCGAAGCACGCGACCCGGGGACTCGCCGGGCAGGGGCAAGCCGGTGCGGGAGCCGAAACCGAAGAGGCGGATGAACTCGTGAAAGCGCTTTTCTTTCAACTCCAAGGCGACCTTAATGGCGCCAATATTGCTAGATTTGGCAAGGATGTCTTCGACGGTCAAGTAACCGTAACCGCCTTTTTTTGCCTCATGAATGGTACGCCCAAATAAGTTCAGGCGGCCATAGCCGCAGTGATAGCCGGTGGCGGGAGTTACCAGACCGTCCTCGATAGCTCCAGCAACGGTAAAGACCTTGAATACGCTTCCGGGTTCAAACGCGCTTTGTACGGCCAGGTTACGGCGGACCTCGCTATTGGTCACTTTCTCGTTGGGATTGTATGTGGGGTAATTGGCCATGGCCAGGATGTCGCCCGTTTGGGGATCGAGGACGATGCCGCGGGCGGTCTTGCAGGTGCCGCATTCGGGGGACTTCATGGCTTTGACCAGCTCCTGCTCCAGGTCGTACTGAATGCGGTGGTCCAGAGTCAGGGTGACGTCGTTGCCGGGTATGGGCTCGGCTTCGATGTGGGATTCAAAGCCGCGTTGCCCGACGTCTGTAACGAGGTCCGCATACCCGGAGTAGCCGGCCAATTCGTGCTCCAGGCCCTGCTCAACTCCGGCGTTCCCGTGCATTTGGGAGTCGACTCCCCCCAGGACGTGTGCCGCGAGATCGTCGTTCGGATACACGCGGAGACTGCCGCTTTCAAACTGGAGCCAGCCAAGTTTTAGGCTTTTGAGCTTTTGCGCCTGCTCCTGGCTGGCGCGGGGAGCCACTACGAAATAGTGATTGCCGGATTTGCGTTGGGCGCGTTCGGTCAAGTCAACTTCAAGCTTGGCGGCGTCGAGCGATAAGATTTCCGCGAGGATCGCCGCGGCAAAGGACTTGTCGGATAGGCGGGCGGGATCGACGACGACTTTTTCGGTGGGAACGGTAATGGCAAGGATTTGCCCGTTGCGGTCATAAATCGTTCCCCGGTGCGCGGGAATCTCGACGCGGTGAATTTGCTGGTCGTCCGCCACAGCGGCGAAGTATTCATGCCGGACCACTTGAAGGTAAACGAGGCGACCAAAAATGGCGAGTCCCCACAGGGCAAGCCAGCGCAGGAGGCGGCGGGCGCGGCGTTCGGCGGCGGGATCGATCGGCGGGTAGAGCATGGCGTGTCGCTATCGAAAAAAGGGAGTAGAAGGCGCAAGGCGCCATTGGTCAAACGCCGGACGCCCGGCGCCTTCTACTTTCCGGAGGGGAGACTGTTCTTCGCGTAGGATCCTTTCGGGGTAATGTGTTGCACCTGATTGGGCTGCGGGTCGAAAAGGTCTTGGCTTCGCGCGTACTCCTCGAGCTGCTTGCGGCCGGAGTAGTGGGCGACCTGGGCGCGAAGCTCCGCGATCTCGTCCCGGAGCTGTTTGCCTTCCGTGCGGAGAGCGACGATTTTCTGTCCGGTCACGATCCGGAAGGCGCTCGGCAACATGAGACCGGCGCTGATGGCCGAAACGGCGACGACGCCACCAATGGCCCTCCAGCAAAGCCGTCCGGCCGAAGGATCTTCCGCCCGGACGACCTGGGAGTTGTCGATAAACTTCGCTTCGAAGTACAAGGCTTCGTTGGGGAAGGCGGGCATCTTGCGCTGCTCGGGCTCGCGCTTCCGCACCGAGAGGCGGCCGCGGACCGATGGGCGCGGGGCGGTGCTTTGATCTTGTTCCCTGGGGGTTGCAGTGGCGGTCATGTTTCCTCGTTCTGGATGCGGTTATCGGTTTTCGTTGCGTTCTGAGCCGGTGCGTTCTAAGCCGGTGCGGCCTAACTGTGTGGGGCCCACGCCAAGGCTCGTAATTTGGCGCTGCGGCTGGCTGGATTGCGGCGCACCTCTTCGTCGCTAGGCTTGACGACGTGCTTGGTTAAGATCTTGGCCAGTCCAGCCTTTTGAAAATCTTGAAAGGATCGTTTGACGATCCGGTCTTCCGTGGACATGAAGGTCAGAAACACAACTCTGCCCTCCGGGGCCAATATTTGCGGGAGCCAAGCGAGCAGCGCGGCTAGCTCTTCCAACTCCCGATTCACGAAAATTCTAAGGGCCATGAAACTTTTCGTGGCCGGTGAAATTTTTGTGGTGCGGGGCATCACCGACTCGATAACCTGGGCAAGGTGTCGAGTTGACTGAATGGGACGCCCCCTTCTGACCACTGCTCTAGCAATTGCCCGCGAAGCTCCTTCCTGGCCGTATTCATAGAGAACATTGGCCAAATTTTCTTCGGTAAACGTGTTGACCACGTCGGCCGCCGTTAGCGCGTTGTCGTCGTCGCGGCTCATCCTCATGTCAAGAGGGCCGTCGAGACGGAACGAAAATCCTCGGTCGGCCTCGGTGAGCTGCAGCATGCTCACGCCAAGGTCAACCAAAACGCCATCGAGGCGGCTGAGGCCCAAGGCCGTCAACCGCGCCGGGAACGTGGAGAAAACACCCTGCGTCGGCCGGATACGCGGCGCAAATTCACGCGTATTCTCAACGGCCAACGCCAAGCTCTCTCCGTCCCGGTCGTTCATAACCAGGGTGCCGGTCTCAAGGAGCGCCGCAATTTGTTTGGAATGCCCCCCAAGGCCAGCAGTCAGGTCGGCATAGACGCCATCCTTGCGAACGGCGAGATATGCCAGAACTTCCTCGGACATCACCGGGAAGTGTTCTCTCAAACTCTTTACCTCAAGCCGACGGACTTCATCAGTTCCGCGTCGGCCGCCATCGAAGGCTCGAAGGCCTCCGACATATTCAGGAAAGCCTCCGCCGGCATTACCGTGAAATGGTCATAATCAACGCCGATGTAGAACGAAGCCGCCTGCTTCTCGATGGATAGCTTCTGCCGGAGCAAAGGGGGGAGGAGAACCCGGCCGTCGGAATCCATGCTGACGTCGGCCCCGAACTTCCGTCCATTGAAGATAGTCCGCCGGGCGGACTCTCTCAATTCCGGATCGAGAGAAACCTCTTCCAGAAAGTTAATCTGGCTCACGAAGCCTTCCCGCGTATACACTTGAAAATCAAGGCCTGACCATGTTGTTACAAAGAACTGTGTATCCAGCCGTTCCATCCAGCGCTGGATCTCCGCCGGAACCTTTAATCGGCCCTTGTTATCGACACTACACGGGAGGTACGCCAATGGCGCACTCTGCCAGCGCTCGTCTCGACGAGGTTGAGCCAATCTAGATTCCTTCTCCGGTGGGCCACTTTACGCCACTTTGCGCCACTCGGTTCTCTAGGTAAACTATAGGGCAGCCCTTGAGGAGGAATCAAGGGTTTAATTACTTTTTTTGCGAATGGGTGTCCGCGCGGAAGTCTTCTCTTTTCTTTCGCTTAGAGACGGAAAGTGGGAAAACACTCGAATCGGAGGCTCGACCACTAGATGTAGTGTCATAGGCCGGCTTAAGCGCTAGCAATTGGATAAAACTTTCGAAAGAAGATTCCCTCGCAGGAAATCTTGGATTTGCTACATTGAGAGGGCATGTTAGGCCAGTCGTTGTACGACATCGATCCCGGCGAGGAAATGCCGGAGATCGTACGGATGATTGTGGAGATTCCAAAAAACTCCGCCAACAAGTATGAGTACGACGGGAAGCTGGGACTCTTCCGCCTGGATCGGAGCCTGTACTCTTCCGTTCATTATCCTGGGGACTACGGATTTATCCCTGGGACGATGGCGGAGGACAACGATCCACTCGACATCCTGTGTCTGGTGACGGAGCCGAGCGTGACGGGATGCCTGATCATGGTGAGGCCGGTGGGGATTTTGAACATGATAGACAGCTCGGAGCGGGACCAGAAGGTATTGGCGGTGCCAACGCGCAACCCGCGTTACGAGCAGATCCATACGATCGACCAGGTTTTCCCCCACGTGCGAAGGGAAATTGAGCACTTCTTTACGATCTACAAGGAACTGGAAGGCAAGCGGACGGAGATCGAGGGCTGGGGCGGACCCAAGGAAGCGCGGAAGGCGATACTGGAGTCGCGTCAAGCTTACTTCGAGTTACATAAGCCCGAAGTGTAAATCATACCGGTGAGGGCCGGACGAGTCTCATTCGGCAAAAGGCCGCAGGCGGGTGAAGTCGCTTTGCTACATGCACTTAGACGGTGTATTGCATTCGAAATAAAAATAAATATTGTTTTTTTTAGTTCGAGTTTCATACTAATCGCATGAAGTACCTACTTCTTTCCTTATTGCTGTTGGTTTCGGTAGGCACCAACCTACCTGCTGCAGAGTCTCCGGTGAAAGCACGGCTTCTCCATGAAAAGCTTTTTTCCCCAGGTAGCATTATAGTTACCACGAAAGTCCTCGGACCGGCGATCTGCGCGGTCGTGGATTCGGCGTCAAGTAGTGGTACGCGCACCTATCTCCGAATCGTCGCGGGGAAAGTAGCCGACCGCGTGGAATTCAAAATGGTGGCAAATGTGCCAGTCGCGGTAGACGATGATTTGGTGATCTGGGCGCAGGGATCCCGGAACGGGGCCACGCTCTATTCGCTGAAGCCTTCGACCGGGAAATCCCTAACGATCTCGTTGCCTTTTCGGGCGGCCACTGGCGTAACCATTGCTGATGGCAAGGCCTATTTTATCGTGAAGGATCAGAATGTAATGGAGTTATATCGCACCGATTTGGCCTCGGGAACCAGCGATCGAATCGACAATCTTGCCGCTTTTCCCGCTTTCTTCCGGTTCGGGCAATCGTCGAACGAGAAGCTAGTTATCCTGGACCCGGTAAGCGGCAGCTTTCGGGTGGATCGCGTCAACGATGGCCACATAGCAGGCGTCTGGTACACGCTGGACTCCAAATTGGTGGAGGAGGCGAAAAGGAAAAGTCCGCCCAGGACGGTCTCTCCCGGGATTATGGGCTACGAATCGGTCATCCTTAATCATGCTCAGAACTCGCCGGACCGGCACCTCTTCATCCTAAGCCGGGGTGAACCGGGCCAAGGCAATTACGCTTTGGAGGTCGATGCCACGGGCAGATCTCAACGCGCCCTGTTCCTGCAGTTCCCCAACGAGAGTCCCAAGCACGTGCCATTCCACGGCAATCTGTTTTCGTTGCAACAGGGGCTTGGCTTTCTGACGCCGGAAGGCCAGTTGATGGCTTACACGGGGGTGCGCCAGTGAAATCGATTATCCGAAGCGTCGTCCTCGCACTCTCTATTTCAAGCGCTATCCTGCCCTCCTGCGTAACTTTCAATGTCAACTGCAGTGACGTCGGAGGGGTGGGAAGCTGCTTTGTGGCTTCGATTCTTGGCACGAGAAATTGGGTGTATGGCAGCAATACCTACAACTCATGCAGTACTGGCTGCAGTCCCACCACCCAAATGGAAGAGTTCAACGTAACCGTGTACTATACCGGCTGCGACGATCTGCCACACGAAATGCACTTCCATACCTGCTGCAATGTCCTGTAAACGATAGTTCGCATTCGTTCCGGAGAGAACCGGGCTGGATGGCGACTAATCGTTAGAGTTTCTCGGTTATGCGAGGGGTAGGGGCTATTAAACGCCTTTACCCCTCAATTGTTTGGCAGCGACGAAGTCCTTGGGGCGATGCAGAATTCTGGAGCTACTGGAGGTTCACGATGAGCGAGGTGGTCGCCGGGATCTCGAAGCTGGCGTCTTTGAAAGCGGGCGGGCCCATGCGGCCTTTGGCGTCTTTGGAGGCGGCGACGGGCTCTTTGGGAATGCCGATGAAGTTTGCATCGAGCTTGGAGTTGTTGTTCAAGTCATGATAGGCGGCGACGGCGTAGGTGCCGGGGGAAAGGCCGTCAAACTTGGCCGTGGCGATACCGCCGGAAATGGGGACGCGGAGCATGGCGACGGCTTTTTCGGCCTTCGTGGGGAAGGACGAGGCGTCCTTGAAGACTGCGACTGCGGCCATGCCTTTCTCGCTTTTGAAACCCTTGACGGTTACTTCCAAAGAATGCGTTTGAGCTGTGAGGAGCGCGGCTGCAAGGAGGGCGAGGGAAAGTTGACGCATACGAGGGGAGAGATGCGGGCTGACGAAGAAAGATTTCCGAAAACTGCTAGAGCCAGGTGTAGGACGGGGATGCGGCCTTGATTCCTCTGTTAGGGCTAGTGTAAGTGCCGGGCCGACATTAGGCGGCGAGACCATTGATGCCGCTGTAGTGCACACTTTTCACCTTCGCCCACGTGCGAACGGGCCAACGGCAGTAGGCTCCCGACTTTGTATCGTCCTGGCCAAGTGGAACGAGCTGGATAGGATCCCAGATCAGCAGAGGACTGTTTGGGAAGGCACGCAGGATGAGGCCCGCGGCAAAGTAGGGAGAGCCTGATGAATTTACCGCAGCCTCGATGAAGCGGGAGGTGGCGCCACATTCCTTGCCAGCCAGCAAATCCATAGTGCGGAAGTAAAGGAGCAACATAAAAGTCCGGCAGTGGTCGATCAATTCGGGGAATTGCAGGATCGCCTCCTCCCAGGTCTCCGAGTAGCGGTTCGCGGTTTGGTAGCACATCGCGGCGTAGTGGTTCCTCGGGGCTCCTTCGTATAGGTGATCAAGATTAACGAGGGAAATGAATCAGCGCCAAGAAAACTGTTGCAATCGGCGCGGATCAATGCTAGATTTCCAGCATATGCTAGTTTTCTAGCATCACAACTATGAGCGACGACCTATCGCGCCGGGAACGGCAAATCATGAACGTGCTGCATCGCTTGAAAAAGGCGACGGCGGGAGAGATCAGCGTTGAGATGGAGGAGGCGCCCAGCTATTCGGCCGTGCGGGCGCATCTGGCCACGATGGAGCGCAAGGGGCTGGTTAAACACGAACAGGAAGCGACGCGCTATGTGTACTATCCGGCGGTATCGCAGGAGAAGGCACGCAAGAGCGCGGTGCGGCAATTGGTGGATACGTTTTTTGGAGGGTCGCCGGGGATGGCGGCGGCGGCGCTCTTGGATCCGCAGGCGGCGAAATTAAGCGATGAGGAATTGGACCGGCTGCAGGCGTTGATCGATCAGGCGCGCAAGGAGGGGAGATGATTACCGATACTTACCTGACGCTGGCGGTTCAATCGACGGTGGTGCTGGGTTCGGCGGCGCTGGTGACGGCGGCGCTTCAGAAGGCTTCCGCGGCGCTGCGGCATGCGATCTGGGCGGGGGCATTTTGCCTTTTGCTAGTGCTGCCATGGGCGCCTCGGCTTGCGTGGGTTTCGTATACGCAAGCGGTGGAAGTGCCCCAGGGATGGGCCGAAGCGGCGGGGAGAATGCGGGTGACGGTGAATGGGAACGATCTCACTAAGGGTCTCACCGGGGCCACCTGGAACTGGGCGCTGCTTGCGATGTGGATGCATGCGCTGGGGGCAGTAGGGATTCTGGGGCGGGCGGCGGTGGCAACGGCGATGCTGCGAAGACGAGTGGAGGCGCAAAGTCTCACGGTGCCGATGGTGATGGGCTTGTGGAGGCCGCGGGTGTACTTGCCTCCGGCGGCCGAGAGTTGGACAGCGGAGCGTCGGGAGGCCGTCGAGGCGCACGAGAGACAGCATGTGGCGCGTTTGGACTTATGGTGGCAACTGGCGGGGCTGTTGGGTACCGCGCTGTATTGGCCGAACCCACTGGTTTGGTGGGCCAGGATGCGAATGACGGAAGAATGCGAGCAGGCCTGTGACGACGGGGTGCTGGCGCAGGGCGTGGCGCCGAGCCGCTACGCGGAACATCTGGTGGAAATTGCGCGGGGCCTCAAAGGAGGCAGCAGCGGTGTAGGAGAGACGGCTTATTTAGAAGGAGGACTTGCCATGGCAAGACCAAATACTTTAGATTCCCGGGTGCGGATGGTGCTAGATCCATTCCGTTCCCACGACCATTTGAAGAGATCGACGGCGGCGCTGGTGGCGCTATGCGGATTGGGACTTTTAATTCCGGTGACCGGCTACCGGGTGTTGGCGCAAGAGGCAGTGACCGGGATTCGCGGCGTGGTGAAAGATGCAAGCGGTGCGCCGGTGGGCGGAGCGCGGGTGCTGGTGAGCGATGGGACCCGCTTCTCGGAGGTCATGGGCAACACGAGGAAGGAAGTCGTGAAGACCAATGCCGAAGGGCAGTTCCAGTTTCAAGGCCTGCCGGGCGGGAGTTGGACGGTGACGATAACGCGGGATGGCTACGCGAAGCTGGAGGTGTCCGGGCTGCAGGTGGCCGAGGGGCGCACGACCAAGTTTGACCCGGTCTTGTACGATGGCAAAGCCAGCGTGGAGCCGCAATCGCGCTGGAAGAACGAAGCGGGAGCCCCGCCGCCGCCGCCGCCACCACCGCCGCCGGGATCGAACGTAGTGGGTAAGTTGCGAGTGTCCGGTGAAGCGATGCGGGAAAAGCTCGTGACAAAGGTGACGCCGATGTATCCTCCGGACTGCAAGGCCGAGCGTGTGCAGGGAACGGTGCTAATTCGGGCTCGGGTGGGCAAGCATGGCTCTGTGGAATTGGCCGAGGTCATTAATCAATTAGTGGACCCGCGCTTGGTGAGAGCCGCACTCGATGCCGTAAAGCAGTGGCGCTATGAGACTACGCTGCTGAACGGCAATCCAGTAGAGGTAGAGACGGAGATCGAGGTGAACTTTACTCTACTGCCTTAATCAGGCTTTGACCTTCATCGCGACGGGGTCCCAGTGCACGAGCTTCTTCTCGAAATAGGAGGTGTTGCTCAAAAGCGCTGGGGCCGCGGCGCGCAGACCAAAGGAGGCGTCTTCAATGACGGCGCGCTGGTTGCGGATGGCATCGATGAAGTTGGCGTGATGCGCGTATTGTTCCGTGTAGCCGGGCGGGGTGCGGTAGCTCCAGCTCGCCGCGGGCCGCAGGGAATCGGCGCTCGGCTTTTGGTCCGGGTGCTTTTCCTTGTAGGACTTGAGGAAGTTCTCTTTGACGTGGGCGGGGAAGGGCTCAAGGTCGTAGCCGGGACGGGATTCGCGCGGGATGGAAGTGACCGTAAAGCCGTTGCCGACATCAAGCGTGATGTAGCCTTCGGTACCCGTGAAGCGGAAGCTCTGGCCGCCGCCGGTGCCGGCTTCGAAATTAACGCGCAAAGTGACCTGGTGGGCGGGGTGCTTGTCGGTCTTGGGGTAATCGTAGAGTCCGACCAGGAGATCGGGCACATCGCGGCCGTCGTTCCAGAAGTAAGTGCCGCCGCTGGCGTAGACACGCTCTGGGCCCATGGAATCCATGGCGTAATGGATGCCGCTGAAGAGGTGGACAAAGAGGTCGCCGGCTATGCCGGTGCCATAGTCCTGGTAGTTGCGCCAACGGAAGAGGCGGATGGGTTCAAAGGGGCGCTTGGGGGCGGAGCCGAGGAAGCGATCCCAATCGACGGTCTGGGGCGAGGCGTCGTAGGGGATGACGTACTGCCAGGCGCCGAGGGCGGAGTTGCGATCGTAGTAGGCCTCGATCATGCGGATCTCGCCGATTTTGCCTTCCTGGATAACCTCGCGGAGGCGCGTATAGAGGATATTGCTCACGCGCTGCGAGCCCACCTGGAGAATCTTGCCGGACTTCTTTTCGGCGGCGATGACGCGGTGGCCGTCCTCGGGCTTTTGGACCATGGGCTTCTGGCAATAGACGTGTTTACCGGCGAGGAGGGCCTCACTGGCCTGGGTGGCGTGCCAATGGTCGGGAGTGGCGACGATGACAGCGTCGATATCGGTTCGGGCAAGAATCTCGCGGTAGTCGCGGGTAGTGAAGAGCCCCTTGCCGAAGACTTCTTTCGCTCGTTCGAGGCGACCAGTGTAGATGTCGGCGGCGGCGACCAGTTCGACGCCGGGGACGCTGGTGGAAGCCTTGGCATCACCCAGGCCCATGTTGCCAATGCCAATGCAGCCGATGCGGATTTTGTCATTGGGGGAAACTTTGGATTGGCCTTGCGCGGCGGCCGCAGCGCTCAAAAATGTAGCGGTTTCGAGGAACTCTCTTCGTGTAGACATCGCTTAGACTCAGGATATGTCAATCGCAAGGCGAGAAGTATTGGCCATGCTGCCGCTGGCGGCATGGGGCGCGCAACAGCAGAAGATCGCGGTCTCTACGTATTCCTTTTGGCACCTGCGCGGAGAGAAGTATCCGCTGGAAAAGGTGATCGAGCATGCCGACCGGATGGGCTTTGACGGCGTGGAGTTGCTGCACCGCCAGTTCGCTAGCGAAGACACCGCTTATTTGAACAAGCTGAAGCAGATGGCGTTCGATCGGGGACTATCTTTGCCAATGCTCTCGATCCACCAGGACTTTGTATTCCCGGAAGCGGCGGAGCGAGCAAAACATATCGACCATACGAAGAAGATGGTGGACCTGGCGGCCCAATTGGGGATTCCGGCGATCCGCTTGAATTCCGGCCGTTGGAAAACGGTGAAGAGCTTCGACGATTTGATGAAGGTGAAGGGCGATGAGCTGCCCCTTCCGGGCTTCCAAGAGGCGGATGCGATCCGGTGGTGTGTGGAGTCCATTCAAGCGTGCCTGCCACACGCCGAGAAGGCCGGCGTAAAGCTGTGCCTGGAGAATCACTGGGGCCTGACGACCAAGACGGAGACGCTCCTAAAGATCTGGAAAGCGGTGAACTCGCCTTGGCTCGGGATCAACATGGATACGGGCAACTATCCGGTGGAGCCCTATCCCGAGATTGAGAAACTGGCGCCGCACGCGAGTATTGTGCAGGCGAAGACGTACTATGGCGGCGGGGTTTGGTACACGCTGGACCTGGACTACAAGCGGATTGCCGGGATTCTGAAGAAGGCGAAGTTTAATGGGTGGGTGAGCCTGGAGATGGAAGGCAACGAGGATGCGTTGACGGCGGTGCCGAGGAGCCTCGCGATGCTGAGAACCGCTTTTTCATGACATTAACGAAATCATGAATGGAACGGCGATCCAGATTCGCCGCGAAGAAGTGACGCGCGACTTTCGGGCTCTCGCAGACCGTTTGGGCGTATCGATTACTAACGCGGTAGCGGTAGCGGTCAAGTCGAAGCTGGCGGAAGAGGAAGTGAAGAAGAGCCAGGAGCGAGAGGTGCGGAAACGGAAGTTTCGGGAAATCCTCGAAAAGCTCTGGGCGCTGCCCGTAGTAGGCCGGATCTTGACCGACGAGGACGGACTTCCGAAGGCGATATGCGATCGGAAGATCGTGTCCCAAATAGTAGTGTTCAGCCGAACCAGGCGGGAGCTTAGCCTGGAGGCGAAGTATCTGCGGGTAGGCTTCTATCCAGATCGAGACATATTCAGAGCGTAAGCCTCGGACTGTTTTCATCTTCGAGCGCATAAAAGATGGCAAATCCGTCCACTTGCGGACGAGCGCAAGCGGAGCTAGTTGAAACTCCAACAACTTTCTCCAAACAGCTTCGCCCAGGTCTTCGTCCGGGCAACCGGGCGGTAACTCGACGTGGGAATCTGCCGCTTCCTGAAAGATTCCCCCGCCGGGAGGAGGCGTGGCGGTTGCAAAGGCCAAAGCGCTTCGTTTCGGATGGAGGTAAAGAAGTGCGAACGGGCGAACGCCAAGCTTTTCCGCCAAGCGCGTTAGTTCGGTGAAGGAAAGCGTTCGGTGCGGAAAGGCATAGACTGCCGAGTCACTCCCCGCGAATGAGGTCGTCGAGGGATTCGCGTTGGCGGACGGTGCGAAATGCAGAGCCTTCGACGAGGACTTCGGCGGCGCGGGGGCGGGAATTGTAGTTCGAGGCCATACCAAAGCCATAGGCGCCGGCGGTGAGCACGGCCAGCAGATCTCCGGGCTGGACGGCAGGCAGCGGGCGCGCTTTGGCGAGAAAATCGCCGCTCTCGCAGACCGGCCCGACAAGATCGGCGGTGATGGCGGGCTCGGCTTCCTTTATGGCTACGACTTGATGGTAGGCCTTATAGAGCGAGGGACGGATGAGGTCGTTCATGGCCGCGTCGGCAACGACGAAGTCCCGCGCGCCGTTGCGCTTGGTGAAGAGGACTTGCGTCAGGAGGAGTCCGGCTTCGCCCACAATGCTCCGGCCAGGTTCGACAAAGATCGTCATACCCGAGTCCGCGACGATGCCGCGCAAGGCGGCCATCGACTCTGCAATCGACGGGGTGACCTCGGATTCCTGATAGGCGACGCCCAGCCCTCCGCCGAGGTCGAGGTGGTCAATGGGGAGGCCGCGATCTTTCAGGCGCAGAGCGAGCGACTGCAAACGTTCAACGGCCTCGACCATAGGCGCGGGGTCCATCATGAGAGAACCGATGTGGCAACTGACGCCAGTTACGCGCAAGTTGGGGCGGGAAGCGGCATAGGCGTAGGCGGGCTCGATGAGGCTCGAGTCGATGCCGAATTTGTTTTCTTTGAGGCCGGTGGAGATGTATTCGTGGGTGGCGGGGTTGACGTCGGGATTGACGCGCAGAGAGACCTGCGCGCGCAGGCCGAGCTCGCCCGCGACGCGATTGAGGACGTCGATCTCGGGTTCGCTTTCGCAATTGAAGCTATGGATACCAGCGGTGAGGGCGTAGCGGATTTCGGGCTCCGTTTTGCCGACACCGCTGAAGACCACTTTGGAGGGATCGCCGCCGGCCTTGAGGACGCGGAAAAGCTCGCCTCCACTCACGATGTCGAAGCCGGCGCCTTCCTGGGCCAAAAGCGCGAGGATGGCGAGATTGGAGTTGGCTTTGACGGCGTAGCAGACCTGGTGAGAAAGCCCCTCGAACGCCCGATCGTAGGCTCTATAGCGCTCTCGAATCATGGTGGCGGAGTAGACATAGGCGGGGGTGCCGCAGGCGGCGGCGAGGTCGTGAAGATTGACCGCTTCGGCATGGAGGATGCCGTCGCGGTAGGCGAAGAGATTGTTCATTTGACTTTCAGTACGATGGCGCTTTGATCGTCGTGGATGGGGACGGAGGCGCGGAAGGAATCGAGCTCTCCCATCATTTTCGCAATGAGCCGGACCGGCGAAAGCCGCTGGTGTTTGCGGAAGAGGCGCACGAGGTCCGATTCGCCGAAGGCGGTACCTTCGAGGTTTTGTTGGTCTTCGAAGCCGTCCGAGAAAAGCCCGAGCAGATCTCCGGGTTCGAGCGTGGAGACCACCTCGTCATAGTCGCGGCCCTCAAGCAGGCCCAAGGGTACGCCTTCGAGATGGATGCGCTCGACATGGCCTTGGCGCAGGAGAAGGGGGAGACCACCGCCCGCGCTGGTAAGAGTTAAGCGGCGCGTGGCGGGCTCCCAGCGGGCGAGCACGAGCGTGACGTATTGGCCGTCCACGCGGCGCTCGCACAGACGGTCATTCAACGAACGCATCATGCTAGCGGGATTCATGCGGCGGTAGCCGGTGCTGCGCAGGAGGCCGGAGACCATCGCGCCGTACAGAGCCGCGGCGGCGCCTTTGCCGCTGGAATCGCCGAAGGCCAGCAGCGCGTTGCCGTCCTCGAGTTCAAAGACGTCGTAGATATCGCCGGAGACTTCGCGCGCGGGCCGCAAGCCCATGCCGATCTCGAGACCTCGTAGCTCGACCGTGTCGCTAGGCAAGAGGAGACTCTGGACGCGGCGCGCGGCAATGAGATCCTGCTCCATGCGCAGGGTACGGGAGGCGACCTCCTGATAGAGGCGCGCGTTTTCAATGCTGGCAGCGATCTGCGGGGCAAGCAGGCCGAGGGTGCGCGTGTGGTCTTCAGTAAAAAAATTGACGCGTTCGCTTTCGAGATCCATCACGCCAATGACGCGGTCGTTCACGATTAAGGGCACGGCCACTTCGCTGCGGATGCCGTCTGTGGTGGCAATGTAGCGCTCGTCGCTGCCCGTGTCGGCGACGCGAATGGAATGCCGGGCACGGACGGCGGCGCCCGTAACGCCTTTCGACAGCGGGATATCGACGCTGTGGCGTTGGTCGAAACGGAGGCTGAAGCGACTCTTGAGGACCTGTTCCTTCTCGTCCACCAGCAGAACGCCAAAGCCGTCATAGTGAATTACCTGACGGACGCTGGAGGCAATCTTTTCCAGCAGCGTGTCCAGGTCCAGAATGGTCGTGAACTCCTTGGTGAGTTCGCTTAAGACCTTCAAAGTGCGGTGATTTTTCTCAACTCGCTTATAGAGTTGCGCGTTATCCACCGAAGAGGCAACGCGTCCGGCAATTAGATGCAGCAGCGCCTCCTCGCGTTTGCCGTACGCGTTGGCGCGCGTGGATTCCAAATCGATCACGCCAATCAAACGGTCACGGAAAACCATAGGGATCGCGATCTCGCTGCGCACGGCGTCATTGGCCGTGAGGTAGCGAGAGTCGGCGCGGACGTCGTCGACGTTGACGATCTGGCGAGACTCCGCGGCGGCGCCCACCAGCCCCTCGCCCAGATTGATTTCTAGATTGCGCACCAGTTCTTCGCGGTGGCCGATGGAGTAGCGGACCTTCAAGCGCTTGCGGCGGTCGGCATAGAGGAAGACGGCGAAAAGATCGTAGCCGACGACGGAATGGAGGATGTCGGCCAGCCGATCGAGAATGTGGTCGAGGTCGAGCGTCGATGAGGTCATGTCGGCGACCTCCAGGAGGAAATCGAGAAGGTCGGCGCGCTCCTCGAAGCGGGGCTTGGACACTTAGTAGGCCCCGGAGGGATCGCCGCCAGCGCTAACGAGGGCGACGCTGGAACTGGCCCCGAGACGGCTGGCCCCGGAGGCGATCATGCGGAAAGCGTCCTCGAGGGTGCGAATGCCGCCGGAGGCCTTTACTCCCAGAGCGGGACCGACGCTGCGGCGCAGGAGGGCGACGTCCTCGGGCGTAGCGCCGCCCTTGGCAAAGCCGGTGGACGTCTTTACAAAATCGGCGCCGGCGGCCACGGCAATGCGGCAGGCCAGTTCTTTTTCAGGATCGGTAAGCAATGCGGTTTCGAGAATCACTTTGAGGATAGCGCCGCCATGATGGGCGGCGGCGGCCACCGCGCGGATATCGGATTCCACCACCTGTTCGACGCCGCTCTTCAGCGCACCGATGTTCATCACCATGTCGATCTCCTGGGCGCCCTCGGCGAGAGCGAGGCGAGTCTCGTCGGTCTTGGTTGCCGTCAGGTTGGCGCCAAGAGGGAAGCCGACAACGGTACAGACTTTAACCGGAGTTCCGGCCAAGGCCGCGTGGGCGGCGGCCACCCAAAAAGGATTGACACAAACGCTGGCGAACAAATGGGTCTTCGCCTCCTCGCAGAGCCGGACAATCTCGGCGTATTTGGCGTCCGGGCGCAGAAGCGTATGATCGATGAGTCGCGCAACTTCCGAAGGGAGCATCTAGACGGCCTTTCGCTTGCGGAGCTCGTCGGCACTGACGGCCAGGATGATGATGACGCCAATGATGACTTGCTGCCAGAACGGGGAAATCCCTAAGAGGTCGCTGCCATTGGCAAGCAGTCCCATGATGAACGCGCCGATCAAGGTGCCCAGGACACTCCCTTCCCCACCCCGTAAACTGCCGCCGCCAATGACGACCGCAGCGATGGCCTGCAGTTCGTAGCCTTGTCCCGCGGTGGGCTGGCCGGTCGACAGGCGGGAGGCTTCTATCATGCCTGCTAGGCCCGTAAGCGCGCCGCAGATGGCGTAAACGGCCGTCGTGTGAAAAGCGACGGGAATGCCCGCATAGTAGGCCGCCTCTGGATTGGAGCCGATGGCGAAGCTATAGCGGCCAAGCTTGGTGTGCTCCAGAAGAAAGTGGACGCCGAGCGCACAGGCCAGCAAAATGTAAAGGACAAAGGGCACGCCCACTAGATTGCCCTCGCCCAGGAAAGCGAAGCCGGGTGGTATCTCGTGGATGGGTAGGCCGTTAGAGATCACCAGCGTCAGGCCACGAATAATGCCTAAGGTGCCTAGCGTCACGATGAAAGAACTGATGCGCAGCCGGGTAGTTAGGAAACCATTGGCGAAACCGCAGACGGCCCCGGCCAGGATCCCTACCAGTACTCCCATTGGGATCGCGTAGCCTTTGGCCATGGCCATCGTCCCCAGGAAGCCTCCCATCGCAAGAATGGCCCCCACGCTGAGGTCGATCCCACCCGTGATGATGACCATCGTCATGCCCAGGGCCATGATATTGATGACCGCCGTCTGGCGGGCCACCGACGAAAGATTGGTGGGCGTGAAAAAATTTGGGACGGTACACAAAAGCAAGAACAGGATCGCCAGAGTGGCGAAGGGCAGCAGCCGCTGGATCATTGCGGGATTTCTTCCTTTTCAAAGGCGGCCAGCGACATGATGGCCTCCTGCGTGGTTCGGCCAGGCAATTCGCCGGAAAGGCGGCCCTTGCGCATTACAAGGATGCGGTCGGCGAGTTGCAACAGTTCGGGCAGCTCGCTGGAGACCATAAGGATGGCGGCGCCTTGGCGAGCCAGAGAGTCCATCACTTCGAATACTTCCGCTTTGGCCCCCACGTCGATACCCCGCGTCGGCTCGTCGAAGAGAAAGACCTTCGCGCCGCGTGCCACCCACTTCGCGATCACGATCTTCTGCTGGTTGCCGCCGCTCAAGCGGACGCTGCGCTGAGAGGGGCCATCGGCTTTAATGTGAAGGCGCTCGATGTAGCGCTTTTCCGTGGCTGCCAGAGCCTTCGCGTCTAACCAGCCATAGGAGGAATGCGCGCCGAGGCTGGAAAGGGTGAGATTCCAGCCGACGGGCAGTTGCGTGGCGAGGCCTGTCTTTTGGCGGTCTTCCGGAATCAAGGCGATGCCCGCGCCGACCGCGTCTTGCGGACTACGAAGGCGTAAGGGCCGGCCCGCGACGGAGATCGCTCCGGCATCCAGAGCGTCGATTCCAAAGAGAGCGCGGCAAAGTTCCGTGCGGCCCGCGCCCATCAAGCCGGCGAGACCGACGATTTCGCCCGCGCGGATTTTGAATGAGATGTCGTGGAGCACCTGGTCACGCGACAGGTTCTTGACCTCGAGCAACGTCTCACCCGCCGGAAGCGGTTGGCGGGAATAGAGCTCACCCAGATCCCGGCCGACCATGTGCTGGATCAACTGCGCACGGCTGAGCTCGCAAAGCGCGCAGGTATGCACGGTGGCGCCGTCCCGCAGGATGGTGACGCGGTCACCCACAGTGCGCAGTTCGTCCAGGCGGTGCGTAATGTAAATGACACCCGCGCCCTTTTCTTTCAGGCGCGCCACGATGGAGAAGACCTGTTTCGTTTCGCTTTCGCTCAGGCTGGAGGTGGGCTCGTCGAAAATCAAAAGACTGCTGCCATGGGCGATGGCCCGGCAAATCTCCACCAACTGCCGCCCCGCCGGGCTTAGCTTTCCTACACGCCACTCGGCTTGTAACGGAAAGCCGTGTTCGGAGATCAAGCGAGTGGCCCGTTCCATCATTCGTTTGCGCTGAACGAAACCGAAAGGGCCTTGCTCTTCCCGCCCCAAGAAAATGTTTTCGCCCACGCTCAAATGCGGAGCCAGCAGGCTTTCCTGATGCACCATGGCAATGCCCGCCGCCGCCGCTTGTTTCGGATTTTCAAAACGCAGGGGCCGGCCGCGAAAAAGCATATCCCCGCTGTCGTGGCCTTGCATGCCGGCTACGATTTTCATCAGCGTGCTCTTCCCCGCCCCGTTTTCCCCCATCAACAGGTGCACTTCCCCGTCGGCGACCGCCAGGTTTCCGTCCCGCAACGCAGTCACGCCCCCGAAGCGCTTCTGCACCGATTTCATTTCCAGCAGCATCCCGAAATTACTCAGTCTATCCGATACCCTGGCCTTAAACCCGTGCTTAGCTTCCTTGCCCGTACCCAAATCCAAGCTTCCATCGAAAAAGTTTTCGCCTTTCACGAGCGGCCCGACGCCTTCGAACTACTGGCGCCCCCCGGTGCGGGCATTGAAATTCTCCGCCGCGAGGGCGGCCTCCAGGTGGGCGCTGAAACCCTCATCCGCCTACCTCTAATACCGTGGGCCGGGCGATGGAAAATCGAATGGCTGGCGCGTCATACCGTCTATCTGCCGCCTCATTTGTTTGTGGACGAGCAGATCCGGGGGCCCTTCGCGTATTGGCGGCACGAACACCGCTTCGAGGCCCGAGGAGACGCGACGTTGCTCGAAGATAGAATCCACTTTTGCCTGAAAGGCGGGCCTATTTTGGATTTTTTCGGCGGCCCCATAGCAAAAATTCAACTCCGCCGGATGTTCCAATTCCGGCATATGATGACGAAGAAGTACTGCGAGTAAGTTACTTGATCCATGCGTCTTGCCATCCGTACCGCCGGCCAAATTCGCCGCTCCCTCTTCACCGAGGGGTGGCACGGGCCCGCTATCTTCGAAGTGTTGCGGGATGTGGATGCGGAACGGGCCTCGACCGTTACGCCTGTCGCTAAACATAGCATCTGGGCCCTGGTTCGTCACATGCGGGTATGGCAGGAGGTGGCGCTCGAAGCGCTTTCGGGCAAACCCTTTCCTCATCAGGACATCTCGGACCGCATTGGCTGGGAACCGTTTGAAGACGTCTCCGAACAGGCATGGCGCCTGGAACTCGCCCGTTTTCGCGAAACGGGCGACAAACTTTCGCAGCGAACGGCGGCGTTGGACGACAAACGATTAGACGACCAGGTGCCCGGCCGCGCCTACGACTTCGGGCACATGCTGCTGGGCATTGCCAGCCACAATACCTATCATTGCGGGCAGATCGTTTTGCTGCATCGCTATCTCCACATACACCTGCACTAGGGAGCGGGGGACATTGGCCGCCTAGTTCATATCGGGAGCAGGACCGAGACCTTCGGCGAGATTCTCGAACTGAGTGAACTTATGCAAAAAAGCCAATGGCACTTTCCCAATGGGCCCGTTGCGCTGCTTGCCAATGATGAGCTCCGCCAGGCCCTTTAAATCGTCGCGGTCCGGCTTATAGACCTCTTCCCGGAACAGAAAACAAACCATGTCGGCGTCCTGTTCAATCGAGCCAGATTCGCGCAGGTCGCTCAATTGCGGGCGATGGTCTCCGGGACGGGTTTCCGGGGCGCGGCTGAGCTGGCTGAGGGCGATGATAGGAACCTTCAATTCCTTGCTAAGTAGCTTAAGCCCGCGCGATATGGAACTGACCTCCTGCGTCCGGCTTTCCTGGCTGCCGCGGGATTGCATGAGTTGGAGGTAATCGACGATTACCAGCCCTAGGCCTCGCTCGGCCTGCACGCGGCGCAATTTCGCGTGGATGTCCATGACGTTCACCCCTGGGGAATCGTCCAAATAAAGCGGCGCGTCCATCAGCATCGAGGCTTTGTTGGCTAGAATCCGGCGCTCGTCCTCATCGAGAAATCCCGTGCGAAAGCGATGCTGGTCGACGCGCGCGGCCGCGCACACCATGCGGGTAAGCAAGCTTTCCTTCGACATTTCCAGCGAGAAGACAACGGTAGGCTTACCGAGATTCGGGCCGCAGACATGGGAAGCAATGTTGAGGGCAAACGCGGTCTTGCCCATCGCGGGGCGGGCGGCGATGATGATCAGTTCGCCTTCGCGCAGGCCGCCGGTCATCTCGTCGAACTTGTAGAAGCCAGTGGTGACGCCCTGGATGCGCGTGGATGGGTCCAGGAACTGGTCGAGGCCGATTTCGCCGATTATCTGGTCCGGCCGCTGCAGCGTATTCTTCGCCCGGGACTCCCCGACGCGCAGGAAACTCTCCTCGGCCTCGCCCAAAATGTGATCGGCTTCCTCTACCCCCAGGAAGGCTTTGTCCATGACACTCTGCGCCGTGAAGATGATCTTGCGCAGCGTGGCTTTTTCCTTGATGATGCGGACGTAGCCGAACACGTTGACAATCTGGGGAATGCCCTCATCCAGGCTCATGAGGTAGCTCAAGCCGCCGACGGATTCCAGTTCCGAGTGGCGCAGGAGTTCGTTGGCCAAGCCCACCCGGTCGATCTTGTCGCCGCGGTCATGCAGGGAATTCATCCGCAGGAAGATGCGGCGGTGGGATTCGAGAGAGAAATCTTCTGGGATCAGTTCTCCGGCGACCAACAGGAAACATTCCGGGTCCAGCAGAATGGCGCCCAGCGTGAGTCGCTCGGCTTCGAGATTGGCGGGGAGCCCCTTTTGAAAGGCAAGGTCCATTACGCCCGATGAGTATAGCGACTGCTACTGGAGCGTGATGTTGTGGGAGGCGAGCGTGCCCCCCAGAGCCTGTTCCAGACGGGCCACCGCCTTGTTCCGGTCCAGGCGAGCGCTCAAGCCCCGGCGCTGCGAATCGGCGTATTCGTTTTGCCGCGTGAGCACCAAAAAGTTTGTGCTTTCCCCGGTTTCAAAGAGGCGCTGCTCGCTGTCGAGCTTCTCCTTGGCGGCCTTGAGACTCGCGTCGGCCGCTTGGATTCGTTGTTCGCTGGTACGCAACGCCTGCAATGCATTCCGCACTTCGGCTTCAATGGCCTGCTCTGTACGGGCGCGCTGGAGTCCGATAGAACGCTCCTGAAGATTAACCTGAGCGAGGTTTTCCTGAGCCGCGCGATTGCGGATGTTCCATTCAAACTGGATACCGGCCTGGTAGCTGGAGTAGGAACCTCCGAAGAGGTTGCTTAAGTTCGTACCGTAGCCGCCCAGAAATGCGGCTGGTGGAGGCTGGAAGCTACCGCCGCCGGCGCCTTGGAAAGGATTGGGGATGTTACTGATCGTGCCCGCCAGGCCTGTGGCGGTATAGCCTGCGACGAGATTGATAGCGGGCAGGATCTGATTGGCGGCTAGTTCCTTTTGATAGGTATTGCTTTCCAAACGCAAGCGGAGGTTCTTGAGTTCGGGGCGCTGCGTGACGGCATCGCGCACGGCGCCTTTGACGTCCGTGATGGCGGGCGGCATGGTGCCCTGCGACTCGAGGGGAATGATCTCGTCGTCCCAAAGGGATTGATCGCGTCCGCCGGCCAGCAGGCTCTTCAAGCTGTTCTCAATCTCGGTGACCAGGCCGATAGCGGAGAACAACGTGTCCTGGCGCCGCTCGAGTTCCGCGGCGGCGGCGGAGAGCTCAACGGGCGCAAGGGTCCCGGCGTCAATCTGCCGCTTGGAGCGCTCGTATTGTTCGCGCGCGAGATCCACGCTTTGCTTCTTCACATCCACGTCTTGGCGCGCCGCCACCAGATCCCAGTAAGCGTTCTGGACGCGGGTGACGATGTCGATGACCCGCACCTCATAGTCCGCCTCGCTGATCTCGATCGCCTTCTTGCGAACGCGGATCAGATTGCGGTCGTTATCGATTTTCAGCCCTCGCAAAAGGGGTTGGGAAACGCTGAGGTTCAAGCTGGATTGCAGGTAAGGATTGAGCCCCAGGAAGGGATTGGTCGTGCTGGCGCGGGCATTATTGAAGGTGGCCTCATACTTGGTGCCATACCAGGGAAGTCCTTGGCGGAAGCTGAAGTTATTCAAGAAATTACGATCCACCAATCGACCGTCGGGCGCCTGGAGCACGCTAGAGGTGGGTGTTACGTTGTAGGCCAGCGAGGGCCGGTAACCGAGCACGGGATCCCAGACTCCCAGCGTCTGCCGATATTGGCTACGGGAGATGACCGTATTCGTGCGCTCGATTTGGATATCGAGGTTATTGGCGATGGCCAATTCCAAAGCGTCCTTCAGCATTAGCTTGCGCTGGCTTGCGCCCACGCCAACCCGGTCGGGGTTTTGCGCCGCCGAGAGCTGTTGCCCGGTAAGAAAGGCCAGCAGCGCCAGCACGCCGAGCAAACCGGCGACCGCCTCCTTCCAGCGGAAGCGGCGGAACAAACCATTCATTTTCGAGAAGAGAGGCCAGTTGGCCAGATCGTCGAAAAGCGAATACGCGACCGGCGTCACGACCAAGCTCAGGACCAGACAAAGGGTCTGGCCGCCGATGACGACGATGGCGACCGTTCGGCGCGAGCCAGACCCAGGCCCGCCGCCTAGGGCCAACGGGATCATGCCCGCGACCAATGCAGCGGTAGTCATCAGAATGGGCCGTAGGCGGTCTTCGCAACCCTTCATCACGGCCTCCAGGCGCGGCTGTCCCTCTTCGCGCAGCCGCTTAATATGGTCGATCTGCAGAATGGAGTTTTTCTTAACAATGCCGAAGAGCACCAGGATGCCGACCGACGTATAGATAATGCTGTAGTTTTCATTGGTGATGTACAGGCTGATAAGCGCGAAGGGAACGCTCAAAGGCAGGCTTAGCAAAATCGTGATCGGGTCGACAAAGCTCTCGAATTGCGCCGCGAGAATCATGTACATGAACGCGAAGCACAAAATGAAAGCGGCCACAAACGCTACGCCGGCCTTGGCGAATTCTTTGGAGCGGCCAATAGTGCCGGCCTTGTACTGCGGCGGCATGTTGAGGTCGTCGACAATTTGCGCCGCGGCCTTCAAAAGCGTTTCAAGGTCGCCCCCCTGCGCGATGGAGGCCGTAATCATGATCTGGCGCTGGCGGTTGAAGCGCTCAATTTGCGCGGGACCTGTGGCTTCCACCAGCGCCGCCACGTTGGAAACAGGCACGTTGCCCAGGCTGCTGGACGGCACAAAGAGGCGATTCAACGCGCTGGCGGAGTTTCGGAAATTCTTGTCCACGCGCAGCATGACGTCATAGCGGTCGTCGCCTTCGCGGTAAGTCGTGGCTTGCTCGTCGCCTCCGACCAGGGTACGCAGAGCGGTGGCGATGGAGTTTACATTCACGTTCAGGTCCGCCGCTTTGTCGCGGTTGATCGCCACACGAAGTTCAGGCTTGCCGGGCTCATAGGAAGTGTCGACGTCTACTGCGCCCGGCACCTCTCTGAGCTTCTTGATAATCACGCTGGAGTATCGTTCCAGTTGGGCAAGGTCGGGACCTTGGACGTAGTACATAAAGTCCTTGTCCGAGGACCCACCCTGGATCAACGCGGGAAGTTGAACGCCGATAGTGAGGTCGCGGAATTTGCGCAGCTTTTCGCGGCTGAGTTCCATGATTTGCTGTTGGGAGAGTTGGCGTTCTTTGGCGTCGACCAATTGAACGAGAATGCTGCCGCGGTCGACGCGCTTCTGCACGTCCGCCCCAACGGTGGTGAGCAGGTAGGCGAGGCCGGGAGTATCCTTCAACGCCGCCTCCACTTGATCCATCGCGGCGCGTGTCCCGGATAGCGAGGCGCCGGGAGGGGTGCGGACAGTAACTTCAAAGTAGCCCTGGTCATCGACCGGCAGAAAGTCCTTGCCGATTCGTTGGAAGAGGGGCCCGGTCGAGAAGGTAACCAAAACCGCAACGATGACGATCACCCAGCGGTTTCGCATGGACCAGCCAAGCAAGGCCATGTACGGGCGGGAGGTAAGGCGGAAGAGCCAGTCTTCCTTGGTGCCTCCGTGTTCGCCGGCGGGCTTGGCCTTGAGAAACTTCGCCGAGAGTGCGGGCGTAAGGGTGAAGCTAACCAGCAAGCTAACCAAGATGGCGAAGGCGGCCGTGAAGCCGAAGCTAGACATAAAGCGCCCCACGATACCGGTCATCAGTGCGACCGGCATGAATACGACCGCAAGGCTAAGGGTGGTGGCCAAAACCGCCAAGCCGATCTCCCGCGTGCCTTCAATCGCGGCCTGTTCCGGCGACATGCCTTTCTCTTCCTGGAAGCGGAAGATGTTTTCCAGCACCACGATGGCGTCGTCGATGACAATACCCACCATCAGCACCAAGGCGAGCATCGTGATCTGGTTGAGCGTGAAGCCCATGATGGCCATCAGGGTGTAGGTGGAAATGATGGAAGTGGGGATAGCGACGGCGGCGATCAACGTGGCGCGCCAACTCCGCATAAAGAGCAGCACGATAATGGCGGCAAAGATGCCGCCTTCCACCAAGTGCGCCTGGACGGCTTCAAAGGCGCCCCGGATGAACTCGCTTTGGTCGCGAGAGTACTGGATCTTCAGGTCGGCCGGGATGAGCTTGTTGGCCTGCAATTCCTGGATCCGGTCTTTCACTACCTGGATGACGTCGAGAGAATTGGTGCCCGCCTGCTTGCGCACCTCCAGCACTACAGCGTCCACGCCGTTGATGCGCGCAAAGCTCCGCGGCTCCTGCACGCCGTCTTCAACGACGCCAATATCGCGAATCCGGATCGGCGCGCCGTTCGAGGTACCGATAACAATCTCTTGGAAATCGCGAGGCTTGAGAATACGGCCCAGCGTCCGCAAGCTGATTTCGCGGCTGCCCTGATCCACACGTCCGCCGGGAATTTCCACGTTTTGCGCGGCTAGCGCGGCCCGCACCTGGTCGACATTGAGGTTGTAGCTGTAGAGTTTTTCGCCGTCCAGAATCACCTGGATCTGCCGCGAGCGGTCGCCGACAAAACGAACCTCACCAACGCCGCTTAGGCTCTCAATGTTTTTCTTGATCAGGTCTTCCGTCAGTTTTGTATTCTCGCGAATGTCGCGAGGGCTGGAAACGACCACGTTTAACACTGGCGAGGCGTCGGTGGCGATCTTCTGAATCACCGGCTGCTTGGCATCCTTGGGTAGTTGATTCAGGACCTGGTTGACCTTGTCGCGCACTTCCTGTGCAGCCACGTCCACGTCTTTTTCGAGGACAAATTGGACGGTCACCAGCGAGTTGCCTTCACTCGAAATACTGCGCAGTTCGTCGATGCCCGAGATCGTGTTGACGGCTTCTTCGATGCGCTTGGAGACTTGGCTCTCCACTTCTTCGGGTGAGGCACCCGGCAGCGCCGTCGTGATGTTGACAAAGGGGAATTCGACTTTCGGGAAAAAGTCGACCCCGAGAGTCCGGTAGGAGGCCAAGCCGAGGACCACCAGCGTCATGATGAGCATGGTGGCGAAGACAGGCCTTTTGATACAAACTTCAGCTAGTTTTTGCATAGGGGCACGGTCCTTCGATTTGGCTTAAAGCGTCTTGACGGCGGCGCCGTTGACTAGATTGAGAAGATTCGATACAGCCACGTTCTCCCCGGCTTGAATAGTGCCCGTGGGAACTTCCGTCCAACCTTCCAGTTCCACCGTCTGGGTCATCTTGATTTCGACTACCTTGCCATTGCGGACGACGAACACCTTATTGAGTCCCGCGACGGAATAAACTGCGCTGTTGGGAACCATCACCACGGGATCGCTCTTACGCGTCACGAGCTTGACTTGGACAAAGGTGCCGGGGCGAAGGCGCGGGTCCGAGGCGGCGACCTTGGACTCAGCCACCAGGGTGCGGTTCTTGGAATCGAAACTAGGATTTAGCTTCTGGATGGTGGCCGAAAACTCTTTGCCCGGGGCGGCATCGGTGGTGAAAGTCACCAGACTACCCGGCTTAATCTGCGAAGAGTAGTTCTCGGGAACCTCCACGCGCAGGCGAAGGGGACTGGTCTTTACCAGCGTGGCAACCGACGTGTTTTCCTTAATGAATTGGCCGGGGCTGACGAGCTTAGCGCTAATGCCGCCGTCGAAAGGCGCGCGAATAATTGTGTCTCCTAGACGTTTGGTGGCGATCTCCACATCCGCCTTTTGGGCGCGCAGTTGCGCAATCATCATGTTTAGATCGTCGCGAGCGGCATCCAAAACGGCTTTCCTCGCATCCATGCCCTTCTCCAGTTCCGTCGCCCGCTCTTTGGCGATGTCCCCGCTCTGGACCAACTTGGCGGCCGAAGCATACTTGCTGCGGGCGTCTTCCAGTTGCGCTTCTGCTTGCCGGATCGACGGGGTCGTCGAGGGAAACGGATCGTCGGGCGATTTCATCGTCAGACGTGCGGCCGTTGAGGCGAGTGTTGCCTTAGCGCGCTCCAATTGCCATTCAAATTCGCGCTTGTCGAGTTCCGCGATGACTTCACCTCGACGCACCGTTTGTCCAAAATCCACCCGGAGGGTAGCCACCCGGCCCGCGACCTCCGAGCTTAGATTCACCGATTCGTCGGCTTCGAGCGTGCCGGTTACGTCGATGCTCTTATCCAGCGTTCGGCCCACCGCCGCCCGGACGCGAATCGAGGGCAGATCGGGAGCCGCTTCCACTTTTTTCTCATTTTCTTTTTTCGCGCAGGATACAGACAACGCGACAAGGACCGCAGGCAAAAGGAGTTGGTATCGCATAAGTTTATGAATGAATGCTTTTAATCCCGTTCAAAAAAATCTTGACCGTATGGTCAATCATTACTTCCGGCTCCATGGAAAAGACCTTGCTTTTAAAGAGGATGCCGGCCATACAAAAATGCGCGACCATGCCGCAAAAGGTTAACGCCATGGCCTGAGAATCCATCGGGACGAAGGCCCCTTCGCCAATCCGCCTCTCGATGTAGCCCACGACCACTTCGACAAACGGACGGCCTGTCTTTTCGTTAAACTGATCCACCAATTCGTGGCCCTCCAGAGCGGAAAAGAGTTTAAGGCGCAATTCCTGAGGCCGCGTGGCATACCACTTCACCATCGCAGCGGCCAAATGACGAAAGAACTCCTCGTCGTTCGTGGTGCCTGCGATGCGCTTCAGCCCATTCAAAGCCTCGTAGTAGCCTTCGTCCATCGTGTGCTCGATGATGGCGTTGTAGAGGTCCTTCTTGCTCGGAAAGTGTTGATACAGAATGGGTTCACTCACCCCGAGGGACGCCGCCAGTTCGCGCGTGGTAACGCCTCGAAAGCCGCGCTCGGCAAAGTGTTGGATGGCGGTTTCCAGGATAGCCGAACGGCGTTCCTGGCTGGATAGACGGGTGGTGCCTGACATGAAGCTAGCGGTTGCTAAGTTAGCAGACGCTAATAGCGCGGAAAAAGATCCAGGAAATTGGTCAGGAATTCGTGCCGGTACGAAATCGATAGGGACATTCCGGACTTGGGCACACCGCCCAGCGGATTTTGCGGACCATCTTTTCCAGCAAATATGGGCTGGAACACAGCGGACAGCGCTGGTCGAGCGGTTGCGCGGGAGCAGTGAAGCGGCAATGTGGATACCTCGAACAGCCGAAAAACAACTTGTTCCGGGCGCCGACGCGAGACCGCAGTTCTCCTCTGGAGCAGAGCGGGCAATCGCGGAGCGGTCCAGGACTGAGAAATTCCATGGTGAGATTCCGTTGTACACTCTTTTCTAGCCGGAGTACCAAACGTGGGTGCGCACGAAGTTCCACTCTGGCAAATCCCGAAAGGCATTATTTTCGAGAACGGTCCGATCCATGGCAGGTAAATCTCTGGTCATCGTCGAGTCTCCGACGAAGGCGAAAACAATCACGAAGTTCCTCGGAAAGGATTATGTGGTCCGCGCCTCGATGGGCCACATCCGCGACTTGCCAGAGAGCGCCTCCGACATTCCGGCCAAACACAAGAAAGAGCCTTGGGCTCGTTTGGGCGTAAATGTCCTTGAAAATTTCGAACCGATCTACGTCGTCCCAAAAAACAAAAAAGAACAGGTCAAGGAGCTGCAAGACCTCCTGAAAGGTTCCGACGAACTCTTTCTGGCCACCGACGAAGACCGGGAAGGGGAGTCCATCAGTTGGCACCTGCGGGAAGTCTTGAAGCCCAAGGTTCCGACGCGCCGGCTGGTTTTTCACGAGATTACGAAAGACGCCATCCTGCATTCGCTGGAGAGCGCTCGCGATATCGACGAAGATTTGGTACGTGCCCAGGAAACGCGTCGCATCATCGACCGGCTCTTCGGTTATGAAGTGAGCCCGCTCCTCTGGAAGAAAATGGTGCCCGGCCTCAGTGCGGGACGCGTCCAGAGCGTGGCCGTCCGGCTCTTGGTGGAGCGCGAACGGGCTCGCGTCCGATTCCGGAGCGCCGCGTTCTGGACGGTCAAAGCAAAATTCGAAAAGGCTGGCGCGCCTCCGGCGTTTGAGTCCGACCTGCTGCAGGTGGGCGGCAAGCGCGTGGCCACCAGCAAAGATTTCAACCCGGACACTGGCAAGCTGGACGAAAACGCAAATCTGCTCCTGCTCGATAAAGAAGGCGCGGACCGTGTGGTCGCGCTGCTCCAGGCGGGTCCCATTCTCGTCAAGAGCGTCGAAGAGAAGCCCTTTACCCAACGTCCCGCCGCGCCCTTCGTCACCAGTTCGCTGCAGATGGAAGGCAATTCCAAGCTCCGCTATAGTGCCAAACGTACGATGCAGGTTGCGCAGCAACTTTACGAAAACGGCTTCATTACCTACATGCGTACCGACTCGACGTCGCTTTCCGAAGAAGCCGTCAGGGCCGCCCGCTCGCTTATCGAGCGAGAGTACGGCAAAGATTTCCTTTCCCCCGGCGTGCGCCGATACGAGACCAAGGTAAAAAATGCCCAGGAAGCGCATGAAGCGATCCGCCCTTCCGGAGAGGCCTTTACGCCGCCCGAGGAAGTGCGCGCCGCGCTCGGCGACGAAGCGGGCCGACTCTACGACTTAATTTACAAACGCACCGTGGCCTGCCAAATGGCGGACGCCAAAGGGACGAACACAACGGTACTGGCCGAGGTGGGAGATGCTGTTTTCCGGGCCAGCGGCAAGACGATTGAGTTCGCGGGCTTCCTCAAGGCCTACGAGGAATCCTCCGACGACGACGCTTCCGAACAGGAAGCGGTTCTGCCCTCGCTGACAAGCGGCGACCCCTTGCGCTGCCTCAAGGCGGATCCACAGGATAAGGCCACCCAGCCGCCCAACCGCTTCACGGAAGGCTCCCTAATCAAGGAACTCGAACGTTTGGGCATTGGCCGGCCCAGCACCTGGGCCTCCATCGTCGAACTGGTTTTGAACCGCTCCTATGCCTTCAAGCGCGGCACCGCTTTGGTGCCAACCTTCACGGCCATGGGCGTCGTCGGGTTGCTCGAACAGCATTTCCCCAATGTTGTGGACTATAAATACACAGCAAGGCTCGAAGACGATTTGGACGCCATCTCGCGCGGCGAAGAAGCCAGCATCGCCTATCTCAAAGCTTTTTATTTCGGTGCGGATCTACCAGGGCTTAAAGACTTGATTGCGCTGGGAGAAAAAGAAATCGACCCGCGCATTATCAATGGACTTCCGCTGGGCGAGTGGGAAGGCAAGAAGGTTGAGGTCCGGGTTGGGCGCTATGGTCCTTTTTTGAGCGACGGCGAGCGCAGGGCCAGCGTGCCCGACGAGATGCCTCCCGACGAATTAACGCTCCCCAAAGCCCTGGAAATGCTCGAGAATGCGAGCAAAGAGCCGGAAAGTCTCGGACTTCATCCTGAAACCGGAGAACCGGTTTACCTCAAGGTCGGCCGCTACGGTCCTTACGTCCAGTTGGGCGACGCGCGCGAAGGGTCCAAACCCAAAATGGCCTCACTGGTCCAGGGCACCGATATGAAGGACGTCGATCTCGTCCATGCCGCGAAACTCCTCAGTCTGCCTCGGAACCTAGGGGTCAATCCCGACACTGGTGAGGCGGTGGTGGCCGCCAACGGGCGTTTCGGACCCTATGTTCAATCGGCTGGGGAAACGCGTAGCCTGCCGGCGGATCTCTCCCCGATCTCAGTCAGCCTAGAACAGGCCGTCGAACTTCTGCGCCAACCGAAGGCACGAGGGCGCGGCGGCCCTGCCCGCCAGCAAACCGCTCTCAAAGAGTTCGCCGCCCACGCGGCAACCGGCAAAGTGGCCAAACTCCTCAGCGGGCGCTATGGCCCTTACGTCACGGACGGAGAGGTGAACGCGACCGTTCCCCGCGGCCAGGACCCCATGCAACTAACCGACGAACAGGTCTACCAGTTGCTCGCCGACCGTGCCCAGCAAATCATCGATCAAGGTGGGCCCAAGCCCAAGAAGGCTCGTGGCGCCAAGCGCGCTCCCGCCAAAAAAGCGGGCGCCAAGAAGGCGCCGAAAGCTGAACTAGCCGTTCCAAGTGCGTAAATAGGCCTTGCCGGGCAATTGCCGTAAGACGCCGTCGAGTTCCATCTCAAAGAGAATGGCGATAAGCTCCGACGCCGACACCTGCCCCTTTTGATTTAAGGCCGCCAGCATGTCGTCGATCGTCTGAGGATTGTCGAAGCTCAATACCCTAAGGGTCGCCTCCCGCAGTTTCGCCATGGGATGCACCTCATCCGTGTCCGGGTTGGCTGGGGCTTCCGATAGCGCCATCTGGCGGCTCCGATGGGCTAATTCCTGGCGCGCCAGCAACGGCAAGTCGCTCACAATGCTCGAGGTATCCATCACCAGGTGCGCGCCGGAGCGGATCAACAAATTCGGCCCAAAGCTCTGCTTGGTGGTGATGTTGCCAGGCACGGCGAAAACTTCGCGGCCTTGGTCCAGCGCCAGCCGCGCCGTGATGGCGGAACCCGAGTACTGCGCGCCTTCCACGATCAACACTCCATAGGCCAGCCCACTGACAATGCGGTTCCGTACCGGAAAATTTTGCGGATAACCCGGGCTTCGCAATGGGTACTCGCTCAAGATCAGACCCTGCGCGGCAATCTCCTCGGCCAGCTTTTTGTTCTCGGCCGGATAGACGACATCCGCACCGCACCCCAACACCGCGATGGTCTGGCCTTGCACCGATAATGCAGCCCGGTGCGCCGCGGTATCAATTCCCCTCGCCATTCCGCTCACCACCGTCAGCCCATGCAGAGCCAATTCCTTGCCGAAGCGCTCGGCCACCGTAACCCCGTACGGAGAAGGCCGCCGCGTGCCGACCATCGCGATGCTGGGCTCCTTGAGCAAGGCCACGTTGCCCCGCGCGTAGAGCAAAAATGGGGGATCGTAGATCTGCCGCAGCCGCTCTGGATACTCGTCGTCAAACCATGCCACCAGGCGCGTGCCCGTGGCGTCGAGCAGCTTCTGTTGTTCGACGGCGTCGTCTAGCGCAGCCCCGGTTTCCAGCGATCGAGCCACCTGATGGGACAGTCCCGCCGCTTCGAGCTCGCGCGTCTCCTGTTGGAAAATCCGCCCGGGCGAACCGAATCGCTTCAGCAATTCCACCGTGCGCCGTGGACCCAGGTTGGGCGTCATTTTCAGAGCCAACCAGAGCAGTTCCTCTTCCTTGGCGCGCACTGGCGCGATACTTGTCATCTCGTTGGGAAAGTGCTCCGGCAACGGGATTTTTCTCAACAAATCCGGGCCCCCGTTATGGGATATTCAGTCTATGTCCACGCAAGCGACTTACGATGACGCCAACCTGATACTACGCCTCTATGAAATCCGGCGGGAGGAGAAAATGCGGACGGCGCGCGACTGGTTTGTGCGGAGCTTCAAGCCGAAAACGCTGGACGAAATGAACCAGGTCGCCCCGGTCGGCTCCGTTGAAAACGCCTATATGCGCCAAGTGGCCAGCTATTTCGAAATGGTGGCGAGCTTCATTACCAGCGGCGTGTTGAACCGCGAGCTTTATTTCCAATCCGGCGGCGAACTCCTGCTTTGCTACATCCGGATACGCCCGATTCTGGCCGCCATGCGCGAGTCCTCCAAGAATCCCCAGCAGTTTGGAAATCTCGAGAAAGTCGGCGAAGCCTACCTCGCCTACTTCGACCAAAAAGGTGACGGAACCCGCGAGGCGATCATCGCCCGCATGAGCTAGGACAAAATTCGTTTGCGGCAAGAAGCGGAGTTTTTCGGCGAGGCGGAGTTGGATTTGGTGTACATCGCCAAGAAACTGCGCGAGGCTCTTCCACTCGAGGAAGCGCTCACGGCAGCGGGGATCGATTTTGCGATCGAACTGGACACCTATCGGGGCGGGCTCATTTTCCAAAGTGAGCGCACAGGGGTCTTTTTCTATGTGCTGCCAGCCGAGACGGTGCGGACGAAGGAATTGATCCGCGGCTTGGGATTGAAGCCCCAGGAACTGGACAGTTGAGCGTTACTGCGCTGCGGCGTCTTTGCGAGGATTACGCACCGCAAAAGTGACGATATTGCTTACCTGGACGCTTTGCGCAATCGTCAACTGCGTGCGGGGATTCGTGTCGATGTCGGAATTAAGTTCAAGTTGGACCTCGTAGATTCCGATCAATCCGGGCTTAAGTCCCGCAAAGAGCACGTTCGCCGTCCGCGCACCCGCGAGCGAGGAGACAAACTCCACAGGTTCGTTGAATTCCGCGCCGCGGTACGCCTCACCGGTGAAGACTTCTGCATTGGCGCTATCGGGAAGGATAGGCCCTAGACCCGTGGCCAGCACCACGATCGTTTCTCCAGGCAAGGCGGGATTCTCTTCGGTGACACGCTCTCCGGCCACGTTCGCGCAACACAACTCGTTGTTGAAAGCCGTCAGAATGAGGCCGGATCCTTCTTTAGTCCGCGCCGAGATAGGCAAGCCGTTTCCGTCCGGACCTTCCTTCTTCGAGCGCAAGCGAAGCCGCGTGAAGTAACCACTGGGGAAGGCCACCACTTCCGGGTCTCCGTTGCCCGCGTTGATCAGCTTCACCAACTCATCCCGGATCTTAAAGTTGTCCTCAATGTCGGGATCGGTTCCTTCGTCTTCTCCATCCGGAATTTCTTGAGGAGTATAGGTATACTCCCGGCCGTTAATCACCACGGTGGCGAAATCGTCCTTCACCGCCGTGCCATCTATCGAAATCGTCGCAGTGGCGGCGCTCGAATAATGGGTAACGATCCCGGGCCGCGGATCCGTACCCTCTTCGGCAAAAATCCCGGGGTTTTGTGCGATCAAGGGCATGCCAACGGGCGTGGAAACGCGTACGCTGCCGTCGCGCCGGACCGAGCGGACATAAACGCTAGCGCTGGTGGCATCCACCACTTCAACCGGGATGTGCGCAACGATCTGGGTGGGGGAAACCGACTGGATGGGCGCGGAAATACCATCCACAAAAACCTGCACGCCAGCTAGACCTCGCGGCCACTCCGCGGCAGTCATGGGCACCGACGCCGTCTGGTCCGTCAAGTTCTCGCCCAGCACGGTCACGATAGTGCCAGCGGCAATCTGCGCGGCATCGCGGCCCCCGGCCAACGTGCCACTCCCCGCCTGAATCTGCACCTGGGGTGTTCCGCCTTCCGTAGCCGGAGTTACGGTAGCCGTGTAGGTGATCAGATCGCCCGCCTCTCCCGCGATGCGTGCTGTCAGCACGATCGTGAAAAAGTTAGAACGAATGATCGGGGTCGCCAGGACCTCTGGGTCGCCGCCGTTGGTGGTGTTGATCGAATTCACTAAGGATTCAATCGCCTTGGTAAAGGTGTCATCCTTCACGAATTTGTACTTGTACTCGCGCTCGCTGTCTTCGGGTCCGATCGTCACCACGATCTCCTCGTTTTCAGCGGGAGTGCCGCCTACCGAGATCGTGCCAACGGCAAAGATCTCGCGGCTTGCGGAGTTGCGGACGCCCGTGTCTGCAATCAATTTCTCGCCCGGAGTGAACACCAGTACACGCCGGTTATAGGGATCGGCAACATACAGGTTCAGCCCATCCGTGGCCAGGGAGGTAGGCGTTCGAATAATGTCGGCCGCCGAGATAAAGCCGGGGAATGCGCTATCGCTGGTGAAATTAAGATCCAGACTTCGCTGGCCAAGGGCGGCGTCGGCCGCGGGCGCGTTGGTGGTGGGAATCGTGTTGTAGACCAAAACGCGGTCGTTGCCGCCGTCGGCAATATAAAGACGCTTACCGTCGCTCAAGGCGAAGCGCGGGAAATCGAGCGTGCGGCTGCAGCGCCGGGGATAGGTGGGCTCGGTCGTATCGCCGTCGCGATCAAGGTCGTCCTCATCGGTACCATCCGAGGGGCAGAGAGCGGAGCTATTGTTGGCCACCGCGCTCGTGAAGTCCGGTTGGCCTACGACTACATCCGCCGGTTGCTGGTTCCGGGTCGGCAAAGTATTCCAGATAAGGACGCGATTGTGGCCCAGGTCGGACACATAGAGCCGCTGGCCGTCACTAGAGACGCTCACTGGATTCAGCAGATTGTTTTGCGTGGGAGAGACTGTGGCGCGCGTCAGGTCGGTAACCGGGGCCACATTAAAATCGGCTTGCCCTAACACGATATCGGCGGACTGGTCGTTCTGCGACGGGATCGAGTTCCAAATCAAAACCCGATGGTTCTGAGTATCGGCCACATAGAGCCGGCCATTCTGGATCCAGACGCCCTGGGGACCTCGCATGGACTTGGCGTTGGTAGCGATGGGACGAATCTTATCGAAGGCTTCTTGGCCCAGCACCACATCAGCCGGCTGCTGCAGGGTGGTGGGCATGCTGCGCCAGATCAATACGCGATTGAAGTCGGTATCCGCCACCGCGACTACGTTTCCATCGGAGGCCACGGCCGTCGCCAGACGCATCGTTTTAGCGGAAACCGCGGAAGGAAATACGCTGCCGCGATCCACCGCAAAATCGGGCTGCCCCAACACCAGATTGGCCCGGCCTACGCAGGCTGGGCAGCGGGGGCCCTGGGGCAATTCGACGTCCGGGGGCGGCACCGTCGCACTCAGATCGTTATAAATCAAGACCCGGTGATTCGCCGGTTCGGCGCCGATGCGGCTGGAATCGGCGACAAAAAGCCGATTGCCCGCCACGGCGATCCCGCCGGCTGCGCCAAGCTGGATCTCGGTGACCCCGGGAAATTGGTCCGTGAAATTCTTCTGGCCGATGATCAAGCGGGCGGCTTGGCCGGTAAAGAAATCTTGGGCGGCGGCCGAATACACACCAAGCGCCACGAAGGCGAAATACGGGAGAATCCTCATTGTGCGATGGGTTGGTTGCAGATAGGTCAGTAAAATCGGGCTAATCCTCTATTATACGTTCTTTCAGACGGTCCTGCGACTCCGCTTAGGGCAGCGTTACACGGGGAAGAATGCCGCCCCAAACCACTTGGAAGGCTTCCAGTTCGCCGTCCATGGCATAGCCGCCCCGGACGCTGACTCTCTGGTTCGATAGCAAATCCTCGCGCTCCACCACCACGCCATCTCGAACGAATTTCGTGTCCGGCCGGATGCGCAAGCGAAACGAACCCTCTTGCCTGGTCTTTAACTCCATGGAATTGGGTTGCAAATCGCGTACCATCCCCGATAGGTTGACGTTGCCGCGAGGGGAAATGGTTTCCGTGGCCCGTGTCACCTGCCCGACGCGATGCCGGTCCCCGAAGCGCCGCTGTCCGTTCGCTATGTGGATCATGCGCGCGAAACATCCTTTTCCCGCGCCCTGGCGCTCGGTCACCATCTCCAGAAAATCCCCTATTTTCAGATCGTTGAGGCTCATACGCTGCCTCTCTCTATCCACGTAGGTCCGCCCGTCCACCGCGCAGCGAAGCTCCCGGCGATCCTCTAGCGTCAGCGTTAGGAAAAGTTTTTCTTGCACCATGAGAGTGCCCTCGACAATCCCCATCGGCATTTGCCCGGGCAGTAGCGCGCAGCCTGCACCTGTGAAGCAAAGCCACAGGTTGGCCAACCGGGTCCGAAGCGCGAGTGCCAAGATAGAGCCTACGCAAAGTATAATCGTGGCTTGGCTCTTACCGCATCCTCAACTCTGCATAAAGCTGGACGATGGCTACTCGAATCCGGCATTCAATCTGAAAACGGCGGCGTAGCGCGCTATTACCGCAAGGACTTGGGCCAAAACCTTCCCGTCAGTTGCGAAATTACCGGCTACGCGCTTTCCGCCTTTTGCTACCTGTTTGAATTAACGGGCGAAGAAGCCTACCGGAATGCCGCAGGCCGGGCCGCGCACTTTCTAACCGAAATTGCCTGGGATCCGGCTTCTTCCACCATGCCCTTTGAACTGGAAGGCGGCCGCCGCTACAGCTATTTTTTTGATTGCGGCATTATTGCGCGTGGCCTTCTCTGGCATTGGCGCCTGCTGCGAGAGGAAAAGTCTCTGGAGGTTGCCAGTTCGATCGGACTTTCGATGGAACGCGACTTCCGCAGCTTCAGCGCCTTCCACCCCATCATTTGGTTGCCCTGCAAGAGCATTGAGCCGTATACGACCTGGTGGAGCCGCATGCCGGGCGCCTTCCAATTAAAAAGCGCCCTGGCGTGGCTGGACCTGGCCGGAGAGACGGGCCGCGAGGAGTTTCGCGGATTTTATGAGGAGATGCTGGCCTTCGCCCTCCGCCGCTACAGCGAGACCTTGGACATTGAGACAGAGCGGCCCAAGCTCATGGACCGGCTCCATCCTTGGGCATATTTTCTGGAGGGTTTGCACCCAGTGCACGAGCGCTCCGACGTGATGCCGATCTGGACGGGCGCGTTGGAGCGCGGCCAGTTGCTTCTGGAGGAATTGGAGAGCGGCTTTGTTCGCAGCGACGTGTGCGCGCAACTGTTGCGCATTCAACTCTTACAAGGAAAGGCGGCCTCGCCCGCGCAGCTTGCCCGCCTGGAAGCCTTCCAGTTCGACTCCGGCGATCGGGCCGACAACGGCGGCTTTGGGTTTGGGCGCCGCGATGGCGAGATGATGCCGCACACCAATCCGGTTTCGACCGTCTTTGCGCTGCAGGCTTTGGAAATGGCTAGCTTGGGGGCGGAAGGGACACTGAGTGGCTTCGACTGGCGCAAGCTCATCTGAAGTCAAACTCGCTTTTGCCAGTTGCTCGCAAGACCTGATCGACCAATTTGTCGAGGAGGTGGACCGCATGGGCGGGCTTTCGCTCCCCGTTTTTGTGGTGAGCGAGTTTCAGCCCTCGGCGGTTGGCATCGGCTGCACGTGGATCCCGTGGATGCCCTCCCAGCCGTTCGAGGAAAATTTGGCGCGCGTCCGTTGGCGTCTTCGTCGGCATCGTATCCGCTTCAGTTGCATCTTGCTGCAGCCGCGGATGCCGTATTGGACCATGCGCTGGGCCGGCCTGCGAATCGCCCCTCTCCGGGTCTATTGCTTTAACGAGAATTACGGACATTTTCCTCTTCACCCGCGCGGCGCGCTCAGCCTTGCACGCCATTGCCTCTGGCGCGCCAAGAATTGGCTGCGGTACCAGTCCCGGCCGGGCGGCGAAATCTATACCTTGATCTGGCGCCTAGGGCATCCGTTTTCCTGGGAGCGCCCCTTTTATGCCTGGAAGGCACGCAGGCGCCGTCCTCTATCCACGGCTCCGTTACGAAGGGAGGATCACGAGAGGCTAAGCGCAGGCATTACGGTGGTGATTCCTTCCCGCGACGGCCGCGCGCTATTGGAGAAGCTCCTCCCACAGGTGCTGGCCGAGCCGGAAGTGACGCGCGTAGTCATAGTCGATAACGGCTCCAGCGACGCGACGCCCGAGCTGTCCTCCGCGCGAGTGGATGTCCTGGTGGAGGATCATCCGCTGAGTTTCGCCGCCGCCGTCAATCGAGGGATCCGCGCGTGCCGCACCACCCATGTCTGCCTCCTCAACAACGACATGGAGATCGAGCCTGGTTTCTTCGCGGCACTCCGCGCCGCCTTTGACCGTGTGCCGGACCTCTTTTGCTCGACTGCGCAAATCTTCTTTCCCCCGGGCCAGCGCCGCCAGGAGACCGGTAAAGCTGTCTATTGGCCGCAAAGCCCGCGCGACTTGCCTCTGCGCTGCCTCGAACCCATTGAGGGTGAGACGGACTCTCCCGTTCTCTACGGCTCCGGCGGTTGTTCTCTCTACGACACCGCTAAGCTCCGCGAAATTGGCTGCCTGAAAGAAGCCTTCCGCCCAGCCTACGTAGAAGATCTCGACGTGGGGTGGCGCGCCTGGCAGCAGGGTTGGCCCACCGTTTTTGTGGCGGAGGCGAGGGTAGTCCACCATCACCGCTCCACTACGGGGCGCTTCTTCAGCCCCACTGCGATCGAGCTGGCCATCGAGCAAAACTATTTGCGCTGGATCCTCACGAGCGTAGCCTCTCCCGAAGCTTTCGCGCGTCTCTGGGCCCCCGCGGTGAGTCGCTTGAGCGCGCGCGCCGCCATTCCGGAACCCGCGCCGGTAGAAATCTTTGCCTTGCGCTTTGCCGCGTTTCACCGCCCCTACTTCGCTTGGGACCGCCCTGCCGCGCCCCGCTTCGCCGAGACGGAAATCCTCTCCCTCGGCAGCGGGCAGATCGCTTGCTTCCCAGGCGCGCCATCCGGCGGGAAGCCGAAACTGATCGTGGCCACCTGTTACCTGCCCTTTCCGCTTTCGCACGGGGGTGCGGTACGCATATTCAACCTCCTTCGGGAGGCGGCGCGCGACTACTCGATCGTGCTGATGAGCTTTATCGACGAATTCACGCCCGTCGCGCCGGAGCTGCTTGAGCTGTGCCACGAGGTGGTGCTCGTGCTCCGCAAGGGCAGCCACCTCAAGCGCACGCTCGATCTGCCCAAGGCCGTGGAGGATTTCGCCTCGGATCCTTTTGCCGCCGAGCTACGCCGCGCCGTGCGACGTTGGAAGCCATTCGCCGTCCAACTAGAGTTCACGCAGATGGCCCAGTACGCTAGGGACTGCGCGCCCGCCAAGACCCTATTGGTGGAGCACGACATAACTCTAGACCTCTATGCACAAATGCTGCGGGACCAGGAGGACTTCGACACGCTGCGGGAGCACGCCCGCTGGGAGCGCTTCGAACGTAAGGCCTGGCGGGAACTCAACGCCGTTGTAGTGATGAGTGAGAAAGACCGAGGCATGGTCCAGGAAGCCCGGCGCGTCGTGGTACTTGAAAATGGCGTCGACCTCGAGCGTTTCACGCCCTCTCCTCAGCCGCCCGAGGCTAAACGCCTGCTCTTCATCGGAAGCTTTGCCCACCTGCCGAATCTCTTGGCCCTCGAATGGTTTCTGGCCGAGGTCTGGCCCCGGCTCACAGGTTATTGTCTGCATGTGATTGCGGGACACAAGCCGGCCTATTGGCAGGAGTTTTATCGGGGCCGCGCGCAGGTGGATTTGGAACAGCCGGGCGTCGAGCTCGAAGGATTTGTCAGTGATGTACGCGGCGCCTACCGTCGCGCCGAACTAGTGGTGGCGCCCTTGCTGGCCAGCGCCGGCACCAACATCAAAATACTGGAGGCGCTGGCCATGGGCAAGGCCGTGGTGTCAACTCCCGGCGGCGTCAATGGGCTGGGCCTCCATCCCGGACAGGATTTCGCGCTCGCGGAAGGTGCGGCGGCCTTTGCCACGCAGCTCGATTTCCTCACGGCAGACACGTCGGCGCGTTGCAGACTCGAGCTGCAAGGACGCGCTGCCGTGGAAGCCCGATTTGGCTGGTCCGCGATCGGAGCCCGGCAGAAGGTCCTCTACGAGAGCTTGCGGGCCGAGGCACAGTAGTCTAGCCCACCGAAGAACGCCTCCCGCACGCTGGCGGGCAATTCGTTCAGCGCTGGGAAGTCGCTGGCTGCCACGGCGAAGCGCTGCACGTCGACGCGCCCGAATCCGGCTTCTTCCAAATAAAACGCCAGCAGGGCCGGGGGCACGGGGCGAGTGTGTGAGGGGTCGATGTAGAAGTGCGTCGCAAAGATCGCCAGACATTCCGGGTTCGGAGTTTCAAAGAGGATGACGCCTCCTTTACGCAGCGCAAGCGAGCAGGCCTTCACCAGAGACCATACTTGGGCCGGAGGGAGGTGCTCAATCACTTGCGCGCAAAAAATGCCGTCGAAGCTGCCCGGACCCTCGGCTTCGAGAAACGCAAACGCGTCGGCCGCGCGAGCGTCGAGTCCTTGCTCCTGGGCCAAGCGCACATTGCCTTCGTTCAGGTCTACGCCCAAGGCGGTGATGCCCCCTTGCCGTAGCACGCTCAAGAACTCCCCTCTGCCACAGCCGATATCCAGCACCCGCTGGCAGCCGCTGAAGTGGGGCAGATAGCCTTCAAAATGCGCGCGAATCTTGTCGGGGGCGCCGCGAAACTTCTGAGCGAAATGGATCCAGTCGAAATCGAGAGCGCTCTCCACCGGAGCACCAGCCACAGGCGCAGCCGACGCTGGCTGAGGCCGGTAGCGTAGCGCGCGCAGCTCGGCATAAATGATGCGTTCGTATTCCACACGCACCTTTTCGAGCTCACTCCAAAAGCGCTGCTGCATCTCCAGATTCGAACGCTCCAGGGTATTGGTGAAGTCCTGGTGGTTCACCGCCGCTAGCCTCGCGTAATCCGCCGCGAGCCGTGCGTGTTCCGACGACAGCGCGGCAATCCGCTCCTCAAAGCGCTGCTCCAGTAGGGCCGTACGCTGCGCATAGGCGTTTTGCAGATCGGCCACAGACCGCAGAAACTGCACTTCGTTGCGCGCCAGTTTGTCTTCCCATTCGCGCCGCCAGGTGATCCAGTGCGACCGTATGTCCTTCAGTTCGTGCGCTTCCCGCCGCAGGTCGTTTATAGGCGGATCGAAGCGAGGCGGGATGCTTTGCAAGGAGCGGTTGATCCCGTTTAAACCTTCAAGCACCGAATCCAAGCTCCGCACCATGGCGTGATTGAAATCCACCTGGTCGCGTACAAACCAGCCAAGGCTGCGGGCAATTTGCTTCTTGACGCCTTGGATGAGGTTATTGACGAGGCCTTCGGGCCGCGGGTTCACGCGACCGATGGCGGCCACCTTCGCCGCCGCCTGATCGCGCGCCTCCAGCACAGGCGTAAAGTCCGGCAATTCGATCCCGTGCCACATCCCGCTCGGGTAGCGGGCCAACACGCGCTCGCGAATTTCCAGGATGGCCCGCTCGAGTTCTTCCTCGTGGGTCGGCTGCGCGCTAGTTCTTTCGTTCATAAGTCGCCGTGATTTTGGAGTAGATGCCCCCGCGCGGCGTGAAGTCGCCAATCACCGTGAGCTTGCGCGGGTCCGTCGCGCGCACTACGTCTTCCAGCACGCGATTGACGATATTTTCCTGAAAAATCCCTAGATTGCGATACGCAAAGAGGTACATCTTGTAGCTCTTCAGTTCCAGGCACTTCTGGTCCGGCACATAACGCACCGTCAGCGTGCCGTGATCGGGCAATCCGGTCTTGGGGCACACGCTCGTAAATTCCGGGCTCGCAATTTCAATCTCGTAATCGCGGCCGGGGAACTGGCTGGGCCAGGTTTCAATCTCCGGCAGCGGCGCCTCTAGGCCGGAGGACGCATGGTCGTCGGTGTATTCCTTCATGCCTGCAGCTTTCTCGATAACAAATCCAAAAACAACCCCACGTCCGTCACCACACCCACCGTCTGCGAACTGCCGCGGTCGCTCACCTTGGTCGCGACCGCCGGATTAATGTCAACGCACACCATCTTCACCCAACTGGGCAGCATGTTGCCGGTCGCAATGGAATGCAACATGGACGATAAACAAATCACCACGCCCGCGTTTTCGAGGTGCTTGGTGTACAAGTTCTGCGCTTCGTTCATGTCGGTCACCGTGTCGGGCAACGGCCCGTCGTCGCGCAAACTACCGGCCAGCACAAACGGCACGCCGTGTTTGACGCACTCAAACATCACGCCGGTCTTTAGAACTCCCTGCTCGACGGCGCCCGGGATCGAGCCTGCGTGATTGATCGCGTTGATGGCGCGCATGTGATTGCGGTGACCGTGTTCTTCCTGCCGCCCGTCCTTTTGCCGGATGCCGAGCGACGTGCCCAGCAGCGCCGCCTCAATGTCGTGCACGGCCAGCGCGTTGCCAGCCAGCAGCGCATCCACCCAGCCTAGGCGAATCAGGTCGCACAAGGCCGTTGCGCCGCCCGTGTGCACCACCACCGGCCCGCTGACGACTACCACTTTCTTCCCCGCCTCGCGCACCGCTCGCAAGATAGATACTGTCTGGGCCACCGCGGTCTCGACCTGGCGTTCACTGGAGACCTCATTGGACATGAAGCTGAAGCTCAAACGGTCGCGGTCCTTGGCATCGGGTATGACCCGGATTCCCCTCATCCCCACCACCACCTGGTCGCCCGCTTTCAGGTCCCGCAGCTTCCGGCACTGCGCCTTGCCGTCGGCAACGACGATCGTCGCGTCCATGCGCTGCTGACCCGCGTCCACCCACTGTCCCTTCAAGCGCACTTGGGTGCGGTGGTTCGTGGTCGAATAGAAGTCCATCGGCGCGCATCGGTCCTTCACGGCCGCCTCGAGCATGGCGTCCCCGGCATCCACCGGCACGCAGCCAAAGCCAATCAACTGCGAAAGCAATTGCCGCATCCCATCCTGGGAGGGCGTCTCGATACGCATCCGCAGCTGCGAGGCCTCACTATTGGTCCGCCCAATATGAAACTTCTCTACTTCAAAGCGTCCCTCGTACTCGACCACCGTGTCGAAGATGCGCTCCATGATATGCGAATCGATCAAGTGACCTTCCGCTTCCACCACCTCGGTAAAAGGCATCCTCTTAGGATAACGGCAGGATAGAATTGAGGCCAGCTTCATGAAGTGGCTGCTGTGCTGCGCGTTGCCCTTAGTGGCCGCCGACGAACTCTCGTATAACCGCGACATCCGCCCGATTTTGTCTGACCAGTGCTATCAGTGCCATGGCCCGGATCCCAACAATCGGCAGGCGGGCTTGCGATTGGATACCGAAGAAGCAGCGAAGGCCGCCCTGAAAAATGGCCACCGGGCCTTGGTGGCCGGCGATCCTTCCTCTAGCGAAGTCTTCCGGCGCGTAACGCATTCCTCCAAAGCCCTCCGCATGCCACCCGCCTACGCAGGCCGCGAAGCCCTGCCCGCCGCCCACATCGCAAAGCTAAAGCGCTGGATCGAGCATGGAGCCAACTACGAGGCGCATTGGAGCTTCCTTCCGCCCAAGAAGGCGATTGTGCCCCCGGGCGTTCATCCCATCGATTACTTCGTCAACGCCAAGCTGAGCCAAGCCGGCCTGGCGGCCAATCCCGCCGCTCCTCCCGAAGCACTCCTGCGCCGCCTGAGTTTTGATCTGACGGGTCTGCCTCCTACCCCCAGTGAACTCCAGGCCTTTCTGGCCGACCCTTCGCCCCGCGCTTACGAAAAACAGGTGGATCGCCTGCTAGCCTCTCCCCGCTTCGCCGAACGCATCGCCTGGCGATGGCTCGAAGCCGCCCGCTACGCCGATACCAATGGCTACCAAAGCGACGGCGTCCGAGACATGTTTCGCTGGCGCGATTGGGTCATCGAAGCCTTCCAGTCGAACAAGCCCTTCGACCGTTTCATCGTCGAGCAACTTGCCGGCGACCTTCTACCCAACCCCACGCTCGACCAGCAAATCGCCACCGCCTTCCACCGCAACCATCGCACCAGCGCCGAAGGCGGCATTGTGCCCGAGGAGTTCCGCACGGAATACGTCGCCGACCGCGCCGAAACCACCTCTACCGTCTTTCTGGGCCTCACCCTGGGCTGCGCCCGTTGCCACGATCACAAGTACGATCCGATTCCGCAGAAGGACTTTTACCGTCTCTTTGCCTACTTCAACAACCTCCCGGAAAAAGGCTTGGTCTACAACTGGGGCAATGAGGAGCCACTCATCCCCGCACCCACGCGCGATCAGCAAGCCCGCCTGGCGCAATTGAATTCCAATCTGGCCGCCGCCGAACTCGCCGTCCACAAACTCGAACCGAAGATTAGCCGCCTCCAAGCAAAGTGGTCCGCTACCCTTACCGCACAGGAGCACTGGCAACCTCACGAAGCCCTGGCCTTTGAGAAATCCGCCCCCCAACATTTCAACGGCAAAACCTTCGACGAAATCAAGCCCGGCCCGGTCGTTTTCAACTACCTCAGCCCTTTTACCTTTTCGGCCTGGATCGAGCCTCAGAAGGACACGGGCGCCGTCCTCGGCATTGCCGAAGATTACGACGAAGGCAATGGCCACGCGCTCCTGCTGATGAAGGGCAAGCTGCGCCTGCATGTCGTCTTTCGCTGGACTGACATCGGCCTACGCGTAGAGACGCAACGCCCCCTCGCACTCCACCGCCGCCAGCATGTCGCCGTCACTTACGACGGAAGCCGCTACGCCAAGGGTGTTCACATCTATGTCGACGGCCGGGAGGAGCCGGTCCAAGTCCTCTTTGACGAGCTCAATTGGCCGATGAACTTCAAGTACCCGCTGCGCATCGGCGCGGCCTATGGCCTCCGTTTTGAAGGCGCGATTGAAGATGTAAAAATCTACCAGCGCGCCCTCAGTGCGCCCGAAATCCAGGCGCTTTACGACCGCGCCCCGCTTTCTCCCGCCTCTCATCCCGATAAACTGCGCCTGGCCTACTTGGACCGGCACGCCCCGCCCGAGATCCGGCAGGCGCTCGCCCTTGCCCGTTCGGCCCGGGAGGATCGCGACGCCTTCTTCGCCTCGCTGCCCACCGTCATGGTGATGCGCGAAGGGCCCCCGCGCCAGGCCCATGTTTTAAAGCGTGGCGCCTATGACGCCCCTGGGGAGCCCGTCTCTGCCGGCACGCCCTCCATTCTGCCCGCGCTAGCGAATGCGCGCGCCGATCGCCTGGGCCTTGCCGAATGGCTCGTTAGCCGCGACAATCCTCTCACCGCGCGCGTCATCGTGAACCGCTTCTGGCAAATGATCTTCGGCGTTGGGATCGTCAAGACCGTCGAGGATTTCGGCAGCCAGGGCGAATGGCCTGTGCACGGCGAACTGCTCGATTGGCTAGCCGTGGACTTCCTGGAGCATGGCTGGGACACCAAACGCCTGCTGAAGCAAATCGTCCTGAGTGAAGCCTACCGCCGTCACTCCCGCGTCACGCCACCGCAATTCGAAGCCGACCCGGAAAACCGCCTCTTGGCCCGCTCCTCCCGCACTCGCCTCGCCCCCGAAATGATTCGCGACAACGCCCTTGCCGTCTCCGGCCTTCTCGTCGAAAAGACCGGCGGCCCCAGCGTCAAACCCTACCAGCCGGCAGGCCTTTGGCAGGAGCTCTTCGGCGGCGGCGGTTACACGCAGGATCACGGCGAAAATCTCTACCGTCGTTCGCTCTATACCTTCTGGAAGCGCACTATCGCACCTCCCTCCATGGTCAATTTCGATTCCCCCAATCGCGAAACTTGCACCGTGCGGGAATCCCGCACCAATACGCCGCTGCAGGCACTCACGCTCATGAATGAGGTTACCTTTCTTGAGGCCTCCCGCAAAACCGCGGAACGCCTTCTGCGGGAAGCCGGCCCCAGCTTCGAGGCGCGCTTGGGCCTCGCCTACCGCCTCATCCTGAGCCGTTCGCCTCGTGCGTCCGAAATTGAAACCGTGCGGCAGGCCCACCAGCGCAGTCTCGATCGCTACACAAGAAAGCCCGCAGACGCCGACCAACTTCTCGACCAGGGAGAAGCGCCTCTGCCCCGCAAAGCTTCCCGTCCGGAGCTTGCCTCCTGGACCACCACAGTGAGTCTCCTGCTCAATCTCGATGAGGCCGTCACCCGCCCATGAACCCCTCTTCTCGCCGCCGCTTCCTCGAACGCTCGACCCTCGGCCTCGGCGCCCTGACGCTCTCGAGTTTGCTTGAGGGCAAGCAGGGTCTGCCCAACCTGCCACACTTCCCAGCCAAAGCGAAGCGCGTCATCTACCTCTTCCAATCGGGCGGCCCTTCCCAGATCGAGCTTTTCGATTACAAGCCACAACTCGTCAGGTACGCCAATGAAGATCTGCCTGAAAGCGTCCGTCAGGGCCAGCGCCTCACCGGCATGTCCGCCAGCCAAGCAAAATTCCCCGTTGTGCCCTCGCGCTTTGCCTTGCGGCAGCATGGCCAAAGCGGCGCCTGGATTGGGGATCTCTTGCCCTACACCGCCAAGATCGCCGACGAACTCGCCATCGTTCGCACCGTCCATACGGAAGCCATCAATCACGACCCTGCCGTCACCTTCCTGCTCACGGGCGCGCAGATCTCTGGCCGCCCTTCCCTTGGCGCCTGGCTCGCCTATGGCCTTGGCGCGGAGACCGAAGAACTTCCCGCCTTTGTGGTCATGATCTCCCCTGGCCAGGGCGCCGGAGGCCAGCCGCTCTACGATCGCCTCTGGGGCGCGGGCTTCCTGCCCTCGCAGTACCAGGGCGTCAAATTCCGCAGCGTGGGCGACCCGGTGCTCTACCTCTCTGACCCCGCGGGCATGGCCCGTGCCGACCGGCGCGCTTATCTCGACACCCTCGCCGCGTTGAACCGGCAACAGGCTCAAGATCTGGGCGACCCCGAAACATCCACCCGCATCGCCCAATACGAGATGGCCTTCCGTATGCAAGCCTCCGTGCCCGAGTTAACGGACCTCTCGAAGGAACCGCAGTCCACCTTCGACCTCTATGGCGAAGACGCACGCAAGCCCGGCACCTTCGCCGCGAACGCCTTGCTCGCCCGCCGTCTGGCCGAGCGCGGCGTGCGCGCCATCCAACTTTTTCACCGCGATTGGGACCACCACGGCGCCCTCCAAAGCGGCCTGCCCAAGCGTTGCCTAGAAGTAGACCGCGCCTCGGCCGCCCTGGTGACAGACCTGAAGCAACGCGGCATGCTCGATGACACCTTGGTTGTGTGGGGCGGCGAGTTTGGGCGTACCGTCTATTGCCAGGGCCGCCTTACCGAGACAGACTACGGCCGGGACCATCACCCCCGCTGCTTCTCCATCTGGATGGCCGGCGGCGGGATCAAGCACGGGCAGGTCTATGGCGAAACCGACGATTACAGCTACAACATCGTCCGCGATCCCGTCCACGTCCACGATCTCCAAGCCACCATCCTCCATTGCCTCGGCATCGATCACACTCGCCTCACCTACAAATTCCAAGGCCGCAACTTCCGCTTGACCGATGTGCACGGCCGCGCCGTTAAGGCGTTATTGGCTTAAGGTCCGGCTCGACCCACTCGCGCCTCGCCTGCGTCGATTTCACCACGTCGTAGCTGTAGTAGTCCCGCCATAGCCCGCTCGGCAACGCGGTGATTTCTTCCAGAGACGCCCCCTCGCGCAACCGCTTCGCGATTTGGCGCAGCCAAAAGATCGTCAGCGTCTCGTGATAGCCGCTCGTCTCTGTGTTTTTTCCGCCTAGGCTTTCATTCAATCGTTTTATGCCATTCCGTATGCGATAGGCCGCTTCCTCGGCTGAGAAATGCGTCACGAACCACGCTCCGGCGGCTAGGTGGGCGGCGTGGGTCCACTCGCTTTCGGCAAGTTCGCACGCCTCGAATCGGCGGATCAAGTCGCGCCAGCTTTCTGGACTCATTTCCGAAGCCTAGCAAAACCAGCGAATTTGTCTTACGATTCGTAATATGGAGCCGCTTTCCACTTTGGAATCGAAACTTTGCCGCGCCCTGGTCCAAAACGCCCGCGCCACCTGGGCCGAACTCGGCATCCTCATCGGCCAATCTCCGCCCGCCGCGGCGGAAAAGGTTCATCGTCTAGAGGAACGCAGCGTTATCCGCGGCTACAGCGCCCTGCTCGATCCCGAAGCCGCCGGTTTTCCCCTTACCGCCTTTGTCGCCGTCATCCTCGACCGCCCGGCGCGCCGCGACGCCTTCCTGGCCAAGGTCCAAAAGATGGAGCAGGTCTTAGAGCTACATCACACCGCCGGTTCGGAAGACTACCTGCTGAAGGTTGCCGCCCGGTCCACGCGGGACCTCGAACATTTCCTGAGCCACATGCTCAAATCGATCCCCGGCGTTGCCCGCACGCGTACCACGGTCGTACTGGGCACCGCCAAATCGATCCCGCTCACTATCCCCGCTCCTCCGCGCCTGGGTTAAAACAGGTCCTTCGATTCGAGGTTCGCCTCCACCTGTGCCCGGCTCCTCCAGGCCTCGCGCAGCTTCTTCTGGCTTAGCAGGGAAAGCTGATCGATGTCGTGCTTCGTTCCCGGCTGCGAGGAATTCCCATAGCTCACCAGCACCTGCGCGCGCGGCCCCGATTTTTGCCATTCCACACACGCCACAAACGTATCCCCATGCACCGGGCCATTCGGGCCAAAGCGGATCACCCGGAAGGCCCCCAGCCCTCCGTCCGCGCCATTGCCCGCCAAGTCCGCGCCCTTAAAGCGAAAGCGGTTCACCTCGCCCCAAGGCTTATTGAGCCCACCGTACTTTTTTTCCATGTCGGCCGCCGCCTCGTCCAACGCCTTCATCGCCCTTGTCGGATCTTTTAAGCCCACCGGCGTCACGAAAGGTCTGGCAAAATCGAGCGGCGTCCCAAACCCGTCACGAAGGCTCAATTGCGCCCCGAAGTAGCGCCGCGCCCAATTTTCAAACAACACCACCCCGCGGCTCTCACTATCTGCCTTTCCGTCCCACGCCTTCAGCACCGCCGCCGCCCGGTGGGTTCCCGCAGCCTCGAGCAAGCCCGGCAGGACCCGCGCCGCGAGTTCCAGCTCGGTCGAATGCTTGTACTCCACTAACTTTTCAAAACTCAGCTTCTCGTCCCGGTTCAGCATCCCCAGCGAGCGAATGGTCCGGAACGTATAGTCGCGCGCCGCCGTATATGCAGGGTATTTCGCCGGGTCCAACGCGGGCAGGGTCGAAGTCCACGGCGGATCGTTCGTATTCTGCACCCAGCCGCTCGGCGGGTCGATGGTCTTTGGCAATTCCTCATAGGCGTGATACCCGTCCCAAAGCGTCTCGCTCGTATCTCCAGGCAGCACCCCGGCCCAGTAAGCCAGGTCTCCTTTCTTCCGTCTCGGCAGCGTTCCATTGAAGAGATACATCACATGCCCGTCGCGGTCCGCATAAGTGATGTTGAACGTCGGCACCTCCAGTCGCCGCACCTGCAACTCGTACTCGCGAAAGTTCTTCGCGATCGCCATTTTCCAGTACTGCTCGAGCAGATACGGCCGGTCCAGCCCCGCCGTCCGCAGCGCCAGCGTCTTGCCGCTTTGGTCCCACACTACCGGGCCATGCACTGTCTTGCGGATCGTCAACGCCTCATCGCGATAGCGCCCCTCGCTCACGCGCACCTTTAGCGTCTTGCTGGCCGTCTCAAAGGATTTCTTCTGCCCATCAAAGCGATAACCGTCCCCGTCCCGCACAATTTGATAAAGGTCGCTGCCATCGATACTATTCACCGTCTGTGTGAAACCCAGGTAGTCGCTAAACACAAAGCGCAGCACGGGGAAACCAATCTGGCTGGCGCCATACAAGTTCATGCCCGGGCCGTTCAGGTGCGCCTCGTAGTAGGTGTACCAATCCTGCCAAGGCAGATGCGGATTCATCAGCATCATCGGCGTCCCTTCTGCGCTCTTCTTGGGCATGATCGCCCAGGCGTTCGACCCGATCCCGCTCAGCGACGGAGCCCTCCCGGTCGCCGCCGCCGTCACGCGCGCCGCGCTAGAGACATAGCTGAAGTGCACAATCCGGTGCGCGTGCATCAAGCTATCCACGGGCCGCACCGGCAACACCTGGCGATATTCGGTGCCGATCTCCGACGGATGCCGCCGCGCGTATTCGTTCATCCCGTCGGCAAACGCCGTCAAATACTTCCGGAACTCGGGCGTCTGCAGCGCCAGCCATTTCTCGGCCCGCTCCGGAACCTCATTGGTGTGTATCCAGCGGTCGAGCTCTAATCCCTTCTCGCCCCAATACTCGGCCCCTCGCCCCCGGCTCTCGCCGTATAGCTTCAACACCAGGTTCGCGTGGCTCTGCATCTGCGCGTATCCGTAGCCAAAGAACATCCCCTCCACGTTCTTGGCGTAAACGTGCGCGACCCCGTAGCGGTCCCACAGAATTTCCACCTTCCTCGACTTCGCACTCAACGGCAAAATAGCCAGCAGACAGATCCAGGCGAACTTCATATTAGGGACAGGATACTCCCCAAACCCGGCTGTTATCCTGACCCTTCATGCATCGCGAGCACCACCACTGGCCCAGCCCCCGTTTGGGCGGGCGTCGAATGGAATTACTGCAGTTCGGCCACGCCGGCCACCCCGTTCTTGTCTTCCCTTCCTCGATGGGCAAGTTCTATGAGTATGAGGACCAAGGCATGGTAGGCACTCTCTCCGACCGCCTCTCCCACGGCCACCTGATGCTCTTCTGCGTCGATAGCGTGGACTCCGACAGCTGGTACAACAAGCGCATCCACCCCGCGGATCGCGTCCGCACCCACGACGCCTATGAACGCTACATTCTCGACGAAGTCCTCCCCCTCATCCGCCACCGCTCCGGCCGCATCGACCTCACCGTACATGGCTGCTCCTTCGGCGGCTATCACGCCCTCAACTTTGCCCTCCGCCACCCCGACGCCGTCACCAAATGCATCTCCCTGTCGGGCGCTTTTGACAACCGCAGTTTCCTCAATGGCTACTGGGATGAGCTCGCCTATTTCCACAATCCCACTGACTTTGTCCCCAGCCTCGACGACGCCTGGTACCACCGCCACTACCACTCGGACTGGTTCACCATCCTTGCCGCTTCCAATCACGACATCTGCCTCGGCGACAACTACCGCATGGCCGAACTCCTCGGCCGCAAGCACATCCCTCACCGCCTCGACGTCTGGGATAACAACATGCCGCACGATTGGCCCCTCTGGCGCTTGATGGCCCGCGCCTATTTCGCATAGATTAGGGAGGAAAACACCATGCGCAAAATCGCCGTTGTCTACGGTATGGAGAGCACCTTCCCTCCCGCTCTCGTCGACTACATCAACGCGATGCGGGTGCCGGGCGTCGCTGCGGAACATCTTTTGATAGGCGGCGTAAGGATGGCCGAACCCAGCGGCTACCGCGTCATTGTTGACCGCATCAGCCACGATATTCCTTTCTATCGCGCCTACCTCAAGAACGCCGTCTTGAGCGGCGCCCACGTCATCAACAATCCCTTCTGGTGGAGCGCCGACGACAAATTCTTCAACTACGCTCTGGCCTCGAAGCTCGGCATCGCCATCCCCAATACCGTCATCCTGCCCCACCACTCGCACCCCCCCGGCACCACTGCCCAATCCATGCGCAATCTGATGTATCCACTAAATTGGCAGGAGCTTTTCGACTACGTCGGCTTCCCCGCTTTTCTTAAGCCTTTTGACGGTGGCGGTTGGAGAGATGTCTACAAGGTCTCGAGCGTCGAAGAGTTCTTCGCCGCCTACAATGAGACCCGCGATCTTTGTATGACGCTCCAAGCGGCCGTCGACTTCACTGACTACTTCCGCTGCTACGTCGTCGGCCAGGAAAAGGTCCACATCATGCAGTACGATCCCCGCGCCCCCCACGCCGAGCGCTACATCCAGGACCCTCCGCCCATTGAACCTACCCTCAAGGCCCGCGTCGAGCGCGATTGCCTTACCATCTGCCGCGCCCTGGGCTACGATCTCAACACCGTCGAGTTCGCCGTCGAAGGCGGAATCCCTTATGCCATCGACTTCATGAACCCCGCCCCCGACGCGGATATCCATTCCGTCGGGCAGGCCAATTTCGAATGGATCGTCCAGGCCGTCGCGGAATTAGCCGTTCGAAAGGCACTAAGCGACGAAGCCCCACAACGCGAGTTCCGCTGGGCCAATTTCCTCAACGGATAAAGGAAGACACCGTATGAAAAAGATTTACCTCGCCGCCACCGTCCTGGCGCCGCTTCTCTTGCTTGGTTTTCAACAAGCCACGAAGTCGCCCGCTCCCGCCGATCCCATCGTCGCGGGCTTTTCGAAATCCACCGTCGCCAGCGTCGCCGACGCCGTCGATCAAGTCATCGGCCAGCGCGGCTTCATGAGTCACGATATGCGCCCTCGCGTTGGCATTAAGTTCGTCGGTCGCGCCACCACGGCTTTGCTGCGGCCCGCCTCCGCCGACAAGGCCACGCCCGCGCTCTCGGCCCAGCACAGCGTCGCCATGATTGACGCCGCCAAACCCGGTGAAGTGGGCGTCATCGTCGTGGAAGGCTCGCTCGACGTCGCCGCCATGGGCGGTTTGATGGGCACGGCCGCTAAGAGCCGCGGCATGGCCGGCATGGTGCTGGACGGAGCCGTGCGCGATATCGGCGAGCTGCGCGCCCTTTCGCTCCCCGTCTTTTCGCGCTCCGTCAGCCCTAGTAGTTCCGTCAGCCGCTACGCTAGCGTGGATCGCAATCTGGAAGTCGTCTGCGGCGGCATCAAAGTGCGCCCCGGGGACGTCATCGTCGCCGGGGAAGACGGTGTCGTCGTTGTTCCCCAGGATCGCGAAAAGGAAGTCTTAAAACGCTCCCAGGAGATTGACGATCGCGAGTCCAAGATGGTCCCCTTCATCCAGCAATTCCGCAGCCTCACTAAAGCCATCGAAAAATTCAACCGAATCTAATGAAGCCGCCCGCTTGGTTGGCTCGGCTAAACTGAGGGAATTCTTTGGCCTGCCCTCCCAGAGCGAGAAAAGAGGATCTTTGCGCATGGACCACCAGCAACGTTGGCAAACCGAGCAGCAGTTTTTCGATGATGAGGAATACAACGAAGCGCCCATCCCTCAATCCACTATCGAGCGCTACACCCACTGCAAAAAAGCTTGGCTCGCCCCGGAATTCCCCTTTTACGTGCTCGGAGACCTGCGCGGCAAGTACGTACTCGAACTTGGCTGCGGCGACGGCGGCAATGCAATTCTCATGGCTCTACGCGGTGCCCGCGTCGTAGGGGTGGACATCTCTCCCAAAGCGATTGAAATCGCGAAGAACCGCGCCGCCGCCCATGGCGTCACGGCGCAAACATCCTTCACCGCGCAGCCCCTGGAAACCTACATCCCCCCGGACGGCAGGAAGTTCGATATCGTTTGCGGGTGGGCCGTACTCCACCACGTCATTCCCGTCCTGGATTCCACCATGGCTACCTTGGCCGCCATCTCTGAGCCAAACGCGTTTTATATGTTTTCTGAGCCTGTCAGCCTCTTGCGCTGGCTCCGCCGCCTGCGCTTATTCCTTCCCATTCCCACCCATGGCACTCCGGACGAACGTCCCTTGGAACCCGCCGAACTAGACGTTCTCCGCAAGTACATTCCCCAACTGCAAGCCCGATACCACAATGCCGCCGTTCGCATAGTCAACAAATTCTTCGTGCGCGGGCGTTACGAAGATTTCTCCCCGCTGGCCCGAGCCGCCTACGATACCGTGGCACGCGTCGACGAATTCTCCCTGAATTACCTCGGCCTATCCGGCTTCGCCTCCAGCGCCGTCCTATATGGGTCGGCAAGTCCCCACGTCTCGACCCGGGAACCCGTCGTTGCCGGCCGCGGCTAAGCCTCCCGGCCCGATCCGCCCCCCACGAACATCACAATCTCGATCCGCGCACCCTCTTCGATGAGCGATTCTCCCCATTCCGCCTTGCGCACGATGCGGCGGTTCAGTTCCACCGCCACGCGGTCCCGCGCGATTTCCAGCCAGTCCAGCAAACTTTCCACGTTCAGTCCGGGCGGGATCTGCCGGGCCTCCCCGTTTATCTCAACTGAAATGTCACCCGCTTTTTCCGCTGTGCCCAAGTTCTTCGTTTGACCGCCTTCCAATACGGCAAGTATAGTGAAAGGAAGGCAGGCTCTTTATTTTCCGCTCTGGTGCTTGCCCCTCTCTCGCCTCATGCCAACCAATTACAGCGAGTTGTACTTTCCTGTCCTCGTCCAGATCGTCTTTGCGGCCGCCGTCGCCGCCGGCCTCATCGGCGCGGGACTCTTCCTCGGCAAGCGCAGCAATAATGCCGTCAAGGATTCCCCCTACGAATCGGGCGTCATTCCCGTTGGCAGCGCCCGTGAGCGCTTCAGCGTCAAATATTATCTGGTCGCCATGCTCTTCATCCTTTTCGACATTGAAGCCGTGTTTCTCTACCCTTGGGCCGTCGTCTACCGGGAACTCGGACTTTTCGGTTTCGTCGAAATGCTATTGTTCATGGTTCTAGTCCTCAGTGGCTTTTTCTACATCTGGAAAAAAGGCGCGTTGGATTGGACCCTCACTCCGCGCCGCGCTCCGAAAAGCTAAACGCAATCAACGAGACGCTCATGATCAGCGAACAACTACAAGAAGACCCCACCGTTCTCGGCCTCTCCGAGCGCTTTGACAGCGCCCTCGAATCCGCCACCGTCGTTTTGGGCCAGACCGTCCTCTACGTCGCCCCAGCCCGCATTCTAGACCTTTGCCGTACCCTTCGCGATGAGTATCGTTTCAATCGCATTTCCACCGTCACCGCTGTGGATTGGTATCCTCAAGAACCGCGCTTTGAGGTGGTGTACTTGCTCCATTCCGTACCCGAAAACGCCCGCCTTCGTCTCAAGTGCCGTCTAGGCGGAGACGCCCCCGCTATCGATTCCGTCACGGGCGTGTGGCCGGGCGCCAATTGGTATGAACGGGAGGTCTTCGACCTCTTCGGCATTCGTTTCTCAGGCCACCCCGACCTGCGCCGCATTATGATGCCCGACGATTGGGTCGGGCACCCTCTCCGCAAGGATTTCCCCGTCCACGGCCACAAATACGATTACGGCGAAGGCCAATAGGAGCGCCCCGATGAGCCAAACACTCAGCCCCGCCACTTCTCTTGAAGAAGTCCCCGCGCAAAGTAGCGACGTCGGCAGCACCCGCCGCATGACCCTCAGCATGGGTCCGCAGCATCCTTCCACGCACGGCGTCCTCCGCATCATGTTGGAGCTCGACGGAGAAACCGTCATCAGCGCCAAGCCCGAAATCGGCTTTCTGCATACGGGCATCGAAAAGCAGTGCGAGGCGCTTTCCTGGCAGAAAGTAATCCCTCTGACGGACCGCGTCGATTATCTCGCCAACCTTTCCAACAACCTTTGCTACTGTCTCGCCGTCGAAAAACTCCTCGGCATTGAAGCCCCGCCCCGCGCCGTCTGGACCCGCGTCCTCCTCACAGAACTCACCCGCATCAACTCGCACCTTGTCTGGCTCGGCACGCACGCCCTCGACCTTGGCGCCATGTCGATGTTTTTTTACTGCACCAAGGACCGGGAAGAAGTCCTCAAAATTTTTGAGATGTTCAGCGGCCAGCGTTTGATGACCAGCTACTTCCGCATCGGCGGCCTGGCCCTCGATCACCCCCGCGGCGGCCTCGATGCCGTCAAAAAGTTCCTTCAAGTCTTTCCCTCCAAGATCGACGAGTACGAAACGCTGCTGGATAACAACCCGATCTGGAAAAACCGTACAGTCGGCATTGGCGTCGTTCCCGTCGACACGCTTCTTGCCTGGGGCGTTACCGGCCCCATGATCCGCGCCGCCGGTATCCCTTGGGACGCCCGCAAAGACGAACCTTACTCCGGCTATCAGAACTTTGAATTCGACGTGCCCACCCGCACCGACAATGACGTCTACGGCCGCTATCGCGTACGCATGGAAGAAATGCGCCAAAGCATCCGCATTATGGGCCAGGCCCTTGAAGGCATGCCCGAGGGCCCCTATGTCGCCGACGCCCCCAAAGTCGTTCTGCCGCAACGCGAAAAGATGAAGACGCAGATGGAAGCGCTCATTTACCACTTCAAGATAGTCACCGAAGGCGTGCGCGTCCCCCCCGGCGAGGTGTACCAGGTCATCGAGTCGCCCCGCGGCGAACTCGGCTACTACATCGTTTCCGACGGAACCCAGAAGCCCTGGCGCGTTCACATGCGCACCCCAAGCTTCGGCAATATCCAGGCCCTGCCCGCCTTCGCCGAAGGCGGCCTCATCGCCGACACCATCTCCAGCATGGGCTCGATGGATTTCGTCCTTGGAGATACGGACCGCTAATGCCCCTCAACTTCTCCCCCGCCCTTGAGGCCAAACTGCAAGAATTATGGGCTCGCTATCCCGCGGGCCGGAAACGCTCCGCCGTGATTCCGATGCTCATGTACGCGCAGGATGAACTCGGCCTTGTTTCGCAAGAATTGATCGAGGAGGTCGCCCGCCGCTGCGAAGTGCCCTCCCTCCAAGTCGAAGAAGTCGTCGGCTATTATTCGATGCTCAACAAGGAGCGCCTTGGAAAGCACCACGTGCAAATTTGCACGAATGTCGCCTGCCTCCTCATGGGCGGCGAAGAGCTCTGGCATCACGCCTCCAAACGCCTTGCCATTGGGCATAAGCAGGTCACGCCCGACGGTTTGATTTCCCTTGAGGAAGTCGAATGCGCCGGTGCCTGCGCTTGGGCCCCCTGCGTGGTGTACGGCTACGAGTATCACCACCACGTTACCGTCGAAAAGCTCGACCAGTTGCTCGACTCGATCCAACTCGCGTCGGCTCAAAAAGTGAACTAAGAGGTACCCATGTTCAACGATCCGCATCCCGACGAAGTCCGCATCATCACCAAGCGCTTTGGCTTGCCCAATTCGGCTTCGATTGATACCTATCTCGCCCACGAAGGCTACCAGGCCTTCCTGAAGGCCGTCGAGATGACGCCCGAGCAGATCATCGACGAGCTCAAGACCTCCAGCCTCCGCGGCCGCGGCGGCGCGGGCTTTCCCACCGGCCTCAAATGGAGCTTCATCCCCCGCGATAACCCCAAGCCCAAATACGTCGTCGTCAATGCCGACGAATCTGAGCCCGGCACCTGCAAAGATCGCCTGCTGATGCAGAACGATCCGCATCAGCTCATTGAAGGCTGCCTCATCGCCGCCCGCACCATCGGCTGTAAGCTCGGCTACATCTACATCCGGGGCGAGTACCGCTACCTGATCGACATCATGGATCGGGCCTTGGCGGAAGCCTACGCCCACGGCTGGCTCGGCAAGAACATTAAGGGTACCGGCCTTGACTTCGACCTTTACACTCACTCTGGCGCTGGTGCCTACGAGTGCGGCGAAGAATCGGCCCTTCTTGAAAGTCTCGAAGGCAAGCGCGGCGTCCCCCGCATCCGTCCCCCCTTTCCCGCCGTCAGTGGCCTCTACGCCTCGCCCACCGTGCTCAACAACGTCGAGACCTTTTGCTCCGTGCCGGCGATTCTGCGTATGGGTGGTCAAGCCTACGCCGACATCGGCACGCCCAAAAACGGCGGCACCCGCATGCTCTGCGTCTCGGGGCATGTCAATCGCCCCGGCGTTTACGAAGTCCCTCTCGGCTTCCCCATGCAGAAAATGATCCACGAAGTCTGCGGCGGCATTCGGGGCGGCAAGAAGCTGAAGGGCGTTATTCCCGGCGGCTCCTCCTCGCCCGTCCTGCGCGCCGAAGAGTGCGACTTCCCCATGGATTACGACAACTACGCCCGCATGAAGACCATGGCCGGCTCGGCCGGCATGATGGTGATGGACGAAGACACCGACATCGTCAAGGTCGCTCTCCGCACCATGCGCTTCTACGCCCACGAATCCTGCGGCTGGTGCATCCCCTGCCGCGAGGGTACAACCTGGCTGAAAAAAATGCTCACCCGCATGGACGAGGGCTCCGGGCGGCAAGCCGACATCGATCTCATTCATGAGTTGGCTAAGAACATGCTGGGCCGCACCTTTTGCCCCCTCGGCGACGCCGCCGCCTTGCCCACCATTGGTTTCATCGAAAAATTCCGGGACGAATTCGAGGCTCGCCTCCGCCACACGGCCGTCCCCGTCACCACCCCCGATCAATTGATTGCCATCAGCTAACTACGCCATGTCGACTCCTACCCCAGCTCCTCCGGCCCCCGCCGCCCCCACCATGGTGAACTTCACGGTCGACGGCCGCCAGTTAAGCGCCCCTCCCGGCACCCTCCTCATCGATGCCTGTAAGCGCGCCGGTATCGAAATCCCCGCCTTTTGCTACTACGAAGGCTATTCGCTCCAGGCCGCCTGCCGCATGTGCCTGGTCGAGGTCGAAAAGATGCCCAAGCTGCAGACGGCCTGCACGCTGCCCGTCGCCGAGGGCATGATCGTCCGCAGCGAAACCGAGCAATTGGCCAAAGCCCGCAAGGGCACCCTCGAATTCCTCCTCACCAACCATCCCCTCGATTGCCCCGTCTGCGACAAGGGCGGCGAATGTGAATTGCAGGATATGGTCTTCCGTTACGGCGCCGGCGAAAGCCGCTTTACGGAAATTAAGAATCACGAGCCCGAACGCCAATGGTCCCCCGTCGTCTTCTACGACCCCGCCCGCTGCATCCTCTGCTACCGCTGCGTGCGCGTGTGCAATGAAGGCATGGGCGTCGGCGCCCTCGGTGTTACCAACCGCGGCGTGCATTCCGAAATTGTCCCGAATAAAGTCGACCATCTCGACTGCGACGAATGCGGCGCCTGTATCGACATCTGTCCCGTGGGCGCGCTCACCTCAAACACCTACCGTTACAAAACCCGTCCCTGGGAAATGCAGCATGTCGGTACCGTCTGCACGCACTGTTCCAATGGCTGCAAAACCACTCTGGGCGTGCGCAACGATGAAATCGTGCGCGGCAACAATCGCGATCGCTCCGGCATCAATGGCGAGTTCCTCTGCGTCAAAGGCCGCTACGGCTTCGATTTCAACGCCCACCCCGAGCGCGTCACCTCGCCCATGATCCGCCTCAACGGCCAACTCGAGGCCGTCTCCTGGTCTCGCGCCCTCAGCTACACCGCCGAAAAGTTCCGCGAAATCCAGGCGGCCGGCGGCCCTTTCGGCGTGCTCGCCGACACCCGCCTCAGCAATGAAGAGCTCTTCTACTTGCAGAAGTTCGCCCGTATCGGCCTAAAAACCTCCAATATCGATCACGAACGTTCCGGCGACTTCGTCACCCTGCTCGACGCCGTTTCCGGCAACACCGAAGCCCTCGCCACCGCCGCCGACCTCTACCAGACCAAGGCCGCCCTCGTCATCGGCAGCGACCTCTCCCAGCAGCATCCCTTCCTCGCCTTCCAGCTCCGCGCCGATTTCCGCCACCACAAGGCCAAAATCTACACCGTCACCGAAGGCCCCGTTCGGGAAGCCAACTACGCCGCCCAAAGCCTCATCGCCGCCCCCGGCGAGGAATTTGCCGCCCTCGAACAACTCTCCGCCACCCTCAAGAACGAAGCCTCTCTTAGCATCCTCTTCGGCGATACCATCAAAGGCCAACGCGTCCGCGACCTGGTCGCCTGGGCTTCCGGACTCGGCATCCCGGTCAAATACGTTTGCCTCGTCGATTACTCTAATTCCCGCGGCGCCATGGATATGGGTGTCATGCCGAATCTCCTGCCCGGATATCAAGTCGATCCCACGCCCGGCCTGGGACAGCGCGAGATTCTCGCCCACCCCCATCTAGCCGCCTTGTGGGTCGTTGGAGCCAATCCCCTCGCCCGCACCAAGCTAGCGAGTTCCTCCGCCTTTGTCGTAGCCCACACGATGTTTCTCAATGAGACCGCTCAGCGTGCGGACGTTATCTTCCCCTCCGCTTCGGCTTACGAAAAAAACGGTACCGTTACAAACGTCACGGGCCAGGTCCAGCGCTTAAAGGCCGCCGTCAAGACCATGGGCGCCAAGCCGGACCTCGAAATCATGGGCCTCCTCGCCAAAGAGCTTGGCCTTGCCGCCCAAATTGGAATTTGGACGCACGATCACGTTTTTAGGGAGATTCACGCCGGCGTGCGCGGCTATAATATTGCTTTGCCGGTGATTCTGACCGGAGGTGCGGCGCGTACCACGCCCGTTAACGGTCCGGTGAAAGTCGATGTGCGAGTGGAAGACATCCACTCAGCCCGCGACACACTATTCACCTCCGGTTCTTTGGGCCGGTATTCAAAGCTCCTCACCAGCGTTCCAGAGTATCCGGGCGCTCTCTACCGGCGGCAGTAGGCGCCATCCGAACGATACGATGCGATGAACTTTTTCCTGATCAGCCTGATTAAGACGGGCATTGTGGCCGGAGCCTTGCTAACGACTCTGGCCTATCTTCAATGGATCGAGCGCAAGGTGCTCGCCCATATCCAGCTCCGTCTCGGGCCCTACCGCGTCGGCCCCCACGGCCTTTTGCAGCCCTTGGCCGACGTTCTGAAGCTGATGACCAAGGAAGGCTACGTCCCGCATCACGTCAATGCCTTCTTTTACCTCCTGGCCCCCTTTCTCGCCGTTACCTTCGCCCTCATTTCGATCTGCGTCATCCCTTTCGGCCCCAGTGTCGAAATTTTCGGTTACCGTACTGACCTCGGCCTGGCCGACCTAAACGTCGGCGTCCTCTTTGTTCTGGCCATTTCCAGCGTGGGTGTTTACGGCGTCGCCCTGGCCGGTTGGTCGTCCAACAACAAATACTCGCTCATGGGCGGGCTGCGCAGTTCGGCGCAGATGATCAGCTACGAGTTGCCCATGGCCATCGCCTTGGTTTCCCCCTTGCTGCTGATCAACGATTTGTCCTTGCGTACCATCGCCAACGAACAGGCGGGCTTTTACCTGGGCTTCATCCCGAAGTGGACCATCTTCCAGATGCCCTTCCCCCAGATTTTCAGCTTCGCTATCTTCTTTATTTCCTCGTTTGCCGAAACTAACCGCGTCCCCTTTGACCTGCCGGAAGCGGAAAATGAGTTGGTCGCCGGTTTCCACACCGAATACAGCTCCATGGGTTTCGCCTCTTTTTTCATGGCCGAATACGCCAACATGGTCACCATCACGTGCATGAACACGGTGCTCTTTCTCGGCGCCTGGCATCCTCCCTTCCCCGCTGAGTTCGGCAGCGACTTCGTCCCGGTTCTCCTGCTTTGGGCCGCCGCGGCGATCCTGATGATCCAAGGCCTCAACACGAAAAAAGGACGCCTTTGGGACCGCTTTTCTTTGCCCGCTTTCTCCGTCGCTTTTGCCTTCCTCGGCGCGCTCTTCCTGGTGCCCTTCCTGAAGCCCATCCTCATTCCCCTCTTCTGGTTTGTCGCCAAAACCGGCTTCCTGCTCTTCGTCTTTATCTGGGTCCGCGGCACACTGCCCCGCTTCCGCTACGACCAACTCATGAATTTCACCTGGAAATTCCTCTTCCCCGTGTCCATCCTCAACCTGCTGCTCACCGCGCTCGCCGTAGCCCTCCAGGGGCCCAAGAGTTAAGCGATGGAACTCATTCTCTTCGGTCTGTTTGCCACCCTCGCTGTCGTCTGCGGCGTCTCTCTGGTCGTCCAGAAGCACCCCATTTCGAGCGCCCTTTCCCTGATCGGCGTCATGGGTTCGCTGGCAGTACTCTACCTGCTGCTGGGTGCGGAATTCATTGCCGCCGTCCAGTTGATCGTGTATGCGGGCGCCATCATGGTCCTGTTTGTCTTCGTCATCATGCTGCTCAATACGGGCGCCGAATCGTCGCTTGGCAAAAGCTGGCCCTCGCGCCTTCTGGGCATCCCGCTACTCACCGTCTTTCTCGCCCTGCTCGCCTACTTGATCCAGCACCTGGCGCCCTCGCTTGGCCGCGCTCGATTCGGCGACTTCCCCTCCGGTGCCCGCGATATCGGCCGCAGCCTCTTTACCAAATACCTGCTCCCCTTTGAAGTAACCAGCGTGCTCGTCCTCATCGCCATCCTGGGCGCCATCGTACTCGCCCGCAAGGAGATCGACTAATGCCCCCGCTCAACTCCGTCCCCCTCAGTTACTACCTCGTCCTATCGGCTATTCTCTTCAGCCTAGGTATCGCCGGCTTCTTATTCCGCCGCAACATCATTACTGTATTCATGTCCATTGAGCTCATGCTCAATGCCGTCAACCTCAGCTTCGTCGCCTTCTCCAATCACTTGCGCCAGGTCGATGGCCAAATCTTCACCTTCTTCGTGATGGTCGTCGCCGCCGCGGAGGCCGCCGTCGGCCTCGCCATCATCCTCACCGTCTTCAAGAACTACCGCACCCTCACCATCGACGAAGTGAGCTCGCTCAAGAACTAACATGCCCAACCCTCCGGACCTCTCGCTCTGGCTAATCCTCTTCTTTCCGCTCCTGGGGGCCCTCCTCAACGGCACCCTCGGCCGCCGGCTGTCGCGCCCTGCCGTCGCCGCCATCGCTATTGGCGCTTGCGGTCTGTCCTTCCTTTGGGTCGTCAAATCCCTCCTCGCCCTCGACCAACTTCTCGAGCCCCACATTGAGCGCTCTTTTACCTGGATCGCCTCCGGAGACCTCAAAGTCGGCTTCGACCTATCGATTGACCGCCTCTCGAGCGTCATGCTCCTTGTCGTTACCGGCGTCGGCACCCTCATCCACATCTACGCCGTCGGCTATATGGAAAAAGAGGAAGGCTTCTGGCGTTTCTTCAGCTACTTGAACCTCTTCATGTTCTTCATGCTGATCCTGGTTCTCGCCCAAAATTTCCTGCTCCTCTTTGTGGGCTGGGAAGGCGTCGGCCTCTGCTCGTATCTCCTGATCGGCTTCTACTACCTCGAAAAATACGCGGGCGACGCCGCCAAAAAAGCCTTCATCGTGAACCGCATTGGCGACTTCGGCTTTTCTCTCGCCATGCTCCTGATCGTGGTCAACGTCGGCTCTCTCGACATGGGCATTGTTTTCTCTAGCGTCAACAAACTATCCCAGGAAACTCTCACCGCGATCGCGCTTCTGCTCTTTGTCGGTGCCTGCGGCAAAAGCGCGCAATTCCCTCTCTACGTCTGGCTGCCTGACGCCATGGCCGGCCCCACGCCGGTTTCAGCCCTCATCCACGCCGCCACCATGGTCACCGCCGGCGTTTATGTCGTCGCCCGCTCCAGCGCCATCTTCGTTAAGGCTCCCATCGCCATGGAGGTCGTCGCCATTGTCGGACTGCTCACCGCCGTCGTCGCCGCCTTGATTGGCACCGCACAGAACGACATCAAGAAAGTCTTCGCTTACTCCACCGTCTCGCAGCTCGGCTACATGTTCCTCGGCCTCGGCGTCGGCGCCTTCTCGGCCGGTATCTTTCACGTCGTTACCCACGCCTTCTTCAAGGCCCTGCTTTTCCTCGGTGCCGGCAGCGTCATCCATGCCCTTCATGGCGAGCAGGATCTCCGCCACATGGGTGGCCTCCGCTCGAAGATTCCCATCACCTTTTGGACGCTCCTCATTGCCGCGGTTGCTATCTCGGGCGTGCCGCCCTTTGCCGGATTCTGGTCCAAAGACGCGATCTTGATCGCCGCCCACCACCATCATCCTTGGATGTTCTGGGTCGGCGTCGCTACCGCCGGCCTCACTGCCTTCTACGTTTTTCGCGCCATCTTCCTTTGCTTCTTCGGCGAATACCGCGGCCATGCGCATCCACATGAATCCCCCGCGATCATGTACTTGCCCCTGGTCATTCTTGCCATCCTCAGCATCACCGGCGGCTACCTGCCCATCCAGATTTGGCTCGATAAAGGCCTCGTCGAAGAGCACCACGACTTTATGCTCGTCGCTGTTTCCGTTGCCGCCGGCCTTATCGGCATCGCCGTCGCTTACTTTGTCTACGTCCTCCATCCCGGCTCGGCCGACGGCTACGCAAAAGCTCTGGGCGGCATCTACCGCGCCATTGCTAACAAATTCTATGTCGACGAGGCCTATGACGCCGCCATTGTCCATCCTCTCGAACATGGCTCCCGCGCCGTGCTGTGGCAGGGTGTCGACAAAACGCTCGTCAACGGTGGCGTAAGCGGCGCCGTTGCCACCTCCCGCTGGTTTGGTGGCATCCTGCGGCAAATGCAAGGCGGCAATGTCCGCAGTTACGCGGCCTATATCCTGCTCGGCGCCGTCGTTTTCCTCGGCATCATGGCTTCCAGCGGAGGGGCCCGCTAATGTTCCTTCTCCTCGCCCTGATCTTGCCTTTCCTCGGCTTCCTGGCCTGTCTAACCCTTTTCCGCCGTTCTGCATCCACAGCCTTCAACGTCGCCCTCGCAGCCTCTGGCTTTGCCTTTCTCGCCTCTCTCGCCATGATCCCGGAGGTCCTCCAAACCCCCATCGGTCTCACACAGGCGATCGACTTGAGCTGGATTCCTTATCCCCCCATCCGCTTCCACGTGGGAGTCGACGGCCTCTCCGTCTGGCTCATTGTCGCCACCACGCTGCTTAGCCTGCTGGCCATTGCCAGCGCCCAACCCCTCGTCGAACGCGGTGCGAGCCCCCGCCAGCCCGCCATCTTCCTCGGTTGGATGCTCCTGCTGGAAGCCGCCCTCATCGGCGTCTTCGCCGCGCAAGACCTCTTCCTCTTCTACGTCTTTTTTGAACTCACCTTGCTTCCCTGCCTCTTCCTCATGGGCCAGTGGGGACAAGACAACGGCACGGCCACCCGCAACTCGGCCACTATCAAGTTTTTTATCTACACCTTTGCCGCCTCGATTTTGATGCTGGGCGGAATCATCTACCTTTTCCTGAAATCGGGCACCTTCGATTACCGCGGCATCCTCGCGCAGATCTCCGCGGGCAGCTTCCGCCTCAGCCCGGCCGAGCAACTTCCCCTCTTCCTGGCATTCTTTATCGCTTTCGCGGTCAAGACCCCCCTCTTTCCCTTCCACGCCTGGCAGGCGGACGCCTACTCCACCGCTCCCTCCGCGCTCGGCGTCGTTATGGCCGGCCTGATGGGTAAGCTCGGCGCTTATGGCCTCCTTCGCTTTTGCCTCCCGCTCTTCCCCACTGCCGCCCGCGAATGCGCTTACTGGATCAACGGTCTCGCTATCGTCGCCATCGTCTATGGCGGACTGGTCGCGATCGTCCAACCCAACATGAAGCGCCTCCTCGCCTTTAGTTCCCTAAGCCACTTGGGCTTCATCGTCCTTGGTATCTTTAGCTTCCACCAGAACGGCCTGGACGGCGCCTCCTACCAGATGGTCGCCCATGCCGTAACCACCGGAGCCCTCTTCTTGATGGCGGGCTATCTGGAAGAACGCCGTAACTCCTCCGACATCGCCGACTTCGGCGGCTTGGCCTCCAGCACGCCCTGGCTCTCCAGCGCTTTTCTATTTGCCGCTCTTGCGAGTTCCGGTTTGCCCATGCTTAATAATTTTGTCGGCGAGTACCTCATTCTGCAGGGCGCGGCCTTCGCCGGCATGCCCTATGCCGTGGGTGCCGCCTTGGGCGTGATCCTTTCTGCCGTTTATCTGCTTTGGATGTACCAGCGCACCTTCCTCGGCCCCAAGCCCGATACCGAAACCCCCGACCTTAACTTCCGCGAAGCCCTCCTTGCCGCGCCTCTATTGATCCTCATGCTATGGATGGGCGTCGCCAGCGGCAATTTCCTGCCTGTGCAAAGCGCCGTCAACGCCCAGATCCTCGAAAAAACCAAAATGAACGTCGAGTTCCAAGTAGCTATCGATCCTGCCCTCGCACCAGCCCTCGCTCCCGCTACGGAGGCGATCCATGGACAATAGCTTCATCCCGGCCGCCGAAGAACTCCTGCGCTTCCTGCCGGAAATCCTCCTCGCCCTCTTTGCCGTCGCCATCATGCTGTGGGAATCCAATTACGACGATCCCAGCGAGCGCCCCGGCATGCCCGCCCTTGCGCTCATCGGCATTGCCCTCGCCGCCGCCGCCTCCCTTTTTGCCGGTGCCGCGCCCGGTCTTGCCTTCCGCAAAATGCTGGTCGTAGACTCCTTCACCACCTTCTTCCGCCTGCTCACGCTCGGCATCGGCGCCCTTACCATTCTCACCGCCAGCCCCTTCCTGCGCCGCCTGAAAGCCGAGGGCGGCGAATTTTACTCGCTGCTCCTGCTCTCCCTCATCGGACAGTCCCTCATGGCCGCGTCCAACGAGCTGATGATGGTCTTCCTCGGGCTCGAAATCTCCTCGATCGCCAGCTACATCCTCGCCGGCTACCTGCGCGACAACAAGCAGTCCAACGAAGCCGCCCTCAAGTACTTCCTCCTCGGCAGCTTCGCCACCGCTTTCCTCCTCTATGGCGTAGCCTGGACCTTCGGCATGACCGGCACGACGAATCTTCAGGAGATTGCCGCTATCCTCGGCAACCCCGACATCGCCCCCAATCTCATGTTCACCGGCGCCGCCGCCGCCTTGGTCCTGGCTGGACTCTGCTTTAAGATCTCCGCCGTCCCCTTCCAAATCTGGGCCCCCGACGTCTATCAGGGCTCCCCGTCTCCCGTCGCCGCCTTCTTGAGCGCCGCCCCCAAAGCCGCCGCCTTTGCCACCCTCCTGCGGGTCTTTTTCACCGCCTACGATCCACTGGCGGATCGCTGGCTCCCCCTTCTTTCCGCCGTAGCCCTTCTCACCATGGTCGTCGGTAATTTCGCCGCCCTCTGGCAAACCGACGTCAAGCGCATCCTCGGTTACTCCTCCATCGCCAACGCCGGCTATATCCTCGTTGCCGTCGCCGCCCACTCCTCGCTCGGCATCAGCGCCGTCCTCTTCTACCTGGCCGTCTACTCGATCATGAACTTCGGCGCCTTCGCCGTCGTTAGCCTTCGCGACGAAACTTCGCTTTCCGATTTCGAGGGTCTCGCCGAACGCAACCCCGGCCTCGCCGCCTTGATGACCGTCTTCATGGCCAGCCTCATCGGCCTCCCCCTCACCGCCGGTTTCTTTGGCAAGTTCTACCTCTTCAAGAGCGCCATCGATGCCGAGCTCTATTGGCTGGCGGCCCTCGGCCTCTTAAGCAGCGCCGTCGCCGCTTTTTACTACTTGCGCGTCATCGTTGCCATGTATATGCGGCCCTCTCCCGAAGGTGCAACCCCCCTTGCCGTCCCCGCCCCTACTGTCCAGGCCGTCCTTTGGCTCAGCGCCGCCGCCGTCCTCGGTATCGGCATCTTCCCTGGCTTCCTCCTCGACTGGGCCACTAAGTCCAGCGGCCTGCTTCGCTAAAACTTCCGCCTTCTTCGCTCCCCATTTACATATACTCTCTGCATGCGGAACTATCTCCTTGCGCTCGCATTCTCCGCGCTTCCCCTCCTTGCCCAAGCTCCTTCCGTCTCTCCCGGCGGTATTGTTAACCACTTCAGCTATGCCCTCCCCGGCATGCCCAACGCCTCCATCGCTCAGGGCTCCATCTTCGACGTCTACGGCTCCAACATCGGCCCCGTCACCCTCACCCAAGCCCAGGGCTTCCCTCTCCCCACCGCCATCTCCGGCTCCAGCGTCCAGGTCACCATGGGCTCCACCACCGTCGACGTCCTCCTTTTCTACGTCGCCCAGAATCAAATCGTCGGCCTGCTCCCTTCGCGTACGCCCACCGGCGCCGGCACTCTCACCGTCACCCGCAATGGCGTCCGCACCGCTCCCCAGCCCATCATCGTCACCAGCCGCAACCTCGGCATCCTCACGCTCGCCCAAAACGGCCAAGGCGCCGCCGTCATGCAAATCCCCGACTCCTCCGGCAACGCCCCCCTCAACTCCCTCACCAACAGCATCCGCCCCAATCAGGTCGGCGTCTTCTACGGCACCGGCCTCGGCCCCGTTCCCTTTGATGAATCCCGCGCCGCGCCCCTGCTCAATCTCGATCCTCCCCTCCAGGCCTTCGTCGGTGGTGTCCCCGCCCGCGTCCTCTTCCAAGGCCGCGCCCCCGGTTTTGCCGGCCTCGATCAAATCAATCTCGAAGTTCCCCCCGGTGTCACCGGCTGCTATGTCACCGTCTATTTCAAATACGGCAACGTCATTAGCAACCTCACCACCATTTCCATTGCCCCCACGTCGGCCTGCCCCGATCCCAACGTCAGCAGCGGCGATAATCCCGGTCCCGGCACGGGCACGCTCCGTGTTGCCGGCGTCAATCTCGTCCGCAGCAGCTTTATCTTTCCCGCCTCCATCCTTGCCCCTGCCACAGAGATCCTCACCGATTCCGGCGCCGCCGCCTTCTCCCTCATCGATCTCTCGAAAATCCCCCCCTCCACCCAAACGCCCGTGCTCACCCAAATCGGCAATTGCATCGTCGGCCCCATCGTCAATCAGGTTCCTAGCGAACCCAACAACTCGGTCACCTATCTAAACGGCGGCCCCTCCTTCACCATCCGCGGCCCCAACGGTCTCAAGCAACTCGAGAAGTTTAGCGTCGGCTTCGGGGCCACCCTTGGCGGCACGCCTTACCCTGGCCTTGTGCCCGTCCCGCCTCCGCCGTACTTGGTCCCCGGCGTTTACACCGTCGATAACGGCGGCGGCAGCGCCGACGTCCCCGGCTTTACCGCTTCCATCACCATCCCCGCGCCCCCCTTCGCCTGGACCAATGCCACCACCGCCGCCCAGCCCCCGGCCATCCTCTCCCGCAGCGAAGGCTTTGAAATCACCTGGTCCGGCGGAGACTCCACCGGCTTTGTCGACATTGCGGGCACCTCCAATCTGCCTCGCTCGGCGACGCAACCCGTCGCCTCCGGCGGCTACTTCAGTTGCCGCGCCGCCGCCAGCCTCGGCCGCTTCCGCATCACGCCCGACATCCTCCTCTTCCTCCCGCCCAGCGTCGTCCAGAACGGCGTCCCCTCCGGCGTCCTCACCGTTTCCCAAACGCAAACCTCCGTCCCGCTTCCGCTCCCCGGCTTCACCACCCCGCTCCTCAACGCGGGCGTCGGCATCACCCGCAGCGTCCAGTTCCAGTAATGCCCTCCACGCACATCGCCCTCCTGCGCGGCATCAACGTCGGCGGCAAGCACCTCCTTCCCATGAAGGATTTGCAGGCCGCCTTCCTCGACCTCGGCTGCACGGACGTCCGCACCCTCATCCAGAGCGGCAACGTCGTCTTCACCGCGAAACCTAGGGTCGCCTCACAGCTCCCCGCCCGCGCTGAAGCCCTCCTCAACGAGCGCTTCGGCTTCGCCCCCGGCGTCTTCCTTCGTTCCCGCGCCGAGCTCGATTCCATCCTCTCCCGCAATCCCTTCCTCCCCCAGGTGGAAGACTTCGCCAAGCTCCTCGTCTTCTTCCTCAAGGACAAATCCGCTAAACAAACCCTTGACGACGCCGATACCGAAAGATTCGCCCCGGACCTCTTCCACCTTAGCGGCCAGGAAGTCTTCTGCTACTTCCCCCTTGGCGTTGGCCAGAGCAAGTTCACGAACAACTACTTCGACAAACAGCTCGCCACCCTCTCCACGGGCCGCAACTGGAACACCACGCTTAAGCTGCGCGCCATGATGGACTAAGATGCTCTCCCGCCGCAACCTGCTCCTGCTCGCCGCGCCCCCACGCGTCGCTCTCGTGTCCTCCATGCGCATCGGCTTTCAGGGCATCGGCCCCATCCTCATCGGCATGTCTGAAAGACAGATCCGCACAGCCCTTTCCCACGCCCTCGATTCCAGCGAAGCCGATGCCAGCCCCCAATGCTACTCCCTTAACCCACCTCCCAAACTTGGCCTCAGCTTTCTGATGCAAAAGCGCCGCCTCGCCCGCATCGACGTCCAATCCGAGCAGTGGCAAACCCCGGCCGGCGCCCGCGTCGGCATGACGCCGTCCCAAATCCGCCGCATCTATGGCGCCCGCCTCATCGTTGAAGCCCACCCCTACGTCAACGGCAACTATTTCATCCTCCCCGGCCCCAATAACCGCCGCCTGCTCTTCGAAACCGACGACAAATACGTCACTAACCTCCGCGCCGGTACCCAAGAAGCCGTCGCCCTCGTCCAAGGCTGCGCCTAGGCTTGCATCGCCGCATCTTCGCGGGCTCCCGTCCACCCCTCGTCGCTCCAGCCGTCGCACAACCTCACATCGTCGCCCAGGTCATAACTGCTGCCGCTCCTGCACACCACGCAAACTTCGCGCGTCACATCTAGCCCCATCCTCCTGCGCAGTTCCACCAAATTCGCCCAGTCGCGCGCTACCGGTATCTCGGCCCACTTCGCCTCGATTAATTTCGGCTTCACCCCGCCCACCACAAAATCCACCTCCAGCCCGCCGTTATCCCGGTAGTAGTAGATACTCCTCCAATTCCCGCCCCCCGGCCGCGCTTTCAGCAACTCATTCAGCACATAGGTCTCCCACAACGCCTCCTCGCGCCCACTGCCCCAAAGGTCCTCCGGCTTCCCCACCCCCCACAACGCGCACAGCAATCCGGTATCCCGAAAGTAAACCTTCGGCGTCTTGACAATTCGCTTGCCCACGTTCCGGTAAAACGGCTCGAGCAAATACACGATCTGCGACGCCTCGAGCGCACTCAGCCAGCTTTTGATCGTCGGCACGCTTACTCCCACATCCCGCGCAATCTCGCTCATATTCAACATCTGCGCGTTTCGCAACGCCAACATGCGCACAAATCGGTGAAAGTCCCGCAAATCGCCCACCCGCAATTGGCTGCGCAGATCCCGCTCCATATAGGCCGCCAGATAGGAAGAGAAGAAGGCTGTCACGTCCGCGCCTTCTTGCGCATGCAATTCCGGATACCCCCCTCGCCACAGAAACTCGTCCGGCTTCTTACCCCTCTCCCTGTACTCCTCCTTCAATTCCCACCAACTCAGCGTGTCCACCTCAAACACCCCCAGCCGCCCCGCCAAACTTTCGCTCAGTTCCTTCATCAACGCAAACTGCTGCGACCCCGTCACAACGTAACGCCCCTTCACTCCGGGCTTTTGATCGACCGCATTTTTGAGGTACCGAAACAACTTCGGCGCATATTGCGCTTCGTCGATGATTGCCGGCTCTCCCAACCTCTCCAAAAACTGCTGCGGCGAATTCTCCGCCTGCTCAGCCTCCAGCGGCAAATCCAAACTCACATACTTTGCCTCCCCAAACACCCGCCGCGCCAGCGAAGTTTTCCCTGTTTGCCGCGCCCCCGTCACCGCCGTTACCGCAAATCTAGGCAACGCCTCCCTTAAGTTCCTCTCTATCCTTCTGAAAATCCACATACTTACCAATTTTAAACCCTGATTTTAAAATTGTCAAAACATCAACTCATGATTCAAAAATTGACCCCACACCGCTTTCTAAGTACTATGCTCTCTGTGCGTTTCTACTTCTTAATCCTCTTGCTGGCATCCCTCTGCCCCGCTCAGTTCTACGTCATCTCCACCGTAGCCGGTGCCGGTCAGCAGCAGATCAGCGCCAGCGGCCCCGCCTTAAGCGCCCCCCTCGTCAACCCGCGCTACATTGCCATCGACTCCGCCGCCAACATCTACATCGCCGATCCCTACTACAACCAGATCTTCCGCGTTTCCGTCAGCGGCACGATCTCTCTCTTCGCCGGTGCCGGCCGCCAAGGCTTCTCCGGCGACGGCGGTCCGGCCACCGCTGCGCTCCTCGACGCTCCCGCCGGGCTGGTCTTCGATCCCTCCGGCAACCTCTACATTGCGGACTCTGCCAACGGCCGCATCCGCCGCGTCACCCCCGCCGGCACGATTTCGACCTACGCAACCATACCAGGACCCACCAACCTAGCCTTCGATTCCGCCGGAAACCTCTATGTGAGCCAGGTTTCAGTCCACACCATACGCCGCATCGCTCCCGATGGCACAAACACCCTAATCGCTGGCACCGGAACGCCCGGCTTCTCCGGTGACAACGGTCCAGCCACGGCCGCCCGCCTCTTCAACCCTTCCGGCATCAAATTCGACTCCAAAGGCAATCTCTTCGTCGCCGACAGCCAGAATCACCGCATCCGCCGCATCACGCCGGCCGGCGTGATCTCGACCGTAGCGGGAGACGGCAATGGCCGCTTCGCGGGCGATAACACCTTGGCGCTCAACGCCTCCCTCACCTTGCCCGGTGACATCGCCCTCGATGTCAATGACACTCTCTTTATCGCGGACTCGAGCAACGGCCGCGTCCGCGCCGTCGCCGCCAACGGCGTCATCGGTACCGTTGCCGGCGGCGGCGGCTCTCTGAACGATGGCCCGGCCGCCCAAGCCACCCTCCCCGGTCTGAACAACATTGTCTTCGACGGCAACGGTGCCCTGGTGATGAGTGTTTCTGCCGCCCGTCAGGTTCGGCGCCTCAACAACCAAGGCATCGTCAGCGTCGCGGGCGCCCTCCCTTCCGGCGGGGTCTCGAACAGCCTCTCCACCTTCTTGCTCGGCCCCTTCGGCGTCGCCATCGACCAAGGCAACAACCTCTACGTCTCCGATTCCACCGACAACCGCGTCCGCCGCATCTCCACTGCCGGTGTCGTTACTAATTTCGCGGGCAATGGCTTCTTTGGCAACACCGGAAACGGAGGCCCCGCCGCGAGCGCGCAAGTCGGCGCCCCGCGCGATCTGGCCTTCGATCGGAGCGGCAACCTCTTTATCGCATCCGGCGCCGGTGCCACCATCCGGCGCGTCACCACCGCCGGCGTCGTCTCGGTCTTCAACGCCAACGGGCCCGGTTTCGCGGGCGACGGCGGCCCCGTCTCGGGCGGAGTTCTGCTCAATCCCAACGGCATCGTCGCCGACGCGCAAGGCAACATCTTCATCGCCGACACCGGCAACCACCGCGTCCGCCGCATCGACGCCGTCACCCAAAACATCTCCACCTGGGTTGGGAACGGTGACCCTGGATTTGCCGGCGACAATGGACCCGCCGCCGACGCCCAACTTTCCTCCCCTCGCTTTGTCACCATCGACCGCGCCGGCATCCTCTACATCGCCGACACGGGCAACAACCGCATCCGCCAAGTCACTCCCGCCGGCATCATCTCCACCTTCGCGGGCACCGGCTCGCCCGGCTTCTCCGGCGACGGCGCCGCCGCCCTCGCCGCCAACATCGGCAACCCCACCGGCATCGCCACCGACGAATCCTCCAACCTCTACGTCGCCACCGCCAACCGCATCCGCAAAATCGACGCCAACACCAAAATCATTTCCACCATTGCCGGCAATGGCACTGCCGGATTCTCAGGCGAAGGCGTACTCGCCACCACCGCCGCCCTCGACGGCCCTCTCGGCCTCTCCGTAGACACCACCGGCAATGTCTACTTCGTCGACGGGCGCAACTTCCGCCTCCGCCGCCTCTCCCCCGCCCGCATCGTCCCCGAAGGCGTCACCAATGGCGCCACCCTCCGCACCGGCCCAGTCGCCCCCGGCCAGATCATCTCCATCTTCGGCTTCGACGTCGGCCCCAGCCCCGCCCAGGGCTTGGCCCTCGATGCCTCCGGCCGGGTCACCACCGATCTCGGCGGCACCCGCGTCCTCTTCGACGGCATCCCCGCGCCTCTCCTCTTTGTCTCCGCCACTCAGGTCAACGCCGTCGTTCCCTACGCCCTCTCGACCGCTTCCATGACCCGCCTCCAGGTCGTCTTCCAGGGCCGTGCCACCAACACCATCACCCTTCCCGTCGTCGCTTCCTCGCCCGGCGTCTTTGCCATCACCAACCAGGACGGCAGTGTCAACACCGCCGCCAATCCCGCCGCCCCCGGCTCCGTCCTCGTCCTCTATGGCACCGGCGAAGGCCAAACCTCTCCCGCCGGCATCGACGGCAGCGTGGCCAATGCCGTCTTCCCCAAGCCCCTCCTCGACGTCACCGTCACCATCGGCGGCCGCCCCGCCTCGATCCTCTATGCCGGCGCCGCCCCCGGCTTCGTTGCCGGCGTCCTCCAGGTCAACGTCACCATTCCCGATGGCGTCACCGGCAGCGCCCCCATCCAAGTCAGAATTGGCTCCGCCACCACGCCCGCCGGCCTCAACATCAACGTGCGCTAGCGCAGCAGCGCTTCATACCGCGCCTCCCATTCCAGGTGCGCCTTCCAAAACGCCTTCGCCTTCCGTCCAGCCAGCATATCCACCCAGATGTCCAAGTGCGTATGCCACCCGCCCAAGACACCCAGCATCGGCTCGCGCCCCTTCAGACCGCGATGCGTCAACACCACTAAGACCTCCTCTCCCCGCTCAAACAACTCAAAGCGGACCGTCGATTCGTAAACCTCTCCTTCGGCCCACGTGATCTCCAGCACTCTCGGCGCCTCCACCTCCAAAACATGCGCCTTCGCCCGATGCCCTCCCGCGTATTGCCGATACTTCTCTGGCGCTTGGTCCGCCTCGCTTTCCAGCGCCCGCTCGTCAAAGTAAAATTCGATCTCTCCGCCCACCCGCAGATCCATCTCCCCCGCCGCCAGCCATTTCTTTCGCTTTTCGCTCTCCGTCAGGTACGCCCACACCTCCTCAATCGGCCCCGGCAACACTCTCTCAAATCGCAGCGTATCCGCTGCCATCAATTTACCCATTTCGCTCATGACTTTTTCCTCAATTCGTTTTCTAAGAGATCCAATCGCGTATTCCAAAACCGTTCGTAGTAACGCAGCCAATTCGTCGCCGTCCCCAATGGCTTGGCCTCCAGCCGGCATACATGCGTCCTCCCCTCCACCTTCCGCTTCACCAAGCCCGCCTTCTCCAATACCTTCACGTGCTTGGAGGCCGCCGCCAGCGACATCGCAAACGGCTCCGCCAGTTCCCCCACGCTCTTCTCCCCGGCCGCCAGCCGCCGCAGCATCTGCCTGCGCGTTGCATCCGCCAGCGCGTGAAACACTTCATCCAACGCTTTGTGCTCAACCATCTGGTTGAATATTAACTGCGCTCCTCCCGTTAGTCAACCATTTGGTTGATTATTTTTTCGCCGCCTCCAGCATCGCCTTCCACCCCTCCTCATCCTGCCCCACCGCGATCTTGTGGCCCCCCCGCACCAACGGCAACCGCAGTAGCTTCGGCTCCCGCTCAATCCGCGCCAGAATCTCCGGGTCCGATAGCCGTAGGTATTTCATCCCCGCCGCCTCGTACTCCTTGCTCTCTTTATCCAGCAGCCCCAGCAGCGTATAACGCTCGATAAAGCGCTTAATCTCCCCCGCCGCCATCGGCTTCACCTTCAAATCGACGTAATGAATCTCCACCCGCCGCTCCTTGAAGAACCGCTCCGCCGCCCGCGTCGCCTGGGAACTCTTCACTCCAAATATCTGCACGCTCGCCATCTTCCTTTGAGTCTATTCTCAAGATGTGGCGGACACCCTCAAGTCTCTCTTCGGCCCTCCCATCGCGCACCGGCTCGCCGAAGACCTCCTTCTCGTTGATCCGGAATTCCCCTCCCATGCTTTCCTTGCCCAAGCCCTCGACGGCTATGAAGACCTAAACCTCCTCGATCGCGGCGCCCACCTCGCCCGTGCCCTCGCCGCCCATCTGCCCCCTTACCCCGAAGCTATCCGCCTCCTCTTGGCTTCCCTCCGCCGCGACCTCCCGCTCCCCTACGCCGGCACCGGGATGGCCAGCTTTTACTACCTCCCCCACACCCGCTTCGTCTCCGATTTCGGCCTCGACCATTTCGACGCCTCGATGCACGCCAACTACGTCCTTACTCAGGTCTTCACCGCCGAAGCTAGCATCCGCCCCTTTCTCGAACGCTACCCCGAAGCCACCCTCGCTCGTCTTGAAACTTGGACCCGCGACCCCAATCACCACGTCCGACGCCTGGTCTCCGAAGGCACCCGCACCCGCCTCCCCTGGTCCAGCCGTCTCAAGCAATTCCAAAAAGACCCCACCCCCGTCCTCGCCCTTCTCGATTGCCTCAAGGACGACCCCGAACTCTACGTTCGCCGCTCCGTCGCCAACAACCTCAATGACATCGGCAAGGATAATCCCGCGGCCCTGATCGCCACCGCCAAGTCCTGGCTCAAAGACGCAACGCCCGAGCGCCGCTGGATCGTCCACCACGCTCTTCGCTCCCAGATCAAAGCAGCCTCCCCGGCCGCCCTCGCCCTCCTTGGCTTCGGCAAGGCGGCTCCCGTCACGGTCGAGGCGGTGCGCTTCCTTCCCGCCCGCCCTCGCATCGGTTCCACCATTTGCCTCGAATTTACCCTAAAAAATTCCGGGAAAACCCGAGCCGCCGTGCTGGCCGATCTGCGCGTCTTTTTTGTCAAAGCCAGCGGTCAAAGTAGCCCCAAGGTTTTCAAACTCAAAAGCCTCTCCCTGTCCGCCGGCCAAAGCATGTCCATCGGCAAGAGCATTTCCCTTGCGCAACTCACCACCCGTAAACATTACCCCGGCGCTCACCGCGTCGAACTCATTCTTAACGGCCGCACCGTCCCCCTCGGTCAATTCCAGTTGCTTCCCTAAGGAGCTCTCCTTCATGCCCGACCTCGACAACTTTATCCGCGCCGCTAAATCCAACGGTGCTACCGATTCCTTCCTCGTCGATCTCCTCCGCCAGAAAGGCTGGCCCGAACGCACCATTTACGAAACGCTCGGCCGTCTCTACTCGGAGTCCACCGGCCAACCGCTGCCCCAGCCCCCCAACACCATGGAAGCCGCCCGCGAAGCCTTCTTCCACCTTTTGGCCTTCGGCACGCTCGCATCCTGGGTCTTCGCGATCGGCTCCATCTGGTTCACCATGATCGATTATTGGTTGCCCGATCCCACCGTCGCGGGCTACCGCAATTGGGCCCTCCGCCAGGTCAGTTGGCAAATAGCGGCCATCCTCGTCTCTTTCCCCGTCTTTGCCCTCGCTACTCGCAGCATTTTGGCCGACATGAGTGCCAATCCCGAAAAGGCCGCTAGCGGCGTCCGGCGTTGGCTCACCAACATCGCCCTCCTGGTAGCGGCGCTCGTCTTCATCGGAGATCTCGTCACCTTTGTCGCTGTTTTCCTCCAGGGCGAACTCACTACCCGATTCGTCGCCAAATCCGCCGTCATCCTGCTGCTTTCGGGGTCGGTCTTCGCTTACTACACCCGCGGCCTCGGCAACCGCGAAACTCTCCCCGCCGCCGGTTGGCACCGCCGCTTCGCCCTCATCGCCGCCGCTCTCATTACGGTCACCATTGCCGTCGGTTTCTGGAAGACTGGTTCTCCCGCCCAGCAGCGTCTGCTCTCCGAAGACCGCCGCCGCCTCCAGGACCTCTCCCGCATCTCCTCGGCCATCACCAGCAAGTGGATGTCTAAATCCAAGGAAGAAGAGCGCCGCATGCCCCAATCTCTAGCCGAACTCAATACCCTTCCCGGCGCCGCGCAACTCATGCTCAAAGACCCCTTTTCCGGCCAGCCCTACGAATACCGGCCCCAACAAGACGCCCGCTACGAACTCTGCGCCGTTTTCCGTCTCCCCTCGGAAGTCCCGCCCCCCGGCCAACCGGCCACCTTTTGGGACCACCCCGCGGGACGCCATTGCTTTGCCCTCGAGGCCACCAACACCGCGTACTACATCGACAATCGCTATTAGTTCTATGCCCGCCCCGCGACTCTACTCGGACCTAGCCCATTGGTGGCCTCTCCTGTCTCCCCCTTCGGAGTATGAGGAAGAGGCCGCCGACTTGCTCCCTCTGCTGGAGCCTTCCGACCCCCACCAAACCTTGCTCGAACTGGGCTCCGGCGGCGGTAGCCTCGCCTTCCACCTCCAAGCTCACTTCCAGCTCACCCTCACCGACCTCTCTCCCCAGATGCTCGCCGTCAGTCGCGCCCTCAATCCGGCTTGCGAACACATCGTGGGCGACATGACCTCGATCCGCCTCGGCCGCCTCTTTGACCGCGTCCTCATCCACGACGCCATCATGTACGCGACCACCGAATCCGCCTTGCGCTCCACCCTCGAAACCGCCTCTGTTCATTGCCGCCCCGGCGGCCTCGTCGTTGCGGTCCCAGACTATGTCAAGGAAGGCTTCGCCCCTACCACGGACTGCGGCGGCCATGACGGCCTCGATGGCCGCGCCCTCCGCTATCTCGAATGGACTTATGACCCCGACCCCTCGGACTCCCACGCCGAAATGGTCTTCGCCTTCCTCCTGCGCAGCCCCTCCGGCCAAACCAGGGTCGAACAAGACCCCCACCGCTTCGGCCTCTTCCCCCGTCAGATCTGGCTTGACACTCTCGAAGCCTGCGGCCTCTCTCCCCGCATCCACTCTGACCCCTGGGACCGCGAAGTCTTCGTCTGCCTCAAACGCTAAGCGCACCCAGCCACCGCACTGGAAAGCGCGCCCCCAGCGCATTCACCAGCCGTTCATCGGCTGTCACCATATCAACTTTCGTCCGGATGGCAAGCACAACATAAATCGAGTCGTAAATCGTTCGGTCAAACTCAATCGCCAGAGCGAATGCGTCGGCGAGTAATTCGCCGCTGGGAAAACTGGGAATATTCGATTCTTGAATTCCCGCTATGGCCCGCTTGGCGCTTTCTTTGTCGATCCGGCGGGTACGCACTGCCTTCCAAAAAATGCTGCCGTATTCAATCCAGAACAGGTCCGGAACGATCAGTCCAACCTCGCCACGCAGGTAGGCGCTTTGCAGCGCCAACGCCTCCTCACGGTACCGTTCACCCTCTGCCGGAAGCGCCCATTTTGCGGCCACCGAGGCGTCGAGCACGTAGGCTAGCCTCAACGCTCCCGATCCTCCCTCAACATTTCCTCTGCAGAAGGAAAAGGGCCTGGGCTTAAAGGGGCAGCCGAACTTAGCTCGAGCATCCGATTGAACCACTCCTTTCGCCGCTCCAATTCGGCAGCCGTAGGCACATTCGATTTCAGGAGGGACAGTACCTCAGCCGAGATGGAATTTCGGTGACGCTTCGCTCTCTCCCGCAACGCCTCATAAAGATCATCGGGTACATTTTCGACGTATAGGGTTGCCATAGTCTCAGCCTAGCACTCCCCTAGTCCTCCCGCAAAATCGCCAGCGGCTTCTGCCCCAAGATCCGCGCGCTCGCCGCCCACCCTGCCAAATTCGCCAGAATCGCCGAACCCAGCACCGAAATCGCCAGCGCCTGCCACTGGAAGTTGAATTCGGCGTCCGTAAAAAAGCGCTTCAAAAGCAGCCAGGTAAACCCCGTCGCCAGCACCGAGCCCAAGACCCCCGCCGCGCCTCCGAGCAAAAGGAACTCGACGCTGAAGATCCCGGCGATCTTTTGCCTGGTGCCTCCAAAGGTCTTCAGAATCACCACCTCACGAATGCGCCGGAATCGGGTCCCCGCCACGCTCGCCGCCAGAATAACCACGCCTCCCAAGATCGCAAACGCCGAGATAAAGCGGATCACCACCGCCACCTGGTCCACTACCTCCTGGATGATGTCCAGCACATCGGCAATGTTCACTACGCTAATCGTCGGGTACTGGGCGTAGAGCGCCGCCTGCATTTGCCCCACATTGGCCGTCTTGACGCGCGCCCCCGCAAAGTAGATCACCGGCAGCCCCTCGAGCGTCGTCGAGTCAAAGATGAACTCCTGGGTCGCCCCGGCGCGCACCGATTCCTGCCGGTAGGTCGCCCGCACAGTCGAGCGGAAGTTGCGCCCGCTGGCCGTCCAGTCCAGCGTTGCCCCCGGACCGATTTTCAGTACCTTCGCGGTCTCATCGGTGATGGCCACCTGGCCCGTCTGCGCCGGGTCGAACCACTTCCCGCTCAGCAGCTTCGTACCCTGCGGCTGCTTGGCGTTCCAGGTCACGCTCCGCGTCTGCAGAAAGCGCCGCGTGAAGCCCTTCAGCTCCAGCTTCTCGATCGCCACACCGTCCACGTGCGTGATCCGCGCCGCGACCGAGGGAATCAACTCCACACCCTTCTCAACGCCGGGCTGCGCGTTGACGAGCTTGGTCACGCCGTCCTTCAGCGGCTCCGTGATATCGATCAGAAATACATTGGGCATCCCCGGCGGGGCAGCCTCGGCGATCTCCGTCAATAAAGAATGCTGCACCAGATAGATGGTCAGCGTGAACATCACCCCGATGCCGATCGAAACCAGCACCGCTTCCGCTTGATTGCCCGGCCGGTATAGGTTCGCCAAGCCATGCCGCAGGCTGCCACGCGTCAACGGCGATAGGCGCCGAATGCCCCGCAGCAGCAGCCAAGCGAAACCGGCCAGAATCAGCAGGCTCACCGCCAGGCCGCCCGAAAACCAGCCGCCCAACCGGATCGCATCTTCGAGCTTCGAACCCACCAGCCAACCCGCCAGCAGGCCAATCCCACCCAGAATCACCACCCCCGAGGCCAAGGCCACCCGCCCCTGCCGCCAGCGCTCGCTCCAACTGGGCTTCGAGCCTTCCATATCGCGCCGGAAGATTGCGTTCGGCTTGATGTCCCGGATGCTTAAAAGCGGCGGCAGCGTGAACAGCAGCGTGCTCAGGATTCCCGCCACCAGTCCCTGCAGCATGCTCGGCCAGTCAAAGTAGAACTCCGGCCGCAACTGGAAATAGCGCTCGATCAGGCTCGGAAAGGCCACCTGCACCAGAGCTCCAAAAACGATCCCCACTAGCCCGCCCAGGACGCCCAAGGCCAGCGTCTGCATCAGGTAAATACGGATAATCTGGCCTGAGCGCGCGCCAAGGCACTTCATGACGGCAATTGAGTCCAGGCGCTGCTGCAAGTGGGAGTTCATCGCCATCGCCACGCCCAGGGCGCCAATGATCAGGGCCACCAGGCTAACCAGGCTCAGAAAGCTGGTCGCCCGGTCGAGGCCGCGCGTGATCAGCGGGTGCGTCTCCCGATAGTCCGTCACCATCGCGTCGGGAAAAGTTTGCTTCAAATAGTCCCGGGCCTCGGCCACATTCGGGACGCTGGGGTTAGTCGCGGGCAACTTCAACAGGAAGCGTTGTGCCGCGCGGCTCCCCTCGGCCACCAGCCCCGTTGACTCAAGCGCCACCCGCGACATCATCATCCGCGGGCCCACATTTAGGCTGCCCGTCATGCGGTCCGGCTCTTTCTCGACAATTGCCGAGACCCGGAACTCGCGCCCACCGATGCGTATCTGCTGCCCCACGGCCAGCCCCAAGCGCAAGGCCAATTCCTGTGACAACGCGGCGCAGCTTGGGCACAGCGCCTGCTCCACGGTCAGCTTGGGGGCAAAGACTACCTCGCCGTAAAAGGGATACTCGCCCGGCACCACGGCCTTCAAACTCACCAGAACCGGCGTGGGATTGCCGGGTTTCGCGGCCATGGTCACAGTCTCTGTCACTTGCGTCAGCTTCACGCCGCGGCGCTCCAGAGAGCTCAACGCCTCCTGCTGCTTGGGGTCCGGCTGGACAAAAATTCGTGCTGAGACGTCGCCCGCCATCAGCGTCCGGGCTTCCGAGTTCAACATCCGGCGAAAGGCCGTCGAGAAGCCGCGCACGCCCGTCAAGGCTCCCACTCCCACGCCCACGGCGAGGATCACAAAAAGGAACTTGAAGCTCGAAGCCCTCGCCTCGCGCCAGGCGATCTTGCGCGCCGCATCGAAGGTGAAGTTGCCGGTCACTCCGCCTCCCCTACCGTCACATCGCTCACCACCAACCCATCGCGCAAGCTGATTACGCGATCGGCCTTGTTGGCCAATTCCTTATCGTGCGTCACCATAACCAGCGTGGTCGCGTTCTCGCGGTTCATCTTGAGCAGGAGGTCGAGAACCAGTTGTCCATTGGTCGTATCGAGGTTTCCCGTAGGCTCGTCGGCCATCAGGATCGGCGGCTTCGTCATAAACGCCCGCGCCAAGGCCACCCGCTGCTGCTCGCCGCCCGAAAGCTGCACCGGGTAGTGGCTGGCGCGTTCGAGCAGCCCCACCTCTTCCAGCAGAAAACGCGCCCGCTTCGCGCCATCGCCATGCAGGCCGGTCAGTTCGTGCGGCAGCATCACATTCTCCTCGGCCGTCAAGGTAGGAATCAGCTGGTAGCTCTGGAATACGAAACCGATTTTCTCGCCGCGCACGCGCGCCATCTCGTCTTCCTTCAGGTTCGTGATGTCGACGCCGTCCAGATGGATCGAACCCGTGGTGGGCGAGTCCAGCCCGGCCAGCAGGCCCAGCAGCGTACTCTTGCCGCTGCCCGAGGCACCCATGATGGCGACGAACTGCCCGTGCGGGATCGCAAAGGAAATCCCTTTCAGGATCTTCACCACATGCGTGCCAGTGGGGATCTCGCGGGTAAGGGAATCGACGCGTATAGCGGAGGGGTTCGACATGAATGACCTACTTCTCTTATTCTGGCAATGGTGAGACAGCTTTCTTATTTCTCCTTTGTTACGATTTGTTTCCTGACGCTGGGAGGGTGCGGATCGAAGCCTGCGCCCGAGGCGAGCTTGCGCGATGTACCCATCGAAAAGCCCGCTATGGCCGAAGCGCCGCCCGACCCTCGGCCCGTCATCGCCTGTTTCGGCGATAGCATTACCGCCGGCTACGGCCTCGAAGCCGGCACCACCTACCCCGACGTATTGCAGAAGCTGGTAGACGAGGCCGGCTACAAGTACCGGGTGGTGAACCTGGGGATTAGCGGGGATACCACCCAAGGCGCTCTGGACCGCATCAGCACCGTGCTGGAGCTCAAGCCTAAGGTGACCATTCTCGAGATTGGCGGCAACGACGGCTTGCGCGGCATCTCTCTCTTGCGTACCCGCGACCATTTGGCCCAGCTCGCCGCGCGGCTGAAATCGAGCGGCAGCAAAGTGCTGATCGCGGGTATCACGCTGCCGCCAAACTATGGCCGAGACTACGTGAGCGCCTTCACCGCCATGTACCCAGTGGTGGCCAAGAATTCAGGAGACGCCTTCCTGCCATTTGTGCTGGAAGGCCTTTGGAACCAGAAGGGCATGATGCAGGACGATCAAATCCACCCAACCGCGAAAGGCGCCGAGCGGATGGCCAAAAACATTTTTAAGTCGGTCGCCCCGCTTTTAGAAAAGTAAGTACCCAAGCGAGGGTCCGCTCCAGCGGCTGCTCGGTGGAAAGCTCCAGGCAGGGCCTTTCGAGGACGGGTTCAAAGCTCGCTTCGACCGCCTTGTAGAGCGCGAAGTCCCGGTTGGCCGCCGGGTGCGATTCCGCCAGCCGTTCCCGGATGCTAGCCTCCGAAGCCGTGAGGTGAAGAAAGTAGGAAGCTTGCGTCTCCCGGACGCAGAGTGCCTGGAGAGCGGCGCGCTGGTATTGGCGCGAGAAGGTGCGGCCGTCGAAATAGATCCAGAGCTGGGGGTGATGCCGCCAGAGGTTCACCGCGGCGGTCTCCATCCAAGTCTGCACCAGGTCATCCTGTTCTTGGGTAAAAGAGACGAAGGCGGGACCAAAAGCCGCCGCGCGGATCAGGTCCTTGGAAAGAACATGGCCGCCCAGTTTGGCGGCCAAGGCGCGGGCGATGGTGGTTTTACCGGTTCCCGGCAGACCGCTAAGAATGACGGCGGGCATTAGTGAAACGGTAAGCGATACTGCCGCTTGCTCAGATACGCGGTACGGGCGGCGCGTCCCTTTGGAGAGGTGTTGTGGGTAATATCGAAGCCTAAGTCGGGCTGGAGAGCCCGGGCGGCGTAGTTATCGGGGTCCTTGTGGCTCAGCGGCGGGCCGCCGGTACGAGCGATCCAAAGTTCTAGCATGTTTTGAAAGTGGCTCTCCAGGTCGCGATCCGCGCTGCGCCACTCCGCTTCGCAGAGGATAGCTTTCTTGCGGCCTACGCGGACTAGGACACTCATGTAGAAAGAATGAGACTCTAAAAACAGTAACAAACAATCCAGAAATGACCAAGATTTTTCCCTTCAACTACGATCAGCGGGACTTTGCCAACGGGTTGCGGCTGATCACGGTGCCTACGGGGATCCCGCATATCGTAAGCCTGCACATCGTGGTGCAGGTGGGAAGCCGGAACGAGACGGAAAGCGGCAAGAGCGGCTTTGCGCACCTTTTTGAGCACATGATGTTCCGGGGTACGAAGCGCTTCTCCCCGGAAGCCTACGACGCGATCTTGAAGCAAGCAGGCGCGGCGCAGAACGCCTACACCGACGACGACCTGACCTGCTACCACACAACCTTTACGCGCGAAGACCTGGCGGCGGTGATGGAGATCGAAGCGGATCGCTTCCGGAATTTGGATTACCCCGAAGAGGTGTTCCGGACCGAGAGCCGGGCCGTGTTGGCCGAGTACAACAAAGACAGCGCCGAGCCCGCGACGCTGATGCATGAGAAGCTGCGCGCGGCGGCTTTTCGCACGCACCCCTACCGGCATACGACGATGGGCTTTCTTGAGGACATTGAGAGGATGCCGGAGCTGTACGAGTTCAGCCGGCAGTTCCACGCCCGCTATTACCGGCCGGAATACACGACGCTGATCGTGACCGGAGACGTAGACGCCGACGAGACGGCACGGATGGTGGAAAACGAATGGGGCGGATGGAAACGGGGGGATTTTGTAGACGAGATTCCTGGGGAGGGCCCCTTGAACGGGCCAGTAGATATGCGGGTGGATTGGCCGTCGCCAACGCTGCCGCTCCTGCATATCGCCTATCGCGGGCCAGCCTATGCGGACGACCGGAAGGACTGCGCGGCGGTGGACATTCTGTCCTACCTTTACTTTTCACAGACGTCGGAGCTTTACCAGAAGTTAGTGCTCGAGACGCAGACTTGCGACGCTTTGGGCGGGCACAACGCCGACCATGTGGACCCCTATCTGTACTTAATTGGCGCACGGGTAAAGGACGCGGGCCAGATTAGCGCTGTGAAGGCGGCCGTGGCCGCCACGGTGGAGCGGATGCGGACGGAGCGGGTGGACGAGGCCAAGCTCGAACGAGTGAAGCGGCATTTGCGCTATAGCGTGGCGCTGGGGCTGAACGAGAGCGAAGCGGTGGCTAGTGTGCTGGCGCGGTATGTAGCGCTACGCCGGAGCCCGGAGACGATGAACCGGCTCTACGAACAATATGCGGCGTTGACGGCAGAGGACTTGAGGATGGCGGCGGAACGATACTTCCGCGAAGAGAACCGGGTGACGGTGGAACTGGGGCAGCGGGCATGATTGTCGATTTCGTGAAGCATTTTCGGGTGGGCAGCGCGCAGGACCCAATTGGCAAAGAGGGACTGTGCAACTTGACGGCGGCGATGATGGCCGAAGGGGGAACACGGCGGCGGAGCTACAAACAAATTCTCGAAGAATGTTTTGAGATGGCGACGGGTGTCGAGCAGCAGGTGGACAAGGAGCTGACCGTGTTTTACGGGTCCGCACATCCGGACCATGAGGGCCGCTTTGGTGAGATCTTCCGGGAGGCGCTGGAGGAGCCGACCTTTTCCGAAGAGGACTTCAATCGGTTGCGAGACGAGCAGTTGAACTTTCTGCGGGTAGGTTTGCGCGGGAACAACGACGAAGAGTTAGCGAAAGAAATCCTGTATTCCCGGATCTTTGCGGGGACGCCCTACCGGCACCATACCGTGGGCACGGTAAAAGGGTTGGAAGCGATCACGCTGGACGACGTGACGACCTTTTACGAACGGCATTTTAAGGGCGGGTTCATCGAGCCGACCGAGATAGGGCGTGAGCCTAAGGAGGGAGTGCACGCGACGTTGCTAGACAAGCCCGAAGCCCGGAGCGTGGCCATCAGTTTTGGACATTGGACACCCGTTACGCGCCGGCACCCGGACTATCACGCGTTATTGGTGGCGCAGTCCTGGTTGGGGCAGCACCGGAACGGAGGCCGTCTTTTCGACCAGATCCGCGAAGTGCGAGGCCTGAACTACGGCGACTATGCCTATCTTGAGTACTTTCCGAACGGCATGTATCAGTTCGAGCCCGACCCTTGTTTGGCGCGGAGCCAGCAGATTTTTCAGGTCTGGATCCGCCCGGTGGTGTGGGAGAAAGCGATCTTCGCGCTGCGTTTGGGCTGTTACGAGATTGAGCAGTTGCGGGAACGCGGAATAAGCGAAGAAGACTTTGCGCGGACCCAGAATTTTTTGCGCAAGTATTCGAAGCTGCTGGTGAAGACTGGGAGCTTGCGCAAACTCTACGCCATCGATAGCGAGTTTTACGGGCACCAGGAGTACACGGATTTTATCGAGACGGGACTGGCCCGATTGACACGGGAGCACGTGAACGAGGCCGCACGGGCCCACCTCGAGACAAAGAATCTGGAGCTAGTGGCCGTTGGGCCACGGATGGCAGAATTTGCCCGGCAACTTGAAAGCGGAGAGCCGACGCCGATCAGCTATGAAACGGAGATGACGCCGGAGACCATCGCTGAGGACGAAGTTGTGAGCCGATGGCCGCTAGATGTGGCCAAGTTGGAGGTGCTTTCTTACCTGGAAGCCCTGGAATCGTAGGGCGATTTGGGTTCGTTTTGCGCGGCGGCGCGTTTTTGTTCGCGGTGGGCGCGGA
>CAYLXK010000021.1:0-106119 GCA_964387685.1 uncultured Bryobacter sp.
CGTGTGCTGCGACATTGGGCACGAATCGCGGGCGGGCAAGGATATTCTCGAATCGCTGGAAATTGCGGGCCCGCGCCTGCACGATATGCATGTGAAGGATCTGAAGAACGCGATGGGCAAGGATAGCCAGTGCGTGGTGGGCGACGGCGTGTTGCCGATTGTGGCGATCTTCAAATATTTGAAGAAGACGAACTATCCGGGCTACGTGAACCTAGAGTATGAGATTGAAGGCGATAGCCCGATGTTAGGGATGGCGCGTAGCTTTGCGTATATGCGCGGGGTGCTGGCGGGATTAAACGGCTAGGGGCTTTATTTGGCCGCGTTTTTGGCGACCGCCTTCCGGACTTGCTTAGCGAAAGCTTCGGCGATGCGGGTCCGGGAGGCGTCGTCGTTTTTGATGGCGAAAGAATAGGTAGCGAGGACCTTGCCGGTTTCGACGTCCTGGAGTTCGAGCACGTGGTCCTCATTGCGGCCGAGTTTGCCGCGATAGAGGATTTCGGCATAGGCGGTGTGCTTCTTGGCGAGGGTGGCCTTGAGCTCGGGGCGGCTGCGTTCTTCGATGAACTCAAAGGGGAGGTCGGCGGCGACGAGCGCCTTTTCGACAAAGGATTCCAGGCCGTCCATGCGATCGACGTAAATGGTTTGGCGGGCCTGGGGGAGGGCGCCGCCGGCTAGGGCAAGAATCAACGCGACGGAGCGTAGGAGTTTCATAGCTAACAGTCTAACATTGTTAGTTTTCTTTAATTGAACAGTTGCTGTGTCTAACGGAAGGTGGGGAGTTTGATGATGTCGTCGGGGGGGACGGCTTCGACGGGGTGGCCTTCGCGGCGCCAGGCGGAGAGGCCGCCGGCGAGGACTTTGACTTGGAAGCCGCTGCGCTTGAGAAGTTGGGCGACGCGCTGGGAGGTGACATCGCCTTGGCAGGTGCAGTAGAGGTAGATTTCCTTGTCGGACGGGAGTTGGGTGAGAGCGGCGGGCAGGGCGTTGGGTTCGAGGCGCGAGGAACCGATGATGCGTTGGGCGTTGTGGTCGTAATAGCCGTGGCTGCGGACGTCGATGACCACGAGGTCGTCGCCATTGGAAAGGCGCGCGGCCAGTTCTTTGGGGCTGGAGGTGGAGACGTTGATCGAACGCACGCGCCAGCTCATGGCGATGCGAAAGAAGGCGTAGAGCAGAACGCAAGCAAAGAGGAGCCAGCCGAGGGTGCGGCCCGCCTGTTCAAAGCGCTCGATGACCTTTTCGATGATGGGGCTGAAGAGAAAGCCGAGGCCGATGTAGGTGCCGGAATAAACGACGGCGCCGACCACATCCCAGAGGATGAAGTGGCGAAAGGGCATGTTCATGCTGCCAGCCAGGGGGGCGGCCATAGTGTTGATGCCCGGGAAGAACTTGGCGAAAAGCAGTACCTTGCGGCCATGGCGGAGGAAGCGGCCGGCATTGGAGAAGATGCAATTTTCGGGGTCGGCCGAGAGGCGGCAGAGGAGCCCGAGGAACCACCAGCCGGTGCGGCGGCCGAGATAGAAAAGAATGCAATCGCCCAAGAGGAGGGCGGATAGAGCCGTGGCCCAGACGGCGAGCAGGGAGTGGGGGCCGGCGACGCTGGTGGCGGCGGCGGCCATGAGGGCGGGGGCGGCAGGGAGGGGGAGCCCGAGCGCTTCGAGGAAAACGAAACCGAAGAGGAGCTCGAGGGCGTGGGACACGTTGGGTTCTAACTATGGCCGAGAACGGGGTGAGGCTGGTAGGCCGATTCGAGCTGTTCGATTTCGGCGGGAGCAAGTTGGAGGTCGAGGGCGGCGACGGCGTCCGAGATGTGTTGGGGTTTGCTGGCGCCAATGATGGGCGCTGTTACATATGGCTTGGAGAGAAGCCAGGCGAGGGCAACCTGGGCGCGGGGAAGATTGCGGGCGGCGGCGACTTGGGCGACGCGATCGGCGACGACGAAGTCGGCCTCGACGCTATAGAGCTTGTGGGCGAAGTCGTCGGTCTGGGCGCGCAGGGAGGACTTGGCCTCGCGGGAAATGCTGCCGGTGAGAAGGCCGCGGGCGAACGGGCTCCAGGGGAGGAGGCCCAGGCCGTGGGCTTGGCAATAGGGGATCATTTCGCGCTCTTCTTCGCGGTAGGCGAGATTGTAGTGATTCTGCATCGAGACGAACTTAGTCCAGCCGTGGCGGGCGGCCGAGTGCTGGAGTTCGGCCAGTTGCCAGGCGAACATGGAGGAAGCGCCGATGTAGAGAGCTTTGCCCGCGCGAACGACGTCGTCCAAACCTTCCATGATTTCGTCGATGGGGGTTTCTTTGTCGAAGCGGTGGATCTGGTAGAGGTCGACGTAGTCGAGGCCGAGGCGGCGGAGGCTCGCGTCGATGGAATGGCGGAGGTGTTTGCGGGAGAGGCCCTTGGCGTTGACGTCGCTGCCCATGGGGTTGAAGAGCTTGGTGGCGACGACGACCTTCTCGCGGGGGATGCCGATTGCGCGGAGGGCTTTGCCGGTGATTTCCTCGCTGACGCCAAGGGAGTACATGTCGGCGGTATCGAAGAAGTTGATACCGGCTTCCCAGGCCTGGGCGATCAAGGGGAGGCTTTCTTTTTCTTCGAGGACCCAAGCGCGCCATTGCTGGGAGCCGTAGGTCATCATGCCAAGGCAGAGGCGGGAGACCTTAAGGCCGGTGGAGCCGAGACGGGTGTACTGCATGGGCTAGAGTCCTTTCAAGACTTCGGCGATTTCTTTCTCGGGGATGGCGCCTTCCTTGATGAGACGCCAATAGGGTTCGGTGATGTCGATGGTGGTGGCGCCGCCGCCGGAGCAGAGGCCACCGTCGAGGACCAAGTCAACGCGGCCGTCCATGGTCCCAAAGACTTCGATGCCGGTGCGGCAGGTGGGGACTCCGCTCATATTGGCGCTGGTCGCGATGAGGGGGTGACCTAGGAATTCGATCAAGGCATTGGCGACGGGGCTCTTGAGCTGGCGTAGGGCAAGGCGGCCGGTGTTGCCGGTGACCTTGAGAGGGATCTTGGCGGAAGCGGGGACGATGATGGTGAGGGGCCCGGGCCAGAAGCGGCGGGCGAGGATTTGAAAGCGTTTGGTGATTTCGGAGGCGAGGTCTTCGACCATGACGGTGTCGTTGACGAGGATGGGGAGGCTGCGGGTGGTCTCGCGGCCCTTGGCGTGAAAGACGCGGCCGGCGGCGGAGAGGTTGAAGGGGTCGGCCACGAGGAGGTAGAGGGAATCGGTGGGCACGGCGACGACGCCACCGAGGCGGATGGAATCGGCGGCTCTGCGGATAGCGCCGCGTTCGGGATTCTCTTGGTTGACTTCGATAAGGTCGGTGATCACTGATTTTTAGGAGGCGGGAACCGTAATTTTAGCGCGGTCCTGGGGGCGATGCAGGCGGCTACACTGAGAGAGAGTTTACGATGCATATTCGCGACATATTCGCCCAAGACGCGACGACGATCTCCTTTGAGTTCTTTCCGCCGAAGACGGAGGCGGATTCGAACACTCTTTTTCAGACGATTACGAAGCTGGAGGAGTTGCAGCCGTCCTTCGTTTCGGTGACGTATGGGGCGGGGGGATCGACGCGGCAATTGACGCACGACCTGGTGCTGCGGATTAAGCAAACGACGACGCTTGAGCCGATACCGCATTTGACGTGCGTGTGCCACCAGCAGGAAGAGATTGCCGACATTCTGGGGCGATATGCGGCGGCGGGGGTGGAGAATGTGTTGGCGTTGGGTGGAGACCCTCCGCGGGACCGGGGCAACTACGATCGGAGCCAGGATTCGTTTCGTTTTGCCGAGGGGCTGGTGGAGTATGTGCGCGGGAGCTACCGGGACTTTGGGATTGGGGTGGCGGGCTTTCCGGAGGGACATCCGGGGACGCCAAACCGGCTGGAAGAAATCGAATATCTCAAGCGGAAGGTGGACGCGGGGGCCGACTACATCTGCACGCAGTTGTTTTTTGAGAACCGGGACTTTTTCGATTTTCGCGAGCGCTGCGAACTGGCCGGAATCCAAGCGCCACTGATCGCAGGGATTATGCCGATTACGAGCCTGGCGGGAATGAAGCGGATGGCGCAACTGGCGCTGGGGGCGAGAATTCCTGCGCGGCTGCAGAGGGCGCTCGCGCGATGCCAAGACGATCCAGAAGCGGTGCGGAACGTGGGAGTGCATTGGGCGACGGAGCAGTGCCGCGATCTATTGGACCAAGGGGTGAGGGGGATCCACTTCTACACGCTAAACCGTTCGGATGCGACGCGGCAGATCTATCAGCAGTTGGGATTGCGGGACTCGATGGCGGTGCGGAAGCGGTAGATGTGGGCGGGGGTGGCGCCACAGCAGCCACCGAGGAAGCGGACGCCGAGATCGAGAAAGCGGTGCGCGTACGGTTCCATTTGCTCGGCAGAGAGGTAGCCGCTGGGTAGGCCAGCGCTGGGGATAGCCGAAACGGGCTTGGTGGTGTGGGAGAGCAGGTACTCGATGGGGGCCAGGAGCGAGGCCGGGCCTTGGGAGCAATTGATGCCGATCGCGTCGGCGGAGGACTGGTCGAGGACGCGGGTGTATTGTTCGAGGGAGGAGCCGTCGGGAAGACTTGCGTCATCCTGAACGGTGACGTGGGCTAAGAGAAAGGCAGCGGGGCCGGCGGCGCGGCATTCCGCGATGGCTTGGGAGAGTTCATCAAGTCGAAAGAAGGTTTCGAGAAGCAGGAGGTCGGCGCCGGCTTCGAGCAGGGTGGTGGCTTGCGCGGCGAAGATTCCGGGCGTTAGATCGCCGCCAGAAGGGCCGATGGAGCCAGCGACAAGGGCGCTGCCGGAGGCAGCCTGGTGCGCCAGGCGGACGGAAGCTTGGTTGATGGCGGTGTCTTGGTGCTGAAGGCCGAAGGCGGAGAGGCGGGAGCGGTTGGCGCCGAAGGAGTTGGTTTTGAGTATTTCTGCGCCGGCGGAAAGGTAGGAGCGGTGGACGGCAAGGACCAATTGGGGGTGGGTGAGGTTCAGAAGGTCGAGGCCGCGCTCGGTGGGGACGCCGGAGGCGAGGAGTTCGGTGCCCATGGCGCCATCGAGGAGGTAGGGGAACGCGCGGTCCGGAGGTCGCACAGCACAAGGTTAGCCCTTATCTTCGGTGCGTGAACGTAACCTTGTCCTTGAACGAAGAACTCGTCAAAGAAGGTTCGCGAGATAGCGGCGGATCGGGAGACGGAACAAGAAGCGATTGAACGAGAGCATCGCCAAGTTTAGCGACGGGTGCGGCACGCGGACTTGGAAGGGCGAAGACCTCTAGGAGCGGTAGGGGATTGCGCGACACAAACGTGGTGGTGTGCGGGTAGGAGTCATAGCGATCGCCGGAAGCATCGCATTGCGGCTGCCCGGCTGGCGCGAGGCTTAGAGGGAAAGATGCCAGCTTCGGTGCAGGCAAGGATAGAGTTCTCGTCGCGTTTTGTGCATAAGGCGAGACCGGTGAAATCAACCGGGATGGTGCGCGACGACGGAATGATCCTGGCATCTGCGCAACGGGGGAGATGTGGGGTGCTCTGGACGGAAGACTTGAATCATGGGCGCGGATACTTTGGGGTGGTGGCGCGGAATCCGTTTTTAGGCGAGGGTGAGTTCGAGGGGTGAGCCCGTGCGAAGGCCGGTGCGGGCGGCGGCGCTGGCTTGGGGGAGAGCGATTTCGTAGTAGCCGGTGGAAGCGGGAACGACGGTGAGGGTATCGGGCGCGCAATAGGCGTAGGTGGAGGCGAAGAGTTCGATGGATTCCAGACCGGCGGTGAGGGTAAAGGGCCGGTTGCGGAGCGTGGGGAAGGCCTCGATTTTGTAGTTGGTGGTGAGGTTGCCGAAGCGGTCCACATAAAGGACGGCGCCGACAAAGGTGCGGCGGCTGTGGCGGACGGGTTCGAGAAGGGGGCTGCGCCAAGGGTCGTTGATACGGGAGCCGAGACTGGAGGGGCGCAGGCCCAGGGCGAGGTGGGCGGCGGAGGGGGCAAAGACGTCGCGGCCATGGAAGGTGCCGCTGAGTTGGGGAAGCCAATAGCGGGACTGGTCCAGGACGCGGACTTTGGCTTTGGGATCGGCCAGGACGAGGCTGAAGAGGCCGTTATCGGGCCCGATAAAGCGGTGGCCTTGGGACTCAATGAGAAGAGGGCGGCGCGCGCTGCCGACGCCGGGATCGACCACGACGAGATGGATGGCGCCTTTGGGGAAGAAACGCCAGGATTGATCGAGGAGAAAGGCGGCGGAGAGGACGTCGTAGGGTGGCGCGTCGTGGGTGATGTCGACGATGGGGACGGCGGGCGCGATGGTGGCAATGACGCCCTTCATGACGCCGGCAAAGTGGCCGGACCAGCCAAAATCGGTTAGCAATGTAATCATGGAGGTTTGAGGGCTTATTTCGACCATAATGCGACGACGCCGGTGCGGCCGGAAGCGCTGCGCGCGATGTGGCGCGTTTACGAAAGCGATTTCGGGAACGCGTCGAGCATTCACCATTATGGGCAGACGGCACGGCAGCACCTGGAAGCGGCGCGCCGGCAGGTGGCGGGGCTGATCGGGGCCAAGGCGGAGGAGATCGTGCTGACGGGGGGCGGGACGGAGAGCAATAATCTGGCGCTGTTTGGGATCGCGCCGGAGCGACCCGGGCACTTCATCACGAGCGCGATTGAGCACCCGGCGGTATTGAACGTAGCCGAGGAGTTGGCGCGACAGGGGCATGCGGTGACATTTTTGCCCGTAGGGGCCGAAGGGGTGATCGACCCGGACGATGTGCGGCGGGCGCTGCGGCAGGATACTTGGGGCGTGTCGTTGATGGCGGTGAATAACGAGATCGGCACGCTGCAACCGGTGCGGGAGGTGGCGGTGATCGCAAGGGACCGGGGGGTGCGGGTGCACTGCGACGCGGTACAGGCGCCGGGGCGAATCGCAATCGACGTGAAGGATTGGGGGGTGGACCTATTGAGCTTAAGCGGGCATAAGCTGCAGGGGCCGAAGGGCGTGGGCGCGTTGTATGTAAAGAAGGGCACGACGCTGCGCAAGCGGAGCTTTGGCGGGCATCATGAACGGGACCGGCGTCCGGGGACGGAGAACGTTCCGGCGGCGGTGGGCCTAGGCGAGGCGGCAGCGCGGGTAACGAGGCTGACGCCGGAGCTGCGGGATTACCTGGAAGACGGGGTGCTGGCGACGATCCCGGACAGCCACGTGAACGGCGCGCGGAGCCAGAGGGCGCCGAATGTGACGAACTTGCGCTTTCCGGGGATAGAAGGCGAGGCGATGGTAATTGCGCTCGATTTGAAGGGGTATGCAGTGTCGAGCGGGGCGGCGTGTTCTTCGGGCGCGGTGGAGCCGTCGCATGTGCTCTTGGCCTTGGGGCTGAGTGCGAGCGACGCGCGGAGTTGCCTGCGGATTAGTTTGGGAGAAGGCAATACGCGGGAAGAAGTAGATGGTTTGGTGGAGGCGCTGAGCGAGGTAGTGGCGCGCCTCAGAAAGTTGTCGCCCGCCTATGCCGGATAAAGGGCCGATTGCCGTAGCGATGTCCGGGGGAGTGGATAGCAGCGTGGTGGCGGGCCTGCTAAAACGCGAGGGGGAGGACATCGTCGGGCTGACGATGCAGTTGTGGAATCAGAGGCGGCTGCCGGGCCTTGCGGGGGGAGAATCGTCGGGGCGCTGTTGCTCCATCGACGACGTCTATGACGCGCGCTACGTGGCGCAGACGTTGGGGATACCGTATTACGTGGTGAATTTCGAGGAGCGCTTCGAGGAGCACGTGGTGAAGCCGTTTGTGCGGGACTATCTGGAGGGCAAGACGCCGATCCCGTGCACTCTGTGCAACAACATGATCAAGTTCGACCAGTTTTTGGAGATGGCCGACGGGGTGGGCGCGCGCAAGATTGCGACGGGGCATTATGCGCGGATCCGGTTTGACGAGGCGAGCGGGCGTTGGCAGATGCTACGGAGCGCCGACGCGACAAAGGATCAGACCTACTTTCTGTGGGGCCTGACGCAGGAGCAATTGGCGCGGACGATGTTTCCGCTGGGCGGAATGGTGAAGAGCGACGTGCGGAAGCTGGCCGAGGAGTTGGCGCTGCCGGTGGCCGAGAAGCCGGATAGCCAGGAGATCTGTTTTGTGCCCAACGGCGACTATGCGGCCTTTATCGAGGCGTACTTTGCGGAACAAGGCGTGGAGACGGGCGCGACGGCGGGCGAGATTGTAAGCAAGGACGGCCAGCGCCTGGCCGGGCATGCGGGCGTGCATCACTTTACGGTGGGGCAGAGGCGGGGGTTAAATGTAGCGGTAGGCGAGCCGTTGTATGTAATTCAGACGAATCCGCTGACCAAGCAGGTGGTGGTGGGGACGAATGAAGATTTGCTGCGGAAGCGCTTTCGCGTGGAAGGAGTGAACTGGATTTCAATAGCGGCGCCAGCGGAGGCTGTGCGAGCGGAAGTGCGGATTCGCAACCGGCACGTTCCGGCGGCGGCCACGATTACACCGGACGGGCCGACGAAGGCGACGGTGGAATTCGAGGAGCCGCAGAGGGCGGTGACGCCGGGGCAGGGCGCGGTTTTTTATGCCGGGGAAGTGGTGCTGGGCGGGGGATGGATCGCGCGGGATTGAGCCAGTGGGCCGTCCGTGGTCTTTTCGGCCTGTTGCGGGCGTTGCCGATGGGGCCGAGCTATGCGCTGGCGCGGGGGGTGTTTTGGGTGCTGGACCGGGTGGCGCCGCGGATGCGCAAGAGCGCCTTGCGCAATTTCGAAATTGCCGGACTCGAAGGCGGCGATGGATTAGTGGACCGGGTGTTTGCAAATCTCGCGCGGATGCTGGTGTACTTTGCCCGCTTTCCGACGCGGACGACGGAGAACATTGGGGAATGGATCGAGTACCGGGGCTTTGAGCATTTCCAGGAAGCGAAGGCGCGGGGGCGCGGCGTGCTTTTCGCGACCGGGCACATTGGGAATTGGGAACTGAGCGCGTTTGCGCACGCCTGGATGGCGGAGCCCATGAATGTGGTGGTGCGTCCGCTGGATCACCGCGGGCTGGACGAGCTGGTAAAGCAGTACCGCTCGCTGAGCGGAAACAAGATATTGGACAAGAAGGATTACCTGCGTGGGATTCTTTTGGCGCTGGAGCGTAACGAGGCAGTGGGGATTCTGATCGACCAGAATACGCTGCCGGAGCATGGGGTCTTTGTGGATTTTTTTGGGACGCCGGCTTCGACGGGGACGACCTTTGCCAAACTGGCGGCGCGGACGGGGGCAGCGGTAATTCCCGGCTATGCGTGGTGGGACGAGGCAAAGGGCAAGTTCATATTGGAGTTCGACCCGATTTTGGAAATGACGGGGGATGTGACGGCGGACACGGCGCGGTTGGCGAAGCACTTTGAGGGGGTGATCCGGAAGCGGCCGGAGCAATGGTTGTGGTTGCACCGACGCTGGAAGAGCCGGCCGGAGGGGGAGAGACCGCTCTACTAGTACGAAGGGACGACTCAGGCAGTACCCTAGGCGGAACATTCAGGTGAAGACCTTAGCGACACTCGTAAGTGAAGATGTTCGCGGAAGATTTTGTACTCATACTTCGGTATACAAGACGTTGGATTTATTACGGTTGGATGGGCCATGCGGTGGCTTGCAGCGTGATAGCCGCCTTACGCGGAATGTTTAGCGAATAACCGTTCACAAACGGAATTCGCGTTTCTGCATTAAAGCTCCTAAGGTCTTTTGCCGATGACGGATGCGGATGAAGAAATTGGCCGAGGTGGACCGTCTAAAGCGCCAGTTCCTGGCGGCCTTGAACCATGAAGTGAGAACGCCGTTGAGCGGGATCATGGGCATGACGAGTTTGCTGGAGCAATCGAATCTGAACGCGGAGCAGCGGGAGTATGTTTCGCTAACGAGGGCATGCGTGGAGGAGTTGTACCAGGTCCTGAGTTCGACGCTGGAATTCACAGCACTGGCAGCGGGGGAGAGTAAAGCGGACCAGAGCGACTTTTTGCTGCAGGAGGCGATCGAGGCGCTGGCGGCACACTGGCTGGTGCGGGCGCGGCAAAAGGGACTGGGCTTCCGGCTGCGGCTGAGCGACGAAGTGCCGGAGACGGCCAAAGGGGATGAGATCCGGTTGCGGCGGATCTTGCAGCATCTACTGTCAAACGCGGTGAAGTTCACCGAAACGGGCGAAGTGACGCTGAGTGTGGACGTGCGCGAGGGGGACGGGGACGGGTTCTGGCTAGACGTGAGCGTCGAGGATACGGGGATCGGTATTTCGCCTGAGCAAAAAGCCGCCATATTCGAATCGTTCGAGCAGTTGGAGAGCGGCCTGGCACGGCGTTTCCCGGGACTGGGGCTGGGCCTGACGCTGGCACAGGGCCTGGCACGATTGCTGGGGGGGGATTTACAGGTGGAGAGCGCGGAAGGCAGAGGGAGCCGCTTTAGCTTCTCGATTCCGTTGGAGCATTCGAAGCTTGAGGCGAAGCCGGGGCCGGCGGGCGGGCAAGCCAAACGGGTGTTGGTGGTGGACGATAACGAGGCCGCGCGGCGGGTGGCGGAGGCGTTCCTGAAGCGGGGCGGCTATCAGGTAAAGGTGGCGGAAAGCGGCGAAATGGCGTTGGCGCTGGCGCGAGGGGAACGCTTCGATCTGGTGCTGATGGACCTGCAAATGCCGGGGATGGATGGAATCGAGACCACGACGTATTTACGCAGCATCGAAGGGTATGCGGAAGTGCCGGTACTGGCGCTCACGGCGAATGCGGGCGACGAGTACCGGCAGCTTTGCATGTCGAATGGGATGCAGGGCTATCTGCCGAAACCGGTGGAGAGCGAGGTGCTGTTGCGCACCGTGCGGCAGTTGGCCGTTTGAGCGGGCTTATTTGAGCAGATAGCTGGGCTTTTGGATTTGGTAGTTGCGGGCGGCGACGCCGGCCTTCACGCCTGCGACGCCGAAGTTAACCCAAGAGGCTGCCGGAGCGAGACGGGGATTGTGGCGGAGCATGAAGTGCTGGCCCGCAACGATGCCACCGACCATGCCCATTTTGAAGGCCAGGCCCTTGGCGCCGAAGGTGCCGTTGCCGCTGCGCAGGGCGGGATTGGATTCCAGTTTGCCCCAGGAGGAATGCGCATCCGCGAAAGAGGCGGCGACCAAGGCGACGGTGGACCACATCCAGCGCTTTTGGGCTCGCTGGTGGATGCGGGATTCTTCTTGAAAGTCTCGGGGGTGGTCGATCGTCTCCGCCAGGCTCCAGCTAGCCGAGAGGCACGCGAACAGGGTCAACGCCATGATTTTGCGCATGGGGGCAAAACCTCCTTTGGTTTTATTGCGAGCCGCGGAGGCCTTCCTGGCGAACCGCTCTAAGCTCGAAACCATCGTCGGCGATGGAGAGATAGGGGGACATGTTACTTTGCGGGATTGGGTACCGGCATCCTAGGTGTGTGCGGGTGGGAGTAGGCTCAGTAATCTGTATTCCTTACTATCCCTTTAGGCGGTGCTCTCGAGTACACTGGCCGAATATGCGGCGCAATGCATGGCTTGGCTTTCTCCTGGTGGGGTACTCGCTTTTTGGACAGACGGCACTATCTCCGTCGGAAAGCGGGCAGAGGCTGGCGGCGGGCGGCCGGTTGATTCTTCGCAACGCGAATGTGATTGACGGTTCGGGTACACCTGTAAACGGTCCGCAGACGGTGGTGATTGAAGGGAACCGGATAGTGTCGGTTTCGGGGTTTGGGCAGGGGTTAGCAGGAGGGGCACGGACGGGGGACCGGGTGATTGATGCCCAGGGGAAGTACGTGATGCCTGGGCTGATCAATATTCATGCGCACATCCACGACGAGCGGGCGGGCTGGCCGATGCGGCAGGACTACCAGTTTCAGGTGTGGCTGGCGAGCGGGATTACGAGCGTGCGGGATGTGGGATCGAACTTTGAGAAGTCTAAGGTTTGGCGGGAGAAAGCGGCAAAGAACGAGGTGGCGGCGCCGAGGCTGTTTTTGTATCAGGTATTCGGCATGAACCCGGCGCCGAGCGAGGAGAACCGCAAGGCGATCACGGCTCGGGTGGAACAGATCAAGAATGGGGGCGCGGACGGGCTAAAGTTCTTCGCCATCTCGCCGTGGGCGATGGAGGCGATGCTCAACGAATGCAAGCGCCTGGGCTTGCGGACGGCGCACCACGCGGCGGTGGCGGAGACAAACGCCTGGCACGATATCCGCTTCGGCACCACGTCGATTGAGCATTGGTACGGGATACCGGATGCGGCCTTGGCCGACGGCGTGCAGAATTTTCCGGCCACCTTCAACCATCAATATGAAGTGGACCGCTTCCGCTATGCGGGGCAACTATTCAGACAGGCGGACCCCGAGAAGCTGAAGCTGGTGCTGGAAGGGATGGTAAAGGCGAAGGTGGCGTGGAGCCCGACGATGGCTATCTATGAGGCGGCGCGGGATTTGCTGCGATACCAGAATCAGCCTTTCTTTGAGGAGTATCTGCATCCGGCGCTGGAGAAGTTTTTCGCGCCGGACCCGAATAGCCATGGGAGCTTCTTTCTGGATTGGACCAGCGCGGACGAAGCCGAATGGCGGAACAACTACCGGCTGTGGATGCAGGCGGTGCGGGACTTCGAGCGCATGGGCGGACTGGTGGGGATTGGCGAGGACGCGGGCTTCATTTACAACCTATACGGATTCGGTTTGATCCGCGCGATGGAGGTGCACCAGGAGGCGGGCTTCCATCCGCTGCAGGTGATCCAACAAACGACGGCGAATAACGCGAAGATCCTGGGGAAGGAGAACGAGCTGGGTTATGCGCGCGCGGGGTATCTGGCGGATTTGGTGGTGGTGGACGGGAATCCGCTGGCGGACCTGCGGATCTTGTATCCCAAGACGAAAGGCGTGCCGCAGACGGGGAAGATTCTCTGGACGATTAAGGATGGGGTGCCGTATCACGCGCCGACGCTGACGGAGAACGTGAAGCGGATTGTGGCGGAGGACCGGAAGAAGCCGCAGCCGCGCCAGACTTCCGCGCGGAGCGGGGACGAAGAGGCGCACTAGTTTTACTCGACGGGCTGGGGCTGGCCGCGCAGGACGACGGCCTCGTCGCGCAGGGACAAGTAGATATAGCCGAAGCGGTCGACGGTGACGGCATCGGCGCCGAAGATTTCGCGGCCCTCGTAACTCTTGTTAGCGTTTTCGTCTTCATTCCGGTAACCAAGCAGGACGGAGCCGAGGCCGTCGCGGTCAAAGCGGGAAAGGCGCGCGGGTTCGGAAACGTAGAGGCGGCCTTCGGTATCGATGGCGAGGCCTTCGATGGCATCAAAGCCGATGTCGCGGAGGGAAAGGCCGGTGAGATCGCCGAAGTAGAAACCGTTGCCGTTGCCGGCGTAGGTGCGGATGATGCCGTCGGGGGAGACGGAGCGGATGCGGCGGTTGCCGCGGTCGGCGATGAGGAGATTGCCGTCGGGGTCGAGGACGAGGTCGCCGGGGTTGTTGAGGAGGGCACTGGTAGCGGCGCCGTCGTCGCCATCGAAGCCGGCGGTGCCTTTGCCGGCGAGGATTTGGGTGCGGCCGGTGGAGAGGTCCAGGCGGACGACGCGGTGAGCCTTGGCTTCGGAGTAGATGAGGCGGCCGTCGGAATCGAGGAGGAGGCCGTGGGGTTCGCTCAAGCCGTCGCGCAGCACGCGGATTTGGCCTTCGGGGGAGACGGCGCGGATGCGGGGGCCTTGCGCAATGTAAACGGTGCCGTCGGGGCCTTGGATGGAGCGCAAAGGAGCGCTGAGGCTGGATTCGAGGGCCGGTCCGGTGAGGCGGACGGAGAAACCGGTGGGGTACTTGGCGCCGGCGACGGCGCGGACGCTGTCCTCCGGGGCCCATTCAAGTACGCGTTCGGCGTGGGCGTCCACGATCAGGATATTCGCGTCGCGGCCGGATGAGACGCCGCGGGGCGAGAGCAGAGGCGATTCCGAGGCGTTGGGATATTCGCTCCATTGCGGCCAGGTGCCGGCAAAGGTGGAGAAGGCGTTGTCCTGGACGCGGAAGACCTGAAAGGAGGTGGCGGCGGCGATCAAAACGCCGGAAGCGCGGCTGGCACAGAGGCCGGTGACTTCGTTGACGGGGGCGGCTTGGGCGTTAGAGGCGGTGGAGACGCCAACGGCACCAGTGCCGGCAAAGGGATAGAAGCGGCGCTCGTCGATACCGAGGCGCACGACGCGATAGACGCGCGGCATAGAGACGTAGATCGAGTTGGTGGATTCCTCATAGGCGAGAGCGCCCAGGCGACCCAGGGAAACGGCGGAGGCTTCGCCGCCGCGGAAGGTGGTGGAGGTAGTGATACAAGTACCGGAGCCGCCAAAGGTTTCGATCATGCCGCTGGGATCGACGCGGCGGATGCGGCAATTGTAGGAATCGGCGATGTAGAGATTCCCGGCGCTATCGAGCGCGAGTCCGGTGGGGGTGTTTAGAGAGGCATCGGCGGCCTCGGCGCCGTCACCGGAAAAGGACGCGCTTCCGGTGCCGGCGACGGTGTAGAGGTTGCCATCGGCATCGAGGCGGCGGACCAGGTGATTGGTTTCGTCGCTCAGATAGATGCGGCCGGAGGAATCGATGGCGAGGCCGCCGATGGAGGGCAGGTCGAAGTCGAGGGCGACGCGGGTGCGCGTGGAGGCGCCACCGAGGCCGGGAAAGCCACCGCCCCCCGGGAAGCCGCCGCCGGTAGCCGCCGTGGCACAACGGCCGCGGCCAGCCAGATCCTCAACCAGGCCTTCGCGGGTGATGCGACGGAGTCGGCAAGAGCCCGAGTCGACATAGACCAGCGAGCCGTCGGGGGCGACGGCCAAGTGGGTAGGCTGGCGGATGGCGGTCTCGAGAGCGGGACGGCCCGCGTCGGTTTCGCCAGGGCGACCGAGGCCGGCGAAGCGCTCGATTCTGCCACCCGGAGTGCCGTCTGGGCGCACGACCCGGATGACGGCGGCGCGGGATTCCGAGATGTAGACATTGCCGTCCGCGTCTTCGGCGGCGGAGTAAGGAGCGTCGAGAAGCGCCATAGAGGCTTCGGCGCCGTCGCCCCGCGTGGGGGAGCCGAAGAAGCGGTCGAAGAGGTATTGCTGGGCTTGGACGTCGAGATCAAATAGACAAAGCGAGAAAAGCAGAATAGGCCAATACTTCATGAGGGGAGCGACGCAAGGAGGCAAAGCGCGCGGTACAGAGGCTCGTCAATCTTTAAGAATCTTTACAGTAAGTGCGCCTATGGCATTCTGAGGGAAGTCAAATTGCTGATTAACCTATGCGTAAAGTATTGCTGGTGCTTTGCACCGTTTCGGTTTCTTTAGGCTGGGGCCAAGTTGCGGCTCTACCCTTTCGCCCGGTCGCGGCGGAGTATTCAAGCGTGTTGGACCGGGCGATTTTCATTTCGTCCAATCCCAATCAGTTGCATATCTACGATCCAGTAAGCCGGGAGAGCCGCTCGGTGGCGCTGCCGAAGGCTCCGCTTTCGCTGGCAATTTCACCGAACGGGATCTATGCGGCGGTGGGCCAAGACGCGGTGATCAGTTACGTAAACCTGTCGAATGGGGAGTTGGAGAAGAATTATCCGGTGCCGGTGGTGGCGGCGAATCTGGTGCTGGACCAGGCGTGGATGTATGTGATGCCGTCTTACCTGGGCGGATCGGTATCGGTGCGGCTGGACACGGGCGCGGTGACGACGAACGACGGCGTTCTTTATGGAAGCGGCGGCAGGTTGAATCCGGTGATGAAGGCGATTTACGGGACTCGAGACGGCCTTTCGCCGAACGATGTGATTCGTTATGACGTTGCGACGGGTCCAATTACACGGGTGCGGGATTCGATTTATCACGGGGACTATCCGGCATGCGGGCCAATTTGGATTTCGCCCTCGGGCTACCGCATTTACACGGGATGCAGCGCAATCTATAAGGCGTCGCAGGTGGAAAGCGAAGACATGCTGTACGCGGGCACGTTTGGGTTGCAAGGGCAGATCGGGACGCTGGCGGAGAATGAAGCGCGGGGCCTGGTGGGACTGATTCCGCGGGCGGCTTCGAGTTCGGGCGGGTCGAGCGCGCCGACACAAGACCGGGCGATATTGATCTACACGTCGGCGACCTTGCAGCCGCTGGGCTCGCTAGCCCTAGCCGAGGTGGTGGTGAACGGAACGGCGTTCAGCTCGCACGGGCGTTGGTTGTTCTTCAATCGCGAGGGGAGCGAGGCGATTGCGATCACGCAGGCGGATCCGAACTCCGGATTGCTGCGGGACTACAGTGTGCAGAGGATTGCCTTGTCGCCGCCGGCGGGCTGTGGGGCGCAGTTTGCGGCAAGCGAGGTGGAGATACGGGCCGAGGGGACGCAGGCGAACGTAGAAGTTGAATCTTCGCCGTCGTGCCTCTATGAGGCGCGCAGCGGAGCGCCGTGGGTGCGTATCATGTCGGGAGCCTTTGGGTCCGGCAAGCAGACGTTGCGCTTTCTGGTGCGCGCCAATCCGGGCGCGACGGCGCGCAGCGGGGCGATCACGATGGGCGGGCAGACATACACGATCCGGCAGGCGGGCGTAGGCCCGGCGCGTCCCTTCCGTCCGCTCGCGTTCAACGTGGCGGGGGCGGCGTACAGCAAGGCGCTGGATAGTCTGGTGACGATCTCGGCGAATCCGCCGGAATTGCATATTTATCAACCCGATTCGCGCGAGGACCGCGTGGTGGAGTTTGCGCGGACGCCGCTGTCGGTGGCGGTAAGTCCGGATGGGCTGAAGGCGGTGGTGGGGCACGACGGCTTCGTTTCGCTGGTGGATCTGGTGCAGGGGCAGGTGGAGCGGGGCTATGCGGTGGTGACCGATGTGAGCAACATTGCGCTGGCGGGGAATGGGTACGCGTACCTGTTTCCGCAGCGGGACTGGTCGGATATTTATTCGCTGAATCTAGCCAGCGGGCAGGCTACGGCAACGCAGGCGATTTATAACGGACGGGTGCCCCGGATGACGGTGGATGGGAAGTTCCTATATCTGGGGGGCAATTGGTTCTCGAAGTGGGATATTTCGCAAGGGGTGGCCAAACCAGCGGGATCGAGCTATTCGGGCATAAGCTCCTGTGGCAATCTTTGGCTGACGGAAGACGGGCTGCGCCTGATCACGGGATGCGGGCGGGTGCACCGGGTATCGGAGGTGCCGGCGGAAGACTTGCAGTACAACGGGCAGATCTCTACTGCGTTGGGAGGCAATGTGGCTTGGGCGGCGCATTCGGCCAAGCGGATGAAGACAGCGGCGGTGGCACAGGTGAGCCAAAACTTCGGGGGGCCCTTCCCCGCCCTGTTCCCCCCAGCTGTTCAGCTTTTTGGCGATGAGTTTTTGGGCTTCGAAGGGGCGATCCCGCTGCCGGTCTTTGAAGCCTCGGGGCGGCAAGTGGCTTCGTCGGCCCGCTGGCTGTTTTGGAATCAAGCGGAAGACAAATTGATCGCGGTGATGCGGGCGGACTCCCAGGCGGGACTACTGGCCGAGTTTGGGGTGGCGGTGGTGGAGGAAGGGGGAGCGGTGCGCTCGGAGATCCGCTCGATCCTGAACGCGGCAAGCGGGGTGGAAGCGGCGATCGCTCCGGGGCAGGTGATTACGCTATTGGGCCGGAGCATTGGACCAGAGCAGGCGGCGAGCTTTCAACTGGACGAGAGAAACATGGTGCCGACGACGCTGGGCAGCACGCAGGTGCTAATCAATAATGTGGCGGCGCCCTTGCTCTATGTTTCCGCAGGGCAGATCAACACGATCGTTCCCTACAATGCGAGCCCCGGCACGGACGTCTCGATTCAAGTGTCGCGGGGCGGGGCCACTTCCCCGGCCATCCAGCGGCGGGTGGCGCAGACAGCGCCGGGCATTTTCACCATGAACGGCGGGGGTACGGGCCAAGCGATCGCGATCCTGCCCGACGGAAGCCTGAACAGCGCGGCGAATCCCGTGCGGCCGGGGGGTATTTTGACCCTCTACTTTACGGGCGGAGGTTATCTGAATCCAGGCGCGACTACGGGCAGCGTCACGCCGACGACGGGCTTGCGGCGTTACCAGCAGACGACCACGGTGAGCGTGGGCGGGCAACTGGCAACGGTGCTGTTTTCCGGCGCCGCGCCCGGATTTGTCGACGGCATAGGGCAATTGAATATCCAATTGGGCGCGAACACGCCGGCGGGAGCCGCGCAGCCGATCGTGGTGAACGTGGGGCAGGGCTCGAGCGGCAATGCGGCGACGATTGTGGTGCAGTGAGAGTTAACGCAGACACCGATTGCCGGGGGATGCTAGATCATGCTCCATCGCTTTGGCCTTTTCGAGTTTGACGACCAGACGCTGGAATTGCGGCGTGCGGGGGTTGTGGTGCGTTTGGAGCAGCAACCGGCGAAGGCGCTGGCGCTCCTGGTGGCGCGGCCTGGGGAAATCGTGCGCCGGGAAGAATTGCGGGCGGCGATCTGGGGAGCCGAGACGCATGTGGATTTCGAGCGGGGCATTGCCTATTGCATCTCGAAGGTTCGCGCGGCGCTGCAGGACAGCGGAACGAATCCTCGTTTTGTGGCGACGATGCCGAAGGAAGGCTTTCGGTTTGTCGCACCCGTAGAACAGGTGCAGGCGACGCCGCCAAGCAGCCGCCGGGCTGTGATGGGCGCAGGGGTGGCGGCGCTCGCGGCGGGGGTGGGCGCATTTGTATTTGCGAGGTCGAAGGTGCAGGCGGTGCGGGTGGCGGTGTCCGTGTTTGACAACGAGACGGGCAACCCCGTGCACGACCGAATCGTAGCCGGTCTGAGCGATTTGGTGGTGGCGCGCCTGAACGAGATTGCGCCGCAGAGGCTGGCCCTGATCGGCAATGCGGAGATCCTGCGGCGGCCGCGCAACATTCGGAATCTGAAGGCCATTGGGCAAGAGTTGAAGACGGATTTTGTACTGCTGGGGCAGTTGCAGAACGAGCAGGGGGGCCTTCGTTTTGTCACGCACGTGATTCGAACCGAGGACCAGGCGCACCTGAAGGCCAGGCGGATTTCGCTGCCCGGCGGGGACCTGCGGGAGCTAGAAAAGGCGGTGGTCGCGGAATTCGAGCGCGCGGTGCGGGTGCATATACTGCGGGAAGGCGCCTAGAGCGCGGGCGGAAGGCGTTCGTGCAGAAGGACTTAGCGCCTCTAGGAGAATTCGATTGACTCAAGGGGCGGCAATCGGCGAGAACCGTGGGGAAGGATATGAATATGAAACCCCAGATCAGCCGGCGCGGATTATCTGTTTGGCTTCCGGCGCTATCGGCAGGCGCGATGATGAATGCGGAGGAGGTGCCGGCGAGCGTTCCGTCGCAAGACCCGAGCTTGGTAAAGGACGTAGTTGGTTTCTCGCATACGGATCTGAAGAAGGTGCGGGACTTGGTGGAGAGGCAGCCGGAATTGGCCCGGGCCACGATCGACTGGGGCTTTGGCGATTGGGAGAGCGCTCTTGACGCCGCCTCGCACGTAGGGAGGCGGGAGATTGCGGAGTTCCTAATCTCCAAAGGCGCGCGCCCGACGATCTTCTCGGCGGCGATGATGGGGCAATTGGAGGTGGTGAAGGCGTTTGTGGCGGCTTGGCCAGGCATTCAGAAGAGCTACGGGCCCCACGGTATTACTTTGCTGGCCCATGCTAAGGCGGGCGGCAAGGAGGCAGAGGCCGTGGCGCGCTATCTCGTGGAGTTGGGCGACGCCAATATTCCTCTGCCGACGCAGGCGCTGAGTCCGGAGGAGCGGGAGGCGGTGGTGGGGAATTACGTCTTCGGGCCTGGCGCGAGGGACCTGTTTAGCGTGGATGTAGTGAATAAGCGGCTGGGCATCCAACGGCCGGGGGGCATTTCGCGCAATTTGCTTCATCATGCGGGGAAGCTCGAGTTCTATCCGAGCGGCGCGCCGAATGTGCGGATCGTTTTTCAGCGCGAAGGGGAGACCGTAACGAGCCTGACGTTAAGGGACGGGGCGCGAGTGATCGAGGCGAAACGCGCCGCTTAGTGCAGGATGCGGACGCGGTGGGCTTCGCTGTCGCCGATGTAGACGACGCCGGCGCGATCGACAAAGACGCCGTGGGGCCGGTTCATTTTAGCGGCGAGGGGTTCGCCGTCGGGACCGTCGCCGCGCTCGCCGCTGCCGGCGACGCGGGTGAGGGACTTGGTGCGCGGATCGATGCGCTGCACGAGGTGATTCTCGGTGTCGGCGATATAGAGGTTGCCATCGGGGGCGATGGAGATGCCTTTGGGGCCTTTGATGCCCTGGTTGACGAGTAGGCGGTAACGGTTGGCCTTGGGGTCCGCTTCATACACGGCGTTGCCTTCGCGCAAGACGATGTAGAGCTTGCCGTCTTTGGCAATATCGATGGCGCGGGGGCCGAAAACGGGCGAGCCGGAGAGGGGCGCGCCCTCGGCGGGGTTTTTCTTTTCGCCGGTGCCGAGGTAGGTTTCGATGAGGCCGGACTGGGGGTCCCAGCGGCGGACGCGGTGGTTCTGGATGTCGCAGATGAGGAGGCGGCCTTCGGGATCGAAAGTGATGCTGTGCGGTTGGTTGAGCTGGGCGGCGGTACCGGGGCCGCCATCGCCGGAGAAACCGGGTTTGCCGGTACCGGCGACGGTGGAGAGGATGCCGGTCTTTTTATCGACGCGCTGAATGACGTGATTTTTCATGTCGGCAAAGTAGAGGTTGCCCTTTTTGTCGAAACGCACTTCGTAGGGCTCGTCGAGGTCCGCTTGGGTGGCGGCAGCGCCCGCGCCGGAGAAGCCTTTCTTGCCGGTGCCGGCGACGATGCGGGTGCGCTTCGTTTTGAAGTCGTAGCGGCGTACGACATGGCTGCCGATATCGCAGAAATAGAGGGCTTTATCGGGGCCGATGACCAGGCCATAGGTGTTGTTGGTCTGCCCGTCGGATAGGCCGGGCTGGCCGTTGCCGATGAGGGTGGTCAATTGCGCGGCACTAAGGGCGGCCAATAAAAGAACGGGCGTCATACTGACCTTCTAATGTACAGGGCAGGAACCCAAACAGGGGTTGCATGCATCTATAGAGATGAACGAACTCAGCGGCCGCCTATAGAATCCAGTAATGCGAAGACTGCGAATTCTACCCCTCCTCATGGTGGCGGCCGCGAGGCTGGGCGCTCAGGAGCCTAACGCGATTCCCTCCCGCGTGGCTCCGGGCGCCCCGTCTTTTTTGACGGCGCCGAGCGATGCGAAGGTGATGTTTAGCGGAGCCTCGTTGGAGGGCTGGACCAAGCCGGACGGGTCCGCGACAGGATGCAGGGCCGAGAGAGGAGAGATGGTGTGCCGGACCGGGGCCAAGGACGCGGTTTGGGCTACGCCGCACCGGAGCGCGCAAATTCACGTGGAGTTTAAGGTGCCGGTGATGCCCAACCAGAAGGGCCAGTTGAAGGGAAACTCGGGCGTTTTCCTGATGGGCTGCTATGAGTTGCAGATTCTGGACGGCATCGACAATCCCACTTACAGCGATGGCATGCTGGGGGCGTTGTACAAATATGCGCCGCCGTTGGTGAATGCGGCGCGGGCGGCGGGCGAGTGGCAGAGCTACGACATCTTCTTCAATGCGCCGAAGTGCGATGCGCAGGGCAAGGCCACCGAGGCGGCGCGGGCGACGGTGCTGCTGAACGGGGTGCTAGTGCAGAACCATAGCGTGATGGATACGCAGAAGCATGCCTGCCACCGCAAGACGCAGAATCTTTGCGCGCCGGGAGCCTTCTATTTACAGGACCATTCGGGCTTCCCGTTCGCGCCGCAAACGGAGCTGCGCTTTCGCAACATCTGGATGCGCGACCTACCGTAGCTGGCGCAGTTCGGTGGGCGTTAAGTCCCGGTAGCGGCCCGGCTCGAGGCCGGCGAGGCGGATGGGGCCGGAGGCGACACGGATCAGGCGAAGCGTGGGCAAGCCGACGGCGGCGGTCATCCGGCGGACCTGGCGGTTGCGCCCTTCGGTCAGGGTGAGCTCAATCCAGGAAGTGGGGATGGAAGCGCGGTAGCGGATGGGGACGTCGCGCGGAGGAAGCCAGGCGGTTTCCGAAGCATCCAGCATGCGGGCTTGAGCGGGGCGAGTGACATAATCCTGCACGGGGAGTCCACGGCGGAGAGGCTGGATCGCGTGGTCCGAAGCTTCGCCCTCGACTTGGGCCCAATAGGTGCGCGGATGGGCAAAGCGGGGATCGGTGAGGCGATGTTGGAGGCCGCCATCGCTGGTCAAAAGAAGCAGGCCTTCGCTATCCCAATCCAAGCGACCGGCGGGGTAGACATGGGGGATGCGCACGAATTCAGCCAGGGTGCTGTGGGCGGAGCCGGGTTCCGGAGTGAACTGGCTCAAGACCCCGTAGGGCTTCCAGAAGGCGAGGTGGCGATCAGGCAAAGGCTTCGCATATGATGATGCCATGCCGAAAATGACCCGCCGAACCGCCTCGTTATCGCTGGCCGGCGCCAGCCTAGCGCCCCTTGCCTTAGCCACCACCCCGAAGCCGAAGCGTCCTGGGATCAAGTTCACCGAAATCTTTGGACCGGACGAAAGCGAACGTTGGAAGATTGCGCAACAACTGGGGCTGAAGCACGCGATTGTGGGCGTGAGCGGCGTGTTGGGCAAGGTGCGCCGCGAGGATTACGCGACGACGCTGATCGATTTGCATAGCCGCTTCAAGAGCGCGGGCTTGCAGATTGCGGGGGTGGAATCGCACCCGGTGAACGCCGAAAAGATCAAGCTGGGGATTGAGGGCCGCGACGAAGAGATTGAGAACTACAAGTGGGCCATCAGCGGGCTGAAGAGGGCGGGGATCCCGATGGTCTGCTACAACTTCATGGCGGGGATCGGCTGGTATCGCACGAACACGGCTTATCCGGAAAGAGGCGGCGCGCTGTCGAGCGAGTTCGACGCGAGCATGGCCGCCAAGGAAGGGCTGACGAAGTACGGGGAAATCAGTGAAGAGAAGATGTGGGCGAATATGGAGCATTTCCAAAAGGCCGTGATGCCCGTGGCGGATAAGGAAGGCGTGGAGATGGCGGCCCATCCGGACGATCCGCCGATGTCGCCGCTGCGCGGGATTGGGCGCATTCTGATCAGTGCGAAGAACTATGAGCGCGTGATGGCGATGGTGCCGTCGAAGATGAACGGCGTTACTTTTTGCCAGGCAAACTTTCTGGCCATGGGCGAAGACATCTACGCGTTGGCCAAGAAGTGGTGCAACCAGAAGAAGGTGTTCTTCGTGCACTTCCGCGATATTGACGGCACGCGCACGAAGTTCCGGGAGACCTTCCACGACAATGGCCCTACGGACATGGCCAAGATGCTGAAGATCTATTCTGAAGCCGGCTTTACGGGGCCCATGCGTCCGGACCATGCGCCCACGATGGCGGGGGAGGCCAACGACCGGCCGGGCTATGCGATGGACGGCAAGATTTTTGCCTTCGGCTACATGAAGGGCGTGATGGACGCCTATGGCTATCCGTACGAATAGACGTTAGCCGACGAAGGCGCGCAGGTAGTTGCCGCTAATGACCAGACTGCGCTTGCGGGCTTCGAGTGAGCCTTCGTAGGCGCGGTCTTCAACCTCGATCGCCAAGGGTCCGGAATAGACTTCGGCCAGGGTGCCCAGGAAGGCGCCCCAATTGACGTCGCCCATGCCGGGCAGTTTCGGCGTGTGGTATTCGTTCGGGTGCGCGAGGGCGCCGACTTGATTGAGGCGGTCGCGATCCAGGCGCGCGTCTTTGGCATGCATGTGGTGCAGGCGGTCTTTGAACTCGCGCAGGACCGAGACGTAATCCATGCCCTGCCAGACGAAGTGGCTGGGATCGAAGTTGAGGCCGAAGTTGGGGCTGGGGATGTCGTTAAACATACGGCGCCAGATGGCGGGAGAGGTGGCCAAGTTCTTGCCGCCGGGCCACTCGTCCTTGGTAAAGGACATGGGGCAATTTTCGATGCCGATTTTGACGCCGTTCGCGTCGGCGAATTCGATGAGCGGCTTCCATGTGGAGAGGAAGCGGGGCCAATTGGCATCGACGCTTTTGGTGTGATCGCGTCCGACGAAGGTATTCACGACGGGAACGTTCAGGAGGCGGGCGGCGGAGACGACGGCGCGCAGGTGCGTGGTGTAAACGGTGGCCTCGGCTTCGTCGGCGGTGAGGGGATTCGGGTAGTAGCCCAGGCCGCTAATGGAGACGCCATGGGCGGCGCAGAGGTCCTGGGTGCGTTTGGCGTCGTCCGGCGTGAAGCCGACGACATCGATGTGGGTGACGCCGGCATAGCGGCGTTCGGCTTTGCCTTTGGGCCAGCACATGACCTCGACGCAGGAGAAATTCTCCTGGGCGGCAAAGCGGAGAACATCTTCGAATTCGAGGTCGGGCAGGATGGCGGTGACGAAGCCGAGTTGGAGCATGAACTCCATACTACTGCGGGAAGCCTTGTTAGATCTGGCCGTAGCGGGCGGCGAGGGCGAGGCCGCCGAGCAGGGCGGCATTGGCGCCGGTTTTTGAGGGCAAGATGGCCACATCGGCGGCGGGAAACATACGGACGCGCCGCTGTACTTCCCGGCGGACGGGCTCGAAAAGCCGATCCCCGAGGAGAGCTAAACCGCCGCCGAGGACGACGCGCTGCGGGTGGAGGATGGTGACGAGATTGGCCACACCGATGCCAATGTACCGGGCCGCTTGCGAGATGGCTTCCGCGACGGCAGGGTCGGTTGAGCGAGCCATCAGTTCGGGGTTGATGCGGTTGAGATCGGCGGCGCAGAGCTGGCTGAGTTGGGGAGCTTGACCCGTTTTGACCAGACGGACGCCTTCCGCCGTTAGGGCGGAGGCGCTGGCGAGGGCCTCCCAGCAGCCGCGCTCGCCACAGCCGCAGAGGGGTCCGCCGGGGAGGAGGCACTGATGCCCAATTTCGCCAGCCGCCCCCAGGGGGCCGAGGCGCAGTTTGCCATCGAGCACAAGGCCGCCGCCGATGCCGGTGCCGAGAGTGACGAAGACAAAGTCTTGGACCTCGCGGCCGTGGCCAAAATCGAGTTCGCCCAGGGCCGCCAGGCGAGCGTCGTTCAAGAGATAGACCGGAGAGCCGAGGAGGGCTTCGAGTTGCGCCGCAGCGGCGACGCCGCGCCATTGGGTTTCGAGGTTGGGCAGAAAGAGAGTTTTTCCGGCAGCTACATCGGCCAGGCCCGGAATGCCAAGGCCGACGGAGGCGACGCGCTCGCCGGAGGCGGGCAGGGACTCGATTAACTGCGCGATGCGACCCAATACGGCGCCTGGCCCCTCATGACCCAGAGTTGGGGTAGAGGCTTGCGCGAGGATTTCGCCGTTAGAGCGGCCGAGGGCGGCGGCGATGTTGGTGCCGCCGAGATCGACGCTGGCATAGAGAGCGGGGCTCATGCCCAGGGTTTGTCTTTCGTAAACATTTCCGGGCAGGAGAGGGCGTAGCCGTTTTGGCGGCGGAAGGGGTTGCGGGCGTCTTTCTTGGAGCGGAACTCGTCGCCCAGGGAATAGGGGTCCGCTTCGTATTTGGCGCGGGCATTGCGTTCGCTGGAAAGGGCCTGTTCAAGATGGGGCGGGTCGTTGGCGCCCATGTAGCGGAAGCGATCCGCGGGCCAGCCGATAGCGCCGCGGTGGAGGCGTTCAAAGCGTTCACGCTTGAATTCCCAACTGACCATGGTGACGAGGTCGGGATAGGCGCCGCTGATTTCCTTGGCGCGGCAGATGCCGAAGAGGAGGTTTTCAAAGCTGTCGCGGGCGAAGTCTTCGACGAAGGCGCGGGGGCGGACGAGGGAGTGCCCCCACCATTCGTGGTGCTCGGCGGCAAGCCAGTAGCTAAGGCCCTCGCTGCGAGGCCCGGCCTCGGCGCGGGTGGGTCCACCGGAGAAGATCAGGATGGATTCGGGATCGGCCGCGGCTAGTTCTACGGCAGTACGGATGTGGCCCAGGTAGCGAGGAGGCTCGCCCTTTTGAAAATCGAGGAGGTACCAGGAGGAGTCCTCCTCCAGACGGGAGAAATCGCGGACAATGGCGTGCCCGGCGACGAGAATTGCATGTTTCACCACTGTATAAGGTAACTCTTAAAATGAGGGACGCGCCGGCCACGGGGTGGAAGCCGGCGCGTCGATCGTGACCCGGGCGAAAAGGGGGTTTCGCGTTTTCGGGCCGACGATGGGTTTAGCTTGTCGTACTGCGTTAGAACGAGAAGCGAAGACTCATCTCAAAGCGGCGATTATTGGAATCGCCGCCACCGCCGCCGGGGCCGCCAAAGCTGCGGGCGACGGTATTGGAGATGCCAAAGAGAGGCGAAGTGAGGGTGCCGTTGGGCTGGCCAAGGTTGGTACGGTTCAGGATGTTGCTGCCCTGCACGCTGAGCGTGAGGTTGTACTTGCCGGAGCCGGAATCGCCAAACATGCCGCCGGGGCCGCCGCGCATACCGCCGCCACCGCCACCACCACCGCGCATACCGCCGCCACCGCCGCCGCCCATAGGACCGCCGCCGGCCATCATGCCCGCGCGCATGCCTTCACTGGGGCCGCCAGGACCGCCCGCGGTATTCTTTTCGCCGCCGAAGCTCCAGCTCTTGCCGACGCGCAGGTTGAGGTTGAACTGGTTGGGGCCTTGTCCGAGGTTGCGGAGGATGATCGTCTGGCCGGGCTTCGGATTGGGATCGAGGAGGAGGCCGTCATAGTTGACGACGCCCGGGGCGCTCGCGTCCGTGGCATAGGCCGGGCGCTCCGTGAACTGGCTATCGCCGAAGGTGTCGCGGCCCGTGGTGATATTGAAGGGCCGGCCCGTGGAGAAGATCATGAAGGGGCTGAGGCTGATGCCGTATTTGAGACGGACATTGCCGCCGGTGACGAAGCGGTGGCGGACGTCATAGCTGGTGCGGCCGTATTCGGTGGAGAGATCGTAGGTGTTGGCCGGGAAGGACTGCGCGCCATCCGTGTCGCCGTTGGCCTTACCGAAGGCGTAGAAGCCGAAGAGAGTGACGCCGCTACGGGGCAGGCGGACGCTCGGGCTGATCAGCAGTTGGTTCTGGCGAAAGCGGCCGGTGCTTTCGTACTGGAAGATGTTGCCGGCTGCGGCGCCGAAGGGATAGACGGCCGCGGAGGGATTCTGAGGACTATAGGTTCCCACCAGCGGCGTATTGATGTTGCGGCTGCGGAGTTGATTAATCCCGGTGGTGTGGTTGTAGCTGACCGAGAGGGTGATGGTGGAGCTGATCTGGCGCTCGAGGCCGACCGAGGTCTGCACGAGATAGGGGGCGTTGAGCGTATTGTCGATCAGGCGCGTGGTGTTATTGCGCTGGAACTGGGTCAACTCGTTGGGGCTGGGAAAGTTCGGATAGAAGCTCGGGAAGCTGACGATGTATTGCTGCTGTACGACGCCGTTGAGGCGGCGGGCCTGCAGGACGAGGTCTTCGCCAAAGCGGTCATAAAAGATCCCGCCGCCGATACGCAGAACGGTCTTGGGACGGCCCATCGAGGCCGGTTTACCGAGGCCCCAGGCCAAACCGAAGCGGGGCGCGAAGTTCAGCTTGTTGTTGATATTGGACTGCGTTTCAAAGCGCAAACCAAGGCTCAGGGAGATGTTTGGCTTCACGCGCCAATCGTCTTGCACGAAGAGGCCCGCGTCGACCTGATTGACGCCGACTAGCGGGGTGCCCGCACTGAGCGAAAACTGCTGCGCGCCGCCGCCGTTGGCGATGATTTGCGCGATGGGCAGCCCGGCGTCGAGGCCTTGCTGGGTGATGCTGTAGCTATTGAGGGAAAGGAAGGTGAAGCTGCCGTTGTAGCCGTTGGTGTTCTGGTCGTTTTGTTGCACGCCGCGGATGCGGCCGCCAAATTTGACGAGATGCGCCTTAAAGGTCAAAGAGGCGAGGTTGGAATACTCGTAACGCTTTTCGTTCGAGAAATTGTTCGAAAGGGAAGCGCCGCCGCCGTTGAAGGCGTCGAGCACGGTGATCGAGGGCGTGTTGCTGAGGCCGGTTTGCCCGTTGTAACGGTTGAAGAACTGGAAGCGGTCTTCGTAGACCAAGTTCGCCTTGGCGAGCCAGGTGTGCGTTAATTGGACCGTGTGGTCGTGGCCTTCGCTCTGGGTGGCGCGGGAGGCCAGGGTGGTGTTGCCGAGGTTGCCGTTCTCGCTGGTGTTTTGGCCGTAGGAGTAACGCGAGGTCAAGGTGTGCTTGTCGTTGAGGGCGAGATCGAGGCGGGGGGTGATATCCCAGCGGCGGGTGGGGTTGGCGAAGCTGGCCTGGAAGGGAACGACGTTGTAGCTGTCGTCGAGGACACGGGCATTGACGACGTTGTTGTCGTTGATGCGGCGGGAGTCCGCGTCGAGGAAGAAGCTTGCCTTTTTACCGAGCGGGCCGCTGATGTTGCCGCCGAAGTTGTTCTGCGAGTAATCCGGCTTGGTGGGGGCAAAGGCGCTGCGGGAATTGAAGACGTTGTTGCTGGTGGAGTAGAAGGCCTGGCCGCGAAATTTGTCCGTGCCGGGCTTGGTGAAGACCTCAATGCGGCCAAAGCCGATGCGGTCGTATTCGCTGGAGAAAGGATTGGAGTTGACACGGATCTCGCGGATGGAGCTCTTGGGGGGCAATTTACCGCCGGAGAAGCCGTCGATGAAAATCTGCCCGCCGTTGGGGCCAGCGGCCGGCCCGGCTAAGGCCTGGAGTTCTGCCGAGAGATCGTCGGGATTGTCGGAGAGAGCTTGCAAGTCTTCGCCCTTCAGGACTAGTTGGCCGACGTTGGAGGCGGGGTCGAGATCGATGGCCACGGAATCGGTGACGGTGATCTGTTGCTTTTCGCTGGCGATATTGAGCTTTGCGTTGACGGTGATCTGGCGGCCGCCCTGGAGTTCAAAGTTCACCTGTTCAAAGAGGCTAAAGCCGACCGAGCTGACGCGGATGGTGTAGGTTCCACCCGGGATGTTGGCGATGGTGAATTTGCCCTCGGCGTCGGACTCAGCCACTTTCACGAAGCCGCCCCCACCGCTCAGGGTGACGTTGGCTCCAGGGATGGCGGCGCCGGAGGGATCCGTCACGACGCCTTTCAAAATGGAGTTGGGACTGGCTTGGGCAAAGGCTTCTCCGCAGGCAAGGCAGAGGGCCAGAAGTAAGGGCAGAAATCGAGTCAGGGAATTCATGGTTCCTCCGTGAGGGTCCTTTAACTTTTGGAATATTTTTTGTTTCTGCGGGAAGAACGGGCCTTAAGGGGTGCCCATGCCGCCCATCATGCCGCCGCCGCCATCGAGGTTCCAGGTACCGAGCGCCATGGCGCGGCTGCCGTTGGCGGGAGTGGCGAGAATCGGTTCTACTCCGGCCAGGACCGTGATGGCGACGGCTTTTGCGGGATCGGAGGTTTTGCTGAGAGAGATGATGAGCGGTTCGTCTTTCTTGAGTTCGGCGAGTTGGAAGGCGGGCATGCGATCGATCATTTGACCCATGTCGCCACCGGGGCGTCGCATGCCGCCGCCAGGGCCACTACCCGGGCCGCCCTGCATGCCGGGGCCGGCCGGTCTAGTGGCGCCGGCGGGGGCAGGAGCTTGTCCCGGTGCGGGCTGTCCTTGCGGGGGGCGCATCGCCATTCCGCCCTGCATCCCAGAACCCGGCATCGCGGCACCCGGCATTCCGGCCGCACCGCCATTAATCATCATGGCCATCATGCGGGCCGCCATTTCCGGCATTCGCCGCAGGTTCGCTTCGCTGCCAATCTTGACCTGGATTTTCTTTTTAGTATCGAGGTCAACGACTTCGATCACGCCACTAGCAGCGTCGATACTGGAAACCGTGGCCGCGATGTTGCGGAAGGCGCCGGAAACCACCTGCTCGGCGGTGTAGGCGGTTCCGTCGGCGCTGCGTTCTCCGAGGGCGCGCACCTGGTCGCCCACTTCGATGTCGCCGATAGAACTGACCTTCGCGTCGGCGTACTTCACGCTGCCTTCGGCATAGCGCTTGACATTGGCATTGGGGGCAAAGGTGATCACCACCGGCTTAACGCCCTCGGGTCCGCGCGAGTTAACGGTCAGCTTGGCGGCGCTTTTGTCGACTGCGGTCACTACGCCAGAGACGCCTTTGGTGTTCCAAGCCATTTGTTCCTGCTGCTGCCGTTTGGCCAGATCGGTCTTGCTCATCAGCACGACAAGGTTGGCTTCAATCACGCCATTGTTGAGCGGCCCGCGAGCGAGCACACGGTCTCCGGCGCCGATGGAGGCCAGTTCGGCGGGCTTGGCATTCTGCAAGCTGGTTTCTCCGGGGGCCAACTGGGAAATTCTGGCGGTTTCCGTGACCTTGACCTTCACTTCGACCCCGTCGTCGCCTTTCACGGTGAGTGTACGGGAGGCCGTATCGGCGGCGCTAACCACGCCCACGGTCCGTGCGGGAGCCTGAGCCGGCAGCCGGTTCGCCGCGAGAATCGTTCCCAAAATCAATGTGGCAAGAGTTCGCATAAGCATCTTCAAAAAAGCCTGACGACTGAACAGACGTGGAAGTTATTGGATCGATCCTTTATACGTGTAAAGTTTTGTTAAGTCTTCGCCCATGGAATATACTGATAAGAGTTGAGACTTAGCGTTCCTGTCAGCAAAGGTATCGAGTCGCTGTTTGGCACCCGCGACGAGAACATCCGTTTGATGGAACGGAATCTGGGGATACGCACCTTCCTGCGGAACGGCAGCCTGGAGCTGGAGGGCGAAGAGAAGGGCGTCACGAAGGCGCGGCAGATTCTGGACGACTACATGGCCCTGGTGCGGGACGGGCAAGTTATTTCCAATGGGGACCTCAATAATTTCTTACGGGTGGTAACAGTAGACGAGGAGTCCTCGTTGCGATCCCTTTTTGTGAGCGGAAAGCAGCGCAGCTTTGGCAAGAAGATGCTGGCGCCGAAGACGGTCAACCAGCGCCTTTACGTAGAAGCCATTGAAAAGCACGACTTAACGTTTGGGATCGGCCCCGCGGGCACTGGCAAGACGTACTTGGCCGTGGCCATGGCAGTGAACGCACTCTTGACCAAACAGGTTACGCGCATCATCTTGACCAGGCCGGCGGTAGAGGCGGGGGAACGGCTGGGCTTTCTTCCCGGCACACTGCAGGAAAAGGTGGATCCTTATTTGCGGCCGCTCTACGACGCCCTTTACGACATGATCGAGGCCGACAAGGTCGAGAAATTGCTTGAGAAGAACACGATTGAAGTGGCGCCGATCGCGTTTATGCGCGGGCGCACGCTAAATGACGCTTTCATCATCATCGACGAGAGCCAGAATTGCACGCCGGATCAGATGAAGATGATCCTGACGCGGTTGGGCTTCAACTCGAAGATGGTGGTAACGGGCGATATCACGCAGATCGATCTGCCGGGCGGAAAGCGCAGCGGGCTGATCGAGGCGATGGAAGTGCTGAAGGACATCGACGCGGTGTCGTTTGTATTGTTCGACGATAAAGACGTGGTGCGGCACAATCTGGTGCAGAAGATTGTGCGCGCCTACGAGTCCTACACCGAGAAGACGGGCATAGGCCGCCAGATGATGTTGAAACTGGACGATCCGCCGCCGGCCAGTGGGGCGAAGGCGAGCATTACGCCGGGGTCGCCGGTCGACCTGCCGGACGCTTGAGGCCGACGATCCGGACTGCATGGGCCAACGAGCTTCCATTCTGTTTCCCGCTGGAGTAGCAGCGCCCAGCCGGAAGGAATTGCGCTCCTTTGCCGCGCTGCTGGTGGAGGAAGTAACCAGCGGACAGCCGTTTATATGCCTGATCGCCGACGATGAACGCCTGCGCACGTTGAACCGGGACTTTCTGCAGCACGACTACGCAACCGACGTATTGAGCTTTCCCAATCCGGAGGAAGAAGGCAGCGAGGCGGGTTTGGGCGAAGTGGCGATCTCGCTGGAGCGGGCCGCCGCGCAGGCCTCCGAATTCGGGCACGCGGTGGAAACCGAGCTTAAGATCTTGTTGTTGCACGGGGTACTACATCTGATGGGCCTGGACCACGAGCGGGACAAGGGTCAGATGAAGAGTGTCGAATCCAAATTGCGCGAGCAGTTCGGATTGCCGGGGGGCTTGATTGAGCGAACACAGAGAGGAGACGCGCGATGACGGTACTTTTTGTACTGCTTTACGTGGCTTGTTTAGGCAGCCTGGCGCTATTTTCGTTTGTGCAATTGCTGTATCTGGAAAGCATGCGCTTGCGCGCGCGGGACTTTCCGGCGCTCGAGTATTTCAAGGAACAGGTGCATCCGGCGCTGCAGTTGGAAAGCGACGAGGCTGCGCTGATCTTTACGCTTTACAAGCACAGCCTGCTGGTGGGGATTGGAGTGCTGGCGCTTCTGCTCAACTTGAGCTCTCCCTACAACTGGCTGGATGTCGTGCAAGGGATATTGCTGGCGTTGACTTCGATGGGCGTCTTTTCGTATTTGCTGCCGCAGCTTTTTTACCGGCGGGGTAACGGGTTTTTCCTGCTGGCGCTGGCTCCCGTATTGCGGATTGGCGCCTTTGTGATGCGTCCCTTTGCGGCCCTGCTGCGCTTTATCGAGACGCTGGCGGAAATCAGCAAGCCCAGCGAAAGCCTGGAGGAAGGCTCAAGCCCGCAGGAAGAGATCGACGCTTTGATCGCGGCGGGAGAAGAAGAAGGATTGATCGAGGAAGGCGACCGCAAGCTGATTCAGTCCGTGGTGGCCTTCGGCGATAAGAGAGTGCGCGAAGTAATGACGCCCAAGCCGAATATTGTGGGGATTGAGGCCAGCCGCACCATGGAGGAACTGCGGCAGTTGGTGATTTTGGAGCAGTTTTCGCGGGTACCGGTCTATGAGGACAATCTGGACCACATTACGGGTTTTGTACACGTCAAAGACCTGTTTGAAGTGGATTATGAAAAGCGCGCCGGGCTCAAGGCCAAGGATCTGCAGCGCCCGATCGCATTTGTGCCGGAAACGAAACTCGTAACGGATTTGCTGAAGGAAATGCAGCATGCCGGCAACCACATGGCCATCGTGGTGGACGAATACGGCAATACGGCGGGCCTAGCCACGATGGAAGACCTGGTGGAGGAAGTCTTCGGCGAGATCCGCGACGAACACGAACCGGGACACGATGTGAGCGCCGAAGGCGATGGGGCTTATGTAGTGGCGGGCAGCTACGATCTCGACCATCTGCGCGACCTGCTGGGTTTTGTGCCGGACGGAGACCTGGAGGCCACGACGGTAGGCGGACTGGCCACGGAATGGTTCGGCAGGGTTCCCAAGTCCGGCGACACACTAGAGCGCGAGGGCATACAGATTGAAGTATTGGCAAGCGACGAACGGCGAGTGATCCAGGTAAGGGTGCGCAAAGCGGCCGAGGAAGAAAAGGAAGGCCCCAAATATGACAGCTCCGAAACAGGTTAGCGGCGGCGGGGAAGAGGCCCGCTTCGGCTATGTGTCCATCGCCGGGCGGCCCAATGCGGGCAAGAGTACGCTTCTGAATGCGCTGCTGGGCGCAAAGCTGGCGATCGTATCGGGTAAACCGCAGACGACGCGCCACAGCATCATGGGAGTGTGGACCGGACCTGGCGCGCAGGCTGTATTTTTCGATACGCCCGGCATCCACAAAAGCGACAGCGCGATCAACAAGCGGATGATGCAGGCCGTGCGCGCGGCGCTGGACAGCCGCGATCTGCTGCTCTATGTAGCGGACGCGCATACGATCGACGACAGCGGCGAGTTGCCGGCCGAGGAAAGCGAGGCGCTGGACACGCTACGCCGAGCCCGGGACGGGTCCAAGGTACCGGCGTTTCTGGTCTTGAACAAGATCGACTTAATCGTGCCGCGCAGCCAGTTGATGCCTCGGCTGGAAGCCTTTCAGAAAGCGATGGACTTTAGCGAGTATTTTCCGGTTTCGGCGCGTCATGGGGAAGGCATGGAGGAACTGAAGCGAGCGATCCTGTCCGCGCTGCCTGCGGGCGCGCCGATGTTCGACGAGGACTATCTGACCGATATGCCCGAGAAGGCCATTGTGGCCGAGGTGATTCGCGAGAGGATTCTCGAACATACGAGCGAAGAAGTGCCGCACAGCGTGGCGGTAGTGGTGGACAAATGGGAAGAAACGCCGGCGATCGCCAAGGTCTTTGCCACGATCCTGGTGGAACGCAACGGGCAGAAGGCGATCGTGATCGGCGCCAAGGGGCAGATGCTAAAAAAGATTGGCACCGAGGCCCGGTTGCAACTGGAAGAAATGCTGGGCAAGCGCTTTCATTTGCAGCTTTTCGTCAAGGTGAAAGCGAAATGGCGCGAGGATGAAAGCTTCCTGGACGAACTGAAGTGGCAAAATACTAGTGAAATGGAAAAGCTGAAATGACGCGCCGCGCGATTGCATTGCTTGGGGCCGCCATGCTGTATACGGGTGGACTTTGGGCGCAGAAGAAAGTCCCCGACGGCTTGATTTACGACCAGGTGAGGGTGCGCCTGGCCAACGACGCCGATGTGAAGGGTGGGAGCTTGGAGGTGGACGTGAAGGACGGCGTGGTGACGGTGAGTGGGCGCCTGCCAAACGAACGGGCCCGTCAAAAGGTGGAGAAGCTGGTGCGCAAAGTGAAGGGTGTCACTCAGGTGGTGAACCAGGTCAAGGTGGAGCCTTAATGAAGATTGGCGTGATCGGGACCGGCTACGTCGGTCTGACGACCGGAGTGTGCCTGGCCTACATCGGACACGAAGTGAGCTGCCTGGATGTGGACGAGAAAAAGCTCGCGGCCTTGAACGCCGGCAAGATTCCAATCTACGAGCCGAATCTGGCCGAGCTATTGGAGGCGGGGCGAAGCCGGATCGCCTTTACGTCCCGCTATGAAGACGCGATACCCCAAGCCGACGTGGTTTTTATCGCGGTGGGGACGCCGTCGCTGGAAGACGGGCAGCCGGACTTGAAGTACTTGCGCTCGGCGGCCAATGCGCTGGGCGAGCATCTGGGTCCGGGTTTCACGGTGATCGTGAATAAGTCCACGGTGCCTATCGGCAGCGGCAACTGGGTGGGGGCGCTGATTCGCGAGAGCCAAAAGGCGGCGGGCAAGAAAGGCGATTTTGCCGTCGCTTCCAATCCCGAATTTTTGCGGGAAGGTTCGGCAATTCTCGATTCGCTGTTTCCGGACCGGATTGTGATCGGAGCCGACAACACGAAGGCGCTCGAGGTGCTGTACAGCATGTACCGGCCCTTGATCGACCAGAGCTTCCCCGCCCCGGCCTTTTGTCCGCGGCCGGAATCGATGGGCGCCGTGCCGCTGGTATCGACGGACCTAGCCAGCGCGGAGCTGATTAAATATGCGGCCAATGCGTTTCTGGCCACCAAGATCAGTTTCATCAACGAAATTGGCCTCTTAGCCAGCCGGGTTGGAGCGGACGTACGGCATGTCGCGCGCGGCATGGGGCTGGACTCGCGCATCGGCAACCGTTTTCTCAATGCCGGCCTAGGCTGGGGCGGCTCCTGCTTTGGCAAGGATACGGCCGCGCTGGTTTCAACGGCCAAAGACTACGGCCTGAATATGTCCATCGTGAGCGCGGCCAAGAGCGTGAATGCAAACATGCGCGAACGGGCGGTGATCAAGCTTCAGGAAACGCTAAAGATTCTGAAGGGCCGCAGCATCGCGGTGCTGGGCCTGGCCTTTAAGCCGCACACGGACGATTTGCGGGACGCCCCGGCGATCGATATCCTGCGGCGCTTAACGGACCGGGGCGCGATGCTGCGCGCGCACGATCCTATTGCTATGGAACGCTTTGCGCGCGAGTGTCCGGACCTGGCGGGCACCCTGGCCGCAAGCGTCGAAGAAGCCGTGGCCGAGGCCGATGCAATTCTTCTGACGACGGAATGGCCGCAGTATCTCGAACTGGATTGGGAAGAACTCGGCAAGCTGGTCACAGCAAAAAACATAGTGGATACGCGCCTGGTTCTGGACCCCGCTTTGCTTGCGGCGCAAGGCTGGAATCTAGTGCGGCTGCCGTAAATTCGATGCTTGCGATTCGCCGGGCCGAGCCGAAAGACTGTGGCCTCATCTTAGGCTTTATTCGGGAGCTAGCCGCATACGAAAAGCTGCTGGAGGCCTGCGTGGCCACTGAGGACGAACTGCGGATGCATCTTTTCGGCGAGCATCCGCGGGCGGAGGTTCTGATCGCCGAGTGGGATCAGCAGCCTGTCGGATTCGCCCTGTTTTTCCATAACTTCAGTACGTTTCTCGCCAAACCTGGGCTCTATCTGGAGGACCTCTACGTGCGGCCCGACCAGCGCGGCCGCGGTATCGGTAAGGCATTATTGATTACGCTCGCCCGTTTGGCCGTCGCACGCGGTTGCGGCCGTCTGGAATGGTCGGTGCTCGATTGGAACGAGCCCAGTATCGACTTCTACCGTGCGTTAGGCGCGCGTCCCATGGACGACTGGACTGTCTTCCGCCTGGACGGCTCGGCCTTGGCCGAACTAAGCAAAAAGCCTTAGCCGGCTTCGCAGTACTTTTTGAAACACATTGCCCGGCTGGGAGAGTCTCCCCTTCGGCTATAATCCAGACACACGGAGGCCCTAACGGGGACATGTCCATTAAGTTTCACTTACCTTTAATTGCGAGCCTGGAGCCGAGGCGGGCGACGGCGCTGATGTTAGCGCTAGCGATTCTTCCTTCCAGTTTTGCGCAGGAACAGGAACTGCTTAGTAACCTGGTCGAAAATAGCGGGAGCAACTGCACGTTCAAGGCAGAGCCCGACGAGTTTGTCGCCCGTGAAGCCCGGAACTTCGAATCCGTTTACCAGCGGGTGGGCAGCTTCAAAGGTGGCCGCTATGCCTCCTCAGAGCGCGCCGCCACGCTGGACCCTTCCAGCCTACAGCCCAAGAATTTCGTGGATGAGGCGATCTTCGGCAAGCTGGCGGCGCTGGGCGTGCGGTCTTCGCGGTTAACAACGGACGAGGAGTTCCTTCGCCGCATCTACCTCGATCTCACCGGCCGTATTCCCACCCCGGAGCAATACCGCGCGTTTAACGCCGACGAGAACCCGAACAAACGGAGCGAAGTGATCGACCGCTTGCTCTACTCGGCGGAATTCACAGACAAATGGACGCTGTGGTTTGGCGATCTGCTGCAGAACGCGCAGACGAATAGCTTTCGCAGCGTCAATCAGGATGCCCGCAACGCCTTCCACGGATGGATTGGGGCGGCGATTTCGGAAAACAAGAGCTTGCGCGATGTAGTTTTCGAATTGCTAACGGCCAAGGGCAACACGAATGTGCCGGGCCCCAGCGGTGCGGCGACGTGGTTTACGCGCTGGCGCACGCCGGGTGGCCCGACAGAAGACACCTACGACACCATGTTTTCGCGCAGCGCGAGCGCCTTTATGGGCATGTCGCATTACGACTGCATCATTTGCCATGACGGGCGAGGGCATCTGGAGCAATTGAGCCTCTGGGGCCGCCGTGCCACGCGCAACGAGGCCTACCAGATGTCGGCCTATTTCTCGAAAGTGCGGTTCCAGGACCGGAATCAGAACGATCCGCAAATCCCCAACTCAACTGAAGTCAGCGATGCGGCCGCCGGCAATTACAATCTCACTACGACCTACGGGAATCGTCCGCGGCGGTCCCCGATGGGCACGGTGCGAGTGGCGGTAGCGGCCTGGAGAGGCGGGGAAAACGAAGCCATGGGCGGCGACTGGCGTGCGCTTTTTGCGCAACGCCTGACGGCGGACCGGATGTTTGCCCGCAATTTCGCTAACCGGCTATGGAAGCAGATGTTTAATCTAGGGCTTGTTGAACCTCTGGATCAAATGGATCCGGCACGCCTAGACCCGAAGAACCCGCCTGGTGGGGATTGGACTTTTCAAGCGACACACCCGGAGTTGCTGGAAAAGCTCGCCGACGAACTCATCGACAACAACTTCAACTTGCGCGAGTACCTGCGCAAGCTAGTAGAATCCAACGCCTACCAGCTGGCGAGCGACTACGCCGATGAATGGAAGCTAGAGTACGTGCCGCTTTTCGCCAGGCACTATGTCCGGCGTTTGGAGGGGGAAGAAATCCACGACGGCATCCAGATCGCCACGGGCGTGCTGGGACGCTATACCGTGGGCGGCTGGGCCGAACCCACGAATTGGGCGATGAAGCTGCCCGAGCCGGTAGAGCCCCGGTCCAACGGCGGAGTGCGGGACTTTATGTCGTTGTTCATCCGCGGCAACCGCGACACGCAATTCCGGTCGCAGGACGGAAGCATTCTGCAGCAGCTCAACATCATGAACAACACTTTTGTCACTTCGCGGGCCAAAGTGAACGCGTCAACGATCCTGCGCTCCATCGCGACGATGACGTCGCAGGAGGCGATGACGGACGAGCTCTTCCTGCGCTTCCTTTCCCGGCTGCCGAGTGAGGCGGAGAAAGAGAAATCGGTCGCCTTCCTCAAGAAAGCGGGAACGGCGCAGGCGGCTAAGAATACGGCCGTTGAAGATATGGCCTGGGTATTGATGAACAAGCAAGAGTTCATCTTCAGCTATTAGAGAAGAAGGATCGAGCACCATGGACCGTATCTTTGGACAATTGCCGCCCGGGAAAGACCGCTTCGGATTCAACTGGGACAAGGTGAAGGGCACCTGGTTCTGGAAGGCGCCCCATGTCTCTCGCCGCATGTTCTTCCGGCATGCCGCTTCCGCCGTGGGCGGGTACTATCTGATGCCGGCGCGCCCGATGGAAACAGTCGCCAAGGCCGCCGTCAGCCCGATTGGCCGCGCCAAGAACTGCATCTTCATCATGATGAATGGCGGCCCCAGCCACATCGACACCTTCGACTTGAAGGAAGGCGCGTGGTTGCCGAACACTTTCGAACCCACGACCTACAATGGGGTCCGCTGGCCGAGGGGACTGTTTCCGCGCCTGGCCGAGCAACTGGATTCCGTGGCGGTGGTGCGCAGCATTAAGCCCTGGGCGGCCGTTCACGAATTGGCCCGCAACTGGCTGCAGATCGGGCGAAATCCGGTTAGCAGCGTGGCGCGTATCGCCCCGCACATCGGCTCGATCATTTCGCTTGAGTATGCCGAGCGCTCCACGGATAAGACGCTGCCGGCCTTCTTCAATCTCAATGCCGGCGAAGGCATTGGTTCGGGATATTTCCCGCCGGTACACGCCCCCTTCTACTTTTCGCCGAATGGCAATCCGCCCCCCGGCACCACCCATCCCGACAACCAGGCGACCTTTAACCGGCGTTCGGAACTGCTGGCCGATTTGGATGGGGAATTCCGCGCCAGCGGCAGGTTGGGCGCGAAGGGCGCCGAGATGGCGTCTTTCAACGAGTCCGCGCGCCAGTTGATGTACCGCACGGAGATTGACAGCCTATTCCGCTATTCGACCGACGATCGGCTGCGCTATGGAAACAGCGGCTTTGGCAACTCGTGCCTGGTGGCCCGCAACCTGCTGGCCTCCAACCGGGGCACGCGCTTTGTACAGATCAACGTAGGCAGTTGGGACAACCACGCCAACATTTACACCGGGGCGTTGAATCCGGGCAATGCCAATTCGCTTGGGCGGCTCTTTGACACGGCCCTTGGCTCCTTATTGGCGGATATGAAGGCAAGCGGTTTGCTGGATGAAACGCTGGTAGTGGCCATGGGAGAGTTTGGCCGCACCATTGGGACGCCCAATGCGACCGTGGGACGCGACCACTTCCTGCAGCAAGCCGCGTTATTTGCGGGCGCGGGCATCCAGGGCGGACGCGCGCTAGGATCGACCGACGCCAATGGGCGAGACACTACGGATCCGGGCTGGAAGCGCGAGCGCTCGGTGCGGGCCGAAGACATCGCCGCGACGATTTACTCGGCGCTGGGCATCGACTGGACGACCATTCGCCGCGACGACCCGACGCAGCGCGGTTTCGAATACATCCCGAACTCGCTGGACGACCTCTACGGTCCGATCCACGATCTTTGGAGCTAGCGCTTAGCGCTGCCTCGCTTAAACTCCATCAGGCTGGACAGGAAGCTGCCGACGGCCCCGGCGGTCATGCCAAGCAGACCCTGGAATTCTTCGGCGTCCTGGAAGCGGTAGTTTTGCCAAAAAAACCCGTAGACCATCAGTAGGGCGAAGGCGAAGGCCATGACGGGCAGCAGCCAGCGGAACCAGTTTAGAGCTGCCAACGGCACGCTAATCAGGCCCATCAGACCCAAAATCAGCGCGGCCGTGGAAAGGTCCTGGCCGCTCCACGGCAGAGTGTCGATTTTCCAGCTATGTTGGCCCGAAATATAGGCGACTAGACCGAGTCCAGTAAGCAGCCCGGCGGGGCCGAGCGTGAACAAATAGCTGTAGTAGCGCATCAAGGCGTGAAGGATCTTCATGGGACGGTGGTCGGGGAAACGGTGCTTGGCGAAATCACTATACTAGCCCAAAGTCGTCCCAGCAAAGTACTAGAGCTTCAAAAACGCTTTCAATCTCTTGGCTTGCGCGCGGCTGACGGGAATTTCGGTGCCTTTGGGATCGTCCATCTTCAGGATGAGGCTGGCATGGAACCAGGGATTCACCTCCCGGATGCGGTTAATGTTGACCAAAAAGCCCCGATGAACGCGCCAGAAGACTTCCGCATCGAGGTCCTCGTGCAGTTCGTCGATGGTGCGGTAGGTGCTCTCGCCCACCACTGAAGTAGCCACCAGGGTGATCACGCCCCCGGCAATGCTTGCGTAGACGATCTCGCTGGCATCGACCAGCAAGTTCCTTGGGCCCGTTTTGACGACCAACTTCGTCTTGGGTGGGGAGCTCCGTTCGGCCGCCAGAGGCACTGGGGAACCCAGATAGCGTTTCGCCCGGCCGATGGTCAGGGCCAATCTATGCTTTTCGATAGGCTTTAGGAGGTAATCGATCGCTTCCAGCCGGAAAGCCTCAATGGCGTACTGGTCGTAAGCGGAGGCCATTACAAAAAATGGAAGATGAAGATTTTTTTCCTGCAGTTTATGGATGACGCCCAGGCCGTCCATACCGGGCATCTGGACATCGAGAAAGACGAGGTCAGGCTCAATCTTTTCAATAATTTCGAGGGCCTGGACCCCATTCTCGGCGGTGGCAGACACCTCAATCTCGGGGTAGTCCTTGAGTAGGAATTCCAGTTCCTCGCGGGCTAAACGCTCGTCGTCCACCAGGACGGCGCTGATGCTGGCCGTAGCGGAAAGGCTCATCCGGTTGGTAGTATAACAATTGGTCTCCGCGACAGGCATTTACCCAACTGCAGCATTCGACCCACACGCGCGCTTCATAAGGCGCTCCCTAGAAAGGCTCCCCGTTGACGTCTAACTCCAAAGAAAATGTGAAAATTGCCCCCGCCGAGGGCAAACTGGGCATTCTGATCCCTGGCCTGGGCGCCGTTGCGACCACGACGATCGCGGGGGTGGAGGCCGTAAAGCAGGGCTTGGGTAAGCCGGTTGGCTCCCTAACCCAATTGTCGACCATTCGCCTGGGTAAACGGACCGATAACCGAACGCCCTACATTCGCGACTTTGTACCGTTGGCCAGCCTGGACCAGTTGGTTTTTGGCGGCTGGGACATTTATCCCGACGACGCCTACGAATCGGCGGTGAAGGCCAACGTGCTAGAAGCGCCGTTGCTCGAAAAATTGAAGGGACCGCTCGAATCGATTAAGCCGATGTCGGCCGTTTTCGACCAGGAGTACGTCAAACGGATTAGCGGGCCGAATGTGAAGAAGGCGGGGAATAAGTACGATCTGGCGTTGGCTTTGATGGATGACATCAAGACCTTTAAGGAAAAGAACAACGTGTCCCGGGCCACCATGATCTGGTGCGGTTCGACGGAAACCTACCGCAAGGCCGCGGCCGTACACCAGACCATGAAGGATTTCGAGTGCGGGTTGAAGAATAACGATCCCGACATCGCGCCGAGCCAGATGTATGCCTACGCCGCTTTGATGTCCGGGGTTCCCTATGCCAACGGGGCGCCAAACCTGACCACCGATATTCCCGCCATGCAGGAATTGGCAAGGGAACGCCAAATTCCCATTTGCGGGAAAGACTTTAAGACCGGCCAGACTTTTTTGAAAACGCTACTGGCGCCCGGCTTCAAGGCGCGCATGCTGGGTATGAGCGGTTGGTTTTCCACCAACATCCTGGGTAACCGGGACGGGGAGGTGCTGGAAGATCCGGGTAGCTTCAAGACGAAGGAAGAAACGAAACTCAGCGTTTTGGATCAGATATTGCAGCCCGAGTTGTATCCGGACCTGTACAAAAACCTTTACCACGCGGTTCGCATTAACTACTACCCGCCCCGCGGCGACTCGAAAGAGGGCTGGGACAACATCGACATTTTCGGCTGGCTGGGCTACCCGATGCAGATCAAGGTGGACTTTCTCTGCCGCGATTCGATTCTAGCCGCGCCGCTTGTTTTGGACCTGGTGCTTTTCCTTGATCTCGCGCAGCGCGCGGGCATGAAGGGAATTCAGGAATGGTTGAGCTTCTACTTCAAGGCGCCGATGACGGCCCCGGGCCTCTACCCGGAGCACGACTTGTTCATTCAGTTGATGAAGCTCAAGAATACGTTGCGCTGGATGCGCGGCGAAGACCTGATCACGCACCTAGGTCTCGACTATTACGACTAAACAAATCCGCGTCAAGACGGAGCCTATCGCACAGTGTTTGATTCTCTAGTTCGTTCCAATTCCCAGGGAATGCGTATTCTGGTGGTCGGCGGGACCCAATTTGTGGGCCGTTTGCTGGTGGAGACTCTCCTCAAGCAGAAAAACGACGTTACCATCCTGCACCGCAGGGCGGCGCATCCCTTCAAGAAAAAAATCGGAAACATCGTCGCCGACCGCAACGATCCCGAGCAGATGCGGCAGGTCTTGAGCCGCGAGAAGTTCGACGTCGTCTTCGATAACGTCTACGACTGGGACCGCGGCACGACCGCAGTCCAGGTGGAAGGCACGTTGAAGGCGCTGAACGGCAACTTCCAGAAGTACATTTTCATGTCCAGCGTCGCCGCTTATGGAGACGGCCTGAATCATCACGAGGCGGACGCCCTGGCACCCGACGACCATCCGGATGCCTATGTGCGCAACAAGGCGATGACGGAGCGGATGCTCTTCCGCCAGTTTTACCGTTACCACGTGCCGGTAATCACGCTGCGGCCACCCTTCATTTACGGGCCCGGGAATACGTACTACCGAGAGGCGTTTTTCTGGGATCGCCTGCGCGCGGGGCGGCCGCTGATTCTGCCTGGCGACGGACGCCGCCTGATGCAGTTCATCCATATCGCGGACTTGATCCTCGCCTGCCAGAAGGTACTGGACCACCCCCAGGCCGCCGGCAACGCGTTCAATGTCGCGAATTCGCGCCCCTTGACCCAGGAGGAAGTCGTGCACGCTCTCGCCGGCGCTACCGGTAAGAAGCCGACTATCATTCGGGTTCCGCGGCGTCAGATCGCCTTGGCGGGTGGCCACCCGACCGGCCCGCAACTGTACTTTGGCTACTACTTCGATGTCGCCCCGATCACAATGGTGACCAACAAGGCACAGCGCATGTTGAAGCTGAAGCCGCGCGATTTTGCGACCGGCCTAAAGGAAACTTATCGTTGGTATCTGCGCAATTCGGCCAAGAAGAAGCGCATCGACTATACCTTTGAGGATTCTCTACTGGAAATTGCGCAGGCTGTTTAAGTTCTTCGCTTTTGCCGCGTTCGAAAGTAGACTGGAAGGAGCCCCTCCCCATGTATTCCCGGGCCCTTCCAGTCTTTTTCGTTTTACCCGTTATTTTCTTTGCCACTTCCTGCAGCCAAGAAAAGCCGGAGCCCGAGTACCGGGTGATCGGCGAGGCTTACGCGGGCCCTAATCGGCTGCCGCTTCGCCAGGATCTATCCTTACGTTCACCGGTAGTGAGCACCATCGCGCACGCGGAAAAGGTCGAGGTGCTAGAGCGGCGGCGGCGTTTTGTGCAAGTGCGAACAAAGGACCAGAAAATCGGCTGGGTGGATATGCGCTTGCTGATCAGCGCAAAACAGAGGCAGCAAATCGAAGAAATGGCGGCCGCCCATAAGGCCGCGCCGTCGATGGGGCGGGCCAGCGTTTTCGACCCCTTGAATGTGCACATTGAGCCGAACCGCTTTTCGCCCACGTTCCTACAGATCGAGGAAAAGGAAAAGGTGGAGATCATTGGACACCGCGTGGTAGAGCGCAAACCGTATTCAGGGGAGACGCTGGACCTAGCCGATGCCAGCGAGCCGCAAGCAAAACTGCCCAAGAAACGGCGTCCCCGCAAAGATCCGCCGATTCCTCCGCCTCCAGCCCCAGACGCGCCGAAACCACCCGAAAACTGGCTGGAGCTTTCGCGAACCCCGGTTGTGGAGGCGCCAGCGCCAGCCGTTCCGGCACCCGGCAAAAAGGGCAGGCGAGCCCAGGCTTTGCCGTACTCCGGCCCTCCCATGGACGATATGACACTCATTCGCACCGGCGGTGGGAAAGTGGGCTGGGTGCTGTCCAACGCCTTGTTTCTGGAAGTGCCCGACGAGGTGGCGCAGTACGCCGAAGGCAAACGTATCACGTCTTACTTCGCGGTGGGAGAAACGATGAGCGAAAGCGGGATGAAGAACCATTGGCTCTGGACCACGCAATCGCAGAAGTATGCGCCTTTTGAATTTGACGGACTGCGCGTGTTTACCTTCAACGCGCGGCGCAACCGCTACGAAACGGCGCATCGCGAACGCGACGTCAAGGGCTTCTTCCCAGTGGTCGTGGAGCGCGCCGCGGGCGGCACCCGGTTTGCAATCGTGGTGGAAGAGGCGGCGGGCGCACTATGGAAGCGCAGCTACATCTTTGACGGGACCCGTGTGCGGCTACTGGAGAAGACCCCCTACGCCCCGCCGAAAAGCACAACTTCCGTAGGCGGACGCGGCACTCCGCCGCCGCCTCCAGCCCCTTCGCTGCTGGAACGCGCCAAGGGTCTTTGGCCTTTGTAGCCAAAGCTGGATACAATCACGGCATGGACCGCCGCCGTTTTCTGCACGCATCTCTTAGCTCGACCGGGGTAATTGGCCTCTCTTCGGCCGCCCTTGCGCAGACTCCCATGCCGATGGAAATTCTGGGCAAGAGCCAGCTAAAGGTTTCCAAGTTCTGCCTTGGCGGGTATCACATGCGCGTGGGCGGGGAGATTGCCGGAATCCGGATCATTGAGCGCGCGCTCGAGTTGGGCGTCAATTTCTTCGATAGCGCGGCAAAATATCATGGTGGGGAAAGCGACGTTACCTATGGCAAGGTCTTTGGACCGTCGCCCAGCGTACGTCAAAAAGTAATCCTGATGTCCAAGGCGGAAATGCGCGACCGCGATGGCGCCATGCGCCAATTGGACACGACACTCTTGCGCATGAAGACGGACTACCTGGACCTATGGCAGTGCCATGAGGTGAGCACGCATGCCGAGGTGGACAAGATTTTTGGGCCGAAGGGATCGCTGGAAGCCTTCGTCCGCGCCAAGGAACAGGGCAAGGTCCGCCACATCGGCTTTACCGGCCACGCCGATCCTACGGTGCACCTGCGGTTGCTGGAAGGATACTCGGGCTGGGAAACCGTGCAATGCCCGGTGAACCTGATCGACCCTCACTACCTGAGCTTCATCCAGAATGTGCATCCCAAGGTGCGCGAGCGCGGCCTGGGCTTAATCGGGATGAAGTCCAATGCGATGGGGGGCATCGCCAAGATGCGGATTGCGCCCATTGAAGAATGCCTGCGCTTTGCGTGGTCGCAACAGATCTCGACTCTGGTGTCGGGCGTGGAATCGATTGACCAATTGGAGCAGAACATTGGGGTGCTGAAGGCGCTCAAGAAGATGTCTGCCGTTGAGATTTCGCAGATTCTAGACCGGACAGCGAAGGGACCAACGGGCTCCCGTATTGAGACCTATAAGAAAAAGGAGACGGTGGCGGGCGCGTTTTTCCCACCACAGCATCGAGACGGCGAGCCGGCCTAGACGACACCCTAGGCGGCGGGCACGGCCGAAGACGTTGGCAGAGCCTGCCGCAAAATGGCGCGGCAAGGTGCGCCATCGGCTCCCGCGAGGCGGATGGGCAGGCAAATCAGTTCGTAGAGGCCCGGTTCGACCCTAGTGAGATCCAAGCCCTCAATAGCCCAGATGCCCGCACCCAAGATCGTGACGTGGGTCGCGACGGTGTCGTGGCGGAAGCCGCCAATCGATAGATAGTCGACCCCAATGGTGCGCACGCCGCACTCAACCAGATACTGCGCGCCTTGGTCGGACAGATAGACGAAGTCCTCCTGAAAAGCTTCGAGCCACCACGCACTATTGGAGTTGCGGGTCTTGCAAAGCAGGCGCTCGCCGAGCGCGGGCGAGTGGGCCTCTAGTTCCAGGCGCCCGATGGCACGCGGGTCGGCAATTTCTATTACACGGGCTGGGCCGACGGTGGCCTCAAAGGGCAGCGAATCGATAGCGGCGCCACCAGCTACGAAGTGACGCGGTGCGTCGATATGGGTTCCGGTATGAGCGCTCATCTCCAGCCGCGTAAGGTTACAGACGTCTCCTCTGTCGAGAAACGCGACTTGCTCGATTTGGGCCGCTGGATCGCCAGGCCAGCCCACCATACCACTGTGCAGGGGCACGCTGATGTCCCAATATCGATAACTCAAGCGCCGCCTTCCCCTTCCCCGCCCGGAGCGCCGGCTGGATCGATTTCGGCCGCCCGACGCCGTTTCTTGTAGAGCATGTCTCGCTCGCCGCCGATCTCTCGCATAAGCAGAAGCCAAATGGTGAGCAGAGTGAGCAAGGTGCCAACTCCCCCAACAATTAGATAGTCCACAGGGCGAAGCGGACGGGGCATGATCTGCAGCAGGATAAACGATGCCACTGCGAAGATGATCAAGCTTAGAGCGACAAGTGCCGTTAAGCGCGAGGGACTGACGTTCATGGGGTTTAGTCGTACTTCTCGTAAATGATCTGCTTCTTGTCGAAACCACGGAGCTTAAGTTGGTCGCGCACGTCGTCCACCATTTCTTTCAGCCCGCAGATGTAGATGTCCACATCGGGCTTGGGATCCAGGCGCTCCCAAAGAACACCCTGGACACGGCCAACGGCGCCCCGCCAGCTTTCGTCTGGGCGCGTGACGGTAGGCCAAAAGCGGAAATTTGGAAACTCCGAAGCAAGGGCAGCGAATTCCTGGGCAAAGAGGAGGCCTGCGGGATAGCGAGCGCCAAAGATCAGAGTGGTGGGGAGGCCCGATTCGAGCAGTCCCGCTTGGCGCAGCATGGGACGAAAAGGCACGACTCCGGTTCCGGTGGCCACCATCACCACTTCGCGTTTCGTGTCGCGATAAGTAAAAGTACCGACGGGCCCACGTAGGGTTACGCTTTGTCCGGGCTCCAAAGAAAAAAGGTAGGGAGAAAAGAGTCCGCCTTCCACACGGTTCAAACAAATTTCAAACTCATTGCGTTGCGGAAGCGAAGCCAAGGAATAGGCGCGCGTGACCTTCTTGCCCTCGATCGATCCGACCAGGGATACCCATTGCCCGGGAACAAAATCAAAGCGTTCCATCTCTGGGATGGCAAAGCGGAAAAGGCGAATTGCCGGGGCCACCTCTTGGCTCCCTAGCAGCACGGCTTGGCGTTCTAGGAGCCCCAAGCGGCCTCTCCCCGGCGCGCCCGCTCCAACAGAATGGTTCCGAGGGCGGGGTGGCCATCCAAAGGCTCGGTGACGCGAATGTCCAAGGTTGGCCTTTGCTCCCGAATCCGCGTAATCAGCTCCGGCAGATCTCGCTTAAGATGGAGTCCAACCGTCAGAAAATAAGGCACCACAAGTATTCTCTCGGCGCCCTCCTGCACCATCTCTGCCACGGCCGTTTCAAGATTGGGTTGGCCGCCCTCAAGAAAGCAGGCCGACACCAAAGAGAAGCCGCCGCTCTTGGCCACGGTCTGGGTAACCTCGCGTACGGCTTCGTTTGCGCTTTCCACGCTGGAGCCATGGGCAAACACGGCGATTCCGGTCTTCATCTTTTGATTGTCTCAAGACTCAGCGCAAAAGCGTGTTTGGCGAGGAAATTTGGGGTTCGTGCTGATTCGGAGGCGCAAAGCCCAAAACCGCATCGAGAAAACTTCGGCCCCGGCGACGGCCGTTGTTCAATTGCAGAGCCATACGCTGCAAAAAGACCAAAGAGCCCAGAATATGGGAATCAAGCACGGTGGAAACGCCGCTTTCTCGCTGTACGCGCTGGCGGAATTCGTTCGCCCGCAACTGAATCAGTTCATGCAGCGCCGCAGCCATCGGGTTACTGGGTTTGGATTCGTAAATCAGGCCGCTCTCCAGAGTCTTGTAGGTCCGGACGAGGCTATCTAGGGCTTCGCGGGCGTCGCTATCGAGGAGTCCTTCTATGCGCTGCATGCCCTCGGCGAATGCCGATGAGAGCGTTAAGACGAGCAGCTCTTGTTCTCGCAGGAAGCGTTCCGGGACCACAATTTCCGGATGGGGTAACTCGGCAGGACTGAGCTCTTTTAGCTTTTCGTTTTGACGCCCTTGGCGAAGAAAGTCGCAATCCAAAGGGCAAGCGATGGTCTCTTCGCGCTCTTGGCCGCAACATTGAGGACAGATGTCTTCTCGGAGAGCCGGGCAGTGGCGCTTCGCACGCCGGTGGTGGCATACTGCGCATTTCTCAGCCATGACCGATTATGCTACCTCAGGGCGCACCATACTCTTGGCGCCAACTGCCCTTCGGGGCGGGCAACCGCGGACGGCGGCATTAGAAAAGAATCGAGACGCCAAACAAGCCTACGAAGTTGTTGAACCAACCGCCCAGTTTCGCTCCAGGTGCGGGAGTAATTACCGAATCCGGGACGGGCGTGAGGTAATCGCGGAATTCAGCGCGAAACGCAATGTTCTTGGCGGGCATGAATTTGATGCCGCCGCCAAGACTAACAAGAGGGACCCATTCCGTGGTGCGGGTGAGGAATGCAAAGCGGTTTAGGGGCTGCACCACCACTTCCTTCCCAGTGCCGGAGTAGCCGCGCATCCCGGCGCCAAAGGCGACGAAGGGCCGTACTTTGGATCCGCGAGGCGTGGCGTGCAAAAGGAAGTCATAGTGAATCGAATTGGTATGGCCGCCGAAGGTGTAGGTGGTGCCCCCCTCCTCCAGCTTCAGATCGTTCTTCTGGTACATGTAGCGGATTTCGCCGCCCAGATACTTGAACATGTCGTTGCCCACCCAAGCGCTAGCGCCCCAACCCGAATTAAAGCCGGCATTGGCTTTGAGGCTCCCGACGGAAACCTCGCGCGAGGTGTAAAAAGTTCCGGCCGCGCCCGCGCCGAGTTCCCAGCGCTGCGCCATCAAGCCGGAGCCGCAGACAGTAAGGATCAGCGCCGCGCGTAAGAGGCAATGTTTCATATCTCGCTCCAGTTGCTACCTAGTTCAAGTCTAATCGAAAACAAATATGGGGGAAAATGTTTTATTCGGGCCGAGCCGCTAGTTGATCACGCGGACTTCCAGGCTGGTGATGGAACCACCTTGGTTTATCGACAGTGGAATCGAGAATCCGGTCGGCACGTCAATCGGGATCAGCGCGTTGATTTGATATACGCCCACTTCGCCGGGCGTCAGGCCCGCGTAAACGATCGGGAGTTCCCTCCCGCCCAAATTTACCACTGGCGTGACGATGGACTTGGCCAGGGGATCAGCCGGGGCGGCGAGACCCGCGTCGATGGCCGGGATTGTTTTGCCGAGACCAGTCAGATAGATCACGATGGAATCGCCCTTCTTGATAGGATTGGAACCCGTAAGCAGCAGTCCATTCCGGCCGTTCACAATCGTCGGCACCAGAGAGTCGATACCCTCAACGACCGCCCGGAATATGCTAGGCGCCGTGCTAGCCACCTGCACGTTGAAGTTGTCGCTTACGCCGCCCGGCGTTCGCAGGATCAGCGTCGCGTTGCCGACGATTTCAAAGGGAATCTGCGCATTGATTTCAGTGTTGCTGACCAGGATCAAAGGGATGGGCAGTCCATTGACCGTGATACAGCTTTCGCCCAGGGCGGTCGGCAAGGGGCGCTCGGCGGTCGTTTGGCGAATCGGGCTTAAGTCGGTTCCCTCAATTTTGACAAGGCTGCCAGGCGCAAGCGCGGGGCTGCCGTCGGCGAGATTGCTGATGCGGGTTATTTTCGGGGCGATCGTCGCCGCGTCGTAATTCCAAGGCAGCACGGTAAAGCCCGATACGGTAAGCAACACGATGTTGTTGCGCGAGAACAACGGGGCTACGGTCCGGATGAAGGGCTGAGCTAGCGAGCTGACCAGCGGCGATTCGATGGTGCGAGTCCCGATCTGTGCGGTTCCCGAGGGGAACTCAATCCTTTGAATCGACCCAGGGCCGTCTACACCGCCTGAGCTTACCCGGAAGCCAGTGTTGTCGACGAAAGCGAAACCGTAGGTGGCCTGGGTGTCCGGTGCCAGCCGGCGGATCGGCACGAGCGAGCCATTGAGGACGAAGTTGCCGACGACGAACTGGTCGAAGGCGGAGGCGGCATAGGAGCCTTGCAAGGCCGCCGCATCTCTGCGCGACGTTACGAAAGAGTTGGAATTGCCATCGAAGAGGAAGGTCGTGCCGTCCGCCGAGGCGGCCAGAATCTTGGCGCCGTTGGGCGACGGGATCAAGACCGTATTGACGTTTATGTTGTTCTCGAAAACATCGAGCGTGGGCAGTTCCGTCGCCGTGCGCGACACGAAATCGACCCTCGAAATCTTGTTCTGAGGACCGGCCACGCGGCTGGCAACCAAGGTTGCGCCCGCCGCACTGGCGATGCTCCTCGGATAATGTCCGCCCGGCATTTGGATCGGAGTCTGCTGAGCCAAGGTCTCGAGCGAGAAGACATTGATGATTTGAGAATTGTCATTGCCGACGAGCAGGAAACGGCGGTCAAAACTGACGGCGAGTTGCGTCGGCGTGTTGCCTGTGCGCAGGGTCGCAACCTGCTGGTAAGTTACACCGTCGAAAACCAGTACGGTGTTGTTGTCTTGGCGCAATACGAAGAAGCGGTCTCGCGTCGGGTCGGCCAAAATGTCCACGAGAGTGCCGGCGACGTTAACACTAGTGCCACGTTGATCGGGCTCGCGCGAATTGATCAGGAGACGCACACGCGGGGCAGAGTAAACCGATCCAGTCGAAACGATATCCAAGGTGCGGGCGACTGTTCCGCGGGTGTTGCTGAAGGTGAGCGGGTCGACGCTGACCGTGATGGTCATCGGCGTCAAGCCGGAGATCGGGGATACCGTCACGCCTGCGGGGATGTTCCGGATCACAAAATCCGTGGCCTTGCCGCTGGCGTCAGAAAGGACAAACTGTTGCGTGGCTACGCGGCGGTCACAAAAGTTTCCGCGGAAAACAAGGTCGGTCTGATTGGAGACGACTTTGGGTTGGTTAGATAAATCACCGACCGGCAGGATCAAGACGCCGCTTTCGCTGCTGGCGTACACGGTACGCCCGTCGGAGCTGAGCAGGGCCTTGCCGGTCATGTTCTCCGGCAGGAAAACGCGATCCCGGACGCTGAGGTTGTCCGCTTCGAGAATTTGCAGGATCTTGTTCTGGTCGAACGTGTTGGCGCCACCGGTGGCGCCGCCGGTAGTACCCGTTGCCGCCGCGGGCGTCTCATTCATCTGCGCGTAGATTAAACCGCGATCCGTATCAAAGACATGGCCCCCGATGTTCAGGGTGCCGACGGGACCCGGGAATTGCGCGACGTTGGTAAACGTTTCATTGAGCAGGGCCCAACCCACCAGTACATGGGTGCCGGACCGGTTCGTGCTGATGGTGCGCGGACCGAGGGGCGGCGTGGAAACGCGCCCGCCCGAAATCAAAGAGCGGCCCACGTCGTAGCGATAGACTAGAACGTCGGAATCGTTGGTGCTGCCTTGGATCACTCCATAGATGCGGGTGAAGTCCTTGGTTGCTTGGCTCGAGCTGGCCACGACATTCTGCGGAAAGTTATTGAAAGCGACCGGCAGGGTCTTCACCGCTAAGTCCGGAATGGTGGTCAACGTCTGTGTGGTGCCGGTCAGAGGATCGAAAATCAAAAAGGCGTTCGAGGTAACCACCAGCGCCTGACCGTCGGAGCCGAAGGCCACGCTGAGGGGCACGCTACTCATCGAAAAGGTCTGGCGCTGGTTGGATTCGAGATTGATCAACGTCAATGCGTTGCGCGGCTGATTGGGGGTGGCGAAGTTTCCGTAGTGGGCGATCAGTAAATACTTGTTGTCCGGGGACAACGCGAGGGCTCCGGGTTGCGGCGCCACGTTAAAGGACGTCTGAATCGAGCCCGAGATCGTCGACAATACCTCGATCCGGTTGCCGGTAAAGTTGGCGACGTACAGCACACCCCGCTGCTCGTCCAAAGCGATATCGGCAGCCTGTCCGCCAATCACGACCGGGCGGCCAAAGGTGCCCGCCTGAGCGCTGAGTGCGAAAGCGGCAGACAAAAGCACCCACGTTGCCGCCAGCGCGCACGCCGCCGCTAGGCGCTTGGCGCCCAGGATTATCCGAGTTCGACCCAACACTGCACTTGCTCCACGCATGATTGTTACTCTCCAAGTCCTCTGTCTTAATTCAGAATTTCTTTTTGCCTGAGTAGCTCCGGCAAACTCCAAGGGCTGGCCTCAACGCTCCGGCCCGTCCATTCGGGAGAGAGCCCATTGGAAGCTTTACCCGCTACCTTTTGGATGGAACTCCGGCTGGCAGATCGCTCCCTCGATGGCACCCGCCAGCCGGCGGGGGAACAGGCCTAAGCCTCCTCCCGGTAGGCACTACTCGTCAACGTTTTTCTTGCGGCGCAGCACGATCAGACCCAGCAGGCCCAGAGCGAGCGAAGCGCAGATGATGCGAAACATTGAGGCATCCATGTTTTTGTCTCCTTTCCACTTGCGTTTGACTTTCTAGCGACCGATTCACGGCTTTACAAAGATATTCGGCAGTTCCAACCCAAAACTTCACCCACTACATGTTGTTCATCATCGGGACGAGTTCGCGGATGATCTTCATGGTGATCGGCCCGACGGTGACAATGAAGAGCGTCGGAAGAATGCAGAAGAAGATCGGAAAGACGAGCTTGACGCCGAGCTTGGCGGCCTTCTCTTCGGCAATCTGGCGCGCTTGGACCCGCATATAGTCCGCGTGTTGACGCAGACTCTGCGCTACACCGGTACCGAAGCGATCGGCCTGAATCAGAACGGCGACCAGCTTTTTCAGATCCTCGACCGAAGTCCGCTCCGCAAGATTGCGCAACGCCTCGGCACGCCGCTTGCCGGCCTTCAGCTCCAGGTTGACCAACATGAACTCTTCGCAGATTTCAGGATGGGCATGCTCGAGTTCTTTGGACACCTGCAGGATGGCCTGATCGAGACCCAAGCCGCTCTCGACGCAAACGACGAGAAGGTCGAGGCCGTTGGCTAGGCCCCGCTGCACCTGCTTGGCCCGCCGCTTGGACATGATGTTCACGTATTCGTTCGGCCCGAAGAAGCCGGCGGCGACACTGGCAATGATGGCCAGAAACTTGTTGCTCGCGTCGGCCGCAGAACCGGCCACCAGCAGGCCCATGACGATGGGGATCACGGCTCCGAAAAAAACCTTGGATCCATAGAAAATCTTCAGCGCGTTGGGGCCGCGGAAGCCCGCTCGAATGAGGCGCCGCTGCATTACGGATACGTCCTTGGGAGAAGCGGGCAGGACATCGCCCAGCTTCTGTACGAGTTCGTGGAAGACGAGACTCGGATGCTTGGGCATGTTCTCCACGGCCTCTACCGAGACGCCCGTTACGCGCTCAATGGCCTCCTTCGGCTGTACATACATGCGCATTCCTAGGGTCGAGATCGCAACGGCGACCAGCAGGAAAATAACAAAGGCGGCGAGGATCATCATGGCGGTGGGCTCTCCTTGGACGTCGTACTTTAGACGTCGTGCTTTAGACTTCGAACTCTAGACTTCGATCTTTACGATCTGTTGGATGATGAAATACCCCAGCATCTGCAGGCCGAGGGCGGCGGCGAGCATCATGTTGCCCACCTCATCGTTAAAAAAGAACAGGATGTACTCGCGGTTGGTGAAGAACATCAGGACCGAAACGGCGATTGGAATCGAAGACAGGGACATCCCCGTCATGCGTCCGTGGGCCGAAATCGCCCGGATCTTGCCGCGTAGTTTGAAGCGTTCGCGGATCACATAGGCCAATTTGTCGAGGATCTCAGCCAGGTTGCCGCCCGTCCGTTTCTGCAGGATCACCGCAGAAACGAAAAACTGCACGTCCAGCAACGGGACCCGTTTGGCCAGCTTCTCGAGAGCGACGTCCAGCGGAAGGCCGAGATTGTGCTCCTCGAAGGCCCGTTTGAATTCCCCCGCCAGCGGCTCCTGAAATTCCCGGTGGATCATTTCCAGCGACACCGAGAAGGCGTGTCCGGCCCGCATGGAACGGCTGACAAACTCGAGAGAATCTGGAAAGAGTTCCTCAAAGCGATGCAATCGCGAGGCGCGCTTGCGCAAGACGTGCAGGATCGGCAGCATGGCGAGACCAGCCGCCGGGATCAACCCGAGCACCCGGTACTTCGGCGGAAGAAAGAAGTGAACCAGCAGGTATCCGACCAAGAAACAGCCCAAGCAAGCGTGCACCAACCGGGTAACGCGCCACTTGATTCCCGCCTGCTCGAGCAGAGTTTGCAATTTGGGTTGCAGGTCGAACTTCTTCATCAGCTTCAAGGCGAATCGTCCCGTTTGGACATCCTCAACCTCGATCAGCGCTGGACGTTTTTCCTTAGACTTGACCTTGGCCTGGGGCTCCTTGCCAGCCAGGCGGGACTTGATCTTGTCCACATCCTTGGTACGGAAGACGTTGGAAATGAGGTACCAGATCACCATCGACCCGACCCAGACGGCTATAGCAATCGCGACAAAGAGCATTTTTAGAGTCCTCCCCTAGGCATCTGGCGGCTTATACTTCTTCCACTTCGTCGAAGAGGTCCGGCCGCAGCCGAATGCCCGCCGCCAGCAGTTTTTCGTAAAATTTGGGACGTATTCCGGTGGCCGCAAAGCGTCCGAGCACCTTGCCCTCGGGCGAAAGGCCGCGTTTTTCGAAAACGAAGATGTCCTGGATGGTCACGACGTCTCCTTCCATGCCCGTGACCTCCGTAACCGAGGTGACGCGGCGGGAACCGTCGCTGAGACGCGAGGCTTGGACGAACAAATTGACGGCGCTCGCCACCTGCTGGCGGATGGATTCCAGCTTCATGTTTGAATTCGCCAAGCTCACCATGACTTCAAGACGCGATACCGCGTCGCGCGGGGAGTTGGCGTGGACCGTGGTCAAGCTACCGTCGTGACCCGTGTTCATCGCCTGCAACATATCGAGGGCTTCCTCGCCGCGGACTTCGCCAACGACGATCCGGTCGGGACGCATACGCAGGCTGTTGACCAGCAGTTCACGCTGGCGCACCGCGCCGTGGCCTTCGAGGTTCGGGGGCCTGGTTTCCAGTCGCGCCACGTGTGGCTGCTTGAGTTGCAATTCCGCGGCGTCTTCGATGGTGACGATGCGTTCCTTGGGGCTGATGAAGAAGCTGAGGGCGTTGAGAAGCGTCGTTTTCCCCGCGCCCGTGCCGCCTGCGATGATGATGTTTAGTTTGGCCTTGACGGCGGCTTCCAGCAGTTCCATCATGCCCCGGGTCATCGCCTTGCGGTCGACGAGATCGGGGGGCATCAGCTTATCGGTGGAGAAGCGACGAATGGAGAGCAAGGGGCCGTCGACGGCTAGGGGAGGAATAATGGCGTTGACGCGGCTTCCGTCAAGGAGTCGGGCATCGACCATGGGATTGGATTCGTCGATGCGGCGTCCGACTTGACTAACGATTTTGTCGATAATGCGCAGCAAGTGGGCATCGTCGCGAAACGTCACGTTCGACAGTTCAAGCAGGCCCTTGCGCTCCACATAGACTTGCTTGTGGGTGTTGACGAGAATATCGGAGATGGTCGGATCTTGCAGCATGGCTTCAAGCGGCCCGAGGCCGAAAACTTCGTCGAGAACCTCGTCGCAAATCTGTTGTTTCTCGAGCGCACTCAACAAGGTAGGCTCGGCGTCGATTAAGGCGATGAGGGCCTGCCGCACTTCGCCCCGCACCCGTTGGTTGTCAATGGTCGCTAGAGCCTCGAGGTTGATTTTGTCGAGCAGCTTACGGTGGAGGGTGAATTTCAGCTCCTGGTACTCGGGCTTCAGTTGAACGCGCGGCTTTCCGGCGTTCTTTAATAGCCTCTGCTCCCAGCTCAGCTGTTGCTTGGACCCGTTGTCGAGAGAAGAAATCATCGTATTGCCTTTTCGTTAAGGATTTAGGTCTGGGAAAGCGCCGGCCGCGGCGCCTCCAGCAGGTTGGCGGCCCGTTTTTTTTCCGTATCGCCGCCCCCCGCCGTTTTTCGTGCCAGGGATTCGAAGGCCCGCCCCAGTTCGCAGTCCTGCCCCAACGGTTGTCCCAGAGTCACTACCCGGTGTAGAGAAAAATAGTCGTTGGGAAACATCGCCTCGACCGGGCTGTTAAAGATCTTTTCGAGGTCGCCCAAACCGATTCCGTCCCGTTTGTTCACTCGGTTTACGACCAGTTTGTAGCGGTCCCGGGTCAGGCCCAATTGCCCCAGCATGCTGATGGCTTTGCGAGCCAGGTGGAGGCTGGGCAGCTCACTCGTCGAGACCAGAAACATCGAGTCGGCCTCGGTGAGCATCAATAGGCTGGGCCGGGAGAAGATTGCCGGGAGATCCACCACGATCCAGTCATAGAGCATCCGCGCGTATTGCAACACCGCATGCAGACGGTCACTGGGAACCTCCCCCGCCGCGGGCGCCTCGGGCGCAGGCAGGATATCGACCCCCGAGCAGTGCGCCACCAAAGAACTCCAAACGGCAGGAGTTAGCCGGTTATGATGCTCGATCGCATCGACAAACGAATAGGGGTGGTTGAGCTTTAGATAAAACCCGATGGTGCCACCCATCAAGTCCAGATCGACAAGCAATACCCGCTTGCCCGTCATTCTTTTCAGGGTGAAAGCAATTTGCGCGCTCATGGTTGAAGCCCCGGAGCCAGGCTTCGTACTGGCAAAAGCCAAGACTTTGCCCAGCTCGCGTTCGCCCGTTTGCTCGGGTTCCTTCAACCGCGAGAGCCGCTCGGCGACCTCGGACTGGACCGACGATTCAAAGGGCGCAAAAAGGAAATCGCAGGCTCCCAGGCGAAGACTGCGTAGGAGCGCGTCTGTGTCGTTTTGCCGGTGGATGCCAATCACACTGACAGCACAGCCGGAATCGGAGATCCATTGCATGACTTCGCAGGCGCTCTCGATATTGCCTGCCAGATCGACGAAGACGACGTCCGGCTGCAACTGCCGGAGCCGAAGCTCGAGCGTTTGTTTCGGAGGATACCCTTTAAGGTCGCTTACGATCTGGAAAGCCCGGGTGGATTCCACCGACGCGGCAAACTGGGCGGCCAACTCGCGATCCTGGGCAACCAGGATCGCGGTTAATTCTCCGCCGTTTCTGCCGTATGCCGTCGAGGCCATTTCCCGATCTCCTGTTTCCTAACTTCGTTTCTTGTATGGCCCTGTAACCCGGCCAGATGATTGCTTCGCTCCGCGTTTTTCCTACTGCAGTTGTCCACTCACCGCCCCGGGGATTGCCGACAAGTTGGACTCGCGGCGGGCGCGCGCCAGCTCTGCGATCTTCGGAGTGACTGTTGCGGGCGTGGAGGCTGGCGTGGGAACTGGTGACACCCACCTCGGTGCGGGTTTGTCGCTTTCGAGGGCGGCCGCTTCACCCTCTGGGACAGCGCTCTGATTCTTGTCATCCACTTTGGCGGCCGTGCCGGAAGGAGAGACGGAAGCCGCAGACGCTTCAGTCGCTTCAGGCGCCTCAGACACGCTCGAACCCCCCGTGAGGACCTTGACGGGAGAGGTCGCATTCGACTCCTCGCCTGGAGCTAGAGCGCCCTCGCCGGTAGAATGACGGCCTGAGGCCGAAGCTGTACCTGCGGCAGTTGGGCTGGGGATCGGCTGCGCTTGTAGTGGAAGCGTTGGCGGCACCGGCCCGGAAACCGGGGAAAGTGGAACGGAGGTCGAAGGAGCCGGCTCGGTAGTCGGATTGATTACCGCCGGTAGGGACGGTTCCGCCGACACTGCAGCCGCTGGCGCAGCGGGTTCTGTCCTGGCGGGTGCGACTGGCGAAACGGCGTCGGAGGTCGAAGGCGGCGACGGGGGCAACGACGGGGGCAAAGCCGCTTCGGCTCCCATGTGCGACGTCTTCGGCTCGATGGCAACTTGGCCGGACTTCTTGCCTTGTCGCCAGAACATCACGTGCTTCCAGGCCCCGTTCTCGGCGTTCTTCACCGCCGCCGCATCTTTGGTACCCGAGGGGTCAGCCGCGGGCGCCGTCCGCTTTGAGTTTTTCATCATCGCGTCGCTCGGCATGAATTCCCGGGGAAATTCCGGGCCAGGGACTTTCTGGCCGGGATTGATAGGCTCGACTATTTCAGGGGTGACGATCACGACGAGTTCCGACTTCGATTTACGCTCCAGGCGCGTCTTGAAGAGCGCGCCCAAAATCGGGATACTGGCCAGGCCAGGTATTTTGCTCAGCTGATCCGTAACGCGGTCGTCGATCAAGCCGGCCACCACAAAGCTTTGCCCTTCCTTAAGCTCGACGTTCGTCTCCATCCGTCGGGTGGCGAGCGCGGGAATCGTGAAGCCGGACAACTGAACGGCGTTGGCCAAGTCAATGGTGGAAACTTCCGGCTTGACGTACATCCGGATCGTACCGTTGCCGGTGATTTGGGGGTTAAACGTCAAACGAATACCAAACTCGCGGAACTGGACCGTAACAGCGCCCGCATTGGCGCCGCCTTGCAAAACCGGCACCGGAAATTCACCACCCACTAGGAAGCTTGCCTCTTTGCCGTTTAGAGTCACCAGGTTTGGTTCGGCGAGAATCTGGAGCACGTCTTCGTTCTGCAGCGCGCGAATGACCGCGCCCAAGTTAAGGTCGGGGCGAAACGCAAATATGTTCAGGGCGTCCGAAAGAGTGAATGTGGTGTTGGTGCCCTCCGCGGTGCCGCCAATCTGGCCGTTCACCGCAGTCGCGATCGGAGCCGGGAATTGGCCGGTCGTCACCCGGCCCGGCGTATTGGCCGCGCCTGTGCTGATGAGGTTTACGCCGAATTGCTGTCCGCGGTTGCGGTTGAGCTCCGCAAAGCGGACCTTCAGCATGATCTGTTTTTCGATGGGGGCAGCCGCGACGCTCAGATTACTCACCACGGTCTTGGCCATGGGCGTGGCGATAGCCACGGCGCGATCGGCGACTTCTTTGCTGGAAACGCGGCCGACGAGTGAAATGGAATCCCGGCCGCTTTGGATGCGAATTTCCTCGCTGGGAAAGGTTTCGCTCAGCAGCTTGCGAATCGGATCGACGTTATGCTCCACAGTGACGTTGTACATCGTGCGGGCCCCGTTCTTGGCCCAGACAACCACCGTCGCGGCTCCGTGCCCTTTGCCGTGGAGGAGGAACTCCTTGGCTGTCGCGGGCACGGCGTCCACCACGTCCGGACTCGAAGTTGAGATCCGCCCGATTTCGACGGGATAGTCGATCACCAAGCTCTTTCCAACCGTCATGTTTAGATCCACTACGCTCATCGACTGGGCGAATAGACCCTGTGAGCTTGGGGCCAACAAAAACAGCGTCAGCGCCGCCGCCAGCCCTTTGCGAAATTTCTCCGTGTTCAACATTCCCATCTCTCCTCGCTTGAATCTCGTCGTCAATCTGATGCCTTCGGTCCCGCTGCCGTTATGAATTAACCGTTAGCGCCTTGAATCGCTATTCGTTATCCGGCGGAGGCGCGATCGCCACGGGAGCCGCCGCTCCCGGCGCCGCCGGCTTCATGCCGACCGTTTCAACGCTACGGCTGTTGCCGCGAATTACCACGATTTGCTCCGGTACCGGAGGCAACGCGGGCGGAGGCGGCGGCGGAGGCGGAGGAGCCGCTACCGTTACCACCGGACGCACCCGCTGCCGACGGATGGGCTGCCCGTTGTCGTCGAACATTTCCGGTGCTTCGTTTCCAATGTTGCCGCCCCGCGGCATCCTGCCGCCATAAAGAGCCGCCACCGAGGCGCCTTTGGTCTTTTGCACCTCGGTATCGCTGCCGTTCCGCAAGACCAACTGGATGCGTCCTTCCGTGCCGGCGAGGATAATGATTTCGGCCTGCTCGGGCGTCACCAGTAGCGTGACGGAGGGAGCATTAATCGCCGCGCCGCGCGCATCGGGCGTCATGGTCTGGCCAGCGCTCAGCACGGTGATGTTCTGCAGCACAGTAGAAGTCATCGTCGAACCGCCGTTGGGAGGGTGGCCCGTCACGAGCAAGTCCACGCGCATACCCGGCAAGACGAAGCCGGCCACGCCCACCACGTCGTTGACGCGGACCGTCACCGCCCGCATGCCAACGGGAATGACGGGCGCGAGGCCCGCGCCGGATCCGCGCGGCGCAAGGCGCCCTTCAATGACAGCCTCTTCGGCGAGGATATTGGAGACCACCGGGCGGTCTAGCACCTCTTCTACCTTGCTGAAGCCGGTCTTGGGAAACGCCGAGATCGCGATCTTCGAGATGACGACGTCGCCCGGCTTGATGGTCGTGCCAATATTCAAGGGCTTGGCGGCGACCACGAGATCGCGCGTCTCCACAGCCTCCTGTTTGGCGGGACCGCTCGAGCGGGCGGTCATCTGGTAAAAGACACTCGAAATAACGAGGGCGAACAACAAGCTCACCCCGAGTACCGTTAAAAATCTACGATCCATAGCTTTCACTCCCGCAACGTTGAGATTTCGCGTCTCCGCCGGGCCTTACACTCCTTTTGGAATCATCGCCACCCAGGCGCCCAGCGTGATCGCCGGCGCGTAGGGGATGTAGGCGTCGTCCTTTGGTAAGGCCGCACTCCCACCTGTCTTATCGGCTAGACGACGCCGACGGTACAACTTCCTGAGCTCGTAAAAACAGACCACCGCTCCGGCCATTACGCCACCAATGCCGGCAGTCCAAAGCGCCGCTTCAAACAACCGAGCGGGACCCAGCACGGCGCCAAAGCCCGCCATCAGCTTCACATCGCCGCCGCCCATCCCGCCCAGCATGTAAAACACAAGAAAGACGCAAAAACCAGCAACGGCGCCGCCAGCCCAATAGGCCAGGCCCATCCATCCCTTGCTCCAAATTTGCAGGCCGAGCCCGCAGATCAGACCAGCCAGCGGAATCCAATTTGAGATGTTCCGCCGCCAGATGTCCTCGCCCGACGCGGCCACGCCGATCGCCAAAGCAACTAGTACTTCGGGATTCATTGGGCCACCTGCCGGGAAGGTACGTAGGACTCCATGGGGTCTTCTCCTTTATTCATTCGGACGATAGGGCCGCTTCCATTAGCCTCGCCGGGAGAATTTCGTCGCATCATCGCTCCCCTTGGCGGCTCGGGCCACTGCGGCGTAACGCCACGGAAAGTGCATCCATATGAAGCACTTGCCAACCTGCGTCCCGCATCGCTTTCGCCAGTCTCGAACCCCGCGGCAGCAGCGCGTAGTCCATGCCTCGACGGCTCAGCTTTTGCTCCCATCCGGACTCGGCCGATGCGATGGACAGGGCTTCCTCGCCAATTTGTCGGCCATAGAAGTCACTCCGGCCGTCGATGTAGGCCAAGGTCTTAGGCCATTGCCGGTACAAGAGGTAGTCCGCCCATTGGTCGGACAGAAAGATTCTTTTTGCTTCGAATTCCGAACCGCAGTGGGCTATCGCGGCTGTCGGGAATCGGGAGGATGGAAAATCCAAGGGCCACTTGGATTGGCTCCCCCACCAGATTCCCAACGCAAAGACCAGCGCCCACAAGGAATTTGCCGCGAACGCGGGCTTTAAATCGTGGTCGATTTCCCGAAAAATTCCCAATATGGTCGATTTTGGGGCGCTTTTCCACGTTTTTTCGATCCAAGAGGTGCATTCTGCGGCCAGGACGGGAGCCGCGGCCAGAATAAATATCGGCGCATGCCTCACGGCCCCCAAAGCCAAGTGCGCCCAGACCAGCACCCCCAGGGCTTCAATTTGCCCAGCTGATCCGCGTTGCGCCCGCGAACCCGCGGCGGCCAGCCCCAGTATGAGCAGAACCTCAAATTGCAAGAGGTTTTCAGAGCGGAATTTTGGACTTTGGAATTCGTCTACGCTTTCACGAATCCAGTCGCTTTGCAGATAATTCCAAATGTGTCCATGGAGCTGCCAACCGTAGGGATTTAGTAACGTTGCGGCCGCGCAGGCCAGGCCCACGGTGGCTTCCTGTCGCCAGCGGGGGTCGCCATGGAAAAAATGAACAGTGATCTGGATTCCCAGAAATACAAAGAGTGCGGGCCAGCCGCCGTGCAGGTTGGTCCAGAGTACGGTCAATGGCACCAGGCTCCAGATCCAGGCCGTTGGCTCTCGCCGCTGCCGGTCCAGAACCCAAAGGCTTAGCAGGACGAAGAGGAGCGTGAAGATGTGCGGGCGGGCCAGATAGTGCAAGGTAGACCCGCCTACCGCGCAAAGAAAAATTGGAAATAGAACGACAGGACCGCCGCCTCGCCAGGCCATGTAACGCAGGAGCGCGATCGCGGTTCCCACCAGCAGGGTACCGGAAAAAAAAGCCAGCCAGGCAAGGCCTCCCGCGCGATGAATCAGCGCAAAGACGATATCGGCGCCCCATTCCCAGGCATACCAGGGCTGGCCGGCTTTGGAAAACGAAAAGAGATCCACCCTAGGAACCTGGCGCTCGGCCAGAATCCACTCCCCCGTGCGAATATGCCAACCGGTATCCCCGTCGGCCAGCAGCAGGCTCCAACCGCCGGCGCTCAGCACAAACAGCCAGGCGAGGATTGCGGCGAAGAGCACGTCCGGCGGCGTCGGGAGCCACCGGCCGCGGCCCGGGCGAAGGGAGACGTCTTGCGTGGCCATCTTGGTTGTTCTCAGGCCCGTTGCCGCCTACTGATGCTGAGCCGGGACCTCGACGTTGTCCAGGCCCAACAACCGCCCGCCTTGGACGGCCAATTCAAAGCGATCTTTTACGCCCGTTTTTTCGAAGATATGCATCAGGTGCACCTTCACCGTGCCGGGCGTGATTAACAATTGTTCCGCGATTTCCTTGTTTTTCAAGCCGCGGCAGATCAGACGGACAATTTCTCGTTCCCTTGGCGTTAAGCGGGCACTGTTGCGCCGGTTCAGGAAGCCCACCACTTGATCGCTAATCGTATTCTCAAGCCAAAGGTTGCCCTTGCCAACGGTCCGCAGACAGTCCAGCATGGTCGCAATCGGCAGGCTGCGCCGCAGAATTCCGCGGGCGCCGAGTTGCAGCGCGCGGAAGCTTTCGATCTCCGCCATTTCAGCGATCCAAAGCACAGAGTGACTGCTAGGGCTTGCCACCTTCAGTTCCGTCAGAAAATTCAGCGTCTGCCGCAACCCGGAGCCCTGGTCCACCATGACAATATCCGGCCGCTCCAGGGCGATCCGCGTCATGGCTTCGGCCGGCGTGGCCGCGTAACCATCCAGCCGCAGATCTTCGGTTTCGGAGAGAATCTTAGCTAGCCCCTCAATGGCAACGGGCTGGGACTCACAAGCAAAAACGCGGTACACCGACATATGTCTTTCCTCCCTAGTACCATCGGGCGCTGCGGTCGATGGGAATAGAGTTCGGACATAGGATTATTCGACTTTGGGTATGGCTTAAACGCCGACTGGGGGCGTCTTCCGGTAGTGTTGCGTCTCTTCCTCAAAACGCGTCGCCGTGTGCAATACTTTCTGCTCGGCAAAAGGCGCCCCAACGATCTGCAGTCCCATCGGGAGGCCATTGCTGTGAAAGCCTCCCACGATGGAATGCGCCGGGACGCCCAAGACGTTGAATGCCCTAACGAGTTGCGTGGAGGCCGTACGGACTTCTAGCTCTGTTCCGTCCGCCAGCTTTACCTGTTGCTCGCCGATTCGCGGCGCGGTTATGGACGTGGTGGGGCCCACCAGCACATCGCAGCGGGACCAGATTTCCTGAAAGGCCTTGGCGCGATACTGCCTGCGCAGCTTTTGGGCTTGGAGGTAGTCCACGGCCGGAATCAAGCGACCCGCCTCAAATAGCGGCCGGACCTCCGCACCGAGTTCTTCCCGCCGATGAAGAAAGCCTTCGGCGGTGCTGGCCGCTTCGGCGGGCAGAATCACGTGGCTAATCGACACCACATCTTTCAGCCACGCCAATTTCAACTCGACCAATTCGGCTCCCCACTCGTGCCAAGCCCGCAACGCCCCCTCCACCATGGCTCGGATTTCGGGATCCACACCGGTAAAGAAGAATTCTTCGCTCCAGCCGATTTTGATTCCAGCCATGGGCTGACCCGGCGCCAGGCGAATCGGGGTCCATGCCGCATTGATGCAGTAGGGATCGCGCGCATCTGGACCGGCAATCGCATTCAAAACGTCTAGGCAATCCTGGCTGGTGCGCGCCAGCGGCCCCATGTGGTCCAGGGTGTAGCCCAGCGGAAACGATCCATAGCGGCTCACCAGCCCATAGGTGGGCTTGAGTCCCGCCGTGCCGCAATAGCTCGCCGGAATGCGGATGCTGCCTCCGGTATCGCTGCCGAGGGCGGCAAACACCATGCCGGTACTCACGGCCACGCCGCTGCCGCCGCTAGAGCCGCCGGGAATCCGCTCGCGGTCCCAGGCGTTGCGTACGGGTCCATAATGCGCATTGTTGTTGGTGATGCCAAAGGCGAGTTCGTGCATACCCAGCTTGCCGCTAATCACGGCACCCGCGGCCTTCAAGCGTTCCACCACGCCCGCGTCAAAATCCGGCAGGAAGTCTCCAAAAATCTTGCTGCCCGCGGTCGTGCGCACTCCCTTTGTGTAGAAGAGATCCTTCAAAGCCACTGGAATTCCCTGGAGCGGTCCGCGGTCGACGCCCTTTGCAAAGTCTTCGTCGGCGGCCTTGGCGGCGGCTCGCGCGCCTTCTTCCATGAAAGTCAAAAACGCGTTCACCAGGCCTTGCCAGCGCCGCGACAGGGCAAGGGACTCCTCTAGTAACTCCAGGCTGGACACGCGTCTCGCGCGCAGATCCCGCGCCGCTTCCGCAATCGTCAGGTGAGTCATGCTAGCGGGCTCCCGCGTGTGGGTCGAAGGTGAAGTCGGGATCGGTTTCCCGCACAATTTGTTCTTTCAACGGCTCAAAGCGCGCTGAGTTCGCCGCCCAAATTTTGCGCAGATTTTCCCGCTCCGCCTCGCTTAGATGCGGATACATTGCCTCGGTAGTCTTAGCCCAATCTGTGGGCGGAACTTTTGCCATGGCCTTATATTAGACAATCCTCGTGACCATAATGCTAATCATGGATCATGCTCGATTGGCTAAGTGACCCCAGCGCCTGGGCCGCCCTCCTCACCCTCACGGGCCTGGAGATCGTTCTAGGCATCGACAACATTGTCTTCATCTCCATTCTGGCCGGCCGCCTACCGGCCGCTCAACAAAACTCTGCCCGCCAGATCGGCTTAATTGCGGCTATGGTCTCGCGGATTCTACTGCTGCTCAGCTTGAGTTGGATCATGGGGCTGACGGCGCCTTTGTTTACGATGGCCGGCCGAGGCTTCACGGGGCGCGATCTCATTCTGCTGGCTGGAGGCGTGTTCCTGGTTTGGAAGGCCACCAAGGAAATTCACCATAAGATTGAAGGGCAGGCTGAGGAGGTCCGGAAGGTCCAAGCCTCCAGCTTCGCCAGCGTAATTGGCCAGATCATGGTCGTCGACGTTGTTTTCTCGCTCGATTCCGTGATCACGGCCGTCGGAATGGCGGACCGCATTTCCATCATGGTCACGGCGGTCATGATTTCTGTGGGGCTAATGATGTTGGCGGCCCGCACGATTAGCGAGTTTGTCGATTCGCGACCCACGGTCAAGATGCTGGCGCTTAGCTTCCTGCTCCTGATTGGCGTCAACCTTATGGCCGAAGCGGGCGGGTTTCACATCCCCAAGGGCTACACCTATTTCGCGATGGCCTTCAGTTTGCTGGTGGAGATGCTGAACCTGCGTAGCGGGGCGAGGGGCCCCTCCAACCAGGAGCACTAACAGCAGAAAGCTAAGCCAGCTTGATCGTCCGCAGGTCGATTTTCTTGCGGTTCGCTTCGCCCAAGCCTAGAGCGCCCGAGATGTCCACGTGCTCCGGTTGCATGCGGACAAAGTTGGAATCGGCGTCGCGTCGTGCGACGGCTAGCGGTTCCATCTTCATGGCCACGCGCTTGGCGTCGAGGTGCTCCCAGCCGATCCGGTCCAGGGCCACTGGGTCCGTGGCGAAAAACATCCGCTGGTGTTCCCACACGTACTTCACGCGCTTCGGATTCAAGACCGGGCCGCCGTGATAGAGGCTCTTGATGGCGTCGCAAATATGAAGCACGCTCTTGTTGCGGATCACAGGGATCGAAACCGACGTGGGAATAAATTGCCCACAGCTATTTAGTTCGGGTGAGGAGTGGCTGCGATTTACGTTGTTGACCAAGCCATGCGACAAGTTCTTTAGCGCGATCGTCAAGCCCGCCGATTGGTGATGTTTCAGGAGGCAAAGGTTCACCAGCTTATCCACTTGTTTGGTGATGAATTCCGAGGCATAGGAACGACGGGCCGTATCGTTGGTGAAATCGAAGCCGGGCAGAGTCAACTGCATGTCCATGTAGTGGTTTAGGTCGTAGCCCTGGATCTTCTGCTGCGTGTTGTCGTAGTAGTCGGCCGCCCAAGCGACGCGGACGCCCTCGGGCAACCACTTGTCAAAGCCCGCTTCGTAGAATTCCGCCTTGTAGCGGTCATAAACGACGATGTCTTTCTTTTTGATCCCGGCCGCCTCTAGACAAACAATGATTTCCTGAACGGTCTCGGGCGAACTAATCACATAGGGCCGGGAAACAGGATTCAGCTTCAGTCCTACGACCTCTCCCGGTTGAAAGAACATCCGCCAGGCGGCCACCCAGTCCGGAGCGCCCGTCAATTCCTGCATGCCCCGGCGCAACATGTCCCGCACAGCGGCACGTTGGAAGGCGCCTTCGACAATGGATCCGCTATGTTCCACCTCGACCACCCGGCCACGGAAAAGACCCGGCATCGACCATTTGGTAGGCGTCGACGAACCGGAGGTGGAACTGGCCAGGGCGGCCTGGAAAGGAAAGATGGGTGCGATTGCGCCTAAGGAGAGCATGCGCTCCATCCAGTCGCGGCGGGTTTCTTTTCGGCGCAAATCATTCATGAGCGAATTATAGGACGCTTTCGCCCTGGTGTGGTAAACCCTTAAAAGGATGACCTTGCAACGATGCCTCTTGCTAGCCGCCTGTTTGACGCTAGCCGCTTGCCAGTTCAAACCCAAGCTACCCGGCCTCATCGAATACTCCTGCCGCGAGGGAAAGAAATTTTACGTGGATTACGGGCCCGGCTTCGACGCCAAAAAACCGCTACCGTCCAAAACCACCGTCCATTACGACGAAACCGCCATCGTGCTGCCCCAGGTGCCCACCGCCTCAGGCGCCCGCTATTCCGACGAGATGACCACTTTCTGGAGCAAAGGCAGAGAAGCCACGTTGAAAACCTCCCAGGGCAAATACGAAGGCTGCCTCGCGTCCGAATGAGTTTGGACCTCGTCCCCACTCTCAAAAAATACTGGGGGCACGCCTCTTTCCGTGCCAAGCAGGAAGAAGTCATTCGCTGTCTCCTAGACGGCCAGGACGTCGCGGTCGTCATGCCCACGGGCGGCGGCAAGAGCCTCTGCTATCAATTCCCGCCCGTCCATACGGGTAAACTCTGCGTAGTCATCTCCCCGTTGATTGCTCTTATGGAGGACCAGGCCGCGCGCCTGGAGGCGCATTCCATCCCCGCGGCCGCACTCCATAGCAACGTACCCTGGGAACGCCAAAAATCTATTTGGGACTCGGCCGCCCGCGGGCGCCTGCGGCTGCTATACCTATCCCCCGAGCGCTTAGCGCGCGAGGATACCTTCGACCGCCTCGCGTCCCTTCCCATCGCCTGGTTTGCCATCGACGAGGCTCACTGCATCAGCGAGTGGGGCCACGAGTTCCGCCCGGAGTACCGAAAACTGGGCGGCATCCGCGACCGCTTTCCAGATGCGGCCATTGCCGCCTTTACGGCCAGCGCCACTCGCCGCGTCCGCCAAGACATCGTCAATCAGTTGCGATTGCGCGACCCAGGCAAGTTTATTGTCAGCTTCCATCGCGCCAATCTCCGCTATGCCGCCCAACTGACAGATGCCCGCAATCGCAAGCGCATCCTGCAAGCGGCCTTGGAGCATCATCGTGGCCAGAGCGTTATCGTTTACGATTCGACCATCAAGGGAGTGGAAGAAACCGCCGTGGCTCTTCGCCGTCTAGGATTGGCCGCCACGGCCTACCACGGCAAAATGAACGCCGAGGCTCGCCAGTTAAGCCAGGAAAAGTGGATGAGCGGCGAAACGCCGATTCTTGTCGGCACCCTGGCGTTTGGGCTCGGCATTGACAAGCCATCCACCCGGGCCGTGATTCACCTGGCGCTCCCCAAGAGCCTCGAACAGTACTACCAGGAAGCGGGCCGTGCCGGTCGTGATGGCGAGCCTGCCGATTGTCTGTTGTTGTGGCAGCGCAGGGACCTCGGCCTGATCGCGCACTTTATCGAAGAACTGACGGACGAGCAGGAGAAACGACGCGCCTGGCAGCGGTACCGGGAAGTGAAAAGCTTCGCCGAAGACACCTTATGCCGCGCCCGCGCTCTTTGCCGCCATTTCGGAGAGGAGCCTCGGTGGGACCGTTGCGGCCAATGCGACTCCTGTACGGGCTCCAGCCCTTGGCTCCGCGCGGCCGTTGCCTCGGCACCGGCAACCCGTCGCAAGCGCCGCGTTGGTTGACGGGCCCAGCCTTCGTTGCTAACCTATGAATGCGGGGTGGAGCAGCCTGGTAGCTCGTTGGGCTCATAACCCAAAGGTCGCATGTTCAAATCATGCCCCCGCAACCAACCACCCTCCCTCCCACTGGGTCATAGTTCCTCTAAACTGTGTAGCTACAGTCGGCTGCTCCGCAACGCATCAGTGCGGACACTGCTTCAGTTACGTTCGCTTGCTTCTTCGACCATTGAGCATCGAGCGCGCCACCTCAATCAGTTAGACGCGATAAGTGCCATCCACCGTAACGTGTAACTACGACTCTAATCGCTTTCCAGCCTCTGGGCCTAAGACGGCGCTCCGCATCGCTCCAAGTGATCCTGGCGAGATTGAAAAGTCATGCTCCCGTAGCGGGAACGGTCGCCCTACGGTCCAAACCCTACCGGGCCTAGACCGGGCGCGGATGCGCGCGGGCAACTGGATCGGGTTATCAGTCGTCAGCAGTTTGCTTCATCCGCACGCCTTTGAAGGTCTTTTACGCATTTCGTCGCTCAGACTCTCGACGGAAAGTCAGACGACTGAGATGAGTTTTCCATCGCGATGGATGTCTTTGAGCGCTCGGCCGAATATGACGCAAACATGAACACTATCTTTCTAGTCGAGGCCCACCGGCGAATGCCAGCCCAATTCGCGTCCGTCACCTGGAACAAGCCCCGATGACCCGGGAGCCCGAGGACGCCAGTGTAGCCTTTCTGCGAAGATGATTCGGTGAGCGCGGTTCTGACAATCGAGCAACTGCAGATTTCGTATCGAAACGAAAACGCGATTGCGGAGCAAGTCCTACGGAATCTGGATCTGCATGTCGAAAACAGCGAAATCTTAGGAATTTTCGGAGACTCTGGCAGCGGAAAGACGACGCTAGCGCGAGGGATCGTGCGAATGCTCCCTCCGACGGCAAGCGTTGAAGGAAGCGTCCAATACCGCGGCACGAATCTCCTAGCGTTGCCGATCGCGGCGATGCGGCAGATACGGGGCGGTCAGATCGGATTGGTGCCGCAGGAACCGTCTACCAGTCTCAATCCGTTCGTCAAAGCTGGCAAGCAGGTGGAAGAAGTGGTGCACGCCCACCGAAGCTTATCTGGCGAACTACTCCGGGAGCAAGCACGTAAATTACTGGAGTTTTTTTTCCCGGATGATGTTCATCGAATCGCCAATCGCTATCCTCACCAACTGAGCGGAGGCGAACGCCAGCGCATTGTAATCTGCCAAGCCCTCGCAGGCGGGGCATCGCTTTTGCTCGCCGATGAACCGACTTCCTCCATGGATTCCATAGCGCAGAAGGCCTTTCTGGATTTGCTCGCCCACTTACGCCAAAGCCAGGGCATCAGCATCATTCTGATTAGCCACAACCGTGCCGCGCTGCGCTATGTCGCGGATCGCTCCCTCGAACTGCGGGAAGGCAGACTTAGTTCTTGACGGCCATCCCCGTGCTTTCCATGTCCGGCGGCACTAAGTCCTACTCCGTCGGCCACTTCCCCTTCCAGGCCTCCAGCCTGCATCGCGCGTTCGGGCCCGTTGATTTGTGTTTCCACGAAGGGGAATGCGTTGCGGTGGTAGGCCGATCCGGCGCGGGCAAATCGACCTTGGCGCGTTGCCTGGCCGGGCTGGAGCGCCTTAGTACAGGCGCGCTGTTTTGGGGAATGGACGCGAAAGACGTGACGCAGCGGGGGCCTGGCGCATCGGTGCAATTGCTGTTCCAGGATTCGCCGACCGCAATGAACCCGGCCTGGAGCGCCTCGGCGATCCTTACCGAGCCGCTATTGCTGAACGGAATTTCTCCATCCAAACAGCGAATCGCAGGCTTAATGGCGCAGGTGGGATTGTCGCAGGAGCTTTTGACGCGGCGGCCCGCGCAACTCAGCGGCGGCCAAAGGCGGCGCTTGTCGATCGCCCGTGCGCTAGCGCTTCCTTCTCTGCGCGTCTTGATCCTGGATGAACCGTTCGCAGGCCTGGATGAGCGCGGCGCCGAGGCGATCGCGCATTTGTTGTCGAATTTGCGGCGCGAGAAAAGGCTCGCAACGTTGCTGATTACCCACGACCTAGCCGGCGCGTGCCGTCTTGCGGATCGCTTGGTGGTGATGGATCAGGGCCGAATCGTTGAGGAATTGCCCGCACAGAATTTTCGGCAGGCGGCTGTTTGCCGGGAAAGTCGCGCTTTGATCGACGCTATGTTGCCCGGGGTGCGGGTGTGAGGTTTGTGCTGCGCCGGATGGCGTTGGGGCTGATGCAAATGCTGGGGGTTTCGATTCTTGCCTTCAGCCTCCTTGAAATAGCGCCAGGAGACTACCTAGACGACGTGAAGATCAATCCTCAGATCTCCCAGGAATCCGTCGAGCGATGGCGCCAACAGATGGGCATGGACCTGGACCCCGTCACGCGCTATTTTCGCTGGTTTTCTTCGGTCCTGCGAGGCGAGTTTGGCGCGTCCATGGCCTACGGGATTCCCGTTGCCCAACTCATCTGGGATCGAGTTTGGAACACGATACGCCTTGCTGGATCGGCCCTGGTATTTTGTTGGATGACTGCGGTTCCACTGGGAGTGCTCTGCGGCGCATACAGCCGGAAATGGTTGGATCAGGCAGCCGGTGGGCTTACCTTGGCGCTCCTTTCCCTGCCAGATTTACTGGTGGGGCTGGTCGTCTTGGGTGCATCCATCAGGTGGGCATTAGGGCCAATAAGCGGCAAACTGCTGCCGGCGGCCTTGGCCTTAGCCTGCCTGTCCTTCCCGGCGGTTTTCCTGCACACGCGCAGCAGCGTCCGGCAGGTGCTCAAAATGCCCTTTATCGATCACCTGCGCACCTGTGGCGTCCCGGAAGGCAGAATCGTGTTCGTCTATGCACTCCGGGCGGCAGCCAACCCCATCATCAGCCTCTTCGGCCTTTCCCTGGCCGGATTGACCAGTTCTTCTCTGATCATCGAGGTAACGCTATCCTGGCCCGGGCTGGGCCCATTACTGCTTGAATCTATCCTGGCGCGCGACGTGTCCGTTGTTCTGGCGGCCGTTTTGATTTCCTCCGCGCTCCTGCTTTTCGGGAACCTCGCAGCCGATTTGCTGCTCTACGCTACCGACCCCCGTATCCGAACGGAGGGCCGTTGAGTTACGGACTGCTTGGCAGTGGCGCAATCCTCGTCCTCGCGCATGTCCTTGCGGGACTGGCTGGCTTGATTGCCCCTTACGGCCCTGAACAACAGCTCAGAGAGTATCCTTGGCACCCGCCCACGCCGCTTCGCCTCGATCACGCCGGCATCTACGTGGACGGACCACAACCCGCCGGCCGCACCTCTATCCGCTGGTTGTCCAACGGCGCGAACGGCTGGAAACTGTTCCGCGCCGAGGAGCCGGGCTTCATCTTCCTGCTCGGCACGGATGGATTGGGTCGCGATCAATTCTCGCGCCTGCTGCATGGCGCTCGCGTTTCACTTTATTCGGGCTTAGGGGCCGCCGCGGTGTCGGCCTTTCTCGGTTTTTGGCTAGGAGGCATCGCCGGTTTCTGCGGCGGATGGATAGACCGCTTGACGATGGGCGTGGCTGAAGTGTTTTTGGTTCTGCCGTGGATGTACCTTTTGCTGGCTGCTCGTGCTTTCTTCCCTTTAGATTCCGACCCCGCTCTGGTTTTCACGGCACTTTTGCTATTGCTCGGGGCCGTCGGTTGGGCGCGTCCCGCCCGTATGATCCGCGGAATCGCCCTGAGCACGCGGGAGCGAGACTACGTACTGGCCGCTAAGGGCTTCGGCGCAAGCCCCGCGTATCTCCTCGCCCGCCACGTTTTGCCGCCCGCCTTGCCGACGATATCCACTTATTTGAGCACCGCGATACCTCAATACATTGCTGCGGAAGCTACGCTATCTTTTCTCGGACTGGGCTTCAGCGGATCGATTCCAAGCTGGGGCACTCTAGTTAGCAGCTTGGCGAATCTCGAAGTACTTGGAGCTTACTGGTGGATGTGGATCCCGGCCGCTGCGCTGGCGGGAGTTCTCGCCTGTTATTCTATTGTTTCCTACAATTTAGGACCGGCGGGAGGGGCCGGGAATTGAAAACTCACCACAATTCGCGCTCGCTGGCAAGACTCTTCGTCTGCGGTCTTGTCCTGCTCGCCGTTTTAGTAGCGGGTCCAGATTCCTTGGCGGGTCAAAGCCTTGTGGGCAAGCCCGGGGGCCGGCTTCGAGTCGCCCAACGTTCTGAACCGCGTAGCTTTCATCCCGTCTTTGCGGTCGACGAACCGTCGCGTGCCCTCCTCGGTCTGCTCTTCTCCCCGCTACTTCGTATCAACCCCGCCACAAATCTCCCTGAGGGGATCTTAGCCGAATCCTGGAAACTTAGCCGCGACGGCCTCCAAATACTGGTAAAGCTACGGCCGGGCCTGAAGTTCTCCGACGGCTCGCCCATCAGCGCGGAAGACGTCGTGTTCACGTATGCGGTTCATCTTGACCCCCAAACCGCGTCTCCGCAGCGGGAGCTGTTAAACCTCGGCGGCCAGCCCATACAGGTTTCCAAGACCGGGGAACTTCTCGTTTCGTTCCGTCTGGCCAAAGCGTCCGCCCTCGGCGAAAGATTGCTTGCCGCAATCGCCATTCTGCCAAAACACATCCTCGATCCATTCCACAAGCAAGGGCGTCTTTCTGCGGCATGGACTCTCGCATCCCCGCCGCGGGAAGTCGTGGGCGGCGGTCCCTTCCGTCTCAAGTCGGTTCAACCCGGGCAGCGCATCGTCCTCGAACGCAACCCGCATTATTGGAAAAAGGACAGCGCCGGCAAGCCTCTGCCGTACCTAGACGAGATCGAATTTACCTCCACGGCGGGTGAGGATGCCCAAGTGGCGCGGCTGCTCACGGGCGAAGCAGACCTCATCTCGGCCTTTGGCGGCTCGAGTTATCGGGCAATCGAAGCGGCGGCGGCGCGCACCGGCATTCGGCCTGTAGACGCCGGGCCCAGTCTCGACTACACATTCCTGCTTTTCAATCTCAACCCTAGCTCCGCGAGTCTGCCCGCGCGGGCCTGGTTTGAGCAACAGGCGTTTCGTAGAGCCATCTCGCTCGCAATCGACCGTTCCGCGATAGCTCGGCTCGTCTATCGCGACCGCGCCTCGCCCATCTGGGGACCGGTCAGCCCCGCGCGCCGCCCTTGGTTCCACACGAAGATCGACAGGCCGCTGCAATCTCTCGATGCGGCCCGCAAACTCCTGCGCGGCGCGGGATTCCAATGGAATGCGGATGGCAAGTTGCTTGACGCCCAGGGCGTTCCGGTCGCCTTCTCCCTCGTTGCGAATGCAACCAATCCGGCTTATACCCAGACGGCCGCCATCCTGGAGGAAGATCTGAAAAGGCTCGGGATCGAAGTCCGCACGGTCACGCTCGAGTTTCGGAGCCTCGTGAACCGCGTGACCACCCAGCGCGACTTTGACGCCGCGATCATGGCTCTCCGCCCCGGCGACGCGGACCCGGCCGCCGACACGAACACGTTCACCTCCTTGGGACGCACCCGCCTCTGGAACATGAGCGGCAAGCCCGATCGTGCCTGGGAGTTGCAGATCGACACGTTGATGCGGGAGCAGTTGGAGACTACCGACTTCTCCCGCCGCCACTTCCTTTTTAATCAAGTCCAGGAAATCTTTGCCCGCGAATTGCCGATAATTTGCCTGGTGAGCCCGAACCTGCTTTACGCCGCCCATCCGAAGCTGAGAAACCTTCGCCCCAGTGTGGCTGGTGATCTCCTCCTTTGGAATGCGGAGGCCATCTATTGGGACCCCGGCGGTATCTCGCCGCCGGGGCTACGATGAAACCTGTCCCGCCTTCTGCGCATGCCACAGATTCCGAATTAGTAGAGGCGTGCATCGCGGGGAACGAGCTCGCTTGGGAAGCCCTCCTGCAGAAGTACAAGCGTCTAATCTACGCGATCATTCTCCGTTACCGCGTGGCGGAAGAGGACATGGGCGATATATTTCAGGCCGTCTGCATCGACCTGTATAACGAATTGGGCAATCTTCGGAACGTGGAAGCAATTCGCGGCTGGATCGCGCGTATCACCGCGAACAAGTGCTTCCACTGGAAACAAAGCCGCCGGAAGCACATTCACGATGCTCTGGACGACTCGACTCCGGAAACACGAGAGGGGCTACCCGAATGGCTGGAGGCCACAGAGCGGGATCAGGCGGTGCGTGAAGCCGTAGATCGGTTAAATCCGCGCTGCCGGAATTTGCTCCGGATGCTGTTCTACGAAGATCCGCCTCGCCCCTACGAATTGGTTGCTAAACAACTTTCTCTTGCCACAGGCTCGGTGGGCTTCATTCGCGGCCGTTGCCTGAAAAAGCTGGAAGCGGAACTCGAGAAACTTGGCCTGTGACCGGCGCGCAGTTGGCGGAGAAAGTTCGAAATCCCAACGTCGGCGCGATCCTGCGGGAAGAGCCGGGCCGCGTGTCGGCGGAATTAGTGCTGCGTCTTTGCGAACGCGCTCGCATCGCGATGCGCAGCGACATTTCGGCGGCTGCCTCCCTCGCCGAAGCCGCCTGCTCCGCGGCGCGCTTCGCACGCGATAAAGCGGCCACGGCCGAAGCGCTGCGAATGCGGGGCCACGTTCGCCATCTTGGTGGAGACAACCGGGGTGCCGTTGCGGCCTACAAGCGGGCCGTCCAAATTCTAGAGCGATTGGGCCGCCTGGTCGATGCCGGCCGAACTCGCAGCAGCGCGCTACAGAGTCTGATCTACCTGGGCCAGTATGAACAGGCCCAGCAGTGGGCTTCCGCGGCGCGTCGAGTATTCGAGCAGGACGGCGATAGCCTCCGTCTGGCCCGCCTCGATAGCAATGAGGCGAACATCCTGCACCGACAGGATCGCTACGTCGAGGCGCTGGCGCTCTACAGCCGTGCCTTAACCGCGTTGCGCGGTCTCGGCGATCTCCATTCGACCGCCATCGCGCTGCGCAATAGCGCCGTGTGCCATACGGCCCTTTACGATTTCACGAGCGCCCTCAATTGCTATCGGGAGGCCGCGGCGCTATATCGCCAGGAGGGCTTACCCCTGCTTGCGGCCGAGATTGGCGACAACATCGCCCAGATGCACCACATGCAAGGCCAATACATCGAGGCGCTCGAAAACTACCGCGCGGCCAACGCCGCCCCGCGCGCCAACAGCTACCACCTTGCCGTGGCCCGCCTCGACCAGAGCGATCTGCTACTCGAACTCAACCTCTTCACCGAGGCGGCCGAACTTGCAAGCAATGCCGCCGAACGCCTGGCTCAGCTCGGGGTTCGCTACGAACGCGCCAAGGCTATCTTGAATCGCGCGATTGCGGTCTTTCGCCTAGGCTATGCCGCCCAAGCGCTGCGCTTGTTGAGGCAATCCAAAGTGTTGTTTCAACGAGAGGGAAATCCCGTCTGGGAAGCCACCGTCGATTTCTATCGCGCCGCGTTTCTCTTAGATCAAGGCAAGCTCGATGCGGCGCGCGCCAGCGCCAATCTCGCCATGGATCGCCTCAACAGCGGGCCGCTTGCTTCGAAGTCGATCTCGAGCTTGCTGCTCCTCGTCAAGGTCGAGATCCAGGCCGGACGCTGGGCCGAGGCATGGCGTTTTTTCGAACGCGCCCAAAGCAAAGGACGCGAAGCCGATACCCTTCCGCTTCGCTTTCAACTCGCCATGCAGGAAGCCACTCTTCGCCAGGCGCAGGGGGATTACGGCGGCGCCTGGACCTCCTACGAGCATGCCGCTAGTATTCTGGAAACATTGCGCGGGCAGTTCGGAAGCGATGGCCTGCGCCTTTCGTTTCTCTCGGATAAAGCCGGCTGCTATGAACGGCTCTCCGAGCTTGCTCTGCGTGGATGGGTCGCGCGGCCCCTCGAGGACATCTTGGAACTGGTCGAACAGGTCAAGTCTCGCAGTCTCGCCGACGCGATGGTCCAGCAGGACGAGGAGACGGAAGAGGAAGGCGTGGACGTTCGTACTCTTCGCGAGCAACTGTCTTGGTGCTACCGCCAATTGGACCGCGCCGAGTCGGCGACAGCCAATGCTGACGTGGACGTGGACTTGCGAACTCGTATCCAAGGCATTGAACGCCAGCTCAGGTCCGAGTGGTCCGCTCGCTCGGCTAAGCGGCTGGATGCCCCAGGCGGCTTCAGCGGGGATGCTGTACGCCGCATCCTGGCGCCCAACGAATCCTTGATCGAATACTTTGCTACGGGCGGCGACCTCTTTGCTTTCGTCATGACCTCTGCTGGCCTATACTCTCGCCATCTTGGTAGCGTGGCCGAACTCGAATCGGTATGCCGCTTGTTTCGCTTCCAGATGTCTCGAGGTTTGGGGACGGCGGTGAGAGATCGAGGCAGCCAAGCGTGGTTGGACGCCACGTTGGGCCATCTCCGCCGCCTCTACCGGTTTCTCGTTTATCCGCTGGAGCGATGGCTCAGCGCCGGGCACTGGGTCGTCATTCCACACGGAGTGCTGCACCGCCTCCCCTTCCACGCTCTGTACGACGGCGATCGCTACCTCGCCGATTATCGGACTGTTTCCAGCGCGCCGGCCGCCAAGGTTCATCTCTTGTGCCATAGCCGCCCGCCCTCCAAGACGCGCAGCGCAGTGATTTTCGGCGTACCCGATAGCAACGCGCCTCAGATTCTCGACGAAGTTACCCGCCTCGGCGCGCGAATCGCCGGCGCACGATTATTCGTAGGCGAACAGGCGACCCTCGGGCGCTGGCGGGAAGAAGCCCCGAATAGCCGCCTCATTCATCTCGCTACGCACGGAGTATTCCGACAGGACAATCCGCTGTTTTCTTCCGTCCGGCTGGGCGACAACCGGCTTGCGCTCTATGACCTCTACAACATCCGGCTTCACGCCGACCTGGTGACCATGAGCGGCTGTGCGACCGGCGTGCAGGAACCGGGCGGCGGGGATGAACATGTCGGGCTGGCGCGTGGATTGCTCGTGGCTGGCGCCCGCGCAGCCCAGGTTTCACTATGGGAAGTTAGCGATGCCAGTACGAGTAGTTATATGTCAACGTTTTATACCCATCTTGGGGAGGGCCGCACCATCGCCGAAGCCGCCCGCCAGGCCATGCTCGCGGTCCGAAACGACTATCCGCATCCCTTTCATTGGGCTCCCTTTTCTCTTACAGGGAATGTAAATACTTCCATCCCAGGTATATTTTTCCTAGCAGACTCGCACCCTATTGAGAAGGAATTGGCGTGAAACACTATTCAATCGAGCTTTGGAGCGACCATCTCCGCGGATTGGTAAACGGGGCCGCGAAAGAGGAGATGGACCGGCATCTTGCCTCTGGCTGCCCCCAATGCCGCCGCAGCCAGGCACGCATCGGAGCGGTACAGGCGGCGTTACAGCATGACATCGTGGTGCCTGAGCGGCACCTCGCTCTCGCACGGGCGATTTTCGCTTCAAGACGGCCGCAAACTCAGTCTTTCCCACGCAAACTTGCCGCCATCTTGACGTTTGATAGCTTTCGCGAATCACTTGCGGTGGGATTCCGGGGCGTCTCGGAAGTCCGGCGGCTGGCCTATGCCGTCGAGGATGTTTCGGTTGAACTGTTGGTGGAGACACGGACCGCAATGGGCGATGTCGCGTTGACGGGTCAAATCTCAATGGAAAATCCATCCGGGATTGGAACCGTTCGTGTAATCGCGAAGAAGAAAATCATCGGAGAGGCACGTGCAACAGACATCGGCGAATTCCAAACGGAGTTCCGCATTCAGTCCGGTTTGCGTCTCGTGTTCTTAGAAGCGACTGGCCAAAGAGAAATTGAAATTCCGCTGGACGCTCTTTTGCACAAGAGCGAGCCGCAACCCGGCATATCGGAGGATTTATGAAAGAAGTTCTGATTCTGTTAACGCTGGCCCTGTGCCAGATCGCCCAAGGCGCCGAGTTGTTCATCGTCCGGGCCCCCTATCCTTACTTGCAGGAACTCTCCGCCCGCTTCGGGATGACGATCCAAAAACGAATTCCCAACCAGGACATCTTTCTCGTCCTTGGACCCGAGGGCATTCCCTCGGATCAGGTGATCCAAAACCTTTTGAATTACGACTACGGCAAGGATCCCGATACCGACAATGACGACGACGATGACGTTAAGGCTGAAAACAACATCACCGTTGTCCTCGCCGAGACCGGACCCGGTGTGCCCAGGCTCATCACCAGCACCGCGCCGGTTTTTTCGGCCATTCAGAATCGTACCTTCGTGAACTTTCACGGGGAGCGGGCTTGGACGGGCTATGTGAACCAACCCGCTCTCGCCAAGATCCGCGCCGCTGAGGCGCAGCGCCGCTATGGAACCATGGGAACGGTCGTGGCCGTCATCGACACTGGCATCGACCCACTCCATCCGCTCCTGCGGAATTGCCTCGTTAGCGGCTATGACTTTGTTCGTGGCCTACCCGGGCCGCCGTCGGAATTGGACGACCTCGACGCAGAGACGCGCTCCATCTTCAGTCCCTACACAACGGCGATCCTCGACTCGTTTGGGGAGACCAACCCCTATACCACCGCGATCCTCGACCAATACACAGCCAGCAGGCTCGATCCACGCCGGCTCCCTCCCCAATTCGGGCATGGCACGATGGTGGCGGGCCTAGTCCGTCTGGTCGCTCCTGGAGCGCGAATTATGCCGCTCAAGCCCTTTGGCGCCGACGGCAAGGCTAAACTCTTTCATCTGCTCGAGGCCATCTATTATGCCGTCGATAATGGAGCCAAGGTAATAAACATGAGCTTGAGCTTAGCCGCCTCCTCGGACGAATTACACGATGCGATTGAGTATGCCTCGCGGCGAGGTGTGATCGTAGTTGCGTCCGTGGGCAATAGCGCTAAGGACATCATGTCCTATCCCGCGGGCTTCCAGCAAGTGATCGGGGTCGCATCCACTGACCTCAAGGACGAACAGAGTGTGTTTACCAACTTTGGTGACAACGTGACCACGATCGCCGCTCCCGGCGAAGCCTTAGTCACTCTCTACCCTGGTGGCCGCTATGCGGCGGGATGGGGCACATCCTTCAGCACTCCCCTCGTGTCCGGCACCGTTTCCCTAATGGCCCGCATCCACAACGCGATGAATTGGGAACGCGCCGAAGCCGCAATCAAAGAAGCCGCTCCCGCCACGGGGAATCTCGGCGCTGGCCGCCTCGATGTCTTAAGAGCGGTTCGCAAGGCAACGGAGTTTTAGGCAGCCCCAATTATTTTTGCTAGGCCTTATACTTTTTCCACCCTCGAAGCACCCTAACTATTTGGAACGCGGCTCAAGCCACTTTCCTGAATTAGGAGGTTTCGATGATTTCGAAATGGAAGAATGTTATGTTCGCTGCGGCATTATGCTTGCCAGCCGGACTTTTTGCCGAGGATACCGCTTGTAACGGTGTGCTTAAGGGCAACTACGACAACATCATTGTGAATGAAAATGCAGTTTGCCAACTGAACAATGCACGACTCAACGGAAGCGTGTATGTGAAGAGGAACGGCGCCTTGGTAGTATCGGGCCGCACCTTCATCAACGGCAATGTCATCAGCGAGGACGGCGGAAAGTTTGTCCGTATCGTTGGACAGAGCGTCCGCGTGGGAGGCAATGTACAGATCAAATACAACTACGAAACCAGCACGATCCAGCCCGGCACCACCATCCGTGGCAGCCTGCAATATGTCGAGAATCCCGGCAGCCTTTTTGTGACGGGTGTATTTATCGGCAGCGACCTGCAATTGTTTAAGAACTCGGGCGGAGCTACGCTGGTCGACAATACGATCCGGCAGAACCTGCAATGCAAGGAAAACCAGCCTGCCCCGGTCGGCGGCGGCAATGTTGCTGGCAACAAAGAAGACCAGTGCAGCGCGCTCTAAGTCATTCATAAACGATCTGTGCCCCTCTTCCGGGAGGGGCACAGTAATACAAATGATAGTCTAGCCCGCCTATCTTTTTTTGCCTCCGTCCCTCCCTATTAGTCTGGATCTCCCGTCTCAGCACCACTCCAAAATGCAGCTAAGATACCCATCGTTGTTTCTCTTGCTGGCACCATTCGTGACTACAAGCGAGCTGATCGACCATAGCCTAACGTCCCCCACTCTAATTCGTATCTTCACCACGGCTGGCGGAAACTGCACCGGCGCGTCAAACAGCCTTTCGGCGCCTCTCCTTCAGATCTGTCCGGCTTTCTAGCGAGCGCGGACACTTGACAGTTCCGTTGAGCATACGGGTCACCATGGCCCGCATGCTTTATTGGAATCCCTCTTCGGCAATCGGTCCTTCAAGCAGACGTTAACCAAGACGGCAGGACGTATATCTCAGCCGGAACGCGCCGCCGTGTTCAACAAGCTAAACGCCTTAAAAAAAACAGCGCCATTCTTTCCGCCAATTCCACATTCTCAACATAGCCGTCGCCGCCGGAAAGCGTGTCCGCAGGCTCAAGCTGGTCGCAGAGAAAGCCACAAGCAGCAAGAGCGTCCAGGGGTTCATTGTCTCTGAAAGGGTAGTTAATATTGAGTGCCGATCCGTGGATCAAGAAGTCCGAACGCGCGCATAAAGAGTTAGTGAGGAAGGACCTTGGCTGGGACCGGTCGCGCTTGGGACGATCCGGCCGAGCGGTCGTAGAACCCGAATCGAGCTAGGAGCCTGCAACTAGCCAAGACGCGGGAAGGGCCTGCTACCGACGCTCCAGGATCGTCCGGTAGACCCTTTCATAAGCCTCAACCATCACTTCCAGAGAAAACAACGCGCACACCCGGTCCCGGCAGTCCTGCGGGTTGATCGCCGCCACGTGCCGCAGCGCCTCTACTGCGCTCTCTACGCTTTGCACCAGGAATCCCGTATGGCCGTCTGCAATGACCTCTCGACAGGAACCCCTATCCATTGCAATCACCGGGACGCCCGCGGCATTAGCCTCGGCCAGCACCAGACCGAAGCGTTCTGGGATCGTATTCAGGTGCAACAAGGCGCGAGCCCGCGCGAACAGGGCATTCTTGCCCGCCACGTCAAGAGGGCCAAGATACTGGATGCAGCTATTTAGATGAGGCTCCACGCGGTCGCGGAAGTACTCCCGGTCCTGCACAATACCTCCAATCAACAGAGGAAGTCCACTTCTCTGGGCTACTTCGATGGCAAGGTGGACTCCCTTGTCCTCATGAATCCGGCCCAAGAATACCAGGGCGTCTCCTCCTCGGGCCCCCAGCGGATACAGAGCCACGTCAATGCCGTTGTACACAGTCGCCATGTATTGCAGTCCCGGCGCCCGATCCGCGTCGCTAATGGAAACATAGTTTGCCTCGCGGTACTTTTCATAGACCGGCATGATCTTTGGGGAGGAAAATCCGTGAATCGTTGTAAGGACGGGAGTTTGCACCAAGCGCGTGAAGCACAGCGCCATGAAGTCGTAGTGACTATGAATTAAATCGAAGCCCGCCGCGGCTTCAAACGCTTCGGAGATATGCAGGTACTCCGCCACCTTGGGATCGATAGTCCGATCTTCCTCGTAGCCGTGCTCGATTACGCCGTGTAAACGCGCCTGGCTCACGGAATCGCGCGTCGCAAATAGCGTTACATTCCAGCCTCGCGCCGCAAGGCCATCGGCGATGTTCCCCGCCACTGTTTCCCAAGCCCCATAGTGCCGGGGCGGTGTCCTCCAGGCGACGGGCGACAGAATCGCCACACGCTCCTTGGCGGGGACGCCCACCTTACGCGCCTTCCGCCTGCATTGCCTCTAGCAGCGCATCTAGGTTCACTGTGGCGAAACTGGTGGCATGGTCGGCCAGGCCATAAGGAATGATCAATTCGCCATGGTGCACCAATGCCCCGCAACTATAAACCACATTCGGCACGTAACCTTCGCGCTCGCGGCTGTTCGGTATCAGCAATGGCTCGCGTAGCCGGCCCACCACTTTGGCGGGATCCTCCAAATCCAGCAGAAACGCCCCAATAGTGTAAGTCCGCATTGGCCCCACCCCATGGCTAAGCACCAGCCACCCCGCCTTGGTCTCAATCGGTGAACCGCAGTTTCCGATTTGAACCAATTCCCATGGGAAGAGCGGCGCCAATAGCGGCTGCCGCTCATTCCAGAAGTGCACATTTTCGGAATACATCAAATAGATGCACTCGTTATCCTGCCGCGAGAGCATCGCATAACGCCCGCGGATCTTGCGGGGAAACAGCGCCATGCCTTTGTTTTGCGCCGCCGGCCCGTTCAAGGTCACAAAGCGAAAACACAAAAAATCCGTCGTCTCCAGGAACTCCGGCGCAATCGTGGCCCCGTCGTATGCAGTAAACGTGGCGTAGTAGTCAACCCGGCCATCGTCGTCCAGAAAGCGTGTGAAACGCGCGTCTTCGATGCCATTCCTTTGCGAGGCCGTCGCTGGAAACAGGACTCGCGCCGATAGATCCTGCTCCGGCCGGAACCTTACCTGATGATTCGAGCGCGCCAGCAGCCAGATGCCCTGTCCGAACGGCGGATCGGCCGGGGTCAATGTCGTCGCCAATCTCGCATTCTCGGCGGCCAACGCGGCTCGCAGATCTTCTAGCGTAAACTCCGCTCCCACTCGGTTCATCACATTGTGGCTGTACTCGCACGTCAGCCCCAATTCCATCAGCCGGCGCATAAAGAGCGGCTTTTCGTATTGAGGATCGGGAATCTGCCGCGGCTCGGACAGAAATCCGCTGGCCGGGAGAATCCTAATCCCCCCTTCAGCATCCACCACCCCCTCCCGGAAGCTAATGGAAGATATGTGGCCCTCTCCCGTACTGCGAAGGCTCAAGATAAAACGCAGCGCGCCTACTGGCAGGTCCGTCTGGTCTGGATGCGGAATCATCGACGGATTAAACAGCGCGGCGGATTCCAGCGAATACTCCGCCAGGAAGTAAGAGCCAATCAAGAGTTGGCGCTGCCTCGAATAGTCCCCTGTCAATTGCGCAAAGGCTCGCACCTGCTCGAATCGCTCTTCCAATAGCTCGTTCAGATTCCCATGCCGGAGCGAAAATTCCGCCATCACCTGCGCAAGAATGCCGCCAACGCTCTCCTCTGGCAGGGCTTGGATCCTGGTCACGATACTCGCCACCCGCTCCGCATTTCCTGGGTTGAAATGCCGCAGAAGCACGCGCGTCTGGTCGGGGTGCAGCACAAGGCTACTTCGTTTGACGGATATGGGCATAGTGGTTTTGCACGATTACGCGTTGGCCTGCAGGGCCGTCGGAAAGCTGGTGAGCGTGTTTTGGGCCAGGCGCATTTCCACCAGGGAAAGCAAGAATGCCAAGGTCGATTCCGCGCCTTGATTGCCGTTAACGCGGTCCACATGCAAGCCGTCGCGGCATCCGCCTGTTTCTGGGGCGTAAAGCTCCAGCCCTAGGTCGTTCCATCCGATAAACCAATCAAAGGCGCGCTGAGCTTGCTCATACCAGCGGGCGTCCGAGGTCACCCGGAATGCCTCTAGACAAGCCGAAACCGTCGCCTGTGCCTCTATTGGCTGCTGGTCGAAGTTGGCTCGCTGCCCCCCGCGCCGGTAAAAGCCGTTGCTGCCGATCGGCCGGAATTGATTTTGATTCGATAGCTGCTGCCCCACCAGCCACTCGAGCGACTGCAAACCGCGCTCCAGCACCTCCTGCTGCCCCGTCGCGGCTCCACTCACAATCAGCGCATGAGATAGCTTCGCATTGTCGTAGGAAAGTTCCTCCTCAAACCATTCCCAATCGGGATGATTTGCCGCGTGAAAAAGATCCATCAGGCGCGACGTCAGGATTTCCCTGCTTTGCTTCACTAGGCTGTCGCCTCCCAACCTCTGCAAATACTCGTGGATCCCCATCAGTCCAAAGGCCCACGCTCTCGGCGACGTGAAACTCGTCAATACCGGTAACGCCGACGCAAAGAGCTGAGCGGCCATCGTTTGAAAGCTTCGATACGGGGAGTGCCCCACGCCCACCCCCAATGCCCACAACGCGCGGCCATGGCAGTCTTCCGATCCATGCTCATCCAACCAGCGCCGGTCGAAGCTCAAATGGTTGTGAAAGCGCTTCGTGTTGGCGTCGAAAGCAAACTGAAGAAATGCCGCCGACGTGGTGCCTAGACTCCGGGCATATTCGGGATCCTCGCCAAGTTCGCCTAAAAGCACAGCCAGGATGAACGCCCGCGCATTATCGTCCGTACAGTATCCTTCTGAAAAATTCGGCACACTAAAAATCGCATGTTGAAATACGCCCGTTGAATCGGTCAATCGGCCTAAGTGCCCCAGGTTGATCTCCGGCAGTTCACGCGGCCTCTGTGACAACGTCTTGGTCGCTAGCGAGCGCCGGCTGCGTGAGGAGACCTCCAGCCGCGAGCGGTCAAAGCTCTGCACGTAAAGATCGGCCACGCTGCTCCAAATCATGTCGCGCCCCACGCGGTAAGCGTTCTTGCGCATGGCGTGGCGGCGGTTATCGTCCCGCAACAGCGCGATTACATTCCTGGCGATGGCCTCCGCGTCGGCAAACGGCACCAGTACCCCTCGTTCTTCCGCCAGCAGCTCCGCCGCATGCCAATAAGGCGTTGATATTACCGCCTTGCCCGCGCCGAACGTATACGCAAGAGTCCCGGAGGTAATCTGCGCTTCGTTTAAGTAGGGCGTGATGTACAGATCCGCCGCGCCAATAAACTCCTTGAGATTCTCTAAATCCACAAACTGGTTGTAGAAAATAACATTTTTATCTACCTTGTTTTTCTTGGCCAGCAACTCAAGACTAAGCCGATAGGTCTCCCCGTGATCCCTTTTCTCATTCGGATGCGTCGCCCCTAAGACGATGTAGACCACATCGGGGAACTCCGCGAGTATCTTGGGCAGCGCGTTCAATACGTATTCGATGCCTTTATTGGGAGAAAGTAAGCCAAACGTCAACAAGACCACTCGCCCCTCGACGCCGAACTGGTCCTTAAAATACGCCGGGTCCACAAATCCAACATCGGGTATCCCATGAGGGATCAGGTCGATTTTCGCCCGCGGCGCGTTGTAGATGTTCTCCAGCATATGACGGCCCCGCTCCGACATCACCACCAGCCTGGCCGATAGCGAAATCAATCCCTCGGTGACCCGCCGTTGGTCCACTCGCGGCTCCCGCAAGACCGTATGCAGCGTGGTAACCACAGGCATCCGTAACTCGCGCAAAAGCGCCAGAATATGGCCTCCCGCCGCGCCCCCGAAGATGCCAAATTCATGCTGCAGGCACACGACATCCACATTGCTGATATTCAAAAACTCCGCCGCTCGTAGGTAGGAGGATAGGTCTTGCTCCTCGATTTCAAAACGCACCACCGGCGGGTACCCGTAGCCCTCCGGAATATCGTTCACCGATACCGCGAAGCATTCCGCCTGTGGCTGCCCGCTAGCCACGGCCGCCAATAAGTCGCTGGTAAAGGTTGCAATTCCGCATTTGCGGGGCAAATGATCGGCAATAAAGGCAATCTTTTGGATTTTGGCCGTTCGTTTCACACTATCCTTTCTGCACGGACTATGAAGCGCTCCGGAGCGTCGCCGATGAAATAGAACGGATAACAAGTAACCAACGTAAGCACCTCGCCGTCGCCCCCCGCCAATACAGACACCTCCGACGGGGAAACAATTCGGGTTGCCACTACGCGGTAGCGATATTCACCCTTCGCCGTCTGTAAAGTGACTACGTCGTCCCGCCGGATGTTACGCAACGGGCGGAAGAAGGTATCGCGATGCCCCGATATGCCCATATTGCCCCGCTCTCCCGGCAGCGCTGTGCTTCCAATATGACCCAAGGCCCGTCGCAGCGTCTTTTTGCTCGTGCCCTCCAGCACCAGTACCGAGATGCCGAGCCGCGGAATCTCCAGCCGGCCAATTTCGCCTTTGCCTTCGCTCGTGCGATAGGCGACCACTTCTGCAAGGCCCCGCGTCGGCTGCTGGCCCCGGACTTGTTGGAATTGCCACGCATCATATTGCACCGCTCCCCAGTAGCAAAGCGCCCCCCCGCCGATCAGAAATAACGCGATCTCCAGCCCCCGCAGCATCCCCATCGCCAGTTCCCGCCGCATCACGCACCTCACTTGGTTTCGCCGCCCTCGGCTAGATATCCTGCCCTCGCCCGTACATCCAATTTGCCCAGCCCTGCCGCCTTGGCCACCACGCGGATCCTCCGGTACCCGCCGTCGCGCACCGGATTCTCCGAAACGTAACCCAGAGTGTATTGGCTGCGGATATCCTTCGCGATCCCTTCACATACGCCGACCACGTCTTCTATGCGCTTCGGAAAGTACGCTTCTCCGCCTGTTGGACGCGCCAGGCGGCGCAGTACCCCAGGATTGGCATCGGGATCGTCCACATCGAATACCCCAATCGTGTACACCAACGCGTCCGAATGTCCTGCCAATTCGACGACCTCCTCTAGGCTGCGCCGGCTTGCGTTATCCCGTCCGTCGCTAAAGACAATCAGCACCCGCTTATCCCGGCTGCCTGTGGCCAGACGCTCCCTCGCCAGATAAATCGCATCGTATAGGGCCGTCATTCCCTCCGGCCGCGCACTGTCTATCGCCCGCGCCAGTTCGTCGGGATCGCTGCTCAAGGGTATTCTTGCCGGCAGGCCCAGCATGGCCTTCTCATTGAAATTCACCACGAACATCTGGTCTTCCGCTTTGCTGAACTTCACAAAAGCACGCGCCGCCGTCACCACCTCGGCCAGTTTGCGCCTCATGCTGCCGCTATGGTCGATAACCAGGCCCGCGGTTACGGGAAGCTCCTGTTTCTGAAATACACGCAGGCGCTGCCGCACTCCATCCTCATAAACCTCGAAGTTCGCCTCTTCTAAATCCGTTGCGGCCACGCCGTTGTGGTCGCGCACTGAGGCGTGCAGCACCACCAGCCCGACGTTGATCGATATCTGGTAGGGTTGTTCCGGAATTTGGGGTAGAGCCACCCCACAAGCCAACAACAACGCAAGACGGCTCACGAGGCTTCAATCCGGGTGTATTCCGGCCGCCACATCGCGTCCTGCACCTGCTTCTCCACATCGCTAAACTTCACCCGCGCTAAGCCTTCCGCTACGGCCTTCTCCGCCACGGCCACCGCCACCGTCACAGACAGGCTGCGCAGATTGTCGATATGAGGCAACAGAGACGAACCGATCTGCCGCACGCTCACCTGGCTTGATACGGCGCTCGCCGCCGCGGCGAACATGCCGTCGCTGATGCGGCTCGCTCTCGATACGATCGCCCCCAAGCCTAAGCCCGGATACAGCATTGCATTGCTCAAGTGCGCCAGCACATAGGTCACGCCGCGATACGTCACCGGCGCGCAAGAACTGCCCGTAGCCAGCAGCGCTCGTCCGTCCGTCCATTCCAGGATGTCCGCCGCGCGGGCCTCCGCCCGTACCGAAGGGTGCGAAAGGATAAAAATAATGGGCCGCTCGCACTGTGACGCCATCTCCCGAATCGCCGATTCCGGGAACGTACCTGCCGCCCCCGATGCCCCGATTAAAATTGTCGGCTTCACCCGGTGCACTGTCTCCGCCAGGCTCACGCCTTTGCCCTCGATCTCGTGCTTCCAGCCCCTGCTCTCCGATGCCGGCCGCGCATAGGCCGTCTGGAAGTCTAGCAGTTGCCCGCTTTGGTCCGCCGTCAGCAGGCCCTGTTGGTCCACACACCAAAAGCGCCGCGTTGCGGCTTCCGCTGAAAGCCCATCCCGGATCATCGCGTCGCGGATTTGGTCCGCCACCCCAATGCCCGCCGTGCCCGCCCCAAAAATGATCACCCGTTGGTGGCGTAACGGCGTACCCGACACGCGCCCCGCGGAGATCACCGCCGCCAGGGTAATGGCCCCCGTGCCCTGCATCGCATCGTTGAAGGTCGCCATGGAATTGCGGTATCGATCCAGGATCCGCCGCCCGTTACTCGGCGCAAAATCCTCGAATTGCAAGATTGCGTTCGGGAAATACTTGTTCGCGGCTTTGACATAGACGTCGATGAAGTCGTCGTACCGCTCGCCCCGCACCCTCGCGTGCCGGTTTCCTACGTACATCGGATCGGCCAATAGGTTCTCTCTGTTCGTTCCCACATCCAACATCACTGGAATCACCCTCGTCGGATCCACGCCGCCCGCCGCCGTATAAATCGCCAGCTTTCCGATGGCCACCTCAATCCCGCCCAGTCCCCAGTCGCCCAGTCCCAGAATCCTTTCCGAGTCCGTAGCCAGCATCAGGTCGATATCGTCGGTGCCCGCCCTTAGGTTCTTGAAGGCGTCTTCGATCCCGTCCATGTGGTCGATCGAAAGATACATGCCTCGCGGCCGACGGCTCTCATGATGATTCTGCGCCAGCGCTATCCCTACCGTATGGTCGTTCACGATCGGGATCATCTCCCGCAAATGTTGCGAGAACAGGCTATAAAACAAAACCTCGTTCCGGTCGTGCAACGCCGTCAAATAGAGGTTCTTGCTCAGCGGATCCTGCAGCCGCTCGTATTGCGCATACGCGCTCTGCGTCTGCGTCTCCAAAGTGGTAATCTCAGGCGGCAATAAACCGGTTAGGCATAGCGCCGTTCTCTCCTCGGCCGTAAACGCCGTACCCTTGTTCATTTGCGGGGAATTCAGCACCGCCATGCCACGAGCTTTCGTTTCAAAACGGCCCTTGGCATTCTGCCAACCCTTGGACGTAAACGCCGCATAGGGAAACCCTCTATCTTTCATGGCCTTCCCTCATTCTTTTCCATCCCATAACGCGGCCCGCGCACAATGGCGGGCCGCCCCATGGCTTCGATCTGACTATTACAACCGGCTCGCGGCCGCGCGAATCGCAAAGGCTCCAGCGACGGCGCCCATTCCCAGTAGCCCAATGAGCGGCAATTCGCTCGCCGTATCGGGAAGCCGGGTGGGAGCATTCTGGCTGGCCGAAGGCGCCTGATTATCGGAGGTCTGCGCTGCCGCGGCTACTTGCGTCTCCGCCGGCGGTTCCGTTACTACCTCGGCGAGTTGAATTTCTTCACCCGTCGGCTTCACGGCCATAATCGGAGCGCGCTTCATTTCTAAGACCACCGGCGCATCGGCCGTCTGAATCGGTGCCGTCGCTTCCAGCGGAAGCTCGTCCGGCACAAACAACACCGGCGTGTTGCTTTCCTTGGCTAGCGCAAGCGCTTTAGCCTTGGGATAAACGAACTCCTCGCCGGAGGTCCTTCCCGGATAAAACCAGGCCCGAAGCGCTTCGGGCTGTCCGGCCGGGCGCTCCCGGAAGGTAATCACCGTCTTGTCCGTTGCCTGCAAGCGGTAGTTGGGAATTGCCAGAATGGTCGCGTAAACCGTTTTCTCGTCCTCACTAAAGATCTGGACGATGTGGCGATTGGACTGCGAATCCAGAATCTTGAAAACATAGGTACCAGCCGGCAACACGCCCCAGCCAGGCATGTGCACACCCGGAATCTCCACCGGGCCGCTGAACTTCACGATCGTCTTCCGATTCCATTCGTCCGCCTGAACGGCCGGACTAAACAGCGCTCCGCTGACGATCAGACCTATCGCCACCAGCGCGACATTAAATAGCTTCATTTTTTAGTTTTCTTTCTTTGCTTCCAGATTTTGTATTCTGCCTCGGATCTTGGCTCCCGCATTCCTCGGTTTGCAAAGCCAACTTTCACCATGGACCGAATCTGGAAGGGCCGTAGCCTCGCCTTCCAAACAGAGCACTCGGAAGTCCTTTAGCCCTGTCCTCGCTTGCCGATAGACCTGTAAGCGTCGCTGTGGCGTTTCCGTGACGGAATAGCCATCGCGGCACCCTATCCAAAATGACCGCTGGCGGTCAGATGCCATAAATGCTCGACTCTCCAGCCCTGGCTGGGACTCATCTAGTCAACCGAAACGTGCTGACACCCGCCCACAATCCAGTCGCCTGCAACAGCCAAATGCATACCGCCACCACCACCACAATATTCAGAATGTTCTTAATACTAGCGGCCATTGGTATGTACCGGTTAATTAAGTACAATCCCACTCCGACTACCACAAGGAAAACTACGATATTCATTAAAGGCATAAGTCGCTCCTAGGCCACCGGTGTAGCAATTCACCAACCATCCCTTAAATCCTCACCCGGCCACCCTCCTCCGCAAGGAAGGATTGGCATCGGTAGGGCGCAACACAAAACGATTTCTTTGCAGTTGACCAAATGCCGTAATGGTGACCAAATACGGTCACGCCTTTCACGCCATCTTGAGCCGCCTTAAGGGACCCCACCAACGCGAGCCCCACACGGGACCTTCAACCTGAATCCTGTTAGTTTCAACGCTTTATCTGCCCTCTTGCCCAATGTCTTGCTCGTGCATTCGCAGTACGTCTACCAACGGCCATTCGCCTGCTTAACAACTTCGCCTAGCCGCGTTATTGCGGTCTTACGTCACTGTCCGACTCTTTTTCGTTCTGCTTATGCTTGAAATCGCTACCGCTACCGCGCCCGATTACGCTGGGGAATCCTCGCTCATCCTTCGCATTCAGAACCACGATGCCGAAGCCCTCGCCGAACTCCACACGCGTTACCACCGCGTAGTTTATCTACTGGTCTTTCGCATTGTGGGCGACACAGGCGTTGCCGAGGACCTCGTGCAAGAAACTTTCCTTCGCGTTTGGACCGCCGCCCTGCTTTATGACGGCCGCAAAGGAGCCCTCGCTTCGTGGCTGCTCACCATCGCACGTCACCGCGCCATAGACTACGTGCGCTCGAAAGGCCGTTGGAAGCAGCGCCCTTGGCGGCCCAACGAAACCAGAGATCCCAGACTTTGCGCCGATCTCGAACGTAGTGTCCTGCCTTCCCTCGAGCTCGGCTTACTTTCCCACGCCTTCCGGAAGCTCAGTTTGCGGGAGCGCACCGTCATCGATCTGGCCTATGGCCACGGCTACTCTCACTCCGAAATCGCCCACGTACTCAACCGGCCCCTGGGCACCATAAAAACCTGGGCTCGCACCGCGTTGGCTACGCTCCGCCACGCTACTGGAATGACTAAATGTGGTCGCTTCTCAATTCGCCAACCATGAGCGTGAAAGAATGTTAGTATTGGTACGGCCAAAGATTCTTTCTACCATCCTTGGCCGAAAGGTCGTTGTGCGATGAGCGATGCTGGCCCGCTGACTCACGCCACGCAATGGCTGCAAGACCAGGGCCCCGGTGCCTTGGAATTGTTGTTCCGTGCGATTTTCTACCACCCGTCTTCCCCGATCTTGCTTGCCGACGATTCGGGTAACTCCACAGAAGTTAGCGTCGGCACCGCTCAGCTATTGGGGCTGACCCGCGATCAGATCATGGGGCGTCCCCTCGACAAGTTTGCCGACCCCAACTCGGCGTCGGGCATTACCGAGCTTTGGGCGACGTTGAAAGAGGGTGCTAACAAGCGAGGCGCATGGCAGCTACTCCGCGCCGACGGTACCCCGCGCGACGTTGAATTCCGGGCCATGGCGCACGTGCTGCCCTCTCGCCATCTCATCGTCTTGCAGAGCCGGTCGCCCAATGAGCCGCGCCCCTTTGAGCGCCCGTGGGACCAGGACTTCGCGCTCTTTCTCAAAGACCCGCAGGGCGCCATCGTTGCTTGGTATTCGGGTGCCGAGCGCATCTATGGCTACACCGTGGACGAAATCGTTGGTCGCCCAGCGTCCATCCTCTATCCCAAAGAGGACGCTGACCGCATCGAACTCGACGAGCAGCTTCTTCGCGTGGCCTCCCTTGGCCACCGGGCCATAGAAGGGTGGCATGTTCGACAGAACGAAACGAAGTTTTGGGCCAATTCCATCACCATGGCCCTGCACGACGAAGATGGCCTTTTGCAAGGCTTTGCCTGCGTCAACCGCGATTTCAGCGAGCGCCACGAGCGCGATGAGAAGCTGCGGCGAGGGCGCGCCCGAAAGCAAACCCTGCCCGCTCCTTCCCGCATCGCAGGGGTCGTCTCCGGCGAGTTCGACAAGGTCCCGGAAGCCAACGAGGCCTTCCTCGAGATGGTCGGCTATACCCGCGAAGACCTCCAATCCGGACGCCTGCAATGGCCGGATCTGACACCGCAGGAGTTTATCGAGCAGGACGAATGCGCGCACGAAGAAGGCCTGCGCTTCGGCGCCTGCACCCCCTATGAAAAAGAGTTTGTGCGCAAAGACGGCACCCGCATACCCGTCCTGGTGGCGACGGCAGTCTTGAAGCTCTCGCCTTTTCGCTGGATCTCGTTCATCCAGGACCTGACCGAGCGCAACCAACTTGAAAGCGTGGAAGCGGAACCAACCAGCGAGCCTACCGGCTTTGGAGAAATCGTTGGCCAGAGCCCGGAACTGAAACGGATGCTGCGCCTGGTGGAAATGGTCGCCCCGACCGACGCCGCGGTTTTGATCCTCGGCGAGACTGGCACCGGCAAAGAACTCGTCGCGCGCGCCGTCCACCGGATGAGCCCCCGCGCGGCCTTACCTTTCGTGACCCTGAATTGCGCCGCCATCCCCACCGGCCTCTTGGAAAGCGAGCTTTTCGGCTACGAGCGCGGTGCCTTTACCGGCGCGCTCTCGCAGAAAATCGGACGCTTTGAGATGGCCCACCACGGCACCCTCTTTTTGGACGAGGTGGGCGACATCCCCTTGGATCTCCAACCCAAACTCCTGCGCGCACTGCAAGAGAAAGCCTTTGAACGCCTTGGCGGCACGAAGACCATTCCCATCGACGTTCGTCTGGTGGCGGCCACCAACCGCAACCTCACCCAGATGATGGGCGACAAGCTCTTTCGCCCCGATTTGTACTACCGCCTCAAGGTCTTCCCTATCAATACCCCTCCGCTTCGAGACCACCCCGAAGACATTCCAATTCTCGTGCGCCTTTTCACTAATAGATATGCGGCTAAGCTGAATCGCTCGATCAAGAAGATCCCCACGGAGACCATGCGCGCCCTGGTCAGTTGGCCTTGGCCCGGCAATGTCCGGGAACTGGAGAACTTCATCGAGCGCTCCGTCATCCTTTCTTCCGGCACCAGTCTGCGCGCGCCCTTGAATGAGATCCACCGTGCGGGGGCTCCGGTCGTGACCGGCGAAACACTGGAGCAAGTGGAGCGCGAACACATTTTGCGCGTGCTGCGCGAATGCGGAGGCGTAGTTACGGCGGCCGCCACTCGACTAGGTCTCCACCGCACCACGCTCAACGCCATGATGCGCAAACTGGGGATCTCCCGCAAAGACATCTAGCGCCCTCTAATTGGCCCTGCGATTGCTCTCAAAGTGCCGACGACCTCCTCAGAACTGCGAGTCATCGGCGTCCATCCGGGACCCAGCGGAACAAAAGTCGTCTGTCGGAGGGAACAACAGCGGAAGCGGCTCCTAAGAAGGGCTGCCTCCGCTGTTGTTCATTAGAGAAGGGCCTACGCTGGGATGTCCGAATACGGTCATTTCGCCACTTGCCGGTTACCAACCTAATTACTCTCCAAACGGGTCCGCACTTTCCGGCGAAGCCGCATCATGCGCACCCGCACCGTTGTGGCGCATAACTTCTCGTTGCGCGCGATCTCGTGCATGGTGTATCCCTCCAGATAAAAGAGCCGCAGTAACTTCGATTCCCCCTCGGAACACCCGCTTAGGATCGCCCTCGCTTCCAAGGAGCTATCCCAATTTGAGGTTTGCGCGATCTCGCCCAGCTCCTGATAGCGCTGCTCATAGGCCACCCGGCTCCAAAACAGGTTCCGCGCAATGGTATTGACCCAAGCGCCCACCAATAAAGGGTCTAGCAATTGTTGCCGGAATTGCCACCCTCGCGCCCACGCCGCCTGCGCCAGCTCTTCCGCTGTCTCGAAGTCCGCCCCTTTGGAACGGAGCATTCGCAGCGTGGAACGAAAGCCGTCCGAGTAGGCTCGTTCATACCCGTCCTGGTCCAGCGCCGCCGGCGCCTTCTGCTCTGTCGTATCGGTAGCTACCATAGCGCCCCCCTACGCCTTCGCCGCCAACAGATCCCGCCGACGCGTCACTTCTCGGTGGGCTATCACGACGCGGTCGTGTTGCCGTTGTACGTGATCCCTGGCCTCGCCCAGATCTTGCCCCTTGAGCGCCGCATCGTACTCCTTCTCCGCGTACGATTCGCCCCGTTCGCACTCCTCCAGCACAGCCAGGTTCGAGCGGGTTGATACCGCGGACCGGATGCGCATCCAGCCTCGGTGTATCGCCCCCGCCAGGGAATCGGAAACGTCCGTGTCCCCGCTCTGCTTGGCTATCAAGGGTTCCAGCTCCCGCACAAAAGAGCCGCGCTCATAGGAGAGCCGCATGAACAACTCCTTTAGGTGCGTGTCCGTGCAGTCCTGTGCGGCGCTGCGAAAGCCGCTTTCGCCCTCCTTGGCCGTTTGGATCAACTCTTTTAAAGTGTCGGCCGTCGTGGTTACGTCGCCCGCTCGCGTGTCTTGCATGTCGTTTCTACCTGCAAGTTCGCGGCCAAAGCTAAGTGCAATGTTTGCCCCGCCCGCCCTAAGTGGAGTGACCACCCACGGTCACTCCCCGCATATCTCTCCGTCGGCGGCCCCCACCGCCGGCTCTATCTTCCGCTGGCGGTCTCTACTTCGCGAGACCTTCGTAGCGCTCGGACACAAAATCCCAGTTCACCACTTTCAGTACCGATGTCAGATAATCCGCACGCCGGTTCTGATACTTCAAATAGTAGGCGTGCTCCCAAACGTCGATCCCGAACAGCGGCGTCTTGCCCGCGTTCCAGGGGCTGTCCTGGTTCGGCGAGGTCTCGATCGCCAAGGCGTCGGCTCCGCTGGGCGTCACCCAAACCCAGCCGCTGCCGAAGACTCCCAGCCCCGCCGTCCGCAGTTTCTCTTCAAAGGCGCTCTGCGACCCAAACGACTTCTCGATGGCCTTGGCCAGCTTGCCCGCGGGACCCGCTTTCGGCTTGCCCAGTGTCTGCCAGAAAAGCGAGTGATTGGCATGGCCGCCCCCGCTGTTGCGGATCGCGCCCCGCACCGATTCCGGCAGCGCCGCGAGATTCTTCAGCAACTGATCGAGCGGTTGCTTGGCCAGGTCCGGTTGCGTGGCCAGCGCCTTGTTCAGATTGTCCACATAGGTCTGATGGTGCTTGCCGTGGTGGATCTCCATCGTCTTGGCGTCGATGAACGGCTCCAGCGCGTCGAGCGCATACGGTAGCTTCGGTAGCATTACGGTCGCACTAGGACCTTGCGCGCGGAGGCCAATGCTGGCGAATGCGCCGGTCAGGATGAGGTTGCGTCTGGTCATTGCGTTTTTCCTTTAAGACGGAATCTATAGTCTCTGTTCCAGGATATAGGTATCGCTCCGCCGGCGTAAGGCGGTCGCTGACCTCTTACAGCCGTTCGAGCCTTGTCTTGGAATCCCCAAACTCTTCCGCCTGGATTCCGAAGCGGTCCATCAACGACAAATACAGGCTGCACATCTTGCGGTTATCCGCCGTATCTTTCAGGTAGTTCAGGCTGCGTCCCGTCTGCAGCGTACCGCCCAGCCCGCCCGCCAGCACCAAGGGCAAGCGGAAGTTGTCGTGCTTCCGGCCGATCCAAAGGTTCGACAGGAACATGAGGCAGGTGTTGTCCAGCACCGTGCCCTCTCCTTCCTTCATGGCGTCGAGCTTGGAAGCCAGGTAGGCGTACTGCTCTACGTGGAAGCGCGCGATCCGTTCATAACCGGCCGACGCGTTGTCATGAGAGGCCGCATGATGCCCTTCCTTTACGTCCAGAAAGGGGTAATACATGGCCGAAAGGTCGCGAGAGATGATCAAGCTCGCCACGCGCGTCTTGTTGGTCTGGAAGGCAATGGCGACAATGTCGCACATCAGCCGCGCATGATCCCGCAGATCCTCGGGCAGTCCATTCGCCGGCCGGTCCATGGTCGAGGCCACCGTATTTTTGGCCTTGGCGGAATCGTCGGCGCTCTCCTTGCCTTTGCGCATGCTTTCGACGCGCTTCTCCACTTCGCGCACGCTCGTCAGGTATTCGTCGAGCTTCGCCTTATCGCCCGCGCTTACCTTTTTCGTCAGTTTCTCCGCGCGATCCTTCACCCGGTCCAGGACGCTAATGTTCAATAGGCTGCCCCGGTTATCGAAGAGATTGTCCCAAGCCAAAGACGGATAGACTTCCACCGGCACGGGCGAATCCGGGCTTTGCCACGAAATATGCGAGCTGTAGGCCATCGAGAAGTTCGTCTCGTGATAACCCGTCATCGGCTGATCGCAGGCCAGAACGATGCTCGATTGCGGTGTATCTTCGCCTATCTTGTTGGCGATCATCTGGTCCACGCTGATGCCCGAATGAATCACCGCGCCGCGTGCGATCTTGGCGCCCGATAGCAAGCTGCCCGTCTGCCCAGGGTGAATTCCCTGCCCCGTCAGCGCCTTTACATAGAGGCCATCGATTACGTTGATCTTCTGCTTTAAGGGTTCCAGTGGGCTGAGCGTCTTGCTCAGCTTCATTTCCGCCCCCTGGCCTTCGGCGCTCCAATGATCTTCGTTGATGCCGCAACCCAGGAAGACCACGCCAAATCGCTTGGCGAAGGCACCCGCCTTCGGCGTGTCCGCCAAAGCATGGAGGGACTCCAGCCACGGCAGCCCCACAGCGCAGCCCGCACCCCGCAAAACCATGCGGCGGGAAAGGCTAGAGACGGACTTCTGCATCGATCGCTTCATTTTCGGGCCATCCTGACTGGTGATGTTATCTCAGTTAACTGCGGGGCTTCCACCACGCGGCGATTCAAAAACTGCGGGCTCGCCACGATCGTCTCGATCAGCGTTTGGAAGCGGTATTGGTTCGCCGCCGCTTTTGCCGCCATGCGCTCCACCAAGCTCTCATCGGAAAGCTGCAGCGAGCGGTTTAGCGCAAAGGCGAGCAGCTTGCGGCTCACGTTATGAACAAAGTCTTGTTGGCGCCGCGTCCGAATGAACTCTTTCAAGCCGGCCACCCCCTCTCCGCGGACGCCCCCCGGATAGCTCACGAGCGTATCGATGGGCCTCCCCGCCAAATCCTTGCTGCGCGCGCCGCCCACCGGGCTATAGCCTTCAAACGGTAGTCCGAAGGAATCGATACGGGCGTGGCAGGCCGCGCACGCGGCGTTATCGCGATGCTTGGCCAGCATTTCCCGCACCGGCAATTCCGACGTCGCCTCGTCGTTCGGCAGTTCCGGCACCGAGGGCGGTGGGGGAGGAACAACCTCTCCCAGAATTTTCTGCACCACCCAGTTGCCGCGCTTCACCGGGCTGGTCCGCAGTCCGGGCGAATTTTGGGTTAGAAAGACCGCCATCGGCAGCAGTCCACCCCGTCCGTATTGTCCGGCATTCTCCACGCGCACCCAAGTGCCGTGGTCGCCCTTCACTTCCGGCATGCCGTAGTGCTGCGCCAGCGCCGGGTTGACGAATGTATAGTCGCCGTAGATTAAATCGAGCACCCGCCGGTTGCCCGCGATCGCTTCCTCCATCACGCGCACGGGCTCCTCAAACATCGCTGCCCGCACTTCGTTCGTGAAGCCCGGGAAGCGCATCCGGTCGACGGAATTGTTCTTCTCAAAATGCCGGACGCCCAGCCAGTTCCCGGTGAACTCCGTCGCCATGCCCCGCACCTTTGGGTCTTTCAGCATACGGCGCGTCTGCGCCAGCAGGACCGCAGGCGTCCTAAGGTCACCGAGTTCGGCGTGCCGCAGCAACTCCTCATCGGGCGCGCTGGACCATAGAAAGTAACTCAGGCGGCTGGCCAATTCGAGGCTGGCTAGCGGCTGCCTGGGCGCGCTCCCCGGGCGCTTCACCGCGGGCGCGGCGCTGCTCTGCAGATCCACTCGATAGAGAAAGTCCGGGGCCATCAACACGCTTACCAACGACTCGCGAATCGCATCCTCGTGCGATAACTCCTTCTCGGCGCGCAGCTTCCGGTAGTACGCAACCTGCTCGTTGCGTTCGCCCACCGAAAGCGGGCGCCGATAGGCGCGTGCGGCAAAGCGCAACAGCGCGTCCAAGTGTTTCGGTTCCGCCAGCTTCCTCTGCCGCTCCAGATCGCGCAGCGTCGCGTCGATCCGGTCGAAATGGTCGCGGATAGCCGTCGGCGCAATCGGGTCGTTGCCTGGATCCGCGGCGGCTTTGGCGAGATAGCTCTCCTTCATCGCCATAATCACGCGCGTATCGTTCAACGCCATGCCCACGGGCCGGTCGGAAGCGGATTCCGCGCCTTTGCCTTGCACCTCGCCGCTTTGGTTGAAGAAGTATTGCGTCCAGGTGCGGTCTGTGGCCTGCGCCATGTAGTCGAATTCGTTCCAGAGGCGGTCCAGTTCCCGTTTCCCCCGCTCGTCCAGGATCAGCTCGAGCAAGGGCCGGTCGTCCCGGTAGAAGCCAATCACGCTGTGATAGCCCGCGCTAAGTAAGCGGCCTTTGTCCTGCGTTTCGTCCGGCCAAAACCGTCCGCGCTCCGTGATGTAGAAGCGGTCTGGGAACACCTGGGCAAAGCGCGCAAAGGCGGCCTCGTAGCGCTTCCGTTCCGCGGCCGGCACGATCAGATCCGCATCGTTCATCCGCGCTTTGGCCGAGACCGCCGCCCAACGGGTTGCGGCCTCCTGGTGCAGGCCGGCGAAGCGGGGAATGACCGGCTCGGCCGGCGGCGGGTCCGTGTCGTTGCGCAGGGTCTTGGGCTCGAATTCCCGGCGGTGCAGCGAGTACTCCCGCAGTTTCCAGTTCAGCAAGGGCTGCGATGCCGCTGGCAAGCCCTTCACCTTGGGGGCGAAGAACTCTTTGGCCGTATGGGCGCGAATCCGCGTGACGAAATCCTGCATCTCGAGCGTCTTGGCCTTCAATACGGCGGGCTCGCTCAAGGCCGGCGCGGGCAAGGCCTGAAACATCTTCTGCAGCGTAGCCACGGGTCCCACCGCGTTCGGCTCCTGCAGAATCTGCCATACCAGCGGCAGGTATTTGGGGCTGATCTTGGCCTCCTTCGCGAAACTGGCCAGCGTCGAGGTGGGCTTCTTCAAGGCGGCACGATGCTGGTAGCGCCAAGCGGCTTCAAAGTAGTCCGCGTAGCGCGTCGGCTGGCTGAGATAGAACTGGACGATGCGCCGCACGGCAAACTTCTCGCGGTCTGTCTCGACGAGCATCGGGTGAGGGGAAAAGGCCATGGCGTCCGGCGTTAAGACCATATGGTTCGCCACCTCCCGCGCCGCTTGGAGATACTTGTTCAAGAGCGCGGGCGACATCGTGAGCGATTCGCCGGAGTTGTCAAATCCCGCCGGATTGGCCGGGTCGATGGGGAACTCGCGAGTCACCTTCAAGTCTTCGCCAGTTAAGTCCCGGATCGTGTAGTTGTACTCGGCGTTGCTTAAGCGCCGGGCCGGTACCAGACCAGGATCGCCCGCGTTGCGCTTGATCTCGGCGCTGCGTAGAGCTTCAATCCACTCAATAACCCCATGCGTGGCCTGGACGGGAGGCGCCGCTAAGGGCTTCGGGGGCATGTCTCCCGCTTCTAGCCTTTCCTTTACCAACGCCCAGCGCGGGTAGTCCTTGGTGACCTGCTCGAGCGTGTTGTAGGCCTTCAGATCGAACTGTGCCGCCGGGTTGGCGCCGCTATGGCAGCCAACGCAGTTCTTGGCCAGAAAGGGGCGCACAACCGCTTCAAATTGGCGCTCGAGCGGGAGATTTGGTGGCGCCGCCGCGAGGGACGCCGCCAGTAAGGCAAGGAGGGATATAAGAAAGCGCTTCAAGATACACCGAGTTTATACAAAGCAGACGGCTTGCTCCCGCCGAAGGTAACAGGCCCCGCCGGGTGATACGATGACAGTCGCGCAGGCACTGATGAGCATCACCGTACGTTGGCTGAAAAGCCAAGCCCTATTTGTATTCGTAACCGCATCTTTATTGGGTATTGGCTGGACAGCGAGGCTGCTCTTTGCGCAGACGGCCGGCAGTCCTTCCGTTGCTTTGGCGCCCTCTTTTGACGAGAGCGTAAAGCCCTTTCTCAAACAGAACTGCGCGCAGTGCCACAACGCGGATAATCCTACCGCCGGTGTCCGCGTCGACCATCTGGACGCCTCGCTTGACGACCGTCACATTCGCCTTTGGGAAGGCATTCGCCATCGGGTCCAGGCCGGCACCATGCCCCCCAAAGGATTGCCGCAACCTTCCCCAGAAGCCCGCCGTCAGATTGTGGATTGGATTTCCCAGGGCCTAGAGGTGGCCCGCCTGCGCCCTGCACCTAAGAACGGCGTGGTGCGCCGCCTCACGGTGGCGCAGTACCGGAACACCTTGCGCGAATTGCTGCATCTGGAAGACGACCTGACCGAAATACTCCCGCCCGATGCCATCTCGAGCGACGGCTTCGTCAACAACAAGGAGACTCTTCAGCTTTCGCCTTTGCTGCTTGAGGCCTACCTCGAAATAGCCGACAAGGCCTTGGACCGGGCGATTGTCGACCCCAAGTCGAAGCCAAAGATTCAGAACTTCCGCATGGACTTGGGAAACGGCGTCAATCCCAGCCCCCTTCCGGACAAGTTGATTCTGGGCGCCAACAGCCTCCTGCTGGAGAACAAAGACTTCCTGGTGACCCAACTAACGCCGAAGAAGCCCTTCGCCTTTGAGCCTTTCCAGATGAAGACGAAGTACCGCTTCATCGAAGGCTACGCGGGCAACGACACCGTGCGCGGCTGGAGGGACTACGACAGCATCTATCACGCCGTTTTCGCCTGCATGCGGGGGAGCAACGGCTATCCGAAAGGCCATGCCTATAGCGCCGCGCCAGAGGGATTGCTTCTAAGGCCGGCTATTCCAAACGAGGAGCTCTTTGAGGCCGACGGCACCTACGGGCCCAAAGCGAATTTCAAAATCTCACTCCGCGAACTGCCCGACTATGGACGCTTTCGAGTCACCGTTACCGCCGCGAAGTACGACGACGGGCTGCTCCTCGGCGCGGAGGCGCCGATCGCGGGCGCCCCCGCTTTCGTGTTGCGGGAACCGGGAAAAGTCGTGATCCCGCAGGCGGGCGTTTACCGGGTAGACGCCGTTGCCGCCCCGATGCAAGCGATTTCGGCCGCTCCGGATGCCTCGCGCCTGGATCAGGACCTGGGCGGCTACTGGCCGTTAAATGGGCCCGGGCCTGGGACTCTGGAAGGTGCGGCTCGTTTTGTGGATTCACCCTTTGGGCGGGCGATCTCGCTGGATGGAGAGGGAAGTTTCGTGAAAATAGCCCCGCAGGATTCTCCGAAGGTGGGAGAGGGGGACTTCACCGTAGCCCTATGGCTGCGTCCCGAACAACTGCGCCGCGCCGGAATCGTGAGTTTAGGCGGCTATGAATGGACGCAAGGCTGGATTCTGGATCTGCCGGACGGGCGGGGCACCGTACGGCTGGAGACGGCTGGGGCCGACAACCGGTCCAACGGGGCATTGCTGTCCGGCGCGGGCGTGCTTCGCCCCAATGTCTGGCAGCATGTCGCGGCAGTAGTGCGTCGCGGCGGGAAAGAAAGTGTCCTGTACGTCAATGGCTATGCCGTGGCAAAAGGCGAGATTGGCCGCGCGAATCTCGACAACCCGAAAGTCAAATTGCAACTGGGCAGGGTGGCCGGTGGACCTGCCTGGAAGGGGGAGTTGGATGAGGTCAGGCTGTATCGCCGTGCGCTCGCCGACGGCGAAATCCAAGCGCTGCTCAACGCAGGCAAAGCCTTTCTCAAGGCGCCGCCGGAGCGCCCGCAAGACCTGCACTTGACGCTGGGCAGCCGCCAGTTTTCGGGCCAACTGCAGCAGCCGGCATTTCTGGCCGTCCGCTTGCCGGCGGGCCCTTTGGCAGTGAGCTACCGGCTGGGCGGCTCGCGGGAACTCGAACGTTTGGAGCTAACGCCGCTTGCCCCCGCCGACCCGCTTGCGCAACGATTTACGGTTTTCGAGAAACGCCTGCCCCGTCTGGGCGTGCACCTGGGACTGCGCCGCGATTGCGGCAGCACCTTCGCACCGGTGGGCGCGCCGCAGACGGTGGCGGCGGGCCCTGAGGGGCGCTACGTTTTTGAGGGCGAAATCAGCAACTTCCCCAGCCCGAACGTGGAAAAAGACAACGTGAATTATCTGGCGGGCATTCGCGAGATCGCCGTGCGGAGCGAATATACGGACGGACGCGACATGCCCCGGCTGGCGCTTCGTTCGGTCGAATTTGAGGGACCTCTCTATGAGGCTTGGCCGCCAGCGCCGCATCGGAGTATCTTTATTCCGTCGGAGAGCAAACAGGATTCCACGGCTTATGCCCGGCAGGTGATTCGTAGTTTCGCCACCCGCGCCTTCCGCAGGCCGGTCAGCGACGAAGAGAGCGCGACGCTTTTGGCGGTTTTTGAGAAATCAAGGGCGGCGGGCGGCACATTCGAACGCGGCATTAAGGACGCACTGGCCGTCGTGCTGACCTCGCCGCAGTTCCTCTTTCTGGTGGAGCGTAGCGCCACTCCGCAGCCTGAGCCACTCGACGCCTATGAGTTGGCCAGCAAACTCTCCTACTTTCTTTGGAATGGGCCTCCAGATCGCACTGCGTTGCGCCTGGCGGCCAGCGGTACGCTGCGCGCACAGTTGAACGCCGAGGTGGATCGTTTGATCGCTCATCCCCGCTTCGAGCGTTTTAGCCAGGAATTCGCCACGCAGTGGCTTAGCCTCGATAAGTTCCAGGTACTGGAGCCCGACCGGAAGCGTTTTCCCAATCTGACGCGCGACACTCGAGCGCAATTGAAGCAGGAACCGGTACAGTATTTGCAATACTTGATCCGGAACAACCTGCCGGCGCGCAATTTAATCGCCTCGGACTTTGTGTTGGCCAACGAGGTGGTGGCCAGCTACTACGGGCTGGCGGACAAGACAGAGAAGGGCTTCCGCTTCGAAGCAATTCCCCATGGCCGCCCGGAGCTGGGCGGCGTGCTCACGCAGGCCGCGATTTTAGCGGGACTATCCGATGGGCGGGAATCGAATCCGGTCAAGCGGGGGGCGTGGCTCGCGCGCCGGATCATAGCCGAGCCGCCGGCCGACCCGCCGCCTAATGTGCCGGCATTGCAGGAAGACACCAAAAATCTAACGCTGCGGCAGCGCCTGGAGATGCACAGGAATCATGCGGGTTGCGTGCAGTGCCATTTGAAGATCGACCCTTGGGGTGTGGCACTGGAGGAGTTCGACGCGGGCGGCCGATTGAAGACGCATCCGAGCGAGGCCCAATCGAAACTGCCCGACCAGACCGAGGTGAAGGGGGCCAACGACCTAAAGCGCTACCTGAGCCAAGACCGGATCGACCAGATCGCTTTCAGCGCACTGAAGCATATGGCCACCTATGCGAACGGCCGCAGCCTTACGTACAATGAACTTGACTACCTAAAGCGGGAAGGCCCGAAGTTGCGGGCTAGCGGCTACCGGATGAAGGACATGGTCCGGTTTGTCGTAAATAGTAAGATTTTTCTTGAAAAATAGGATCTGGAGACAGCGATGAACCGCCCCATGAAAATCGACCGCCGCGCTTTCCTGCAAGGAGTAGGCGGTGCGGCCTTGGCCTTGCCCGTGCTTGACGCCATGGGCGCGGAGGTAACCAGCCTGGTACCGCGCCGTTTCTGCGCCCTCTATACGGCCAATGGCATGTCGCTGCCGAAGACCGAACATGGGCTAAGCGAGTGGAGTTGGTTCCCGACGGCGGAAAAGAATGGCGAATTCGTCTTTGGCAAGTCGACAGAACCGTTGATCCCATTCCGCAAGCAGCTCAGCTTCCTGGGCGGCCTGCACCACCCGAGCGGGCCGAAGGCGGACCCGCATACGTGCTCGGACATGTGGCTGACCGGCGCGCCGCTGCACAACCCGAAACCCGGCACCTACAATTCTGTGGGACTGGATCAGGTGATTGCGCTGCACACCAAGCAATATTGCCGGCAGCCGTCGCTGGTGTTGTCGATCGACGCGGGCACCGGTTTCCTTTCCCGCACCGGCACCATTTCCTATAGCCTCGAAGGACGGCCGATTCCCGCCGAGAACAATCCCCGGCGCATTTTTGATCGGCTTTTTGGGGGCGACCGTAGTTCTCTGCAATCGGAGCACGAGAAGCTGCAGCGACGGATCAAGCTTGTGGACGCGGTGGCGGGGAGCGCGCGGGCACTCGATCGCCAGTTGGGGAAATCGGACCGGGAGCGGATGGATCAGTATTTGACTTCGCTCAACGAAGTGGAATCAAGGCTGATCGCCTCGGAACGGTGGATTGACATCCCGCTGAAGAAGCAAGATTATTCGCACCTGAATCTGGAAGCGAATTCCGAGGGCGAGCCGGCGGAATATTACCGCAACATGTTCGACCTGATCGCCCTGGCGTTCGACGCCGATATCACACGTTCAGTCGCCTTTATGCTGAACCGGGAAGACGGCATGGGCATTAGCGACACGTTCCCCTTGAAGTTGGGGCTTTCCAAGACGCACCACAACCTTTCTCACGCGACAGACAAAGAAGGGCAGTTGCAGTTCGCTAAGTACGACCTATTCCTAAGCCAACAGGTGGCGCATTTCCTGGGGCGTTTGGGCGGCTACCAGGATCGTCAGGGCAGCGTGCTGGACAATACCATCGTGCTTTTTGGCAGTGGGGCGAGCACCACGCACAACACGTTGAATCTGCCGACCTTAGTGGCTGGTGGCGCCAATATGGGGCTGAAACATGGGCGTTACTGGCGCAAAGACGAGTCCAGGATGTCGAATTTGTATTTGAGCATTCTTCGCTCTCTCCAGGTACCGCAAGAATCATTTGCCGACAGCACCGGTACACTCAGCAGCCCTATCTTCACGAAAGCGTAATTGCGTCGGCGCCAGCTAGGCTCGGAATAAGGGTAAGGAAAGGGGGCATCTCTTAATGAGAGATGCAACGAACGACTTATTTCGTGGCCACCAGTTGGATACTTCGCGTCGTGGTGGCGCTGATCTTGGCGCAGTCTGTTTTTAGTAAATGCACTTCGGCGCCCGAGTCGATCTATATCTTTACGATGCTAGGGTGCGAGCCAGCTGGCCGGATCGCCTGCGGGATAGGCGAATGTCTTGCGACGGCACTGGTACTGATTCCCGGCCGTGTCGTGTACGGGGCTGGACTCACGCTGGCTTTGAGCAGCGGAGCGATTTTTTGCCATTTCGCGTGGTTGGGTATGCGGATGCCAAGGGTAGACGATGAGGGTGAGCTATTCGGACTTGCGATTGTCGCGTTAGTTTGTTCTCTGGCGTTGTTGATTCTGCATCGAAACGAGATTCGAATTCCCCCGGTTCTGCGCGTCAGCGGGATGTACGCGAGCTAAGCCCGCCTGGCGATTTGGGTTCGTTTTGCGCGGCGGCGCGTTTTTGTTCGCGGTGGGCGCGGA
>CAYLXK010000022.1:0-98990 GCA_964387685.1 uncultured Bryobacter sp.
CCGCGAAGGCGGCCGTACGGTCGGCGCCGGCACCGTGACGGAGATTCTGGAGTAGGTCGCGCCGCGCGCGCCGCTCGGGTACAAAGAAATGAACAAAGAACGCATCCGCATCCGCTTAAAGGCTTACGATCACCGCGTACTGGACCAGTCGACCACGGAAATTGTCGACACGGCGCGGCGCACGGGCGCCGTGATTGCAGGGCCGATCCCGCTGCCAACGGTGCGGAACCGCTACACGGTGAATCGATCCCCGCACGTCGATAAGAAGTCGCGGGAGCAATTTGAAATTCGCACGCATAAGCGGTTGCTCGACATTCTCGAGCCTACGCAGGACACCGTGGATGCGCTGATGAAGCTCGACCTCCCGGCGGGGGTTGATGTGGAAATCAAGGCATTTGGCAAGAAGTAGTTCCGGACACGGTTGTCCGGCGAGTTAGTAGACAGTAACTAGACCTGGAGAGATTGGCGATGAGCCCAGGAATTTTGGGAAAAAAAATCGGGATGACACAGATCTTCCGCGCCGACGGGCAAGTGGTGCCGGTCACGCTGGTAAAGGCGGGACCGTGTGTCGTGACGCAGCGCAAGACGCCCGCTACGGACGGCTACGACGCGATCCAGGTCGGCTTGATGGAATACGTTAAGCCGGCGCGCATTAATAAGCCGGCAACGGGGCACCTGAAAAAGGCCGACGCGAGCGGCGTCAAGTATCAGCAGGAATTCCGGCTGGGCAATGGCAACGGCGACTTTAAGGCTGGCGACAAGATCATGGCCGAGGACTTCAAGCCGAAGGAAATGGTCGATGTCATCGGCACCTCGAAAGGCCGTGGATTTATGGGTGTGGTGAAACGCCATAACTTCCGGGGCGGCCCTGGCGGCCACGGTTCGATGTTTCACCGGGCCCCAGGCTCGATTGGCGCATCGAGCTTTCCTTCGCGTGTTTTCCCCGGCATGAAGATGGGCGGCCACATGGGCACGGATCAGGTGACCGTGCGCAACCTCGAGATTGTCGATGTGGATCTGGAAGACAACGTGATCATGGTCAAGGGCGCGGTCCCGGGAGCGAACGGTTCCTATGTCACCATTCGCCGGGCCAAGGCAGGACGGAGTTAAGACGATGCCTACGGTCGATGTAATCAATCTTGAGAACGCGAAGGTCGGCTCGCTGGAACTGGCCGAGGAAGTCTTCGCCGCCGAAGTGAACCAAGACTTGCTGTATGAGAGTGTGCGCCACTATATGGCGTCCAAGCGCGCCGGCCTGGCCGCGACGAAGACCCGACACGAAGTAGCCGGTTCGGGCAAGAAATTGTGGAAGCAAAAGGGTACCGGCCGGGCCCGTATGGGCAGCATCCGTTCGCCCCTCTGGCGCCACGGCGGTACGACCCACGGGCCGCAGCCCCGCGATTACAGCTATCGCTTGAACAAGAAGATGATTCTTGGGGCGCTGCGTTCGGCTCTTTCGGCCAAGCTGCGCGACGGAGAATTGCGCGTGGTAGATGCTTTCACGCTGGCCGATCACAAGACTAAAAGTTTCCGGGCCAAGTTGGGCAATTTGAACGCCGTCAAGACCGTGCTGTTGGTGGAGAACGTTGAGAACCGGAATCTTCTGCTGGGCTCGCAGAACCTGCCGGGCGTCAAGCTGGTGACTTCCAAGGACGTCACCGCCTACGACCTTTTGAAGTATAAGGACATCCTTATGAGCAAAGCGGCGGCGGAAAAACTTTCGGAGGCGTTGAAGTAAATGTCGATCTACGGAATTATTCAAAGCCCGCGCGTGACTGAGAAGAGCTCGATTGCCAAAGAGGCCAACCGGACGCTTTGCTTCAAGGTAGCGACGGACGCAACGAAGACCCAAATCAAGCAAGCGGTCGAGAAGATCTTCAAGGTGAAGGTGGAGGAGATTCGCACCCTCACCACGCCGGGGAAATTGCGGCGGCGCGGCAAGTTTGCCGGTTACCGGCCCGATTTCAAGAAGGCTTACGTGAAGTTGAAGCCGGACCAGAAAGTTCCGGAATACGTGGAGGCCGTCTAAATGCCGATTAAGTCTTATCGTCCCTTTACCCCGACCCGCCGCTACCGCACGGTGGAAACGCGGGAGGACATCACGAAGCAGACGCCCGAAAAGAGCCTGACGCAAGGCCTCAACAAATCCGGCGGCCGTAACTCGACGGGCCGGACCACGATGCGCTTCATCGGCGGCGGGCACAAGCGGTCCTACCGCGTGATCGATTTCAAACGGGACAAGTCTGGCGTTCCGGCGACGGTCGCGGCGATCGAATACGATCCGAACCGCTCGGCTCGCATCGCGCTTTTGCACTATGTAGACGGCGAAAAGCGCTACATCATAGCGCCTGTCGGCCTGAAGGTGGGATCGAGTGTGATGAGCGGACCCGAGGCTGACATTCTGGTCGGTAACTCGCTGCCGCTCAAGAACATCCCGGCCGGTACCACGGTTCACGCGATTGAATTGCGCCCGGGCAAGGGCGCGCAAATGGCCCGGAGCGCTGGAGCAGAGGCCCAGGTCGTTTCCAAGGACGGGGAATACGCACTGCTCAAGCTGCCTTCCGGCGAAGTGCGGCGGGTGCTAATCGATTGCTACGCCACGATTGGCCAAGTGGGCAATCTGGACCACGAGAATCAAACGCTGGGCAAAGCCGGACGTACGCGCTGGGTAGGCAAGCGTCCTCATAACCGTGGCGTTTCGATGAACCCCGTTGATCACCCGCATGGCGGCGGCGAGGGCCGAACATCGGGTGGGCGCCATCCTGTCACTCCTTGGGGTCAGCCGACTCGCGGCTTCAAGACGCGCAACAACAAACGCACCGATAAGCTGATCGTCAGCCGGAAGACCAAGGGACGCTAGAAGGCGCAGGAAGGAATAGAGAAACATGAGCCGCTCCCTCAAAAAAGGACCTTTCGCCGATACGCATGTACTCGAAAAGATCGAGGCCATGAACGCGAAGAATGAGAAGAAAGTGATCAAGACCTGGTCGCGCCGTTCCACGATCATGCCGAATTTTATTGGCCACACGCTGGCCGTCCATAACGGCAAGAAGTTCATTCCGGTTTATGTAACGGAAAACATGGTGGGCCATAAGCTCGGGGAATTTTCTCCCACGCGGACCTTCAAAGGCCACGCGGCCAAGACAACGGAAAAGGGTAAGTAAGGACAGGCAAAGTAGGTCAGTGATGGTAGCCAAAGCAGAAGCCCGTTATGTACGAACCAGCCCGCAGAAGGCGCGCCTGGTGGTGGATTTGATTCGCGGCCAGAAGGCCGGTGACGCAATCAACATCCTAAAAATGACCAACAAGCGCATGGCGCCGGTGGTGGAGAAGGTTTTGCGCAGCGCGATCGCCAACGCGGAAAACAAGCAGAACAATATCGACGTAGACGATTTGGTGGTGAGCGAGTGTTTTGTGAACGAGGGTCCGCGCATGAAGCGGATCCGTCCGGCGCCGATGGGCCGGGCCTATCGCTACCAGCGCCGGATCTCGCACATTGTGATCAAGGTCTCCGAAGCTTCCGCCAAGGAAGCGGCGGCGGAAAACTAGGGACCCGGGATAGCAGGCAACAGGCTACAGCAGGCACGAGGCTAAGGAAAAGAACGAATGGGTCAAAAAGTACATCCTTTTGGGTTCCGCCTGGGCGTAACCAAGACGTGGAAGTCACGGTGGTTCGCCAAGCAGGACTACGCCAAACTTCTCTTTGAAGATTTGGAATTGAAAGATTCCTTGCGAAGCCGTCTGAAGAGCGCGGGGTTGAGTTCGATCGAAGTGGACCGTCCCGGCAACAAGCTACGGATCACGATCCGCACGTCGCGGCCGGGCATCATTATTGGACGTAAAGGCGCGGAGATTGAGAAGTTAAAGCAGGATCTTGGCAAGAAGACGGGCCGGGAAGTTTTCATCGATATTCAGGAAGTGCACAAGCCGGAGCTGGATGCGCAACTGGTGGCCGAGTCGATCGCCTTGCAGCTGGAGAAGCGCATTGCGTTCCGCCGGGCGATGCGCAAGGCGGTGGACAGTGCTCAGCGCTTTGGTTGCAAAGGAATTAAGGTCCGGGTTTCGGGACGCTTGAATGGCGCTGAAATCGCGCGGACGGAATGGTATCTGCACGGGCAGCTGCCGCTGCATACGCTGCGGGCGGACATCGATTATGGTTTCGCCGAAGCCCGTACGACTTATGGCGTGATCGGCGTCAAGTGCTGGATTTACAAGGGCGATATCGGCGAAGGCCAGCGCCGCGTCATGTTGCGCAACGATAACGAGCCCCAGCCACGGCAGCGCCGCGATAACCGGGACCGCGACAATCGCGGCGACCGGGGCGGTTTTGGCGACCGGGGGCCTCGCAATAATCGGTCCGCGGACGGGCGCGCTCCTCGCCAACTGAATCCGGATGCGGCTCCGGGTGGCGGCGTCCCGCCCACAGCCGACGGCGGAATTGTAGTAACCCCGCCCGAAGTGCCAACCACGATTAAGAGCGGTGGGCCGATTCTGCCGCCCATGGCGCCGCCGGCGCCGACTTGGAAGCAGGAAATGCAAAACGAGGCGACGGGCGCGGAGAGCAATCCATCTGCGGACGCCAATGCAGCGAGTGAAGAGCCGAAGCCCGAATAGGCGGGAACCGGCTGGAAATCGAATGGCCGAAAGACGAAGTAGCAACGAAGTTCAGTAAGAGGAAAACGATCTATGTTGATGCCCAAGAAAGTCAAGTTCCGCAAGACGCAGCGCGGCCGCATGCGCGGGATGGCGTATCGCGGATCGAGCGTGGACTTTGGCGAATACGGTTTGAAGGCGATGACCTGCGGGTACATTACGAACCGGCAGATCGAGGCGGCGCGTATTGCGATGACGCGTTACATCAAGCGCGGGGGAAAGATTTGGATCCGGATTTTTCCGGATAAACCGGTGACCAAGAAGCCGGCGGAAGTCCGCATGGGTTCGGGTAAAGGCGCGCCGGACGGTTGGGTGGCCGTGATTCGGCCGGGCAAAATTCTGTTTGAGATGGAAGGCGTGCCGGTAGAAACGGCGACCGAGGCGATGCGTCTGGCGGCCATGAAGCTGCCGCTCAAGACGAAGCTGGTAAAGCGCGAAGCGATTTAGCGATAAGGATTGACGGCAATGAGCGTGGAAAAAATTCGCGGGCTGGATGCAGCCGATTTAAACAAGCAGTTAAGCGAAAGCGAAGAGTCGATGTTTCGTCTGCGCTTTCAATTGTCGATGGGCCAACAAGAGGGCGTGAAGAAATTGCGGGAACTGAAGAAAGACCGGGCGCGCATTCTCACCGTGCTGCGGGAGCGCGAGATCGAAGCGGCGGGCGCCGCACGGAAGGAAGGCAAATAATGGCCGAGCAGGTAACGGCGGCAGGCGCAAACGCCGCTGGGGCGAGTGGCGTGGGCACGGAAAAGGCGCCGCATAAGCAGTCTAAGGTCGGAGAAGTGGTTTCGACGAAGATGGCGAAGACCATCGTGGTAGAGGTAACGCGGCGCGTTCCTCACAAGCTGTATAAACGGATTCTGACGCGGCGCAAGAAGTTTTACGCGCACGACGAGGACGGAGCGGCGAAGATGGGCGATCTAGTGCGCATTATCGAAAGCCGTCCTCTTTCGAAGCTAAAGCGCTGGACGCTGGGCGAGATCGTTCGCCCCGCGGTTCGGATTGTCATCGAAGACACGGCGGCCGAGCGCGCCGAAGCGAGAGCCCCGAAGAAGGGCAACAAGAAATGAGAACGCCGGCTATGCAGTGCGTTCCGAGGAGAGTGTCATGATCGGAATGAGAACGATCCTGGAGGTCGCCGACAACAGCGGCGCACGGAAGCTCCAGTGTATTCTGCCCCGCGGCGGCGACAAGGGCCTGACGGCGGGCCTGGGCGACATTATTACGGCGAGTGTGAAGGAAGCGTCCCCGGACGGGACGGTGAAAAAGGGCAAGGTTGTACGTTGCGTAATTGTGCGCATGCGCAAGGAAACCCGGCGTAAGGACGGCACCTATATCCGTTTCGATTCCAACGCGGCCGTGTTGGTGAACGAGTTAGGCGAACCGGTTGGCACCCGCGTATTTGGGCCCGTAGCGCGCGAACTGCGCGACAAGCGCTTTATGAAGATCGTGTCGCTGGCGCCGGAGGTGGTTTAGTTATGGCACTGTCGCTAGCGAAGATGACGGGCGGTCACAAAGAAGGCATCCCGAACCGCATTCGTATCAAGAAGGACGATGTGGTGAAGGTGATTTCGGGTAAATACAAGGGCACGTCGGGACGCGTGATTGAAGTGGACCGCGACCTGGGACGAGTGATCGTGGAGGGCGTAAACATGGTGAAGCGCGCCACGAAGCCGAACCCGGCCAAGGGCATTAAGGGCGGATTCGCGGAGCGCGAAGCAAGCATTCACGTCTCGAACGTAATGATGTTGACCTCTGGCGGCATCGCCACGCGGATTGGCAGCAAGGTGGAGACGACCGGCGGCAAAACGCGCCGGGTCAGGATCGCCCGCAAGACGGGCGAAGTTCTGGATACCAAGTAAAGCATTTAGTAAGGCAGCAGGATTCGAAAGATGGCAACGAAAGCGCGACTCAAAGAGCATTACACCAAGAACGTCGTACCGGCGCTCCAAAAAGAGTTCGGTTACGCGAACTCGATGGCAATTCCGAAGCTCGAGAAGATCTCGATCAACATGGGCATGGGTGAGGCGACGGGCAATCAAAAGCTGATGGACGTCGCTATCCAAGAACTGTCGGCAATCACCGGGCAGAAGCCCGTGGTGACCCGGGCCAAGAAGTCGATCGCGGCCTTTAAGCTGCGGGAGAACATGCCCATCGGGTGCATGGTGACGCTGCGAGGCGACACCATGTACGAATTTCTGGACCGTTTTATGAACATCGCTCTGCCGCGCGTACGCGATTTCCGCGGGATCAATCCCAAGAGCTTCGACGGACGCGGCAATTACACGATCGGCTTGAAAGAACAACTGATCTTCCCGGAAATCGACTACAACAAAGTGGACAAGAACCGGGGTATGAATATTTGCATCACGACGACGGCTACCAGCGACCCCGAGGCGCTCTCGCTGTTGAAACACATGGGCATGCCGTTCCGGCAATAGGCGATCGCCAAGCGGAATGAAGCCAAGCGGAATATAGCCAAGCGGAACAGCCAACCGGAACTCTGAGACAAGGAACGACAGCAAAGCAACATGGCAACTACAGCGAAAATCGCCAAAGACAATAAGAAGCCTAAGTTTGAGTGCCAGCACCGCAATCGCTGCGGGCGCTGCGGGCGGCCCCGGGCCTTTCTGCGCAAGTTCAATCTATGCCGTATCTGCTTCCGCCAGTTGGCGCTGGCCGGCGAGGTCCCCGGCGTGACGAAATCAAGCTGGTAAGAGTATCAGGAAGAAGACGAGGAATTAGAACAGATGGCCATTACCACTTCCGACCCGATCGCCGATATGCTGACGCGCGTGCGCAACGCCCTGAAGGCGCGGCACGCGAAGGTGGACGTTCCCGCCTCCAAGCTGAAGCTGGAGATCGCGCGCATTCTCAAGGATGAAGGCTACATCCTGAACTTCAAGCTGGCCGAAGAAGGCTCGAAGAAAACGATCAAGATTTATCTGAAGTACACCCCGACGAACGAAAGTGCGATCTCGCATTTGGAGCGCGTCTCGCGTCCGGGTTGCCGGGTTTACGTGGGCTCCAAGGGGGTGCCGCGAGTTTTGGGCGGCTTGGGTATCAATATTTTGACGACGCCACAGGGCGTGATGACGGGCAAGAGCGCTCGCAAGAGCAATGTCGGCGGCGAAGTGCTGTGCATGATTTATTAGCCCGGGAACCCGTTGGCATTCTGGAACGCAATTCGGTTGGACGCGATTTTGTTGGACGCGATTTTGTTGGAAGCAGTTCGGTTTAAAGACCAGGAAGTAATTGAAGGAAATCGACGAATATGTCTCGTGTAGGTAAAAAGCCCATCCCGCTCCCCTCGGGCGTGAAGTTCCAAGTGGGAAGCGAGCTGCTGGTGGAAGGTCCGAAGGGTAAGCTGACGGTCCCGATCCTGGCGGGCATCAAAGTGGAAAACAAGAACGGCATTCTCGAACTCACGCGGGAAAACGATTCCTACGCGGCCAAGCACGGGCTGACGCGGGCGTTGCTGTCCAATGCAGTGACCGGCGTGTCCACGGGATTTACCCGGGAATTGGATATTGTCGGAATCGGCTATCGCTGCGACGTCAAGGGCAACGTTGCGGTCTTTACCTTGGGTTACAGCCACTCGATCGAATTTCTTCTGCCTCCCGGCGTAGAGATGACGGTTGAAAAGCAAACACATATCGTGCTGAAGGGTTACGACCGTCAGTTGCTGGGGCAAGTGGCGGCCAAAATGCGCGCATTGCGTCCGCCGGACCCGTATAAGAACAAGGGCGTCCGTTATACGGGCGAGATATTGCGCAAGAAGGTCGGCAAGAGCGGCGCGGGCGGTAAAGGCGCCAAGAAGTAGAAGGACGGAGCTAGACAGCTATGAAGAAATTGGTAGATCGCGACGCAGTTCGCCGCCGGATTCACACCCGCATCCGGCGCCGTGTTCGAGGCACAAGCGAACGGCCGCGCCTGGCGGTATTCCGCAGCCTCAATCACATTTACGCCCAGGTGATCGACGATCGCTCCGGAAGGACGCTCGCAGCCGCCTCCAGCGCCGAAAAGGCTTCGCAGGTTGCTTCCGGTGGCAACGTAGCGGGCGCAAAAGAGATTGGAAAACTAGTGGCCGAGCGGGCCGTGGCTGCGGGCATCAAGCAAGTGGTTTTCGACCGCGGCGGCTTTCTCTATCACGGGCGCGTGAAGGCCTTGGCCGACGCGGCGCGCGAAGCGGGTCTGGAATTTTAGTAAACGGTATCGAGACAGCAGCGAAAGAGCAACGAGATGGCAATTAACACAGCAAAACGCGTCGAGCCGCAGGGCCTGAACCTTAAGGAACAGGTGGTATCCATTAACCGCGTGACAAAGGTCGTCAAGGGCGGCAAGAACATGAGTTTTGCGGCGTTGGTGGTCGTGGGCGACGCCGAGAAGAAGGTAGTCGGCTACGGTACGGGAAAGGCCAAGGAAGTTCCGGCGGCCATCAAGAAGGGGATTGAAGCCGCCAAGAAAAACTTGCGGCAAATCAACACATTGCAAACCACGATTCTTCATCCTGTGCAGGGACGCTTCGGCGCTGGAAATGTACTGTTGAAGCCCGCGCCAGAAGGCACCGGCGTGATTGCGGGCGGGCCGGTGCGGGCGGTGATTGAAAGCGTGGGCATTCCGAACATCCTGAGCAAGAACCTGGGCAGCCGCAACGCGCACAACGCCGTTAAGGCTACGGTGGCGGCACTGGAGCAACTGCGCGAAAAAACGGCGGTGGCGGATCTGCGCGGCCTGGCCGTGGAGAAGCTGTAAGGCCGGAGACGAAAGAGGCAAGCCATGGACGTGAAGAGCATCAAGATCAAGCTCGTCGGCAGCCCAATCTGCTGCCCCGAGAAGCACAAAGTGATTGTGCGAAGCCTGGGATTGAAGAAGATGAACCGTGTAGTGGTGCGCCCGGATACGCCGGCCTTCCGCGGCATGGTGAAGAAGATTCCGCATCTTCTGGCAATCGTCGAAGAGTAGCAAGCGCGAGAAGGATCGAAACATGAATCTGAGCGAACTCCGGCCTCCCGCCGGGCAAAAACAAAAGAAGCAGCGCATTGGGCAAGGCATGGGCTCGCGGCGCGGCAAATTTTCGGGCCGGGGCGCAAAAGGCGCCAAGTCCATCAGCGGATATTCGAAAATGCGCGGTTTTGAAGGCGGCCAAATGCCGCTGCATCGCCGCATGCCGAAGCGCGGCTTTACGAACGCATTTCGGGAGGAGTACGCGGTGTTGAATTTGAACCGCTTAGAGCGCCTGGAAGGCAGCGAGTTTAGCCCCGAAAGCCTGATGGAGTCCGGTATCGTCAAGAAGTTAGGCAAGGGTTTGAAGATCCTGGGCAACGGCGAGTTGACTCGCAAGCTAACGGTACGCGCGCATATGTTCAGCGAGGCCGCCAAGCAGAAGATCGAAGCCGCGGGCGGCAGTGTAGAAATCGTTCTACCCTTTGTGCCGGCGCCCATCAAGAATCCGAAAAAAGACGCGGCACTGCTCCGCAAGGCCAGCAAGAAGAAGTAGCCAGAAGCCAGGAAGCATTTTTCCGATAGGATTAAGTCCAGTCTCATGAGTTTTTTTGAAGCCTTCGCCAACGTGTTCCGGATCCCCGATCTTCGCAATCGGATTCTGTTCACGCTTGCCATGTTGGCGGTGTATCGCTTGGGCGGTCACATCCCCACCCCTGGTATCGACGCCAACAAGTTGGAGCAATTTTTTCAGCAGAACTCGGGGAGCATCCTTGGTTTCTTCGATCTGTTTAGCGGCGGCATGTTCCGCCGGCTCACGATTTTTGCCTTGGGCATCATGCCGTATATCACGGCTTCGATCATCCTGCAGCTGCTTACCGTCGTGGTGCCTACGCTCGAGAAGTTATCCAAGGAAGGCGAGATCGGCCGCCGGAAGATTACGCAGTGGACCCGTTACCTGACAGTGGTGCTGGCGCTCTTCCAAAGTGCCGGTATCGCGACCGCTTTGCAGGCTGCCGGCGATCAAGGCGGCGGATTCGTCTTGAGTCCAGGCATCGGATTTATCCTGATGACGATGATCAGCCTCACCACAGGCACGGCCTTCATTATGTGGTTGGGCGAGCAGATTACCGAACGTGGGATCGGTAACGGCATGTCTCTCATCATCTTTACCGGGATCGTGATTGGACTTCCGACGGCCATTCAAGAGATTTATAACAACGTTTTCGTCACTGGACAGTGGAACGTACTGCAGTTGATTGTGATTGTTCTGGTAATGGTTGCCGTCGTGGGGTTGATCGTGCTGGTGGAGCGTGGCGAGCGCCGCATTCCGGTGCAGTATGCCAAACGAGTGGTGGGGCGGCGGGTGATGGGCGGGCAGCAAACGCATTTGCCGCTCAAGGTGAACGCCGGCGGCGTTATTCCTGTTATCTTCGCCCAATCGCTGCTTACCTTCCCACAGTCCTTTCTGCAATTCGATCCGGTGAAGAACAACCGTTGGATCAGTGGCTTGCTGGAATCGATCGGGCATACCCAGCCGCTGTACTTCATTCTCTACACCGCGCTCATCGTATTCTTCTGCTTCTTCTACGTTTCGATCATCTTTAATCCGAACGAAGCGGCCGACAACATGCGTAAGTTCGGCGGCTTTATTCCGGGTATTCGCCCCGGAAAAAATACCGCCGATTACATGAACCGGATCCTGACTCGCATCACCGTGGTAGGCGGTTTGTACCTAGCGCTTCTGAGCCTCTTGCCTGAGGTGATGATTTCCGGCATCAAGTTGCAGCGCTTGCCGCTGGTCGGCAACTTTATTGACTCGAATTTCCCGCGTTGGATTCTGGACGGCCTGGGCGTGAATTTCTACTTTGGCGGCACGTCGTTGTTGATTGTGGTTGGTGTCGCGATGGACACGGTTAATCAGATTGAAGCGCAATTGATTATGCGCCACTACGAAGGTTTTACTCCAAAGGCGGGCCGTATTCGTGGACGCCGGAGTAGCGTGTAGGTTTTGGCAGGGATGGATGGCCCCCCGGCGGTTGTGCTGTTTGGCCCGCCGGGATCGGGCAAAGGAACGCAGGCCAAGCTCTTAACCGAGAGATTAGGTTTGCCGCACGTATCGACGGGGGACATGCTTCGCGAGCACATTGCGCTTGGCGATGCCTTGGGCCGCGAGGTACGGGATGTGATCAAGGCGGGGCATTTGGTTCCCGACCAGTTAGTGATCCGTTTGGTGGAAGAGCGCCTAGAGCGGCAGGACTGCCATGCGGGTGTTTTGTTAGATGGTTTTCCTCGGACGATCCGACAGGCGGAGATGCTCACAGAGCTGGCCGCCGGGCGGAACTTCCCGCTGTTGGTGATTCACTTGCAAGTGGACTATGATGTTATTACGGCCCGGTTAACGGGTCGGCGCATTTGCCCTCAGTGTGGAACCTTGTACAACATCAGATTGAAGCCGCCGATTGTGGCGGGACGCTGCAATATTGAGGGTGCAAGGTTGATTGTACGCGAGGACGATAAGGAGTCGGTGATCCGGCAGCGGCTAGCGGCGTATGATGCGCAAACGAAGCCGGTTCTAGAGTATTTTGCATCGAGAGTGAATTACCTCTCGGTGGAAGGCAGCGATCGAAAGCCGGAAGATTTGTCGAACGAGATTGTGAGTTGGATTTTAGCATTTTCGAATGGTAAAGCTGGCGATAGCCAGAAACTGTAATGGCGATCATCCGGAAGAGCCAGTCTGAACTGGAGAAAATGCGCAGGTCCGGTTTGCTGGTCTACGAGATCCTGCATAAGCTGTCGGGTCTGGTTACTGAAGGGGCGACTACGATGGATTTGGAAGTAGTCGCCGAGAAGATGATTCGGGACGCCGGGGCGAAGCCAGCCTTCAAGGGCTACTACACGCCGGCGGCGGGAACGAAATTCCCGTATGTTCTTTGCACATCGATTAACGAGGTTGTGGTTCATGGAATGCCGACTTCGAAGCGTCAACTGAAGCGAGGCGATATTGTCTCGCTTGACACTGGGCTTTGCCTGAACGGCTACTACGGCGATTCGGCGATCACGGTGCCGGTAGGCGAAGTCGCACCGGAAACCAATAAATTGCTTCAGGTCACCAAGGAAGCCTTGGAGAGGGCGATTGAACAAGCGGTGCCGGGCAACCGATTGTTCGATATCAGCCGAGCGGTGGAAGGACATGTCGAGAAGAATGGCTTTACGGTTGTTCGCGAGTTTGTAGGTCACGGAATCGGATCGAATCTGCATGAGGAACCGCAGGTTCCTAACTACGTGGACCGTCAGCAGGAGAATCCGAAGTTGAAGGAAGGCATGGTTCTGGCCATCGAACCGATGGTAAATCAAGGCCGTCCGGAGACGAATGTGTTGAACGATAAATGGACTGCGGTGGCAACCGATGGGAAGCCCAGTGCGCATTTTGAACATGTTGTGGCGATTACGGCGGACGGGCCATGGGTCCTAACCCGGCCCTAGGTCGAGCGCAGTCCGAAACCGGGCTGCTGTGTAGATTCGGTTTGTAGGATGGCAGAAGGCGAACAGATAGCGAGAGTTTTGGAATTGCTTCCCCACGGGGCGTTCCGGCTTGAACTGGAGAGTCGAGCGCAGGTGATTGGTCATCCTGCCGGGGCTTCGGTCGCGAATTTCTCGCGGTTGCGAGCCAATGATCGAGTGATGGTAGTTTTGGCCTCGCATGATAAGACGCGGGGACGAATTACGAGACTGCTGCCCGAAGGGGCCGGGGTCTAAGGTTTGGTGGCGCCTTCGATGCGAAGGTGTTTGTTGAGAAGGCGATAGAGGAAAAGGCGAGAAGGATTAAGGCTTATGAAGGTTCGACCGTCGGTTAAGAAAATGTGTGACAAGTGCAAGATCGTCCATCGCGTGGGCGTGGTGCGGGTGATTTGCACAAATCCCAAGCATAAGCAGCGGCAAGGCTAAGGCAGTTCGGTAAAGAAGCGATAGGAGATTTGAGACAAACATGGCACGTATTGCAGGCGTAGACCTTCCGGCGCGGAAACAAGCGCAAATCGGGTTGACGTACATCTATGGGGTGGGCCGTACGCGAGCCAAATCGATCTTGCATCGCTGCGAAATCGAATTCACCAAGAAGATTTCGGATCTATCGGAAGAGGAAATCAACCGGGTACGCCTGATGTTGGAGTCTGAAGGCGCGGTTGAAGGCGATCTGCGCAAGGAAATGTCGCTGAATATCAAGCGCCTGATGGAAATGGGCAGCTATCGCGGCTTGCGTCATCGCCGCGGGCTACCGGCGCGGGGCCAGCGTACTCATACGAACGCCCGCACCCGTAAGGGGCCGCGCAAGGGCACCGTGGCGAACAAGAAGAAGGTCGGCAAGTAGAGCTTGGCGAGTCAGGAAGAATAGGGAAGCACGATGGCTAAAGCGGCAGCAAAATCTTCGAAGAAGAAGGCATTTAAAAAGAAGGAGAAAAAGCACGTTCCTACCGGATTGGTGTTCGTGCAGGCTTCTTTTAACAATACGATCATCACGATCACGGATCCGGTGGGAAACGTGGTGAGCTGGTCTAGTTCCGGGTCTCTGGGATTCCGCGGGTCCCGAAAGGGAACTCCGTTTGCCGCCCAACAGGCGAGCCTGACGGCGGCGACCAAAGCCAAGGACAGCGCAGGCATGCGCACGGTGGACGTGCGGGTATCCGGTCCGGGCGCAGGGCGCGAATCGGCGGTTCGTGCGCTGGGTAGCGTGGGCATCGAAGTCCGAACCATCAAGGACGTGACGCCGATACCGCATAACGGTTGCCGGCCTCCGAAGCGGCGGCGGGTCTGATTCCCCGTTAGAGACAAGTTTTGGGCCGTGCCTCGGGGTGCGGCCCGTTTCTGCGTTCCGGCAGGGGCCGGCGCGGGATGGTTAGAGCAGTCAAGGAGCAGGAAGAAGGCCACGAGCGGCCGTAAACTGCACCAAATTGGAACTGGCCTGAGACGGGCTGGTTCGTTGGTAAAGCAAGGAGAAAGTAAGGAAAAATGGCTCGTTACAATGGGCCCGTATGCCGGCAATGCCGGCGAGAGGGCATGAAGTTGTTTTTGAAAGGCGAACGCTGCCACACGGAAAAGTGCGCGATTGAGAAGCGCAATTTTCCGCCGGGACAACACGGCAAGGACCGCAAGCCGAAGGTGCAGGCCTACGGCTTGCAGTTGCGGGAAAAGCAAAAGGCCCGGCGTTATTACGGTGTGCTGGAAGTGCAGTTCCGCAACCTTTTCGAAAAGGCGGTTGCTAAGACGGGCGTTACTGGCGACAACCTATTGAGCATGCTCGAGAGCCGACTTGATAACGTGACGCTGCGCTGCGGTTTCGCCACCAGCCGCGCCCAGGCTCGCCAGTTGGTTCGGCATGGACATGTAACCGTAAACGGACGCCGCACTAATATTCCCAGCTTCCAGGTTCGTACCGGAGATGTCGTTGAAATCTTCGAGAAGAGCCGCAAAGTGACCAGCATCATTTCGTCGCGCGATGCGACAGCGCACTACCCCTCGCCGAATTGGCTCGAGGTGGACCGTGAAAACTTTAAGGCCCGCGTTTTGCAAGCCCCCAAGCGTGAGGACCTGGTGCAAATCCAACTGAACGAGCAGTTGATCGTCGAACTGTACTCGAAGTAAGGGCAGTACAAAACAAAAACAACAAAAATCCCTAAGGAGGCCCATGTTTCGAGGTTTTCAAAAGCCCAAGCGTCTAGTTGCCAACACGGAAACGCTCAGCGAGCGTTATGGCATGTTCACCGCGCAACCGTTCGAGCGCGGATTTGGCACCACGATCGGCAACGCGCTCCGGCGCGCACTGCTCAGCTCAATTGAAGGCGCAGCCATCACGGCTGTGCGGATCGAGGGCGTGGCGCATGAGTTTTCCCCCATTCCGGGCGTCGTCGAAGACGCGACGGATATCATTCTGAACTTGAAGCAGATTCCATTCAAGATGTCTGGCGAAGGCACCAAGACGGTTCGCCTCAAGGTAGACGAAGAAGGCGAAGTTCTCAGCGGGATGATTGAAACCGACGCCGACGTTGAAGTGCTGGATCGGAACCTGCATTTGGCGACCGTTTCCGAAGGCGGCAAGCTCTCTATTGAAATGCGCCTCAAGGTAGGCCGCGGCTATGTAAGCGCGGACCGCAACTTCGACGAAGACCTTCCCCTCGGCTACATTCCGATTGACTCTGTGCATTCTCCGGTGCGCAAGGTGAACTATAACGTAGAGGCTGCGCGGCTAGGGCAGATGACGGACTACGACAAACTGACTCTCGAAGTGTGGACTAACGGCGCGGTATCTCCGGCCGACTCCATCGGGATGGCGGCCAAACTCCTGAAGGATCACATGACGATCTTCGTCAACTTCGAAGAAACTCCGGAGAGCGTGGACGAGCCTGTTGAGCGCGCGGTAGGCCAGATGAACGAAGTGCTGAATCGCTCCGTTGAAGAACTCGAACTGAGCGTCCGCTCCTACAACTGCTTGAAGAACGCCAACATTCAGACCATCGGGGATCTCGTACAGAAAACCGAGGCTGAGATGTTGCGGACGAAGAATTTTGGCCGTAAGAGCCTCAATGAAATCAAAGAGATTCTTGGCGGCCTGGGCCTTGGCTTTGGAATGAAGATCGACGCGAGCGGCCGCCTGATTGCGCCTCCGGGAGGGATGGCTCCTATTGAGCCGCTCACCGGCGACGAGGACGACGATCTCTAAACGGGAAGAAGCAACCAGGAGTCAATCACGATGAAACACCGTATCGGCGGATACAAACTCAAGCGCGACATAAGCGCTCGCCGGGCTCTCCTTCGGAACCTTGTCACGAGCATGGTAATGGACGAGCGCATCGAAACCACGATCCCGAAAGCAAAAGCGGCCAAGCCGCTGGTTGAGAAAATGATCACCTTGGCCAAGGAAGGCACATTGCACTCCCGGCGCCAGGCGGCCAGTTTTCTGATGACGCCGGAAAGCGTCAAAAAGCTGTTTGACAAGCTCGGACCTCGGTTTGGGCAAAGAAACGGCGGCTACACCCGCATCGTACGCATTGGCTTCCGGCCGGGCGATGGTGCTGAAGTCTGTAAGCTGGAACTGGTGGGCAGCGAACTGGTACGCCGAGCGGCGGACCGGGCGAAGCGCCGTGAGGAGAAGCTGAAGGCATTGCAAGAAGGTCGCGAAGGCGACGCGGAAACTCCGAACAACTAGCTAAGCTATTCAAAAATCGAACCTTAAGACGAGAGCCAGTCCTCCCCGGACTGGCTCTCGTCTTTTTGCTTTTCCACCTCTCCCAAAACTTCCAGGGAACAATAATATTTTCTTGACAATAGACGACTCATATTATATGTTTAGAGTGTGATGAGAATCACGAAGAGTTCAAACAATGGAGCTAATGAGATGACCCTAACCCGTTACAATCCCTTCGATCTGTCCCCTTTTGCCGCATTCCGTGTCCTCGATGAGGCTGTAAACCGGTTGGCGGAGCCTCAGGCAAACCGCCCGTGGGCGCCGGCTGTAGATATTGTGGAGACGGAAAACGAGTTGCTTCTTCGCGCCGACTTGCCGGCTGTGAAGTTGGAAGATTTGGACATCCGCGTTGAAGATGGCACGCTGTTGGTGAGAGGCGAGCGCCGCTTTGAGAAGGCGGAGAACGAAAAAGGCTACCACCGCATCGAGCGGAGCTATGGTGCCTTTAGCCGTAGCTTTAGCCTTCCGGATTCGGTGAGCACCGACCAAGTGAAGGCGGTCCTGAAGGATGGCGTGCTCTCAGTCACGCTGCCCAAGAAGGAAATTGCCAAGCCGCGGCAGATCAAGGTGGAAGTGGCGCAGCAATAAACACGGAAGACACCGTTCTATTGCGAAATGCATCTATCTAACAGGGGCAACCGGCGATGAGCTGGCTGCCCCACTTTTGCTCGGACGAGTGCAGTAAGGAGAAGAGATATGAATTCGGTGAAGACGGTTTTGCTGTTAGGAGCGATGTCGGGGTTTCTTTTGGCCGTAGGCCAAGCGTTTGGTGGGCAGCAAGGGCTGGTCTTGGCCTTATTCGGCGCCGTGGCGATGAATTTTTTTGGATACTTTTTCTCGGAGAAGATGGCTTTGGCCATGACCGGCGCCCAGCCCGTTAACGCCGAGGAGCATCCGGAGATCTTTCGGCGCATTGGGCCCATGACCCAGGCGCTTTGCCGAAAGATGGGCCTGCCGATGCCCCGCTTGTGGGTCTTGCCGGAGCATTCCCCTAACGCGTTCGCAACCGGGCGTAATCCCCAGCATTCTTCGGTGGCCGTGAGTGCCGGTCTCTTGGAGGTAATGGAGGACCGCGAACTCGAAGCCGTGATTGCACATGAGCTCGGTCATATTCTCCACCGTGACATTTTGATCAGTTCCATTGCCGCGACGCTAGCCGCAGCCATTACCGGGTTAGGCAGAATGGCGTTCTTCTTCGGGGGCGCGCGCCATGACGACGAGGAGCGAGGCTCGGCGGGTGCCAACATTCTGATGCTCTTCCTGGCTCCTATCGCGGCGATACTGATCCAAATGGCGGTGTCGCGGACACGTGAATATGCGGCGGATGCCGCCGCTTCGAAATATACCGGTTCCCCGCTGGGACTGGTGAATGCTCTCAAGAAACTGGATCACTACGCCCGTCGGATCCCGATGGAGGCATCCCCCGCGATGAGCCACATGTACATCTTTCCACCTGTGCTGGGTGGCCTGGGACGCCTCTTCTCTACCCACCCGCCGATTGAGGAGAGAATTGCGGCGTTGCTTCAGACCAATACTCGCGCAGCCTACAATTAAAGGTTGCTACCCGTTAAGCTAACCGCGCGCGCACTCCGGCGCTGGGAAGCCGGGCATCTTTGGTATTGGCCGACAGATTTGGATGCCAAGACCCCTGCACCCGCCGAACCCGCCGTTCTGGTCTTGGAAGAGCCACGAGGACGCCCAGTGGCATCCGCTCTTTACGACCCGCTGTCACCGGTCCCAATACGGGTTTTTGCTAGAGGCAGAACCGCGTTTGACGGGGCATGGGTCGAGCGGCAACTGGATCGAGCCCTAACCTGGCGCAAGCAAATTGTGCCAGACGACACCTCGGGATATCGGCTTATACACTCGGAAGGCGATGGCATGCCAGGCCTGATAGCGGACCGATACGGGGATCACCTATCGCTTCGCTACTCACAAGCGCTTTGGGGCCGCTACGAAGCGGAACTGCTTTCTCAGATCCGGGGAGTCTGCCCCAGTGAATCCTTTTCCTTCAAAAATGCACTTTTGGATCCAACAGTGTTAGCCAAGCCCGCCGAGCGGGTTTCCTATCTGGTAAACGGATTAGTGCTCTTTGCGGCCAAAGACGGCGGGCAAAAGACGGGGGCCTTTCTGGATCAAAGGGAAAACTATTTAGCAGCGATCGCCTGGGTAAAGCGCTTGGGACTAAGTGGATTTGGGCTCGATCTCTATACCGCCAACGGCGGCTTCGCATTACATTTAGCGGCTACGCTCCGGTCTGTTGAGGCAGTGGACAGTTCCGAGACGGCGCTTGCTTATCTGCGGGAGGCAGCCAGTCGCGCGCAATATCCCCACATTCGCGCAATTCATGCGGATGTAAGGGAGTATCTTCAGGGTAAAGCCAACGCCCGACAGAGCTACGACGCCATCGTAGTAGACCCGCCGGCATTCGCCAAGAACAAGCGCAGTACGGAAGAAGCGCTCACGCAATATCTCGATATCAACTCGCGCGCTTTGCGACTGTTGAAGCCGAATGGACTTTTCGTAACCTGCTCCTGCTCGCATCACATTAGTGGAGAAGATTTACTGGAAATCATCCGCCAAGCGGCACTAAAAGCCGGCAAGTCTCTGCAACTTCTGGAACAGCGGAAACAAAGCCTAGATCACCCCATATTGATCGGAATTCCGGAGTCGGAGTATCTGAAATGTTTTATATTCCGCGCGAGCGAGAGTCTGTCCTAAGCGATTAAGAGTGCGAGCAAAGGCAACAAACCCACCCGATTGATTCAGAGCTACGCCTTCGCGCTCTTGCGGAAGGCAGCCCACCGGCGCTTCTGGGCGGCGGCGATTCGTTCGCGCGCCTCAGGGCTGAGGTTGCGCTTACGGCGGGAACCGGTCTGAGCCGGCGCGGCTTCGGGAGCTGCGGCGCGGGCCGGGCGGCCACCAATCATTGCGCGAACAGAAGCGATCTGTTCTTCCAGGCGCTTCTTTTGCGATTCCAAGCCTTCTAAGGCGGCGGCAAGGATTGAAGCATCCATGCTGGATTTACGGGGACGAGCCATATTTACCTTTTTCCTTAACTTAGATTGAGTTAGGTCTTTGGACACTATATCAAAAGAGCTTTCTCGAATCGAGCAAAATCGTCACAGGGCCGTCATTGCAACTATCCACCTGCATGTCGGCGCGAAATACTCCCTCGCATACCTGCACCCCAGTCGCCGTCAATCGGGCAGCCACAGCTTGATAGAGCAAGAGTGCGCGGGCTGGATCTTCGGCGGCCTCAAAGCTAGGCCGAGTGCCTTGGCGAAGGTCGCCGTAGAGAGTGAATTGACTTACCAGGAGAACGGAGCCGCCGCGATCTTTCAGGGATAAATTCATCTTCTTCAAGTCATCGCGAAAGACGCGCAGGGAGGCTATTTTGCGCGCAAGATACTCGACGTCGACGTCGGAGTCACCCCGGCCTACACCTAGGAAGACCAACAAGCCGTCGCCAATGGAAGCGACGATTTGGCCTTCTACGCTCACGCTGGCGCGGGTCACCCGCTGCACCACGGCGCGCACAAATTAGTCCTTCAGCCGCAAGCGGGCCGAGCGCCAAGCCTCGAGCCGTGCGGCAACCGTTGGGTTATGGCCAAGATCTTCAATCGACAGAGCAGACTTGCGGCGCCAGTTTGGATACTCCGATGTGGTGCCCGGAAGATTGATCTGTTGTATTTCTCCGGTCAGGTCTTCAAGGGAAACAAGCAGCAACCGGGAGGGAGTCTCAACGAGAAAGTGAATCAGTTGATGAAACATTTCATCCGGCGTATTCGGCATAGTTTGACTGCCAAAGACTTTGGCCAGACTTAGCAAGTCCTGGTAGCGCTGCTCTCGGGCCGAAGCCAGCGCTGCATGGTCCAAGCGGCCCAACGAGACACGGACATCCAAATCGGCGCCACTTAGGTAAGCATCGAAGGTGGGCAAATCGTGCGTGGTAAAAGCACATAGGGCCGAAGGCGGATAGCTCTGCGCGGGCTTGCGGTGGGAATTGTCCCACTCAAACATGACAAGGCGATAGCTCAGGATGCCAAAGCTGTCCAGGGCGGAGCGGAAATAGTCTGGAACGGTACCGAGGTCCTCACCCACAATCAGCGTGCGGCTGCGATGACTCTCGATCGCGAGAATACGCAATAAAGCCTCGAAATGATCACGGACGTAAATGCCCTCGCGCGCCGAGACGCCGTCGGGGATGGTGTAAAGCCGCGCTAGCCGCATGACATGATCCAGGCGGATGAGGCGAGTGTGGCGGGCTAAGGCGCGCAAGGACTCCCGGAAGTAGGCAATGACCTCCGGGCAGTGTTCCACCGGGCGTAGCGCCGGGAATCCCCAATCCTGTCCGGACTCGTTGAAGTCGTCGGGCGGCGAGCCGATGCGGAGGCCCAGGGAATATAGACTTGGATTCGCCCACCGATCCGAACCCGTCTTATCGCTGGCGACAGCTAGGTCTCCGTAGAGTCCGAGCGGGAAGCCCAGGGCGGTGATCTCAGCGTGCGCGCGGTCCAATTGCTGTTCGAGGCGCCATTGAACCCAGGCGTAAAAGTCGATTTGGCGGCGCAGCGAAAGGGCGAGTGCGGCAACTGCGTCTGAGTGCGGATTCTGCAACTCCGGGGGCCAGTCCTGCCATACCCATAGGTGGGGATTACGCCGGTGCAGCCAGTCCCAAACCGCAGAGTAGGTGCAGAACTGACTCAGCCATGGCTCGCGCGTGCTCTTCCAACGCTCGAAATCCACAGAGCCCTGCCGGGCAAACTGGCGGTAGAGCAACTTGAGAAAGAAGAACTTCAGCCGGGCCACAGCTTCGTAGTGGACCGCCTCGCCGCTTCGCAACTCAGTAAGCAGAGCTTGGGTGGAGGCATTTGCCAGGAGTTTTTGTGCCAACTTAGTGGCAGGAAATTCGGGCAGCTCTTCGATCACGGCGTAGATGAAATTCAGGCGAAGGAGGCTTACGGGAGAGTAAGGGCTGACGTTATACGGCGCACGGTTGGCCAGCGCGTGCAATGGATTCAGAGCAAGGAAATCGAAATGGGGAAGGGTCTTGGCAAGTTCAACCAGGTCGCGGAAATCGCCGCAGCCCCAGTTTCGCGAACTGCGCAGGGCGGGCAAAAAACAAGACAAGCCGGCGGCGCGGGCAGGTCCTTCCTGGAACGTTCTGGACGGGGAAAGGATCCACGTGTAAGTTTCGTGGCGCTCGCCCGCCCGCAGGGTCAAATGATGATAGCCGGGAACGGCTTTCCCGAATGAGCCGGGCGGAACGGTGACTGCCCCATCTTCCCCGATGACCGGAGTAAAGCGCGATTGAGAGCCGTCTTCCCAGTCAATCTCCACGATTAAGGCACCGGGATCCGGCCGGCGCCCGTCCCGAAAACGGAGTGACTCCAGCGGGCGATCCACGTCCTCGGCAATGAGGTGCCGGTCCAACCAGCGGGACGCGCGGCGAGCGGCCAGCCAGGATTCCGCAGCGGACTCGTCCGAGTAGGCTTCTTCAGGAATCTGGTTGGCGGATATGGCGGCAAGAGTCGAGCGAAGTACGGCGGGCGTGGCGACCTGAATGTGTCCCCAGACGGTCTGGTAAGCGGGATCGATGCCAAAGAAGGCAGCTAAACGCTCGAGGCTGGGGGGCAAATTGGGATTGGTCAATGAAACTACATTGTAGGCGGCACAGGGCTGCCAGAAGCCAAGCAAAGAGGCCGCGTGGGATAATTCGGCTATGGAGAATCGCTTGGACTACGGCGCGGCGCCGCAGGATTTGTTTCAACGGATCGATCAGGAATCCTTCGACGAGAGCGGCGATGGGATTATCACCACCACGCTGGACAATGCGATCAATTGGGCCAGGAAGAATTCCATTTGGCCTATGACTTTTGGGTTGGCCTGTTGTGCGATCGAAATGATGGCGATGAGCGCTTCCCGCTATGACGTGTCGCGATTTGGGGCCGAAGTATTCCGGGGTTCGCCTCGGCAGTCGGACCTGATGATCATTGCGGGACGGCTTTCCAACAAAATGGCGCCGGTGGCCCGGCGGCTTTACTTGCAGATGCCAGAGCCGAAGTGGGTCATCTCGATGGGCGCGTGCGCCACTTCCACTGGGGTATTCAGTAACTATGCGCTCGTGCCGGTGAACCAAGTGATTCCCGTTGACGTGTATGTGCCGGGCTGCCCACCCCGTCCCGAGCAACTGATATATGCCTTGCTGTTGCTGCAGAAGAAGATCCAGCAAGAAAAAGGCACCCTGATGCAAACGCTCAACCTGGAATAGTTTTTTCTAAGACAACTGTCGTACGGACCGATAAGCCAGATAGAGACCGGAAGAGGCGTCATTCCTTACGGTCTGGAATCGAGGCTTATCGATGAAGGTCCAAGAAATCTCCCGCGTGGACAACGGGGAGGCTGTGCGCGGCAATCCGAACAATGCGCGCAACGAACTAGTGGCGGCGTTTCGAGAGGCAGTCAGGGAAGGGCGGTTTCCGCAGGCTCAAGAAAAACTGGCCGAAGGCAGCGGAGAGCTACAGATCGCTTTTGACCGCGAGGCCCGAACCTACGTCGTAAAGGTGTTAGACCGAGACACGCGAGAGGTAGTACAACAAATCCCGGCCGAGGATGTTTTGGACCGGGCACGATTCTTTGTTCAAACCCAGAGGCGGACGGTCCGATAAGACAGCAACAGGAGTGAAAAGGCTTGTATTCTCCGCACCAAGCGTACTACCAGGCAGAGAGTTCTTATCAGGAACACAAGGTGTTGTCGGCCAGCCCGATTGAGTTGGTCTGTTTGCTCTACGAGGGCGCCATTGACGGAATCAACGACGCGCGACGTCATCTAGAGTCGGGTGACATCTTGGCCAGAGGGCGCTCGGTGGCGCGGGTGCAGGCGATTGTGGCGGAACTCGTCAACAGCCTGAACGGAGAAGCGGATCGTGAACTGGCCAAACGCCTCACGCTGCTCTACGATTATGTTTTGCAAAAGCTTGAGGACGCGCATCGAGAGCAGCAGAGCTCTCCGCTGGCAGAAGCCGAACAGATTCTGCGGAATTTGCAGGAAGGCTGGCAACAGATTGCCGGCGTTTCGGCGCAGGGAGTGGTAGGGCAGGGAGAGCGGCGATCCTAGCGTCTATTGTCTAAATCCATTCCCCTAGACCCTGTTCTACGGCGTGATGTAATGGCCGCTGCGGGTGGGATCGAAAATCAACTCGCCGCTCCGGTTTACTCGGCCCCAGCGGGCCCCAAGGCGTACCTCGGCGGAACCGTCGCAAAAACTGGTGACTTCTTGAAAGCGCGGGCTAATGGCGAAGGCGCCTTGGGCGTCGACATAGCCCCAACGGCCATACCACTTGACCGCGGCGAGGCCCTCGGAAAAATCTGCGCAGTCTTCGTATAACGGATTGATGCGCCAGTGCCCATTCTTGTCGATGAAACCCCACTTTTCAACGGCTTGTACCGCTGCCAGGCCGCGCACGAAAGGGCGGGCTGCGGAAAACTCCGGATGAATTACGGTCCGGCCCAATTCATCGATGTATCCCCAGAAGTCGCCGAAGTCCATCGGGATCAGGCGAACATCCTCTGGAAACTCTCCACCTGAGCGAATCGTTTCGTAGGCGTCGACAATTTCTTTCAGCTTTTCTTCCGCCTTGCGTCGTAGGCGGTCGGGTTCGTTCTGGTACCGGTCGGGATGCCAGATCTTGACCAAGTCCAGGTAGGCGGCTCGAACCTCTTCCATCGTGGACAGGGGAGGGACGTCCAAAACGGCATAGGCCCGGCTAATCAATTCAGGATGGGAAGAAAAAACGCTATCCAAATCGGACTATCGGACTAAAACACTCTTTGCTTGAGACGATCGACGCTAAATTTTGCAGTGTCGGCCACCGCCATCACCGTCATGACGCCGGCCTGGACGGGGTCCGAGACGACCAGATCGGCGGCTTCCGGCACACTACCGGCCATATTGAGGCTCACGACCAGGAGGCCTTGCGCCCGAACCTCGCGAACGGCGATTTCGATCTCACCACCCATCAGGGAGCCGGCGAGCACCAAGGCACGGGCGCGGGGGAGCCGGGCAACGGCCCGGACGGCGTCGGCTAGTTGCTGCTCTCCGACCAGTGGAATTGTATCGACCGAGATATGCTCGCCGCGCAGATTGTGACGGTCAGCTTCGGAAATAGCCCCAATCGCTACCTGCGCCACTTGGGCACCGCCGCCCATGATGATGATCCGCTTCCCATAGATCTTTTCCATGCTGCGCACTTCTTCCACGGCCAGGACGACAGGAAGGGCCGCTAGATCCCGCAGCAACGCGGGTTGGGCCTCGCCGCCCAGCTCTACCTCAAAAAAAGTGCGCTCTTCATTCTCGGCCCGGCTGCCGAGAATGGCGACGGAGGTAATGTTGCCCAAATGGGCGGCAATAACGCCCGTAAGCTGGTGCAGCACACCGGGGCCAGGGTGAACACGGGCGACCAGCGCTAATTTCGTCGAGGACACCGCTAGGCCTCGATCTCGTATTTTTTCAAGAGATCCGGCCACAGGTCCTTGGCCTCCAGGAGGAGCTCGCACACTTCGCGTACGGCGCCGGAACCGCCGGGAGCGAGAGTGGTGAAATGGGCACTGCGTTTCACCTCTTCGCGAGCGTTGGCCGTCGCAAAGCTAAGGCCGACGCGGCGAAACAGCACAACATCGGTAAAGTCGTCACCGATGTAGGCGACTTCCTGGGGCGGGACGCCGCAATCCCGAAGAATTTCTTCCAGGATGGGGATCTTTTCAATGTGGCCCTGGTAGACGTACTTCATCTTGGCTTGCCGGGCCCGCTCTTCGGTGGCGGGCGAAACGCGGCCAGAGATGACGCCGGTTGGAATTCCGAACCAATTCAGCCACTGCAGCGCGATGCCGTCCTGGGAATCAAAGGCTTTCGTTTCCAGGATCTTGCCGTCGGGGAAGGGAATGTTATAGAGACGCCCGTCGGTCAGAACCCCGTCGACGTCCATTAGGAGCAGGCGTACTTGCGCGGCACGGAGGCGCAACTCGCCGGGAAGAGGTAGAGGCATTCGCCTTATTCTCGCATCACGGGGTTTCTAACAAGCGGCGGTAGAAATCCTTCTGGTTGGCCAGCAAATCGCGATAGCGGCCTGCGAATTCGGGACGTGGAGAAAAGAGCTCCCCAGTAGCCGAAGCAAAGGCGCGGAGGTGCGGGACGGCGCCTAATCTTTCCAGCGCCAGCATGGCGGCGCCGCGAGCCGAGGTCTCTTTCTCAAGGCTGGCGACGACGGGCCGGCCCAGGGCATCGGCCATCATCTGAGTCCAGACTCTGGATTTCCGCAGCGCCTCGCCGGTCGCGACGACCCGCGAAGGTGCCCCGATTCGCTGTTCGAGGATCTCGTAAATCAGCCGGAAACGAAGAGCGACCGCCTCCAAAGAGGCGGCCAGGATTTCAACAGGCGTGGTGTTGAGGTTGAGGCCAGCCATAGCTCCGCGCGCGTCGGCACGCCATTTGGTGCTGCGTTCTCCCGCAAACAGAGGCAGAACTGTCAGGCCGTGAGAGCCAGGCTCCACGGCGGAAAGTTGGGCCTCCCAATCCCCGGGCAAGCGGAATCGATCCATCACCCACTCGAATACCTTCCCGCCATTGGACAGGGCGCCGCCCAGAACGAAGCGGCGGGCGTCCAGGCGGTAGCACCATAAGCCGGGTGGGATTTCCAAAGATTCAACCTCGAAGACCGCGCGCATGGCGCCCGTGGTCCCCACCATGAGGGCGAATTCCTCTGGGGTGTCGCAACCGCAACCAATGTTGTTTGCGGCCCCATCGCCAATGGCGGGGAACCAGGGGATGGTGGCAAATAGCGGCCAACGGCGGGCATATTCGGGTTTGAGGGATTGAACGGGCTCATCCAGGCACGACAGGTCCGCAAGGCGATTTGGTTCCAACTGCAGAAAGTCGAGCATGGGCTCGTCGAAAGCCTGGCGGTTCGAATTCCAAAGTCCCGTGGCGGAAAGCATGCTGGTGGCGGGTGCGGCTTTGCCAAAAAACTCGAGCAAGAGATACTCTCCATAGCTCATCCAGCGTTGGGAGGTACTCCACCAATTTGGCCGCTCGGCGCGAATCCAAAGCAGCTTCGCCGGCCAATAGCTGGGATGAAAAACGACGCCGACCCGGGAGTGCAGTTGCCCTTCGTCCAAGTCCCTCTTGAGCGCTTGGGCATAAGTTGCGCTACGGGTGTCGAGCAGGTGCAGGATGGGAGAAGAGGGGCGACCGGAGGCATCGACACCGAGAAACGAATGCCAAAAGGTGCACAAAGACACCGCGCTCGGCGCGCGGCCGGCGTCTTGTAGCGCTGTGTGGGCGGCGTCCAAGCTTTGTAGCGTGGCCGCGAAGATCGCCTCAACCGGGATTTCGACGCCGCCATCGGCCGTGGTGCGGAGTTCGTAGGGGATGCTGGGGGTCGCCAGGACGGGCGTGGCCAGAGAGTCGAAGACGAGAGTCTTAACGGAAGTGGTGCCGGCATCGAAGCTGGCAATAAGAGGACTTACCATGTGGATGTGGAAACGAGCCGCGTCGTAGAGGCACTCCGCGAATTCTCCAACCGCTATCCTAGCCTCAAAGGCGCTGGCCCGTGGGGAATTGCGGCAAGTGGAGGGCCGGATTCCACGGCATTGGTACTGGCGTGCCATCGCTTGGGCCAAGCGGCGGTGCTGCTGCATGCCAACTACGGTTTGCGGGGCGAGGAAAGTGAAGAGGATGAACGCTTCGTGCGGGAGCTAGGAACTCGCCTAGGCTTTCCCGTTTTGGTCCGGCGCTTTTCGCCCAGGGGTGTGGGCGAGGAGGAGTTGCGAGAACTCCGCTACCAATGGTTCCGCGCGGAGGCGAGCGCCTCGATTTGGACGGGGCACACGCTGGACGATCAAGCCGAAACCGTATTGCACCGGATCCTTCGCGGTACAGGTCCGGACGGCCTAGTGGGAGTATTGCCCTGCTTGGGCGAAAAAGTCTACCGGCCCTTTCTTGACTTGCGCCGAAAGGACTTGCGCGACTTCCTGGAGAGCGCCGGCCAAACCTGGCGGGAAGACTCAAGCAATCTGAACTTGGCCTACCGGAGAAATTGGCTGCGCAACGTGCTTCTTCCTTCGGCGCAACGTCACATCAACGAGGAGTCCCCGGCGGCGTTAGCGCGACTGGCGATGCTGGCGCGAGACGAGCAAGAGTGGCTTGGCGGACTTGTAGCGGACCTGCTGCCGCATTTCTCGCGGCGAGAGGGCGCGGCCTTGATCGTGAACGCAGCCTATCTGCGAGAGGCTCCCAAGGCGCTCCAGCGGCGTCTGCTGCGTGCGATCTTCTCCTTGGCTGGGGTTTCGGCGGGCATTGACTTTGCCCACGTAGAGGAAGTCTTGCGCCTTTGTGCGCAGAGCGAGGGCAGTGGCAGAATCCAGTTGCCGGGGCTGGATTTGTTGCGTAGCTTCGACTGGCTGCGCGTTGCGCGTCTGGGAAACGAGGAGCACCCCAAAAGCGCCGACCGAAACTTTCGCCAGACTCTGGAAATCGGGAGGGATATTCCGCTGGCGGACCATGCGGGATTCCTTCGCGCCACATTGGCTCCGGCTTCTCAATATAATGGGGAGGACGAAAGTCTGGACTGGGATGATCTGGAAATCGCTTTAGCAGGGGGAAACACCCTGGAATTGCGAAATTGGCGTCCTGGCGATGGTTATCAATTGAGGGGCGGTGAAAAGTCCGTCAAATTGAAAGAGCTCTTTCAAAAATTCCGAATTCCCTTATGGCAGCGAAGATCCTGGCCGATAGTGGTACTTAGGGACGAGCCTGTTTGGGCCCGCCAATTTGGTCCTGCTGCGCATTTCGCAGTCCACGCGTCAACCCGGCGCGCACTTAGGATCGAGTGGTTTCCCGAACTTGGCACCGAATCCTAGGGTCCCCTGAATCCTAGGGACCCGGGGCTAGAGAATTTGTACCCACTCAAATGGGCGCACCCTAGGGGGATAGCTAGACGAAAGTTTCGGTCTAGGGTGAATCAACCGGATGAGTTCTTACGTCTGAGAAGATGTAGAGAAGGATGGGAGTGGCCCGTCCTGGTCAAGGAAGAAGCTGGCAAGGAATGAATTCAAACGTTAAATCGGTTATTTTTTGGGTCGTTATCATCTGTGTGGTTTCGCTCATTTTTGTGGTGGTGCGAACGGGGAACAAGAAAGCGGACGCCCAGGTTACCTACAGCGACTTCATGAAGCAGGTCGAAGATAACCGGGTCAAAAGTGTCAAGATCACTGGCACGGAAGTAACGGGTGTGTACCGAGAAGACGGTTCGGGCCTGAAGACTACCTTTCCGCCGAATTACGCCGACGCGATGAAGACGATGCGCGAGAAGGGCGTCAACATTGACATCAAGGATACGAGTTCGAACGGCATCCTTGGTCTCATCTTCCAGACGGCGCCCTTTATCCTCTTGCTTGCCTTCTGGATTTTCATGATGCGGCAAATGCAAAGCGGGGGAAACAAGGCATTGAGCTTTGGAAAAAGCCGCGCCCGCCTGCATAGCTCCCAGCAGAAAAAGGTCACCTTTAAGGATGTCGCTGGGGTGGAAGAGGCCAAAGAAGAGCTTCAGGAGATCATTGAGTTTTTGAGGGAGCCGCAGAAGTTTCAAAAGCTCGGCGGCCGTATCCCGAAGGGCGTTCTGTTAATCGGTTCGCCTGGAACGGGCAAGACACTCCTCGCCAGGGCGATCGCAGGCGAGGCCAATGTGCCTTTTTTCTCGATCTCCGGTTCGGACTTTGTCGAGATGTTTGTCGGGGTCGGCGCGAGCCGCGTGCGCGATTTGTTTGAACAGGGCAAGAAAAATGCCCCCTGCATTATCTTTATCGATGAAATCGACGCCGTGGGCCGGCACCGTGGCGCGGGCCTCGGCGGCGGCCATGATGAACGCGAGCAAACCCTCAACCAGCTACTGGTTGAGATGGACGGTTTCGAATCTAACGAAGGCGTGATCTTGGTGGCGGCGACGAATAGACCCGACGTTCTCGATCCAGCGCTACTCCGTCCTGGCCGTTTCGACCGGCGGGTTGTGGTAGGCCGCCCAGACGTGAAGGGCCGGGAGCAGATTCTCAAGGTCCACACGAAGAAGATTCCTCTGGCCGACGACGTTGAGCTGATGGTGATCTCTCGCGGAACTCCTGGCTTTGCGGGAGCGGATCTGGCGAATCTCGTAAACGAAGCGGCGTTGATTGCCGCGCGGCAGAACCGCAAAGTCGTGACGATGATCGATTTTGAGGTAGCTAAGGACAAGGTGATGATGGGCGTCGAACGCCGCTCGATGTTTATCACCGAAGAGGAAAAAAAGCATACCGCTTATCACGAGGCCGGACACGCGCTGGTCGGCGCACTGTTGCCGAATTCTGACCCGGTACATAAGGTGTCGATCATTCCGCGCGGCATGGCCTTAGGCGTAACGATGTACCTTCCGACTCAGGACCGAAACGACATCAATAAAGAACAGTGTGAGGCGCAAATTGCGACGGCGATGGCCGGCCGCGTGGCGGACGAAACCTTTTTGGGTTTGAAGACCGCCGGCGCCTCAAACGATATCGAACGGGCCACCGATCTCGCCCGCAGAATGGTTTGCGAGTGGGGCATGAGCCAACTTGGTCCTCTCAGCTTTGGAAAGAAAGACGAGCAAATCTTTCTAGGCCGCGAGATCGCGCAGCACCGCGACTACTCCGAATCCACGGCCGTCTCGATTGATGGCGAAGTGCGTAAGCTGGTCGAAGAGGGCTACCAGGTTGCGAAGAAGATCGTTGACGATCATCGCGACGCACTGGTGCGGATCGCGGAAGCACTGCTGGAACGGGAGATCCTGGACGGGAACGAAGTGCGGATGCTGATTGCGGGAGAAACGCTCCCGGCCGCCCGGAATCAGAACAACCGGCCGAGCGGGAACGATGGCCAGACGCAACAGGTGCTCCGCCCCGAGCCGACGATTCGTCCGAACCCGGGCCTGAACCCTGGCGAACGTCCCAGCCCGGCCTAGCCCGAGCAAACTCGATCCTAACCATGGCGATTCCGCGGTTTCGCGCATATCTGTTTGATCTTGATGGCACCTTGCTCGATTCCGCACTCGACATCTGCGGTGCGGTAAACACCGTTCTTGCAAAGACGACCAGACCCGACGTGCCCTTTGAGCTACTGAAAAGCTACATCGGCCGTCATTTGATCGACCTGTTCACAGACCTTTTTCCCCAAGCCACCTCTGCCGAAATCGACGGGTGGATCCAGGAATATCGACGCATCTATCCCGAGAGGGGACACCTGCAGACTCGCCTCTACGCGGGAGCGCCCGAAGCTCTTGCCCGGCTAGGCGGTCTGAAAGGCACGGCCACCACGAAAAGCACGCTTACGGCCACGAACATCCTGACGCAGTTTGGTCTGGCACGGCATTTTCAGTTCGTCCAAGGCACAGACGGTTTTCCCAGCAAGCCGCATCCCGAGGTGATATACCGCGCCCTGCAAGGCCTGGGAGCCTCGCCCTCGGAATGTCTCTTCATCGGAGACTCGGTTCCGGACATGATGGCGGGGCGGGCCGCGGGGGTGAGGGTTTGCGCGGTGAGTTATGGTTACGGAAACCCGGCTGAACTGCGAGAGCAACAACCCGACTATTGGATTGATTCCCTGGATGAGCTGTGAATCGCGCTTTCCGGAAAAGATCGCCTTTGCTACAGTATTACTAGAACCAAAACTGGGTTTTGTAATTTGAGACACAGCCCGCAAACCCGCTGATATACTCTATTTGGGTTTAGCTCCGCCTCCCCGGGAGACCATTTGTGAAGAGAACAACGTCCGACGACGCACTTCGATGCTCTTTTTGCCACAAGAGCCAAGATGTCGTCGGCAAACTGATTTCGTCGCCGAGCGATTATCCACGCGCGTATATTTGTGACGAGTGCATCGCGGTCTGCAATTCGATCCTCGAAGACGATAAACAGGAAGCGGGATACCAAAGCCCCAACAAGCTTCCCAAGCCGTTCGAGATCAAGGAATTCCTTGACCAATATGTGATCGGGCAAGATCCGGTCAAGAAAAAGCTATCCGTTGCGGTATACAACCACTACAAGCGGATCCAGATGAATAAGCATCGCGCGGGCGATGTGGAGCTGGCTAAGAGCAACATTCTCCTGATTGGGCCTACAGGTACGGGCAAGACGCTACTGGCGCAGACTCTGGCCCGCATCCTGGATGTGCCCTTCGCCATTGTGGACGCGACGACGCTCACCGAAGCGGGCTATGTCGGCGAAGACGTCGAGAACATTATTCTGCGCCTTTTGCAAAATGCGGACTGGGATGTGCAGCGGGCCCAGCAAGGCATTATCTACATCGACGAGATTGACAAGATCGGCCGTAAGGAAGAGAATCCTTCGATTACCCGCGATGTGAGTGGCGAAGGCGTGCAGCAGGCTTTGTTGAAGATTCTGGAAGGAACCATTGCCAACGTTCCTCCGCAAGGCGGGCGCAAACATCCACACCAGGAATTCACGCCCGTAGACACAACCAACATACTGTTTATTTGCGGCGGGGCCTTTGTGGGGCTCGAGAAGATCGTTTCGCGACGGGTGGGCCGGAAACAAATCGGATTTGCCGCTAGCGAGGAAGCCGTCGCTAGCGAGAAGGAGATACGCTTTCCCGCTACGGTTGGGGCTCGGAGGGATGGCGAGTTGTTGCAGCAAGTACAGCCGATGGACTTGATCCGATCCGGTTTTATCCCTGAGTTTATTGGCAGACTGCCTGTCGTGGCCATTCTGGAAGACCTGTCTCGGGACGCCCTTGTCCAGATTTTGTCGAAGCCCAAGAACGCCTTGACGCGCCAGTACCAAAAACTGTTCGAGTTCGAGAATGTTAGACTTAAGTTCAACGACGATGCGTTGGAAGCCATTGCCACGCTCGCGATGGACCGAAAGGTAGGCGCGAGAGGCCTGCGCATGATCATGGAAGAGCTCATGCTCGACCTCATGTATTACCTTCCAAGTCAGAAGAAGATCCGGGAGTTTCTGGTGACCAAGGAGATGGTCTTAAATCAGAAAATCAACCTAGCCGTACTGGAGAAGGCTGGGTAGGCTCCCACCAGCGCCACGCTGGGTTCCTTGTTCGCTAGACAATCGTTTAGTTTCAAGCAGGCCGGGAATCTCCGTCCCGGCCTTTTGCGTCATTACAAGTAGACAACCATGCTCGCCTCTAAAGAAAAATCCGACACCAAACGCCTTCCGATGATGCCGATTCGGGATGTTGTCATATTTCCTCATATGATGACGCCGTTCGTGGTCGGCCGCGAATCCAGTGTGCGTGCACTGGAGGAGGCCAACGTCACGGGCAAGCAGATTTTTCTGGCCACGCAGCATGATGCCTCAATTGACGAACCCCGGCCGGACGAGATATTCGCCGTCGGAACCGTCGCCAACATCGTGCAGAGCCTGAAGCAGCCGGATGGCAACATAAAGGTTTTAGTGGAAGGTGTGGAGCGCGGGAAGGTAATCAGCGTAAGCGATGAAGACGGCTTCTTTCGTGCAACGGTGAAGACCTTTAATTTCCGTGTCGAGGGCGGCCCGCAACTGGACGCGCTCACCAGCCGGGTCACAACGCAATTTGAGCAGTATGTGAAGCTGAGCCAGAATCTGAACTATGAGACGATGGTCGCCGCGATCCGCCCCGACGATCCCGGTAAGCTGGCCGATACCGTAGGCGCGAACCTCCAGCTAACGATTGAAGAAAAGCAGGAACTGCTTGAAATTTTCGATCCTATCGACCGGCTGACGCGGGTCGCGGAAATGCTGGATATCGAAATCGAGAAGTTGCAAGTGGACCGCACCGTGCAGGGTCGCGTGAAGCGCCAGATGGAGCGCGCGCAAAAAGAGTATTACCTAAACGAGAAGATCAAGGCCATTCAAAAGGAGCTTGGCCGCGGCGAGAAAAGCGAATTTGATGAGCTGAAGAAGAAAATCGACGCCGCTGCCATGCCGAAGGACGCGCAGGAAAAAGCCATTGCGGAGTTGCGTCGCCTGGAAAACATGCCGCCCATGTCGGCCGAGTCCACCGTTAGCCGCAACTACCTGGATTGGCTGCTAGCGGTGCCGTGGAAAAAGACCTCCAAGGAAATTCGCGACCTAACCTTTGCGCGCGAAGTGTTAGAGAGCGACCATTACGGCCTTGAAAAGATCAAAGAGCGGATCTTGGAATTCCTGGCGGTGCGCCGTTTGGTGGAGAAGCCTAAGGCGTCGATATTGTGTTTTGTCGGACCTCCCGGAGTGGGTAAGACCTCGCTTGGCATGTCCATCGCCAAGGCAACTGGACGGGAATTCGTTCGCATGTCGCTGGGCGGAGTGCGTGACGAAGCCGAGATTCGGGGCCACCGCCGCACCTACATTGGCGCGCTGCCGGGCCAAGTCATCCAAATGATGAAGAAGGCGGGCACCAAGAACCCGGTCTTCATGCTCGATGAAATCGACAAGATGTCGATGGACTTCCGGGGCGATCCCTCCGCGGCCCTTCTGGAAGTCTTAGACCCGGCCCAGAACAATGCCTTCATGGACCACTATCTGGATGTCGATTACGACCTGTCCAACGTCCTGTTCATTGCTACGGCAAACGTTCTGCACACAATCCCCGCTCCGCTTCAGGATCGTATGGAAGTGATTCGCCTAAGCGGGTACACGGAACTGGAGAAGCTGGAGATCGCCAAGCGCTTCCTGGTCAATAAGCAGACGGAAGGCAATGGCCTGAAAATCGAACAAGTCGAGTTCGAAGAAAGTGGCCTCCGCAGCATCATTAATGGCTATACGCGGGAAGCGGGCGTTCGTAACCTGGAGCGCGAAATCGGTAACGTCTGCCGGAAGGTTGCCCGGCAACTCGTCATGAGCCTTCCTGCCGAGGCCCAGAGCGGCGAGGAAGACAAGGCCGAGAAGCCAAAGAAGTCGCGCGCCAAAAAGAAGACGGAGGAAGTGGTGGCCGAGGTACCGGCACCGCCTGAATTCAAGAAGGCTACCATTTCTGAAACCACAGTCACGGACTTCTTGGGGCCTATTAAGTTCCGCGACACGATGACGGATCGCAAGAACGAAATCGGCGCCACTACGGGTCTGGCGTGGACAGAGGTTGGCGGCTCGATCTTGACCACGGAAGCTTCGATCCTCGAAGGGCGGGGAAAGCTCACCACCACCGGCAAACTAGGGGACGTGATGCAAGAATCCGCCCAAGCCGCGATGAGCTATGTACGCAGCCGGGCCCATACCCTCGGCCTGCCGCGAGATTTCTACCGGCATATCGACATCCACGTCCACGTTCCCGAGGGCGCAATCCCGAAAGATGGTCCCAGCGCTGGAATCACACTGGCTACCTCGATCTCCAGCGCTCTGGCCAAGATCCCAGTGCGTGGCGATCTGGCCATGACGGGAGAGATCACGCTCCGAGGCAAAGTCCTGCCTATCGGAGGCGTCAAGGAGAAACTGATGGCGGCGCATCGCCAAGGAATTACCGAAGCGATCCTCCCGAAGGAAAACGAAAAGGACATGGTAGACGTGCCGGACGTGATCAAGGCCGCCATGAAGCTCCATTTTGTGGAACACATGGACGAGGTTCTGAAGATCGCTCTTGAGCGGGAACCTGAGGCTTTACCTCCTACGGCGCTGGACTTTACGACGAAACCCGTCGAAGACATCCGCCACTAGGGCAGGGAGCTTTTGTGCTTCGGCGAAAGACCAGAAATTGAGATAGAATAGAGGACGTCGGCAAGGACGTCCTCTTTTTTTTTGAAGCGGATGTTTGAAGCAGAATTCCTCACCAGCGCAGCCACACCTCAGCAATTCCCGCCTGAATCCCTACCTGAGTTTGCATTCCTTGGACGGAGTAATGTGGGAAAGTCGAGTTTGTTGAACTGTCTGGTAGGCATGAAGAGATTGGCACACGTCAGCTCCACACCTGGCAGGACGCAGACGATCAATTTCTATCGTGCGGGCCAACGCTTCCTGCTGGTAGACCTTCCTGGCTACGGTTACGCGAAAGTTCCGCAATCGTATCAACGGTCCTGGAAAGACCTGGTGGACGCCTACCTGCTGGGCCGGCAATCGCTCGAACTGGCGTTATTGCTCGTCGACTCGCGACGCGGGTGGATGGACGCCGATCGCCAGCTCCGTTTCTACTTGGAGCACCACCAACGGCCCTTCGTCGTGGTGGCCACCAAGATTGACAAGCTCAACCGTAAAGAAGAAACACAAAGCATGAATGGCCTGCGCGCGGAGACCCCCGATGCAACCATCCTGCCATTCTCGGCCCTGAGCGGCCGGGGAGTGAGGGAAATTTGGCAAACGATTTCGAAAACAAAGACGCAGGCCTGAACCAGGCCGATACGGAAGCGGCGGCAGGGGAAGCAGCTCCCGCCAAAGACGGCGGCGAAGGCAGCGCCGGCGCTCCGAAGGGCCGGAAGCGCGAATCCAAAGAGCTGGCCCCAAATCTTAATCTGGTGGAGCTGAAGGATATGAATATCCAGAAGCTCAACGGGATTGCCAAGGATGTGGGCCTCACGGGTGTGGCCGGGCTGCGGAAGCAGGAACTAATCTTTAAGATCCTCCAGACGCAGGCTGAGAAAAGCGGCCTGATTTTCTCCGAGGGCGTTCTCGAATGCCTTCCCGACGGCTTCGGCTTCCTGCGGGCTCCCGAATACAACTACCTGCCCGGGCCGGACGACGTTTACGTGTCTCCATCGCAGATTCGCCGTTTCGACTTGCGGACCGGCGATACGATCTCCGGACAGATTCGTCCGCCGAAGGAAGGCGAGCGCTATTTCGCCCTGATCAAGGTGGACGCGATCAACTACGAGGCGCCTGAGGAAACGCGCAATAAGATTTTCTTCGACAACCTTACGCCGTTGTACCCGCAAGAACGCCTGAAGCTCGAAACGGCGAAGGACAACTATTCCGGCCGCGTAATGGATATGTTGACTCCCATCGGCAAAGGGCAGCGCGGCCTGATCGTAGCGCCGCCCCGTACCGGCAAAACGATGATGCTGCAGTCCATCGCGAATTCGATCACCACGAATCAACCCGAGGTGAATCTCATCGTGCTGTTGATTGACGAGCGTCCGGAAGAAGTAACGGACATGCAACGGAGCGTACGGGGAGAGGTGATCAGCTCCACTTTCGACGAACCGGCAGCCCGGCACGTGCAAGTGGCGGAGATGGTGATTGAAAAGGCCAAACGCCTGGTTGAACACAAGCGCGATGTCGTGATCCTGCTGGATTCCATTACTCGTCTGGCGAGGGCTTATAACACTGTCGTTCCGCCGTCGGGCAAGGTTCTATCCGGCGGTGTGGATTCCAACGCCCTGCAGCGCCCGAAGCGATTTTTCGGCGCGGCCCGCAACATCGAGGAAGGCGGCAGCCTGACAATTATCGCCACCGCCCTGATCGATACGGGCAGCCGCATGGACGACGTAATCTTCGAAGAGTTCAAGGGCACGGGCAACATGGAAATCCATCTGGACCGGAAGCTGGTGGACAAGCGGGTATTCCCGGCCATCGACATCAACAAAAGCGGCACGCGCAAGGACGAACTGCTGCTGCCCAAGGAAGAGCTGAATCGGGTGTGGATACTGCGTAAGGTCCTGAGTCCCTTGTCGCCCACCGAAAGCGTTGAGTTGCTGCTCGACCGGCTTTCCAAGGCCCGCTCCAATGCCGAGTTTCTGTCCAGCATGAACGGCTAGTTCATGGCTTATCCGATCCACAGACCGCGACGTCTGCGACGCACCGAAGGGTTGCGGCGCTTGGTGCGCGAAACTGCACTCGAGCCTTCCAATCTCATCTATCCCCTGTTTTTGGTGCCGGGCGAGGGCAGGCGTAAAGAAATCTCCAGCATGCCGGGGAACTTTCAGCTCTCCATCGATGAGGCGCTAAGGGAGTGCGAAGAGGCCCGCAGTTTAGGTCTGGGCGGCGTGCTACTTTTCGGAATCCCGGAGTTCAAGGACGAGGAAGCCACCGGAGCTTACCTGGATCATGGCATCGTGCAGGAGGGCGTCCGGGCGATCAAGCGGGCCACTCCCGATCTATTGGTCGTCACCGATGTTTGCAATTGCGAATACACCTCGCACGGACACTGCGGAAAAATCGTGGATGGCGACGTAGACAACGACGCCACGCTGCCTTGGCTCGCCCGCGCGGCGCTGACTCATGCGCAAGCGGGCGCCGATGTGGTGGCCCCCAGCGACATGATGGATGGCCGGGTTGGCGCAATCCGCGCGGCGCTGGACGCGGGCGGTTTTCCGCTAACGACGATCATGAGTTACGCGGCTAAGTATGCCAGCGGATTCTACGGGCCCTTTCGCGAGGCGGCGGAGTCCGCGCCACAATTTGGCGATCGCCGCAGCTACCAGATGGACCCCGGCAATGCCCACGAGGCGATGCGGGAGATGGAACTCGACCTCGACGAAGGCGCCGACATCCTAATGGTCAAACCCGCCTTAGCCTATTTGGACATCATTGCGGCGGCCAAGGCGCGATTCGAGGTCCCCATCGCCGCCTACCAGGTGTCCGGGGAATTTTCGATGATCGTGGCCGCGGCCCGCAACGGCTGGATCGACCAGGATCGAGTAATGATGGAAACGCTGACCTCCATTAAACGGGCCGGAGCGTCTATCATCCTTACCTACTTCGCCAAAGCAGCGGCCAAACTCTTATGACCGGCTGCTCTAGAATAAAGGCATGAGGCTCGCTCGACGTTGGCTGCCCGTGGCCCTCACGGTATTCGGCTTCGCACTGCTCGACGACCCTGCGGCGCAACCGTTGGTTGCCGCCGACCCAAAATCCTCGGCAGCGCCCGTGGTGCAATGGCGATTGTTGCGAACCTTAGACCTGACCACCGGTGCGATTCCGCCCGAACTTAAGAAGGTCGACGGAGGCGTCGTCAAGATTGCCGGCTATATGGTGCCGCTTGAGGACGACGATCAGCAGGACGCCGAAGAGTATCTGATTGTCCCCATCGCGGGTGGCTGCATTCACACTCCTCCCCCTCCGCCCCATCAAATCGTCTATTGCAAGATGACCAGCAAGAAGAAGGTTCGCGTGAGTATGTTTGAGCCGCAATGGTTTGAAGGAAAGCTCACGATTGCCAAAACTGGAAGCCCGTTTGGCGCCGTTTCCTATCAGATGGCAGTGCAGAGCGTGCAGCCCTATCAGGCGAAATAGCCGTGGCGGCCATAGAGATTCGTGATCTCGCTTATCGTTACCGCCCCCACTCGCCCTTGGTCTTACGCCTGAAGGAGTTCAGCGTCGCAGACGGGGAAAGCTGCTTTCTCTACGGGCCTAGCGGCTGTGGCAAGACGACGCTCCTGGGGATCGTTGCCGGTGTGCTCGAAGTGCGGGAAGGTTCGGTGCGAGTGCTGGGAGAAGATTTGCGGGCCCTCGGCGGTGCGGCTCGGGATCGCTTTCGCGGTTCGAAGCTCGGCTACATCTTCCAGATGTTCAATCTGATTCCTTATCTTTCGGTGCGGGAGAACATTCTCCTAGGCTGCCGCCTGCACGCGGAGCGCCGCAAAAGGCTGGGCGCCGAGACAATGGAAGCGGGCGCGACGAGAATCGCTCGGGCGCTCGGGATCGAGCCCTTATTGGAAAGGGGAGTTACAGAACTTAGCGTGGGACAGCAGCAGCGTGTGGCCGCCGCGCGCGCTCTCTTGGGCGCTCCCCCGCTGATCGTCGCCGATGAACCGACCTCTGCCTTAGACCACGCGCACCGGGAGCAGTTCTTGAAGCTCTTGTTGGAGCAGGCAAAGCTCGCCAGAAGCAGTGTGTTGTTCGTTAGTCACGACCAAAGTCTGGCGCCCCTCTTTGACCGGCGGCTGAGCCTGCCGGAAATGAACGAGGTGGCCTGATGTTGCTGGTGCAACTGGCGTGGCAGAGCCTGAAAAACCGGCGCATCACCACTGGCCTAACCGTTCTGTCTATTGCCTTGAGCGTCGCGTTGCTTTTGGGTGTCGAGGCCCTGCAAAAAAGCGCCCGGGAGAGTTTCTCATCCACTATCAGCCAAACCGACCTGATTGCCGGCGCCCGCGGCGGCAGCCTCCAACTGCTGCTCTACACCGTGTTCCGCATTGGCCAAGCGACGAACAATATCAAGTGGGAGACTTACCAGGAGTGGTCTAAGCACCCCGCGATTGCTTGGACGATACCGTATTCTTTGGGCGACAGTCACCGCGGCTTTCGCGTCGTAGGAACCAACGAGAGTTTTTACGAGAGATACCGGTTCCGCCGCAATCGCCAAGTCAGCTTTGCGCAGGGCCGGGCGCCACGCGCCTTCAACGAGACGGCTCTTGGCCACGATGTCGCGGCGCGTCTCGGCTATAGCGTGGGGCGGAAAGTCACTCTCACGCACGGCGTCGGCGCGGCGGGCATTCTGGACCACGAGGAGAATCCCTTCACCGTGGTCGGAATTCTGGATCGCACGGCCACGCCGATCGACCGCAGCGTGTACATTACGCTGGAAGGCATGAGCGCCGTCCACGTCGGGTGGGAAGAGGGTGCGCCTCCCGAGCCAGGCGAGAGCGCGGCCGCCAAGTTGACGCCCGAACAGTTGAAGCCGGAGCAAATTACGTCCTTCCTGGTTCGCTGCAAAAGCCGGATCGATTCCTTGCGCCTGATGCGGGAGATCAATACCTATGCCGGCGAACCGATGATGGCCATTATTCCGGGCGCGGCGATGAGCGAGCTCTGGAGCACGGTTGAATACGCGGAAACGGCCTTGCGAATCGTCTCCGGCTTTGTGGTGGTCGTGGGCTTGCTGGGTATGCTGGTGGCGATTTATACAACCCTCAACGAGCGCCGCCGCGAAATGGCTATCCTACGGGCGGTGGGTGCGGGTCCGGGCAAGATTGTCGCCCTTTTCCTCTTGGAGAGCTTTCTCCTCGCCCTCAGCGGTTGCATACTAGGAACTGGCCTGATGTACGCCGGAGTTCAAGTGCTGCAAGGCCTTGTCGAAGAGCGTTTCGGGCTTTTTCTTCGCTGGCAGGGGCTCAGCCCAGAGCATCTCGTTTACATGCTCATCGTAATTGGCGCCGCTATCCTCATCGGGCTTGTGCCCGCATGGCGCGCTTACCGCAATACGCTGGCCGACGGCCTCAGCCCCAAGGTGTAGCGGGCTCGACGGCGATTTATTGGAATTTGGTTCTCATTAAGAGGCTACAATAGGGAGCAGATCATCGAAGCATGGAACACGTTCATTTACCCGCCCCTCCGCAAACGATCTGGGACAAGATTGGCATGTGGCTCTCTTACGGCTGCGCGGTTCACTGTGCCGCAATGCCGTTTGTGATTGGCTACCTCAGCCTCAACGGGATGGGTTGGATCGCTGAGGAATCCACGGAATGGACGATCATCGGCGCCAGCCTCAGTATTGGCCTTTTCCGGCTCTTCTATTCGTATTTCAAGGAACACCGCCAGCCCGAACCCGTTGCCCTTTTCCTGGTGGGTGTTGGATTGGTCCTACTCGCCAAGAGTGTGTTCCTCGAGACCCCGGAACAACTCGAACCGGTAGGAATGGTGGCGGGCGGACTCTTGATTGGCACTGCGCATTTTCGCAATCAATCAAAATGCAAGTGCTGTCAGACCTTAGTCGGCGCGCGCTCGAACGGCTGAGATCTTGAAGCCGGTTTTGCCGTACGGACTATTGCCGTCGGCGATTTGGAACTGACCGTAGACCTGGACTTCTTTGTCCCATTCCACGCGGTTCGCCGACCCGTTAGAGACCTCCACCAGCACAATTTGATTGGGAGGCGGGGGCGGGGTGTGAATGCACATCCCAGCCTGCGGAACGAGCAGGAACTCCGTTACCTCTTCCACATCGTCGTCGAAGGGAACCATGAACCCGCTCAGTTTGACGTTGGCGCCAACCAACGCCGCCAGGTCCGAGGTGGTCTTGCCCGTCTTCACCTCAAGCCCGCGCAGCGCTTTCCATTCGATGCGCTTAAATCCTTCTAGCGGCACTGCGGCGGGAGGGGCATCGCTCCGTGGTTCCGTCGAGTCAAAGGCTTCGCTTTCGTTCGAGCTGGCGCTTTTGGTTGGCGTTTCGGCGACCTCCACCGTCTTGTAGGTGGGCCCGCAAGCGGCCAAAACGAAGAAAAAGCAAAGCGCCGTGATAACCTGTATCTGCACCGGAAAAATACCGTGGATAGCCGCCATCATCGCAAAGCGCGGGTATTGTTTGCGCTTTCCGATGTCCTTCTCACCGCCCTCGCTTTCCAAGCTGCGTATTTGACACGCAGCTTTCTTCCGTTGGAACGGGACTTCGGCCTCAACCTCGCGATGAAGACCCTGCTCTTCGGCGTGGCCGCCCTTGCCGCCATTATCTTCGGGTTGTGGGTGCAAGTCTACGACCGTCTGGATAGCGCTCACAAATGGGTTATCCTCCGCGAGTCCATTAAGCAGGTTGGCTTTGGCGGCATCTGTCTAGTCCTCTTCGAGTATCTCCTGAGACTGGACCTTAGCCGTGGCTTCCTTTTGCTCTTTCTCGCCGCACAGTTGCTTTTCCTGCTTTTTTTCCGCTGGAATGCAGGCAGCCTTGTCGGCCTGATTCGCCGGGAATTCGGCGCCCCCCACTACTTTCTAATCTTCGGCGAGGGAGAGGCGGCGCGGCACCTGGCGGCCACCGTCGAAGGAGGCAGCGAGTACGAGATTCGCTTGCATGGGATCGTGAACGATATGGAGAGCGTCCGAGAAAAGCTCCGCGCGCATGTGGTGGACGAGGTACTCTTTGCGGTGCCGCCCGCTCGCCTGCCCGAACTCGAAGAGCTGTTTTTGCTCTGCGACGAAGAAGGCGTGCGTACTCGCTTGAGTCTTGAGTTCTTTCCGCATGTAAACAGCGAAATCTATCTGGACCGCTTGGGCCCCACCCCTTTACTCACCTTTAGCCCGACGCCGCACGACGACATCAAGCTCATGGCGAAGCGGGCGCTGGACATTGTGGTGGCGAGTTCAGGTCTCATCTTGGTATCGCCTTTGCTACTGCTGGCGGCCTTCTTAATTCGAATCACCTCGGCGGGACCGGTCATTTTTCGACAGGAGCGCTGCGGGCTGAATGGGCGCCGTTTCACCGTCTACAAATTCCGTTCCATGGTGGCGGACGCCGAAGCGCGCCGCGCCGCCCTGGAACATCTGAACGTCAAAAAAATCAATTTCAAAATTCCCAACGATCCGCGCCTGACCGCGGTGGGACGATGGCTGCGTAAGTTCTCCATAGACGAAGTTCCCCAGCTATGGAATGTGCTGCGGGGAGACATGTCGCTAGTAGGCCCGCGCCCGGCCGTGCCTAGCGAAGTGGCCCTCTACGAAAGCTGGCAGCGCCGCCGCCTGCGCATGCGCCCTGGCCTTACCTGCATTTGGGCTATCGCCGGCCGCGATCATCTCGATACCGATACCGCGATGCGGCTCGACATGGAGTACATCGATAACTGGAGCCTTTCGCTCGATAGCCAGATCCTCTTGCGAACGATCCCTCTCGTCTTGCTGGGACGCGGCGCGCACTAATCGTGCACCTTTAAGGACCCCCCCATGAAATTGCTACCAACCGATTTAGAAGTAGTGGAGCTGATGCGCCAAACCGGCGCTTTACGGCGCGGCCACTTCATCTACCCCGATGGCACCTATACCAACGAGTATCTGCAGGTCGCGCTGGCCATGCGCGACTATCACAACGCCAAAATTCTGAGTGTGGCACTGAGCCGCAAGATTCGCGCCAACACCGAATTGCGGGCCATGATTCCGAGACTCTCGATCGTCGCGCCAGCCACGGGCGGGCTGCCGGTGGCCTACGGGGTGGTGGAAGCCCTCGGCGCCAAAAGCGTCTATTGGGCCGAGGAAGACGTAGAACGGCAACCGCAACGCTTCCGGCAGTTTGTGGAGCCCGCTCCCGGCGACAAAATCCTGCTTGTCGACGACATCCTACGCACCGGCCGCAAACTGCTTGCACTCAAGGCGCTAGTGGAAAGCTATGGCGCGGAGGTAGTGGGCTTGGCGGTGATGGTCTATCAGCCCTGGCCGGACACTCCGGATTTCTCGCCTCTGCCACTCTTCTATTTGGCCAAGCTGGAAAGCTTCGCGGCCAAAGAGGTTCCGCCCGAATTGCGGGGCGCCGAAACCGCGATCACCAAGGTCTGGATCTAGTTCTTGGCGTAGATGAAAAGCCGGCTCGGTGCGTCCTCCGGCAGAAAATAGAGGCGGCCTTCGCGGTAAGTCATGCCTTCATTCGTCATCGGCAAGCCGCGGTCCGTTACGCCGGCGCGCAGTCGCCGAACTAGCGTCAGATCCGGTAACGTTAGCCATTCCACGGCTCCTGCGTTACGAGACTGGTTTCCGGCTCCCATCAGGAGAGCCCCGTCCATCTTGAGATCCTGCCATTCGGTGGGGGAGGGATTGGCGCGCCGGTCCAGCTCTTTGCCGTCCTTCGACCAGGTGTAGATCGTCCGGCTGGACCAGCTTCCGCCCACTAAACGGTCCCGCGCGGCGGCGACGCATCCGATGTGGTCGTTTACAAGAAAAGCGGACTCCCGCGCCAGCGTCTTCTTGTTCCGCTTCTCAATGTTGGTGGGGCCGTCGCGGTCGTACTCCGCAACCGGGACCCAAATCGAATCTCCATCCCGCTCAATGCCTCCCGGATGAATCTTCTTTCCGTCCTGGACTTCCACACTGCCTTGGGTGGCACCATCGCTCAACGAAATTCTGTAAAGAAAACCCTTCCCTTGGCGCCGGTCCACCGAAGAGACCCAAAGCTGGTCGCCTTCGACGTCAATTCCTTGCACATGGTGCAAATCCCCCTGGATTTCGACCGTGCGCACCAACTTCCACGAGTTGAGGGATTCCTCAGGCGGCTGAGCCAATAACGCGCCGAGCGCGCAGAGCCAAAACCAATGACGCATGGTTGTCAGGATAGCGAAGCTCTTAGCTCAGAGTCTCGGTCAGGTAGCGGGCGAATTGTTCGGCGGCGTTTGCCTCCGGCATGGCAATGAAGATTGTGTCGTCGCCGGCAATCGTGCCCACCACGCCCGGCCAGTCCTCGGTATCCAGCGCGATTGCAAGGCTCATGGCGTGCCCAGGCGATGTCTTAATGACAACGAGGTTCTGCGCCGCCGCCGCGGAGGTCATGTACTCCCGGGCCAGGCTTAGAAAACGGGGAGAAGCGCCGCCCACATCGCTATAGCCTGCAGCCGTTTTAACCAGTCCCAATTCCCGGATGTCCCGCGACAACGTTACCTGCGTCGTCTCAATGCCTTCGGCTCGGAGCAACTGGGCCAGCTGCTCCTGGGTATGAATCTCCTGCTCGACAATGAGCGACAAGATCCGGCGCTGACGAAGAGTCTTGTGCATCAGATCGTAGGCAAACGGGACTGCGCTTCCTCAAGGGCGAACGCGACGGTGGAGGGCGCCGTCCCGCCGGGCACTGCCCGCGTGCCCATACCGACGCGAGGATCCTGCAGTAAGGCCACAAAATCGGGCGTGAACTGCGGGTCGAAATTCGCTAGCTCCTCGGCGCTGAAAGTGGCGGGATGCTTGCCCGTCTTGATGCCGTGGAGCACCAAGCGTCCAGCCAGCTTGTGGGATTGGTGAAAGGAAAGCCCCGCCCGTGCCAAAGCTTCGGCCACGTCCGTCGCCACCACCCAACTCTCGGCGCAGGCCCGCTCGGAAACTTCGGGCCGCAGAGTGACGGATCGGGCCACAATGCCAGCCATGCGCAGGCAAGTCAGCAACTGGTCTGTCGCTCCAAAGAGGAGTTCCTTATCCTCCTGCATGTCGCGATTGTAGGTCATGGGCAGGCCCTTCATGGTGGTGAATAAGCCCACATAGGCGCCAAACACCCGACCGCTTTTTCCGCGAATCAGTTCGAGCGAATCGGGATTCTTCTTTTGCGGCATCAGGCTCGAACCGGAGGTAACTCCATCGCTCAACTCCATCCAGCCAAACTCGTCGCTCGAATACAGAATCCAGTCTTCCGATAGCCGCGACAGGTGCAACATGGCCAGGTTCGCCGCGTGCAAGAAGTCGAGCACAAAGTCCCGATCCCCACTCACGTCCATGGAGTTGCGGGTAATCGCCGCGAACCCCAGATCGCTGGCAATTGCCTGCCGGTCGAAGGGAAAAGCGCTTCCCGCGAGGGCCCCCGAGCCTAAAGGCAGCACATTCGTGCGCGCGCGGGCCTGGCGCAAGCGCTCCACATCGCGGGCGAACATTTCAAAGTAGGCCAGTACGTAATGCGGCCACAAGACCGCTTGAGCTCGGCGCAGGTGGGTGTACCCCGGCACGACGGTTGTCGGGTAGCGTTGCGCTAAGGCGAGCAACTCTCCCATCATTTCCTTAGCCGCATCGATGATCTGATCGATCGCTCCGCGCAGCCAGAGGCGCGTGTCTAGAGACACCTGCTCATTCCGGCTGCGCCCCGTGTGAATCTTATCGGCTACCGGACCGGCCTTGAGCTTTAGCTGGCGGATCACAAACGAATGGACGTCTTCATCCTCCGCCCCATCAAAATATCCCGCCCGCGCGGATTCCACCAGAATTTCCTCAAACGCCTCGACGATTCGCACCCGCTCCGCCGCCGTCAGGATTCCAACCGATTCCAACGCGCGGGCGAAGGTCTGAGAGCCGCGGATATCGGCCTCCACCAAACGCTTATCGAAATGGAGAGACTCCGAGAACTTCTCGAAGTAACGATCCTGGCCGCCCTCGAAGCGGCCTCCATAGAGCTTGTCTTGCATCGAACCAATTATCCTAGGCGAGCAGCATGAGCAGCAAAGCCTTCTGCGCGTGCAATCGATTCTCGGCTTGGTCAAAGACAGCGGATTGCGCGGATTCGATCACCGCATCTGTAGTCTCTTGGCCCCGCTTGGCGGGCAGGCAATGCAGAAAGACCGCTTCGCCGTCCGCTGCCGCCATCAACGCCTCATTTACCTGATACGGCTGGAAGCTCCGCTTCCGCGCCTCGGATTCCGCCTCCTGGCCCATGCTCGCCCATACGTCCGTATACACCGCGCTAGCGCCCGCTGCCGCTGCAAACGGGTCGTGGGTAACCTCAATCGATGCGCCACTCTGTGCCGCGAAGGTCCTTGCCTGCTCTAGAATGCCGTCCTGGGGCTCGTATCCCTTTGGACAAGCCACCGCCACACTCATACCGAGCCGAGCGCCATTCAGCATCAACGAGTGGGCCACATTGTTGCCATCTCCTACAAAAGCCAGCTTGCGGCCCTTCACCGAGCCAAAGCGCTCTTCCAAGGTTTGCAGGTCCGCGAAAGCCTGGCAGGGATGGTACATGTCGCTCAGCGCATTAATCACCGGTACACTGGACCACGCGGCCAATTCTTCGATGGTCTCTTGCGAAAACGTCCGCGCGACGATTCCGTTGGTCCAACGCTCCAAGTTCCGCGCTATGTCCTTGACCGGCTCCCGGTCGCCAATTGGACCCATGCTCACCACGGCGTCTCCGCCCAGTTGCTTAATCGCCAATTCGAAAGTGAGGCGCGTGCGCAGCGAGGGTTTTTCGAAAAGCAGACTCAGATAACGATGGCGAAGTGCGCTGGCGTAGCGGGTAGGGTTTCGCTTAATGTCCCGAGCTAGATCCAAGAGTTCGCGCAATTCCGAGCCCGAAATGGAGAGGTCGCTAGTGAGATCCGCGGCCTGAATGCACGGGCTGGCGATCGCGGGGTCCTGAATAGGAGTAGGGCTCGGCATGGATGCTCCTTTGCAAAATAAAAGAGTCGGCTGAATAAACATTCAACCGACATGCATAATCATACAGCAGCGAGGGAAGCTTGTAAATGGTAGACGCGCCTATCGACTGAGCAATTCCCGAATCAGTGGCGCGACGTCGATCGTCTTTAAAGACGCTGGGCGCGAATGGATCTCTGGGCCGGCATGCAAGAACAGCGCCAGCAGATCGTTTCGTGTCGGCAGCGGACCATGCTCGCCTCGAGGCCGGTCCAGGCCCTGTGTCACCGGCCCGGTTTCCACGGAACTCAGTGACCAGCCAGCTTCGAGGTCGAAATAGAGCTGCGCCCCGCGGTCGCCTCCAACGCCGTAAGACTGAGCGATTTCCTCCGGCCAAAAAAACCTGGAAAAGATCTTCCGCCCCCCAACTTCATAGTTCTCCAAACGGATTCGTAACTCATCCAGCAGCGGCCGCACCTGATCAGGCTCCACCAGGCCGCCGCGCCATTCCGACGTGTTCACGAAAAGCCCGTAATAGCTGGCGAAGACCTTGTCTCGGTAGCCCCACTCTTTGAGAAGAACGTTCAGGCGTAGTTCGTTCCCCATCGACGTCATGCCATGATCGCTCACGACAATTAGGTGGTCCTGGTTACGCAGCAAGGACCAGAGCTCCGCCACGCGCCAGTCCACAATTTGATAGCCCCATTCCCGGAATGGCTCCAGGAAAGGATCGCCCCGCACCGCTTGGCCCCACCACAAGTGAAGCAGGTCATCGGGCGTGCTGATGTAATCCACCAGAAGCTTCGGCCGATACTCGTCCAGTAGTATCCGGCTATGCGCCATCGTCTGGCGCGCGTGGAGTTCCAGCGTTTCCATAAAGCGGCGTTCCGCTCTGCCGTCCCTTTCAATTGGCCCAAAGCCGCCCCGTTGATAAATAGCGCCCGCGCCATTTCCCACAAAACCGCCAGCAGCCAGCAATTTAGTTTTCACCGCCTCGTTTTGATCGGTGCCTCCGCTGCATACGCTCAGTGCCTTGCCGGGCGTTTGATAGAGAAGAAAGCTCCGGCCGTCTTCGCTCAACTCGAAAAGCCGGAAGAAGATCGCACTCGCACTCCCCAGCGGCAAGCTGTCGCTAAAGTAGCGGGCCAAACGCCGCGGCCTTCGGGACGCGTCCAGAGGCTCGTCCTCGGCGGACCGATAGGCAACGTCGACAAAAGCGGAGCCTTGAACGGTAGCGATGCGAATCGTGTCGTAGCGTCGGCTCTTGGCATACACCGCGCCCCAGAAGCGGGTCTTCTTGGAAGTGAATTCGAAGTAGCGAAGCGGCCTTTTCGATTTCGGGATCCAGGAGGCGGCCTCCGGCGCCCTGTCGAGCCATTGGACGAAACGCCCTTCGAGAAGCTGCTCCGCCGCGATTTCTTCGGTTTGATAACCGTTGGCGAGCGTAACATTCGCGCCGGAGTTAAGAGGCGTGCAGGGAAAGCCTTGGGTCGGATTATGTGCCACCGTTGAAACGCCGTGTTGGCCCAGCGGCACCCAGAAATGTTCCACGTCCAGTTGCTCGGCGCGAAAGCCGTTAACTCGCTCATCGAAGCGATAGTTAGCGCGGGGCCGGCGCGCCACTTGGTTCGCCGTGACGCCATTGCGGTCGCCGTAGACGCCCGTGAAAATGCTGGCGTGCCCCGCCGCAGTCAGGCTCGGGAAAGCCGCCTGCATCGGCGCCGCCACGCCTTCTTTCGCCATTTTTTGCATGCGGCGCATCGACGCGGCGGCCGGGTCCCTAGTGAAGGCTTCATAGCCGAAGCCATCCAGGCTGATCAGAAAGACGCGTGCGGGTTCCTGCGCCAAGGCTGAAATCGCCACCGCAAGCAGGATGCCAGGCCCTCGCATCTTTTAGCCTTTGACGACGATGTTCACGAGCTTGCCCTCGAGAACGATCACTTTGACAATCTCTTTTTCGCCCAGGAAAGCAGCCACCTTTTCGTCCGCCTTCGCCGCGGCCACCGTCGCATCCTGGCTGGCGCCAACCGCGATTCGAATACGCCCGCGCAGTTTGCCGTTCACCTGCACCGGAAGCTCCACCTCGTCTTCCGTCAGGTAGTCGGCGTTTACCTCCGGCCAGCGTTGCCGGAAAACCGGTCCCCGCTCGCCCAGTTCTTCCCAGAGCTCCTCGGCGATAAATGGCGTGAATGGCTCCAGCAAGAGAACCAGCGACCGCAATATCTCGGGCAGTGCCTTCGCGGTCAAGCCTTCCTCGCAGGCATAGAGCTCATTGGTCAATTCCATCAGGGCCGCAATCGAGGTGTTGAAATGCCAACGCTGCTCGAAGTCCTGGGTGATCTTGCCGATGGTTTGGTGCAGCTTGCGCAAGGCCCGCCGGTCGGCGTCGCTGAATTCCGCCGCGTTGCCGCTCATGCGGTCCACATTGCGCGTGACAAAGCGATAGACGCGGCCCAGGAATCGATATTGGCCCTCGACGCCCGTTTCCTGCCAGTCCATGTCTTTGTCCGGCGGAGCCGCGAACAACACGTAAAGCCGGCAGGTATCCGCCCCAAACTTGGCCACCATCTCCTCGGGGTCCACGATATTGCCCAAGCTCTTGGACATCTTCGCGCCGTCCTTGAGCACCATCCCCTGCGTAAACAACTTGCGAGTCGGTTCCGCGTTCGTAATCAGGCCCAGGTCCCGCATCACCTTGGTCCAGAAGCGCGAGTAAATCAAATGCAGGATCGCGTGTTCCACGCCGCCAATGTATTGGTCGATGGGAAACCACTGCGCGACGATTTTCGGATCGAAGGGCGCTGAAGAATTCTTTGGGTCGCAATAGCGGTAGAAGTACCAACTGGAATCGACGAAGGTATCCATTGTGTCCGTCTCGCGTCTAGCCGGGCCGCCGCACTTCGGACAATCCGTTTTCCAAAAGGCCTCATGGCGGGCCAGTGGGGACTCCCCCACCCCTGTAATCTCCACGCCCAGCGGCAACTCCACAGGAAGCTGATCTTCCGGTACGGGCACCACGCCACAGGCTTCACAGTGAACCATCGGAATCGGTGTGCCCCAATAGCGCTGCCGCGACACGCCCCAATCCTTTAGCCGGTAGGTGATCGAAGGCTCGCCGAAGCCCATTTCTTTGGCGTGCTCCGCCATTTTCTTCCGGGCTTCCGCTGTCGGCAAGCCGCTAAAGGGCCCTGAATTGATGCTGACGCCATAATCTGTAAAGGCCGCTTCCAAGGGCTCCGTCACTTCTCCGCCCGAGGGCTTCACCACCGGCCGAATGGCAATTCCGTACTTCGTGCAAAATTCGAAATCCCGCTCGTCGTGCGCGGGGACGGCCATGATCGCGCCGGTCCCATATCCCATCAAAACGAAGTTGCCTATCCAGATCGGCGTCTCTTCCCCGCTAAAGGGATTGATGGCAACAGCGGCCGTCGCAAAGCCGTCCTTTTGGAGGGTGCCCGGATCTTTGCGCCCCTGATCGTCGATCATCGCCCGCAGCCGCGCCTGATCTTGCGGGAATATCAGCTCGCCCGCCAGCGGGTGCTCCGGAGCCAGAATTAGGCAGGTCGCCCCGTAAATCGTGTCCACGCGCGTGGTGAAGACGCGAATCTTATCCCCGCGCCCTGCAATGCGGAAGTCCACCTCGGCGCCCTCGCTCCGGCCAATCCAGTTGCGTTGCATGGTGAGCACGCGCTCGGGCCAACCCTCTTCGAGTGTGGCCATGTCGGCCAGCAATTCCTCCGTGAACGCGGTCGTTTTCAGAAACCACTGTTCCAGCGAACGCTGCTCCACGGGAGTGTCTTCATGCCGCCAACAGCAGCCGTCTACCACTTGCTCATTGGCTAGCACCGTCGCGCACTGGGGACACCAGTTGACGAGCGATTTCTTGCGATAGGCCAAGCCCCGCTCATACATCTTCAAAAAGAACCACTGGTTCCAGCGATAATACGCCGGTTCGCAGGTAGCCACTTCACGGTCCCAGTCGAGCGAGAAACCAAGCCGCTTCAAGCCCTTCTTCATCTGCGCAATGTTCTGCAGAGTCCAGTCGCGCGGCTGCCGCCCAGACTTGATAGCCGCGTTTTCCGCTGGGAGCCCAAAGGCATCCCATCCCATCGGATGCAGCACGTCGTAGCCCCGCATCCGCATAAAGCGCGCTAAAGCGTCGCCGATCGAATAGTTCCGGGCGTGCCCCATGTGCAATTTGCCGCTCGGATAGGGCAGCATTTCGAGGACGTAGTATTTCTTGGTGGGATTTTCCGGAGCCCGGTAAAGGGCTGGATCCTGCTCCCAACGGGCATGCCACTTCTCTTCGAATTCTTGGGGGCTAAATTGTTTTTCGGGCATGGAAAGACCGGGTGATCTTTCCAGGTTAACGCGCGCTAGCGGTAATAATTCTTGAGCCAAACGTGGCGGCGCAACACGGCCAGTTCCGCATCGCTTAACGGGCCCAGGGCACTAACGGCGCAATTGGCTTCCGCGCTCTCGATTCGGCGCATCCCGGGAATCACGGTGCTCACCGCCGGGTGGCTCAGGCAAAAACGCAGGGCTCTCTGCGCGAGGGTCCCCTCGATGTCGCCGCTTTCCGCCTCCAGACGCGCCACTCGTTCCACTACCTCTTCTAGGCGCCCTTCCCGGAAATACCACGCGCGGAAATCCCCATCTTCGAATTTCGTCTCCGCGCGCAAGCTCCCAGTCAGGGCACCTTCGTCCAGCGGCACGCGGGCCAGCACGCCCACTCCATGCTCTAGGCACGCCGGGAAGAGCCAGCGCTCCGGCGATTGCTCAAACACGTTGTAGATCACCTGCACGGTGTCGATCAGCCCGCTTTGCACCGCATCGAGCGCGCTTTCCGGCATATGGTCGTTGATCGAGATGCCGAAATACTGCACCTTACCGGACTTTTTTAGGTCCTCCATGGCTCGCCGCCAATCGTCTGAAAAGAACCAAATCGGGTTCCAAACGTGGAATTGCTGCAAGTCGATTTGCTCCAGGCCCAAGTTCTTAAGGCTGGTCTCGGTCGAATCGATCACGTAGGCGTAAGGGAAGACCTCTTCAATGCCGACACCGGGCGCCGCCGGCCAGATGCGGTTCTTGGGAGGGATTTTAGTAGCAATGTGGATCTTGCATTCCGCCTCCCGCGCTACCTTGCCCACCAAGCTTTCGCTGTGGCCCTCGTTGTAAGCCAGCGCCGTATCGATGAAGTTCAATCCCAGTTCAATGGCCCGCCGCAGCGCCCGAAGAGAGGTGTCGTCGTCGCCGCCGAGCCACTGCTTACCGCCGATTCCCCATGCACCGTATCCGATCTCGCTTACGTCCAATCCGGTACGGCCAAGTTTTCGATAGTTCACACGACGAGTTTCCCATGTATGCTACTGGCATGAAGCGGGTGTTCACGCTCATTTTGCTCACGCTGCCTCTGCTGGCCGCCAACTACCGCCTTTACCTAAAGGAAGGTGGGCACCACACCGTACGCGAGCATAAGGTCCTGGGAGACCGTGTTCGCTACTACTCGACCGAACGGGCGGATTGGGAGGAGATTCCTATTGAACTCGTCGATCTGAAAAAGACACAAAAGGAACTCTCGGCGCGCGAAGAATCCTTCGCGGAAGAAAAGAAGATCGTGGCCGAAGAAGCGGCAGCCGAAAGGGAGCTTCGCCAGATTATCGCCTCCATTCCCGAAGCGCCCGGCGTTTACAAGGTCATTGAGAGCAAAATGACGCCGCTGAAGATCGCCGAATCCACGCTTGTCAATGACAAGAAGCGCAGTCTTCTGAAGGTGATCACTCCCATACCCATCATTGCCGGAAAGAGCACGGTAGAACTGGCGGGTGCCAGCAGCGCCACGATTTTTTCCGAACGCCGTCCCGAGTTTTACTTCCGCCTTTCCGATGTGCAGCAGTTTGCTCTGGTCCAATTGACTCCCAACGAGAAGAAAAAAGTGCGCATTGTAGAGACCGTGCAGGTCGTTCCCGTCTCCAAGGAGCTATTTGAAGAACGCAAAGAGCTGGAGATCTTCCGTCAGCAATTGTACGAAGGGCTCTACAAAGTGTGGCCCCAGAGCGACTTAGCGGTTGGGGAATACGCGTGGATCGAATTCACCGAAGGCAAGGCCAACCTGCAAGTCTGGGATTTTCGAATCCAGTAGCGGCGCTCGGTTCTATACTAAGAAGGTTCGCCCGCCCGCCTTCACGCCACACTCCCCGCTTCCTCGCCCACCTGGAGTCTCTATGCCATTGGCCCTTGATTCGGAAGAATACCGTCTCCGGACCCAAAAAGAACTTGCCGAGTACCGATCCTGCGGCGACGTCCATGAACTGCCGTCCATCTTTCATTATTGGTCGAACGCCTACTTACGGCCACAACTCCAAACCTTCGGCTACGATTCCATCGAGGATTTTTTTCTCCAGGCCTTGCTCGCGCCATTTAAGGCGCAGGATGCAGCCCCCTTACGCTTTCTAAGCGTTGCCGCGGGAAACTGCGACCTGGAAGTCCGGCTCGCGGCTGCACTCGTAGGCGCCGGCAAGGACCGCTTTGTGTTTGACTGCTTCGACCTCAATGAAGCCATGTTGAGCCGGGGAGCGCAACTGGCGCGAGAGCAAAGTGTCGAAACCTATTTTCGCTTCGTCGTGGCCGACATGAATTCCTGGCGGGCCGACGCACCCTACGATGTGGTGATTGCTAATCAATCGCTCCATCATGTTGTGAATCTGGAGGGTCTCTTGGCGGAAATCAAACGAAGCCTAGGACCGCATGGCCGTTTTGCCATTTCCGACATGATTGGTGGCAATGGCCACGTGCGAGGACCTCGGGCCGTCGATTTGATCCAGCGCTATTGGGCAGAACTGCCGCCTTCCTATCGCTTCAACCGCGCCTATTGCCGTTACGAAGAACGGTACGTAAACCGGGATCATTCCGCGGAAGGGTTCGAAGGCATTCGTGCGGCGGACATTCTGCCCCTGCTCGCGCGCGAATTCCAATTCGAGTTCTTCTTCCCGTTCGCCAATATTGTGGATGCCTTCGTGGATCGCGCCATCGGCGAACACTTAGACCCCGCCCGACCTTGGGACCGGCACTTCATCGATCGCGTCCATGCCGCCGATGCCGAAGCCATCGCCGCCGGCCAGATCCGTCCCACTCATTTACTCGCTCTGGCCGGGCTCGCCGCGCCGCCATGTGCAAGGTATCCCGGCCACCTCACGCCCTCCTTTTGCCTGGGAATATCGGAAAGCGAAGCCATCGCGCCTACGCCGGTCGAGCCGCATGGCTGGGACCCTGGGCTCTGGAATTCCCTCGCGGAAGCAGCGGCGCTGTCGAGTGCTTTAATGCAGTCACAGGAACGCTCGGATCGGGCAGCTCGGCTAGCGGTTCGCCTCGATACAGAACTCTCGGAGCGAAATCTTTGGGCGCTTCGCCTGGATCGCGAGATCGAGGAACTGTCTGCACTGCTGCAGCAGGCCAATGCCCGCGATGTTGAAAAAACCGAGTGGGCACTTCGCCTTAATGCCGAACTGGAAGAACTCCGGGCATTGCTTGCCGATAGCCAAAAGGAACTTCAGCGCCGCACAGAGTGGGCGATCGATCTGGATCGTCAACTGGCCGAACGCACTGTCTGGGCGCTGCAAATGGAGCGAGAACTGGAAAAGCTCCAGTCCCGGCTCCGCAAACTCCAGGAAAGGCCCCTTTTCGAAGCTATGCGGTCACTCCGCCGCCGGATCTTCTAGGTAGGTGTAACCCTGCATCCCATCTTCGTAGTAGCGAAGCAATTGCCCGCTTTCTTCATAGCCGATCTTGCCCTGCCGCAACGCGGACTCGACGTCGCGCCGGAACTTCTCTTGCAGCTCCTTGGAGGAGAACTGCACGTAGTCCAACACTTCGCGCACCGTGTCTCCGCGCACCACCGTGTCTAGAGACGTCTCGCCCTTATCGTCCAGGCTCACATGCACCGCGTGGGTGTCGCCAAAAAGATTGTGCAAATCGCCGAGTATCTCCTGGTAGGCGCCCAACAGGAACGCGCCTAGATAATACGGCTCGCCCGTGTAGTGGTGCAGCGGCAGGAACTTTTTCACGTCGCGGCGATCGATGAATTGATCGATCTTGCCGTCGGAGTCGCATGAGATATCGCCCAGAATCGCATTGCTGGTGGGCCGCTCGTTCAGCCGATGAATCGGCATCAGCGGAAACAACTGCTTCACCGCCCAGCTATCGGGCATCGATTGAAACAGCGAGAAATTGCAAAAGTACGTATCGCTCAGATTCGAATCGAGATTTTCCAACTCCTCGGGCACTTCATCGAGCTTCGATATCAGCCGCTGAATGCGCCGGCCGATTGTCCAGTACAGGCTTTCGCATTGCGCGCGCTGTTCCAGAGACATATAGCCCAGGCTGAACAAGTTTAGGGCGCTATCGAGAGCCTGCTGCGCATCGTGGAAAGCCTCCAGTACATTCTTTTGGCTCAAGCTCTTGGAGGTCTCGTGCAGATCGATCAGCGGTTGTTCAGACTCTTCCGTGATCGTTACAGGAACGTCGTCCCCGCCAAAGCCGCTTACGCCCAAGACATTAAAAACAAGCATGCTGTGGTAGGCCGCAATGGCGCGGCCGCTTTCGGTCATGATGATCGGGTGTTCCACTTCCACCTCGTCGCACACATTCTGGATGTGATAGACCACGTCCGCGGCATACTCCTGTAGCGTGTAGTTGACGCTCGATTCAAAGTCCGTCTGAGAGCCGTCGTAATCCACTCCCAAGCCCCCGCCCACGTCCAGAATCTTCAGTCCCGCGCCCGCCTTCTTTAGACCTGCGTAACAACGGGCCGCCTCCGTCACCGCCGCTTTGATTTGCCGGATATTCGTGATCTGGCTGCCGAGGTGGAAATGAATCAGCGTAAGGCTGTCCTGCATACCCAACGACTTCAAATACTCAAGCGCCTTCAGCGCTTCATTCACCGTCAGCCCGAATTTCGAACGGTATCCTCCGGAACTCTTCCAGCGGCCGCTGCCCCGGCTAGCCAGCTTGATCCGAATTCCAATCGTCGGCATCACGCCATGCTTCTGCGCGTACTTCACGATCAGTTCCAGTTCGGTGTATTTCTCGACGATGGGCGTTATGTTGCGGCCGATCTTGCGGGCCAGCATCGCCATCTCGATGTATTCGTCGTCCTTGAAGCCGTTACACACAATGGGCGTGTCGTTATCGGCGACGCCCAGCACCGCCAACAGCTCCGGCTTGGAGCCCGCCTCCAGCCCGAATCCGAAGGGCTTGCCGTAGTTGTAGACTTCTTCCACTACCTGGCGCTGTTGGTTCACCTTGATGGGGAACACACACAGGTAATTGTTCTTGTAATTATGCTCGGCGATGGCGTTCAGAAAGGCCTGGTGAATCTCTGACATCCGGTGCTTGAGGATTTCCCCGAAGCGAATCAGGATCGGTGCCTGAATGCCGCGCATCACCAGTTCGTCCACCAGCTTTTTTAGATCGAGCTTACGCGCAGCTTCCTTCGTCGGATGCACGAAGAGGTTTCCATTTTCACCAACGGTGAAATAACCCTTGCCCCAGCTCGGGACATCGTAAAGTTCCGTTGCGTCCGTGACGCTCCAACGTTCGGTCGGCTCCCAGGCGGCGGCCGAATCGGCCATCTTCAAAGTCAACTTCGGTGTCCCTCCAAGTGCATCGGCCACTTCAGCCGATGCGCGAATTCAATTTGAGTGTCGTAGGAAATCCCCTGCACTGCAATACCTATGACGCATTGAAACCGAATTTTTATGCAGGAATTTCCGCGACGTAGACCTGCGTTACCCCACTCCGGTCGCTTGCGAATGCCACTTTGCTCTCATCCCGGCTGAAACTCGGGTGCGGATGTGTCCATTGGGGGCCATAGACCGTGTCGGTTCCGGCCTCCATCCAGCTCAGGGTCCCAGAGCTCTTGGCGGCGCTGCGGGCTGCCTCAAAGTCGTCCTTGAGCGCGTAGCGGGACGTTTTCCACTGGCTACCTCCATTACTGGCTTCGGACAAACAAATCGCCCGCCGCCCCCCGGTGCTCACTTCGATCAACTGCAAACCTTCGTCCGGATGATTCGTATCGCACAACACCTTCGTGCCGCTGCGGTTCGGCGCAATATGCCAGCAGTTATACTCGCAGATCGTAGATATCTCCCGGCTCTGCCAATTCATGCGCTTCAGCGCGAAGGGCCACACCGTAAACACGACGTCCCCTGTCTGCCCAAGAAACGTCTCGTGCACGATGAATTCGTCATTGCCGTGCGCGTATAGGCATTCGAGCCCCGTCCCGTCTCTCTTCACGCGGTGCATCCGTGGTGCCGGGTCGCCCGAAAATTCGATCCACTCCGGCTCTAGCGGATGAAACTGCGGATGGATCACCGTGCGCGGAAACTCAATGAATCGCCAGTCCCGCCCACTCCAGCGCCCGGTCAAGACTCCGTTTTGCCCATCAATCTTCGCCGCCGCGCTGAGCCACTCCCCGTCGCTCGAAATACTGCACTCGCCGAGGCTTGCCCCGTCCCGCCGCCAAATCTCGCGCTCGGTCAAATTGCGGACGTCAACCGCATAAATGCCGCCCGCCCGGACAAAGCAAATCTGTTCGCCCTCCGGATGCAGCGCCGGGCTGTAAGGATGGATACCCTGTGCTCCTTGCGTCAACTGGCGCAGCTCTCCGCCGTCCGGGTAAGGCAAATCAAATAGCTGGGCCGTCCCAGTTCGGTAGGAGGTGAAAAACAGTCCCGTATCGCCCGGGTAAAAGCTGGATTGCAGAAAATAGCTGGGGTGGCTGATGGCCGGTCCCTCCGTTAGCTGGCGAACCCGCGCGCCCGTCCGTGGATCGCGAAACTCGATCACCTAGCGCCGGCCCAGAAACAAATTGCGGCCCTTCACTAGCGCTTCGATCTTTCGGTCGCTGATGGAGCGCTTCAGCATCCAGAAGCCGCAATCCGGGTGCACCCAGCCCACTCGCCCCGGCCCGAGAGCTTTCTCGGCCCGGTCAATCCGCCCCGCCACTTCCTCGGCCGTTTCCACGTGATTGACCTTGATGTCGATTACTCCAATGCCGATGCGGATATGCGAAGCCACATCCTTCAGGGCGCTCAAGTCTTCCACCGGACGATGGGCCAGTTCGAGCACCAGATGATTGACGTGCAGGCTATTCAGGAAAGAAAGCAGTTTGTCCCAATGGCCTTTCTGGATCGTCTGCCCACCGTAATTGCCAAAGCAGAGATGCACCGCCGGCGTGCAAGTGACCGCGTCCAGCACCTTATTAATCGCCTTGGCCGCGAGCGGCCAGTCGTCGGGATTACCCGGGATATTCGCTTCGTCTACCTGTACGCACTCGCATGGCAGATCTTTTACCTGCTGCGCGAGCACCTCGGCTAGCGCCATCGTCAGCGCCTCGAAACCACCGTAATGGTTGTCCAGGAGCGTGCGCGCCAACATGTACGGGCTGGTCACCGTGAACTTAAAGGGTCCGGACGCCACGCCCGCGGCCAGTTCGCAATCCCCCAACAGGTTCAGAGAGCCCTCCGTCAGCGGTCCCTCCACCACGCCGGCGGCCTTACGACGAAAGCCCATCGTCTGCTTGCGCGCAAAGGCTTCATGATCGCTGCGTCCCACCGCCGTACGGATGCCGCCCATCGGACGGATAAAGTACTCAATCATTCCATTGGTATCGGGATGGTTCACGTCGAAGCGGTAAAGCTCGCCGTCGGTAGGCAAATCGATACCGGCCTGCTTTTGAATGTCGAATACGACGCGCGTCGCATCCAGGCGCGCCTGCTCGCTGGGAAGGGCGGCCAGCCAGTCCGGCACGGGATAAGAACCAACGGTCGTAGTGAGGATATCGGGGTTAGACGACATAAGGTTTGCGGTAGTCGCGCGTCAACAGTTTGTCGGCGTCGGCGGCGCCAATGAACTTCTGCTTCGCGGCATCGAAATCCAGCTTCCGGCCCACGCGATAGGAAATGTTCGACAAGTGGCAGAGCCCCGCCGAGATCGCGCCGATTTCAATGTCGGCGTTCAGATCCTTGTGGTTCCTCGACTTCACAGCCTTGAGGAAGTTCGACATGTGTCCCTGCACATCCCATTGTTTCCCTTGCGGCTTCACGTCTTCGCTCAAGGCGAGATCCTCGCCCAGATAGATCTGGTAGCTGTCCGCATCGATAGCGAGAATCCCGTCCGATCCATAAAAAATGTTCCCCACCGTATTGGCGCCGCGCTTCTTCAGCGGCCAATCGGGCCCGCTTGGCAAACCGCGCACTTCGAAAACGATCTGTTGCCCGTTGCCGTAATCCAGTACGGAATTCTGCGTGTTGGGCGTTTCTTGATCGTCGTCGTAAACCAGCTTGCCGCCGGTCGATACCACGCTCTTCGGCCACGCCACGCCCATTCCCCAGCGCGCGATGTCCATCTCGTGCACGCCCTGATTGCCAATGTCGCCGTTGCCCGTGTCCCAGAACCAGTGCCAGTTATAGGCAAAACGGTTCTGCGAGAATTTGCGTAATGGCGCGGGCCCCAAAAACTGGCTCCAATCGATGCCCGCAGGCGGCGTGTCCAGTTCCGGAGTTTTGCCGATCGACTTGCGCCGTTTGTAGCACAGCGCTTTGGCCATATAAATCTTCCCGATCACGCCATCCTGCAAGCGCTTCATCGCTTCCATCTTGTGGCCGATGCTGCGGCTCTGGGAGCCCACCTGCACCATCCGGCCATGCTTGCGCGCTTCCGCAATCATGCGCTGGCCTTCGTAAATGTTGTGCGACGCGGGCTTTTCCACATACACGTCCTTGCCCGCGTTCACGGCCCAGATTGTGCCTAGGGCATGCCAATGATTCGGCGTCGCAAAGCTAACGGCGTCCACCGATTTATCGCCAAAGGCCTTCCGCATGTCGTCGTACTCTTTGGGCTTGGCACCGACGAGCTTTTCCACCTGCGCCTGTCCCCGTTCGCGGGCCGCCTGATTGACGTCGCAGACGCCCATCAGGTTCACTTCGTCCTTCAGTGCGCCGTAATTGTTGATGTGGTCCCGGCCCCGGCCGCCAATGCCGATCACAACCAGGTTCGGCCTTTCGTTGGCGCCCATTACCCGCTGCGCGGCAAAGGCCGTCGTCGCGCCCAGGAAGAATCTTCGAGAGGTGGAGGATTTCATATCGCTAGACTTCGCCATAATCATACAGTAAGCACCATGACTCTTTCGGGAAAGACCGCCGTCGTCACGGGCGGAGCCAGCGGAATCGGGTTGGCGGCCGCAAAGCTCCTGCTGGAACGCGGCGCCGAAGTCCACATTTGGGACCGTCAGGCACCCCTTGAGCCGGTCCCGGCGGCCTCGACGCTTCTGGATCTTTCCGATACGGTCCAGGTAGAAAAAGCCGCCCGCCTGCTTTCGCACGTGGACATTCTCGTTCATTCCGCCGGCATCCAAACCTACGGAACTGCCCTGTCCACATCCGACGAACTCTGGGAACAGACCATGGCGATCAACGTTGGCGCCGCCTTCAAGGTCGTTCGCGCGCTCTTGCCTCTCATGCTCACCCAGGGCGGGAGCATCATCCTTGTTGGTAGCGTCCAATCCGTTGGCGCCGTCGCGAATTCGGCCGCCTACGTCACCTCCAAGCACGCCATCCTCGGCTTAACCCGTTCTGTGGCCCTTGATTACGCCAAAAGCGGCATCCGCTGCAACTGCCTCTGTCCGGGCGCGATCGATACGCCCATGCTGCGCCGCAGCGCGGAGTTAACCGGCGACCCGGAAGGCACCCTGGAAGCCTGCTCTAACGTACACCCCATGGGCCGCCTGGGCACCGCCGAAGACATCGCCCGAATCATTGCTTTCCTGGCCTCCGACGACGCCGCTTTTGTCACCGGCACGGCTTTTCTCGCCGATGGCGGCGCCATGGTGGCCATCGGCGGCACCGCCTTTCAGCAACACGGCACCGCCCGCGCGGGTGCCTAGCTAACCAGCCGCCACCACGCTTTCCGCCTCCAGGATGGTGGCGATCGAATGCAGCACCGCCGCCAGCCGCACACTTGCCAGGATCGTCTCTTCGCCCACTCCCTTTTCGCGCAGAACCTTCTCGTGGGAAGCCACGCAGGTGGCGCAATTGTTGATCGCGCTCACGGCCGTACACCAAAGCTCGAAGTCCAGATGATCGGCCCCGTGCGCTCGCATGATGTTCATCCTTAACCGGGCCGGAATCGTGGCGTACTTTTCATTGGGCGTCAAATGTAGGAAGCGGTAATACACGTTGTTCATCCCCATCACCGTAGCGGCGGCCTTCGCTCCGCGGATTTGTTCGGGTGTCAGGTGCTTCTCGGCTTCGTTAAAAACCGCCTCGGTCACTTCCGGGTTCCGGCAGGCGATTGCACAGGCCACCAAGGTGCCCCAGGTCTGCGCCGGGCTCAGTTCCGGCTGCTGCAAGAGCGAGCTCAGATTCAATTTCATGTCTTTGGCGTATTCGGGGAGCGCGTTCAAGATCGACTCAAGACTCATTTCGTTTACCTTCTCCTGGGATGAAAAAAAGAGGCGGTCCGATCTAATCGGCGCCCGCCTCTCTACCTATGTCTGCGATAGGAACGTGCTACGGCTTCAAGACCGCTTCGCCCTGCTTCCAATTGCAGGGGCAAAGCTCGTCCGTTTGCAGTGCGTCCAGCACGCGAATCACTTCCTGCGGGTTCCGGCCCACGCTCAAGTCCGTCACCATCACGAAACGAATGATGTTTTCAGGGTCGACGATAAACGTGGCGCGCTGGCAGACGCCCGCATTCGGATCGAGGATCCCCAGGGCCGAGCTCAGCTCCCGCTTCACGTCCGCCAGCATCGGGAAGGGAAGATCGTGCAGGTCTTCGTGATGCGTGCGCCAAGCCAGATGCACAAACTCTGAGTCGGTCGAGCCGCCCACCACCTGGCAATCGCGGTCGCTGAATTCGCCGTTCAACTTGCCAAAGGCGGCGATTTCCGTCGGGCAAACGAAGGTGAAGTCCTTCGGCCAGAAAAAATACACTTTCCACTTCCCGCCGTACGTAGAATCCGTCAGCGTCTCAAACGCCTTGTCCTTCTCCGTGCTCACGGTTGCGGTCATCGAAAATTGGGGGAAAGCCTGTCCCACTCCAAGCATGCAGTAGTCTCCTGTTTAGTTAATCCGTCCCGAATTCTTTGCTTTCCGGGCCTTGCGCCCACAGCGTGCGCAGAGTCCCAGAACTTCCACATTCAAGCGGTGCAAAGTAAAACCCTTCGGCAGGGTGTTCTTCACACGTACCGCTTCAATCTCGCTGGCCGGCCAATCCTGAATCCGTTTGCATTCGACGCACACCAAATGATGGTGCGGCTCCATATTGCTCTCCAAGCGTAGAGAGCCGTGATGCACGCTCACCTCTTGCACCAGCCCGTGCTCAACAAAAGTCTTGATGGTGTTGTAAACCGTGGCCAGAGAAAGGGAGGGAAGCTTCTTCTTGACGCGTTCGTAGACCAATTCGGGGCTGGGATGCTCCGGCATCTTCGCCAGTTCGCCGTAAATTACCCATCGTTGATGGGTGAGAACCAAACCAGCCTCCCGGCATCGAGCGCGCAAGGCTTCCAGCGCCAGAACCGAGTTCATAGTTTCTATTGTTTTAGAAACCTTCTAAATTGTCAATCGCCTGCTGTCCCAGCCCTACAATAAAGGTTTGTTCGAGCGCTTTCATTTTGAGCTGGAGGCCGTTTGCCCCGTCTCCGGCGCCCGTGCCGGAACCTTCCATACTCCCCACGGGCCCGTGCCTACTCCCGTCTTCATGCCCGTTGGCACCCAGGCCTCCGTCAAGGGCGTGATGCCGCGGGATTTGCTGGAGGATATCAACGCCCCGATCATTCTTTCCAATACCTATCACCTCTATCTGCGTCCCGGTCACGAAACGGTTCAAGAGCTCGGCGGTCTTCACCAGTTCATGCAGTGGCCCCGCGCCATCCTCACCGACAGCGGCGGCTTCCAGGTCTTTAGCCTCAGCGACCTTCGCCAGGTGCACGAGCACGGCGTCGAGTTCCAAAGCCACCTCGATGGCGCCCGCCACACGTTTACTCCGGAATCCACCGTTGACGTCCAGCTCGCCCTCGGTTCCGACATTTTGATGGTCCTCGACGAGTGCACAGAGTTCCCGGCCACTTTCGACCGCGCCCAGAAAAGCATGGAATTAAGCGTGCGCTGGGCCCAGCGCGCCTTTCAACACTACCGTGGCCCTCGCAAAGACAAGGCGAATACTCACGCGCTCTTCCCCATCGTCCAAGGAGGAATGTATCCGGAACTCCGGATTCGCTGCGTGGAGCAACTGCTTGCCTTGGATGCCGCCGGCTATGCCATCGGGGGCTTGAGCGTCGGCGAACCGCGTCCACAATCTCTGGAAATGGTGGAAGTCGTCGCGCCGCTCCTGCCTTCAGACCGTCCCCGCTATGTAATGGGCGTTGGTCTGCCCGAGGAACTGCCGGAATATGTGGCGCGCGGCGTCGACATGATGGACTGCGTCATGCCCAGCCGTAACGCCCGCAATGGATGCCTTTTCACTTCCAAGGGACGCCTCATTATCAAAAACTCCCGCTACAAAAACGACCCCCTCCCCTTGGACGAATCCTGCGCCTGCTACACCTGCCGGCACTTCTCCCGCGCCTATCTTCGCCATTTGTTCTTGGCGCAAGAGATCCTCTTTAGTACCCTTGCCACTATCCATAACCTTCGCTACTACCTTGAAATCATGCGCCGGATGCGAGAAAGTATCCTAGGTGGGCGATTTCCACAGTTTTTGGATGCCCAGCGCGCCCTCCCTACTTCCCTTGCCGGGGAACCTGCGGAGAGCCAGTAGAGTGGAAAGCCTGTAGAATCTCTGTTAGCTCCTGAATTCACCCCATGATGATGCCCGCTTTTATTTTGCAGGCGGGAGGCAATTCCACGCTGGGATTGCTCCTGCCGGTGGCGATGTTCGCCATCATGTATTTCCTGATCATTCTTCCGCAGCAACGCCAGCGCAAGAAGACGCAGGAAATGTTAAGCGGCCTCAAGAGCGGCGACGAAGTCGTTACCAACGGGGGCATCGTGGGCACGATCTTCTCGATCAACACCGAAGACGACACGCTTGTGCTTCGAGTTAAGCCCGACGGGGTGAAGCTGCGCTTCGCTCGCCAGAGCGTCGCCGCCAAGGTGAATGCCGAAAGCGCCGCCGCGGCGTAAACAAGTTTTTAACCGGCCGCCAGACGCGCTGCTTCGCGCGCCGGTGGCCGCTGGGAAAGGTTTTTATGGATAGAAGTCTTTGGATTAAGTTCGCCTCGATTGCCGGCGTCACGCTCGTCTGCCTTTACGGCATCATTGGCCTGCCCACCAGCAAGCAGGAACTGATTGACAATTTCAACAAAAACATCCGTCTCGGTCTCGATCTGAAGGGCGGCAGCCAACTGGTTCTCCAGGTGCAGGTCCAGGACGCCTTCAAAGCCGAGGCCGACCAGGTGTCCGACCGTCTGAAATCGTTGCTGCGCGAGCGCAACATCGAATACGGCGCCTTTGACCGCAACGACCCCGCGACGATCGAGGACGCCAGTAAGATTCAAATCGACGCCAAAGGCATCCCTCTCGCCAAGACCTCAGACTTCCGCTCCCTCGTTAGCGAGCGCTTTCCCGACTGGAGTGTCGGCAGCGTCAGCCCCACGGATTACCGCCTCACTATGAAGCCCACCTCGGCCCTAGAGTTCCGCAAGAAAACGGTCGCTACCTCCATCCGCACCATCGAAAGCCGCATCGACGGCCTTGGCTTGGCCGAAGCCTCTGTCCAGCAGCGCGGCGCCGCCGAAACCGAGCCGGAAATCCTGGTCCAAATGCCGGGCGTGGACGATCCCGCGCGCATCAAGCAGATTCTCCAAACCGCCGCCTTGCTCGAACTCTACGAAGTACAGGAAGGGCCTTTCGCCTCCCGCGATATGGCTCTCAACCAGTTCAACGGCATCCTGCCCACCGGCACCAAACTGGTCCGCGGCCAGGGCGCCCAGGACAGCTACTTCCTCCTCAAGCGGACCCCCGTGATTACGGGACGCGATTTGAAGGACTCCCGCCCCAGCCAGGATCCAACCAACGGCCAGTGGGCCACCTCCTTCGTTCTCAGCCAGGAAGCCGCCAAGCGTTTTGAACGCTTCACCGAAGCCAACATCAATAAGCGCCTGGCCATCGTGCTAGACAATCAGGTCCGCAGCGCACCCACGATCCAAAGCAAAATCTCCGACAACGGCCAGATCACCGGCGCCGCCAGCCAACAGGAAGCAAATGACCTCGCCCTTGTGCTTCGCGCCGGCTCTTTGCCCGCCGGCATCGTCTACTTGGAGGAGCGTACCGTCGGGCCTAGCTTGGGTGCCGATTCCATCCAACAAGGCCTCACCAGCGGCGCCGTCGGTCTCGTGGCAGTCGTCCTGGTCATGCTCGTTTACTACAAGAAGAGTGGCATTAATGCCACGGTCGCTCTCATCTTGAACGCTATTATTCTGATCGCCATGCTCGCCTGGTTTGGCGCCACCCTAACCCTGCCCGGCATCGCGGGCGTGGTCCTAACCATCGGCATGGCCGTCGATTCCAACGTGCTGATCTTCGAGCGCATCCGGGAGGAGCTCCGCGGCGGCAAAAGTGTCCGCGCCGCCATTGACGCGGGCTTCAGCCGCGCCTTCCTCACCATCATCGACACCCACGTCACCGCCGTAGTGTCCAGCGCGTTTCTTTTCATCTTTGGCACGACCAACGTCAAGGGCTTCGCCGTAACGTTGATCATCGGCCTGATTGCCAACGTCTTCACCGCTGTTTACGTATCCAAGTTCATCTTCGACTGGGAGCTCAGCGGCAACAAGAAAGTAACCACCCTGAGCATCTAGCCGCAGGGCTGCTCAGATTAATTTGAATTTTTTCGTCGTCGAGCGGAACGAATTTCCGCTCCGGCGGGAACCAGAAAGGAACGGCTGGTGTCTCAACCATCGAGATACCTGCCCCAAGAGGCAGCATGGAGCTTTTTCGCGATACTAATTACGATTTTTTGGGCAACAAGTGGCCCTTCATCATTGCCACGCTCATTTTGACGGCCGTGGGTTTAGGGAGCCTCATCTTGAAGGGTGGGCCCCGCTACGGCATCGATTTCAAGGGCGGCACGTTGCTTTACGTTAAGTTTGCTCAGAAGCCCAGCGAGGAATCCGTCCGGTCGGCGCTAGCCAAAAAAATCCCGGGCGAGATTTCGGTGGTGGCTGTCCAGGGGACCAATGAACTCATGATCCAGACCGAGCTCAAGGGAGACAAAGAACTGCAATCCACGCGGCAAACGATCGAGGATACTTTGGCCGAACTCTTTGGTTCCACTAAGGACAAGGCTGACTTTGCCCGTTCGAGTTCTGGCGCCATCTACGACCGGCTGCTTCTGCCGTTGCAAAAGGCCGGAGTCTTCGTCGACGATGCGGATCTGCGCAAGCTGTCCGCCTCCCTGGCCGAATTTCGCGACAAACAAAAGGGCGGGCTGGTTGCGAACCTCGATGAATTGTCCACGGCTCCCGGTATGACCGCGCCGATCTTGAACGTGGTCAAGCAGGAGTTCTTCCCGGGCCAGTACCAGGTCCGCAATACCGAAGTCGTCGGCCCCAAGGTCGGCAGCGAGTTGCGCAACAAGGCCATGCTGGCGACGCTTTACGCGCTGGCCGGAATGTTGATATACATAGGCCTTCGCTTTGAGTTCGTTTATGGCTTCGCGGCCGTGATCGCCGTCTTTCACGACACGATCATGACCCTAGGACTTTTTTCCCTTTTCGATAAGGAGATTTCCTTGACAGTGGTCGCCGCGATCCTTACATTAGTTGGTTACTCGATGAACGACACGATCGTAGTGTTTGATCGCATTCGAGAGAATTTGCAGCGCGGACGGAAGGGAAACATGACGGAGATCGTGAATCGCAGCGTCAACGAGACGTTGAGCCGCACCATCATGACATCCGGTCTGACCTTTCTCACTGCCGTTGCTCTATGGTTGTTTGGTGGCCAAGTGTTGAATGGTTTCGCCTTCGCCTTGGTAATCGGTATTCTTGTTGGAACGTATTCGTCGGTGTTCGTGGCTAGCCCAATTCTCGTTGCCTGGCAGGAGTATGCGCAGAAACGCAACGGGGGCAAATCCGGAGGGGCTTCCGCCACTGAAGTAAAATCGGCCGCGAAAAAAGTAGCGGTCAAATCATAAAAACACCTGACGCGGATGTTTTCTTCTCTACTGGAGAAGTTTCGCGAGCAGGGAAAGGATTGAAGGAATGTTCGAGCAGAGCCTAATTCAAGAAGAGAGTTCGACGCGTAAAGCGAGTTCTATCCTCACATCGTTCCTCTTGCAAATGGGAGTTTTGACGGTCCTGGTGATCCTGCCTCTCATTTACTACGAGAACCTCAACGTCAACTCCTTAAGCAGTTCTTTGGTCGCTCCTCCGCCGCCGCCTCCTCCTCCGCCGCCTCCCGCCCCCGCCCAGCCGGTCAAAGTGCAAAGAGTCGTTCCCCGGCAGTTCAACGCCAATCAGTTGATGGCCCCCCGCCAGATTCCCAAAGAAGTGGCCATGATCCGCGAAGAAGAAATGCCCGTGTCGATGGGCGTCTCTGGTGGCGTGCCCGGTGGTGTGCCCGGTGGTGTGCCCGGTGGCGTCATGGGCGGCTTACTGGGCTCGATTCCCAACGCGGCTCCTCCGCCCCCCAAGGCCGATCCTCCCAAGCCCAAGCCTCCCACGGGCCCGGTCAAGATCGGCGGCAACGTCCAGAGCGCGAAACTGATCCGGCAGCCGCGTCCCGCCTATCCGCCGCTGGCCCGCCAAGCCCGCATCCAGGGCAAAGTGATTTTCAATGCCATCATCTCCAAAGATGGCACCATCCAGAATTTGCAGATGGTCAGCGGTCACCCACTGCTTGTGCAGTCGGCGACCGATGCCGTCCGGCAGTGGGTCTATCAGCCCACGCTGCTTAATGGCGAAGCCGTCGAGGTCATCACGACCATCGAGGTTAACTTCACCTTGAGTCAATAAGAATTCCGCGGACTCCCTGGAGTCCGCGTTTTCTTGGTAGTTCCTCTAACCAATCCCAACTCAAACTCGCAGGAGATTTTTGCATGCTTCTTTCTATGCAATCCATGGGCTTCTTGTTGCTGCAAGAAGTCGGTTTCGACTTGCTTACGATGTGGGCCCAAATGGGTTTCCTCGCCAGAGCGGTCGTTGTCGCTCTCATCATCATGTCGGCTTGGTCGATTGGCGTCATGATTGACCGCCTCCTCGTCTTCAATGCCGCCAAAACCCAAAGCCGCCTCTTTGCTCCCGCTGTTGCCGGCGCTCTGCGCGAAGGCAAGCTGGACGAAGCCATCAAAATCGCCGATCGGTACAAAAAGTCTCACTTGGCCAAAGTGGTTGTCGCCGGCCTTCAGGAATTCAAAGCCCATCAGATAAGTTCGGAAATCTCCGGGGAAACCATCGAAGCCTCCAAGCGCGCCCTGGAGCGTGCCGAAGCCATCGTTCACGCCGAACTGAAGCGTGGCGTTTCTTCCCTGGCCACCATCGGTTCCACCGGCCCCTTCGTCGGCCTCTTCGGAACCGTCGTCGGCATCGTTAACGCGTTCAAAGGCATTGCTAGCGAAAAGGCCGCCGGTCTCGGCGCCGTCGCCGGTGGTATCTCCGAAGCGCTCGTCACCACCGCGCTCGGTCTCTTCGTCGCTATCCCGGCGGTCATGATGTTCAACTACTTCACCAATCGGGTTGAAGCTTTTGGCATCGAAATGAACAACTCGAGCTCGGAATTGCTCGACTACTTCATCAAGCGCAGCCAAGCCGTCCGCAAGGGCTAGTCCTCAAACGCAAACACAGTTCCTCGCGAGTTTTTCCTTATGGGGCGTGGGCCTATGGCCTTCGCCCCTAAGGATGGGAATCCTCGAAGAGAAAAAGGAAAGTATATGGCCAAGAGAAAACAAGCCGCTCCCCCGGTATCCGACATCAACGTCACCCCCATGGTCGACGTGATGCTGGTGATGTTGATCATCTTCATGGTGATTACCCCCATGCTGCAAAAAGGCGTCACGGTGGAGAAGGTGAAAACGAAAAATCCCATCGCGATGAAGGACGCCGATAAAGAAGACGCGATCCTCGTTAGCGTAACCCGTGCCGGCGACACCTATCTTGGTTCCACGCGCACCGCTCCGGACCAGATGCCTACCAAGATTAAGGACATGCTCACTAATAAACCGGAAAAGGTCGTTTACATCAGCGCTGATCGCCGCGCTAAGTACGAGCGCGTTGTCACCGTCATCGACGAAATCCGCAACGCCGGCGTCGAGCAGTTGGGCCTCATCACCGAAGAAATCCAGGGACCCGGCGGCGAAAAGAAGTAGACTGAATAGTTCAAAAACAGGAATCGTCTAAAAGGAGACTGCTCTATGGCAATGGCAATGGGAAGCAAGGGGGGGCCGCAGGCCGACATCAACATGACCCCGATGATCGACGTCTTGCTCGTCCTGATCATTATTTTCATGGTTATCACGCCCCTCACCCCGAAGGGCCTTGAGGCGCGTGTTCCACAGCCGCCTCCGCCCAATACGCCGCCTCCGCCGCCGGACCAGGACCGGACGGTTGTGGTCATCATCGACAAAGACAAGTCCATGAAGATTAACCAGGAGCCGATTCTCTTCGAGAACCTCGGTAAGCGCCTGGAGGATATTTTCAAGACCCGCGCGGAGCGGGTTTGTTTCGTCAAGGGCGATCCGGATCTTGAGTATCAGGAAGTGGCCAAGGTTATCGACGTGGCCAAGGGCGTAGGACTCGATCAGGTCGGTCTCATGACCAAGAAAGTTGAAGCCGGCGAGTAGCGAGGCTGTAGGAAGGAAAGCGAAAAATCATGCTGCATCTCATTAAGCTTCACGCTCGAGTGATCGTCACCGCCACCGTCACCCTGGCCCTGCTCGCCTTTGCCAGTGGCTGTGAAAAGCTCAAGGCGCGCGATGCGCTGAATAAGGGCGTGCAGGCCTACAAGGCCACCAAATACGAGGAAGCCGCCAAGAAGTTCCAGGAAGCCATCGAGTACGACTCCACCTTCGAAGTGGCGCGCCTCTATCTGGCCACCTCCTTCATGAGCCAATGGATTCCCGGCGCCGATTCCCCCGAGAATAAAGCTCTCGCCCAAAAGGCCGAGGACCAGTTCAAGGTCGTTTTGGAAAAAGACCCCAAGAATAAGCTGGCCATCGAATCGATCGCTTCCATGCGCTACAACCAGGCCAACGCTTTTACTTCCCTCGAAGACAAGCTCCGCGTCATGGACGATGCCAAGACTTGGTACGGCAAACTCATCGAGGTCGACCCCAACAACGCGAAGGCCTACTATAGCCTCGGCGTCATCGCCTGGTCTAAGTGGTACCCGCAGTACAAACAGGCCCGAGAAAAAGCCGGCATGAAGCAGGAAGACCCCGGCCCCATCAAGGATAAGAAGATTCGCGAAGAGCTCAAGGCGAACTACTCCGACCTCGTAGCCGAGGGCATCAAGAATCTCGACATGGCCGTCGACAAAGACAAGGAATACGACGACGCCATGGCCTACCTGAACTTGCTGATCCGCGAGCGCGCGGATCTCGCCGAAAATCCGGACGATTACAAGAAGGACATCGCTACCGCCGACAACTGGGTCCAGAAGGCTCTGGAAGCCAAGAAGATCAAGGCCGAGCGGCTTGAGAAAAAGAACAAGGGCGTCGTCAAAGAATCCAACTAGCGATTTCACCTCGATTCCAGAATTATCCACGGCCCGCTGCTGAAGCGGGCCGTTTCTTATTTCGGAATGATCACGGCTTTCCCCGCGTCCAGATTCCGCACCGCTCGGAGTGCCGCGTCGGCATCGGCCAAGGTGAAACGATGGGTCACTTGGCGGGAGAAATGGCTAGCCCAGTTCCGTCGGCCAAGCATCTGGATCGCCCCCAACACATGGCGCGGCTCAAACGCCCAGCTTCCCTTCACATCCAGTTGCTTCCGGGTGATGACGTGCGGGTTGAATTCCACATTCCCCGCGTTTGCGTACTGCCCTAGCACCAGGTATTTGCCGCCATCCCGCGGTAGCTCCAATCCCTCCGGTACCGCCGACGGATGCCCCACGCATTCGATCGCCACGTCCGCTCCAAAAGGCCCCACTACCTTCAAGACCTCTTCCCTCCGTCCCGCCGCTGTCGGAAATTCCGCCAGATCCACAACCGCCGCCGCCCCCATTTCCTTGGCTTGTTTCAAACGATGCGCGGGCCCTCCCACTACCACCACAGGATCAGCGCCGTTTTCCAGCGCCACCGCCAATGCCGCCAGGCCCACTGGCCCCGCCCCCTGGATCACCACGCTATCCCCCGCCTCTACCCCAATCCTCTCCACCCCTTGCAGCGCCGTATTCAGCGCGCAGCCCGCGCCCACCACCGCTTCCGTCGGCAATGCTTCGGGCAACACAAACACCGCGCTGCCCTTGCGCAAAAGAATCCACTCCGCATAGCCGCCCCGGAAATGCGGCGCCTCGCTGCAGTCATAGCTAATCCCGTACGCCTTCCGCGCCACGCATCGCGTAGGCACCCGCTTGATTCGGCAATAAAAGCACTCTCCACAAGTGATACTGCTAGCCCAGGTTATCCGGTCGCCCACCGCCAACGATTGGCCGGACCAGTCCTTCTCCAGGCCCTTACCCAACTTTTCAATGCGCCCCACCGTCTCGTGGCCCAGAATTACCGGCGTCGGGATCGGCAGCTCTCCTTTCCACAAATGCACATCCGTACCGCAAATGCCTGCCATCTCCACGCGCACCAGCGCTTCGCCGTCCCCCAACTCTTCGTTTAACGGGTACTCACGAATCTCAAGCGGTGCCTGAAATTCAGGCAGCACCGCCGCTTTGGCCATTCTCATCGTTCCATCTTAAATAGAAACGGGGGACGCGACCGAATCGCGCCCCCCGTCTTGTGTTGTTCTGGATCGATTAGAACCGGTACCGCAGAGCCATCTGGATCACGCGAGGTTCGCCCGCGCTCGTGATCACTCCGAAGTTCGTGTTCCCCACGCCCGTGCTCGGATTGTTGAAGTTTACGGTGTTGAAGAGGTTGAACGCTTCAAACCGGTACTCCAAATTTTGCCGCTCGCTGATTGCGAATCCCTTGGCAAGGTTGAAACTCGTCGTAAAGAAGCGCGGACCGTAGGCCGAATTGCGCGCCGCGTTGCCCGGCGTGTTGATCGCCTGAATCCGGTATGCGTTCGGGTCCAGGAAGCGGAAGCGGTCCGTCTTCGGGTCAATGCCCGTATTCGCTTCGCCCACGCGGTCCGGACGCAATCCGCCGCCGTTCCGGTTCAGGAAGCGGTAGTTCTGGCCCGTCCGCGGATCGATTCCGTTCCCATTCAGGCCCACATTGATCGGCAGGCCCGAGCGCCAGCTCATGATCGCCCCGCTGCGCCATCCGCCCAGGAACAAGTCTGCCGCTTTCGACCAATTCGACCCGAACTGTTTTCCGCGGCCCCACGGCAATTCATAGGTCACTGCCGAGGTCAATAAATGCCGCGGCGTCTGCACCATCCCGCCCCGCTCGGCGCTGAAGTTGTCCAGGAACTGCGGCGAGTTGCCCGCATCCCACGTGCCCGCTTCGTCCAGCGCGCTCGCATACGTGTAGCTAACCAGCGCATAAAGCCCGGCCACGTACTGCCGCTCGAACTTCATCTGCATCGCGTTGTACCAGCTGCGCGCACGCGAGGCGCCCGTCTGGATGCCCTGCCACTGCGGGAAAGGCCGGTTCGCCGGCACGCTGCCATCCACCCCAAACGCCGTCTGGTTCCGCTCATAGAGGCCAAAGAGGCTGCGGCCCCGATTGCCCACATAAGCCACTTCAAAGGTGCTGGCTTTATCCACCTGGTATTGCATGGCCAGATTCCATTGCTGAATCAAGCCGCTGCGTTGATCGAATTCGCGCGTGCGCAATCCTACCGTGCGCGAATCGTAGTTGCTCAACACGCCGCTCGGAATCGGCTGGCTCAACAGCACCGGCGCCGGGCCCGATCCCACGCGCTGCAACCGCGCCTGCGTCAACTGCGGCGGGTTCAGCGGCAGGTTCGCTTCGCTGCCATAGATGTCTTCCGTGTTGTAGAAAATGCCGTACCCGCCGCGCAGCACCAGCCGCTCCGGCCGAAGCTGCCACGCGAAGCCCATCCGCGGTCCGAAGTTGTTCCGGTCCGGCGTGGTCAAATATTTGTCGTCGTCGTTCGCCGTGATCAGGCCGCCCGTCTTGGGGTCGAAGTTAATGTTCTTGTTCGTGCCATTGCCGTAGAACGGGGTCGTGTATTCGTAGCGCATTCCCAGGTTCAGCGTCAGCGTCGGCCGCACCTTCCAGTCGTCTTGTACGAAGCCGCTATAGGCCTGCTGCAGTTGCTGCACTTCGGGCACCGTGTTCAACTGCACGCTCTCCGGCATCCCCAATAGCAGGTCCGCCATCGATTCGCCGCTAAACACCCCCGGAATACCGTAAGCCGCCGTCCGGCGCGTCACATCGACAAACGTATTGTCCTTTAGGCGCAACTCAAAGCCGGCCCGCAGGAAATGGCGGCCGAAGTTCATCGAGAGCGTATCGACAAATTGATTCAGGAGCGGCCTTTGGAATTGCGGCCGGAAATTACGCGTTCCCAAATCGTTATAGTTGTTCACGTCGATCAGCGGCAGCCCGCCCACCTGCAGCAGGTCCGCCGGGATCCCGCGGAAGCCGAAGGCGTCCGCCTTTTGCTCGTTCACTGTCGCATGCGCGAATTCGGCGAAGGTGTAATTCCAGCCGTAGCGCAGATTGTTGATCACCCGTTCATTGATCGTCCGCGTCCAGTTCACCGCCAAGCTCTTGTTGTTGTTAAACTGCGCGCCTTGGTTACCCACGCCGTCGGCCAAACCTTCAAAGATCGCGTCGCGGTTAAATTTCTGCCGTAGGTAGCTGAAGCGCACCAGGAAGGTATTCTTCGTGTTCAGGTTATAGTCGCCCTTGACGTCGTACTTGTGCGTGTCTTCTTTGCCGTCCCGCAGTACCGCATAGTTGTTTACCGGACGCCCCGCCTGCGTGGTCCCGGGTTGATTGGCCGCCGGATACAAATCGATCAGCTTCTTGCCTAGGCTGTCGAAGCGGGATGCCGGAATCGTGAAGCTGGGAAAAGCGGCCCCATTGGCCGGGTCCACAATCCGCGTCGCCGGATCGAATACGCCCCCGCGCTGTGCCGCCGTCGGTACCGTCGTCAAGAATGCATCGGAGAAGCTCTGCCGGAATCCTTCGTACGATCCGAAATAAAACAGCTTGTCTTTCTTCACCGGTCCGCCCACCGTGCCGCCGTATTGATGCCAAGACAGGTTCGACTTCGGCAAGTTATTCAAATTATTCGACCAACCCCGCGCCGCCAGCGACGAGTCCCGGTTGTAATACCAACCGCTGCCATGCATCTCGTTGGACCCGCTCTTCAGCGATACGTTCACCACGCCACCCGCGCTGCGGCCAAACTCAGCCGAAAAGCTGTTCGTCTGCACCTTGAACTCGGCGATCGCGTCCGGGTTCGGCTGCACCACCTGCGCGCTCAGCGCCTGCGCATTCTGTGTACCCTGATTGTTGTCGATGCCGTCCAGCAGGAAGTTATTCTGCGTATGATAGTTGCCGTTGGAAACAAACCAGCCCGGCCCACGCGTAACCGGATTCAACGTGCTCGGCGCCACTCCCGGGCTTAGCAGCGCAAGCTCCGTATAGCGGCGCCCGGCTAAGGGCAATTCCACCGCCGTCTTGCCTGAGATCACCTGTCCCAGCGATCCCTGCTCGGTTTGAATGCTCGTTACATTGGCCGTCACTTCCACGACTTCGCTGAGCGTGGCCACCTCCAGGCGAACCCGCACCAGCCTTCTCTCGTCCACCTTCACCCGCACTTCGTTTACTTTCAAACCCTTAAAGCCGCCCTTCATGATCGACAAATCGTAGTTGCCGCGCACGATCGGGCTGAACACCGCATAGCCGTCCTCGCTGCTCTCCATCTCCTGCCGCGCCCCCGTCTCGGCGTTAATCAGCACCACCTTGGCGCCACCCACCGCCGCACTGGACGGGTCCTCCACCAGCACGCGAAGTGACGCGGAATCGGTCTGCGCAAACAAGGCGCATCCGAAAACAAGACAAATTCCCAGGTATTTCATGTATCCGAGCCTAGCAATCGTTCTTTGCAATCCCGTCTGTTTATCGTTGCAATGCGGTGAATCCCTTCTGGCCGGGGTACATTGGTAGGCGCATGGCCCTGCCGCGACGTCGTTCTTCACTCGCTCCCTCCCTGGACGACCCTTCCCTTTTCATCAATCGGGAACTCAGCCTCCTCGGCTTCCAGCGCCGTGTCCTCGAAGAGGCGCAAGATCCCTCTAACCCCTTGCTCGAACGCTTCAAATTCCTCAGTATTCTCGGGTCCAATGTCGACGAGTTCTTCATGGTTCGCGTCGCTGGCCTCAAGAATCAAGTCGAAGCCGGCCTCGAAGAACCCGGCCCCGACGGCCTCTCCGCCGCCGCCCAACTCGATGCCATTCGCCCCGTCGTCTCTCAACTCATGAACGACGCCCGTCGTTGCCTGCATAACGACCTTCTCCCCGCCCTGGCCGCCGAGGGCATCCGCATCGTCAACCCCAAAGACCTCGAAGCGGCCGATCGCGATCGCCTCCGCGACTACTTCCTCAACACCGTCTATCCTGTCTTAACTCCTCTTGCCTTTGATCCCGGCCGCCCCTTCCCCCACATCTCCAACCTCAGTCTCAACCTCGCCATTCTCCTTCACAACGAAGATGGCGACGATCACTTCGCCCGCCTCAAAATTCCTGATACGCTTCCCCAACTCATTCCCATCGATACCGACCCGAAGTCGCGCCGCTCCCGCCCTCGTGAACAGCGCTTTCTTTGGCTCGAGTCCCTCATCAGCGCCCACCTCGACGAACTCTTCCCCGGCATGCGCATCCGCTCGGCCCACCCCTTCCACGTCACGCGCGACGCCGACGTCGCCATCCAGGAGTTAGAAGCCGACGACCTCCTCGAAACCGTCGCCGAAAGTGTGCGCCAGCGCCGCTTCGGTGATGTCGTCCGCGTCAAAGTAAACAACGAGATGCCCGACCAGCTTCTCGAGATCCTGGTTTCCAATGTCGAAGCCGATTGGAAAGACGTCTATCGCGTCCAGGACCCCCTCTCCTTCGTCCGCCTGAAGCACCTGATGCAAATCGACCGCCGCGATCTTCGCGACAAAGTCTTCATCCCCCGTACCCCCGCCGCCCTCGACCCCAAACTCAACGAGGACGCCGACATCTTCAGCGTCATCCGCCGCGGCGACGTTCTCCTCCATCATCCCTTTGAGTCCTTCGATCCCGTTGTCGAGCTCCTGCGCAAAGCCGCCCGCGACCCCCACGTCCTGGCCATCAAAATGACTCTCTACCGCGTTGGCAAGAACTCTCCCGTCGTCGAAAGCCTCCTTGAGGCCAACGAGCGTGGTAAGCAGGTCGCCGTCCTCGTCGAGCTCAAGGCCCGCTTCGACGAAGAATCCAATATCGAATGGGCCCGACGCCTGGAAGCCGAAGGCGTGCACGTCGTCTACGGCCTCCTCGGCCTCAAAATCCACTGCAAGGTCGCTCTCATTGTTCGCAAAGAAGGCGACCGCATCCGCCGTTACACCCACTTCGGCACCGGCAACTACAACGTCGTCACCGCCGGCCTCTATACCGATCTCGGCCTTCTTACCTGCGACGAGGAAATCGGCGCCGATGCCAGCGACCTCTTTAACCACCTCACTGGTTACTCCGCCAAGAAACGCTACCGCCGCCTGCTCGTCGCCCCGGTCGACCTCCTCGAGCGCATCCAAGGCCTCATCCAGCGCGAGATCGAACACCAGAAAGAAGGCCGCGCCGGGCACTTGATCTTCAAGATGAACTCCCTGGCGCACAAGCAGATCATCGAGCAGTTGTACGAGGCCTCCCAGGCTGGCGTGAAAATCGATCTCATCATCCGCGGCGCCTGCAGCCTCCGCCCCGGCGTACCCGGCGTCAGCGACAATATCAGCGTTCGCTCCATCGTCGGACGCTTCCTTGAACACTCCCGCATCTTTTGGTTCGGCAACGGCGGCAGCCCGGAACTCTATATCGGCAGCGCGGACCTCATGACCCGCAATCTCCACCGCCGCGTCGAGACTCTGGTTCCTATCGGCGACCGCCGCCTCGTCCAGCACATCCACGACGACATCCTCGCCACTTACCTCCGCGATGAGGCTAAAGTCCGCATTCTGCAACCCGACGGCACCTATCTCCGCCATCCCCGCTACCAGGAGCCGGACGCTTTCAGCGCCCAGGCGAAGTTCTTGGCCCAGCGCTAAGACAGGTACTTTTCCAGTTCCTCGGCCGCGTCCTTGGCTTCCTTCAAACCCATCTTCGGGCGGCCCTCTTCCCGCAGCACCTTGATGGCATCGATCTTCGCTCCCTTATGCAACAGCAGCGCCACCTCGCGCAACGTGGCATCCTTGAGTTCAATCCGCATCTGCGCCAAGCCCTGCCGCAACTTCTGCATCTCGGCCATGCCAATCCCCTTCGGCGCCTCCACCGGCTCTTCGCTCCGGTCCGAACTAAAGAACTTCAGGATCTTTCCAAGCATCGCAATCTCCCCCCTTACAATAGAAGAATCCGCGCCCGGGTGGCGAAATCGGCAGACGCAACGGACTTAAAATCCGTTTTCTCGCAAGAGGAGTGCGGGTTCAAGTCCCGCCCCGGGCACCAACTCCATTCCTCCAACTGGATAGACGTCTCACGCCGCCTTCTGTCTGCGCACCCGCACTCGAACGTCGATTTGGGCTCCAAGTCCATTCAGTATGGCCATGAGCCGGTCCACCGTGAAGCGCTCCAGATCTGCATTTCGAATGCGAGAGAAATCCGCTGCCGCAAAACCAGAACGTAGATGCGCTTCACGAACGGACAATCCTTCCCGGTCCAGCGACTTGATAATCTCCGCGGCAAGAATCGCCTTGAGTTGCAGCACATCCGCGTTCTGGCGACCCAAGTCCCGGAAGACGTTCCCACTGCCACGAACCAATTCAATCTCGCTCTGATGCTTCATCGCCGTCCCTCCTTCAGTTTCTTCAGCCTGTCCCGAATCAACTCAATATCACGCAGCGGTGTCTTGACTCCTTGCGTCGACTTTTTCTGGAACGCATGGATGACCCAGATCTCGCTTCCGATCTGCAACGCGCAAACCACCCGGTATGCGTTGCCATCGAAGGGAAGGGCAATTTCCATCACCCCGGACCCTAGCCCATGCAGTGGCTTTGCTACATCCGGCTTCCCGCCTTCAGCGACAACTGTGAGTGCATTCAAGCAAATGCTTTGCGCCCGCTCTGGAAACTTCCCAAAATCCTTAAGTGCCGCCTTGATCCATGAGATGGGTCGTGTGTTTCGGGTCTCGGCCATCGGGTATGGTTGGCGTCCAGCTAATGAAATGTTGTCATATCTGACAACAATTGTCTAGTCTCGGGCTCGGAGCTCCGACCATCTCTGCAGCCTCTAGGCGTTCCAACAAATGCAATTGGCTTCGCAAGGTTCCCGGGGATGGCATACTGAAATCGCCGCTTCCCCCATGCAGGTTTTTGACAAGGACATCGAGCGCACTTCTGCGCGGCGAAAATGGCCAGAAAGCGCGTTCGATTACCTCAACCGTTCGGCAAGACCCGGCGACGAGGCGAGCCGGTCTCTCCTCGAAACCTGGTTCCAAAGGCTGCCATCATCCGAGCAATTAGAACTTCGAAATCGCCTTCGTTGCAATAACGACGTTGAATTCGCCACCGCCTTTCAAGAACTTTTCCTCCATGAACTCCTCCGCGCTTATGGGTGTGAGGTAGTCTTTCATCCGGGCCTACCGCAGACTGCGAAGCGGCCGGATTTTCTCGTGGACCCACCAGAAGGTGTTCCCTTCATCGTGGAAGCATGCGCGTCTACGAGTGTGTCAAATGGGCCGGAAAATCATCCACGAACCAATCGCATCAGGGATTTCCTGAATGGTCTCCCACTACACGGTTATCGGTTGTCCATTGACGAAATCAAGGCCGGAGCTAGCGATCTTCGTCGAGCAAGCCTGCGAACCCACATTGAGAGCAATATTCAGGCTGCGCCAGACAACAAGAGCGATGTCCGTCTTCCGGAATTCACCACCCAAGACGGGTGGATCATCCGCCTCACGGCAAATAGAGTCGAATACGAGCTGGAACCTGGCGCCTCGACGATCCAACTGGAAGCTTTTTCGCGCACATGGACGGGGCCCAGTTATCCCCTGCGCGATGTGTTGAAGGGGAAAGTCGGCAAGTATGGAGAACTCCCCATGCCCTACGTAATCGCATTGAATTCCTTTGATGGAATGCTAACCACCTGTCATCTTGAGGAAACATTATTCGGCGTACGGCCGGATACGCAAATTGCTGGCATGACTCCCAAGCTTGCCCGCGGCCTTTGGGGGAGCGAGCAGCAACCAACAAGCCGCCGCGTAAGTGCCGTAATCTTCACAATCAATCTATGGCCTCAGACCGTCGTGACAGGCCAAGTCTATTGCTCTTTGTGGCTCAATCCATGGGCAAATCGCCCCTATGAGGGTTTCCTCGAGGAACTCCCCGCTTTTCGCCTCGAGAACGGGGAGATCCAAGAGAGTCCCGGTCGCCAGTGGCACGAGATCATGGGATTCGAGGATCTTCTCGATTCGTCCGCATTCGTTTGAACGTTAATGCTGCGCCGAAAGTCGGGATGCGGGACTTAAAATCCGTTTTCTCGCAAGAGGAGTGCGGGTTCAAGTCCCGCCCCGGGCACCATCGCCGATCCAGCGGTTTTTCCCCGCCTGACCCATCAGCCCCTTTCGCGTCGCGTTTATGATGGAATCGACGTGGATCCACAATCCAAAGCCTGGCTCGATCAACTCCTGGCCTACGCCGCCAATCTCCCTCCGGCCGAGCGCGAAGCCTACGTCCGCCAAGCCTGCGGCGAGCGCGAAGACCTCGCTGCGGCCGCTATCGAACGTCTGAAAACTCCCCTGCCCACCCGTACCATCCCCGTCGAAAGCGCCGCCTCCCAAATGATCGGCCCCTATCGCGTCCTGCGGGAACTCGGCAAGGGCGGCATGGGCGTTGTTTACCTTGCCGTCCGCGACGACGGCGCCTTTCGCAAAAACGTCGCCATTAAGTTACTCCGCGGCGATGCCGTCACCCGCGAGTTCATCGAACGCTTCCGCAATGAGCGCCAGGTTCTGGCCAATTTCGATCATCCCAACATCGCCCGCATCCTGGACGGCGGCGATACCGCCGACGGCATGCCCTTTTACGTCATGGAGTACGTCGAAGGCCGTCCCCTCGACCGCTATTGCAATGAGGAAAAGCTGAGCCTGAACGACCGCCTGAAGCTCTACCAGAACCTCATCGCCGCCGTGCACTATCTGCACCAAAACCAGGTCATCCACCGCGATCTCAAACCCTCCAACATCCTCGTTTCCGGCGACGGCACCGTCAAGCTCCTCGATTTCGGTATCGCCAAGCAAGTCGGCCCCGCCAGCGTGGAGCTCACTACTGCCGAAGGCACCCCGCTCACCCCCGCCTACGCCAGCCCCGAACAATTCACCGGCCGCGCCGACGCGAAAAGCGACGTCTACACCCTCGGCGTGATCCTCTATCTGCTGCTCACCGGCCGCCTACCCGATCAAGCCACCGTAAAGCCTCCCAGCGAGTCCATCCCTGCGGACTACCAGGGAACTCAGGAAACCACCAAGCAACTCAAAAAGAGAGTCATGGGCGACCTCGACATGGTTGTTCTCAAAGCTATGGCCCGCGAGTCCCGCGTCCGCTACTCGACCGCCCAGGAATTCTCCGACGACCTCAGCCGCTTCCTCAATGGCCAGCCCGTCCTTGCCCGTCCCCGCAAAGCGATATCGCCCGTACTGGTTGCCGCGGCACTAGCCGTCATGCTGATCGGAGGCGGCGCCGCTTGGTATGCCACCCAGGTCCGAAGCTCGGATGCCTCGCCTTCACCCAAAGCGTCCACAGCCCAAGCTACCCCATCCTCAGCAAACCAACCCCAACCCACCCCGCCCCAAACTGACCCTGCTCCACCTATAGCCACGCCAGCCGAAACTCCGCCCGCATCCACTCAGGCCCCCGTCACGCTTCCGGCCAAGGTCGTGCCCCCCAAGCCCTTGCCCACTCCGCCGGCGCAATCCGTTCCCTTAGCCACCGCGCCCGCTCCCACCCCCGCCCCGGCCCCGGCCATCCCCTCGCCCGAACTCGACGACGCCCGGGAACGCTTCGCCGTCATCTCCGGCAAGGCCGCCGCCACCGAACAGCTCTTCCAGAAAGTGAAGGCCGACCTCGAAGCCAAGGGCCTTAATATCCGTCCCGACACTCTTTCCCGCATGACTTCGATGAAGCTCAATCTGTCCCTGGCCAAAGAAAATCTCGATCGCGGCAATGGAGAGGCAGCCTTGCGGAATCTCGGCATTGCCGACGCCTTATCCGCTCGCGTCAATAAAGAATTAGGCCGATAGACCCCCAGGAGGAATTCCCGATGATTCGTACTGACCTTGCGCTGCTGCTGGCCGCTAATCTGCTAGCGTCCGCCCAAACACCCGCCGTGAAGGCGCCCGCACCCCCCGCCAAGTCGGCCGCGCTGCCCGCCAAATCCGTCGTTAAGACCCCCGCCAAGACTCCAGCCAAGACCCCAGCCAAAACCGCGGCCTCGCCCCTGTCCAAGATCGTCCAGATGATTGAAATGAAGCTGCCGGACGCCGTTGTGCTGAAGGCGATTGAAACCTCGGGCGCGCTTAATCCCACCCCGGACGACTTCATTAAGCTCAAGAAGGCTGGCGCCAGCGACGCCGTTATCACCGCCATCAGCGCCAGTTCCGGCGCCCCCGCTTCCGCGCCCGTTCCCGATTCCGCGCCCGCGCCGTCCAGCGCGCCCGCCGCCGCCCCCGTCTCCGTCGTCTCTCTAAGTGCGATCAACACGGACTTTTCCACCGTCTCCTGCACCCGCCCGGCCAATGCCGCCAAGCGTGTCCTGGCTATCGACGAATTTGACTTCGGTACCGTGCAAAGTTCCGTCGCCGCCATCTTCGGTACCCAGGTCAACGTGGGCAAGGGCATCATGGCGCTTCTTACCAAGCGCCTCGCGGAAGAAGGCAAATACCGCATCGTCGAACGCAAGAACATCCAAAAGGTGCTCGGCGAGCAGGATTTCGGCGCCTCCAATCGCGTCAAACAGGGAACTCAGGCCAAAATCGGCAAAGTCCAAGGCGCCGACGCGATTCTGATGGGCACCATCACCGTCTTCGGCCAGGACACCCGCAAACAGGGCGTTTCCACCAGCGCCCTCGGGATCCCCACCCCACGCGTCTTTGGTGGCGTCAACGTCGGCTCCCGCTCCGATAAAGCCGTCGTCGAAATCAGCTACCGCCTGGTTGATGCCGAATCCAGCGAAGTCATCGCCGTCGGCGAAGCCCGCGGCGAATCCAAGCGCAAAGGCAATAGCGTCGGTCTCGGCGGTTTCTACGGTGGCCGTGGCGGCGCCGCCCAGGTCGATATGTCCAGCTCCAACTTCCAGGAGACCGTCATCGGCGAGGCCACCGTCGATTGCGTCAACAAGCTTGCTTCCATCGCCAACGCCAACGATTCCAAAGTCGCCAGCCGCAGCTCGGAAGTGGAAGCCAAGATTGCGGAAATCTCCGGCAACAAAATCTTCCTCGCCGCCGGGGCTAACGACGGCGTCCAAAACTGCGACCGCTTCGAAATCTCCCGCATCATCAAGGAAATCAAGGACCCCTCCACGGGCGAAGTCCTCGATCTCCAAACCGAAAAAGTCGGCGAGCTCCTCGTCACCGAGGTCCGCGACAAGATCTCCATCGCCGTCTTTAATGGCACTGCCGTCCCCAAGGTGGGTTATGTCGCCAAGAAAATGTAGCCTCTTCTTTTTGGCTGCCACACTCTGCGCGCAATCCGATTTCGGCACGACGCTCAGCCAGTATCAGGCCCAACTGCAATCTGGCACCCCCACGCCCGAGCAGATCATTCGCAATCTCGGTAGCCTCTCCGCCGGTCTCCGCAACGGCAATTGGTCGAACTCGAATCAGCGTCTCCAGGCCTGCCAGGGCACACTCGGCTACCTGAATTCCCTTCGTGGCAACCGCGCCTTCACCGCTCACCGGAACCTGGGCCTTTCCATGTCCGGCCTCTACCGCGACCTCGGCGGCTGGATGGATCCCCAGGACGCCTGGCTCAGCTATCGCGGCTCCTGGGTCATCCTCAATCAGCTCCAAAGCCAATACCCGCAGGATCAGCAGATCGCCGGCGACCTCGGCCTCACCCGACGCGGCATTGAGCAGGTCCAAGCCAAGCTCCCTGATCTGCCCAAGCTGGATTGGGCCGGCCTCGATCCCGTCGCCCAAAGGGACTTTGACGAAATCATGGAGCGCTTCATCAGCGTCAGCGCCTCGGTCTCGTCCGCCGAGGCCACCGCTGAATCCATGCGCCGTTCCCTGGCGGCCCAGGGCCTCGCCCCCCGTCCCGAAGTCGTTGGCGGCCTCACCCGCATGAAGCTGAAATTCGAAGACTCCCGCCGCTTCATCGAACAACGCCGCTTCTCCCAAGCCCGCGAGCGCCTCGACTCCGCCGACGCCGAAGCCAAAAAAATCCTCAAATCCCTCGGCGGCTGAGATCCGGCGCTTTCTACGAGACTACGTTATTCTCATTTGACGCATGGCTCATGACGTCTTCATAAGCTACGATTTTGACGATAAGTCCGCAGCCGAAACGATCCTTCGGCAGCTTGAAGTTCGCGGAATCAAATGCTGGATCGCGCCCCGGTCCATTCCGCCGGGTGTCGACTACGCCGAAGCCATAGTGGATGCCATTTCGGCGGCCCGAGCCGTTCTCGTCGTGTTTGGATCGAACACGTCCAATTCCGTTGGCGTGCGCCGGGAACTTCATCTCGCTGACAACCACAGGAAAACAATCTGTGCCGTGATAAGGATTGCGGACGTGCAGCCCCAGCAAGCCATTGAGTATCTCTTGGCCGGCGTTCAGTGGATCGACGCATTCGCCCCGGGACATGTGTTCGAATTCGAGCTCGTGCGGGATCGCCTGAAGGCAATGGATTGGTCTCCCCAAACATCGCCCAGTCTTCCGACGATTCCCTTTAATGCCACTAGGCGTTCAGATCTCCTCGCAGAGGTCGAACGTCTTGGGCAAGAAAGATACATAGCCCTTACCGGTTTGCCGGGCACGGGCAAGTCAACTCTCGCCCGCTTTGTGGCGCAAGACGCCCAAGACTCTGGCAAGTCGGTTTATTGGTTGAATGCGGACGGGGACGGCCAGCTTCGCCAATCGCTTTTCGACTTGGGCCGTCTTCTCGGCTTCGAGGGCGACGATAAAAAGGTGGTACCTGAGACGTGCGCGCAGTTGTCTTCCCAGGCCGATTCCCTGATCATTCTCGACAACGTGATTTCGTGGGATGAATCCGCCTCCATTTTGAAGTCTCTTCGTGGATCGGCGCGCATACTGCTCACCACTCAAAGCCGCTCGTGGCGCCAGCATGGAGTCGCTATGGTCGACGTGCGGCCATTCTCGGAGGAAGATGCCCTCGCTTTTCTCATGCAACGCTGCGGCCAAGTCGACCGGGACCAAGCCCTACCTCTCGTGAAAGAACTCGGTTGTCTGCCCCTCGCCCTTGCCCAAGCCGCTTCCTACCTGGAAACGACGCAATGTTCCCCGGATGAGTACCTCGAACTTCTCCACCATCAACCGGTCCAACTTCTCGATGAACATGCCCCCGCCGAACACACGCAAAGCTTCGCCATGAGTTTGGAACTTTCCCTCCTCAGGCTTTCTCAGGCCTCCCGAATGCTGCTGAACGAACTCTGCCTACTCGCTCCCGGGGCGGTCCCCATTTCTTACCTGCGCGATAGGAGCGACCCTATCGCTTGGGACAACTCCTTCGCTGGACTATCGGCCTTTTCGCTGGCCGAGCGCCGTCCCGGTTTCCTCGAGACGCACCGCCTGGTTCGCCATTGGGTCCGGAATCGCTTGGGAGAGAACCGGATCACCGCCGTAAATGCGGTACTCAGAAGGCTTCCCCGCCTCCTGGAAGAAGGGGCGATTTGGTTAGATAACTGGAATCGCCGTTATCGTCGCACCGAACTAGCCCATCTAGCCGCAGCACTGGAATTGGCTGAAGGGGCCGAGGCCAGCCTCGTCGGGCAGTCACTCCTTGCCGTCTTGCCTCTCTCCCGTCCCTACGAAGTGGACCACGATCTGGACGAGACACAGCTCAGGCGTCTTGCCGCGCTCGCGCTCCGGCACGCGGACCTTACCGATCCGCCCAACCACCTCCTGCGCCTTCGCGCAGGCTATCTATTGGCGACTTTCCTCAGTCTAGATACAGATCGCATCGAAATAGCGGCGCGCTGCCGGGAGCTGTTGCAAGACCTCAGAGCTTCCGGCGTGCTTCGCTTGGACCTCGAGATCCACCTTCTCTGCGACATTGCTGTCTGCGCTCGCGACGAGGCACGGATTCGTGAAGCCCTCGAAAAAGCTGTCCACGTCGATTCTCTTTTTGAACATGCGCAATCCAAGGCCTGCCTGATGCTCGGTCTTGACCTGGAAGTCGAGGGCGAAGAGAACCCACGCGGAGCCTACCACTTGGCCAAAATCTTTCTTGCCGAGTTCCAATTCGCAGGCTATTATGCTGTCCAGCTACGGCGATTCGCTTCGATGGCCGCCTGGGATTCCCAAGATAAGGGAGCCGCCCTTGTCTATGCCGCCGAGTATCTAGCGATGGTTTGGGAACCAGAGTTTGATGAGATGCCCGGGAAGACTCCTACCAGTACCCTAGAATGCAGCGGTATGTTGACTTTCGCATCTCTTACACCAAACAAGATCCGGTTCAGTCCTCAACAGCGCCAAAGGCTTGAGCTGGCTAAGCGAAAACTGGAGGCCATCAGCGGCAAGGATAAGCCGCTCGTAAAGATGTGTGACGCCATCCTCTCTCGCTACCAACTAAAGTTGGTCCCGCCGAGCGCGAAATAGACCTACCGTGCCGCCAGCAGCGCCCTTAGATGCCGCGCCCGCTCCGGGCTCCGCAATTGCCGCAACGCCTTGGCCTCAATCTGCCGGATCCGCTCGCGCGTCACGTCAAACTCCTGGCCGATCTCTTCCAGCGTATGCTCGCGCTCGCACCCGATCCCAAAGCGCAGCCGGATCACCTTCTCCTCTTTGGGAGAGAGCGTCTTCAGAATATTCGCCGTCTCTTCCCGCACATTGGCGTCAATAACGGCATCCACGGGAGAACCCACCCAGCGATCCTCGATCAGGTCGCCCAGCGCGCTCTCGCCGTCCCGGCCCACCGGCGTCTCGAGCGAAACCGGGTCGCGCGAAATCGTCTTGAGCTTTTGCACCTTCTCGACCGGAATGTCCATCCGGCGCGCAATCTCTTCGTTCGTCGGCGCACGCCCCAGTTCCTTTTCGAGCTCACGCGTAGCCCGCAGGAACTTGTTCATGCTCTCGTTCATGTGAACGGGGATACGAATCGTCCGGCTCTGGTCGGCAATCGCCCGCGTGATCGCCTGGCGAATCCACCACGTCGCATACGTTGAAAACTTGTAGCCGCGCCGGTATTCGAACTTGTCCGCCGCGCGCATCAGGCCAATATTGCCCTCTTGGATCAAATCGAGGAGGTGCAAGCCGCGGTTGACGTACTTCTTGGCCACGCTCACCACGAGGCGCAGGTTGGCTTCCACGAGATCCTTCTTGGCGCGCTCGGCCTCGAGATCGCCCGTGCGGATATGCTGCAGGCTCACCCTCAAGTCGCCCAGCGAAGCCCCGGCAATCTGCTCGCCTTGCTTGATTTCCTTCTTCAGCTCCTTAATCCGGAGCACATTCGCCTGGCTCGTCCGCGCATGCTCGAGCTTATCGAGTTCGGTGTAGCGATGGCCCAATTGCTCCACCACCAGTTCCAGCTCCTTCGTAAAGTTCTTCCACCGCGCCACATTCCAGGGCACCGCGCGGATCAGAATGCTGAAATGGACCCGCGCCCGGTTCCACTTGCCCGTCGCGCGCTTCTTCAGTTTCTTGTTCGAAGCCGGCACCTCGGCCGCCTTCTTCTCCAGCGGCTCCACCTTCTTGGCCGCTTGCTCCAGCACCTCTAGCTGCTTCATCAGCTCCCGCACTTTGCGCTCTTGGGCTGCCGCACCTTCTTCAATGTCCACGCCGAGGTCCACTACCTCGTCCACGTCTACTTGCCCCGTGCGCATCTGCATCACCAGATCCATCACGATCTGCTGCACCAGCGGCGACCGGCTCAGCGCCTTATGCGCCCGCACCTTGCCCCGTTCCATCTTCCGCGCCAGCGTCACTTCGCCTTCGCGCGTCAAGAGCGGTACCGCGCCCATTTCGCGCAGATACACCCTTACCGGGTCGTCCGTGTAAATGGACTCCTCTTGTTGCGGTGCCTCGTCCTCTTCCGGTTCCTCAGCTTCTTCCGTCGCGGCGAAAAAATTCGCCTCTTCGTCGAAAGTTAGACCGATCGGTTCGGCTTCCGGCTGCTCTAAAAATTGGTCGTCAAATGAATCCACGTTCAAAATACCTCGCTCCACCGGGCAACGCCGGTCTCGTACGGCCTAGCCGTCGGCGGAAAATATCGTCGAACCCGGTCTGCCTCACGGAAATACACGCGCAAAGCCACTGATGCCGCCGGGCCCAGAAAAAAATCTTCAAGTTTTGGGGATAAACAACTTTGGAAAGGCGCTTTCCTGTCCTGTGGACTTTTGGGTCTCGTACCCGGCCGGCGATCTATAGATGTTCCCGGCATGAGGACAAGCGCATCCATGCTAGTGTAGCACTCCCCACCTCTTTTGTTAAGCCTCTATTTCAACTGATGTTCCCGTCTGCCCCGCGGTTACAGAATCTCCCGCCAGCCCCCCCTGCCAAACCCTTCAAACTAGGCGATTAGCTAGTTCGCTTATCCTTGATCAGCCGTCGGATTTCCTGAAAGAATGCGTCTTCATCCTGAAAGTCCCGGTACACGCTCGCAAAGCGAACATAGGCGATTTTGTCCAGTTCCTTTAATCGCTCCATTAAAATTTCTCCAATCGCCGTCGAACTGAGCTCCCGCTCCGCCGTCCGCATCATCTCGCCCTCTACCTGGTCCACCACCTCAGCCAGCTTCGGGATGGCCACCGGCCGCTTCTCACAAGCCTTCAGTAGCCCGTTTAGTACCTTCTGCCGCTCGAATTTCTCCCGCCTTCCGTCTTTCTTGACTACCATGTACGGTATCTCTTCGATCCTCTCATAGGTCGTGAAGCGCTTCTGGCAACGCAGGCACTCCCTCCGCCGCCGGATGATATTCCCCTCCTTCGATTCGCGGGAGTCGATCACTTTGTCTTCAATATGGCCGCAGAAGGGACACAGCATCCCTTTATCCTAAGTCCCTCATCTGCCCAAACTTTACACCCTCTTTCAAAGCCAGCGTCAATCCCAAGGGCACTACCAGGTTGAAAGAAGTTGCCCACAAAACCAGCGCCACCGCCGTGGATTCTTCCATTCCGATGCCAAACAGTTGCGTCAGCACCGCCACCGCCGCCACCTGCATGCCCCCGCCGATCCCCGGCAACTGCACGATGGCCCCAAAGCTTACCAGCCCCACCATCGCAATCAAATCGGCCACACTCAGGTGCCGCGTCGCTGGAAACGCATGCAGGATCGACCACTGGCATCCCGCAATCACCATCCACTCCAGCACCGTGTAGAGCATCACCCGCCACTGCAACGATCCGTCGCAGCTCGCCACGGCCCCTTCCAAAAAATTAGCCGCCAGAGGCTTCAGCCGCGCCGCCAATTTTTCCGGTAACCGATCCAGCAAGCGTACTGCGCTCGTTCTTTGATCCACGCTTAAAAAACGGAGCGAAAATATAAATGTGAAGCAGGCCAAGCCTCCAACCAATGCCGCCCAGCCTCCACTCTGCACCACCAGCCGCAACTCGTTTCCCGCCGCCGCCACCCGCTCGCTGCCCGCCAAATGTACCAGCCCGAAGCCGAAAAACAGTATGACCACCAACAGGTCGTAAATGCGTTCAAATAGCCACACCGCCATTTGTGCGGAAAAGCTCGTCTTCGTCTCTTTGGCGATGAGCCAAGGCCGTACAAACTCCCCTGGGCGCCCCAGCAGCACCACCGCCGTGAAGCCAATCACCGTTGCCACCCACAGCCTGGAAAAGCGCACCTCGCCCCCCAACGGCCGCATCATCACCTCCCAGCGCACCGCTCGGCCTACATAACTGAGTACGATAAGGAATACCGCCAAAAGACAGTACCAAGGATCGAGCGCGCGGAGAGATTCGCCCAAACGCGTGAAGTCGAAAGCCCTTCCGCCGCTTGCGGCCCGAAAGAGTGCCCACACCATGACCAACAGGACGATCGCCGGCACCCACGGAATTCGCCTTGTCTTCACTTCTGTGATTTTTGCGTCCAACTGTGAACTTCCTATGATAAATCCTCGTTCCTTAGTTCGGAAGCCAATCTGTGATGCTTTTCGAAACCCAACCCGCCCCCTCCGCCGGCTACCTCGATGCCCGGGCGGTTTCGCCGCTTCCTCTTCCTCCTTCTCTCTCCGCCCATGCCACTCTCTCGACTCGTAACTGGGGAATCGCCTTGGATGCCGATTCAATTCTCGTAGAACGCTGTCTGGAAGGAGACCAGGGCGCCTGGGAGCAGCTCGTCCGGTCTCACACGCGCCGCGTCTACGCCATCTGCTATCGCTTCGTCGGGAAAGACGAAGAAGCGCAGGACTTAACGCAGGACGTCTTTTTGCGCATCTTCAAGACGCTCGCTAGCTTTCGCTCCGGCGAGGGTAGTTTTTCGGTCTGGTTGACCCGTCTCACCCGTAACCTTCTCATCGATCATTACCGCCGTACCAAAGGGCAGAGGATGACCGACTCCCTCGACGACCAGTTGCCCGTACTCGAGGAAACCTCGATTGCCGGCGGCCGCACCGACGGGCTCCTGGCCGGGCGCGAGGCCAGCGAACTGCTCCAGGGCGCTTTGCAGAAGTTATCTCCGGAGCTCCGGGAGGCCGTCATATTGCGCGACCTCCAAGAAATGGAATACAAAGAAATCGCAAGCGCCCTGAGTGTGCCCGAAGGAACCGTCAAGAGCCGCCTGAATCGCGGCCGCGCCGAACTGGCCCGGATCTTACGCCGCCAGAAGGTGGTGATTTAGTATGGAAGACCGCAGTATGGAAGACCGCAGTATGGAAAACCGCAACATGGCAGACCTGAATTGCCGGAACTTTGACGAAATCCTCTGCGATTATCTCGACGCCACCCTGCCGCCCGAGGGGCGCGCCGCTGTGGAGGCCCACTCCGCTTCCTGCCCCGCTTGCGCCGCCCTGCTCGCCGACTGCCGTTCCAGCGTTCAGTTCCTCGAAAGGGTGAGCGACGTGGAAGCCCCGCGCGAACTGATCACGCGCATTCTCTTCCATACGCCCAAGCCCGCGCCTCTGCTCGAAAAGCTTTCTCCCAAAAGCTGGCTGCGCCGTTGGCTCCAGCCCCTCTTGCAACCGCGCTTTGCCATGGGCATGGCGATGACCATTTTGAGCTTCTCCATGCTGGGCAAGTTCGTCACCCCCGTCCGCCAATTGAAGCCCGCGGACCTGGACCCCGCCAAGGTCTGGCGCTCGATTGACGAAAAGGTTCATCGCGGCTGGGATAATGCCGTCAAGTACTACGACAATTTGCGCCTCGTCTACGAGATCCAGACGGCCATCGACGACATCAAGGGCACGTCCGAAAACAAGCCCGAGAAGAAATAGAGCCGGTGAAGCGATGAATCCTTCCGAAATGAATCCCATGCCGCCTCCGATCATCGGCTACTGCCGTGGCACGGGCCGCCCCTTAACGGCAGAAGAGGCCGTTTACGTGGATGGCTTTCTGTATTCCAAAGAACACGCGGCCAGCCTCAAGAAAGATCAGTCCCCCTATACCGCCTCCTCCGCCGCGGCCAGCCCGGCGAACGACGTTTCCTCCGGCTGGGCCTTTATTCTCGGCATCATTCCCGGCGTCGGCGCCATTTACAACCAGCAGTACGCCAAGGGCCTGGTCCATATCGTCATCTTTGCCTTTATCGTCACCGCCCTCGAAAAGAGCAACGCGCAAGCTTTCTTTGTTCCCTTGCTGATCGGCTGGCTCTTCTACATGCCCTTTGAGGCTTTCCATACGGCGCGCAAGCGCCAGGCCGGCCAGCCTGTCGACGAAATGTCGGGCGTCGTCGAAATGCCCGACAAGCTCCGGCGCGTGCCGGTGGGCCCCATCGTCTTGATCCTGGCGGGCACGCTCTTCTTGCTCGACAACTTCGAGCTGCTCTACCTGGATCAGTTCGTGCGCTTCTGGCCCGTCGTGCTCATCGCCATCGGTGTGCTGATGCTTCTGAAGCGAACCCAAGGCCTGTCTTCCGTAGACGCGCCCCGCGTGGAGGACCCCAGTGTTAAATAACATGCTCAACCACGTGCCCCCGACGCCTGGGCAATTGCTGGGCGCCCTGCGAGGCCCCCTCATTCTCATTACCCTCGGCACCCTGCTGGCGATCGATCATGCGGGCGGCCTTCGGATTGTGCGCAGTTGGCCGATCCTCATCATTGCTTTTGGGCTTTTGAAGCTTGCGGAGTTCGCCCTCGGCTCCGCTCCGCCCGCCTCTCCTGGCCAATCCTCTCCCAACCAGAATGGAGCCCTCTAGCCGTGAAAGGCACGATTGTCACCCCGCTCGTCCTGATAGCCGCCGGCGCGGTTTTGTTGATCAATAACCTGCGGCCCGAAATCTCCATCTGGTCTTTGATCGGCACCTATTGGCCTTTGCTCCTGATCGGCTGGGGCGCCTTACGGGCCGTCGAGATCCTCATCCAATACACACGCCAAAAGCCCCTGCCCGCGCGTGGCATTTCCGGCGGCGAGTGGGCCGTTATCGTCTTCCTCACACTCAGCAGCTCGGCCTTCATTTTCGGCAATGAGTTCCGCGGCCGTATTGGCTCCAGCCGCATCGGCCTCCGCGGTATGCAGATCTTCGGCGAGAGCTACGACTATCCTTTTAGCGGTAGCGCGGACATCCCGGCCAACGCCCGCATTATTGTCGAGAACCGCCGCGGCAATACCCGGATCGTAGGCGTCGACGGCGCCAAGATGCAGGTGACCGGCCACTACAGCATCCAGGCCCTCGACCGTCTCGGCGCCGACAAGGTGCACGAACGGATGAAGCTGGAAATCAACGCCCAGGGCCCGCAGATCGTGATCCGTACCAACCAAGAATCGGCCGATCTGGACGCCAAGGTCGATGCCGACCTGGAGATTCAGGTGCCCAAGGGCGTCTCGGTGGAATGCCGCGGCGTCTACGGCGACTTCGATGTGAGCCAGATTACGGGCGACCTCGAGGTGAAGTCCGACAATGCCGGCGTGCGGGGCCAGGACATCGGCGGCAAGGCCCGCATTGAGCTTCGCCGCAGCGACATTGTGCGCCTGGTCCGTGTGAAGGGCGCAGTGGACTTGAAGGGCTCTAATGCGGGCGACGTCGAGATGGATCAAATCGGCGGCGCGGTGACCGTCGACGGCAGCTTTGACGATCTGGACTTCCGCCGCGTGCCCCTCGGGCTGCGCTTCACCAGTTCCATGACCGACCTGCAGGTGGACAAGGTGCTCGGCCGGCTGCATACCTCCGGCGGCGAAATGGATGTGGAGGACGTCAGCGGCACCTTTCGCCTTCGCTCGAAGTCCAAAGACGTACGACTCTCCGGTTTCGACGGCCCCCTGGATATCGACCTCAACCGCGGCGATATCGAACTAGCGCCCGGACGGCCGACTTTCGGCGTGATGAACGTCCGCACCTCTGGTGGCGAGATCGTCTTCCATCTCCCGGAGAACGCCAAATACGACTTTTACGCCAAGACCGAAAAGGGCCACGTGGAGAACGACTTTGGGTCTCCCCTGCGCAGCGAAGACTATGACCATGGCGGCCGCATTCTCGGCTCCAACGGCGGTCCTAAGGTCCAGCTGGAAACGCGCCGTGGCCGTATCGCGGTCCGCCGCGGCGGCATGATTACGCGCTCCCTGCCTCCGCTCCCGGACGCTCCTCCCCTGCCGCCGGTGCCGAAAGTTCCCGGCGTCGTCGAGCGCTAGATTACACTAGCGAATCATGCGTGGTTCGCTTTTTTTCCTTCTGGCCACCCTCGGCTTGGCGGCCGCTCCCAGGGCCGAGATTCTCTGGGATAAATTCGGCACCCCCCACATATTTGCGCCCAGCGTCGAAGAGATGTTCTATGCCCACGGCTGGGCGCAGATGCACAATCATGCGGACCTGTTGCTTAGGCTTTACGGCGAATCCCGCGGCCGTGGCGCCGAGTATTGGGGCGAGGATAAATTGCCGCTGGACCGTTGGGTGCACACCAACGGTGTACCCGCCCGCGCCGAGGCCTGGTACCAGGCGCAGACGCCCGCCTTCCGCAAAAACCTCGACGCCTTTGCCCGTGGCATCAACGATTACGCCCGCGCTCACCCCGAGCATGCAAGCGTGCCTTTTCGCCAAGTGCTGCCCGTGAGCGGCGTCGATGTCGTAGGCCATACGCTCCGCGCGGTCCACTACATGTACATGGGCTCGATGAACCGCTTGCGGACCGAGCTGGGCGCGGCCGCCCGGCGCACGCCCATTCCCGGGTCCAACACTTGGACCGTGGGACCTGCGCGCTCGGCGTCGAAGAACGCGATGCTCATTATCAATCCGCATTTGGCTTGGGAAGAGTTCTACACCTACATGGAGGTCCATTTGGTGGCGCCCGGCTACGATCTCTATGGCGCGCCGCAGATTGGCTTCCCGGTTCCCGTCATCGGCTTCAACCGGCATACGGGCTGGGGCCGCACCGTAAATACGATTGACACGGTGGACTTCTACCGCTTGAGCGTCAAGGACGGCAAGTATGAAATGGACGGCGCGCTGAAGGACTTTACGACCCGCAGCGCCACCATCAAGGTCAAGGACCGGGGCGAAGAGCGGCTCGTAATCCGTGAGAGCGTGCACGGACCGGTGGTGCATAGCGACGGCGCACAAACCATCGCCATGCGGGTGGCGGGCCTGGATCGTCCCTTCATGCTCGAACAGTGGTTCCGTATGGGAGGGGCCAAGAATCTGAAAGAGTTCCAGAGCGCGCTGCGCCTGCAGTCCGTGCCGATGTGGAACGCCAATTACGCCGACGACCAGGGCCACATCTATTTGGTCATGAACGGGACCATCCCGCGCCGGCCGAGCGGCGATTGGGCCTTTTGGTCCAAGATCGTGCCGGGCGACACGTCCAAGACGCTTTGGAACGATTACTTGAAGCTGGAGGAACTGCCGCAGTCGCTCGACCCGAAGTCCGGCTTCAACCAAAACGCGAACGAGCCTCCGTGGCTCACTACGATGCCGCAACTGGATCCCGCCAAATACCCGGCCTGGATTGCGCCGCCGCCGGAACGGCCCATCACCTTCCGGACCAAGCGCAGCCTGCGGATGGTCTCCGAAGACAAGAGCATCACTTACGACGAACTTCTGGCCTATAAGCACAACACGCGAGTGGAATTGGCCGACGCGGTGTTGCCGGACCTGCTGGCTGCCACCTCGCCGAATGAGACGGTCCAGAAGGCGATCGGCGTGCTCACGGCTTGGGACCGGCATTTGGAGGCCAACAGCCGCGGCGCCGTTCTCTTTCAAATGTTCGCCGACCGCTACTTCGGAACGGGGGACTTCATCAACGACCGCTTCCGCATCGCGTACAATCCGCAGGACCCGTTGCGTTCCGCCCTGGGGGTAGCCGATATGCGCTTAGCCCTGCAGGCGCTGGAACAAGCCGCCATCAACTGCCAGCAGCTCTACGGGGCTTTGGACGTTCCTTATGGCGAGGTCTTCCGCTTCCAGCGCGGCGCGAAAGACCTGCCCGCCAACGGCGGGGCGGGCCGCCTGGGCCTCTTCCGTACAATGACGTTCGGCAAGCGAGTGGGCAACAAGTTCTATCCGACGCACGGCGAGACCTTTGTGTGCGCGATCGAGTTCGGCCCCAAGCAAAAGGCGCAGTGCCTGTTGGGCTATGGCAACTCGTCGCAACCGGGCTCTCCCCACATCGACGACCAATTGCCGCTGATGACCGAAAAGAAGCTGCATCCCGTCTGGCGCGAGCGGGCCGAGATCGAAGCTAATCTGGAGCGCCGGGAACAACTGAAGTAGCGTAGAAGTCCACAACCTTGCGGGCGGCGGCGGGTCCCACGGCTTTGGACAAAGCATCGAGGCCCGCGGCCTTCACTTGTTCCGGCGACCCGAACTCGCGCAGCAGCTTGCCCAAGGTCGCTTTGCCTACGCCAGGGATTTGCTCGAGTTCGCTGGTGAGGCGGCTGGCATTGCGGCGCGTGCGATGAAAGCTGACGGCGAAGCGGTGGGCTTCGTCGCGGATGAGCTGGATGAGGTGCAGCACGGGGTTATGGCGGTCCAGCACGACGGGCTCGTCCTCCTGGCCCAGCACATAAACGATTTCTTCGCGCTTGGCGATCGAGGCTAGGGGTTGGTTGATGACGCCAAGCGCCTCGAGGGCCGCGGCGGCGGCGTGCAACTGGCCCAAGCCGCCGTCGATGAGGATGAGGCCCGGGAAAGGGGTCTGCTCTTCGAGCAGCCGCCCGTAACGGCGGGTGACGACCTCGGCCATGGAAGCGAAGTCGTTGTTGCCTTCGACCGTCTTGATGATGAATTTGCGGTAGTCGGACTTCTTCATGCGGCCCTCTTCCCAGACGACCATGGAGGCGACCTTGTCGGTTCCTTGGATATGCGAGATATCGAAGCACTCGATGCGCCGGGGCGGCTCCTCGAGGTTCAGGGCATCGCGGAGCGCTTCCTGGATGGCCTGGGAGCTGGGCTTCATGATACGGAAGCGCTGTTCGAAGCTGTGCTTGGCGTTGGTGCCTACCAGGGCGAGCATGGCGCGCTTCTCGCCGCGCTGCGGGGTCGAGACGACACACTTGCGGCCGCGCTTCTCCGTGAGCAGCTCTTCGAGGACGGGCCGGTCTTCAAACTCGAGCGGGACATGGATAAAGGCGGGGATGTGCGGCTGGTTCAGGTAGACCTGGATGAGCAATTGCTGGAAGAAGTCCGGTGCGTCGAAGTTGTGCTGGTCTTCCCAGAAGAGCTCGCGCCGGTCGACGATGCGGCCGCGGCGCAGGTGGAAAAGATTGACGGCAACCAGAGGCGGCTCTGCGTAATAGGCGAAGATGTCGATGTCGTCGCCGTCGGCGGAGGCGACTTTTTGGCGCTGTTCGAGTTCCTCGACGGTGGCGATGAGATCGCGGAGCGCGGCGGCCTTTTCGAATTCGAGGTTTTCGCTGGCCTGGGTCATGCGGGTTTCGAGATCGCCGCTCAGATCCTTGAGACGCCCATCGAGAAAGCGGCGCACGTCGCTGACGGAACTTTGGTAGGTCTCAATAGCGACCAGGCCGGGGACACAGGGGCCGTGGCAGCGGTTGATGTGGTATTCGAGGCAGGGATGAGTATGGGCCCGGTTGAGATCGACCTTGCAACTGGGAATTTTGAAGTGGCGGTGGATGAAATGATTGAGGCGGTGGGCGAGGTTGCCGGGAAAGTAGGGCCCGAAGTAAACGCCGTCCTTGCGCAGACGGCGAGTGACATAAACACGGGGGTACTTTTCGTTGGTGAGTTTGATGTAGGGATAGGTTTTGTCGTCGCGCAGCAGGACATTGAAGCGGGGGCGATGCTGCTTGATGAGGTTGTTCTCGAGGCCGAGCGCTTCTTTTTCGTTATCGACAAGGATGTAGCCGACGTCCCGGGCTTCCTCGACCATGGTGCCGTTCTTGGCCTCGAGCAGGCGGTCGTCGTTGAAATAACTGCGCACGCGGGCGCGCAGATTTTTCGCTTTGCCGACGTAGATGACGGTGTTCTGCGAGTCCCGCCAAAGGTAGACGCCCGGAGCGGCGGGGAACTGCGAAACCTTCTCCTTCAAGACGTCGTAATGCTTCATAGGGGCAGGGAGATTACAATTTGATTGTGGCACGCGCTTTCCTTTTTCTTCTCCTGGCGGCTGGGCCATGGGCGCTGGCGCAGGAGAAGCCGGTGGAGCCCCCGGAGGAAGACGAGCTCCTAACCAAGAAGAGCGTCGAGTACGAATTCAACCCGCTGCAGGCGGAAAAGGAGATTCGTATCGGCGGCTATTACATGAAGAAGGGGAGCTTCAAGGCGGCGGCGGGCCGCTTTCTGGAGGCTACGCGCTGGGACCCGACCAGCGGGGAAGCTTTTTACCGGCTAGGCGAGGCACGGGAAAAAGCGGGCGACCGTAAGGGGATGAGCGCGGCCTGGAACAAGTTTCTGGAGCTAGCGCCGGAGGATAAACGCGCGGCGGCGATCAAGAAAAAGCTCGGGGGCCGTTAGCGGCGCGAATGGCGGCGACGAGCTTCTGCGCGCCAGCCTGCCAGTCTGGAAAGAGATCGGTGTATTGCCACTCGCGGGAGATGCGGCCGGGAACGCTGCAATCGTCGAGGCGAACCGGGATGAGGTAGGTGCCGTCGAGGGGCTGCTTGCGAGCGACATCGAGGGCGAAGCGCAGTTCGGATTGGAAGCCTCCGCTTTTCGAGACCGAGTTGGCCGAAAGGCAGGCGACGAAGAAGTCGCTGGCCTCGATCACGCTTTCGATGAGACGGGGCCAATTCTGGCCGGGGCGGAGGTTGCGGCGGTCCATCCAGGGATTGATGCCCGCGGCCCGCAAGAAATCGTAGAGCGCTTCGGCCTGGCGGAGGTCTTCCAGCGCGTAAGCGATGAAGACACGGGGAGCGTCGAAAGCGGTGAAGTGGAACTGGTCGCCGCCATCCGGGCGGAAGGTGCCGAAGCCTTCAATGTCGACCGTCTTACCTTCGAGCAAGCATTTCAGAATGACGCGAGCGGCTTGTTCTCCGCCCTGGCGAGGGGCCAAGGTTCTTTTGCGCGTTCGACCCATGATTAAGCCTTTTCGCTGCGAAGGCGCGGACGGGAGGCCTTCTGAGAGGAATCGGATTGGAACGAGAGATCCTTTGTAAATTGGCCCAGGCCGGGCCAATTGGCGGCATGGCCGCGCTTGGCGCGCTTCAGGATCGAGAGCACCGCCAAGTCCAAATAGTCGGCCGCTTGGGCCTGAGAAGAATGCGTCGCGCGGGCGAGACGCCGAGTTAGTTCTAACTTGTCCATACGAGGCTCAGCCTAAAGACGGAAAGGCGGCGGAACGATCGTTGCAGTGCGCACGGCCGGGCCAAAGCATTCATTCGCGGGGGGATAGAAATTTCGTGCAGACTGTTAACGGCGGAGGGATGGCTTCGTTTCCGGCGGCTGGCTGGCCGGGCTGAGGGGAAC
>CAYLXK010000023.1:0-93702 GCA_964387685.1 uncultured Bryobacter sp.
ACGACCTGCCGCTTCTTCGGTAACTCGATTTTTTCAATCTTGTCGAGCGCCTTGATGCGGCTCTGTACCTGCGCGGCCTTGGCCGCATGCGTCTTAAAGCGTTCAATGAAACGCTGCTCTTTGGCGAGCATCGCTTGCTGGCGCGCGAAGGCCGCTTGCTGGTTGGTCTCGCGGATTTCGCGCTCCCGCTCATAGAAGTCGTAGTTGCCGGAGTAGGTGATGATTTCGCCCGCGTCGATCTCGACAATCTTCGACACCAGGCGATTCATGAATTCGCGGTCGTGCGAAGTCATCAACAACGCGCCTTCATACTCTTTGAGAAAACGTTCGAGCCAGATAATCGACTCAATGTCTAAATGGTTAGTCGGCTCGTCCATCAGCAGGACGTCGGGCCGGCCCAGCAGCACGCGGGCCAGGGCCACGCGCATCTTCCAGCCGCCTGAGAGCGCGCCCACGTCGCCATCCACTTGTTCCTCGCTGAAGCCTAGCCCGGCCAATACTTCGCGGGCCTGGGCCTCGAGCGTATAGCCGCCCAGATGCTGGTATTCCTCCTGCACTTCTCCAAAGCGTTCGAGGATTTTGTCCATTTCGTCCAGGCGCGCCGGGTCGCCTAAGGCGTGCTCTAGTTCGGCGAGTTCGTGATGCAAGTCGCCTACGCGGCCGCTGCCCGCGATGGCTTCTTCGAGAACACTCCGCCCTGCCATTTCTCCCGCATCTTGGCGAAAGTAGCCGATGGTGAGCTTTTTGGGCACGGAGATGTCCCCATCCTCGGCACTTTCTTCGCCGACGATCATCCTAAAGAGCGTCGTTTTGCCCGCCCCATTCGGGCCCACGAGCCCTGCCTTTTCGCCGGGGTTCAATTGAAAGGAAGCGTCGACGAAAATGATCTGCTTGCCGTATTGCTTCTGGATATTGGAAAGGGAAATCATCCGAAACTCCAAGCTAGCAAATGACGGGGTGCGGGCGTCGCTATACTAGCGCGATATGTTGACGCGAAGAGCTCTTCTTCTCAGCGCGCCGTTGCTTGGGAGCGCGCAAACCAAGACATTCGTGCCCGCGGAGTTCGCAGTGCCGCAGATGTATCAGGACCCGAAGGGCAAATACCAACTTCGGCCTCTGGGGCCCAAGTATGCCAAGCAAGACTATGCCGCCTACATGAGTTCGATCGAGCATTTGCAGCAGACCTTCACCTTTTCCAAGAGCTGGCCGCACGCGAATTTAACCATGGAGGAAGCGGTCAAGGACGTGGAGGGCGAGATCAAGGGCTTTGAGGCACGGCGCAAGTTCACCTACGCGGTGCTGACTCCGGATGAAAGCATAGAACTGGGCTGCGTTTACGTCAGCCCCAGCCCTAAGGAAGGCTACGACGCCCAGGTGAGGATTTGGGTAATCGCCAGTGAGGCCAAGACCGGATTCGAAAAGACGCTGTACACGGACGTGCGCGCGTGGCTGAAGGCGGCCTGGCCCTTTAGTAAGGTGGCGTTTATTGGTCACGAGGTCAGCCGCGATGATTATCAAAAACTTCCCCCTAAGCCTAGGGCTTAGCCTTTGCTTGGTGGCGGCTTGGCCGGCCGGGGCGCAAGATTCCCAGGCGGCCAAGCGCATTGAGGCGGTGCGCAAGACGCCGGGCTTTGTGGCGCTATGGGATTTTGGCAAGAAGTCCGACGGCCGCTTTGACGCCTACCAGCCAGCGGGGTCGGCGAGTGACTATCGCTTGAACGTAACTAATTACGTGCGGGAATATTGGGGCGAGGGGCGGCAAGCCAGTTACGATGATTTTCCAGTGGTCGGCACGGGACCTTTTGGCCAAGCTGTGCGTATTCAGAAGGAGGCGGACCCTACGTTTCGCCCCATTCTCTTTGTGCCCCGGGAGAAGCTGCACGATACGCGCCTCGATGTAAAAGGGCCGGGGCGCAGCGTGTCGATGGTGGTGTGGATGATTCGCGAAAGCGGCAACCATGCGCTGGCCGGTATCTGGCATGAAGGCACCGACCTTAAGGATCGGGGCGGGGCAGCGCGGCGCGTGGAACCGGGCATGCGCCAGTATGCGCTCTTTGCGGGTTTGGCGGCCAACACGGGCGGGGTGGGCGCGCATGTTTCCGAAAACGGCGCCGCCTCCTTTGGCGACCGCTACGCGCGCAACCTGTCCGTTACCAAGGCGCGCCTGATGGAGCGCAGCGAGCCGGCGGGGCCGTGGCAAGCGGCGGCCTTTGTGTTCGATAACGCGAAGAACACCGTCACCTCTTATCTAGACGGCCGAGCCGAAGATTATTGGATAGAAGAGGGTCTGGCCCAGCACCCCTTCTTCGGCTGGGCCCACAAGGCCTGGACGGCGGGAGAGCGTAAAGACGGCAGCTTTCCGGCGGGGCAATTCTACCGGCCCCCGGAAGCCAACCCGAAGAAGACGCGCAAACTGGCGGGCGGCGCCGTGCTGCACGAGTATGAGTTCACCAAGGTGCGCGTGGCTGCCGACGGCCGGCGGGAACTGGTGGGCTTGAAAGTGAACCCGTTCTATTTTGGGCACGATCTCTATTCGCCGGGCGGCCCACAGCGCGGCGGGCCCTTCACAATCGGCCGCGTGATTCATTCGAGCAAGAGCGTCGGAACGACAGGATGGATCGGGGGCGTAGCGGTATTCGATCAGGCGCTGTCGGGAAAAGAAATGCGGCGGCTGGCGAAGCTGGGACGCCGGGGGATCGCGCGATGACCATGCTGGCACTGCTCGTTTTGCTGGGCCAAGTGGAGTTGACTCAGACGCAAGCGCAGGCGCTGATCCTGCGTGCGGAAGCGCCGGCGTACCCACCTTTGGCAAGGCAAGCCAGAATCCAAGGTACGGTCCGCGTGCGGATTCGCGTTGCTCCGGATGCAAGCGCGCAAGGGGAGATCCTGTCTGGGCACCCGCTATTGGTTCCTAGCGTTGAGAAAGCGCTCCGGGTCTGGCAGTTCAAGCCGGCGCGGCAGGGGTATCACTTCGTCCAGGACTTTGTCTTTGAGCTAGTGGACCAGACGCAGCGGATTCTGCCGCGGGTGCAGGAGCGCGCGCCGTGGGAGGATGCGGCGGATCGGGGCGAATGGGAACTGGCCGTAGCGGAGTATGAGGAACGCGGCTCGACGCCAAGGAAGCGGTTGCTCTTTGCGCGGATTCAATTGGAACGAGGCGACTGGGGTAGCGCGTATCACCATCTGGCCCTGGCCTATCGGGCGGAACGCGATGCCGGCTACCGGCGGGAGATGGAGGAGTTGGCCGAGCGGATGGGCGTCCGGCCGTTACGCTAGCCAAGCTAACCTAAAGGCTAGATGCAATCTATTCGTCTGGGAATCGTCGGCAGCGGCAATGTGGGCACCGGCACCCTCGAAATTCTCAACCAACACGCGGGCGAAATCGCGGCCAAACTTGGATTTCCCCTGAGCGTCAGCTCGGTTTCAAGCCGAAACATTTTGGCCAAAGATGTTTCGGGATTCCCCGCCGGCGCGCGATTAAGCGCCGATTGGCGTGATGCGGTGCTGGCCCCCGACGTGGACATCGTCTGTGAACTGGTGGGGGGAACCACGGTAGCCAAGGACGTGATTGAAGCGGCGCTGCGGGCGGGCAAGCCCGTCGTTACGGCCAACAAGGAGCTGATGGCGCTCGACGGCCCGCGGCTTTTTGCTCTAGCGCTGGAGCATGGGGCGGCATTGCACATGGAGGCGAGCGTCGCAGGCGGCATACCGATCCATGCGGTGCTGCGGGAGGGAATCTCCGCCGACCGGATCGAGGCCTTTTATGGCATCTTGAACGGGACCTCGAACTACATCCTGACGGAGATCGAAGCCAAGGGGACAGCGTTTGGCGAGGTCTTGGCCGAAGCACAGCGGCTGGGTTACGCCGAAGCCGATCCCACGGCGGATATCGAAGGCTACGATGCCCGCTCGAAGCTGGCACTGCTGGCCCAACTGGCCTTTGGCCAGAGGATCAATCCGACTGAGGTTTACTGTGAAGGCATCGGCCGTATTACTCCCTTTGACTTCGAGTACGCTCATACGCTGGGCCACACGATCCGGCTGCTGTGTGCGGCGCGGGTAAGCGGAGCGGGTTTGGCGTTAAGTGTGCGGCCGAGCCTGATTCCGAAGGCGACAATTCTGGCGAGCGTGCAAGGAGCCTACAACGCGATCTGGGTACGGGGCCATGCCGGGCAAGATACGTTTTATTACGGGCGCGGCGCTGGTCCGCTGCCGACCGGAGTGGCTGTGGTGTCAGACATTATGCGGGCGGCGAGAGATTTGCGGTCTGGGGCAAGGCAGCGCGTTTCGCCCTTTAGCTTTCAGGAACTGGGGAAGGCAAAGCTGGCGTCGAGCGAAGACTTCCAGTCGGGCTACTACCTGCGTTTTCGCGTTAAGGATGCGACGGGGATCATCGCGGCGCTCGGCCGGATTTTGGCCGATTGCGGCGTATCAATCGACGCGGTGTTGCAACTGCCGAGCGAGAACAAGGCGAATCTGCCTTTCGTCATTACGGTGGAGACGGCGCGGGAGGCAGCCATTCGGAAGGCGCTCGCGGCGATGGCGGCACTCGAGTTCCTGGTAGAAGCGCCGCTGGCCTTGCCGCTAGAGAAGGGGCTCTAAGCATGCTGCCGCTTCTGCTGCTCGCATTTGCGGCACCACCGCTAAGCCCGGAAATTGTTCGGGGCTTCGAGTATTTTTACAATCTCGACTACGACCGGGCCCGGCAAATCTTTGCCGAAGCCGCCAAGGCCAAGCCGGAGGAAGCGCGCCGTTACAACTATCTGGCGCAGGCGGTGCTGTACCGCGCGATGTTGAAGGCCGGGGCATTGGAAAGCGAATTGGTGAGCGGAACGAATCCGTTCTTGCGCCGGGAGAAGATGAACCCGACCGCCGAGGAACAGGCCGAGTTTGACGAGGCGGTAGCAAGCGCGTTTGCCAAAGCGCAGGCGGTGCTCACTAAATCGCCAAAGGACGCGGCGGCGCTGTATTCTCTGGCGGTGACTTACGGATTGCGCGCAAACTACAACTTTTTGGTGCGTAAGGCGTGGATGGATAGTTTGCGGGATGCGACCAATGCGCGCAAGAACGCCGAGGCATGTCTGGCGGCAGATCCCACCTACGAGGATGCCCGGATCATTCTGGGGGTGCACGATTACATTGTGGGGAGCCTGTCGTGGGGCTATAAGGTGATGGGATTTCTGGCGGGAATCCGCGGGGATCGCGAGGGAGGGATCCGGCAACTGGAGTCGGTGAAGGGGCTGACGGAGGCCAAGATTTTGCTGGCGGCCATTTACCGCCGGGAGAAGCGGGCGTCGCAGGCCATTCCGCTGCTGGCGGGCTTGATTGAAGCCTATCCGCGCAACTACTTACTGCGGCTGGAACTGGCGCAGATGCTGGGAGACTTGGGCGAGCGAGAGAAGTCCATTGAACGCATGGACGAAGTAATCGCGCTGCAGAAGCAGGGAGCGCCGGGCTTTGCGGGCATTCAGCCGGAGAAGCTTTGTTACCTGAAAGGGAACCTGTTGTTCTGGTTTGACGAATATGGGAAGGCGGCGGCGGAGCTGGCAAAGGCGGTCGCGGCACAGGAGCGCCTCGATTTGAATACGGCACTGCTGGCCGGGATGCGCTTGGGCCAGACCTACGACTTAATGGGGCAGAGGCGGAATGCGGAGGCGGCCTACCGAAGGACGGCCGCACTGGCGCCGGATAGTGACTTCGCCAAAGAGTGCCAGCGCTATTTGGCCAAGCCCTACAAACGGGATAGGATCGCGTAATGCTGACCCGACGAACGTTGTTGCAAGGGGCCCTGGCGCCCGCCCAGCGGAAACCGAATGTATTGCTGGTGCTGATGGACGACTTGGGCTGGAAAGATTTTGGGTGTTATGGGAGCGAATACTACGAGACGCCGCACATTGACGCGCTGGCGGCGAAGAGCGTGCGCTTCGAGCGGTTTTACGCGGCGTGTCCGGTGTGTTCGCCGACGCGGGCCAGCATCTTGACAGGCAAGTATCCAACGCGGACGGGGATCACAGACTATATACCGGGACTGAAGGCTCCGGCGGGCGCGCCGCTCCAGACGCCGCAGACGAAGCTGCAATTGGACTTGAGCGAGAAGACGATCGCGGAGTACCTGCGGCCCTTGGGCTATGTAAGCGCGTCGTTTGGGAAGTGGCATTTGGGAGGCAACGGCTTTGCGCCGACCGATCAGGGCTTTGACGTAAATGTGGGCGGAGACCAGCGGGGGCAGCCGAATGCGTATCTGGCCCCGTTTAACGCGCCGGGACTGGCCGAGGCGGCGGCGGGTACCGAGTTAACGGGTTACCTGACGGCGAAGGCGATCTCTTGGGCGAAGAAGCAAGAGGTCGCGGGGCAGCCTTATTTTCTGTACCTGCCGCAGTTTGCGGTGCATACGCCGCTGGGGAGCTTGGCCAAGCTCGTGGAGAAATACAAGGGGAAGAAGCATGTCAACGCGACCTATTCCGCGATGATGGAGTGCGTGGACGAGGCCATTGGTGCGTTGACAAGCCAATTGGACCTGTCGAACACGATTACGATCCTGACTTCCGACAATGGGGGCATTGTGAACCTGCGGGGGACGCCGGTAACGTCGAACGCGCCGCTGCGCGAGCAGAAGGGCTATGTGTATGAAGGCGGGATCCGCGTGCCGTGCTTAATCTCGGCACCGGGGATGAAGCCAAGAGTGGAGCGGGCGCCCGGGTGTTCGATCGATCTGTTGCCGACGATCCTGAGCTTGCTGGGACAGGCTACGCCCGAGGGAATCGATGGGACGCCGATCTTCCGGCGGCGCGGGACGCCGGCCTATTATTGGCACTACCCGCACTACCACGGGCTGGGCGGCAAGCCTTCCGGGGCAATGGTGGACGGGGATTGGAAGCTGGTGGAGCATTACGAGACCAATACGACAGAGCTCTACAATCTGGCCAAGGATGTTGGGGAAAAGAACGATTTGGCGGCGAGAGAGACGAAACGAGCCGAGCGGATGAAGACGGAACTGGCGGCGTGGCGTGCGGCGACAAAGGCCGTGATGCCGTCAAAAAAATAGGGGCTTCCGGGCGACGGCCTGGAGGAAGGTAAGTACAAAAAGCCCGTAGTGGGCCAGAGCCACGAGAAAGAGGGCGGCGCCGGCGCCGATTTGGCTGAAGAAGAAGCCGGCGAGGGGAAGTACTTGCAGGCCATGGAGGCCGATGAAGTGGGATATACGGAGGTCTCCGGCCTGGGTGGACCAATTAAAGAAAGGGATGCCGGGGCCGCCGTCCTTGAGGCCCACCGTATGTGCGCCGGAGGCGCCCATGTATCCACCTTGCACGCTAGCGAGGATGGCGAGCAGGATGCCCAGGCGGCAGCCCCAAAGCGCCGCAGCGGGCATGGGGCGGGGCGAGGAGAAAAAATAGAGCAGTAACCAGAGCAACAGGAGGGTGTTGATGGCGATGGCGATCCCCATGAGGCTAAAGACGGTGCTGTTGAAGGCCGAGGAAAAATTGTAGTGGCTACGCTGGCCGCGGAGCGCTTGGCCGGATATGGCCACGTTTTCGAGCAGAAGCAGGAAGCTGGAGAGGCCGCCGATCCAAAGCTTGGATGCGGCAGGGGCTTCAACGAGGCTGAGCAGCCAGCCCAGGGTCCAGAGAAAAGCCGTGGACGAGATCAGAAATTTGGCAGGCTTGAGCCAGACGTTGACCCCGAGGAGCTGGCGTTGGTCGAAATACAGGGCCACGAGCGCCACGGCGAGAGCAGCCAGGTGCAGTAGGCCGACCCAGGCGCAGACTTCGCTGCCCTCGGCGGCTTTGCGAAACCAGACGGCGGGGTTTAGGCTCCAGGTTCCCATTTGCCCTTCGTGATTCCTCGCAAAGACAAGTATAGTAGGAGGCCGAGCGGACCCAGGAGAAACGTGAGAGCGAGACAGGGGACAAGCTGCCAGCGGGGGATGCCGAGGCGCAGGGCGTCGCGGCTTTCCCAGGCGCCGGTGAAGAGATCGAAGATCAAATAGTGCACCCAGCCGGCAAAGACGGCCTGAGGTTGGGCGAAGAGGCGCGAGACTTCGGCGAGGGAGCCGAAGCCGCCATCGCCGAGGCCGTTGCGCAGGAGCCAGGCGTAAAGCAGGCCGAGCGACACGGGGATGAATAGCGCGCAGTAGCGTTGGGTCCAGGGCCAGCGCGGAGCGAGGATCAAGAGCAACCAGCCCGGGAGAACGCTCAAGTTGGCGAGACTGAAAAGTTGTTCCATTAGGGACGCTCGTAGACCAAGCGGCCGGAGAGCCAGGTGCGGAGAATGGTGAGGCGTTTTTCGTCGAGGGTGAATTCGACGAGGTCCGAGCGGTCGCCGGGGTTGAGGCCGCGAATGCGTCCTCCAATGCGGCCAGCGCGGGCGGGATTGGTGGTGGCCAGAGTAATGGCGTCGCGCAGGCTGAGGCCGCCCAAGCTCATGAGGTTGCCGACGCCGATGTGCATTTTGAGGGCGGAGCCGGCCAGCCGCGTGCCGTCGCGCAGGGTGACTTTGTCCCCGGGGTGAAGGGTGACTTCGACTTCGCCCAGGCGGTACGGGCCAGGTTCGCATCCGGTGGGCATGACGGCGTCGGTGACGAGCACGCTTCTTTCGATGCCTTTGGCGCGGAGGGCGACTTTTAAGAAGCTAGGCGGGAGGTGAATGCCATCGACGATGAGGCTGGCCGTGAGCCGGTCCTCGGCCAGTTGTTCCCAGATGTAGTTGGGATGGCGGGGAAGAATGGCGTGGGCGCCGTTGCCGATGTGGGTGGACATGGTGGCGCCGGCCTCGACGGCTTCGGCGATTTGTTCGCGGGTGGCCTTGGTGTGGCCAAGGCTAACGACGACGCCTTCGCCGACGACTTCGCGAATGAAGGCGGCGGCGCCGGGGTATTCCGGAGAGAGCGTTAAGAGGCGGATGTGGCCTTCGGCGGCGTGTTGCATCTCACGCCATTCCGCGAGGCTGTAAGGGCGGGCGTGCTGGACGGGATGGGCACCGCGAGGGCCATCCTCGGCCGAGATAAACGGGCCTTCGGCGTGGAAGCCTTCGAGGGCCTCGCCCTCGGGGAGTTCCCGCCGGGCGTGGGCCAGCATGGCCAGGGCGGCGCACATAGTTTCGCGGCTACCGGTGATGACGGTGGGGAAGAGTCGCGTGACGCCAGTGGCGAACTGCGCACGCAGGCTGCGGGCGATGTCCTCAAGCGAGGCGCCGGGGGAGCAGTAATCCACACCCGCATAGCCGTTCACCTGAAGGTCGACAAATCCGGGGGCCAGGAAGGGCAGGGGACTATCGGGAGGGTGGAGGAGCTCATCGACGCCTTCAAGCACCTGGCTAAAGCGGATTTCGGAGGGCGCGCCCGTTCGGTAATCCAGGCCCAAACATTTTTGACTCATGACGATTTATACACAACTTCCCCACAAGAAGCTGCTTGTATCTCCTTGATTCTATTCGAGAAAAAAGCTCTGGAAAAGCTCCGCCGGCGTGCAGAATGTTCTTGTCAAAGCCCAAGCGCGGCTGCTACAACCTTATCTAGATCGTCGCCGCTTCGGCGAAACGAACTGGAGAATCTCGGGGGAGGTGGCCAGTTTGCCAGCCGAAGCGGCGGATCGTTTTTAGAGCTTGACCGGGAGGCGAAGACTACACTTCGACGGGCACCGGGACCGGTGTCAGCCAGCCGAAGCGATCCTCCGCCGTACCTTCGACGATGGCAAAAAACGCTTTTTGAAGATGCTCCGTGATGGGGCCGCGCTTGCCGCTACCGACGCTAATTTTGTCCACGCTGCGGATGGGCGTGACTTCCGCGGCTGTACCGGTGAAGAAGATCTCGTCGGCAATATAGAGAAGTTCGCGCGGGATGCCGGCTTCAACCACGGTGTAGCCCAGGCTGCGGGCGAGCGTGATGAGAGAGTCGCGGGTGATGCCGGGGAGGACGCTCGAGGCGAGGCCCGGGGTATGGATGACTCCATCGCGGATGACGAAGAGGTTTTCGCCGGCGCCTTCGCTGACGTAACCGTTGGTGTCGAGCGCGATGCCTTCAGAGTAGCCGTTGATCACCGCTTCCATGTTGATGAGCTGCGAGTTGTTGTAATTGCCGGCGCTCTTGGCGATGGCGGGCAGGGTGTTGGCGGCCATGCGGTTCCAACTGGAGATGCAGACGTCGACGCCGCCCGACAGGGCTTCTTCGCCCAGGTACTTGCCCCATTCCCAACAGGCGATGTAAACCTCGATGGGGTTGGCCATTCCGTTGACGCCGATGCGTCCGTAGCCACGCAGAACGATCGGCCGGAAGTAGCAGCTTTTCATCTTGTTTACCTGAACGAGTTCGATCATGGCGCGGCAGACTTGGTCCTGGGTGAACTGCGAGAGATCCATGCGGTAGATCTTGGCGGAATCGAACATGCGGCGGACATGTTCTTTCAATCGAAACACGGCCGGGCCGGATTGCGTCTCATAGGTGCGGACGCCTTCGAAAACGGCGCTTCCGTAGCTGATGACGTGACTAAGGACATGTACCGTTGCATCGTTCCAATTGATCAGCTTGCCGTTGTGCCAGATTTTTTCCGTGGGCGTCATGGCATCATTATATCGTCGAGCTAATCAAAGGAGATTCATCGCACTATGCTGAGACGGCGGCTTTGTACTCTGTTGGTATTCGCGCTCTTAAGTGCGACCTCGTCCGCTTATGGGCAGGCTAAGCCCAAAGAACTGCCCAAGCTAAAGGAAATCAAGCCGGGTTGGAACTTGTTCTCCAAAGACCAGGATGTGCAGATGGGCAAGGAGTATTCGCAGGAGATCGAGAAGCAGGTGGAGGTGCTGGGCAAAGGGCCGCTGCAGGATTACATTGCCGAACTCGGCGCGAAACTGGCCGCCCGGCCGGAGGCCAATGGCTTTCCGTATGTGTTTAAGGCCGTTAACGACCCGACTATTAACGCGTTTGCCTTGCCGGGGGGCCCGATCTACATCCACACGGGCATCCTTCTGAATGCCGACAACGAGGGGCAATTGATGGGGGTGATGGCGCACGAGGTGGGGCACGTGGCGCTGCGGCACTCGACCAACCAGGTGACCAAGAGCTATGCGCTCCAGATTCCCGCGATGGTGCTGGGGGCCTATGGGCAATCCAGAGGCGGATTGACTGGCATGTTGACGCAATTGGGCGTCGGGCTGGGAGCGAACGGAATCCTGATGAAGTTTTCGCGCGGCGCCGAACAGCAGGCCGATTTGCTCGGCACGCGGATGATGGCGCAGATTGGCTACAACCCGCTCGAAATGGCGCGTTTTTTTGAAAAGCTGGAAGCGGTCGCCGGCAAAGGCGGCCCGGAATTCTTTTCCTCGCACCCGAATCCCGGCAATCGGGCGAAGTATGTGAGCGAGGAGATTACGAAGTTGCCACAGCGCAGCTTCAACGCCGACTCGGGCAAGTTTGAACGGATGAAGATGTTGGCCAAGAACTTGCCGGCACCGAAGAAGAAGCCGCAGGCCGGGGCGGGGGGCGGGCAAGCGCCGCCGCAGCCGCCGCAAAACTCCGACGGCAGCAGGACGTGGACGGGCGACGGCTTCCGCATGCAATACCCGGGCGACTGGACAGCGTATGGGCAGGCCAACGGCCCGTCGGTCACGATCGCGCCGGCCAATGGCGTGATTCAGGGCAGCAACGGCCAGGCGCAGATCGGCATCGGCGTAATCGTCAGCCACTATGAGGACGAGGATGGCAAACACGAGTTTCGCGCCGACACAGAAAAGCTGATTTCGCAGATTATGCAGCAGAACCCTTCGATGGGCCGCAACCGTCCGCAGATCAATCAGAATCAGGTGAACGGGCGCACGGTCTATGTGACCCGCTTAACGTCGCAATCGCCGATTGAGGGCAACGAAATCGATACCGTGGTTACGCTCGAACATCGCGGCGGCTTGCTGTATATGGTGTTTATCGCACCCGAGCGGCAGATGAACCAACTCCAGGGGAACTTCGACCGGATCCTGACTTCGCTCACGCTGAACTAGTGCGGCACGACGCGATCTTTTTTGACTTCGACGGTACGCTCGTCGATAGCGAGCCGCTGCATTACGCGTGCTGGCGGGAGATTTTGCTTCCTTTCGGCGTGGAGTTGAGCTGGGAGCAATACGAGCGCAACTGCATCGGCGTTTCCGACCGCGCGATGATCGAGCAGTTGGCGGCGGAGGCCAAAGTAGCTTTCGCGCCGTTGTACGCGCTGTATCCGCGGAAGAAGGAGATGCTGCGGGAGCGGATTCTGGCCGCGCCACCGATGCCGGAAGAGACGCGCGCGCTTTTACGCGAAGGCTTTGGGGTGCCGGTGGCGGTGGTCAGTTCGAGCTACTCGCTGGAGGTAAGACCCGTGCTCGAGGTCTTGGGGTTGACCGGGAGCTTCGCCACTTTCGTATTCGGGGACGACGTGCGGAACCTGAAGCCGCACCCGGAGCCATATCTGGAGGCGGCGCGACGGCTGGGCGTGGTGAACCCGCTCGTATTTGAGGACTCGGGGGCGGGCCTCGAAAGCGCGCGGGCGGCGGGCTTTCGGGCGATTGAGGTGCCCCGGCCCGGGGCCTTGGCGGCCTTGGCGGCGCCTTACAAGGACGGCTAGACGCTGGCGTACTCTTCGAGGGGCGGGCAGACGCAAACCAGGTTGCGGTCCCCGTAGGCGTTATCGACTCGGGAGACGGGCGCCCAGTATTTATCAACCTTGGCCGAGTGCGCGGGGAAGCAGCCCTCGGCGCGCGAGTAGGCGCGATTCCAATGGTCGTCGGCGATGTCCTGGGTGGTGTGCGGGGCGTGGCGCAGGGGGGAGGCTTCGATTTTGAAGCGGCCGTTTTCGACGTCGGCAATTTCGCGCCGAATGGCGATCATGGCGTCGATGAAGCGGTCGATCTCGTATTTGGATTCCGACTCGGTGGGTTCGATCATGAGCGTGCCGGCCACGGGGAAGCTCATCGTGGGGGCGTGGAAGCCGTAATCGATGAGGCGCTTGGCGATGTCGTCAACGGTGACGCCGCAGGAGTCTTTTAAGGGGCGGGGGTCGAGGATGCATTCGTGGGCTACGCGGCCGTTGTGGTTGCGGTACAGGATCGGAAAATGGGATTCGAGGCGCGCGGCGATGTAGTTGGCGTTGAGAATCGCGACTTCCGTCGCGCGGCGCAGGCCCGCGCCGCCCATCATGCGGATATAGGCGTAGCTGATGGGCAGAATGGAGGAGCTGCCAAAAGGAGCAGCGGAAACCGGGCCCACGCCCCCTACGCCGCCCGGCAGGAAGGGCGCCAGATGTTCCTTCACGCCGATGGGGCCCATGCCGGGACCGCCACCGCCGTGCGGGATGCAGAAGGTCTTGTGCAGGTTCAAGTGCGAGACGTCGGCACCGAAGTGGCCCGGTTTCGAAACGCCGACTTGCGCGTTGAAGTTGGCCCCGTCGAGATAGACTTGTCCGCCGTGCGCGTGGATGAGGTCGCAGAGTTCGCGAATTTGCTCTTCGAAGACGCCGTGGGTGGAGGGATAGGTAACCATGAGAGCGGCGAGCTGCGCAGAGTGTTTTTCGGCCTTGGCGCGCAGGTCGTTTAAATCGACGTTCCCCTCGGCATCGCAAGCCACCACGACCACTTCATAGCCCACCATTTGCGCGGAGGCCGGATTGGTGCCGTGGGCGCTGGAAGGGATCAAGCAGACTGTACGCTGCCCCTGGCCGCGGGAGCGATGGTAGCCGCGAATGGCCAGCAAACCGGCGTACTCGCCTTGGGCGCCGGAATTCGGCTGGAGGCTGACGGCGTCGTAACCGGTGATCTCGCAGATGTCGCGTTCAAGTTCGGAGAACATCTCGTGATAGCCGGCGGCTTGATCCGTAGGGGCAAAGGGATGCAACTGCGCGAACTCGGGCCAGGTGACGGGGATCATTTCCGAGGTCGCGTTGAGCTTCATGGTGCAGGAGCCCAGGGGGATCATGGCGCGGTCGAGGGCGAGATCGCGGTCGGCAAGTTTGCGCAGGTAGCGCAACATTTCGGTTTCGCTGCGGTAGCGATGGAAGACGGGGTGCGAAAGGTAGGTGGATTCGCGAAGGAGCGAAGCGGGGATGGCACCGGAATCTTCCACCAAGGCCAAATCCGGAGAGCCGCCAAAGGCCTTCCAGACCAGGGCGATGGTTTCCTCGGTGGTGGTTTCGTCGGTCGAGATGCCGATCGTGTCGGCCTCGACGCGGAAGTTCAAGCGCAGGGTGGCGGCGCGCTCGACAATTTCCTGGGTCCGCGGCCCGGTATGGACCGTGATGGTGTCAAAGAAGGTGTCGTTCCAGAGCGGAAAGCCCAAGTGGCGCAGGCCGGCGGCCAGGAGGGCCGTGCGGCGGTGTACGGCGCGAGCGATGGCGGCGAGGCCCTCAGGCCCGTGATAAACGGCATACATCGAGGCGATGACGGCCAGCAGAACCTGCGCGGTGCAGATATTGGACATGGCCTTCTCGCGGCGGATGTGCTGCTCGCGGGTTTGCAGGCTCAGGCGGAATGCGCTGTTGCCGCGCGCATCGATCGAGACGCCGACCAAGCGGCCGGGCATATGGCGCTTGTAGGCATCTTTGACCGCCAGATAAGCGGCATGGGGCCCGCCATAGCCCATGGGCACGCCGAAGCGCTGCGTGGAGCCGATGGCGATCTCCGCACCGAGATCGGCGGGCGAGGCCAGAATGGTGAGCGCCAAAGGATCGGCGGCCAGGATGGGGATGCCGCCCTGGGCCTTCAGGCGCACGATGGGGGCGCGCAGATCCCGCAGGGCCCCGTGGCTAGCGGGATATTGAAAAATCGCGCCAAAGCAGTTGTCGAAGGAGGCCGTGAGGGGATCGCCGGTGACGATTTCAATGCCCAGGGGTTCGGAGCGGGTGGCGATGACGGCGAGTATTTGCGGATGCACTTCCGCATCGACGAAGAAGGCGGTGGACTGGGAGTTGCCGACGCGCTTGGCGACCGTCATCGCTTCGGCGGCGGCGGTGGCTTCGTCGAGGAGAGAGGCGTTGGCGATGTCCAAGCCGGTAAGGTCCGTGATCATGGTCTGGAAGTTGAGAAGCGCTTCCAGGCGGCCTTGGCTGATCTCGGGCTGGTAAGGGGTATAGGCGGTGTACCAGGCGGGGTTCTCTAGGATGTTGCGCAGGATGACGGTGGGCAAGTGCGTCCCGTAGTAACCGGTGCCGATGAGGCTGGTGAAGATCTGGTTCTTCGAGGCGAGGCTGCGCAGACGGGCAAGGGCTTCCCCTTCGCTCAGCGCGGGTCCAAGGTCCAAGGGCTCCGCGGATAGAATCGACGCGGGAACGGTTTCGCCGATGAGACGGTCCAGCGACTCCATTTTGAGAACGGCCAACATCGCGTCCACATCCTGGGACGAAGGGCCAATATGACGATCGACAAATCCGGGCATGACAAATCCTTTCTGTCTGCCCTCTCTGTCTTGGGTGCCTGAAAGCGTGATCCCGTCGGCGGGGGCGCGTGACGCCCCACTTTCCAGAGGTGATGGAAAGATTGGCGAGGTCCTTTGGCCTGAGAGTTTCCAGGGCGGTTGCTCCTTCGGCGCCTTTCGGGCTATGGGTAAGCCAGAAAGGTCTCTCCCCCGCGCAATCGTGTTGTATTACTACCGCTAGCTTAACGCAAGCCAGGCCAGGCGCTCTGGCAAAATGAGAGCGTGAACGGCAGGCAAGGGAACGCGAAAGAACGGCGGGCGAAGGTCCTGGAAGAGGCGTGGGTGGGGGACGCGATCCTAACGTTATTTGCGCGCGAGCGGATTTTGGCGCAAGGAGCGGGCATCAATCAGGAGCGGGCCGAGCGCATGACGGCCAATCGCTTTTTGTCGCTGTTAGGGGAAGCCTCCGAGGTGGAGGCGCGCATCGGCCGTGTGTATCGACAGGAAGGGCTCGATGCCGCCTTCCGATATATTGAAAGCGAAATCGAGCCCTTGTTTCAAAAACTGGAAGGGAAGCGCGCGAGAGGCGCGTCGTAACCGGACCTCCTAAGGGGGCTTAAGAGCGGCGCTTAGTAGCGGCGCCGGTCGCTGCCGTAGCCGCCACCGCCCCGATCGCCGTAGCCGCCGCCGGATCCGCCGCGCGAATCCCTGGGCTCACGCGGGCGGGCTTCGTTGACTTGCAGAGCCCGGCCTCCGAGATCGCGCCCGTTCATGGCGGCGATGGCGCGCTCGGCCTCGTCCTTATTGGCCATTTCCACAAACGCAAAGCCCCGGCTGCGGCCCGTTTCCTTTTCCTTCAGGATGATGACCTTCTCAACCGCGCCGTAGGCGCCGAAGGCCTGCTCCAACTCTTGTTCCGACGTGCGGAACGAGAGATTCCCCACATAGATATTCGTCATTACACTTCTCCTTTGTCTGGGGGCCGGCTCAATGCGGATGCTGGCCACCCGTCAGTCACTGAGATCTCGAGCCGTCACATTCCAAACAAAGGAAACCGAACTGGCCAATACCTCACAACCTACACCCTTCATGATAACCGGGAAGTCCGGGCCCAGGGCAGAATGCAGCGAGGGCCGGCCGACTGCGGAGCGCGGATATGATCACAGCATGCGGCTAGTGCTGGTGCTGACGGAATTTCCTCCTTCTTTTGGCGGCATGCAGACGCATGCCGTGGAGATGGCGGCCCGCCTGGCCGCGGGTGGTCACGGGGTGCGGGTTTTGACCTACCGCGGGAGCGAGGCTGAGCGGGCCGAGGCGCGGCGGGTGGACGCGGGCTTGCCGTTCCCGGTGCAGCGCTGCCTATCGAGGCTGGCCTATTGGGCCAACGTGGAACGCATTGCGCAGGCGGCCCGGGACGCCGATTTGATCTATTCGTCCACGGTGTACTTCGGACAGGCGGGTAGGCTGGCGGGCAAACCGGTGCTGTGCCGCTCGGCGGGAAACGACGTGCTGCGGCCTTGGATTGCTTGGCCCTTTCGGTGGGGGGCGGAATGCCTGGACGCGGCGTGGTTTGAAAGGTACCTGTATCCACGGGCCAAACGCTGGCAGTGGCCGGAGCGGTGTGCGCATTGGATGAGGAAGAGCCGGCAACGCGTGATGAGGGAATCGGCCGCCTCCATGGAGACGGTGATGGCGAATTCCGACTTTACGCGGCTTCGATTGCTGGAGGCGGGAGTGCCGGCCGAGCGGATCGAAGTGGCTCCGGGCGGAGTGGATACCGATTGGTTCCGTCCCATGCCCAGGGACGAGCGCGAAGGCTTTGTAATTATGACGGCGGGCCGTTTGGTGGATAAGAAAGGGATTGAGTACTTGATGGAGGCGGCATCGCGCTTGCGCCCGGAACTGCCGGGCCTGCGAATGGTGATTGTGGGCGAGGGACCGCATCGGGCCGCGCTGGAAGCCGACGCGCAACGCTGGGGCGTAACGGATCTGGTGCGCTGGGAAGGCAGGGTGGAACAGCGCAGCTTGCGGGATTACTACCGGGCGGCGGATGTCTTCGCGCTAGCCAGCCGTAAAGGCCGCGGCAATGACGTCGAGACCATGGGCCGCGTGCTGTGCGAAGCGGGGGCTTGCGGCGTGGCCGTCGTGGCCTCGGAAAGCGGCGGCATCCCGAGCGTGGTGCAGGACGGCATGAACGGCCTGCTGTTTCGGGAAGGGGACGTGGCGGATCTGTGCCAGGCGTTGCGGCGGCTATATCAGCAGCCTAAATTGCGGCGGAAACTGGCACAGGGAGGAAGGCAAAGGGCGTGCGCCGAGTTTGATTGGAGAGTGCTGGAGAGGCGCCAAATAGAGGCCATGCGGCGGGTGATTTTCAAAGCGGGATCGATTATCATGCAGGATAATCACGCGGGTAAGAGAAAGAGCGCACAATGGCAGCAAAGTACGAATTGAAGGCGACTAAGACGGGATATAGCTTCAACTTGAAAGCGCCCAACGGGAAGTACGTCTTGACGAGCGAGACATACGGCGACAAGAAAGCGGCGCTGAAGGGGATCGAAAGCGTGCGCAAGAATTGCGCGGACCCCAAGGCCTACGACGTGCGCAAGTCCAAGAAGGGCGAGCCTTACTTCGTTTTGCTGGCCAAGAACAAAGAGATCGTGGGTAAGAGCGAGATGTACAAGACGGCGAAGGGTTGCCGCAATGGGGTGGAATCGACGATGAAGTTCGGCGCAGAGGCGCGGTTGGAAGATCTTGCCGTTTAAGAGCAGCGTTGGCCTAGGCGAGTAAGTGCGCCAACTGCGCCAGACGCGCGACTGCGTTGGGCGAGTCCGAATGGACGCAGAAGGTATCGGCGCGCTTGCGCAGGGTCTCCACCTGGGCGGCGATTTCGTGGCTGTCCTCCAATAGAGCGCCGGCCTGGCCGCGGGGCAGCAAGAGGCCGTGGGCGTCGTAGCGGCGGTCGGCAAAGGCTTCCCGCAAGACGGTAAAGCCCTGGCGCTTGAAGACCCGCAGCATGACGCTGCCGGCCAAGCCCACCAGGAACACGTCTTCGGCGGCGCGCCGCACGCCCTGCGCAATCGCCTCAGCCACCTCGCCGTTCGAGGCGGCTTCGTTGTACAGCGCGCCGTGGGGCTTGACGTGATAGAGCTTTAGCCCAAAGGTGGCGGCGGCTTCCACCGCGAAGCTGACTTGGGTGGCGACCAGTTCGGCCACTTGCTTCGCCGTATAGGGATTGCCAAAGCGCGGCAGACGGCCGAAGTTTTCTCTATCCGGATAGCCGGGGTGCGCGCCGGCGCGGAGCCGGGTGCGGAAGCGGGCGATTTGTTCAAAGGTAGCGAGGCTTAGGTTCTTATCTCCGGCGTGGGCGCCGCAGCAGACGTTAGCCAGGTGCAGATATTCGAGCAGGCGCAGTTGTTCCCCGGAGTGAAACTGCTCCCAGGACTCGCCAAGGTCGCAATTGATGGAGTGCATCCAGAATGGCCGAGGGCGGGATTCCCAAAGGGCGCCGGCTGCGCCTATTTCTTCGGGTTCGATTTACGGCAGCACGATTGGCCGTTGCAGCAGCTCTTGTCGGCGCAGCAGGATTTCGTCTCCGCATAGACACCGGCCGAGAGTGCGAAAAGCAGGCCAAGGCTGGCTAAGGCTTGATAAACGCGTTTCATTTGAGTTCTCCTTTGCAAGACGCGGCGCAACGAAAGGCGACGACATCTTTTAATAGTAGCTCCAGCGCGTGCGCGCCGCGCTGGGCCGGGCTAAAGCAGGCGGCCCTTGGTCGCGGTACGGATGCGCGCCAGGTACATGTCGGCGCAGATGTAAAGGACGCTGCCGTCGTTGCCCCAAGCGCAGTTGGCGCTGGCCTCTCCGGTTTCGATGCGGCCCAGCAGCACTCCCGTAGGGCTGAAGACGTAGACGCCGCCGGGGCCGGTGGCGAAGAGATTGCCGTTATCGTCCAGTTTCAGGCCGTCGGGCAAGCCCGGCAGCTTGCCCACGTTCGAGGTGACGTCATAGAAAACCCGGCCGGGTTCGAGCGTGCCGTCGGCCTTCACCGGATAGGCCATCCAGAGGGCTCGCGCGGGGTCGGAGTTAGCGACATAGAGCGTTTTCTCATCCGGGGAGAAGGCGAGGCCGTTAGGGCGCGAGAGTTCCTTGGTGAGTAGGGTGAGGGCGCCGTCTTTGGCCAGGCGGAAGACGCCGCAGAAATCCAACTCGCGGCGGAGGTCGTCGAAGTTGCCGGGCAGCCCATAGGGGGGGTCGGTAAAATAGAGGTCGCCGTTGGATTTGTAGCAGCAGTCGTTGGGGGAATTGAGGCGCTTACCTTGGTAGTGGTCGACGAGGGTGCGCTTGCCGCCTTGTTTGGTGAGGACGCTCACGCGGCGGTCGCCGTGTTCGCAGGAAACCAGGCGGCCTTCGGAGTCAAAGGTAAGCCCGTTGGAGCCGGGCTCTTTGCCGTAGGGCGCGTTGCCGGTATAGCCGGAAGGCTTCAGAAAGAGGCTGACGCCTTTGCCTTCCTCCCAACGAAAGACCGAGTTGCGAGGGATGTCGGAGAAGAGCAGATAGCCGCCATCCTGAACCCAGACCGGCCCCTCGGTCCATGCAAAGCCGGAGGCGATTACCTCGAGGGCGGCGCCAGGAGGCAGCAGGGCGTCCAGGGCTGGATCGTAGCGATGGATCTTGCCAAAGGTGGGGAAATTTTTGGTGTCGAGGGTCAGGTCTTGCATTGCGTGGGCCACGAAGCTAGCCGTAAGAGACAGCGCGCCGCGGCGCGAAAAGGTCTGAAGGCGGCTCATGAGGAAAGCGTCTCCGCAAATGATATCGCGAGGAGGAGGCCGCGCCTAGGCGGCGTTCTGCGCTTTGATGGACCATTTAGTCAGGACGGCGCTTAGGGCGGCGATCGTGACGGGCTTGGACAGATAGTCGTTCATGCCGCTTTCCAGGCAACGCGCGCGATCTTCGGGCGTAGCGGCAGCCGTCAGGGCGACGATTGAAACGCGGCGAGCGGCGCCGCCCAGCATGCGGATCTGACGGGAAGCCTGGTAGCCGTCCATTTCCGGCATCTGGCAATCCATCAACACGAGATCGTAGGGCAATTGGCCGACCATTTGGACGGCTTCAAAGCCATTGGCGGCGACGTCGACCCGGCAGCCAAGTTTTTCGAGCAAACGCATGCCGACTTTTTGGTTGATGAGGTTGTCCTCCACCAAAAGGACGCGGTGCCCGGCGAACGCGTTGGCTTCAATGGGCGCGAAATGCGACGCGGTAGATGGAGCCGGGCGGATGCCCCGCAAGAGCTGGTGCAGCCATTTTCCTTTGAGGGGACGCGGAATCTCTTCAGTGTGGACAAGCACCGAGCGGGAAGCATCGAGTTCTTCAACCCGCTCGATTTCGCGCAGAAGACGCGATAAACATTTTTCTAAGGACGGCGGGCCCACCCATTGGGGCAGCGCGGGACGGACGGCGCTGCATCGCATTCCCGCGCTCTGCGGGTGGGGAGGCAGTTCGGTCACGGGCGGAAGGGGCAAATCGAGCGCAAAGACGCTGCCCAATCCGAATTGGCTGCTCACAGAGACCGCGCCCCCCATCAGGTCGGACAGTTCGCGCACAATCGCCAGACCCAGGCCTGTACCGCCATATTTGCGCGTCGTCGAAGAATCGGCCTGCGAAAAGCGCTGGAAAAGGAGCGGGAGCTTATCCTGGGCGATGCCGATGCCGGTGTCTTCGACTTCGATATGCACACGGCCGTCCTGGCCCGGCACGACGGACAGAAGCACGTGGCCTTGTTTGGTAAATTTCAGGGCGTTGGAGATGAGATTCAGTACGATCTGGCGTAGGCGGGCAGGGTCCCCCGTGACCTGAGACGCGAGGCCGGGGTGGAACCAATAGAGTAATTCGACGCCTTTCTCCTGGGCCTTGCCGTACATCAGATCCACGCAATCCTCCAGACACTGCTCGAGGTCAAAGACGATGGATTCCAGCTCGACCTTACCGGCTTCGATTTTGGAAAAATCCAGAATGTCGTTGATGATTTCCAGCAGCGCTTCGCCCGAGCGCATGACCGTGTCGGCCATTTCGCGCTGTTCTCCCACGAGGCCGGAATCCAGCAGCAGTCGCGTCATCCCCAAGATTGCGTTCATGGGCGTGCGAATTTCATGGCTCATGACGGCCAGGAACTGGCTCTTGGCCCGGTTAGCGCCCTCGGCCCGCGTCTTTTGGCGCTCCAGTTCGTCCACGAGTTGGCGCATCTCTTCGGCATTACGCTCCAGTGTGCGGCTCGCGTTTTCCAGGTCTTCTACGTAACGGTGGGAGGCCTGTTCGGCCTCACGCCTTTCGGTCACCTCGCGGATCAGCATCAGGAAGTCGCCATTTTGGGTGGGCGTGATGCGGGCCTCAAAGTAATGGAGCTTCTCTGAGAGGTGTAAAGAAAACTCCACCAATTGCAGCGCTCCACTTCCCGAGGCCGCCACCATGGCCTGACGCAGCGGATAAGCGATCCTCGGGTCCAGGACCGTCTCGATGCGCTTGCCAACCGAGCCGAGGAGCGGAAAATCCCGAATATTTCCCTCTCCGCTCTGGAAATCGAGAATTAAACCGTCGTCGCGCATTTGCACCAGATAGTCGGGCAGCGCGCCGAGCAAGGCCCGAAGGCGGGCGTTGGTGGCCCCCAGTTTCTCCTGTTGGTGGCGGCGCTCGGTGATGTCCTGGAAACTACCCTGCAAGCGGATGCATTTGCCGTCTTTCCAAATGGGCCGGCCGACGGCCCGAACCCAGATGGGGCGGTTCTTGGCAGTGATCAGAGGCAACTCGGCGTCCCAGGATTCGCCGCGTTCCAGCGAAGCGTCTACCAGATTCGCGATAATCGGACGCGCTTCGGGGGCGTAGTAATTCACCGCCTCCTCCAGCGTTGGCACGTATCCGGGCGGCAGATCGTGGATCCGGCAAACTTCGTCGGTCCAGCGCGGGGTCATGGTTGCGAGGTCGATTTCCCAGCCTCCAAAACGGGCAAAAGCCCCGGCCTCCCGGAGGAGCATTTCGCTGTCCCGCAGCCGGATCTCGTTGAGTTTACGCTCGGTGATATCGGCCTCGATGGCCATGAAGTTCAAGAACTCGCCGTCCTCAGACAAGATCGGCTGCACCTCGATATCGAGCCAATACTTGCGCCCGGATCTTCCGTAATTCACGATCTCCACGTGGAAGCCGGTTCCCGCGGCGATGCCTCGGCGCATGATTTCGACCGTGGCGGGGTCGGTTTCCGGCCCTTGGAGAAACGTGCCCGGAATACGCCCTACTACCTCGTCCAAGGTATAGCCCGTCACGCGGGTAAAGCTCTCATTGACCCATTCGATGCGACCTTGCCGGTCGGCCAGGATCACAGCGTTGTGCGTTAGCTGCGCAACGGCGGCCAGACGGCGGAAGTCGAGGTCTTGGCGCTTGCGTTCGGTGATGTCCAAGGCTTGGGCGGAAAAACGAGCGGCGCCGGCGGCGGGCGCCGCGACGCGCCAGTTCAGCCTGTGAATGTGGCCCGAGCAGTCCAGGTATCGATTCTCGAAATGCGGGAGGCTTAAGCCTCCAGACACGATGGCGTCCAGGGCCGCTGAGGTGCGGGCCCGATCCTCCGGGTGTACGAAATCGAGAATGGGGCGCCCCTCCAGTTCCCGCCGCGCGTATCCCAACAGATCCGCGAAGGCTTGGTTCACCCGGAGAAAGTGGCCCTGGCCGTCCGCCAACACGTGGAGGCCACTGCCGCTTTCGAAAAAGGCCTCTGTTTCGCTCTCTAGGTTTGGATGAGGCGGATGCCAGGCCGTAGCCAGAAGCCCTGCGCAGACCCCAGCAAAGGGCTCAAGCTGGAGCGCGAGCGCGGCATCGCATCCCGGTGCGTGGCCGGCTAGGGCGGCGACGCCCACCAGATCTGTACCAAAACGAAGGGGCAGGACGAGGAAAGGGATGGCCGCTTCGGGCGGGGCAGCGGGAATTTCCCCTTGAAACCATTTACGGCCCGGAGTTATATTGCAGGGCGGCTCGAAGGCCGGCGCCTGGGGGTTCGATTGCAACCGGCAGAACAGTTTTGCGGTTTCCACGGCAAGTAAAGCGCCGTGGCTGCCGCAACTTGCACCGGGGAGTAGGGTGGGCGAAAGATCCGGGCCAACGGAGAGCCGGGCCATGAAGGCGGAATGTCCGGCCGATAGCTCGAGCAGGATATGCAGAAGCGCTTGGAGGGCCGTGGCGTCGAGCCCGTCTTCTCGAGCGGAATGCGGGCGCCGCAACAGCGCCTGCGTTTCGGCGATGGCCGATAGGATGCGGCCCAGGCGGCCTGGGGATTCGATCAAATCACGCGGAATTGGAGAATCGGCGTTGTCCAAGTACATCGAACTTCACTTCGGGCGGAGGAGTGCCAAATACGGGCGCTACCCCGAACGAATCCGCACCTAGACCGCCCTTACTCTGCCATATCGCCAACCCAAAAGCGAAACTCGAAGATTCTGAATGAAATTTGTTGAAAAAAACTGCGGATTCGCACCCTGCGCAGCGCCCTCGTCCCCATCGGAGGGATGGGCCAGGGATAGGGCTTCGGCGCTAACGTCCGGCGTAGTTGCTTTCGTAGTACTCGCGATAAGCCCCGCTCTTGACGCGCGAGACCCATTCGCGGTTGGCCTTGTACCACTCGATGGTGGACGCCAGGCCCGCGTCGAAGTCCATTTCGGCCTTCCAGCCGGTTTCGGCTTCGAGCTTGGCGGTGGTGATGGCGTAGCGGCGGTCGTGGCCGGGCCGGTCCTTGACGGTGGTCATCAAGCTGTCGGGTTTGCCGGTGTGGGCCAGAATCCGTTTTACGACTTCGATGTTCGGCAGAGCCCGGGAGCCCCCGACGTTGTAGACTTCCCCGGCGCGGCCTTTGTCGAGCACGGCCAGGATGGCCCGGCAATGGTCGTCGACATAGAGCCAATCGCGCACTTGCATGCCGTCGCCGTAAATGGGCAGCGCTTTGTCCTCGAGGGCGTTGGAAATCATAAGCGGGATGAGTTTTTCGGGAAACTGGTAGGGGCCATAGTTATTGCTGGCGCGGGTAACCAGGACCGGAAGTTTAAAGGTGGTGTAGTAACTGAGAGCCAGCAGATCGCTGCCGGCCTTGGAAGCCGAGTAAGGGCTTGAAGCGTGGAGGGGATAGGTCTCGTCGGCGTCGTGCGGCTCGTCGATGGAGCCGTAGACCTCGTCGGTAGAGACGTGGACGTAGCGCGCGACGCCCGTGCGCTTGGCGGCTTCGAGCAAACGAAACGAGCCGATGAAGTTGGTTTGCACGACCGGTTCGGGCGACAGGATGCTGCGGTCCACATGGCTTTCCGCGGCAAAGTGCACAACGGCGTCGGGCGCAAAGGAGGCAAAGAGAGCGTCGATGCGCGCGGCGTCGCAGATATCCGCTTTCTCAAAACGATAGGCGGGTTTGGCTTCGATCTCGCGCAGATTGTCTAAGTTGCCCGCGTAAGTCAAGGCGTCGATATTGAGGACTTCCGTTTCCGGGCGCGTCGAACAGACCAGTCGGACAAAGGCGGAACCAATGAATCCGGCGCCGCCCGTTACGAGGAGCTTCATTTGAATTGGGTTTCCCAGTCGTAGTTGATATTTGGATCGTTGTACGGAATACGGCCTTCGTCGGCGGGATTGTAGATGCGGTTCGTCAGGTACACCAGCAAGCCCGCTTCGGGGCTCACCACCTTGTAACCGTGGCCGATGCCGGGCGGCACCAGGATGCGCAAGGGCTTGAGGTTGCCGCAATAGATGGTGTTGCGCTGGCGGAAGGTAGGGGAATGGGGGCGCAGGTCAACCAGCCCAACCTGGAAGACGCCCGCCACGGGGCACCAATAGTCGGTCTGGTAGAGGTGGAAATGAAAGGCTTTGATGGTGCCCGAGTAGGACAAGGCGGCCGAGGCCTGGGTCTCTTCCGGAGCGTAGTGGGACACGAGCCCTTGTTGCAGTCGGGCCACCTCGAGGAAGTAGCCGCGGTCGTCCGGGTAGAGGTTGTAGGGTTCGATTTTGACCCCGTCGATTAGGCCCGCGTCGTGATTGGAACGTACGATCGAGCCGATGCCGCGCTCATTGGCTTCGGCCCAGGACGGTGGCAGTAGAATGTCGGCGGCGGCGCTCATTTCTTTGGCGGCGATCATTTGTTTTTCGAAGTCTGGGCCACGAGATTGGCCGCGCGTAATAGGGATTCGAAGGTGCCCGCGTCGGTCCACCAGCCTTCCAGCGTGTCCCAGGTCATTGTGCCCTCGTGGATGTAGAAGTTATTGACGTCGGTGATTTCAAGCTCATTGCGGTCGCTCGGAACCAGTTTGTTGATTTTGTCAAAGACCGTGCCGTCGTACATATAGATGCCCGTCACGGCCATGTTGGACTTGGGGCGTTTGGGCTTTTCCTCAATAGAGATCACTTTGTCGGCCTTGATTTCGGCCACGCCAAAGCGCTCGGCGTCGGTCACTTCCTTGAGCAGAATCTTGGCGCCTTTGGCTTGGGCCCGGAAGGCCTCGGCCGCGCCGCGAATGCTCTTTTCGACAATGTTGTCGCCTAGAATGACGCAGATCTTGTCGCCGGCGGCGAAGTGCTCAGCCAGATTCAGCGCGTCGGCGATGCCGCCTTCGCCGTCCTGGTAGGCGTAGTTCAGGCGCTTCAGGCCGAAATCCTTTCCGTTGCCGAGCAAGCGCATAAAGTCGCCGGAATTCCGGCCTCCGGTCACGACGAGAATCTCGTCGATGCCGGCGTCCACCATGGTCTCAATCGGGTAATAGATCATGGGGCGGTCATAAATCGGCATCAAGTGCTTATTTGTGACCTTGGTGAGTGGGAAGAGACGGCTACCAGTACCGCCCGCAAGAACGACGCCTTTCATTCTGTTTCATTATAGGGAATGGTGCGACAACTTCTGCTCTTTCTTCCGTACTGTTTGCTGGCGCAGGTAACCGTACTTTTCAACCCCCAGGACCAGAACGTTGGTCCCTATCCCTCGGGCGAGCGTCCGAATTTCGCTTCGCCAGCCTGTCCTGCGGCCCCAACGCTCACTCCCGATTGCGCCGAACGGGAACGCCTCGGCAAACTCGACGGTTTTGCGCTTGAGCCTTTGTTGCGCGTGCGCTTTTCCGGCCCCGTGCGCCGGGACACGCTGCGCGACGGCGTTTATCTCATTTGGGGCGAAGCCCGTCACCGGAGCGGCTTTTCCACCTATCCCGCGGGGCACAAGATGCCCATTAACCAGCTAATGTGGGACCCCCGGACCAATAGCCTCTACGCGAAACCGGAAGAGGCGCTGGAGCACGACCGCGATTATTACTTAGTAGTTACAACGTCCCTTCGAGACCTTGCGGGTAACCCGGTTGTAACTGACGCGCGCTTTACGGCGCCCGTGCCGGCCCTGCTGGGGCCAGGCGTAGTGGCGTTTACCACTTTTCACACGATGAACGTGACGCGTTCGTTGCTGGAAACCGATTTAGGCCGGGCGGGTACGCTGCGCAGAACCCATCCGCGGATCCTCGATCTAGCGGACGTGCAGCGTTGGCAGGTGCTGCTCGAGACCAACACAGCCGAAGGCGCTGCGCTGCGTGAGGAAGCTTTTCCGCCTGATGTCGAGACCCTGCGCAGCCTGGGGCTGCGACGGTTGGCTTTCTTCGACTATCTAAACGCGCGCGGCGAGCGAGTGGCGGGCCATGCCTGGCTGCCCGAGACTCCGGCGCCCCCCGGGGGCTATCCGGTGCTTCTAATCGGCCACGGGCTTGGGGACCAGCGCATGGCGGGACCGGCTTTTTTTGCGGGCTCCTTTGTGGCCGGGGCGGCGGTCGTTTCCATCAATGCGGTGGGTCATGGCTATGGCGCAAAAAGCGTCGTGCGGGTCGGCTTCCGCGATGGCACGACAGCGGAATTGCCGTTGCCGGGACGGGGCGTAGATGCGGATCGTTCGGGAACTATCGACGCCTTTGAGGGATGTGTGGTGTTTGAACTGGGCTCGCCCGCCTTCATCCGCGATTGTCTGCGGGAAACGGCGCTCGATTACCGCAAATTGGTCCGGGAGATCGAGGCGGGAGTGGATTTGGATGGGGACGGACAAAGGGATTTGGACCCGAACCGCATTCAATACCTGGGCCAATCGTTGGGCGCGATGTACGGCAGTATTCTGCTGGGGATCGAAGGCAATATCGAGGGCGGTGTATTGAACGTAGGCGCCGGCAGCACGGTCGAGGCGGCGCGCTACAGTCCGGCCCTGCGCGCGGTGTTGGCCTTGTATCTGAGTGTGACGCACCCGGAGGTGCTGACGGGCTTCCTGCAGCTTCCCGATCCGTTGTTGCCGCGCTTTGCGGACGTGCTGGAGCTAAGCGATGCGCGCACCGGGCCGTATCTTGAGTATCTGGACCGCGTGCTGATGCTCGAAACCGAGGGCGCGCCCGCATCGTTTGCGCCGTTCTTCAAGCAAGCCACGCTTTACGGCAACGGTATCAAGCGCGTGCTGTTTCAATATGCGGTGGGGGACCAGACGCTGCCGAACCCGGCAAATTCGCAGTTGATCCGCGCGGCATTTGAATATGAACTGGTGAGCGCCTACCGCCACGATCTGGCCAAGGAGGCGGTGCCCTCGCTGCCCTCGAACTCACATACATACCTAGCGGCCTTTGTGGAGCAAAAGCCGGAGACCCTTTCAATCGGCATCGCAGCGCTGACGCAGGCCGCCGTCTTTCTCGCCAGCGGGCGGCGCGAGGTTCCGGATGTCAATGTTTTGGTGCGGCCTTTGTTCGGGCGAGACCTCTTTGAGGTGCCGAAGGTACTGCCGGAGACGCCAGGCTTTGTAAGGTAAACGCGGGCGCGGAAGTACGTTCATGAAAAAGACGGCCCTCCGCACTGCCGAGGGCTGAGGGCGACGGGATTTAAGCCTTTCGGGCAAGTGACTCTTAATGTGGTATCCGGGACGATGGCAAGGCAATAGTGCCGCTTGTCGGGTCCGGGGGGGTTGCCTGGCCCCGGGACGACTATCTATCCCGAAGATCGCGGGGCGTTCGAAGGAAGCCAGAATTTGGCGCTCCTGGGCGAAAGCCGACCACCGGGTACCGCCCGATCCGGCTTAGCCGCAAACGGGTTTCTTGATCATCTGCAACCAGAGCCTCGGGCCCAAATTCCACCTGCGGCTCGCTTTCGGCGAAGGGGAGATTTCGCTTTGCATCAAAGAAGCCGCCGGGTATCGTGTGGAAGAATGTGGGTAAGCCTCGGGAAGGAAGTCGATGCGACGCAGAACCTTTTTTGGATTGGCCGCGGCCGCGGCCGCGAATGCCGCTGAGGAATTCCCTCGGCGCACACCCTGGTATGAGGCGCCTCTCTTCGGGCTAAGCGGGCAGATCAAGGCGCCGGTGAAAATCGCCAAGATCGAGGTCCTGGTGCAGGGCAAGACGATGTTGCTGCGCGCCACCTCTAGCGACGGGGCTGTCGGCTTGGTGCGCACTAAAGAAATCGAAGACTTCTTGCCGATTTTGACGCAGCGGGTGATTCCGTTCTTCGTGGGCAAAGACGCCCGCGAACTGGAGCGCCTCCTCGACGAGGTTTACATCGCCCATTACAAGATCGCCGGCCAGCCCTTCTGGAGCCCAGTGGCAAGCGTCGAACAGGCTATCTGGGATTTGCTGGGCCGCGTGGCGGGCAAGAGCGTGGCGGACTTATTGGGCGGACCTAAGCGCGAGGAGATTCCCGTTTACCTATCGGGGTCGGCGCGCGATCTATCCGCGGAAGACGAAGCGGACCTCTACATTCGCGGCCTTCAAGAAACGGGCGCCCAGGCTGTGAAATTCAAGATCGGCGGCCGTATGGGCCGTAACGTCGACGTTTATCCTGGACGGACGCGCAAAATGCTGGAGCGGGCCCGCAAGGCGATGCCGGCCAATACGGTGATTTATGTCGACGCCAATGGCGGCTACGACGCCTCGGCGGGAATCGAAATGGCCAAGTGGCTGCACAAGGAAATGCGGGTCGAGTTCTTTGAAGAGCCCTGCCCCTGGGAAGAAGTGAGCGAAACCAAAGCCGTGGCCGACGCGGTCGAGATTCCCATCGCGGGCGGAGAGTGCGATTCCACGCTGTGGAAATTTCAAGACATGATCACGCGCCGCGTGGTCGATATCGTGCAGCCGGATCTGAACTATTGCGGTGGGATCGTCCGCGCGGCGCGCGTGGCCAAGATGGCGGAGCGCGTCGGCATGAAGATCGTACCGCACAATACCCAGATCGACGCCGCGGGGGCCAAGATTCTGCACTTCGCCGCGGCCATACCCAATTGCGGACCATACATGGAGTTCCCCCACCGCGGCCTGCCGAAACCCTCCAGTTGGTACACGCCGAATTTCCGCATCGTGAATGGCCGCGTTGCGGTACCCAAGGGGCCCGGCCTGGGCGTCGATTTCGACGGCGAGTATCTGAAGAAAATGACCGTGGTGGGAGCCTAGACGTTGGGATCCTGGCGCGGCCGGCTCACCTGGGCCGCCCTGTCTGTTCTGCTGCTTGCCCTGGCATACGGGTGTTGGTTAATCGTCTCGCCATTTATCAGCGAGATCTTTATGGCGGGAGTGCTGGCGATCGTCTTTTACCCGGCACACCGCTGGCTGCTTCGCAAGACAGGTCACGAAGCCTTGACGGTTTGGATCAGCACCCTACTCGTAGGACTGCTTTTCCTGCTGCCCATGGGGCTCTTTGGACTGGTGCTGGCGCGGGAGGCCAAACACGCCTACGACCTGGTGAGCCAATCGCTCGGCCCCAGTGGCGGTATGGAGTGGTGGGGTGCGCTGATCGATCGCTTGAGCCAACTCGTGGGCATCGAGCGGGCACAATTGGATGAGATGTTGGTGGGTCGTTTACAGGGCATTGCCAATAGCGCGGTCGGCAATGCGCTGAAGAGCATACAGGGCGTGGGCAGTTGGATTGCCAGCAGCGTCATCACCCTGGTCACGCTCTTTTTCATGCTGGATGGCGGCAGGCGAATCCTGGACACGTTGAAGGAATGGTCGCCCTTGCCCGGGGAAATGGTCGAGGAACTGTTCGCCGAGGTGGAAAAGCTAATTTTTGCCAACGTCTATGGCGTGCTCAGCGTGGCCTTGGCGCAGGGCAGTCTGACGGGAATTGGTTTCTGGTTTCTCGGGCTGCCCTCGGCTATCTTCTGGGGCGCGGTGGCGGCGGTGCTGAGTGTGCTGCCGTTCTTCGGGGCGGGCCTGGTGTGGGTGCCGGCCGCCTTATATCTTTTCGGCACCGGCCAATACATGAAAGGCGGCATCCTGCTGGCCTGGGGCGCTTTGGTGGTGAGCATGGCGGACAACATTATCCGGCCGCTTGTTTTAAGCGAACGCGTCCAGATGAACGCCAGCATCATGTTCTTCGCGCTCCTGGGGGGCGTACAGGCCTTTGGGTTGCTTGGTCTTTTCGCGGGTCCCATTTTTTTCTCGCTCGCCTTGGCGGTCTTGCGTCTGCTTCGCCGCGAGAGTGAAAGAATAACGGGTACGGGCTTGATTCCATGAAATACCTTTTGATCTTTGGCCTCTGGGCGGCCAGTCTCGGCGCGATTGAGCAGACTGTTTACATCGGGACCTACACGGGGGCGAATTCCACCAGCCAAGGCATTTACCGGCTACGCTTCGATACGGCTACGGGCGGGATGTCGGCGCCGGAACTGGCTGCGGAAAGCGCCAGCCCGTCGTTTTTGGCCATCGCCAAGGGCGCGCGTTTTCTCTATGCGGTCAACGAAGCCGGGGGCGGGGAAGTGAGCGCGTTTGCCATCGAGCCGGGCGGGAACTTACGCCTTTTGAATCGCGTCGCGAGCCGCGGCAATTCGCCCTGTCATCTGAATCTGGACCGCAGCGGCAAATGGCTCGCCGTGGCTAACTATGGCAGCGGGACGGCCGCGATCTTTCCCGTCGGGCCGGATGGCAAGCTGGGCGAAGCGGCGCACGTGGTGCAGCACAAAGGCTCCAGCGTCGATCGCGGACGGCAAGCGGGGCCCCACGCCCATTCCGTCAATTTCTCGCGGGACGGCAAGCATCTCTTCATCGCGGACCTGGGGCTGGACGAGGTGAAAATCTACAGCTTCGATAAGAAGACGGGCGCGATCGCCGAGATTGCCAAACTCGAAGCCCCCAAAGGCGGCGGGCCGCGTCATGTGGCCTTAGGAAAAAATGGGCTGGCCTACGCGGTCCATGAAATGGGCTCGAGCGTGACGTCCTACCGCTGGACCGGTGGCGCCACGGGCCAGCAAATTGCCACCGCCAAGGCTCTGCCCGCGGATTTCACCGGCCGCAGCTCCGGCGCCGAGGTACTGCTGGATCGCAACCAGAAGCTGGTCTATAGCTCCAACCGCGGGCACGACAGCATCACTGTTTATGAAACAGACCCGGTGAGCGGGAGCCTAAAGACGGTGGCCGCCGTTCCGCTCGGCGGACGGACGCCGCGCGGCTTTGTGCTCAGCCCCGACGGCAAGTATCTGCTGGCGGCGGCGCAGGATTCCAATCAAATCTTCGCTTTTCGCATCGATAAAAAGAGGAAGACCCTGGAGAAAATCGGCGAGCCTGTGACGGTGGGCAAGCCCGTCTGCTTACGCTTTGTGGGGAAATAAAAATGATGCGACGACGTGAAATTCTGCCCAGCCTCTTGGGTTTAGGGCTCCTCGGCGAAGACTCCCTCTGGTCGGCCGACGAGGCACAATTGGCCGCGACCGCAGCCGAGGCCGCCGCCGACGGCGTGCCGAAGTTTTTCAGCCCAACCGTGTTTGCAGACTTTGCCGCGCTCGGCGACACCTTAATCCCTTCCTACGACGGGCGCCCCGGCGCGACAGAGGCGCGCGCGGCAGAGTTTCTGGATTTCCTTTTAAGCCAGAGCCCGGCGGACCTGCAAAAGATTTATCGCGACGGCATGGCGGCCTATCGATTGCAGGCGAAGTCTCTCGACGCCGCTTTCGCCCGCCAGGATGCCTTTGCGGATTTCCTGCAAACGGCCAAGGTGGCGTTTTACCGCGCCACCCTCAATTCGCGCGAGTACGCCGCCGCGATGAGCGCGCGCAGCCGCTCGGCCGCGGGACTGGGCAACTTCTGGTTGCCCTTGGACGCCCAATAGATGCCCAGTGAAGGACGCACCATGACGAAGACCGACGTACTCATCATTGGCGCGGGCGCCTCCGGCGGCATGGCCGCTTACACGCTCACCAAGCTGGGCGTGGAGTGTACGCTCCTGGACGCGGGTCCGCTAGTCGATTGGGAGAAGCAACGCGTGCTGCGGCCCGTTTCCGAATTGCCCTATCGCGGCTTCGGCAAGCCGGGCCGTTTCCCCCACGTCACGCAAGCCGACGAATTCAATGCCAACCAGTGGGCCGACGAGAAGCAGAACCCCTATTCCTACGATCCCGCCTCGCCTTACTATTGGGTGCGCATGCGCTTGGTGGGCGGCAAGACGCTGGCCTGGGGCCGCGCCAGTTGGAGGCTGAGCGATTACGAATTCAAGGGTAAAGACCACGACGGCTACGGCGAGAATTGGCCTATCTCTTATGCGGAACTCGCCCCGTTCTACGACCGTGTCGAACCGATCTTTCGCGTGAGCGGGCGCAAGGAAGGCTTTGCTCAGATTCCCGATGGCGTCTTCCTACCGGATGAATCGGCGGATAGCCAGACCGTGCAGCGCTTTTTGGCGGCCTGCAAGAAGCGCGATGTCCCCACCACCAAGCAACGCCGCAGCACCGGTACGCTGGCTAGCAGCCTCAATCTATTGCTTCCGGCCGCCCAGGAAAGCGGCCGCCTGAAGCTGGTTCCCAACGCGGTGGTCCGGCAGTTGAGCGTCGATAAGAAAACCGGCCTCGTCGATGGCGCGCATTTTGTCGACCGTCTCTCGAAGCGCGAGTATCACTTGGGGGCCCGCGTGGTGATGCTGGGCGCGTCGTGTCTGGAATCCACGCGCATCCTGCTCAATAGCGGTGTGGCCAATTCGAGCGGCGTCCTGGGCCGCTATCTTTTCGACCAGTTCTATGTGAAGAGCGTTGTTTCCGCGGTGGTCCCCGAAGCCAAGGGCGGCGCGGCCAGAGGCGTCATCGGAGGCGGCGGATACATTCCGCGCTTCCGCAACCTGGCCAAGCGGGAAAAGAACTTCCTGCGCGGCTACGCCTACGATTTCGGCAGCGGCGGCAGCCCTGGGCCGCAGATGTTTCCTCTCTATGGAGAGAAGCTTTTCCAAAAGCTGGACGAAGTGCGCGGCGCGGGCTTCGGGCTCACCACCATGGGCGAGGTCCTGCCCCGCTATGAAAGCGTTGCGCGCATCGACAAATTGAAGCGGGACGCCTGGGGCATCCCGGTGCTGCATCTGACCCAGAAGTACACCGAGAACGAGTTCGCCATGGCCAAAGATTCGATGAACGTGGCCGCCGAGCTTTGCCACGATGCGGGCTTCGAGGTGATTGAGAAGCACTGGCAAATGGTGCCGCCCGGAGAGAGCATCCACGAACTCGGCACCTGCCGCATGGGCGCGGACCCGAAGAAGAGCGTCTTGAACGGCTTCAATCAAGCTCATGACGTCAAGAACCTCTTCGTCATCGACGGCAGTTCCTTTGTCAGCGGCGGTGCGCAGAACCCCACCCTCACCATCCTGGCCCTGGCTATGCGCGCCAGCGAATACGCGGTGGCGGAATCGAAGAAGGGCAACTTATGACGCTCCTCTTCCTGCTGAGTTTGTTTGCGGCCGATCCGCCTAAGCAGCCCATCGCCTTCAGCCACGAGCACCACGCCGGCACCCTGAAGCTGTCTTGCGCCACCTGCCACGTCAACCCCAAGCCCGGCGAGATGATGACCTTCCCGGCCGAGGCCAAGTGCATGGCTTGCCATACGACGATCAAGACGGATTCCGAGGAGATTAAGCGCCTGGCCAAGTTTGCCGCCGATAAAAAGCGCGTCCCCTGGGTGCGCGTTTACCAGGTGCCCACCTATGTGTTCTGGAGCCACAAGACGCACCTGGACGCGGGCGCCACCTGCACCGAGTGCCACGGCGAGGTGGCCAAGATGCCGGTCATGTTCCAGGCCGTGGAAACGAATATGGGCTCCTGCATGACCTGCCATGCGAAGAAGAAGGTTTCTAACGATTGCTCGTTCTGCCACGACAAGGCGAATTGAAGTTGGCCCTAGTCTCCCGCCCTTCCGGACCGGGATGCTCCAATTGAAGGACAATGCGGACATGGTGAAATCCGTCGAAGGAATTTATCGCAACGGTGTCGTTGAACTGCTCCAACCGGTTTCGGAGGTCGAAGGCGCCCGCGTTATCGTCACTTGGCTCCCGCCCGATGACTTTGTCGATCTTCGCGCGCATGGCATCCACGAAGAGCAAGCTGCGGACCTGCGCCACAGGCTCCTGCCCTTCACCGAAGATTGGGATCGTCCTGAGATGAGCGCCTATGACCAACTGTCAACGCGGTGACGTGGTCCTCGTATTGTTTCCGAATTCGGACTTGCGCAGCGCCAAACGGCGTCCCGTGTTGGTCGTTCAAGCCAACGGGCTTGAGACCGGCCTTGCCCAAATCATCGTCGCAATGATCTCTAGCAACATGGCGCGTGCCGGACATCCAAGCCGGGTTCCAGTTCTAAGCTCTACCCAAACGCGAAGGAGACAGGCTTATTGATGGATTCTGTCGTCATGACCGACAATCTGGCCACCATACAAAATTCGGAAATCGCGCAAGGTTTGGGCACTTTAGTTCGAGTTCCTGGTCTTATGGCGCAAGTGGATGCGGCACTGAGCGCGTCTCTGGGACTCTAGCCCATCGTTCGCACAACGACACCCGCCAGAATCGCCATCCCCAGTATCGCCACCACAATGCCCGTGGCCAACCAAATCTTGTTCCGGTCTTCCATGCTGCACCAGGCCCTATTTTAGCCTTGCCGGATAGAGCACGCTTTCCAGGAACAAGCCGCTGGCCGGCGCTGTCCAGGCGGCCACGTCCAGGTCCGGGCAGGGTTTGCCCGTCAAGAGCCGCGCCATATCCTCAGGGCTAATCTCCCGCAGTCCTACTTTCACCAAAGACCCTACCAGCCGCCTCACCATGCGCCATAGGAAGTGCGACGCCTCAATGCGAAAGAGGATGACGCCATCTACGCTGAGGCCTGCCCGCTCCACCACGACCAAAGAAGATTCCTGCGCGCGCGCCGCATCCACCGCCTGGAAGTTGCGGAAATCATGCCGGCCCACGATCGATTGCGCCACGGCCTCCATCGCCTCAAGGTCCAGCGGCTCTTTGATCCACCAGACGTACTTCTTATCGAAGGCGGTCTTGCGCACCGCAATCTGGTAAACATAGGTGCGCCCCAGTGCGCTGTGCCGCGCGTGAAAGTCCAGCGGGGCGGGCTCGACATCGAGGACCACGATATCGGCCGGCAAGGCCGCGTTCAATTCCCGCAACAGTTTCGCCGGCCCAAGCGCCGCCGCTTTGGCCAGTTTCAAATGCGCCACCTGTCCGCGGGCATGCACGCCCGCGTCCGTACGGCCCGCCCCGGCAATCTCCATCGGCTGCCGCAGCGCTTTATCGGCGGCCGCGCGCAACTCGCCCATCACGGTACGCGCATTCTTCTGTTCCGCCCAACCGCTATATTTCGAACCGTCGTACTCCAGCGTCAGCTTGAGCGTCTGTTTAGTTGGTGGCAAACGTATTGCAGCCCGAAACGGTTCCCTGCTGCATCCCGCGCATGAACCATTGCTGGCGCTGCGCGCTGGAGCCGTGCGTGAAACTCTCGGGGCGCACCCGGCTACCCGTCATTTGCGCAATGTGATCGTCGCCTACCGCGCTCGCGGCCCTGAGGGCTTCTTCGGCATCGCCCGGTTCCAGGAGTCCGCGCTGGCCGGTCGATTTCGCCCAGACGCCCGCAAAGCAATCCGCCTGGAGTTCCAGCAGCACGCTCAATTGCTTCTCGGCGCGGGGGTTTTGTTGTTGCGCCAGGCGCACCTTGCGTTCAATGCCCAATACGTTCTGCAGATGATGGCCTAGCTCGTGCGCAATCACATAGGCCTGCGCAAAGTCGCCCGGCGCGCCAAACTTGCGCTGCAATTCGTCGTAGAAGTTCAGGTCGATGTAGACGCGCTCATCGGCCGGGCAATAGAACGGGCCCATCGCCCCTTCGGCGTCCCCGCAGCCGCTGCGCACATAGTCGCGAAAGAGCACCAGCTTCGCGCGCCGATAGGCCACGCCCTGCTGTTCGGGCAGGATCTTGGTCCACGTGTTCTGCGCGTCGTCCAGCACGAAGCCGATAAACTTTGCCAACTTTTCTTCGTTCGGGCTTGCGCTGCGCGCGGGCCGCGAGGACGCGACCGGCACCCCCCCGCCCCCACCGCCGAGAAAAGGACTGATTAAATCGACCTTAAAAACAAAGCTCAGGATGCCCAGTACAATCAGGCCGCCCAGGCCGACGCGCATACCCCCGAAGCCCCCAAAGCCCATACCGCCACCGCCGCCGCCTTCGCCGCGACGGTCTTCCACATCGCTACTGGAATGATCTTGGTCCCAACGCATGCGCTACCCTCCATTGACTAAACTAACGCAGATCCCAATTGAGTACAGTAGAGAGTTTGGGGAACCCCTTTGAACGATAGCGCCTGGCTGCAAGCCGGCCTGTGCGCCAGCGCTTTTGCCGCGGGCGTGGTGAATTCCATTGCCGGCGGCGGCACGCTGCTCACCTTTCCGGCCCTGCTCGCCGTCTTGAGCCCCGTCATGGCCAACGCCACCAGCACCATGGCGGTTTTTCCCGGCACCATCGCCAGCGCTTGGGCCTATCGCCAGGACGTCCAGCATCCGCCCCGTCTTCTGCTTTGGCTTCTGGCCCCCAGCGCCCTCGGGGGCCTCATCGGCACCTGGATTGTCACCAATACCGAGGAACGCATCTTTGCGGCCTTAATCCCTTGGCTCATTCTTGGCGCCGCGCTCCTGTTTGCCCTGCAGCCGATCGTCGCCCGTCTCAGCGCCGCGCGCCTGGCCGAGGGGCCTGACCAACCTCTCAGCACGCCTCGCCTGGCCGCCTTGGTGCTGGTGCAGTTCGCCGTCGGAATCTACGGCGGCTACTTTGGCGCGGGTATGGGCATCATGATGCTCAGCGCCTTAGCCTACATGGGCTTGCGCAACGTCCATGAGATGAATTCGGTCAAGACGCTGCTTGCGGGCGCCATCAACTTCGCCTCGGCCGGGATTTTCATTGCCCAGGGCAAGGTGGTGTGGAAATACGCTCTGCCAATGGCCCTGGCCGCGACGGTGGGAGGATATCTGGGTGCGCGCTGGGCCCTACGCGTTCCGGCCGTTTGGGTGCGCGGCTGCGTCATCGCGATTGGCCTCCTTCTCTCGGTCTATTACTTCATTCGGCATTAGATTTGCGCTAGCGTGAGAGATCATGACCCGCCGCCAGCTAGTCCTCGCCGCTACGCCGCTACTTGCTCCCGCCCAAGGCAAAAAGTTCCGCACCGCCCTCATCGGCGCCGGTTGGTGGGGCGGCAACATTCTGCGCGAAGCCATCGCCTCCGGAGATTGCACATGCGTCGCCTTTGCCGACCCCGATGCCAACCAAATGGAAAAGTCCGCCGCCGAGCACGCCAAGTGGGAAAACGCTTCACCCCGCCGCTACGCCGACTACCGCGAGATGCTCGCGAAAGAGAAGCCCGACATCTGCATCGTGGCCACCCCCGACCACTGGCACGCCCTGCCCACCATCGACGCCGTGAAAGCCGGCGCGCACGTTTACGTTGAAAAACCGATTTCCCACACCGTAGCCGAAGGCAAAGCCATGTGGAAGGCGGCCCAAGAGGCCGACCGGCTGATCCAGGTGGGCCTGCACCGGCGCGTGTCTCCGCACCCCATCAGCGGCATGGAGTTTTTGAAGAGCGGCAAGGTGGGCAAGATCGGCATGGTCCGCATGTTTGCCCATTCCGCCGGCGGTCCTGGCCAGTCCAGCCCCGATAGCGATCCGCCTCCGGGCCTCGATTGGAACCTCTGGCTCGGCCCCGCACCCCAGCGCGCTTATAACAAAGCCATCCACCCTCGCGGCTTCCGCCAATATCTCGATTACGCCAATGGCACCCTGGGCGATTGGGGAGTCCACTGGATGGATCAGTTGCTTTGGTGGACCGACGAAAAGTACCCGCGCCGCGTCTATTCGACTGGCGACCGCTTCATCAAAAAAGACAACAGCACCGCCCCCGATACCCAATTGGTTACCTTCGAGTTCGAAGGCTTCACCGCCACCTGGGAACAGCGCCTTTATGGCGGCAACGAAGCCGAAAAGCACGCCATCGGCGCCTATTTCTATGGCACCGAAGGCACCTTCCACATGGGTTGGCGCGACGGCTGGACGTTTTATCCCGCCAAGAAAAGCCAGTCCATCGTGCACGTCGAGCCCAAGCTCAACGATCCCGACGGGCAAAACATTAAGGAGCTTTGGGCGGACTTCCTCGACGCCATCCGCCACAAACGCAAGCCGGTCCGCGATATTGAAATCGGCTATCGCGCCACCTCCGCCGTGCTCCTGGGCATGGTCAGCATGCGCGTCGAGCGCATCGTCGAGTGGGACGGCGAAAAGTGTATCGGCGACAACAAAGCGAACGCCCTACTGCGCCGCCCTTACCGCGCCCCTTGGGTCTATCCTGCTGCGTAGCGCACCGGCGCATCATGACGCTATGATGCTCGCATGCGCGTAACGGTAGAGCTTCGGGAAGACGCCTATCGGATTGCCAATGCCATGGCTTCGGAACAGAAGTTATCCCTAGGCCAGATCCTCAGCGGCCTGAGCGACCTGATCGTTGCCTCTAACTGCCCTCCTTCGTCCAACGCGCTCGAGCGGAGCGCCGTCACGGGACTATTGACCTTCCGCAGTGCGCGGCGCGTCACTTCCGAGGATGTCAAGGCCCTCGAAGACGACGATTAATCTCACACGCTGCACGAGCCAGCTTCGCGCTGGTTTTTCACTGAGGCCCCCCACTTCGCAACCTGCCCCATCACCGAGGGCGCTCTGTTCCGTTTTTACCCCCGCTTCGGTCAAAAGCCCAATCCAGCCGATGCCAAGGCGCTGCTCCGGCAGTTTGCCGAGTTGCCCCGGCATCGCTTCCTGCCGGACTCCTTTTCGTATCTTGCACTTGTGGCTGAGGGGATTCGGGGACATCGCCAAATCACCCACGCATATCTGGCCCATCTCGCCCAGCGCCACGGCGCGCATCTGGTTACTTTTGACGAGGGCTTGGCCGCCCAGCACCCAGACTGTGTGCGGCTTCTTCCGGCCGCCCACTAGGCGTTGCGCAGGAAGGTGGCCGTCGAGTGAAAAAAGGCCCGCAGCGCTGCGGTGGCCGGGGCGGGGAACTGCACCTCCTCCAGCGCCCGGTCCATTAACTCCACCCAATGATTCCGCGCCGCTTCATCCACGCGAAAGGGTGCGTGGCGCATCCGCAGGCGGGGATGGCCGCGCTTCTCCAGATAGTCCGGCGGCCCTCCAAACCGAAAGATCAAAAAGTCCCTCAGCCGCTCTTCTGCTCCCGCAAGATCGTCGGCGGGGTACATCGGCCCCAACACGGCATCGTGCGGAATCTGCGCGTAAAAGGCGCGGGTGAGTCGATGGAATCCGTCCTGGCCGACTGCGGCAAAGACTTCCGATTCTTCCAAACGGTCTTCAGCCATTCTGGACTAGGGAATCTCGATCAGTTTCGGGTTTACTTTATCGGGCTGATAGACGGGACTCACGATGAGTTCCTTCAGCTTGTCTTCCGCTGCGGGCTTCGGTGCTGTCTCTCGTGCCGAGCCGCTTTCGGGGCCCGCTTGGGAGCCGCTCGCCCAGCTTCCCCCCCAGCCGCCGCCCCAAAAACCGGGCCGCGATGACCTTCCAGACTGCCTACCATACGGGTAGCTGCCAGCGGGGTAGCTAGGCCCCCGCTCTCGCATCTGCGGAGCAGGACGGGAGCTCGGTGCTGGAGCGGCTTGGCCATTCACGCCGCCCACAACCTGTCCAAAAGAAATTTCCGCTAGGCCCAGCGCTGCAACTAGAAGTACAACTCGCTTCACAGCCTCAGTTTATATTGAAATGCGCAATTGGCCGCTACGGCTGTACCGTTACTTCTTTCGGCCCGCCCGGCAGGCCGTAGATCATCACCGTTTTGCGTTGTGGAACAGCCGGGGCTACCGGTATTGCGGCCGCCGCTGGCGCCGACTGCGCCACGGGCGTTCCGCCTTCTGCGTTGGGGCTGGCGGCAGCGACTGCTGATCCAGGCACACCCGGAATCGCCTTTTTCCCCATCTGCGCCACGATCGCATCCACCTCTCCCGGTTCCAGCGTCAACGACGCCCGCAGGATATTCCCGTTTGAGCTCAGCTCGAGCGCCCGATCCAGATCGAAGGGCAGCGGTTGCTCCGGCTTCTGGCTCGCCTTGGCCAGCGCGAGTACGCCCCGGGCCATGTCCAGCATATTCGTGGCCGACTTCGGTGTGGTGGTCTGCAATTGCAGATCGAAGGCCAGATTACGGCGCACCGCGATGCCGACCGAGAAATTCCGTACTTCCTTCATCGCCTGGCTGAAGGGGTCGTTCTGCTTGGCGCCCGCCGGGGCCGCCGCACTGAGATTTAATGGCGCGGTCGAGCCCACGATCCAGAAATCGTGCGCCGCCTCCAGATCCTGCGCCCGGGCAAACAGTGGATTGGCTTGCGGCACCAGGCCCGTTTCCATGCGCTCCAGCGCCACGCGCAGCGGCGCTTCTTCGCCTACCAGGATGTGCTTTTCGTCGTAATAAGCAAACACGGGCTTCGCCTGCGAAACATCCATTGGCAGAGTCTGCGGTAAAGATTGCGCAAACTGCGCCTTCTGCATCTTCACGCGGCCGGTGGGCTTAGCCGCGGGCACAAACACCTTCGTCTTTCCCCATTCGGAGGCCTGCATGCCGCCCTTCAGCGCCAATTCGTTTAGCTTGGCAAAGTCGAACTTGCCCTTCACCAGCATGACCAGATCCGTATTGTTCGCCGCAGCCTGCCCGGCGGCTTTCGGGCTCGCACCCTTGCCAATCTTCACCGGCGCCTTGGTGACCGCCGACACGTAGATGTGATCGATCTGATCCACCAGCGCTTCCAGAGCCTTCAATTCTCCGAGTCCTTCGCGCACCTCACCGCCCATCTCCGCCCGCATTTTCGTTCCCAGCGGGCTCTTGAGCAGCCACTTCACGTCAACCCCCATCAACAGTTCAGACTGCGGGAACGCAAAACGGTAGTCCGTTTCTGCAATCAGCAGGCCGCCAGCCATCAGTACTGCCACTAGGACGCGATGCATCGATAGTCTCTCCTACGGTAATATCGGCCGCGTCCGCGCAATTCGTTATACCGATCGCGCCGCTTTCTTGGGTTATTGCCGAGACACGCTCATCCGCCCCGTCGCGAAGCGGCCGCGCACATTGAAGCCACTGAAATTGCTGAACTTATTGCCGCCAATCAACTCCCCAAGCGGCGAATCCTGTCGCGTGTAAACCGTCACGCCCGCTTGTCCAAAGGCAATCGTCGGAATGGCCGTGGCCATCAACAGGCGGCCCTTGCGGCTCTCGTACCACCAATTGGCCACGAAAGGAACCGTCAAAAAGGCCGTGTCGCTTACCGCTCCGCTCAAGAAAAATGCGGGACCGGCGCTCGGTGAGGAGTCCACAAATAGTTCGCCGCGGGCCCCCGGCGGGTTGGGCGCCGTCTCGTACACCAGGTCTTCGTCCACGTAAGCGGGCAGCCCAAAGCGCTGCAGCCGTTGCGCCAGCCGGCGGCTGTCCGTCACATAGGCAACGGTGTAATTGTTGATATCGCCCGATCCGTTCGGGCTCACGATCGTAATGCCGATTTGCGTTAAGCTGCCCGGCTCGGGCCTCTCGTTGTCCACCTTCACGCCTTCACACTGCGCGGCCCGAACCACCAGGCTCGCCGTATTGCCGGCTCCCGCCAGGATCTGAAAGCTCCGCGGCACCCGTCCTATGGCCCTGGCCATCGGAATGGGCCCCGTCCCTACGTACTCGGTGCAGCCGCTGAACTGCACCTCGGAGCGGGAGACTCGGTCCTCGTCGTCCTCGTCGTCATCGCCGGCCGGCAGGGGACTTGTGGCCAGCAGCAGGGTCAAAAGGGAGAGCTTCAGTTTCAACATAGGGAGAAAAATTCTTCGCTCTTAGATTGCCTTCGCCGCCGGGATGTTACCGCTACGCGATTAAACTGGTTCCATGATTCTTCGCCGCGCCCTCGTTGCCTCGCCCGCGCTCCTGCTGGCCCAAGCCAAGTTCCGCGTCGCCATCGTCGGTACCGAACACGGCCATGTGCGCGGCTTCTGGAACGCCGCCGCCAAACGCGCCGACGTCGAAATCCTGGGTCCGCTCGAATTTGAAAAGCGCGGCAGCCTCAAAGGTTTAGGCGCCCAAGCCATCGCCTGCTTCAGCTCGACAGACCGCCACCTCGAGGTCGCCCGCCTCGCCGGCGAACTCAAACTGCCCATGATGATGGAAAAGCCTTTAGCCGTTTCCAACGAAGCCGCGCGCGAAATCGCCGCGATCGCCAAATCCGCCGGCATCCCCATCTTCGTCAATTACGAAACCACCTGGTACCGCAGCCACGCTGAACTATTCCGCTTCTTCCGCGAGCAAAAGGCCGCCGGCGCCATCCGCAAAATGGTCGCTATGGACGGCCACCAGGGACCCAAGGAAATCGGCGTCGGCCCCGAGTTCTTTTCCTGGCTGACAGACCCGGTCCGCAACGGCGCGGGCGCGCTCTTTGATTTCGGCTGCTACGGCGCGAATCTAATGACCTGGATGATGGCCAATGAGCGCCCCTCGCGCGTCCTGGCCAGCGTCAAGCAAAACAAGCCGCACATTTATCCGAAAGTCGACGACGAAGCCACCATTCTCGTTGAATACCCCGGCGCCCAGGGCATCATCCAGGGCAGTTGGAACTGGCCCTTCAGCCGCAAGGATTTTGAAGTCTACGGCGAAAGCGCCTACGCGCACGCCTATGGCGGCCAGAGCGTCCGCCGCCGCGCCCCCGGGGCCAAAGCCGAAGAAATCTCCACACCTCCCGAGCTCGAAGCCCGCCAGGCCGACGCGCTCTCTCACCTTATGGCCGTCGCGCGCCGCGAGATCCCACCCAATGCCCTATCAAGCCTGGAGAACAACCTCATCGCCACCGAGATCCTGGTGGCCGCGCGCGAGTCCGCGCGCCAAGGCATCAGCGTAAAGCTCTAAGCCGTCTCTTACTTTGCCGCCACCACGCTGATCGCCACCCGCCCCCGGGGGATGGAGAATGGCTGCGCCGTTGTCCGCGACGGCGGCCTTAACACGAAGAAACTCGCATAGGCCGCATTCATGCGGGGAAATTCCTCCATGTCACTCAAAAAGACATTGGTCGCCACGACCTTCGTGATACTCGATCCCAACAGCCTTAACCGCGCCTCCAACGCCCCCAACACCGCCGCCGTTTGCTGTTCTACGTCCACTCCCCCGGCCGCCACTTCCACGCCGCACTGGATAAATTGCGCCAGCGCCTTGCACCCCGCCGGGGCCTGTAGCGAGGGCGGCTCAAGGCCTCCGTTTTGTTTGGTCCGATGGGCAAAGGCGGTAATTTCCAGCGGCGTCGCCACCGGCAGCTTCGGCACATAGGTCATGCTCCGCGGCGGTATCTTACCGGAAAACATATCCTTCAGCACCTGCTCGAATATCGGTTCCTGCGCTTTATCGGTATAGAGAATCTGTAAGTTGAAAACGTTTGCCAAATCCATTTGCCCTAGGCGCAAGATATTCCGCACATTATTCATGCATTGAATGATCTGCGCACGGGTGTCGCTGGGCCGCTTGCCGCTGCCGTCGCTCACGCCTTGGCCCGAGACGAAAACGTAGTCCCCGATCGCCAGGCCCGGCGAGTAGGGTCCCACCGGTTTGGGCCCGTTGGTTGGGATCAATGCTCGAATCTCCCCGCTTTGCGCGAAAACAAAAATCGGAACGGCGGCCAGCAGCAAGAAGCGATAAGAGAGCATCCTCCTTACTGTACAAAAAGCCTCGCCTTCGCGTTCCCTCTACGCTATGCTTTCCCCCAAGGTCATTTATGCGCTACCTTTTTGTACCCTGCCTCCTCGCCTTTGCCGCGCTAGCCCAGACGCCCGCGTCCGAAGAATCCCCCTACCTCTTTCGCAACCCCTCGCTCAGCAAAACCCATGTCGTCTTTGAATATGCCAATGACCTCTGGACCGTCCCTCGCACGGGCGGCCCCGCCACGCGTCTCACCGCTGGGGCCGGCGCCGAAACCAACCCCATCTACTCCCCGGACGGCGCCTCCATCGCCTTCACCGGCCAATACGACGGCAGTGTCGACGTCTTCGTGATCCCCTCCTCGGGCGGCATCCCCAAACGCCTCACCTGGCATCCCGGCCCCGATGTCGTGGCCGCCTGGACCCCCGATTCCAAGAACATCGTTTTCGCCTCCGCCCGCCATTCCAACAGCCAGCGTTACCCCAAGCTCTTCCGCATCTCCGTCGACGGCGGCGCCGAGAACGCTTTGCCCCTGCCGGTGGGCTACGAAGCCGCTTATGCTCCCGACGGCCAGCGCTTGGCTTACGTCCCCATGGGCCGCGCCTTTAGCGCCTGGAAGCGCTACCGCGGCGGCATGACCACGCCGGTCTGGATCGCGGACCTCGCCACGTCCAAAATTGAGAAAATCCCCCGCGACAATTCCAACGACTACTGCCCCATGTGGCTCGCCGGCAAGGTCTGGTTCCTTTCCGATCGCGAAGGCACGCCTACTCTTTTCTCCTACGACCCCCAATCCAAAAAAGTCGCCCGCGCCTTGGAGAATAAAGCCATGGATTTCAAGAGCGCCTCGGCTGGACCCGACGCAATCGTGCTCGAACAATTCGGCGCCCTTCATCTCTTTGACCCCAAGTCCGCCAAGCTCTCTCCCCTCAAAGTCAGCGTCGCCGGCGACCTGGCCGAGGTCCGCGAGCGCTATGTCAAAGTCGGCGAGCGCCTCGGCTCCGCCGCTCTTTCCCCTTCCGGCATGCGCGCCGTCTTTGAAGCCCGCGGCGAGATTCTAACCGTGCCCGCCGAGAAGGGCGACCCCCGCAACCTCACCAACTCGACCGGCGTCATGGAACGCTCCCCGGCCTGGTCCCCCGACGCGAAATCCATCGCTTACTTCTCCGACGCCTCCGGCGAATACGAGCTTCACATCGCCCCGCAAAACGGGCCTCTAAACGGGCCCGGTGAAGTGAAGAAGATCCGCATTGAAGACAAGCCCACCTTCTATCTCAATCCCGTCTGGTCCCCCGATAGCAAAATGATCGCGTTCCGCGACGTCCACCTACAGCTCTGGACCGTCGACGTAGCGAGCGGCAAAGCCACCGTCATCGATAAGGATCGCTTCTGGGGCCGCCCGCTCGTTCCCTCCTGGAGCCCTGATTCGAAATGGCTCGCCTATGCCAAGACTTTGCAGAACTACATGGGCGCCGTCTTCGCCTATAACATCGCCGACGCAAAGGCCACCCAAATCACCGACGGCCTGAGCGACGCCCGCAGCCCCGTCTGGGACCGCGACGGCAAATACCTCTACTTCACCGCCTCGACAGACTCCGGCCCCTCGCTCCAGCCCGATATCCAATCTGGCGCGCGCACCTCCACCAGCAGCATCTACCTGATCGTTCTCGCTAAGTCGGAGCCCTCGCCGTTTGCCCCCGAAAGCGACGAAGAAAAAGTCGCGGATCCCCCGAAGCCAGACGCTCCCAAGCCGCCCGCCGGCCCTCCTCCCGCGCCGAAAACCGCCGAAGTAAAAATCGATTTCGACAACATCCTACAGCGCGTCCTGGCCGTCCCCATGCCGCCCCGCCGCTACCTCGGGCTGATGGCTCCGAAGCCGGGCACCCTTCTTGCGACGGAAGCGCCTTCTTTGCCTGGTCCCGGTCCCGGTGGCTTTCAAGTCCATCGCTTCGACCTCAAGGAGCGTCGCGGCGACGTCCCCTTCTCGGGCGTCAGTTCCTTTACCATGGCGCACAACGGCGAAAAAGCCCTCTACCGTCAAGGCCCCAATTGGATCATCGCGTCCCTGCGTCCCTTACCCCCTCGCGGCGCCCCCGGTGGTGCTCAAGGTGGCGGCCCCGGTCCTGGTGGCCCTCCTCCCCCCGCCCTGCGCACCGCCGACCTCGAAGTCCGCATGGAACCCCGCGAGGAATGGGCCCAAATGTACCGCGACGCCTGGCGTATCCAGCGCGAATTGTTCTACGACCCCGGCCTCCACGGCGTCAACGTCGCAGACTTCCAGGCCAAATACCGCAAGTATCTTTCCAATATCTCCTCCCGCCGCGAACTCACTTACCTCATGCAGGACATGATGGGCGAATTGAGCGTGGGCCACCTGAACGTCATCGGCGGCAACGACCAGCCCGAGGTCAAGACGATCCAGACCGGCCTGCTCGGCGCCGACTATGAAGTCTCGAGCGGCCGCTACCGCTTCGCTCGCATCTTCAATGGCGAAAACTGGAACCCCGGCCTCACCGCGCCGCTCACCCAACCCGGCGTCAACGTAAGCGTCGGCGATTACCTTCTGGCCGTCGATGGCCGCAACGTCACCCCGGCCGAGAGTGTCTACAAGTTCTTCGAAGCCAAGGTCGGCAAACAAGTCCGCCTCCGCGTTGGGCCCAACGCCGATGGCTCCGGCTCGCGCGAGGTCACCGTGGTGCCTGTCTCGAGCGAAGCCGGCCTGCGCAACCTGGCCTGGATTGAAAACAACCGCCGCAAGGTGGAAAAAGCCACCAACGGCCGCGTCGCGTATATCTACATGCCCGATACCGCCTTCGGCGGCCTCACCAACTTCACCCGCTACTTCTATTCGCAAGTGGGCAAGGAAGCGGCCATCATTGACGAGCGCTACAACGGCGGCGGCAATCTCGCCACCGACATCGTGGCCCAGTTGAACTTGAAACCGCTGAGCCGCGTCGCCACCCGCAACGGTGTCGACGAGCTCCAGCCCCAGGGCGCCATCTACGGCCCCAAGGCCATGATCATCAATGAATGGGCCGGTTCGGGCGGCGACGCTATGCCCTGGTACTTCCGCCGCGCCGGCACCGGTCCGCTGATCGGCAAGCGCACCTGGGGTGGCCTCGTCGGCCGCGCCGGCGCGCCGCAGCTAATGGACGGCGGCATCGTTACCGCTCCTAGCTCTGCCGTCTGGGACCCGGCCAGCTCCAAGTGGATTGCCGAAAACGTCGGCGTCGAGCCGGACATCGAAGTGGAAAACGATCCGGAACTCGTGCGCCAGGGCCGCGATCCGCAACTCGAAAAAGCCATCGAGCACATCCTGGCCGAGCTTGCCAAAAAGCCCGCCGTCGAGCCCAAGCGCCCAGGCTACCCGAACTACCACGTCCCCGGCGGCCCGCCCACCGCGGCCACCGCCAACGCGACCAAGAAATAACGCTTAGCGGTAAAACGGCTGCCACTTCAGCCAGCGCGGGCCCCAGTGTGGCAACGGCTTGCCCGCTTCCAGCGCCCCCAAGTCCGGTGCCTTTCCTTGAAAGTCTTCGTTTACGGTCGGCAGCAGCACTCCCGCGTCCACGGCTTTGCTACCCGGCTTTAGCCTAAAGTTCAAATCCATCGCGTGATAGACGGCGTAGCGCTGGTTGTGGTCCGGCGGAGAGAGCTTCTCGAAGATATCGAAATCGACCTCGATCGAATGCGTCTCTTGCCCTGTTCCGGTCTGCATTTCCTTCAGCGTCGCGAAACTCTTCCAACTGCCCGCCTCCGGCTCATACACCGGCGGCCCCGGCTTCACCGCGAGATAGCGGTACTGTTCCTTCACGTCCTTATTGGGGCGGTAGCCGTTGTAATCCGTCGTGTTTGTGGAAACTGCATTGCCTAGGCTCAAGATCCCGCGCCCCGGTGTATCTCGCCCGAGAAACAAGTTATTGCGGAAATGCATGTTGGACGACGTATCCCCGGCGAGATGCTCGCCAATAATCGTGTTATGCCAAACGAAGAGCCCCGCGGGTTTGGCCGAGAACTTAAACGCCACCCCCGACGGCACATGGTACAGAATGTTGCGGTAGAAGTACGCCGGGCCCCCAAAGACCGGCTGCGAGCTATAGCCGCCCTGCGCCGCGTTCACCCCGCGATTCTGGAAGACGCGGATATTGTGCACGCCGCCGTCGGTCTCAACAAAGTCGTCATTAAACATATGCAGGTCGTTGTTATAGATATCGATCGCCGAGGCCCGCCGGTCTGGATCGCTTTCCGGCGTCCCGTAAGTGGAAATCGCAATGGCATCGTGAAAGTACGCGATCGCGTTATGCGCGATCACATGCCCCTGGCCATACACCTTCACCGCGTAGTAGCTCACCATCCGGTGCGACTTATAAAGCGGCTCGTTCCAACTTGGCCCGCCGGGATAACGCGGCCGCCCACCCCAACCGACCAGCCGGAAACGGTCGTCGCGGCCCAGAAATAGGTTATCGGCAATGTAGAAGTCGCTCGATCCCGCATACTCCGTCCACACCCCAAAGCCGATGTTCTCAAAGCGGCAGTTCTTCACCGCCAGCCCCACCGCCCCTGTCACTTCTTTCTGCCCGGCAAAGATCGCCACGTCCGTATTACGGAAGGTCAGCCCCTCAAAGATGTGATAGCGCGACGCCATCACGTCAAAGAGCCGGTGGTTGTTGTCTCCATCGAGTACCACCTCCCCGTCCCCCGCGGACTTGATCGTGATCGGCTTCTCCGCCGTTCCCTTTAAGGTCAGCGACATCGATCCATCAAAAGGCGTCATCATCGGGTCCACATAATCCAAGCGCTCCGGCCGGTACAGCCCGGCATGCAGCAACAGCGTATCCCCCGGCTGCGCGCGCCGCTCCCACACCACGGACCAGTCGCCTAAACCGGCTCCATAATAGGCCTGCAAGATCCCCGTAAAGCTCGGCTCGATCCGGGGGCCGTTGAAGTCCGGCGGATAGACATGCAGCACGCGGCCGCCCGAGTAAGCCTGCGGCTCGGTCCGTGTCTTCACCTTCACCGTCTGCGCCGTCGTACCCGTTACTCCATCGGGATCGGTCATCACGAAGTTACATTCATACTCCGTGCCTGGCTGCAAATTCAAGATCGATCCCGCAAAGCCCTGCGGCACTGTGTAATCGAGGTTCTCCCGCCGGCGGTACACATTCTCGCCGCCAATGCGCGATAGCGGCATCCCCTCGCGCCACTTCGTCTCCCCGGCCGCGCGGTAACGCACCGCCACCGCCGCATTGCGATTGGCATCGCCTGCAATGGCCCATTCAAAGCCCAGATTCAGCAGCGTCGGGTGTTCCACATGGAAGCGCCCCGCTCTTGTCGAATTCGGGGTCGAATTCTGGGCCGCCAGAATCCCACCTAAAAGCAGCGTCGTGGCAAGTAGTCGCATGATCGTGCATTCTATACCCGCCCCAAACCAAAAAGCCCCCGCCACGTTTCCGCAGCGGGGGCTCTCTTATCGAAATCAGTTTACTTGTCCGTCTGCCGCTTCTTCAGCGTCGGACGCTCATCCTCGTCCGTCTTCGTCTTCTTGCCGTTCTCATCCTCGCCGCTCGAGGTTCCATCGCCTGGCTTCTTGCGCAGCCGCGGACGGTTGGGGTCCTGCGGGTCCAGCTTGCGGCGATTGCTCATAGCCATCAACCGCGCCTTCACATCCTGAAACTCGCTCGTGGTCACCACATACTCGGGCCGCTCTTTCAGGTAGCTCTGGATGTTCTTCTGCGCGTCCACCACCCGGTCGTCCGTCGGGGGGTGGGAGGAGAAGATCTTGGAAATCGTGCCTGGCTTGCGCTTCTCTTTGGCTTGCAGCTTTTCAAAGAAGTCCGTGAACGCCGTCGGGTCGTAGCCCGCTTTATACATGTACTGCAGCCCCAATAAGTCCGCTTCCTTTTCGAAGCCGCGCTGGAAGTAGAGGAAGCCCGTGGGAATGGCGACGCTCGCGGCCTGCCGAATGCCGAAGCCCGCCCAGCCGCCCATGAAAATCAGGGGAATCGTCGCCAGGTTCGCAATTTGTCCGCGGGTCGCGCCGCGCGTTCCATGGCGCGCCGCGATATGCGCAATCTCGTGGCCCATTACGCCGGCCATTTCGCTTTCCGTATCGGCGGCCATGATGAGCCCCGAGTTGATAAAGAAAAATCCGCCAGGCAGCGCAAAGGCGTTGATTTCCTCGGCGTCAATCACCTTGATCGTAAACGGCACCTTCGCGTCGGAATTGCGCACCAGATTCTGGCCTACGCGGTTCACATACTCGGAAATCACCGGGTCGTCGATGATCTTGGCCGAACGTTCAATATCCTGCGCCAAGCCCTTGCCCAACGCGATCTCTTTCTCCAGCGAATAGAAGTTCACCTTCCCGTCGACGTCCCGTTCCCCAATGTCGTCGGGATTCTTCTTGGAAGTCTTGGGCTTCTTCTCTTCCTTCTTCTTGGTATCTTTCTTGGTGGGCTCGGGGTCCACGATCTGCGCCTGCGCAGGCATCAGCAGCAAACCCGAGAGAAATACGGCGGCAATGTTCTTCAGCTTCATCAATGTGCCTCCAAGCGCTCCAGAGAGAAAACGCCTGTCTATAGCGTATAACGTATTGTGAAAAGAATGAGTTTCGACCGCGCAAAAGAATTCCCCGTCACGCGAAATCTGATCTATCTGAACCACGCCGCCGTGGCCCCCTTACCACGCGTAGCCGGAGAAGCCATGCAACAGTTCGCCCAGGACGCCATGGACTTCGGCAGCCTCCACTACCCGGATTGGATGGCCGCCTGCGAAGGCGTGCGCACCGGCGCCGCCACTCTCCTGGGCGCTTCGCCCCGGGAAATCGCCCTCATCAAGAACACCTCCGAGGGCATCGCTACCATCCAGATGGGCATCGATTGGCGCGCGGGCGATGTCGTTGTCGCATTTCGTGAGGAATTCCCCGCTAACTATTACTGCTGGAAGCTCTTAGAGGAAAAACCCGGCTGTGAGGTCCGCTGGCTCAGCATCTACGATCCCCTCGAAAAAATCGACGAGGCCTGCCGCGGCGCGCGCCTCCTTGCCATCAGTTGGGTGAATTACCTCAGTGGCTTCCGGGTCAATTTGGAAGCGATTGGCGAGATCTGCCGCCGCCACGGGACCTTTTTCTTTGTCGATGCCATCCAGGGCCTCGGCGTCTTCCCCTTCGACGTCAAGAAATGCGGCATCCATGCCTTGGCCGCTGATGGACACAAGTGGCTCCTGGGTCCGGAAGGCTGGGGTGTTCTTTTTGTCGATCACGCCGTGCAGGACGATATTTTTCCGGCCGAGTTCGGCTGGACCAACGTCAAGCACTGGGCGGACTATGCCAGCCGCGACATGACCCTCCGCCCCGACGCGGGGCGTTACGAATCAGGCACCCTCAACGTCATCGGCAGCTACGGTCTGCGAGCCTCCCTCCAGCTCCTACTAGGGGTTGGCATCCCTCAGGTGGAAGAACGAGTATTGCGCCTAACCCGCAGATTAGAAGAGGGCTTACGCGAGATCGGCTTCGTTTTGGCAACCCCGCGAAACGCCGGTTCCGAGAGCGGCATCTTTTCCTGCCGCAAGGAAGGCCAGGACCCAAATCGCCTCTCCGCCGAACTTCGACAGCGCAAAATGCTGGCTGTTGTCCGCCAAGGCTGGCTTCGTTTTTCCCCGCACTACTATCTGGAAGAGGCTGAGATGGACGCGGTCGTGGACACTCTCCGCGAGCTCACGGCGTGATACCTTGAGTCCAATATGCGACTCGGCTGTGTGACCTATAACATCCTCAAGGATTGGGATCTCGATACGATCATCAAGAATTTGGAAGGCGCTGGTTTTGAGGCCGTTGAACTCCGCACCCAGCACAAACACGGCGTCGAGCCGAGCCTGTCCGCCGAGCAGCGCAAAGCCGTGGCGGCCAAATTTGCCGCCTCCAAGATTCGCCTCCTTAGCTACGGCTCCACCTGCGAGTTCCAATCCCCCGACGAAGCCGTTCGCCGCAAGAACGTCGAGGAAGCCAAGACCTTCATCGATCTCGCCCACGACACCAACGCCTGGGGCGTCAAGGTTCGTCCGAATGGCATGCCTGACGGCGTTCCCGAGGCCACTACCATCGGCCGCATTGCCGAGTGCCTGAAAGAACTGGGCGATTACGGCGCCGGCAAGGGCGTTGAGATCTGGGTCGAGGTCCATGGCCGCATCACCCAGAACCCTCCCGTCAGCGCGGCCATCATGAAGGCCACTAAGCACAACCAGGTCGGACTTTGCTGGAACTCGAACCCCACCGACCTAGTCAACGGCAGCATCCGACAGAGCTTCCAATTACTCCAGCCTTGGATCAAGAACGTCCACATCAACGAATTGCCCGGACCCTATCCCTACCGCGAACTCTTTCGCCTTCTGCGCGAGGCCAAATACGAGCGCTATACCTGTTGCGAATCCCAGGAAAGCAAGGAGCCCGAGCGTTATCTCCGCTGGTACGGAGCCCTCTGGCGCGAATACGTCAAATGAGCCCGGCCTGGATCGCCACCCGTAAGGCCGCCATCCTCATCCACCGCTGGATGGGCGTCGGCTTTTGCGTGCTCTTTCTAATGTGGTTTCTCTCCGGGATGGTCCTGATGTATTCGGACTACCCGAGTGTCGATGCGGCGCAGCGCCTGAAGACCGCCGAGCCCCTAGCCGCCGCCGCAGTCCGCCTTTCGCCGGGAGAAGCCTTCGCCCGCACCGGAAAAGCCAATGCGCCCACGCGGGTTACGCTGACCCAATTAAACGGCCGGCCGGTCTATCGCTTTGCCGAAGGCCGCCAGCAAACGGTGGTCTACGCCGATGACGGCCAATTGCTTTCCCGCCTGGACCAGCCGTCGGGCCGGGCCGTCGCCGCGCGCTATACGGGCCAAGACCCTTCTCAAGCTCAGTTTTTGGGTGCCCGCACCGAGGAAGACCAATGGACCTTGAACAAGGCCGTGCGCCCTCTGCGGCCCTTTCTTAAGTACGCCTGGCCCAATGGCGAGGAAGTCTATGTCTCCCAAGTAAGTGGCGAGGTGATGCAGCACACCACTAGCCAGACCCGCCTCTTGGCCTGGCTGGGCGCTATTCCGCATTGGCTCTACTTTACGGAGTTGCGGAAAGAAACCGCCACCTGGCGCACGCTGGTCATCTGGCTTTCGGGCCTGGGCGTGGTGATGACCCTCTTTGGCCTCATTGCCGGTATCTGGCTCTATTCGCCGGAAAAGCGCTACCGTTTCCCGACTGGCAAGTCTTCGATACCCTACTCGGGGCAGAAACGCTGGCACACCATCTTTGGCCTGGGCTTTGGGCTCTTTACTTTCACCTGGATACTAAGCGGAATGTTTTCGATGAACCCGAACGCCTGGTCTCCCGAGTTCGACGGTGACCCCGCCATTGCCCAGCGCCTCCAAGGGGGCCCTTGGCGCTTTGCGGCCTTTACCGACGCTAACTTGCAGGACGTGGTTGCCCGGGCTTCTCAAAAGCTGGCCGTAAAGGAACTCGAACTCCGCCTACTCGACGGCGCGCCCGCTTATGTTGCAACCGAACTGCCTGGCCGCAGCGCTTTGCTCCGCGGAGAAGGCGCGGCCCAGCCTGAGCTCGCCCCCGAGGTATTGGCCCGTAGTTTCCCGCATCTCAAGTCCCGGCAGCGCTTGGAGGCCTACGACGCCTACTACATCGACCGCCGTGGCCGTAAGCCCCTGCCCGTCGAACGCGTCGAACTGGAAGACGGCTCGACGCACTACATCAATCTAAAAACCGGCCGCGTAGAAGCGAGTTACGTAACCCTCTCGCGCTGGAACCGTTGGCTCTATCATGGGCTGCATTCGCTGGACTTACCTTGGCTTTACCAATACCGTCCCCTCTGGGACGTCTTGATGCTGCTTTTGCTCGCCGGCGGCACCGCGCTCTCATTCACCAGCGTCGTCATCGGCTGGCGCCGCCTGGTGCGGAAGACTAAGCGGTCGCGGCCTTTAGCTCCTCGGCAATCCGTTTCGCCACCACTTCCGCCTCGCCCGGTTTCAACATCCACACGGTAAGCACCAGGGCTTCCTTGTTAGTGGAAGGAGTTACTTCGATGGAGGGTTCGCCTTCGAGGAGACGCTTTTTGATGTCGAGCGGCGAAGCCTTGATCTTCGATTGATCCCAGGTCAGGCGCAAGTGAGGCGTGTGGTTAGCGATCTCGGGTACATTGACCGAACTTGCGACGCTGGGGAACTTCTCGGCGGCTTTGCGGATGACGTCGACGCGGCGGTCCCAATCCTTACTCACGGCGTCGTGATCCCGCTTCAGATAAGCTTCGAGAGCCACGAGCATGCCCACCATCTCTTCTTTGTTGACCTTGAGGCCGCGGCCGATTGTGTCCGAGTAAGGCGAGGTATTTAAGCGCGCGGCGGCAATGAGGTCCTTGCGGCCCATCAGGATACCGGTCGATTGCGGCGCGCCCAAGCCCTTGCCGCCGGAAAAGGTTACTAAGTCGAAGCCCATCTTGTTATAGAGGCTTAGATTGCTAACGGGCAGCGCGTCGGCTGAGGCGTCGTTGAAGGTGGGCACGCCATGCTTCTTGCCCAAAGCGACCCAATCGCGAATCTTGATCTGGCCGCGCGGGTCGGCGTCGTTGAAAAAGAGCGCCAGGGCGGCTTGGCCTTGGCTGGCGACGCGGGCGAAGTCTTCGGCCGTCTCGATCTCGACCATCTTGACGCCGCAGGTGCGCACGGCATGGTCGTAGCCATAGCGATGCGTCTTCTGGACGACGCACTGGGTCTTCATGCCGGTCAGGTCCGGGAGGCGCTCGATCTTTTTGGGGTCCTCGCCCGTGAGGATGCCGGCGGTGCCGACGGTGAGGGCGCCGGCCGCGCCGGAGGTGACCATGGCCGCGTCGGCCTCAAGCAGGGTCGCAATGCGGGCCCCGATGGCGTCCTGGAGCTTCGGCAAATGGACAAAGTGCTTGGAGGCGTATTCCATGGCGTCCATCACTTCCTGGCTCATCAGGGAGGCGGTGAGCGTGGTGTAGGTGCCGGCGGCATTGAGGAAGGGGCGCACGCCCAATTGCTTGAAGTAGTCCGGGGTCTTCAATTTGGCGCTGCCTTTGGCGGCGAATAGGGGCAGGGAAGCGATGGTTTCAAAGAAGCTACGGCGGGAATCCATGGGTCTAGGGTAGTCCATTCGTGGCAGGGGGAAAAGCTTCTCCGTGACTTTTGGCCCGGACCCGGCAATAGGACTACCGAAGCCGATGACTTGGATTCCGACTAGTGGCGCCGCCCGGACCTCCCTCCCATGGGCGGCGTTGCTGATCGCCTCGGAGCTGCTTTACCTTTCCCTGCTGCGGCTGGACGCCAGGAATGGGCTGGGACCGGTGGTGGCTTTCCTGCTCAGCATGGCCGCCCTTTTCGCCCTCTATGCGGGGGGCGCGTATTTGGCCCGCTCGGGTGGGCTGCGCTGGATCGCCGCGGGCGCCGTGCTCTTCCGGCTCTCGCTCCTGCCCGCGGGGCTGCCGTACGATGCGGCACCGGGCGAGCTAGCCCGTCTGCTCGAAGCCGACCTGAAAGGCGAAGCGGTTGTTTTTGAGCGCTTCCAGTTATTCGACGACGATATATGGCGCTACCTGTGGGACGGTCATGTTAGTGCGCAAGGCGCCAATCCCTATACTGCCGCTCCCGCCAGCGTAAGTAGCGAGGGCCCTTGGGAAGATATTCGCCAGAACATCAATTATCCCGAGATCCCGACGCTGTATCCGCCGCTGGCGCAGGGTCTGTTCCGGCTATCTCACGCGATCGCGCCCGGCAGTGTGCTGGCGATGAAGGCCTTGCTGGTGGCGGCGGATTTGGGGGCCTGCGTTTTCCTCTTTCTAACCCTGCGGCGTTTGGGTATGTCGGGCGAGTTGGTGCTGCTCTATGCCTGGAACCCACTGGTGATCAAAGTCTTTGCCGGCAGCGGGCATGTGGACGCGTTGGCCGTCTTTTGCTTGGCGGCATTAGGTTACGCCATGGCGGCGGGTTGGTGGAAGGGGGCGGCGATCGCCTTGGCTCTCAGCATCTTGGCTAAGTTGTTCCCCGCGGTGCTCTTGCCGCTGGTGGCGCGTAGGGTTGGTTGGCGGAATGTAGCCTTGCTGGTCGCAGTGGTGGGCTTGGGCTATCTTCCGTTTGCCGGCGCGGGTGCGGGAATGTGGGAGGGGCTGGGAATATTTGCGCAGTTCTGGCGCTTCAATGGAGGGCCTTTCCAAGTCTTCGAGGCTATCCTGCCGGGCTTGGGACGCACTGTGGCGATGGCGGCGCCGCTGGGGCTGGCCTGCTGGCTAGCCTGGCGCGGGGCCGATTTTTTGCCGAGCGCGGCCTGGACCCTGGGCACGGCGCTGATTTTGAGCCCGGCCGTGATGCCGTGGTACGTAACTTTGCTTTTGCCGTTTTCCGTTCTGGCGGGGCAACGCGTTTGGATTTATTTCAGCGCGGCTGTTTGCCTTGCTTTCCACGTCATGATCGATCAGCGCGAGTATCCTTGGGTGCTGGCGCTTGAGTATCTACCCATCTTGATTCTTACCTTGAGGTCTTTCGATGTTACGCAACTGGATGTTTCTACCGCTTTTTCTCACTCTTTCCTGCGCCGGGGCTTTGGCCCAAGGCAGCGGGTCTACCGCCCCGCCCCCTAGCGGCGGCGGGGGAGCTTCCCTGGACATTCCCTTCCAGGTGACGCGGATCCTAGATGGCAAAGTGGCCTCGGTCGATGCCGAACGCCGCATCTTGATTGTGGAGGACAAAAAGGGCAAGAAGAGCGAATTCCGCTTGAATAGCCGTTCGCGAATCAAGGCGGACAAGAAGACGGAGTTTGGCGCCAAGAAGAATGTGGAGATAGCCGACTTCCAGGTGGGCGACCCGGTGCGCGTGGTCTATGATCCGGATGCGTCAACGGTGATCGAGCTGCGGCTGCTGTATGTGAAAAAGGCGGCCTAGCCGCTACATACCCGGCAGGCGGCAGATGCCGATGAGGGGGTCCCGGGCCGAGAGATCGAAGGAACCGGAGGAATAGGTCAGCGTCAGCGTATTGGTTTGCGGCCCCCCGTGCAGAATGCGGCGGGAGCGCGACTCACTGACGCGGACGATGGCGGCATTGCCGGCGCGCAGCAGTACCGAGCTAATGATGGCGATGTGGCCGGAGAAGATCAGGATGTCATCCGCGGCGACGTCGGCGATGTTATTGCGGCGCACGCCGCCCGCTTTCTTGGAATTGTTCCAATAGGTTTCTTCCGGGTTATTGGGGTCAACGCCTAGGGCGGGGTATTTAGAGGCGATGTAGTTACCCACGAAGCCGTTGCAATCTGTGCCCATGTACTGGGCGACTATGGTTTGCAGGTCTGTAACCGTCTTGCCTTCGAGCTTGACTAAGTGGCAGCGCCAGTAGTTGATGAACTGAATAAACTGCCGCATCAACGTAGGTCCCGCTTTGCCGCCAAAGGCCTTTTGGAAGTCCGAGGCGGGGATGCCGGGGACGGGGTCGATGCTGCAGGTGAGGCGGTAGCAGCCGTCGACGCGCAAGACGCCGGATTCAGGGTCTTTGGACATTTTCTTGAAGAAAGACAGAAGCGCGTCCTTGAAGTCCAGCCGCTGCGCGTAGGTGAGCCCGTGGTAGCAGGTGTAAAGGGCATTGGAGTATTCGCGGACGGGGGTAGGGGTTCTCAAGCCGCCATAGAGGCGCGTGGGGCCGTTATACGGGCTGAATTCTGGTACTTCGAGGTTGTGGTACTGGCGTACAAAGTCATCGGCAATCATGGGCGATTCTCCTCCACCAAGATAGCGGCAGGAGGGTGAGTTTTGGTCTCATCTTAAGGTCAGAAAGCCATGTTGACAATTTGATGACAGTGGGGCCAGGTTCTGCTAGGGGCAAAGGCCGGAGGGCCGGATTCAAGCTGGTGGCGGGGACCGTCTTTCGCGTAAACTTGGTGGTTCATGATCGGCCTGGCCTGGTTGTCCGCCTTGATCTCGGTGCTTTGTCTCACGTATCCGCTTTATGTAATTCGGCCCTTTCGCGCGCAAGGCGAGGCCGAATTGCAATTGGCCCTGTTAGTAATGGAGTGGAGGGTGTGGATGGCACCTGTTGCGCTCGTGGCGTGTGGATACGCGGCATACCGCTTGTGGAGGGCGAAGCGACGCTGGCTGCCGATTGGGACGTTAGTACTAGCAGCGGCGGGGACGGTGGGGTCGCGGGTCAACGTTTTCGAGAAGATGTTTCACCCGATTGACGAGGCTCGGTTCCTGACGATCGCCACGGCGCATTTGGACGAACGGGACCGGGTCCTGGCGATCGAGCGCGGGGGCGCGGCGCGGGCCTATCCAGTGGCCAACCTTGCCTATCACCACCTCGTGAACGATGCGCTAAGCGGGCATCCGGTGGTGGCGACTTATTGAACGCTATGCCACACCGGTCTGGTGTGGAGCCGACAGGTGGGGAAACTCACTCTGACTTTCCGTTTGGCCGGAATCAATAATCAAAACTTTCTGATGCGGGACGAGCAGACGGGCTCTTTCTGGCAGCAGATTTCGGGAAGAGCCATTGCAGGCCCCTTGCGGGGCCAGCAGTTGGTTCTGGTGCCGTGTGACGAATTGAACTTCGGTACTTGGAGGAAAGAGGCGCCACAAGGGACGGTGCTGGCGCCGGTGCCGGAGTTCGAGGCGAACTATGCCAAGCGGGATTGGGAAGCGCGAATGGCGAAGTCGCCGACGGTGCTGAGCTATGCCGAGGAAGGTTTGGAGCCCAGAACGCTGGTGCTGGGCGTGAGCGCTTTTGGGGCGGCGCGCGCTTACCGCAAGGAAGATGTACTGCGCGAGAAGCTGATTCTCGACACGCTCGCCGGGCGGCCGGTGATGGTTGTGGTGGCGGCGGATGGGGCGTCGATCCGGGTCTTTGAAAGGAAAACGGACGAAGATTTTTACCGTTTGACGGAGCCCGGCGAGGCGCTGCTCGTTGATAGCGCGGGGAAGCGCTGGAACTTCCGGGGCTGCGAGGTAGGGGGGGCGAGATGCCTAACGCGACTAACGGCCATTGAGGACTACTGGTTCGACTGGCGGCACTACCAGCGGCAAACGACGGTCTTCGGGGCTAGCCGCTAGGATCGGCCGGGAGGCGTCGATCCAGATCTGTTCGGGCACAAAGTCGTCGTCCCAAAAGCGGACAATTGAGCGGTGGTGCGGGATTCCGGCGTGCAGGGTGAACTTATTGAAACAAAGGGAGTTGCACGAATAGCCTCGGTCTGGCCGCTGGCGTGCATTCTAAGGCGGCGGACTCCATGGATATCAAACGCGAAGGTGTGGGCCGCAAGAAACTGATTCGCCGGATTGCGCTGGGCGTCTTTGCGGTGGCGGCGCTGGGGGCGACGACTTACGGATTGAGCCGCTTGAAGCCGGCGGCGCCGAGTGTGGAATGGGCGACGTTGTGGCCGGACACTGTGAAGCGCGGGAGTATGATCCGCAATGTGCGCGGTTTGGGGACGCTGGTGCCGGAGGAGATTCTCTTTGTGCCGGCAGCGAGCGAGGGCCGGGTGGAACGGCGCCTGATGCTGCCGGGGACGACCGTTACGGCCAATACGGTGATTCTCGAACTGACGAATCCAGAATTGATGACGGCCCTGGACGATGCGCAATGGGCGGTGAAGGCGGCCGAGGCGGAAATGCTCGATTTGAAGGTGCGCCTGGAGCGGGACCGCTTGCAGCAAAAGGCGTCGACCGCGCAGGTAAACAGCGACCAGGTGCAGGCGCAACTGACTTACGAGCGCGATGAGAAGTTATTCCAGGAAGGGCTAACTCCGAACCTAACTTTGCGCTTGTCGCGCGCGAAGGCCGAGGAGTTGAAGTCGCGCCTGGAAATCGAGCAGGAGCGCCTGCGCATTGCCGATGACATGATCAGGGCGCAGATTGAGGCCAAGCGCGTGGGCATTGAAAAGCTGCGGGCGGCCTACGACTTAAAGAAAAACCAAGTGAAGGATCTGCAGGTGCGAGCGGGCGTGGATGGGGTGCTGCAGGATTTGCCGGTACAAGTAGGGCAGCGCGTGACGCTGGGCACGGTGCTGGCCAAGGTGAGCCAGCCGTGGCGATTGAAGGCGGAGCTGAAAATCCCGGAAACGCAAGTGAACGAGATCCGTATGGGTATGAAAGCGGACATCGATACGCGCAACGGAGTGATTCCGGGCGTGGTGGCGCGCATTGATCCCGCGGCGGTGAACGGAACCGTGACCGTCGATGTTCGTCTACAAGGAGAACTGCCGCAAGGCGCACGGCCGGACCTGAGCGTGGACGGCATGATCGAGATCGAAAAGTTGAACGATGTGCTCTACGTGGGCCGGCCGGTGATCGGGCAGCAGAATGCCACGATTGGGCTGTTCCGGGTGAATCCGGGAGATGGGGCCAAAGAAGCCGAACGGGTGCAGGTAAAGCTGGGACGCACGTCGGTGAACACGGTAGAGATCTTGAGCGGTTTGAAACTAGGGGATCAGGTGATCCTCTCCGATATGAGCCAGTGGGACAGCCACAACCGAATCCGCTTCAGCGGCAAATAGGAGATAACGAGCATGAGCGAGTACACGCAAGACCTCTTGACGATGGACGCGGTAACGAAGGTGTTCTATACGGACGAGGTAGAGACGCACGCCTTGAGCGGCATCCACTTGAACATCAAGAAGGGCGAGTATGTGTCGATTTCGGGCCCGTCGGGCTGCGGAAAGTCGACGTTGCTCGCGATCCTGGGACTGCTCGATTCACCGTCCTCGGGTAGCTATGTATTGAATGGCCGCCCGGTGCAGAGCTTGAAGATGAGCGAGCGGGCGCGGATTCGGAATCGCGAAATTGGATTCATCTTCCAGGCCTTCAACCTGATTGGCGATTTGAACGTGTATGAGAACGTGGAACTGCCGCTGACTTATCGCGGGATGTCGGGCGCGGAGCGCAAGAAGCGCGTGCACGAGGCGCTGGAGCGCGTGGGCATGGGCCACCGGGTGAAGCACTATCCTTCGCAGCTCTCCGGCGGCCAACAGCAGCGCGTGGCCGTGGCGCGGGCTTTGGCTGGGGACCCGGCGATTCTACTGGCGGACGAACCGACGGGGAACCTGGATTCGGCCAATGGCGAAGCGGTGATGGACCTGATGCGCGAACTGCATCGCGGCGGGTCTACGATCTGCATCGTGACGCACGACCCGCGCTATGCGCGTTATGCCGACCGCACGATTAAGCTCTTCGACGGCCGGATTGTAGAAGAGACCAACGAAATGGCGACCGCCAGCAGCGAGGCTTGATCATGAAACACGTAGACCGCTATTTCGAGCTGCTGCCGGTGCTGGTGATTGCGCTGATTCTGGTATTGGCCGACGCGGGCCGGGAGGCCTTGCGACAGGGGCCCCTGGCGCCGGTGTTGATTCAAGCGCCGACGGAATCCCCGAGACTGATTTTCCGCTAAAGGAGAAGCGAGCAAATGATTCGGCAAACCTGGCGGCGGCTGACGAAATCGCCCCTGTCTTTGGCTGCGGCCTTGCTGGCCTTTGCGCTGGGAATTGGCGTGAACACGGCAATGTATTCGATCTGCGACGCGCTGATCTTCCGTCCCGTGGAGCTGAAGAACCTGGAGCGGCTGGTGGTTTTCGACACCTTTCTGCGCGGGGCCGAGCAGGGTCTATATGAGAGCTCCCCGGCGGACTTCTACGATTTTCAGAAGGCACTGGGGGCGCGCGGGGAACTGGCCTTCGCGCAAATGTGGGACGCGACGGTGACCCGGGACGGCGAGCCGGAACAGGTGCAAGCCGTGCAGGTGAGCGCGAACTGGCCAGCGGTTTTGGGAATGCAACTGGCGGCGGGACGGGTGTTTCTGCCGGGAGAAGACAGCGTCGGCCGCAACAAAGTAGCGTTGATCACCGAGGGGCTGGCGCAACGGCGCTTCGGGGGGCCAAGCGCGCTGGGCCGCCAGATTCGCCTGAACAACGAAGACTATTTGGTGGCGGGTATCGTGAAGAGTACGAGCCCCTTTCCAACGATGGCGCAGATATTTGTGCCGCAGCCCACAACGGTGGAATTTACGCACGATCGGACGGGCTTCCGTCTGATGGTGGCGGCGCTGCCCAAGCCAGGGGTGAGCCTGGGCCAGATGCGCACGCAGATTGAAGCCACGCAGGCGGCGATAGTGGCCGCACACGGCAAGACTCACGCTGGGCGAAACGTGGGGATTGCGCCGCTGAATGAAAGAGTGACGGGCACCAACGACATGCCCGTGAGCTATGCTCGCATGCTGCTGTACGCGACGGGTTTCGTATTGTTGCTGGCTTGCGCGAACGTGGCCAATCTCCAGTTGGCGCGCGTGACGAGCCGGAGCCGCGAGTTTGCGATCCGCAGCGCGCTGGGGGCGTCGCGTTGGCGCGTGGCGACGGAAGTTTTCATGGAGGCGAGCCTGCTATCGGTGGGCGGGGCGATGCTGGGTTGCATCTTCGCGGTCTTTAGCGTGGACCTGATCCGAAATCTGATCCCCACGGAACTGTGGATCTACGCGCCGATGTGGCGGCAGGTGGGCCTGAACTGGTTTGCCTTGGGTGCGACCGTGGCCTTGAGCATTGCCGCGGGCGTGCTGACGGGCGTACTGCCGGCGTGGACTTCCACCAAGGCCGATGCGCAGGACTGTTTGCGCGAGGGGGGCCGGGCGATGAGCGCGGGTGCGGCGCGGCAATGGTTTCGCGCAGGGATGGTGGCCTTCCAAATGAGCGTCGCGTTAATTTTGCTGATTGGCGCGGGGCTGATGGTGCGCGGGACGCAGGCATTGTTTGAACGATTCTCGGGCAATCGTCCGGAGCAGGTGGCGACGGCGCAGGCGATTCTGCCCGCCACGAAGTACCCAGAGGCGGCACAGCGGGGAGAGTTTATTCGCAAGCTCGAGGCGGAACTGGAGCGCCTGCCCGGGCGCGGGGACTACGGGTTGGTGAACTATGTGCCTTTCGGGGAAAACATTTCGCTGGCGCCGGTGGTGATTGAGGGCCGTCCAGAGCCCACGGTAGCCGAGCGGCCGAGGATTTCGACGCTGGCTGCCTCGGGCGGCTTTTTTGCGGCGCTGGGTATTGCCTTGCGGCAGGGGCGGCTGTTCCATGCGGGCGACGGCCCCGATGCGGAGAAGGTGTGTGTAATTGACGAGACGTTCATGGCTAGCCTGTTTCCGGGAGAGAACCCGCTGGGGCGGCGAGTGAGCCTGGCGGGAACGGCCGAACGGGATTGGTGCCGCATTGTGGGAGTGGTGGGCGCAATTTTTCAGGATCCCTGGGCGCGGGAACCGTACCGCACGCTATACCGTCCGATGGCGCAGGTGCGACCCCGCAGCGTATCGATCGTCTTGCGGACGGAGGCGCCGATGGAATCGATGCTGCCGGCCTTGCAGCAGAGCGTGCTGGCCGTCGATGGGGAGCAGCCGGTGCGGCAACTCAAAAGCCAGTGGGGTCTCTTGGAAACGAGTCTGGCGGGTATGAAGATGGTGGCCACGCTGATGGCGGGAATCGGAATGATTGCGCTGGTGCTGTCGGCGGTGGGGGTGTACAGCGTGGTGAGCTACGTGGTGAGCGAACGGACCTCCGAGATCGGCATGCGCATGGCAATGGGCGCCTCGGCGAGAGATGTATTCGCGCTGGTAAGCCGGCAGACGCTTCTGATGTGCGGCGCGGGCATCGCGGTGGGATTGGCGGCCGGCTATTCCCTGGCGCAGTTGTTTAGCGGCTTGATCTTCGGCGTCAGCGCGTCGGACTTCTGGAGCTTATCGAGCGTTTCGCTGCTGTTGGCGTCGGTGGGGCTGGTGGCGATGTATCTACCGGCCCGGCGGGCGATGCGCCTGGATCCGATGGACGCGCTTCGACACGACTGATGCGACATGATCAAAAAGACATGATCGAGCTACGGAATGTGGAGAAGTTTTATCAGCAGGGGCCGGCGAAGAGCTTTGTGCTGCGGCGGGTGAACGTCGAGATACGAGCCGGGGAGTTCGTCTCGATTATGGGGCCGAGCGGGGCGGGGAAGTCTACGTTGCTCTATGTGATCGGGATGCACGATTCGGACTGGACGGGTGAGTATTACCTGATGGAGCAAGCCATCCACAAGATGAACCGGAAGGACCGGAACGAGGTTTACAAGGCAAACTTTGGATTCGTCTTCCAGAGTTATCACTTACTGGATAACTTGACGGTGGCCGAGAACATCGAGATGCCGCTGACTTACCGCAACATCCGGAAGGGGGAGCGCGAAGCGATCGTGGCCGATATTCTGGACCGCTTTCAGATGGTGGGCAAGAAAGATTTGTTCCCGAATCAGCTATCAGGCGGGCAGCAGCAATTGGTGGGGATCGCGCGGGCGATGGTGGCCAACCCGAAGGTGATCCTGGCCGATGAGCCGACCGGGAATCTGCATTCGAGCCAGGGCAAGGAAATCATGGAGATGTTTAAGAAATTGAACGAGCAGGGGACGACGATTATCCAGGTGACGCATTCCGAGGTGAACGCTTCTTATGGAAATCGCGTGATCGAGATTCGGGACGGATGGATCGAAGGGGCGGCTTAGTCTTCGAGCAGGGTGGCGAGGTTGATGGCTTCGCCGCGGAAGTGCAGGATGCCGTTACGGGCTTCGGTGACGCCTTCGGTGGTGTGGATCCAGGCGCGGCGCGTGGTGGGATTGACGACCCAGACCTCGGGAATGCCCATGGCGAGGTAGTCGTCGATGCGCTCTTGGGTGGGGCTGACACGATCTTCGGGGCTCAGGATTTCGATGGCGAGGAGCGGGGGCTGGGTGAGGACTTGTTCGATGGGATGGTCGCGGGAAATGAGGCAGAGGTCGGGGATGCGGAAGCGTTCGGGACGGACTTGAACGCGTTGTTCGACGAGGGCTTCGATCGCCAAGGCCTTTTCCCGGTTGCCGAAGTAGCGGGCCAAAAGAGTTTGCAAGCGGGCGTGGTCGTATTGGCCCAAGTTTCTCTCCTTGAGCGCGCCTTCGAGATAGTCCCGGTCGGGCCGGTAGCTGGTCGAAAGGTATTCCGCGACGGACATGAGGGTTGCGACGCTCATGGCTTCATTTTAGACGAGGGGGCGCGTTCGTAGAATGAATCTAACTGTGCGAACGCCCGCGAAGCCCCGAATCCTGATTGCCGACGACCAAATAGATGTTCTCGAAGCGCTGCGGCTCTTATTGAAGCCCGAGGGTTATGAGATTGAAACGGTGAGCAGCCCGGGGGATGCGGTGCGGCTGCTGGAGCGGCGGGAGTTCGATCTGGTGCTGATCGATTTGAACTATACGCGCGATACGACGTCGGGGGGAGAGGGGCTGGAATTGCTGACGCGGATCCAGGAGATCGACTCGCTATTGCCGGTGGTGGTGATGACGGCGTGGGGCAGCGTGCAGTTGGCGGTGGAGGCAATGCGGAGAGGGGCGAGGGATTTCATTACGAAGCCCTGGGACAACGAACGGCTGCTGCCGCTGGTGCGGACGCAGATGGATTTATCGAAGTCTTTGAAGCGGCAGCAGCGCTTGGAAGCCGAGAATTTGTTGCTGCGGGATGAATCGGGCATCGTGATGATCGCAAAGAGCGCGGCTATGGAGCCAGTAATTGAACTGATTGCGCGGGTGGGGCCATCGGATGCGAACGTGCTCATTACGGGGGAACCGGGCGTGGGCAAAGAAGTGGTGGCGCGGAAGCTGCACGCGATTTCGTCGCGGGCGACGAAGGCCATGGTCAGCGTGAATGCCGGGGGACTGGCCGAAGGCGTTTTCGAGTCGGAGTTGTTTGGGCATGTGAAGGGGGCCTTTACGGACGCCAAAAGCGACCGCGTGGGCCGTTTTGAACTGGCCGATACGGGGACCTTGTTTTTGGACGAGATTGCCAACGTGTCGATGGCCTTGCAGACGAAGCTGCTGCGGGTGCTAGAGGTGGGCGAGATGGAGCGAGTGGGTAGCTCGCGAACGAAGAAGGTGGATGTGCGCGTGATTAGCGCGACCAATGCGGATCTGGACAGGGAGGTGGCCGAGGGGCGCTTTCGGCAGGATCTCTTGTTCCGGCTGAACACGATCGAGATTGCAATTCCGCCGTTGCGGGAGCGCCGGGAGGACATCCAGGCGCTGGCGGCCTTTTTCCTCGATAAGCATGCGCAACGCTACCGGAAGGCGCTGGCCGGCTTTGACGCGGGGGCGACGCAGGCGATGCTGGAGCACCGCTGGCCGGGCAACGTGCGGGAGTTGAATCATGTGGTGGAGCGGGCGGTGCTGATGGCGCCGGGAACGCAGATTCGGGCGCAGGATCTGGTGTTGCGGCCGATATCGAGCGCGAACCAGAAGCTAGAGGATATGAGTCTTGAAGAGGTGGAGGCGCATTTGATCAAGAAGGCGCTGGACCGGTACCAGGGCAATGTGAGCGCGGCGGCGCATGCGCTGGGATTGAGCCGGAGCGCGCTTTACCGGCGATTGCAGCGGTATAACTTACATCGATACGCGGTTTAACGAACGGTGCGCCTATCCCTAGAAACCCGCTTGCAACTGAGCGCGCTGGCCGCGCTGGCGGCCCCGCTTGGGATTTCGTTGTGGATTTTGTGGACGGAAGACTATTCGCTGAAGGTGCGGTGGACGCTGACGGCGCTGGTGGGCGTAGCGGCGGGAGTGTTTTTATCGTCGCTGCGGGAACAGATCGCCTCGCCCCTGCGGACGCTCGCGAATCTGCTGGAAGCCATGCGGGAGGGCGATTATTCGATTCGCGCGCGATCCAACGCGAGCGGCAGCGCGCTGGACGAAGTGCATGAGCAGATCAATGCGATGGGCGCGACCTTGCAGGAGCAAAGGCTGGGTGCGTTGGAGGCGACGGCCCTATTACGCAAGGTGATGGAAGAGATCAATGTGGCCATCTTCGCGTTCGACAACGAGAAGCGGCTGCGGCTGGTAAACAACTCGGCGATGGCCTTGATGCGGCGGCCCATGGAGAGATTGATCGGATCGACGGCCGAGGAACTGGGGCTGGACGATTGCCTGAAGGGGGCCATATCGACCTTGACGCGGAGCTTTCCCGGGGGGAGCGGGCGGTGGGGCGTGAGTTGTTCGAGTTTTCGCGAGGGCGGCGTGCCGCATCAACTTTTGGTGTTAACGGATCTGACGCGTCCATTGCGCGAGGAGGAATTGCAGGCGTGGCAGAGGCTGGTGCGGGTGCTGGGGCACGAGTTGAATAATTCGCTCGCGCCGATCAAGTCGATTGCCGGGAGCTTGAATTCCATTCTGGAGCGGGACCCGATGCCCGAGGATTGGCGCGAGGACATGCGCCATGGTTTGAGCATTGTGGGATCGCGTGCGGAGAGCCTGCAACGATTTTTGAGCGCCTATACCAGGCTGGCGAAGCTGCCGCCACCGGCGCTGGCAACCGTGAGCGTGGAGCCGATTGTGCGGCGGGCGGCGGCCTTGGAGATTCGCGAGAAGGTACGCGTGGAGGCGGGGCCGGAGGTGAAAGTGGATGCCGACGCGGACCAGTTGGAACAAGCCTTGATCAATCTGCTCAAGAACGCGGTGGAGGCGGGCGGGCCGGTAAGCATAAGCTGGTCCAGAGTGGTGGTGGCGGGGGGCGGGCAGCTGGAGATTCTGGTGCGGGACGCGGGGCCGGGATTGGCCAATACGGCGAACTTATTCGTGCCGTTTTTTACGACCAAGCCAGGCGGCAGCGGCATCGGCCTGGTGCTGTGCCGGCAGATTGCCGAGGCGCATGGCGGTACGCTGGATTTAGGGAATAACAGCGAAGGTCCGGGCTGCACGGCCAAACTCTCGTTGCCCTTGGCGGTTTCCGATGTACTGGCTACTACTGCTGGCTCTTAGCCAAGCAAAACCGGATCCAAACTACAGCGCGGGAATGGAGGCCATGGAAGCGGGCCAATTTGCGGCGGCGATTCCGGCGCTGGAAAAGGCGGCGAGGGCGCATCCGGAGAAGCCGGAATTCGTGCGCGCCTATGGCGCGGCAGTGGCGGCGAGCGGAGATCTGGAAGGCGCTCTGCCGCACTTGGAAAGAGCCTGCCGGCTTCGGCCGCGGCTGGCGCTGGCGTGTTTTCAGTATGGGCGAACGCTGTACTTTTTGAATCGCTTCGATTTGGCTCTGCAGGCCTATGAGGACGCGCAGGCGGCGCAAGACATGGGAGCGACGCTGTATTCGGCGCGGGCACAGGCGCTGGAAGCTCTGGGACGCAGCGAGGAAGCGGACCTTGAGTACCGGAAAGCGCTGGCCGACAGTGCGTTACGGGCCGCGCAATCGGCGGATATCCAGTTGAAGTATGGGTTGTTTTTGTACCGGCGGGGGATGGTGGAAGCGGCGCTGTGGCAGTACGAACAGGCGATCCGCAAGACGCCGCATATTGGCGTTTTATGGCGGGAAAAGGCCAGGGCCCTTTTGCAACTGGGGCGCGAAGGAGAAGCGGCCAAGGCGTTGGAGCAGGCGCTGGCGCACGGAGAGCGCAAGAAAGAAAACGTGTTACTGCTGAGCCGGCTTTATGAGCGGTTGGGAGAGGCGCAGAAGGCGGAAACGCTGCGCCGGGAGGCTTCCGAGCAGCCCTAGGCAGGCTCGCCGAAAGCGTCGATTTCCGCCATTTGAGCGAAGACGAGACGCAGTGGTAATTCGAGGGGAGGCGCACTGAGGCGGAGGGAAAGATCGTGGGCCTCCAGGCTGCCTTGGCGCGTATGGCTCCAGGCGCGTTGGGCGACCGGATCTACGACCCAGACAGCCTTAACGCCGAGAATGAGGTAATCGTCGATGCGCGCCTGCATAGGCGTTTGCCGGTCCTCAGGGCTGAGCACTTCGATCACGACATCGGGTGGGGCTGCCAACACCTCTTCCCGAACGGCGCGGTTGGCGTAGAGACAGACGTCGGGAACGCGATAGCGGTCCGCCGAAATTCTCAGGCGCGTCTCGGCGAAGGCAAGCACTTTAGATTGCCGAAGGCGGGTCATGAAGTACTGGCAGACCAGCATTTGAAACAGCGAGTGGGTTCGTTCCCCCGACGTTCCTCTCCTCCAACTGCCCTTCGCAGTAATCCACGTCAGGTGAGTAATCCGTGTGCAGATACTCGTCGAGCGGAATGAGCGCCGCCGTATTCATGCTTTCAGTTTACTGCCCGGCGCTGGAGGCGGGGGCTTTGAGGCTCTTGTCGGGATAGGGCGGCACGACGGGCTTGAGTATCGGCTTGAGGCGGATCTGTTCCTCAAGGTAGCGGATGGCGGCTTCAAGTTGGGCGTCCTTGCCATTGAAGGTGGCGTGGGGCAGGTTGTCGACGACAATATCGGGATCGACGCCGTGGCCTTCGACCAGCCATTCGTTGACGCCGCGGGCGTTGGGGCCGTAGACGCCGTTTTCGGCGGCGGTGGCGACGCCTTGGTCGGCCAGACGATTGGAGGAGGTGAGCCAAATCTCGCCGCCCCAAGTGCGCGTGCCGATCACTTTGCCGAGGCCCAGGCGGCGGAAGCCGTCGGCGAAGGCTTCGCCATCGGAGGCCGTACGCTCATCGACCAATACGACAATGTGGCCGCGGAAGGCGTACTGCATATTCCAGGAACTGCGGCCCACGCGCGACTGCCAGAACATCCAGGCCTTGCGCATGAGCTTGCCCAGGATCCAGCTATCGATGTTGCCGCCATTGTTGTGGCGGACATCGATGATCAGGCCTTGGCGATCGAAGACCGGATAGTAATGCTCGGCCCATTGCGCAATGTCGCCCGCGCCCATGGCACGCAGGTGGACATAGCCGATCTGATTGGGAGCGGCCTTTTCCACGGCCAGGCGGCGCGTGTATTCCCACTCGTGATAGCGGAGCGAGGTGTCCTGCTGGGCGCCGATCGGGCGCACGACGGTCTCGCGGGCGGGCTGGCCGGGGGTTTCCAGCTTGAGGAGAACCTGCTTGTTGACGAGGTTGCGGAGCAGTTCGCCAGGGTGGGCTACGCTGGCGAGGGCCTGTCCGTTGATGGCGAGGATCGCGTCGCCATCTTTGGCGTTGACGCCGGGGCGGGCCAGGGGACTGGCGAGATCTGGACGGTCGGGATCGTGGCGGTAGATATGCTCAATTTTCCAGTTCCCGTTCGACAGGCGGCTGAGTTCGGCACCGAGGCGCGCGGTGGCAATCTGGTCTGGGGCCTGGCGAAGATCCCCACCGGTGACGGTGTTATGCATGACGTTGAGCTCGCTGATGAGTTGGCCGATGAGGTCGCTCAATTCGGCGCGGTCGCGGATGCGGCCGATGAATTCGCCGTACTTGTCGCGCATCAGTTTCCAATCAACGCCGTGCATGTTGCGGTCGTAGAAGTAATCGCGGTGCAGGCGCCAGGCGTCGAAGTAGGCTTCGCGGAACTCTTCCTGCGGTATGACGGAGAAGGTCCAGTCGGCCAGATTCACTTTGGCGTCGGCGAGGGTTTTACCCGTGAGGGACTTGACGGCCGCGTCGGCGACATAGAAATCTTCACCCTTGCGAAGCATCATCTTTTTGCCGTTGCCGGAAACACCAAAGGCGCTGGCGCCTTCAAAGACGGTATCGGGCTTGTCGCCTTTGTTGTCGATGGGGAGGCAGCGCAGCGAGGATTGCGGCGTTTCGCCCCCGGAGGCGCTGAGATAACAGAGGCGCTTAGCGGCCACCTCGAGACTGCGATAGTTGCCGGCGGGCACGGGGACTTCGGACAGGCGCTCGCTGAGGCCGTCGAAGTCGATTTCCACCTTAGGTTCCGCCTTGGCCGTCTCGGGCTTCTTTTCGGGCTCCTTTTTGTCGCCGGGCTTGGGCTGCAATTCGTCGGTGGGTTCAAAGGGCGAGCGGAGGCCCTTTTTGAGAGCTAATGCGTAGATCTTGTCGGAGCGGTCAAAGTGGGGGTCCGGCGCGCGGCTGCCCCAAGGGGCGGCGACGGTGGAGCGGAGGCTGCGGTCGGAGAGGAAGTAGATCCATTTGCCGTCTTCAGACCAGACGGCGTCGCCCGAGTTATAGCGGTCCGTGGTAAGGGGAGTTAGCTGGGCGGATTCGACGGAGTAAATCCAGATGCGTTCAAAGTCGTTGTCCGCCGCCATGGAAAAGAGGAGCCAGCGGGAATCGGGCGACCAACGGTAGCCGCGAAAGGCGGGGGTGCTATTGCTGCGCGGGGAATCGGTGTGGGTAAGGAGTTTGTTTTCCTTAGTGGAAAGGTCCAGGAGCCACAGGTTATTGTCTTTGTCGGAGTGGATGGCTTTCTTGCCGTCCGGAGACAGGGCGGCGCCCCAACGGAGGACCTTGCCATCGGTGGTGAGGCGCTCACCGGCGCCTACGCCATTGGCGGGGACGCGCCACCATTCGAGCTCTCCGGACTGGCTGGAAAGTACAAGTAAGTCCTTGGTGCCAGGGATGAGATAGGCCTGCCGATAGCGGCTTTTGGGGCCGGTGGCGGCGACGAAGCGGCCTTGTTGGACGGGGGAAACGAAGACGCGTCCGCGCGAGGTGAGGGTGAGTTGATCGCCCTCGTGAGAGAGTGAGGAGAAGGTGAGAAACTCCATGGGCTTCTTGATCCAGCGTTCGCGCAGGTGATCAAAGTCCGAGGTGATGGAGATGTCGATGCGGCGGTCCTGGTTGGTGGCGGTGTCGAAGAGGTGGACGTCGGCGCCGAGCTGGTAAGCGATCTTGCCATCGCGCAGGGAGGGGGTCTTAACGTCGAAGCCGGTGTGTTTGGTGTGCTGGCGAAGGCTCTTGCCGGCTTCGTCCATGGACCAGAAGTTCATCGAGCCGTCGCGATCGGTGACGAAATAGACGCGGCCTTTCCACCACATAGGATGGGCGCTGGTGCCGGGGTAATCGGCGGTGAGGGGGATGGCTTCGGCGCCGGGTTTGAACTTCCAAAGCGTTTGGGCGAGGCCGCCGCGGTAGCGCTTGGCGAGAGAGAAGTTGGGAGGACGGCGGGCAAAGAAGAGCGTCTGGTCTAGACCGCTTTGGTTAGTGCCGTAGGTGCCTTCCTGGGCCTGATAGAGCGGGACGCGCGTAATGGAGTTATCGGGGGAAAGCAGGGCCAGTTGCGGCGTGGGCAGGCCCGAGTATTGGGTGGTGCGGAAGAGGATCTTGCCGTCGGCGGTCCAATCCACCATCTGGCCGCCGCCATAACTGCGGCGCTGGGGCAGGCCGCCCTCGACGGGCATGGTGTAGACCTCGGGGGTGCCTTCGTAGTTAGCCGTGAAGCCGATGATCTTGCCGTCGGGAGAGACGCGGGGCGTGTTTTCCTCAGCGGCGTGCGTGGTGAGGCGGCGGGCGGGACCGCCGCTGAGGGGGGCAGTCCAGAGGTCGCCCTCGGAGACAAAGATGACGCCGTCGGCGCCAGGGGCGGGGCTGCGGTAGTAACCACGATTGGGTTGGGCGGATAGACAGGCGGAAGCCAGAGCAAGCAAGAGCAGCGGGCGCAACATGACGAACATGTTAGAACACTTGGGAATGGTAGCGGTTGACGGCGGGCTTTTCGAGCCTCGATTTATGCCCATCGGGCCCTGTGAATTCGACGGAATCCACTTGGGCATCGCCTAGGCCGAAATGCACGCGGGGGTCCGACGAACTGGCGTAGCCGACGGCGGAGGTAGCGCGATTCCACTGCGTGCGTCCCGCGGAGGAGATGCGGACGAGCGTGCCCGGAGGAACGCGAAAGCCGATCCAGTTGCGCGAGTTCGGCGGCGGCCGGTAATGCCAAGGAGTGGCGCCCAGGCGGCTCACCACGGCTTCGAGAGTGCCGTCATTATCGAAATCGCCAAAGGCGGCGCCACGGTGCCAGGCGGCTTCGCCGATTTCTTCGAGCGCAAAGACAGACTTCGCGTTGCGTTTAAGCAAGAGGCAGCGCTGTTTGCTCTTGCGGGCGGAAAAAAGCTCGGTGTTGTCGTGGACGTCGCCCGCGGCAATGAATAAGTCGCGCTCGCCATTGTTATCGAAATCGTAAGCTCCGACGGCCCAGCCGGAGTAAGGAAGCGTCTTGCCGCCGATACCCGCGCGGTAAGTGATGTCGAGGAATTGGCTTTGGCCGAGATTGCGAAAGAGGGGGAAGCTCTCGTTGGCGAGGGCGGTGACGAAGATGTCCTCGCGGCCGTCGCCGTCGAGATCGCGGAAGTCCGCTCCCATGGAGGAGAGCTCGAGGCCGTCGTCGTTGGTGCCGACGCCGGAAGCGGTGCCGATTTCTTCGAAAGTGCCATCGCGGCGGTTGCGAAAGAGGAAATTGCGAACCGTATCGTTAGCGACGAAGGCGTCCAACCAGCCATCGCCGTCGGCGTCGCCAAAGGCGACGGACATGCCTTTGCCTGGGTGTGCGGCGATGCCGGCTTCTCGGGAGACGTCGCGGAAGCGTCCGCCCTCGTTGCGGTAAAGGAGGTTTGAGAGGGGGGTGTAGAATTTGGGGTGGCAGTAAGTTCGATAACTACGGTCCGCGGCGCCGCAGAAAGGTTCCTGGGCGGGATCGTAGGCGACATAGCGGACGAGGAATAAGTCGAGGTCGCCGTCGCGGTCGTAATCGAAGAAACCCGCGCCGATGCTCCAGCCGGCGCGCTTGGCGATACCTGCGCGGGCGGTCGTGTCTTCGAAACGGCCGTCGCCCAAGTTGCGCCACAAGGAAGTTTCCGAGACTCCGAGCACCAGCAGGTCTGTGCGGCCGTCGCCATCGTAATCGGCGGCGGCGGCGCCCATGGTGTAGCCGGCGGCGCGAAGGCCGCTGGAGGCAGTGACGTCTTGCCAGCCTTTGCCCTGGAGGTTGCGATAGAGGGTGGAGGGCGCGGCGGCGTTGGTGAAGAAGAGGTCGAGCCAGCCGTCCTGGTCGAAGTCGAGCGTGGCCACGCCGCCGGGCATGGTCTCTTGTTGGTGATGCTCGGGGGTGGGCCGATGGTCCAGACGGTGCGGGAAATCGCCCGCCGCCCAGAGCAGCGCGGCGCTTAGTAGCCCGTAACTTGTTTGGCGAAGGCGAAGAATGACTTTTTCCTCGGCGTGTTGATGCCCCAGTTTACGGGCGGGCACTGGTAGCCCTCGGAATAATCGCTGGCGCCCGGGTCGAAGTAGCCCCAGGAAACGTAGTGCTTCAGCGCGGCCCACATGTTGTTGGCCGGTTGCTCGAAATCGAAGTGGTCGTCTTCATTGAAGAGAACGGGCTGATTCTGGTAACCGCTTAGCTGGCGAACCTGGCGGCACATTTCTTCAATGCGGGCGGGGTCCTTGACGCCATTGCCGTGCATCAAGAGAAAGTCGGAAGCGCGGACGACGTTTTCCAGGGGCACAAAGCCGCCGCCGTAAGAGGTGCCGGTGAGCAGGCGGCGGCCGCGGACTTCGATGCCCTTGGCGAGGTCAATCAACTCGTGCACTCGCGCCGGCATGAGGATCTCGTGATCGTAAGCCTTGACGTTGCATTCGTTGTTGATTTCGAGCAGCAGGTTTTGCCAAGCTCCGCGCAGGAGCCACTGGACGGCATCGCGGACGGAGCGCTTGACGGCGGCTTCGTCGCGCACGCGCTGGTCCTGACCGAAGTAATAGAGGCCCACGATGGGCACCATGCCGAGGGAATCCGCACGGTCGAGGATCAGCTTAAGGCGGGCAAGGTAATCGGGCCGCAGAGAGCCGTCGGCGTTGATGGCGCCCGTTTCCCAGGGCTGTGTCTTCGAATAGCCTTCGGGGCTGCCCCCTTGTAAGTTAATCGTGAAGCTCAGGACGCCATGGCGCTTCCACTCGGGCATAGCGGCCAGGAACTCGCGGGTGTTGCGCGCGGCGTCCCATTTTTTGGTGTCCGGATAGGCCCACTTGACGGCGGTAGCGGGGTTGCGGTCGTCGAAGATGCCTTGGACCATGCGGGTGTTTAAGAGCAGGCCCTCGATCTTGGCGTCGCGAAAGCGGCGGCCCTCATAGGTGGGCCGGTCATTCAGGCGGAAGGCTTGGCCGTCGATGCGAAGGGTGGTGCGGCCAGATTGGGCGGCGGCCCGTGTTGGCAGGGCCAGGGCGGGCAGGGCGAATAGGTCTCTGCGTCGTATCACAGGCCACATCATATAGAATTTGAGATCCCCATGAATTCCCTCAAAAGCATTGCCGTGTTGCCGGGCGACGGTATTGGCGTGGATGTGACGTCCGCCACGCTAGAGGTTTTGCGTGCGCTAGAGCCCACGGTGGCCCTCGACTTTACGGAGTATCCGTGCGGCGCGGGTGCCTACCTGACGATGGGCGATCCCTTGCCGGCCAAGACGCTCGAGGCATGCCGGGCGGCGGATGCCATCCTATTGGGCGCGATGGGGCTGCCGGGCATACGCTGGCCGGATGGCCGTGAGATGGCGCCGCAAATCGATATCCGCGAGCAACTGGATCTCTACGCGGGCATCCGCCCGATCAAGCTAACGAACCCTGCGCTAAGCCCGCTGAAGAGGGCGCGGATCGACTATGTGCTGGTGCGCGAATCGACGGAAGGGTTGTTTTCGACGCGCTTGCGGCCGCGCCAAGCGGAAAACGAAGTGCGGGACGAAATGCTGGTGACCCGCAAAGGCGCCGAGCGAGTTTCGCGCGCCGCGCTAAGACTGGCGCAAAAGCGCCGGAAGCATTGCACGCTGGTGGACAAGGCGAACGTGCTGCCCTCGATGGCGTTTTTCAGGGAAGTCTTTCAGGAGGTAGCGCGAGAGTTTCCGGATGTCGAAACGGGTGTGGTGTATGTGGACGCCTGCGCGCTGTATCTGGTGAATAGCCCGGAGCGCTACGACGTGCTGGTGACGGAAAACATGTTCGGCGACATCTTGAGCGACCTGGCGGCGGCGACCATTGGCGGCATGGGTGTGGCGCCTAGCGCCGACATCGGGGACCGGCATGCGGTGTTCCAGCCCTCCCACGGCAGTGCGCCCGATATCGCCGGGAAGGGCATCGCCAATCCGATCGCGACCATTCTTTCCGGGGCGATGATGCTCGAGTGGTTGGGCGATGTGGAATCGGCGCGACGCCTGGAGGCGGCGGTGGAGACGGTGCTGCTGCGGGGAGAGGCCTTAACCCCGGATCTGGGCGGCCAGGGCACGACCGACAGCGTGAAGGCCGCTGTAATCGAAGCGTTATGAGGAGCGGCTACCGCATCTTCGACACGCACACGCACCTGGGCGTGGCGGCGCATTCCGGGCGCGAGATGCGCGTGGAAGCGATGCTGGCGCACATGGACGCCTGCGGGGTCGACCGATGTCTGTTGATTCCCTGGCCAGTGGTGGAAAGCGAACGAGAGGCGCATGAGGAGATCGCGGCGGCGTTGCGCCGCTATCCCGAACGTTTTCGCGGGGCGGCGTGTCTGCATCCGTTTCAGCCACGGGAGCGCTTCCTGGAAGAGTTAGACCGGTGCGTGGAGAGCGGCCTGGGCGCGCTGAAATTGCAGCCGCAGTTTCAACCCTTGAACCCGATGAATCCGCGGCACGACTGGTATTGGGAGGCGGCGCTGGAGCGGAGTCTGCCGGTGGTGGTGCATACGGGCAACGGCGCGCCGCTGGCTTTGCCCTCGATCTACATCGCCGCGGCGCGACGATTTCCGGGGCTGACGATTGTGATCGGGCATGCCGGGGGGCCGGTTTATTACCAAGAGGCGATTCTGGCGTCGCAGCTTTGCCCGAACGTTTATGTCGAGGTGTCGACGCTACCCGCCCATGTGACGGCCGATGTGGTGCGCCAGGTGCCGGTGGAGCGCTTATTGTGCGGGAGCGATTTGCCGGAATCGACGGCCGTGGAGATTGATAAGCTCCTGGGCTTGGGCATAGAAAAGGCCGCGCTGGAAGAGATTCTATTCGGAAACGCGGAACGGCTCTTCCGCTAAGGAGACGATCCTACCTGCGGCGGCGCTGCGATAGGCGGCTTCGACGGCGTGGACCGTTTCGAGATAATCGCCGAGATGAGTTTCCGGGGGCTGGCCTGAGCGCAGGCAGGCGAGGAAATGCTCTTGCGTGGCTTTGACGGAATCGCCCTTGTATCCGGTATGGAGCCGATTAGTCCAGACCAGGGCGCCATTGAGCCAAAGGTTGCCGTTGGCCTCGGCAAGCAGCCGGCCTTGCTCGCCTTCCACGCTGGCCTGTCCCATCGCAGGTCCGGGAGGATGCGGCAGTTGGAAGCGGTGTCCTTCGACCACGCCCTCCAGTGAGGGATGCACGAGTGTTATCAGCGCGCGGTCTTCACCCGCGATGACGGGGTTGCGCTTGCGGAGGACGGCGAAGACTTTTTCGATGCGGCCGAAATAGAAGCGAGCGACGTCGATTGGATGTACCAGGCTTTCAAAGACCAAGAGGCGAGGCATGTCCTTGAAATAGGGTTGATGCGGATAGGGAGTGTCGCCGAAGCCGTCGTTGGCGGTCATGCTGAGGTGGTAGGCCACCGGGGGGCCGATGTCGCCCGCGTCGAGGCGCCGCTTGAGTTCGCGATGCCAGGGTTGCCAGCGCCAATTTTCATGGGCCATAACGGGCAGGCCCGAGGCTTTGGCCAAGCGCACCATTTCGTGCGCGTCGGCGAGCGTGGGCGCGAGCGGCTTTTGGACGATGGTGGGCAGCCGGTGGGAGAGGCTGAGGCGCAGTAGCGGCAGGTGGGTGTCGGGCCGGGTGGCGATGTCGACGAAATCTAAGGTCTCGCGAGCCAGCATCTCCTCGGCTTCCGTGTAAGACCGGACAGCGGAGGAGGCGGCCCGGGCCGGATCGGCATCGCAGGCGGCAACGATTTCTACGCCGTCCATGCGCCGCCAAGCTTCGAGCTGAATTTGACCAAAGAAACCGCAGCCAATGATGGCTCCGCGCAACATACCTACCAGTATCGCCAGCCCGGAAGGAGGCTGGCGATACTGGAGAGGGAAAGCGACCGAGTTAGACTCTCGCGCCGCGCGTAATTTCTTCGTCGGAGTCGGCGTGATCCGCAGCGCCTTCCTGGGCCGAGGACACGTCTTCGGCGCCGGTGCCTTCGAGAATCTTCTTAGCCTTGTCGGCCCAATCGCTGTTGTCGCAATGCACGGAAAGCAGGATGCCGCCCGACTTCACTCGTCCTTCGTAGCGTTTGGCTTCGTATTCGGGAATGCCCATGCCGATCAGACCGCCGGCCACGCCGCCGACGGCCGCGCCCGCGCCCGCGCCGGCGAGAGCCGCCATGATGGGGCCCGCGGCTAGGAAGGGTCCGACGCCGGGAATGGCTAGCATCCCGATGCCGACTAACCAGCCGAGCGTGCCGCCGAGGACCGCGCCGGCAGCGCCGCCGGTGCTGGCGCCTTCCGGAGCCTTGGAATTCAATTCCGTACCGATGTCCGTATTGCCGCCGTTGTTGGGCATGAGGACGCTGATGTCTTCATGGCGGAAATTCTGGGTGCGCAGTTGTTCAACGGCGTTCTCCAGGAGAGTTCGCGTGGCATAAATGCCGTACACAGAAGTGTTGCTCATAGCGGGTGTCCTTGTAGATGGATTGGATGGGCGACGCAGCGCTTGTGCGATGCCCGATCACGAGCGAATGGATGCAATTGGGACGCCATCTACCAGGAGACCGCCGGTTGTTGAGAAGGCTAGGCTAGCGATAAGGGCGGATTTGGCCTACGTGAAGTGGTTGACCAAAGATGGTCACTTTAAGCGGCTCGCCTTCCGTATCTAGCGGGGTCGATCCTTGGGATCCTTTTCAGTAGTTTTGAGGATCTTGTATTTTCGGCCCTTCGGGGAGACGAAGTCCTTGCTTTCCGTAACGGTTTCAGGGCGGGGAAGGCCTTGGGGACGCTTTGGCTTCTTGGGCTCGCTCATCGGGTGCTTAAGGCTCAAAGACGATCTTGGAAATGGGGTGAATTTCCCAGACTACGGGCATCTTGGGGCGCAGGGCCGAAGGGCCGGGCCGCGAGCCGGTGGCGTGGCTCATGTCAAAAAACAACGAGCCTTCGATTTCAACGGGAATCGGCGGCGAGTAGAAGTCATAGCTGCTGCCGGGCAGGTCGCTGCCGAAGAAGTCTTTGAAAGCGTCGCGGGCGGCCTTGAGTTTGGCGAAGGAAGCCGCATTGGCGGGCGGCAGGCCGGAGAGTTCGACGGTCATGTAGACGGCTGGCGAAGCCGTGGGCGCACGGCCAATGATGAGGTGGAAGTCGTTATCGTCTTCCCGGCTGGCGGCATAGAGAAAGGCCGCCACTTTTACGTTGCGCTTCTCTTCGTCGACGCGATTGGAGGCGGCGGTCTTTTTGATGGGCGGCACATGGTTGACCATGGCGGAGTGGCCGGGTAGGGTCGCGATCAGCGCCTGAACGTCCGCGAAGCTCTCCATGGCGGCGGAGGCAAGCGATATCTTGGCGGCTTTGCGGGCCGTGCCTTGGAATTTGTCGCCACCGGCGGCGGCTGCGGAGACGTCGCGCTCGGCTTCCGGCCGCGCACGCATTTCCGCTTCGTGATCGTCGTGGACGGTTTCAATCTTGTACGACGTCTTCCTGGCGGCGCTTGTGAAGGTGCGGGTTTTCTCGATCGGAATCCCGGCCAAAATGGATTCGGCTTGGACAGGCGTAGGGGTTTTGCTTTCGGCGGGTGGGGGCGCGGGCGTGTTGTTGCAGCCAGCGAGGAACACAATCAGCGCAGCGCTGAGGGTCAAACGGAGATTCATAGGACAGGCTCCTGCTTCTGGGACGGCCTGCCGAGTATACGCGTTTTAGTTGCTGCGGGGAAGGGCGCCGTCGAGCTTCTCGTCGTCCGCACTTACGACGACGCCGCTCGAGGAGGGCACAGGCAGGCGAAGATTGGCGTCGTACTTGGGGCCCAGGCCGAGTTCGATGAGGAGTTTCGAATCGAGCTTGCCATCGACCTTCATCTTCCGCTCGGCTTCGAGCTTCTTCCAGGCTTCGACGCTGGCGGCGTTCCAAACGCCGGTGGCTTCGCCGGCGAGGTAGCCACGTTCAATGAGGGCATTCTGTACGGAGCGAATTCTTTCGGAGGCGGGAGCCGCCGGGGATGCCGTTTGCCGCGAGTATTTGGTGGAGCGCCAACTGCTTCGGGCCTTCGCTTTAGACTGCAGGGAGGTCTTTGCCGTATACGACTTCTTCGCAGAGGCTTTCGCGGGCGACTTAGCGGGGGTTTTCGACCAGGCTGAGGCGGACGCCAACAGGCACAATACGAGGGCGGTGACTACAGGACGCGCGATCACCCCTGAACTATACCAAAAATGGGAGACGTGTAAAGTGGATTATTTCAGTCTGGTTTCGTTAGGGCTTTTGGGGCGGCTTGGCGGGCGTCGCGGGAGGTAATTGCGGAGGCGTGTCGACGACGTCGCCAAACTTGATATCGGATTCAGCACCGAAGCGCTTGTAGTCCTGATATTTGATGATGAGCTTGATGGGTATGGACAAATCTGGAAACACCAAGGTGTCATTGGAGGAAGTGTAGGTGGGGAACCAATATTTGCCATCCACCTGCTCGCGATAGGTTTCAAACTTGGGGTATTGCGAATTGGCGTTGCGCTTCTTGCCGATGCCGCGGCCATAGGTTTTGACGATTTGGAGGTCCTGATCGTCCACCCAGGCGACACCCGAGAAATAGCGTTTACCCGACTCCAGGCGTTTCGGCTTAATCGAGAAGACATAGCAGGCGACTTCGTCTACGAGTTCGTGGCCCAGGTAATCCACCTGGTAGAGGTCCAGCTCCTCGGCGGTGAGCACGAAGGGGAGAGTGTCGCGCATGTCCTGGAGATCTTCTGGCTCGAGGATGAGGTTGACAAAGCTCATGGGCGGAGCCCAAGTGACTTTCTCGACGCGCTTACCGTCGGCAAAGAGCCAATCCGCGTTCATCTCGAATTTGCCGACAACCTTGGTGCGCGTGGGATTAAACTCCTGCATGCGCGTTTGCTGCTTATAGATGTAGCTTTGGCGGGCGCGGGCGAACTCGCTCTCTTTCTGGGCAAACTTCTGGATGATGCTTTGCACCTCGGTGGGCGAGGGGTCCGGCAGTACATCGGCGGCGGCCGGGAGGTTGCAAAGCAGAGCGGCGAAAACGGGAACGAGCGGAATACGGCGCATGACCTTACTGTAAAAGATGTTTGGCAATGACGCTGCGTTGCATATTGCTGGTGCCTTCGTAGATGCGGCCGATTTTCGCGTCGCGGTAGAGTTTTTCGACCGGATAATCCCGGCTGAAGCCTACGCCGCCGAAGACTTCGACGGCGCGGCTGGCGACGTTTTCGGCGATGGTGGAGGCGTAGTATTTGGCCATGGCGGCCTGCATGACGAAATTCTCGCCGCGGTCGCGGAGCCGGGCGGCGTTGTAAACCAGCAGACGGGCAGCCTCGACTTCCACCGCGCTTTCGGCCAGGGAATACTGTACCCCCTGGAATTCCGCGATGGCCTTGCCGAACTGCCTTCGCTCCTTGGCGTAGCGGACGGCATGGGCCAGGGCGCCCTCGGCCAGGCCCAGCATTTGGGCGCCGATACCGATGCGGCCCTCATTGAGGGTTTCGATGGCGATCTTATAACCCTTGCCCAGCTCGCCCAGGATTTCCCCGCGGGCGCCGTCTAGGACGACCTCGCAGGTGGAAGAAGCGCGGATGCCCAGCTTGTCTTCCTTCTTGCCGACGCGGACTTCGGCGCGCTCGACCACGAAGCAGGTGATGCCTTTGTAGCCCAAAGAGGGGTCCACCGTGGCGAAGACCAGAAAGAGGCCGGCCTCCTGGGCATTGGTGATCCATAGCTTCTGCCCGTCGAGGCGCCAGCCGGTGCCGTCCGCTTTGGCCGCGCAGGTGAGGGCGAAGGCGTCGCTGCCGGCGGCGGCCTCGCTCAAACAATAGCTGCCTAGCGTGTTTTGCGCTAAACGGGGGAGGTAGCGCGATTTTTGGTCTTCGCTGCCCCAGCGCAGAATGGCATTGACGACGAGGGTGTTCTGGACGTCGACGACGACGCTGACGCCGGGGTCTACCTTGGCAAGTTCCTCGACCACGATGACGCTATCGGTGAAGGTGCCGCCCTGGCCGCCGTAAACTTCCGGGATCTCTATGCCCATCAGGCCCAGGGCGAAGAGCTGCTGCAGCAGGCCGGGGTCGAGTTGGCCGTGCTCATCCATCGAGCGAACTTTGGGTTGGATCTCCTGGCGGGCAAAGTCCGCGATGCTCGCGGCCAGCAGACGTTCTTCTTCGTTAAAGGTCATTTCAATCTCCCCAGCCGAACCACCAGGAGGCCAGCCCAAACAGGACTAGAGCCGCGAGGGCGATTCGCAGATACCAGCTTCGCTTCTTTTCGGCCCAGGCGCGCCGCTGCCGCGCGGCGACGGCTTCGCCACTGGAGGGGTCCCAGAGGTGGGCGCGGTTGATTTCGCGGAAAGCTTGCGCGTAGGCGGGGTGGGCGAATTCAAAGCGCGCCCAGGCGGGTTCGAATTCGGCGGACTGGTCGCCGGTGAAATCCACTTTGCCGGTGACGCTCGTGGGGCCTTTCACAAAGCAGGGCGCGTTGCGGAGCCAGTTATTGCGTAGGAGCCAAGAGCCGGTGCCTAGGGGCAGCGCCGAAAAGGCTAACAGAACGAGAGATAGTTTTTCCAAGGCTTCGCGCAAGAAAAACAAGCCGACGCCCAGGACAATCACGCCGCCGAGAGCTTCTCCGCTGCCGCCGAAAAGGCGCTTGGCATAATCGAGCGGGCCGGGCTTCCAGCGTTCGAGTTCATGGCGCCCGGCACAGGCCGCGCAGAACCAGGGCTCATAGGCCAACACGGTGTGCGTTTCGGGACTCTCCTCGTCGGAGAAGTAGATGCACTTCTCACAGCGCAGCCGCCGATCTCCCGCCGCCCCGCACGAGGGGCAAAGCCGCGGAAAGTCCACGGCCCCGAGTTTTACGAGCACCACCTGCGCCAAACACTAGCGAGTATATCGTCACCCGAAAAACACGAAAGCGGCATTTGGTTTTTTGACAAGGCGTCGAAAATTCTGGTACACAACGAGGGTGCAACCTAACCTCACCCCGCCGATCGCCGGCGTCTGGGCCGCCTTGCTTTGCCCGCGCGACCCCGCCGGGGAGGTGGATCATCTCTCGCTGGCGCGCCTGGCGCAAACCCTGGAAGCGGCGGGCCTCGACGGTTTGGTTTTAAATGGGGCGACGGGCGAATATGCCTCGGCCACGCTGGCCGAAGTGGCGGCGAGCCTGGAAACCGTGCAAGGAGCGACCAAGCTGCCTGTCATCCTGGGCGTGGGCGCGGCGGATGTGCGCCAATCCTTGCGGCTGGCGCAGTTGGGTTCCCCAGCGGCTTTACTGGCGCCGGTGCCGCACTTCTTTCGCTATGGGCCCGGCGACGCGGTTACCTACATTGAGGCGCTGGCGGCCCAGGCCCCGGTTCCCATCCTGCTTTATCACCTGCCGCAGTTCAGTTCCGGTTATGGGGCGGAGGCGGTGGCGGCGATCCTTGAGAAGATTCCGCAGGTGATGGGCATCAAGGATTCTAGCGGGTCGCTGGAATTATTGCGGAGCTTGCGGCGGGAGCACCCGACTTTTCGGCGCATACTGGGGCACGACGGGGCGCTGGTGGAGGCGGTGCAGGAGGGCTTGCTCGATGCCTTGATTTCAGGGGTGGCGGGCGTGGCGCCGGAATTGATCTTGAAGGTGTGGCGTGGCGAAGGCTCGGCGGAACTGGCCGAGCTGCTCACGCATTTGGAGGGCGTTCCTACTCCGTGGGGTCTGAAGTGGATTGCCGAGGCGCGCGGATGGTTTCCGGCCACCTATGCGCTGCCTTTGAGCGAAGCGCGGCAAAGGGAAGCGGCGGAATTTCAGGCTTGGTGCCGGGGCTGGCTCAAGCGAATTTGAATTGGGAGGACTCGCGCTAGTGGCCGGAGCCATTGCGCGGGTTCCGCGTCGGGCGGCTGATGCCGGGCGCGACATCCTGACCCATCCGGAATACGCTCCGGTAGTCGGGCCAGTTGCGGCTGAAGAGGATAAAGGTGAGCGTCAGGGCGCTGACGCAGAAGAGCGTCACGAAGCCGATGGCGAGATAGTGTCCCCACATCGCAGTGCCCGGCGGGTTAAAAAATACGGCTTCAAAGCCTTTGGCGAAATTCATGCCAAAGAAACCCGTAATAACAGCGCCCGCGCCGAGAATGGTCGATACGACGGCCAAGCGGTTAACGGCCTGGGTATTGCGGTTTTGGTAATACTCGTTTAGAGCCTTGTTGAGTTTGTCGACTTCCTGGTCCACTTCGTCTTTCATCGTGTGGATATGATAGGCGGCGCTGAGCATGTCGAAGTGTTCGCTTTCTTCGTCCTTATTGGCTAACTCGTCAAAGTGCCAATAGTTAGAGAAGACGATGAATTCGTAGCGCAGGCGGTTGGCCCGCTGGATGTTGTCTTCGCTCAGCCGTCCATCCTGGAAATCGACATAGAGGCGGCGGCTGACTAGCGCCATTCGTTCGGCAAAATCCAGCAGTGTGGCCCGGTAAAAGAGCGCAATCACCTGCATCAGGTAGTAGCGCGAATCGAACATGCGATGGATGAGGAAGCCTTCGCTGAGTTGATGGTCGTCGCAGTCGAAGGTGCCAAAGCACATGGTGAGGTTTGAGTAAGAAGTGAAACCGTAGATGGTGCCCTGGTGCGCCCAGCGGCGGTAGACCTGTTGCTCCATGAGCCGCTTGGTGAAGCCGCGGGCGTAGCGATAGTCTTTGCCGGCGTGGTCGACGTAGAGGGCACGCGAAAACAGGATGTCGTATTCTTCGCTTTTGTAGAAGTTCTCCGGCAGATCTTTGGGGTCGAGGGCCAGGTAGGAGTAGACCAGCGTGCGCTCGTCGAGCACGGGTTCGTATTCCCCGCGCGGGTAGTCGGCAAAGTAGAGCAGGGAAGTGATCAAAGCGCTGACGGGCGGCAAGAAGCCCTTCATCGCGGCGTCTTCAAAGGTTTCTTCGAGGATCTCGGTGCGGCCAAAGGCGGTCTCCACGCTAAAGGCCACGCGCGACGGACAACGGCCTTCACGGCGCTGGCGTCCGCTGGAAGGATAGATCTTCCGGAGCATCTCGTTGATCCATAGCGCCTTCTCCACCGAGATGTCCCAGGTTTCGACGCCGAGGGAAAGGATGCCGATGCCGTTGGCGAAAAGGAAGAGGCGCAGGTCGGTCACCTCGACTTCGGCCTCGCGGCCGCGCATGTCTTCGGCGTGAAAGAAAATCTTGTTCTCGGGCGAAATCGGGATGTGGTAGCAGCGCAGCAGCGCTTCGACTTCGTTATCCGTCACGCCCACCCCGGCCGTATCGAAAAAGATGCGGCGCACAAAGGGATGGAAGAAGATCATGTCCTGGTAGGCGGCGCCCTCCATGTCGAACTGCGAATAGGCGGCGCGCTGCCAGCGCCCCAGATGCGTGATGATCGGGGAATTGGTGATGTGGTGGGCGTTAATCCAGTCGTCGAGGCCGTCGATCCAGTAGCGGCCGTTCCAGACTTGGCCGTGATGCTGCAGCACCTCGCTCCGGTCCACCGCGAAGGGGAAGAGAAAGTAGGTGTGCAGGTGCTGGATGGTTTGTTCCATCGGCTACGGGGCCCAAGTTTCCTTGAATCGAAAGATTGCTAAAGTCTGAGATCATGGACGGGACGCTTTCACGCCGCCAACTCTATAGTGTACTGGCAGGAGCCGGGGTGGCACCGGCTTTTTCGCAAGGCCAAGCGGCCTGGGTGGTGGAGAGAGGTCCAGACTCGGCTTTCCAGTTTATCGACGGCGAGATTCGAGTGCACCCGGGCTCGAATTTCCCCACCTGGCTCCGCAGCCCGGAAGTCTACGAGAATTTTGACTGGTCCGGCGAAGTCTTCATCGAGGGCTGGGCCAACGGGGGACTTTACTTTTGTGCGCCGAAGCACGGGCCTCCTACGGATTGCGGCTTCAAGCTGAATATCTTTCAAAAGCAGGACTCGCCGCCGTTGAAGGAATCTTGCGGGGCGATCTTTCCGGTGGTGGCCCCGAAGAAGGTGACGGTGAGGGCCAAGGGTGAATGGAATTCGTTTCGCATTCGGCTGGCCTGGCCAAAGCTGGAGGTTTGGTGGAACGGCGAGCCGGTGCAGGATCTAAACGTGGAGAGCGTAGCGGAACTGCGGCATCGCTTGCGGCAGGGCTATCTGGGCATCGAAAGTCTTTCCTATCCGCTGCGCTTCCGAAATTTCAAGATTGAGCGGCTGCCGGGCGCGCAAGCGTGGCAGCTTCTCTATGGCGGGGCAAGGGATCTGGATCAATGGACGCCGACGGAAAAGGCCTCCTGGGAAACGATTGGCGCGGTCCTGCGCGCGGACGGTTTGGGCTATCTGGCGACCAAGGGAAAATTTCAAGACTTTCGCCTGCAATGCTATGTGCGGGCTAGCTTGCACTCGAACGGCGGCATCCTCTTTCGTGGCGCCCCGGACGGCAAGGAGCCTCGCTATGAAATCCAGATCCACGACGTGGAAGGCGCCGTGTATCCGACGGGCTCGCTGTATGGTTTGGCGCGCTGCTCGCGATACCCGCGCATTCGCGCCGAGGAATGGTACCTGTTTCAGCTTTTCGTCAAGGGTGCTGCCTGCGTGGTGCGGATTAACGGCGAGACGGTGGTGGATTCCCAGCAACTGACGCGCACCGAGCCTGGGCATATACTTCTGCAGGCGCATCAGGCGGGGAAGTGGATTGAGTATAAGGAGATTCGGGTGGAGCGGATTTAGGAGAAGAAGCGTTGGCGAGAGAAGTAGGATTCGAGGTCACGCGAGCGATGGACAATCGCAATCACTTGAATCGGCTTCGTTGCCCAGGCATAGACGATCAGATAGGAATAGAAATTCCAAAAGCGATATTTGCGGGAAGCAGTTCTTCGACGCAGTGACCAATGGCCAGTGAAGCGGCCAGATCTTGGAGCCCAGCGTAAAACTGCTCAAGCAGCCGAGCGGCGGTTTCTGGACTATCGTCGCCGATATCCTGAATGATCCTTCGCAACTCGACCTTGGCTCCGGGCGTAAGGGTATACGGAGCCTTCAACCCTTGTTTGTGGCACATTGTGTCAAGTTTGACCGTAAAGCACCCAGCTCGCACAGTGCGGCCGATGGAGTGGTGGAGGCGGTGGGAGTCGAACCCACGTCCGAAATGGCTGTCCTTCCCAAGACTACGTGCGTAGCCGCTTCGCGTTATCTCGGGATCCGCCGCGCGGAAGCGGCAAGAGAGACGAACCCCCAGTCTGATTAATCTCGGCCTTGAGCCCCAGACGGAGACTCGCAGCCTATTCCGCTATAAGACGTCCCAGTGGCGGCCCGCGGACTGGCCACCCGGAACGGCTACTTAACTAATTAAGCAGCGTATGCAAACTGCGTGTTGGCAGTTGTGTTTTTCCAGTCGTTTAACGAGAGCCCGGAACTCGGCACGCCTTAAGAAGCCCATTCCATCCCGTCGAAGCCGTTACGCCCCCCAGAGAAAGGTTTGAACTCAGCGGCAACACTCCGCTTAAGGTCTCTTTATAGTAACGTATGCGCAACGCGCGCGGTTCCGCCGGATTCACGCGCCAATTGAGAATTGGCGGCGAAGTGCTTGACGGGAGGTTACTTAAGATATAGGATCGGGATTTGAAGCAGCCGTCCGAAGATCTCCTTGTTTTCGATTCCGGCGAAGTTCCGGCGGGTATTCGCTCGGCGGAGGAGCTGCCAGCGAAGCTTTATTTCCGCATTGGCGAAGTGGCCAATTTAACCGGATTGAAGCAACACGTACTGCGCTATTGGGAGACGGAATTTCCCTCGATTGCGCCGAAGAAGATGGGTTCCAATCACCGGATGTATCGCCGGAAGGACGTCGAATTCATTCTGGAAATCAAACATTTGCTTTACGAGAAGCGCTTCACGATCGAGGGGGCTCGTAAATTCTTAGACAACAAACCGAAGGTGGCGTCTAAGAGCGCGCGGATGGGCAAGGCGGCAAACGGGGCGCTGGGAGCCTCGACGGTGGCGGGAAGGGTAGCGGGAACAGCGGCGGGAGCGGTGCCAGTGGGGGCAGCCGGCGCGGCAAGCGCGCGTCCTGGGCGCAGCGCCCCTCCGCGGGTCAGTTCTCAACCCATGCCGGTGGTGCAGTCGGGGCTCTTTGCGGATTTCGAAGCGGCGCTATCTCCGGGCGAGGAGCTCCGGCGCCAGGAGTGGAAGCGAGAGCTGAGCGCCATCCAAGCCCTACTGGAGAGTTAAACTTCTCTCAATCCGGGCCCGGAATTGCCGATAAGCGGCGTATCCGTAATGATCCCGCTTACCCGCATCAACCGCGACCCCGTGGTGGTGAACTCCGACTTGATTTCGCTGGTGGAATCGAGCCCGGACACCGTCTTGACCCTAACCAGCGGGGAACGCATCCGCGTGCTGGAAAGCTCCTCGGAGGTAGTGGATCGCGTAGTCGCCTTCCGGCGGCGCATACTGGCCCCGTCCAGCAATCTGGCTCCATCGGGCGAAACGGGAGGGCCTGGCGATGGCGAATAAAGCGCGAGGCAGCCTGGACTCGTCCACCTTGCTGGGCCTGCTGCTGGCGGGCGGCGGCATCGTAGGCGGTTTGCTGCTCGAAGGCGGCGTGCTGGCCGATATCTCCCAATACACGGCGGCGCTGATTGTGGTGGGCGGTACCTTGGGCGCGGTGATGGTAAACACACCGATGCTGGTGCTGCTGGGTGCCTTTAAGCGCTTCCGCCAGGTATTCTTCCAGCCGCCGGATTCCGCCGAGGCCTATGTGGAGGAGATTCTGAGTTTTGCGACGCGGGCGCGCAAGGCGGGCCTGGTGAGCCTGGAGGACGACGCCCAACGGGTGGAGGACCCCTTCTTGCGCAAGGCGATGAACATGGCGGTGGACGGATGCGACTTGAGCGAATTGCGTTCGGCGATGGAACTGGAGATTGCGCTGGCCGAGCACCGGGCCGAGGCCGAGGCGAAGGTTTTTGAGGCGGCGGGAGGTTATGCTCCAACGATCGGCATTATTGGCGCGGTGCTGGGCTTGATTCAGGTGATGAAGCACCTGGAAAACATCGAGGAGGTGGGGCATGGCATCGCCGTTGCGTTCGTAGCCACCGTCTACGGCGTCGCCCTGGCCAACATCTTGTTTCTGCCCGCCGCGGCCAAGATGAAAGCGCGCATTGCCCGCGAGACGGAGCGGCGCGAACTGATTCTGGAGGGAGTGATGGGGATTGTGGAGGGATTGAATCCGAAGCTGATCCGCTCGAAGCTGGAGGCCTATCTGCCGCCCGAGGCCCGCTCGGGCGTTCGCACTGGAGGCAGAGGCGATGGAGGCAGAGGCGATGGCGGTTCCCAAGCCATGGCGGCTTGACGGGCGCCCGGCTCTCGAATCCATCATGGCGCGCCGAGCCAAACAGCAGGCCCCGGAAAACCATGAACGTTGGCTGGTTTCCTATGCCGACTTCATCACGTTGCTCTTTGCCTTCTTCGTCGTCATGTTCGCCAGTTCGCACGCCGACAAACAGAAGGCCAAGGAGGTCTCGGCGAGCGTAAAAGAGGCCTTTGAAACCGGCAGCATGCCCAAGGCCCTGATGGAAATGATGGGGCGCCGGCGCCCGCCGGAAACGGAGGATAAACGGAAGTCGGCGGCGCAGTCCGCTCCCGAAAAGTCTCTCAATGCGGCCACCGCAGCCATGGCCGATCTATTGCCTTCTCTGCAGGAACTGAGCCACGAGCTCGAAAGCGAAATCCTCGCCGGCAAACTCTCCATCAATATGGAGCCCCGCGGGCTGGTGGTGAGCTTGAAGGAGGCGGCCTTCTTTCCTCCGGCCGGGGACCGCATCGAGGAATCCGCCTTTCCGATCCTCAAGAAGATCGCCGATAGCGCCCGGCGCATTCCCAACAAGATCCTGCTCGAAGGACATACAGACTCAACCCCCATGCACAACGAACGCTTCCGCTCGAATTGGGAGCTATCTTCGGCCCGCGCCATCGCCATGCTGACGCTGTTTGATCAGAACCATGCGATTCCGGTGCCGCGGATGTCGGTGGCGGGCTATGCCGATACGGTACCGGTGGCCGATAACGAAAGCCCCGAGGGGCGGCGCAAGAACCGGCGGGTGGACGTGGTCTTCTTAAACGAATTCGGCACGCGGAGCCAGCCGAAACAGAGCGCGCTGCGCTAGGGCCAGCCAGGAAAGCGAAAGCCCGCCGGACTCTTGGTCGCGGCGGGCCTTGTTTGTTTGTGTTGTACGCGGCGTCTACTCGACGTCGCCCATGGCGGCGACGGGTTCGTCGTCGTCGAGGCCTCCGGCGAAGAGGCTTTTCGCGTCGTCGTCGAAGACGCTGAGGGCGTCCATCGGATTCTCGGGCTCTTGTTCGACCGTGTCGACAATGTCCTCGCCCGCGATCCGGGCGCGCCGGTAGTATTCCATACCGGTGCCGGCCGGGATGAGGCGGCCCATGATGACGTTTTCCTTGAGACCCCGCAGGTAATCCACCTTGCCGTTGATGGCGGCTTCGGTGAGCACGCGCGTGGTTTCCTGGAAGCTGGCGGCGGAGATGAAGCTATCCGTCGATAGCGACGCCTTCGTGATGCCCAAGAGGACCGGGTTGCCGCGTGAGGGGCGGCCGCCGGATTCAATGGCGCGGGTGTTTTCTTCCTTGAACTTGAAGCGGTCAACCACTTCTTCGGGCAGGAAGTCCGTATCGCCGATGTCGTCGATCTTCACCCAGCGCAGCATCTGGCGAACGATCACCTCAAGATGCTTGTCGTTGATGTTCACGCCCTGGAGGCGGTAAACCTCTTGGACTTCGTTGACGAGATACTTCTGGAGTTCGGTTTCGCCCAAGACCGCGAGGATGTCGTGCGGATTGCGCGGGCCGTCCATGAGAGGGTCGCCCGCTTTGACGCGTTCGCCTTCCTGGAAGTTGATGTGGACGCCGCGGGGAATCGAGTATTCCTTCACGGTGCCGTCTTCGCCGGTGATGGTGACTTTGCGGTAGCCTTTCAAGAGCTCGCCGAAGTGGATCGAGCCGGTGATCTCGGCGATGATGGCCGGATCGTGGGGCTTGCGGGCCTCGAAGAGTTCGACAACGCGCGGGAGACCGCCCGTGATGTCTTTGGTCTTCGTGGTGGCGCGGGGGAGCTTGGCGATAACGTCGCCCGCGTGAACCTCGCCGCCGTCGGCGACGAGCATGTGGGCGTGGGTGGGCATCAGGTAGCGGCGCTCGTCGGCACGGCTGCCGCCGGCGGGCTTGATGACGATGGTGGGTACGCGCTTATCGTCGGTGGAATCGATGACGACATATTGGCTCATGCCGGTGATTTCGTCCACCTGTTCGGTGATGGTGACGCCGTCGATCATGTCCTTGAAGTGGACGACGCCGGAAACTTCGCTCAGGATGGAGAACGCGAAGGGATCCCATTCGAGGACCACCTGGTTTTGCTTAACGGGGGCGCCGTCTTCAAAGAGCACTTTCGCGCCGTAGACGACGGGGTAGCGTTCTTTCTCGCGGGCCTTTTCGTCGACGATGACGAGAATGCCGGAGCGGTTCATGGCGATCAACTGGCCGTTCTTGTCCTTGACGGTGGTGATGCCGTCGTACTTGATATAGCCGTCGGACTTCGAGTCCTGCGTGGATTGCTCGGAGTGCGCGCTGGCGGTGCCGCCGACGTGGAAGGTACGCATGGTGAGCTGCGTGCCGGGTTCGCCGATGGACTGCGCCGAGATGATGCCCACGGCTTCGCCGCGTTCGACCATGCGCCCGGTGGCAAGGTTGCGCCCGTAGCAGAGCTGGCAAACGCCGCGCTTGGATTCGCAGGTAAGGACTGAGCGGATCTTCACGCGTTCGATGCCCGCGCCCTGGATGGCGGTGGCCTTCTCTTCGCTGATTTCTTCATTGGCGCGAACGATGACCTGGCCTTCGAAGTCGATTTCGTCTTCCTGGGCCACGCGGCCGATGATGCGGTCGCGCAGGGGCTCGATGATTTCGCCGGCTTCAATGATGGGCTCGACGAAGATGCCGTTCTGGGTGCCGCAGTCGAGCTCGGTGATGATGACGTCCTGGGCGACGTCGCAGAGGCGGCGCGTGAGGTAGCCGGAGTCGGCGGTTTTAAGCGCCGTATCGGCCAGGCCCTTGCGCGCGCCGTGCGTCGAGATGAAGTACTGGAGTACGTTCAAGCCTTCGCGGAAGTTGGCGGTGATGGGGGTTTCGATGATTTCGCCGTTGGGCTTGGCCATCAAGCCGCGCATACCGGAGAGTTGGCGGATCTGTTGTTTCGATCCGCGGGCGCCGGAATCGGCCATGATGTAAATCGGGTTGAGGTAGCGGCCGGTGCGGTCGTCTTCTTCCATGAGTTTGAACATGGCGTCGGAGACCTGGTCGGTGACGCGCTGCCAGATTTCGATGGTCTTGTTATAGCGTTCGCCGTTGGTGATGGCGCCGTCGTTGTATTGCTGCTGGACCTCGATGACCTGCTTTTCAGCCTCGTTGACCAGCTTGGGCTTCACGGAGGGCACGACCATGTCGTCAATGCCAATTGAGACGCCGCCGCGCGTGGCGTAGTGGAAGCCGAGGGCCTTCACTTCGTCGAGCATGGCGACCGTAGATTGGAGGCCAAAGCGGAGGTAGCAATACTGCACCATCTGCGTGAGGCCCTTCTTCTTAAGCAAGCCGTTGATGAAGGGAATCGGCTCGTTGGTGACGGTAGCAATGGCGCGTTGGAGGACGTCGTTCAGGATGACGCGGCCGACGGTGGTGTCCATGTACTGCTTGACGTACTCGACGGGCTCGGTGAGGATGACGTTCTGCGAGTCGAAGGCTTTGGTCAAATCGATGACCTTGCCGGTGTGGCGCAGGCGGATGGGGGAAAGCGTTTCCACTTCGCCCATTTCAAGGGCGATCAGCACGTCGTCGACGGAAGCGAAGGTGCGTCCCTCGCCCTTGGTGCCGGGGCGGGACTTGGTGAGGTAATAAAGACCAAGCACCATGTCCTGGGTGGGCGTGGCGATCGGCGCGCCGTGAGCGGGCGAGAGGATGTTGTTCGCCGAAAGCATCAGGGTCGAGGCTTCGATCTGGGCTTCGGGGGAAAGCGGGATGTGGACGGCCATCTGGTCGCCGTCGAAGTCCGCGTTGAAGGCGGTGCAAACGAGCGGGTGGAGCTTGATGGCTTTGCCTTCGACGAGCACGGGCTCAAAGGCCTGGATGCCGAGGCGATGGAGCGTCGGAGCGCGGTTCAAAAGGACCGGGTGGTCCTTGATCACCTCTTCGAGGATGTCCCACACGACGGGGTCCTGCTGCTCGACGAGTTCCTTGGCTTGCTTGATCGTGGTGCAGTGGCCGCGCTGTTCGAGGCGATGGTAGATGAAGGGCTTGAAGAGTTCGAGCGCCATCTTCTTGGGCAGCCCGCACTCGCGGAGCTTGAGTTCCGGGCCGACGACGATGACCGAGCGGCCGGAGTAGTCGACGCGCTTGCCGAGCAGGTTCTGGCGGAAGCGGCCTTGCTTGCCCTTGAGC
>CAYLXK010000024.1:0-79441 GCA_964387685.1 uncultured Bryobacter sp.
GACGTCGAGCAGGTGGCCACCACCGGCGCAGAACGCTTTTTTAAGGCGAATTTCCCCGATGGGTTCATGGGAACCGATCCCACGCTGACGCATATCGACCCCGATTTCGAAATGATCATGCAGAACGGCTCGCCCACCGGCGTGTTGAAGGTGACGGTGACGGGCGACGTGACCGCGCCGACCTACTTTATGAAGATCTTCAGCGTGCCCAGCCTCAAAATTGCGGCTTCGGGCACCGCCACGCGCCGCACCCTCGTCATGATGCTGATTTTGGACGTTTCGGGTTCGATGGGTTCGCGCCAGACCAGCGTCGGAACCATCCCGGCGACGGTAAGCGCGTCGTCGCGCTCCTGCGACGCCATGATCTATGCGGCGGCAAGATTCATCCGCTACTTCAGCCCTTACGATTACGTGGGTCTCACGACCTTCAGTTCCTCTTCCCGCGTTGTGTACCCACCGTCGACTCAATTCAAGGCTGCCGGATCGGCGGGGATGACGGACGATCTCGCGGGGCTTAACTGCAGCGGCGGCACCAATACTGCCCCCGCGCTTAACATTTCTTGGGATGAGATCAAGGGCGTGGGCCTGAAATTGGCGCTCAACGCGATTGTGCTCTTCACCGACGGCATGCCTAACCAGGTAACGGGCGATTGGCCTTTGCGTACGCAAATTGATACGCGCTATGGTCCGGGACCCACCTACAGCACGGGCAGCGCGCCGCCCACGAATACCAATCTACTTTACCGGGACCGGAAGAATCCCTACACCTTTTGCCGTAACAGCAGCGGGGTGGAAGTGACTTGCCCCGCCTTGCCCACGCCTTACAGTTCGGCGCAAAACACCGCCCGCACGACCCACGGCGTCACCACCCCGCTTTACGGCGACTCGCGCTTCCTGCCCCTCACCACGGCTCAGTGGAACTCTTACAACAACGGTTCGCCGTCCACCACCCTGGGAACGACTGCCAAGAATTCCTTCGGGTGGCGCCTGCCTTCGGCGAGCGGTCCTTACCAGCCCCGCTGGATCCAAGACAACAATGCGCCCGACTACAATTACGAGAACTGCCGGGACCAAAATCAATACTACGGGGTTGCTAACAGGGGCGTCACGTGGATGTGCTACCAGTTACCCTTGCCTACGGTTTCGGGTGTGGGCGGCACCACCATGAAAGGGACTTTTTCCCAGGCAACCACATATCAAAACAGCAGCAACAACAATCCGATCTCCTATCACGAGACGTGGGGCGACAAATCCAACAGTTGGGGCAGGCCGACCGACACGGTGAACACCACCGGTATCGCCTCGGGTTTCCCCAGCCCCACCGGTACCAATGGCGGACGCCGTGCTGCGGCACAGACTTTCGCTTTTATCCCCGATACGGACGCAATGGGTAATTCCAACCGTGGCTTCCGCGACGATTGGGTCTACAACGTCAACCAGGGTTGCGCGCCCGCTGGCACTCCCGTTCCGGGTGGGGACCTTTGCAAATGGCGCGGCGGCACCTGGGCGAACTACCCTACGGTCGGTCTCGGCACCAATAAGTGGGCTAACGGCTCCCCCTACGAGGGCAAGTTACGGACGGATCTGCCCAACGCCTACCCGGCCGCCGCGATGAATGCGGCGGTCAGCGCGGCCAACCGCATCAAGAACGATACGGAATACAACATCCGTATCGACACCATCTATCTGATCGGCAACGAAGACACGGTGGATCGCGAGTTCCTGCAAGTGATCTCCAATCAGGAAATGTTCAAGGGAACCATTTTTGATAACGGCACCGTAACGCCCTATACAAACCCGTACTTCAACCAGGCGCACCAAAAAGGACTTTGGTACTTCACCACCAACGGTGCGGAGCTGTCGACGCTCTTTGCGGCGATCGCCAGTTCCTTGCTGCGCATCTCGAAGTAAAGCGTCAACACCTATAGCCGCGGGATGTCATCATAGTCGGGTGTCGAGCCCGGAACTAACCCTTAGCAGACGATCCCTATTGGCGGGCGGAGCGGCGTGGGCCGCCTCCACCCGGCCACAAGAGCTCAAAACCGAGGTGGCCATTATTGGCGGCGGAACCGGCGGATGCGCCGCCGCTTTGGGCGCGCTCCGCGAAGGGCGAAAGGTCGTCCTGACCGAGGGCTGCCGCTGGATCGGCGGACAACTAACCTCTCAACTGGTGCCGCCGGACGAACACCCCTGGATCGAAAGTTTTGGCGGCACGCGGGCCTATCGCCACTATCGGGAGGCGGTGCGCTCCTACTACCGGACGCATTTCCCCTTGACCGCCGACGCCCGCCACAGGACGCCGTTTAATCCCGGCGGAGGCTCCGTGAGCGGCCTCACCCACGAGCCGCGCGTCTCCTTGGCCGTGCTCGAAGCCATGCTCGCGCCTTACGTGGCCAAGGGTCAACTGGTCCTCTTGACGGAATTCGATCCGGTCGGCGTGGACGAGCAGGGCGACCGCTTCCGCGCCGTAACGGTGCGCCACGCGCGGGAAGGGCACCGGATCACGATCTCGGCGCCCTACTTTATCGACGCGACCGAACAGGGCGACCTTTTGGCGCTATCCCGTTGCGAGCACGTAACGGGCTTTGAGAGCCGCAAAAGCACAGGCGAGCCCAGCGCGCCCGAGCTGGCGCAGCCCGCCAACATCCAGTCCTTCACCGTATGCTTCGCCGTCTCTCACCACGCGGGCGAGAATCACACGATTACGAAGCCGGATAACTACGCCTTCTGGCGCGACTACGTGCCCCAGTTGAAGCCCGCCTGGCCCGGAAAGCTCCTCAGTTGGAGCATGTCTCACCCGATTACGCTCGAACGGCGGGAATTCTCCTTCGATCCCACCGAGGACGAGGGCAAGGCGGGGCCGTTTAATCTTTGGCTCTACCGGCGCATCCGGCGCAGCCGGAACTATGTGGATGCCGCTCAGGACGCGGATATCAGTTTAGTGAACTGGCCGCAGAACGATTATTGGTTGGGTAACCTCCACGGCGGCACGCCCGAAGAGGCGCGCAAGCATCTGGAAGGCGGCAAGCAGCTTAGCCTGTCGCTGCTGTATTGGATGCAAACCGAGGCTCCGCGCGCCGACGGCAAACAGGGCTGGCCCGGCCTGAAACTTCGCTACGATCAATCCGGCACCGAAGATGGCCTGGCCATGTATCCGTACATCCGGGAAAGCCGCCGGATTCTTGCAGAGTTTACCGTCTGTGAACAGCACGTGGCGACCACGCTGCGCCCGTCTCAGGAGGCGGAACGTTTTGCGGATTCGGTAGGCGTCGGCAGCTACCGCATCGATTTGCATCCCTCCAGCGGCGGCAACAACTACATCGACGTGAGTTCGCTGCCCTTTCAGATCCCGCTCGGCGCCTTGATTCCGCGCCGCATCGAAAACCTCTTGGCCGGGGCCAAGAACCTTGGCGTCACGCACATAACCAACGGCTGTTATCGTCTCCATCCGGTGGAATGGAACATTGGAGAAAGCGCCGGCGCCGCCGCGGCCGAAGCACTGCGGGCGGGCGAGGCGCCGCGCCAGATCCGCAAGGATCCCAAACGCCTGCAGGATTTTCAAGCGCGCCTTCGCACGTGGGGCGTCGAAACGGAATGGCCCCGCTTAACGCCGCGCTAAGGGGTCCCTAGAGAACCTCTTCGCTGAATCCTTCGAGGATCGCTTTGATCTTCTGGCAGAACTGATCTGCCAACGCGCCGTCTACCAGGCGATGGTCGAAGGTGAGGGCCAGGTGCGCCTGGCTGCGGATGGCGATGGCATCGTCGATGACGACCGGCACCTTCTCAATGGCGCCGATGCCCAAAATGGCCACGTTGGGCTGGTTGATGACGGGTGTGGCGAAGATGCTGCCGAAGCTGCCGAAATTGGTCAGCGCAAAAGTGCCACCGGAAATGTCGTCGGGCTTCAACTGCTTGCCGCGCGCGCGGTTGGCCAGGTCGACAATGGAGCGCTGCAGGCCCACAATGTTCATTTCGTCGGCGCGCTTGATGACGGGCACGATCAGACCGAGCCCGCCATCCAGCGCAACGGCGATGCCCAGATTGATTTCGTTGTGGAAAATGATGTTGTCGCCTTCAATGGAGGCGTTCAGCAAGGGGAAGCTGCGCAGAGCTTCCGTCGCCGCGCGGGCGATAAAGGGCAGGAAGGTGAGCCCGAAGCCGTAGCGGGTTTGGAATTCGTCCTTGTGCTTGGCGCGGAGCTTGGCGATCTTCGTCATGTCCACCTTGTGCACGGTGGTGACGTGCGCGCTGGTGGCTTTGGACTTGATCATATGCTCGGCGATTTTCTTGCGCATGATGCTCATGGGCTCTACGCGCGTCTTGGCGGGAGAAGCGGGGGCGGGCGGAGGAGGTATCGCAGCGGGAGCGGCGGCAGTTGGGGCTGCGGGCGCAGGGGCAGCAGGAGCGGGTGCCGCAGGCGCCGCGGCGGAAGCCACGGTCTTGGCGGCCTGCGCTTCAATGTAGCTCTCGATGTCTTGCTTCGTGATGCGGCCACCGGCGCCGGTGCCCGTGATTTGGCCGAGGTCGATGTTGTACTCGCGGGCCATTTTGCGGACCAGCGGGGACAGCGGACCACTGACGTCGGAAGACTCAGCGGCGGGGGCGGGAGGAGCGACCGCAGTGGGCGGGGGCGCGGGCACCTGGGCGGCAGGGGCCGGGTCTCCGGCAGGCGGCGCAACGGGTGCGGGTGCAGCAGGAGCCGGGGCAGCAGGAGCCGGGCTAGGCGGAGCGGGCGCAGCGTCCACGGGCGCAGCCGGGGCCGGCGCAGCCGCAGCGCCGCCCTCTCCAATGCGGGCCACGACCGTGTTCACGGAAACCGTGGCGCCCTCTTGAACAAGCACCTCCGCCAGCGTGCCGGCGGCCGGAGAGGGGATCTCGGTATCGACTTTATCGGTCGAAATTTCAAAGAGCGGCTCGTCGCGTTCGACCTTATCGCCGGGCTTCTTCAGCCAGCGGGTCAGCGTGCCTTCAACAATGCTTTCGCCCATTTGGGGCATCACGACATCGGTCATGGAAGAATCTCCTGTGCTTCGAGTTGAGAATGTTGCGGGTGGAATACGAAAAGGTCCGCCAGGTGGCGGGTGAGGACGGCTTGCACTTCGGCCCGGGAGGCGGCGACGCCCTGGGCGCGCAAGCTCGTCACGGGAAAGGTCAGGCCGCAGGGAACGATGTACTGGAAGTGGCTTAAATCGGGATCGATATTGAGCGCCAAACCGTGGGAGCTAACCCAGCGGCTAATGTGGATGCCAAGCGCGCAAATCTTGGCCGGACGCCCGTCGGCCAGCTTTACGTAGACGCCCGTTTCTTTGCCTGCGCGCGTATGAGCGGCCAAGCCAAAATCGGACAGCGTCCTCACTACGGCTTCTTCGAGAGCATGCACAAAGGCGCGTACGTCTTTGCGCCACTGGGCCAGGTCGAAAATCGCATAAGCGACCAGTTGGCCCGGGCCGTGGTAGGTAACATCCCCACCGCGATTGGCCTCGTGGACTTCGATGCCGGCCCGAGACAGGATCTCTTGACTGGCCAGAATATGCCGCGGGTCCGCGTTGCGCCCGAGCGTCAGGACGGGGTCGTGCTCGACATAGAAAAGCGTATCCGGCGCCAAACCCGCTTTGCGCCTTTCAACAAGGTCCTGTTGGAGGGACCATGCGGCGGACCAGGATAGACGGCCAAGGTCGACGACCTCAAAATCAGGCATGGAAGTTTAGGCGTTGATCGCCATCCCGTGCACCGCGTTGAAGGCCTCGCCCAAGGCTTCATAGAGCGTCGGGTGCGCGTGGATCGTGTTCATCATCGTTTCAACCGTGCCCTCGCATTCCATGGCGGCTACGGCTTCGGCGATCAACTCGTAGCCGTGGTGGCCGATGATGTGAACGCCGAGGATTTCGCCGAACGTGTCGTCGGAGACCACCTTTACGAAACCTTCGTGATGGCCGACGATGGATGCTTTGGAGTTGGCGGCAAAGGGAAACTTGCCTACCTTCACCTTGTAACCCTGCGCTTTGGCTTGCGCCTCCGTCAGGCCCACGGAGCCGATGCCGGGGTCGGTGTAAGTGGCGCCGGGAATCCGGTTTTTCTTAATCGGCGTTACCTCGACGCCCGCAATGTGGCCGATCGCGATCATGCCCTCGGCCGTCGCCACGTGGGCCAATTGCGGAGTGCCGGCCACCACGTCGCCAATGGCGTACACGCTCGGCTCGGCGGTCTGTTGAAAGCCGTTGACCTTGAGGAAGCCGCGGTCCATTTCCGCCTTGGTGTTTTCCAGGCCAATGTTTTCCGTGATGGGTTTGCGCCCCACAGCCACCAGCAGCGTTTCCACTTCCACCTGTTCCACTGTGCCGTTGGCCAGCGTTGCCGAAAAGCGCACGCTGTCGGCGCCGGCTTGGATGTTCTCCACTTTGGCGCCGGTTTCGCAGCGGATGCCGAGCTTCTTGAAGGCTCGCTCCAATTCTTTGGAAACCTCTTCATCTTCAACGGGAACCAGCCGAGGCAGCATTTCGAAAATCGTGACCTGGCTGCCGAAGCGCTTGAAGATGCTGCCGAATTCCACGCCCACCGCCCCCGCGCCGATGATGCCTAGGCTTTTGGGTACGGACGTCAGTTCCAGAATCTCCACGTTGGTAACGATGCGCGGGCTTTGCGGCTTCAGATTCGGAATCATCCGCGCTTCCGAGCCGGTGGCGACCACAATATTCTTCGTCTCAAGAATCTTGGCCGGGCCGTTCCCGGATACCTCAACCTTGCCGGGCCCGAGGATGCGGCCAAAACCAGCCACCACCTCGACCTTGTTCTTCTTCATCAAGAACTCCACGCCTTTGGCGTGCTTGGACACAATTTTGCTCTTGCGGTCCACCACGTTGGGGTAATGCAGCACTGGATTCTGGCAGGAAATCCCCTCTTCCTCGGGATGCAGGAAGTAATCCCATACGCTGGCCGAATGCAGCAGGGCCTTAGTGGGAATACATCCGACGTGGAGGCAGGTGCCCCCCAATTTCGGATACTTTTCAATGATGGCCGCTTTCAGGCCGTACTGGCCGGCGCGGACTGCCGCAGAGTAGCCGCCGGGGCCGCTGCCAATGATCACAACATCGTAGGACATGGGTCATCCGTAGTGTATCAAGGGCTCCTTTGCTCACCCTGAACGCGGGTTGGAACCGAACGTGCAGCATCGCCGTCGAGGAGATGTCGGCGATGATGAAGACGATAATCAAGACGATGAGACTTTCTGTAACGTTGCTGCTTCTGGCGGCGAGCATGGCAGCGCAAGTCCCCCCCGCCAAAAAGCGTAGCGTCCCTCGGCCCACGCCCGTCCAGGTGGCCGAAGTGCCCGTTTCCCGTGGGCCTTTCCCGCTTCGTTCCATTCAAGTGGATGGGCTTAAGGTCTTGAGTCCCGCGCAGGTGATTGCCGCCACCGGTCTGCCCGTCGGCACGCCCGTCACGAATCAAGAACTGGATGCGGCGTTGCAGAAATTGCTCACCTGTGGCTACTTCGATCGCGCGGCCTACCGTTACGCCCCTTCCGACGGGGGCTATGCGCTCACCTGGGAAGTGCAGGAGGTGAGCGTGTTTTACCCCGTCGTCTTTGCCGACCTTCCCGTCAAAGAATCCGAAGCGCGCAAGATCCTGGCGGCCTTCGATCCTTTGTTCGGGCCCAAAATCCCCGGTACCGAAGAAGTGTTGCGCAAATACGCCGCGGAGCTGAATCGCGCGCTGAACCTGCGCATCGAGACGGAGGAATTGCACGCCAAGGTGGCCGCGAATGACAAGAACGAACTGTTTGTCGAGGTCCGCGCCAACCGGCCGCTACCGACCGTCTACAAGGTGGATTTCAAGGGCAACAAGCTGCTGTCGGCGGAAGAACTACGGGCCGCCGCCTCGGCTTCTGCCGTAGGCCTGGTCTACGACGAGGCGCGTTTCCGGCAGGTGCTGGATCTGCGCATCATCCCCATCTTCGAAGCCCGGGGACGCTTGCGTGTGAAGTTCCCCTCGATCACGGTCACGCCTTCGCCGGGATTGAACGCCGTCGATGCCGTGGTCACCGTGGAGGAAGGCGAGGAATACAAACTTCGCAATGTTGTGGTGGAAGGCGTGGGCGACAGCGCCGACGAGATGAAGCGGGCGGGGGAATTCCTGCAGGATCAGACCGCCAACATGACGCTGGTGGCTGAGGGCGGCCGGAAGATCCAGGCGGCGGTGCGGCGCAACGGGTTTCTCGATACGAAGATCAGCGAGTCCCGGACCATCGACGACAAAGACAAAGTGGTGGACGTGAAATTTACGGTCGAGCCGGGGGAGCGCTACAAGTTCGACAAGCTGGAAATCAAGGGCCTGGATATCTTGTCCGAACCGGAGATACGAAAGATGTGGGGCATGAAGACGGGGGCGCCGTTTAACCCCGAATACCCCGACGCGTTTCTCGACAAGGTGCGCGCGGACGGCGTCTTCGATAACTTGGGTGAAACCAAGAGCCGCTATGACATCAACGAGGCCGAACACAGCGTGATCGTGACCCTGACCTTCAAAGGCGCGCCGCCTCCGGATCCGAAGAAAGCAAGGCAGCCCGGGGGCATCCCCCCTTTCTAGCTCCACCGAATTGCAGTGAGACAATATGGCGAATCCCGTATGACTCGCCGAACTTTACTCGCCTTGACGCCCGGCTTCCTCGCCGCGGCCAATGAACGCATCAACGTCGGCTTTATCGGCGTGGGCGGCATGGGTATGAACCGTCTGCGCGGCTTTCTGCGGCATGCCGACGTAAACGCGGCGGCCATCTGCGACCTCGATGCGACGCACGTAGACCAGGCAGTCGCCTACGTGCAAAAGGAACGCAACGAAACTCCCGAACGCTTTACCGACTACCGGAAGCTTCTCGCGCGCAAGGGTCTGGACGCCGTCTGCATTGCCACGCCGGACCACTGGCACGCACTTCCCGCGATGCAGGCCTGTGAGGCCGGTCTGGACGTCTTTGTGGAAAAGCCGCTCAGCTACTCGATTGGCGAAGGCCGGGCGATGCTGCGGGCCGCGCGCAAAGCCAAGCGCGTAACGCAGATGGGCAATCACATCCACAACGATCTGCCCAACTACCGGCGCGTGGTGGAGCTGCTGCGCAGCGGCGTCATCGGCAAAGTGACGCGCGTCTCCGTCTGGAAGACTTCCGAGAACAAAGGCATCGGCGCGCCGGCCGACACCGCCCCGCCGAAAGAACTCGATTACGACTTCTGGCTGGGCCCCGCGCCGAAGCGCCCGTACAATCCCAACCGCTCCCATTTCAAATACCGCTACTTCTGGGATTATTCGGGCGGGATGTTCATCGACTTCTGGTGCCACATCACCGACGTAGTCTACTGGGGCCTGGACCTGCAAGCGCCCAAGTTTGTCTCGGCCACTGGACGTCGCGCGCTCGAGAATTTGGCCGAGGGGGACAATGCGGAAACGCCCAACCATCTGGAAGTCCAGTATGAGTTTCCCGGTCTGACCATGGTCTGGAGCATGAATCCGCAAGGTCCGCCGGGGATGGAGGATTGGGGCATCGGCGCGGCCTTCCAGGGCTCCGAAGGCACGCTGGTGACCGATTACACGCGGCATAAGATCTTCGTGAAGGGCAAAGAAGTAGTGGACTTCAAGCGCCCGGACCCAAGCATCCCCGATAGCCCCGGCCACATTCGCGAGTTCCTCAACAGCATCAAGAGCCGCGAGTTGCCCACCTGCGACATCGAATACGGGCATCGGCTGAACAAAGGGGGGCTCTTGGGCAATATCGCGCTGCGCACGGGACGCAGGATCGCTTGGGACGACGCCTTCGAGCGCATTGTGAACGATAAAGAGGCCGACCGCATGGTGACCCGCCGCTACCGGAAGCCCTGGAAGCTGGCCTAGAAGATGGCATAGGATGGCGGCTATGACAAGACGAAGCATGCTGGCGGCCTCGGGAGTAGCGGCAATGGCGCAAACGAAGATCCGATTGATCGTCCAGGGCGACGACATGGGCGTCGCGCGGGCAGTGAACCAAGGCAGCATCGCGGCTTACCGCGAGGGCGTGATGCGCACGACGAACGTGATCGTGCCGGGAGCCTGGTTTCTGGACGCCGTGCGGGAATTGAACGAGAACCCTGGCCTCGACGTGGGCGTGCACTTGGCCTTGAGTTCCGAATGGGACCGCGTAAAGTGGGGACCTCTCACCAAAGCCAAAAGCCTGGTGGACCCGAATGGCTATTTTCCGCCCCTGATTCGAGGCGCGGCGGGCGGGCCCAGGCTGGCCTTGAACCAGATGCCTTTCGCGCTGGCCGATGTCGAGGCAGAGTTCCGCGCGCAGATCGAACTGGCCCGGAAGCATCTGCCGCGCGTCAGCTATCTCTGGGGGCACATGGGCTGTACCAGCGTCACGCCCGAGGTCGCGACGCTCACGGCCAAACTTTCCCAGGAATACAAGCTAAAAGTGCCGGGGCCGGCGAATGGCGTCGAGTCCCTGCGCGGCGTCTGGAAGCGGGAAATGAACGCCGACCAGCGTGCCGCCGCCATGGTAGAAAAGCTGGAGAGCTTGAAGAGCGGCACTTGGCTCTTCGTGGAGCACGCCTCGCTCGACACGGAAGAATCCCGTGCCATGGGGCATCCGGGCTATGAAGACGTGGCGCGGGACCGGCAAGCGGTGCTGGATGCCTGGCGGCACCCAAAAGTGCGCGACGCGGTAGCCCGTTTAGGCATCGAACTGTCTGGACATTCCAAACTATGAATCTAAACTCCCCGAAAGCCGTAAACACGATTTATTGGGGCACGACGGGCTTGTTTTCGGCCTTTATGCTCTTCAGCGCCTACATGTACTTCACGATGCCGGAGGCGCGGGAAGGCTTTACGAAGCTCGGTTTTCCGCAGTGGTTCCGGGTCGAACTGGGTACGGCCAAGGCTTTGGGCGCAATCGCTTTGCTAGCCCCATTGCCGCGTTGGCTGAAGGAATGGGCCTACGCTGGCTTCTTCATCAACATCGTCTCGGCCATGATTGCCCACGCCGTTAGCGACGGACCGGCCACCGCGGGCGGACCCGCGCCGTTTCTCCTGGTTCTGCTTTTGTCAAGAGTGTATTGGGGAAAGCGGCATGCTAATTTACAGAGGTAGTGTCCTCGTTTAATATTCAACTACAGCAGTACGAGGGCCCCCTGGACCTCCTGCTGGATCTGATCCGCAAGCAGCAGATCAACATCTACGACATTCCCATCGCTCAAATCACGTCGCAGTACCTGGAATATATGAAACAGGCTGTGGCGATGGACATTGAGTTGAGCTCGGAATTCGTGTACATGTCGGCGACCTTGATCCACATCAAGAGCCGCTTGCTGTTGCCGCGCGATCCGGAACTGGAAAAAATCTCGCCCGAGGAAGATCCCCGCAAAGAATTAGTGGACCGTCTGCTTGAGCATGAGCGCTTTAAGAATGCGGCGCAAATGCTCGAGCAAAAGCGGATGATCGAGGAAGCGATCTGGACCAATCCGCAGGTGGAAAAGCTGCTGGGGCCGGACCCCGACCCCGGCCTGGCTGTGACGCTTTTTGACCTGGTTAAGACCCTCGAAAGCGTGCTGGAGCGGGCCAAGAACCGTCCGGTTTACGAAGTGACCGGCGAAGAGGTGAGCGTTCCGGATATGATCGAGCAATTGCGCGCGGCGTTCCGGGATTCCCCGGCGGGCCGGAAAATCAGCGCGCGCGATCTTTTTGAAATGCAGCGTAGCCGGCGGGCGATGATCTGCCTATTCCTGGCTATTTTGGAAATGGTAAAGCGGCAGGCCTTGGGCTTGGCGCAGGACGAACTTTTTGGCGAGATTATGCTGGAACGCCAAGCGCAGTTTGACGCGGCCTTCGACCAGGACAGCGAGCTGGCCGCAGTGGAACAAGAATACAAGTAGACGAAAAGCGAATGGAAGAATTGAAGACGGAAGTGGAAGAGGTAGTAGACCAGACGGCGGAAGACAACGCGCTCGATGTAAGCGCTTTTGTCGAAGAAAAGACGGTTCTAAGCGAACGCGACCAGTTGAAGCCGGTCGTGGCGGCGATCCTCTACGTGACCAAGGAACCGATGCCGGCCGCGGCCATTGCGCAGGGCCTTGGCCGGGACGCGACCCTGATCGAAGAAGTGGTGGCCGCACTGATCGCGGAATATGAAGGACCACAGCATGGCTTCCAGATTCACACCAAGGCCGGCGGCTATTACTTTGGCACCAAGCCCGAGTTTGACGAGTCTTTGCGGCAGTTTTTCGAAAGCCAGAAGCAGCCGCTGAAGCTCAGCGCGGCGGCGCTGGAAACCCTCTGCATCATTGCCTACAAGCAGCCGGTGACGGCGCCGGAAATTGCCCAGATCCGCGGCACCCAGGGCGTGGGCAGCTTGAAGCCGCTGCTCGATCGCAAGTTGATCACCACGGCCGGCCGCAAGGAGGTCGTGGGCAAGCCCGTGCTCTACCGGACCTCGCCCGAGTTTCTCATTCAGTTTGGCCTCAAAGATCTGAAGGAATTGCCAACCCTCAAGGAATTCGAAGAGCTCCGGCGCCTGGCCATGGACGACGACATGATTCCCCCTGCGGAGCCCATGCCGCCCCAGCAGGAGACGGCTGTGGCGGAAGAAGCGGCCGCCGCCGAAACTAAGTCCGAGCCGGTAGACAAAGCCGAGAGCGCCTAATGGCCGAAGAGCGGCTGCAAAAAATCATCGCGCAAGCTGGCCTCGCCAGCCGCCGTAAGGCCGAGCAGATGATTAGCGAAGGGCGCGTCAAGGTGAATGGCCAGGTCATCGTCGAGCTGGGCACGAAGGCGGACTTGGCCCGGGACCACATCAAGGTCGACAACAAGCTCATCCACGCGCCCCATCGCCTTTTGTATTTCGCGATGAACAAGCCGCGCGACGTCGTAACGACCATGAGCGACCCCGAAGGCCGCACCACCGTCGCCGAATACCTGCGCGGCATCAAGGAGCGCGTTTATCCCGTGGGCCGGCTGGACTATCACAGCGAGGGCCTCCTGCTCTTTACCAACGACGGCGAATTCGCGAACCGCATCCTGCTCAAACGCAGCAACATCGTCAAAACCTACGTCGTCAAAACCAATGGCTCTTTGACGCTGGAACAAATGGCGGAATTCCGCACCGGCGTTCCCTTAAGCGGTAAGCGCACCAAGCCCGCCGGCCTGAAACAGTTGAGTAAAGCCAACAATCCCTGGTATGAGGTTCAGCTTACCGAAGGCCGGCAGAACCAGATCCGCATGATGTTCAAACATTTTGGCTACCTGGTCGAAAAATTGAAGCGCGTGCGCATCGCCTTTCTGGAGCTCGGTCTACTGAAGCCCGGCGAGATCCGGCCCTTGAATGTCGCCGAGATCGCCAAATTCAAACACATTCTCAAAATGGACCAGGAAGATGCCGCGGACAATTGAACAGATCTTACGCGAGGCGAAAACCATTGCTGTGGTGGGCCTCTCCAACGACTCCTCTAAGGCTAGCTACAACGTCGGCAAGACCCTGCAACGCATCGGCTACCGCGTTATTCCCGTAAATCCCAAGGAAAACGAAGTCCTCGGGCAGAAGGCTTACGCGCGTCTGGAAGACATCGCCGAACCCATCGACATTGTGAACGTATTCCGGCGACCGGAGCATACTCCGGAAGTAGCGCGCAGCGCCGTCTCCGTGGGTGCGAAGGCCTTGTGGCTCCAACTCGACATTGCTAACGAAGAGGCGAAACAGATCGCCGAGGCTGGCGGCCTGGACGTAGTGATGGACACGTGCATTCTCGTCGAGCACAGTCGTCTGCTTTAGCGCAGCGCCGTTTTTTTCTTGCTGCGGTTAATTCCTCTCTTGCATTTCATACGGACTGCCTATATTCTCTGTGTGACAGAAGAATGACTATCTCGTAAATAGTTCGTGAAACTGTCGGGCTTGGCGGATCATTCAAAAGGGCCCAGAGGAGCTTTCGATGCGGCTTTTCATGCGACGCGCGGCTTTTCTATGGATTTTGGCGGTCTCCTCCTGGGCGGCCAGCCATACGGCCGAAGGCCGACGGCTGCAGTCCCTAGGCCGCTACGTGGAAGCTCGGGAGGAATTCCTGGCCGCTTGGCGGGATGAAGAAAGCGCCGCTCCGGAAAGTGCCCGGGCCGCCACCACCCTGGACGATCTCGCCAGCGTTCACGAAGACCTGGGCCAGTTTACGCAAGCCGAAAGGTACTGCCGCAAGGCGCTTCTGATTCTCGAAAAATCCTTAGGTGCCGAGCACCCCAGCGTGGCTGCGGTCCTGGCGCATCTCGGCGGAATCTACATCCAAATGGGCCAAGGGTCCAAAGCCGAGCCACTCCTGCGGCGGGCCCTGGAAATTCGCTGGCAGCATGGACATGCCAGCCCTTTGGAGCAGGCGGAGATTCTGAACGAGGGCGCCATTCTCGATGTGGTGCAGGGCAACAAGCTCGGGGCCGAGGCCTTGCTGCACCGGGCGCTGGCGCTGTTTGAGCAAGAGCTAGGCCCGGAGCACGAACGCGTTGCCTCCGCGCTCAGCAGCCTGGCTTGTCTCGCCCTCGATTCCGCCCGCGATCGCGAAGCGGCCGCTTATGCCGAAAGGGCCTGGAAAATCCTCGGCAAAATTCCGCAGGCGCCGGCTCCGCCCATGGTTAAGTCGCTGACCGTGCTGGGGCTCGTTTATGCTCGCACCGAAAGAGTGCTCGAGGCCGAATGGCATATCAAACGGGCGCTGCAGATCGCGGAAACTTCACTAGGGCCGGAAAGCCTGATCACCGCCGGCGTGCTGGGCGACTATGCCACGGTGCTGCGCAAGCTGAAGCGCAAGCGCGAGGCGGAGACTCTTGAGAAGCGCGCGGCGGAGATTCTCACCGTCAACGCCCATCGCCATGGCTTTGGCCTGACGGTGGACGCCAAAGCGCTGCGGCCGCGCTAGCCACCCCTTAGCCTTCTTCGGCTACCTTCTCCAGCGCGCGGCGAAGCGTGTATTCGTACGCCGCCGTTCCCACAATGCCACCTAGAATCGGCGCCACGATCGGCACCCACCATACGTGCGAGCCGTCGCTCAACCCGTTGTTGCGAAAGCCCGCCACCACCGTAAACAAGCGGGGCCCGAAATCCCGCGCCGGGTTGATGGCATAACCGTGCAGTGCCCCGAAACTCATCCCGATTACCACCACCACTCCACCCACCAGAAAGGGGCTCAGCCAATTCGGCGCCTGCAGGTTGTTTTCATCCCCGATGGCCATAACCAGAAAAAGCAGCAGCGCCGTGCCGATTACCTGGTCCACAAAGCCCGGCGCCGGGTAATCGGCGAAGTAGGGAAAAGTGGTGAAGACCCCAGCCGTTTTCTCCAGCGTCGGGTCCGTCTTCAGGATGACGGCCCGGTAATTCAAAAACACCAGCGCCGAACCGCAAAACGCTCCTAGCACCTGGGCGGCAATATAGGGACCCACCTTGGCCCACGGAAAGCCGCGGAAGACCGCCACCGAGATCGTGACGGCGGGGTTCAGGTGCGCTCCCGAAACCTTTCCCGCCACCACAATTCCTAGCGCCACCGAGAGCCCCCAGGCGAGCGTAATGTTCGTGAATCCCCCGTGGACGATTTCTCCCGCCGATCCCGTCCCAAATAGAGCCACCATGGCGACCACCCCTCCGCCCAACGTCAGAATGATCAAGGTACCCAAAAATTCGGCGATCGCTTCGCGCCATACGGAAGGTGACATAGGTTGAATTCTATAATGGCGCTTATGCTTCGACTCGCAATCTTGCTCTCGCTGCCGGCATTCGTGGCCTTCTCTCAGCCGATGACCCCGCAGGCCCAAGCCGAGTACGTGAAGGCGAACTACACCAAATACGAGTACCGCGTGCCCATGCGCGACGGCAAGAAGCTCTTCACCTCCGTCTATGTCCCCAAGGACGGCGCTAAAAGCTATCCCTTTCTGCTCACCCGCACGCCTTACTCTTGCGCCCCCTACGGCGCCGATAAATACCGCTCTTCTCTAGGGCCAAATGAGCAGTTCCTCAAAAGCGGCTACATTTTCGTCTGCCAGGACGTCCGCGGTCGCTACTTAAGCGAGGGGGAATTCGTCGAAATGACGCCGCATAAAGCCGTCAAACGCAGCCCTCAGGATATCGACGAGTCCTCCGATACCTACGACACCATTGATTGGCTGCTGAAGCATGTCCCTGGCAACAACGGCCGCACGGGTATTCTCGGAATCTCTTACCCCGGCTTCTATGCCGCCGCCGGCATGATCGACGCTCACCCGGCGCTGAAGGCCGCTAGCCCCCAAGCGCCGATTGTCGACCTCTTCCTAGGCGATGACGGCTACCATAACGGGGCGTTTTTCCTGACCGCCAACTTTGGCTTCTATGCTTTCTTTGGCAAGAAGAAAACCGAACCGGAACTGCCCGACCCCGGCGCCAAGCGCTTCAGCTTCAATACTCCCGACGGCTATGATTTCTATCGCAACCTTGGGCCGCTGGCCAATGCCGACGAAAAATACTTCAAGCGCGAAAGCGAGTACTGGACCGATCTGCTCACCCACACCACCTACGACGACTTCTGGAAGGCCCGCGGCCTCGCCCAACACGTCAAGAACATCAAACCCGCCGTTTTAACCGTGGGTGGCTGGTTCGATGCCGAAGACTTGCATGGCCCTTTGCGTTTAGACCGCGCGCTGGACTCGCAAAGCCCCTCCACGCCCCACACTCTGGTGATGGGCCCGTGGGTGCACGGCGGTTGGGCGCGTGGGGACGGGGACCGGCTTGGCGCTGTTTCCTTCAATCTCAAGGCCTCACCCTGGTTTCGCGAAAAAGTCGAGTTTCCCTTTTTCGAACATCATTTGAAGGAGAAGCCAGATCCCAAGCTCGCTCGCGCCTACGCCTTTGAAACAGGCACCAACCGCTGGCGCAGTTTTTCCCAGTGGCCCCCCAAAGCCGAACCGCGAAAACTGTATTTCCGCGCCGGCGGAAAGCTAAGCCTCGATCCTCCGGCCGCTGGCGAGGCGTCCTACGACGAATATGTCGCCGACCCCAACAAGCCCGTCCCCTTTGTCGGCTACACCACGCTCGGCATGGCGCAGGAGTATATGGTTAGCGATCAACGCTTCGCCTCCTCGCGCCCCGACGTCCTTAGCTATGTCAGCGACGTCCTGACCGAAGATTGGGTGGTTGCCGGGCCCGTCCTGCCCAAACTGCACCTTTCGTCCACCGGCACCGATTCCGACTTCGTCGTTAAACTGATCGACGTCTACCCGGACGACCTGCCGGACCCGAACCCCAACCCCAGCGGCGTGCGGCCTGGCGGCTACCAACAACTGGTGCGCGGAGAGCCCTTCCGCGCCAAGTTCCGCGATGGATTTGAAACGCCCAAGCCTCTCCAGCCCTCTCAACCCTTCACGCTCGATTTCTCCCTCCCGGATATCTGCCATGTTTTTCGCCGTGGGCACCGGGTGATGGTCCAGGTGCAAAGCTCCTGGTTTCCGCTCGCGGACCGGAACCCTCAAAAGTTTGGGGACATCCCCAATATGAAAGCCGCCGATTTCCAAAAAGCGACCCAGCGGCTCTTCCATGAGGCCGCCCGCCCCAGCCACCTTGTCCTGCAGTCCAATCCCCTGGAATAAATAATAGCTTCCAAGCAAAAGGCCGCTCCCGGTGGAGCGGCCTTGGCCTTCGATTTGGAAGTAGCGGCGCTGGGCTTAGGCGCGCATCACGTTTTCGGCCATCAGTCCTTTAGGGCCTTGCTTGACCTCAAACTCGACATCGACGCCTTCGTCGAGCGAACGGTATCCGTTCATGCTAATCGCCGAGAAATGCACAAATACATCCTCGCCCGTGGAACGCTGTATGAAGCCGAAGCCCTTGGCGTTGTTGAACCACTTCACTTTACCTTTTTCTTTCACTTCTGATTCTCCTGACTGCGCGGCTACTCTTGGGAGGGGAGTGCCGCCAAAACTTCGCTTGATTCTCTCAAACTCTTTTTTTCTACGCAATAAAAAATTGCATCAATATTTGTAAGGCTAATGAGTTTCAATCTTTCTCGATGGCGATGAAATAGCGAAATGAGGGAAAATGCCATTCGATGGTAGCGCGGGGCAGGTAGCCCGCCGCTCGAAGAAGGCATTTTAATTCCGGGCGCGTCCATCCTGCGGCCACGCTTAGCATCCCGTCGGAAACCGTCATCGGATGCCACCCCAGCAGCCAGCGCGTCAGGGGTAGGAACCAGTAAGAAAGTGGATGCCGATGTAAGTCCTGAATCAGCACCAGGCGACGCGCCACGCGATGCATTTCCAACAGCAGTTCCCGGCAGGCTTCATCGGAAAAGTGATGCAAAAATAACGAGCAATGCACCACGTCGCAGGAACGGTCCGCAAAGGGCAGCCGAAAGGCGTCCGCCGCAATTTTCGGCGCGTCGGCTTCTCGCAGGTGGTCCGGGTTGAGATCGAGCACCATAGCCCGCGCCTCGGGAAAGCGTTGGCCCACACTACGGGACAAATCCCCAGAGGCCCCGCCCACGTCCAGAAATGAAAAGCCGGCCGAGGCGGGGAAGTACCCGGCCAGCAAGCTTCCCAGCTTCCAGCGTGCGCCCGTCCAGGAGTTGATGCGGCGGATATCCCTTAGATTCCGGGCCACTTCCTCAGCCGGGGCAGACGCCAAGGCTTCGGTGCTAAGTCTTCGGGTACGCAAACTCCTGATCATCTCATTGATGCGGACCCGGTGTCCGCTTCATGCCACACTGGCCCTTATGGACTTTTTGGCAGGCAACATGGGGTGGATCGAGGTGATCTGCGGCCCCATGTTCTCCGGCAAGAGCGAAGAATTGATTCGCCGCCTGCGCCGGGCGATGATCGCACGCAAGCGCGTGCAAGTCTTTAAGCCGTGCCTGGACACGCGCTACTCCGTGGATGAAATTGTCAGTCATAGCGAAATGCGCCTTCCTTCCACGGTGGTGGGCGGCGCCAGCGAGATTCTCACCCACCTCGATTGGCGCACCCAGGTGGTGGGCGTGGACGAGGCCAACTTTATCGGTCCGGGCCTGGTTGAAGTTGCCAACCAACTGGCCGATGGCGGAAAACGGGTCATCGTTGCCGGCCTCGATACAGATTATCTGGGCCGTCCTTTCCCTCCCATACCGGATTTGCTCGCTATGGCGGAAAGCATCACCAAAACGCTCGCCATATGCATGCGCTGTGGTAATCCTGCAAAACAGACGCAACGCTTGTTCGACAGCGGGGATCTAATCGTGGTAGGAGCGGGCGGCCTTTATGAAGCCCGCTGCCGGGCTTGCTTTGAAGCCGGCGTGCCCCGCCAGGAGTTTTTGCCTTTCGTGCGGGAAATGCACGGTTAAGGCCCGGGCGCTTCCAGTTTTGTTAGAGTAGCCAACGAGGAGAATACGAGTAGAATGTCAGAGAACCAATTTGGTCAGGCCCCGCAAGAGGGCGAAGGAGGCGGATTGAAGATCGCGATTTTGTTCGGGGCGGTGATCGCCCTTTTAGCGTCCAACGTTTACATGTTTATCCAGTTGGATAAGATGCGCGGCGAAATGGACACCGTCCAGAGATCGCTGGAAGAGAAGCTGACCGACGTGCGCCAGACCGCGCAGGCCAGCACGCAGACGAGCCGCCGCAATATCGAGTCCATGCAGGAACAGTTGGAAACGGCCCGCCGTCAGGCGGCCATGGCCGTGGGCCAAGCCAAGGTGGAAGCCGATCAAAAGGTAACCGATATGGCTCGCCGTCTGCAGACCGAGCAGCAGAAAACCAAGGAACAGCTCTCGACGGAAATCCAGCAAAAGACAGCCGAAGTTTCCGCCGCCGCCGACACCAAGATCGGCGAAGTGAAAACGGAAGTATCTACGGTCAAGTCGGAAGTTTCCAACACCAAGTCGGAGTTGGACAAGACGATTGCGGACTTAAAGACCGTCCGCGGCGACCTCGGCATGCAAAGCGGGCTGATTGCCACCAACGGCAGCGAATTGCAAGCCCTGAAGCGCCTGGGCGAACGCAATTACTATGAATTCAACCTCGGCAAGACCAAGCAGCCTCAACGCATCGGCGACATCATGGTCCAGTTGAAGAAAACGGACATGAAACGCAACCGCTATACCGTCGAGGTGACAGTGGACGACAAGCGCATCGAGAAGAAAGACAAGACGACTAACGAGCCCGTTCAGTTCCTTACTTCCAAGGCCCGCCAACCCTACGAATTCGTGGTGAACGAAGTTAAGAAAGACGTGATCGTTGGATACCTCGCCACGCCCAAAGTAATGGAACCCCGCAAATAGCGCTGGGAAAAAATTCCTCATTTGGAACGCCACGGCCCCACCCAGGGCGGTGGCGTTTTTCTTTGTAGAGAAGAATAGTTCGCCTCATTTCCCGTTCGATGACACATCCGCGTGTCGAAAATGCGCGTTCTCTAGTGAGGGTGCTGATGCCAAAGCCGAGGCGATTCCTCGCCGTATCCTTTGGCCATCCAATTGCATCCAACAGGTAACTAGTCGAGGCTAGTCAAAAATGTCAGTAAAGGTCTTAGTTCGCTCGCTTCCTATCCAGCGCCTGGAATTCGCCTGGGGAGACGACTTTATGGAGGCGTTCCGGCTGGTGGTGCACTTATTAAAACCGGCCTCTGCGGCGGCGTTCCTGCTTGCTCTCTGGCGGTTTGGCGCTGACCTTGGGTGGTCGTCTGACTTTCTGGTGGCGGAAGGGCTTTTTTCCCGCTGGCAGATTTGGCTGGGCTTGGGTTTTGCCATGATCGGCATGCAGCAGACGCTAGAGAAGCGCCTGGAAACGGCTCCCGAGTACGATTCCACCGCGGCCTTGCGGGTACGAAAATAAAGTAATCCGGTGGTGGCCCCCGGTCATCCTCACGCCTGAATGCGTTACATTCCTTTCTTGCGGGGCCAGTTAGCCGGGCGCCTCCCCCAAATCGTGAACGAGCGCGAAGAGGCAGCGCTAGAACTTTTTGGATTTTCTGAGTACATTGTCGATCCCTCTCCCGCGCACATCGACAAGATCAATGAGTTAGCGGAAAAGATAATCCGATCCCAACAAACCAAAGATCCGATCGTGGATTTTCGCGTGGAGGGCCACGCCGATGTGCCGCTTAAGGTTCCCATCGAGGAACGGAAGCAGTTTGCGGAAGAAATTAGCACGGACCGGGCGGATAACGCTTTTTTGATGTTGGTAGAAGCGCTGAAGCAAAAGGGTGGTGAGGCCGCTGCCAAGCGCATTGCCAAGTACTCTAAGGCCTTTGGTATGGGTTTCCAACACCTGAAAGTGAAGGGAGCCTTCACCGAAGAGCAGTTTGCGATGAACCGGCGGGTGGTCTTTTTCACCCGCCGGGTAACAGTGATTCCCCCTCCCCCGGAGCCCGCCCCTCCGGCGCCCTCGATTGTCGAGGAGCGATTCAGCGTCCGCCTCTTGAAGGCCGTCAACCTTACCGTGGGAGCCTTGCATGTCCTTGAATCTTTCACTCTGGGCGCCCATCTCGAAGTCACGGACTTGATCGACAAAAAGAAAGCAACGTTCCATGTGCTGGCAACCGGAGGTGGCTTCTCCGTTGGACCGGGAAGGGCGGGTGGACAGGCTACCTTTTCGCCCGGGCCCGCCGTGAAGTTCAAAGTATTTCGCTTGCTAGGGTCGGGCCGCCCCAACATCAACCTGAAGAGCTTTGAGGGCGCCGTGACGGTATTCGTGGATTGGGGCGCCGGTGCTGGCACGGTGAGTCAAGGCGGTACACTGTCTTTTTCTTTTGACGCTCTTGAAACCGCGGGCTGCAATACACAACCGCAGGTCATTCCGCTCCCAGGCGGTTCCGATAGCCACTCCACTCCCTCCGCCGGCCTCGGCGATGTACTTCCCTTGGGGCGCATGACCATGATCGGGGAGCCGACTTCGATTTAGGGGCCCTTCTCTCAAGCTTTGTTAGACTGCAAATAGAATCTATGCGTTATTCAGCCGGAGGGCCCGCTTATGTTAGCTCCGGATTCTCCGTTCCCCGGGGCGTCAAATGGCTGATGATCGTAAACGTGGCCTTCTTCCTGGCCTACTTCTTTGCGGACCTGTGGCGCTGGGACGCGCTTTTCGCACCCTTCCAGTTGGTTCCTTCCGATACCGTAGAGCGCCTCCACATCTGGCAACCCTTCACCTACCTGTTTCTGCACGATCCGCGCGGCGTCAGCCACATCCTTTTGAACATGTTAATGCTCTTCTTTGTGGGGAAGACCTTGGAGGAAACCTGGGGACTGGAAAAGTTCCTCCGTTTCTACTTCCTTTGCGGCATCGGCGCGGCCTTCTGTGTGATTGTCGTCGGATATCTCATTGGAGAGAAGAACGTCCCCACCATCGGCGCTAGCGGCGCGATCTTTGGCCTCTTGCTGGCCTTTGGCATGCTCTTTCCCGACGCCACCATCCTCTTCGGCATGGTCTTTCCCATCAAGGCAAAATACGCTGTGATGATTCTGGGCGCCATCGCTTTTCTGGGAACCCTAAAGGGAGGAGGAGCCATTAGCCACATCGCCCACCTTGGGGGGATGCTCTGCGGCTTTCTGGTTTTGCGCGCCGATCGCGACCCGTTGCGGGGCCCTCGTCGCGCGTCTTCGAGTGGCCTTTCCCTTAGCCGTCGCGTGCAGGATTTTTGGGCGGACCTCAAGATGCGCCGCGCTAAGCGCAAGTTTGAGGTCTACATGAATCGGCAAAACAAGCAAAACCGCGGCGGCGGTCCGTACGTCAACTGAGATAGAGTTGCATTTGTGGCAGCTATGCTACGGTGATCGGCAGGTATAACGTGCTTTCTCGCATTCCATTTCGGATTCATTCCTTCTTTGCTTTGCTCCTGACGGCGGCCTTCACTACATCGGCTTTGCTGTTCTTCTTCCCGGCCATCGAAGCCTCCGCGCAGGGCCCGAAGAAAGAAGGATCCGAGACCGTCGCGCGGCCGCGCAAGAAGGGCGCCGCGGGCGAGCCCGCCCCCGAGCCCGAACAGCCAAAAATCCCTTCCAAGCTCAACAAGAAGGGTCAGGTTGAATTGCCCGAGGGCGTACCCACTTTTCGCTCCGACGCGCTGAGCGTCAATGTCGATGTGGCCGTCATCGACAACAAGGGCCGCTTCATCCCCAATATCCCGCCTGGCAACTTTCGCATCATCGAGGACGCCGTACCGCAAAAGGTTTCCAACTTCGCCATGGGTGAAGCTCCCATGACGGTTTGCATGGTCATCGAGTTCTCTAATCTTTACCAGCAGTACTGGAGTTCCGGTTGGTATGAAACCCTGCAAGCCAGCTATGGCTTCCTGGAGACCCTCAAGCCGGAAGACTACGTGGCCGTGGTCGCCTACGACCTCCGCCCCGAAATCTTAAGCGATTTCTCCGCCGATAAGCGCAAGGCCCAGGAGGCCATGGCACGCTTGCGTATTGCCGCTTTCAGCGAATCGAATCTCTACGACGCGCTGACCGATACGGTGGACCGCATGAGCGAGATCGAAGGACGCAAAGCCGTCGTGCTGATCGCCTCCGGTATCGATACCTTTTCCCGGCAAACCTTCGATCAGGCCCGCAAAAAGATCCAGGCCGCCGGCGTGCCCATCTACGCCGTAGGAATCATGCAGGCTCTCCGCGAATGGCTGGACTCCCGCGGCGCCATGGGACCCATTGCTCGTCTGGACTTTCTCCAGGCCGACAACCAGATGCGCACCTTCGCCAAGGAGAGCGGCGGCATGAGCTTCTTCCCCCGTTTCTTCGGAGAGTTCCCCGGCATCTATGGCGCGATTCACCAGGCTCTGCGCAATCAGTATTCGCTCACTTACTCCCCAACCAATCAGGCCCGCGACGGCAAGTTTCGTAAGATCAAGGTGGAACTGATCAACCCGGAAACGAACGAACCGCTCCGCATCGTCGACGAAAAGAATAAGCCCATCAAATACCAGATCGTTGCCAAGATGGGCTACAACGCTCCGCGCGAAGTGGAATAAAGGCGCTACTCTCGGGAACATGGGATCTCTTCCGACCGTCGTGTTCGAAACTCTCCCTGCCACTTACACGCCCCAACTGGCCACTCAGAATCTGTTCCTCTTAACGGTGGAACAGTACCAGGCTATGGGCCGCGCCGGCTTGCTGCCGGAAGACAGCAGCATCGAGCTCCTTAGGGGGATCTTGGTAAATCGTATTCCTACAGGACCAGAACATGCCTATCTGGTGGGACGCATTGCCCGCCTGCTTGAGTCCCTGATTTCCTCAAGTTGGTCGGTCCGGCAGCAAGCGCCACTTGCTCTCTCCGGCAGTGAGCCTGTGCCCGATGTCCTCATCTTGCGCGGCCCAGACAATTCCTATCGTCACCGGCTTCCGAGCCGCGAGGACACAGTACTCGTTATCGAGGTCTCCGACTCGTCCCTCGCCCGCGACCTAGGCCTGAATTCCCGAATTTATGCCGAAGAAGGCATTGCGCAATACCTGGTTGTGCACATCGAAGAAAAGGCCCTCACCCACTTCCGCGAGCCTAGCCCGGACGGCTATCGTCGCATCGTCAAATATGCACTAAACGACGAGATCGCCCTCGATTTCGAAGGCGAGCCGCATTGTCTGTCCGTCGAGCGCTTCTTCGAGTGAGGTGTGCGCAAAGCGCGCCCTCGCTGTCAAGCAAAACATCTCCCACATATTGAATCTCATAGCGGCCCATTGACGCCGCATTTTTCTCTCTGCTACCTTGACGAAGTTCACATGCCAACTTCTCCGTCTGCCGCAAAGCCAACGCGGGCTTTCATACTCCTGGTAGACGATCACAAACACGGGCTCGCGGCCCGTCGCTCTCTACTGGAAGAACTCGGTCACACCGTCGTTACCGCCTCGAATGGACAGGCTGCTTTGGAACTGGCCGGCGCGCAAACCTTCGACCTTGTGGTCACCGATTGGAAGATGCCGAAGATGGACGGCTTAGAACTCATACGCCAATTGCGCGCGCAAGATTTCCTGTCGCCCATCATCCTGATCTCCGGCTTTGCCGACGGCGTGGGCCTCGAGGAGGGGCGCACCGGCGCCGACGCCATTTTGCAGAAAAGCGCCAGCGAAGTTCCGCAATTGCTTAACGCCGTCAAACGGCTGCTGAACAAGAAGCCGCCTCGCAAGTCCGCTTCCAGTCAGGCGGCTCTCAAAGCGGTACGGCCGAAGAGCAAGACCTCCTAAGCGCGTCCCATCCGGTATTGGATGCACAATTAGAACATGAACCGTGTTTGGATCGGCGCCGTCGCCGCGTTGCTGCTTCTGGCCGCCGCCAGCCCTGGACAAAGAAAAGCCTCGTCTCCGAAAACCAAGTCCACCAAGACGCGCACGGTTTCCGCCCCGGCTGCCTTACCGATTCACTTTCCCCGCCAGACGCCGATTGAAGTCCGCAATGCCCTTCGCAAAATGACCCTGCGCGAAATGGTCGCGCAGTTGGTCGTCATTCCTTTCTACGGCGACAACCCCGCACGCAAGCGCCGCGAGTACCAGGACTTTTTGCGCCTCGTCAAGCAGACCGGCGTTGGCGGTCTGATCCTGCTCAACCGGGTGCAAAACGGCGTGGTCCGCAACGCCGAGCCCCTGGCCGTCGCCGCCTTTCTGAATCGCATGCAGAAAGAGGCCAAACTGCCTTTGATCGTCGGCGGAGATTTCGAACGCGGCGCGTCGATGCGCGTCTCGAATACCGCCCGTTTCCCCCACGCCATGGCCTTCGGGGCGGCGAACGATCTGGCCGCCACGCGCGCCACCGGCGCCGCCACCGCGCGCGAAGCCCGCGCCTTGGGCGTGCACTGGGTCTTCGCACCCGTCGCCGATGTAAACAACAACCCCGACAATCCGATCATCAACACGCGCAGCTTCGGCGAAGATCCCAAGCTCGTCGCCGCGCACGTCAAAGCCTTTATCGAGGGCGCCCACGCCGCCAAGCGCGATGGCATCCTGGTCACTGTTAAACACTTTCCCGGCCACGGCGATACGGCCACCGATACGCACATCGGGCTGGCCAGAATCACCGCCGACCGTACGCGCCTCGACGCTCTCGAACTGATTCCTTTCCAGGCAGCCATCGCCGCGGGAGTCGATGGCATTATGACCGGGCATCTGGCCGTGCCCGCGCTCGAAGAACAAGAGATTCCGGCCACCATTTCGCAAAAGGTCGTCTCAGGTCTGCTCCGGAAAGAGCTGGGCTATGAAGGCCTGATCGTCACCGACGCCATGGACATGCAAGGCCTTACCAAACAATTCCCGCCGGGCGAAGCGGCTGTGCGCGCCCTCGAAGCCGGTGTCAACGTTCTCCTGGTGCCCACCAATCCGGATCTCGCCATCAAAGGTGTGTTGGAGGCGATCGCCTCCGGCCGCCTGGGCGCCGAGCGCATCCACGCAAGCGTCATCCAGCTCTTAAGCGCCAAGCACCGTCTGGGCCTGTTCCAGAACCGCCTCGTCAATGTCGAAGAAGTCAGCGAGCAAATCGACGCTCCCGAGCTCCAGGAACTGGCCCAGCGAGTCGCCGAGAAGGCGCTCGCCCTGGTCAAGAACGAGGGTGCGGAAATACCGTTGCGCGAGCCCGCCAGCGCCTGCCTGGTCACGCTGGCCGAAGGCCGCTATTCGACCTCCGGTAAGCGCATGATCGAAGAAGTCCTGGCCCGTGCCCCCAAGATGAAAACGCTTTGGCTCGACGCGAGCCTGAAGGCGGCGGAGCTGGAAGAGTTTGTTACGCAGCTAGAGCCCTGCCGCGCCATCGTGATTGCCGCCTTTGTTAGCGCGGCATCTTATCGCGGCGATGTCTCCCTGCCCGGCAACTATACGGCGTTTGTCGAAGCAGTCCTTCGCGGCGGCAAGCCCGTGGTTTTTTGCGCGCTTGGCAGCCCCTATGTGCTGCGGAAGTTCCCCCAGGCGGCAGCCCAGGCCGCCACCTTTTCCACCACCGTCACCAGTGAGCTGGCTCTCGTGCGGGGCCTCTTTGGTGAGGTGCCCATGAAGGCGACGCCGCCCGTTACGATCTTCCCGGTTTCTTCCCTCGCAGCGCAGTAGCTTCGACGTGCCTTAGCTTTGGCACTGCGCGCAATAGAACGTGCTGCGTCCCGCCTGGGGACGGCGCTCGACGGCGCTCCTCCGGCAACGCGGGCAAGGCTCCCCCTCGCGTCCATACACTCGCGTGCTCAAGAGGTCGGCCTCCGGGAATTGTTCCGCGCTCTTCGTCACCGCGAAGGTCCCCTCGATGGCTCGCGTCAAGACCTTGCCGATGGCCGTGTGCAGCCGCTTCCATTCCGGGTCCGTCACATGGGCGACGCTCCGCCAGGGATCGAGGCGCGCCTCCCAGAGGGCCTCGGCGGCCCAGATATTCCCCAGCCCCACCACCTTGGACTGATCGAGCAAAAAGGGCTTGATGGCAATGCGGGAGCGAAGTGCGGAATCTCGCAGGTGGCTCCACGCAAAGCCGGGGTCCAGCGGCTCCGGCCCATATTCGGCCAAGGCCGTAGCCAGTTCCGCCTGGTTCAGGCAATGCAAGCAGCCAAAGGTGCGCGCATCTTCAAACACGATCGAGCGCCCGTCTGTGAGCTCCAGCAGGACCCGCGTGAAGCGGGGCGGGGAATGCGGCTCCGCCCAAGCGTAGACGTGGCCCGTCATGCCAAGCTGGATGCGAATCACCGACGAGTTGTCCAGGTGGATCAAAACGTTCTTGGCGCGCCGCGAGTAGCCCTCAATCCGGCGGCCGCGCAAGCGGCGCACGAGGGACGCCGTCGTTTGCGGCGCCACCAGGCTCTCCCGCAGCACGCGAGTTCGCGCGATCCCCACGCCGCTCCCCGGCTCTACCGTCAGCCGCCGAACCATGTATTCCGCTTCGGGCAGTTCCGGCACTTCTAGCCGAGATCCTTCAAGCGGATATTGCGAAACTCCACCCGCGTCCCATGTCCCAAAAAGCCGATATGCCCGCTCTTGCGCAACAGTCCAGGGTGCTTCTTCAGGACCGCCTCGTCTTGGACCGTGGACAGGTCGGCGTCGCTGATCAATACGCCATTGAGCGTGACGCGAATGCGCATGCCTTCGGCGGCAATCTCATAGGCGTTCCAGACTCCTGCGCGCTTCACGTATCCGGGCTTGGCCGCGAAAACATCGTAGACCGAGCCTGTATGTTGCTCGGGCCGCAGCATGCTGACGCCGTTCTTCTTGTACTTGTCCGACGTCTCGTCTAAGATCTGGATCTCCATGCCCTGGTAGGCGGCGTCGCCTTCGAGCGGTGCGCGGATGCCCACGCCGTTATTGCCGCCATCCCACAGGCGCCAGTCCAGGCGCAGAATGAAGTTCGCGTATTCTTTCTCGGTGTAAAGATTGCCGCCGCCATCGGCTGGGCATAACAAGCTGCCGTTCTCGACGATGTAGCCTTTACCGCGCCCATTCACGAGCTTCCATCCGCTCAGGTCTCGGCCGTTAAACAAATCCACAAAGCCCGTTTCGGCGGCCCCGGCCGGCAACGCCGCCAGGGAAACTTGGAGCCAATTTCGGCGTGTCATTTTTCGAGATTATCAAAGCCCAAACGGTAATAAGATGAAGCTGCCCGTTAGAGGCCTTTATGACCGATTCTCTTTCCCGCCGCTACTTTTTCTTTGGCTCGCTACTCAGCGGAGCCGTTCCCTCCGCCGGCTTTGGCAGCGTCGCCTCTCTGCGCGCCCTTGGCTACAAGCCTTTCTATAACAAGCTGAACGTTGCGGCCATCGGTTGCGGAGGCCAGGGTGGCGTGATCCTCAATCAAGCCGCCCAAACGGAAAACATCGTCGCCCTCTGCGACGTGGATCTCGACCGCGCCGCGCCCAATCTGAAACGCTTCGAGAAGCTGCCTCTGTATCGCGACTTCCGCGTCCTGCTGGACAAGGAAGACAAAAACATCGACGCGCTCACCATTGCGATTCCCGACTTCATGCACGCCACGGTCGCGCTGGCGGCCATGCAGCGCGGCAAGCACGTTTATCTCGAAAAGCCGCTCACACGGACCCCTTGGGAGGCGCGCCTGCTGGCCGATGCCGCCGTAAAGTACAAGGTCGCAACGCAAATGGGCAACCAGGGCTACTCACACGAGTCCCACCGCGTGGCGGCCGAAATTCTCTGGTCCGGCGAGATCGGCGAGGTGAGGGAGGTCCACGTCTGTGTCACCCCCGGCACCCATCCCACGGGCTTGAAGGAGCCCCCGCCCGAGGCGAGCGTGCCGGCCAACCTCGATTGGCAGGCCTGGCTGGGCAATACGCCCATGCGCGCCTTCAGCCCCTACTATGTGCCCTACAACTGGCGAGGCTTCTACGATTTCGGCACCGGCCAAATCGGCAACTGGGCTACGCACACCGCCGGCCCCGTTCACCACGCACTGATGCTGGGCGCCCCATCCAGCGTTGAATGCGTTTCGCAGTTCAACCCCAGCAAGTACACCTTCCCGGACCGCGCCGTCATTCGCCTGGACTTCCCGGCGCGCGGGGAGATGCCCGCCGTCTCGGTCTTCTATCACGATTCGGCCCGGGCGACGGACCCCGACGTCTATCGCGTCCCCGGCATGGAGAACGAAACCATCCTGCCGCCCCCCAATAACCTTTCTGAAAAGGGGCGGCCCATGGGGAATCGAGGCCCCGGATTCGGCGCTGGTGGACCGGGCGCTCGTCCTCCCGGCGCGGCACGCCCCGCCGGCCCGCGGCAAGGCGCCGGCGGTCCGGGTGTTACCGTCTTCGGCGGCGAACGTGGCGGCCCTCAGGCAGGCCTGCTCACCGGCAACGGCGCGGTCTTCATCGGCTCTAAGGGCATCATGGCTACCGTCGAGCGAGGCGAAGGCGTGTGGCTGCTTCCGTCGGCGCGCTGGGCCGAGTACAAGCTGCCGCCGCAACTGCTCACCCGTTCCCCCGGCCACATGGCAGACTTCTGCCGTGCCGCCAAAGGCGGCGATGCGGCGTGTTCGCATTTTGGTATATCCGGTCCCTATGCCGAGTGGCTGGCCTTAGCCGCCATCGCCTTCCGTGTGGAAGGCAAGCTCAATTGGGACGCGAAAACCCTTCGCTTCACCAACAGCCCCGAAGCCAACAAGTACGTCAAGCCAAACTTCCGCCCGGGTTGGGAACTAAAGCTTTAGAAATCAGCCCGTAGGTTTATGTCCGTTCAGGGGTTGTGCTGGCAGCGGCCCTGCGATACGCTTAGGCGTCTACGGAGCCAGAGGTGGCTTTCGAATAACTGCAGACACCTCTCGGGCGGACTTACCTACGGACCAGGTTAAAGTGCGGTTTACCCGGGCGCTACTCGCGCGGTATTGTGGGCACCTACTACGCCAGGCGCCATGTCCTATTCAAAACACGGCCATAGACCGCTCAACCGCCCTGGAGTTGCGCCGTGATCGGGGCAAGGCGGCGTGTGCCCCGGCGCAGATGCTTCGTCTTCGAAACCAGAACTCTAGAATTGGCCCTTAGGCCCTTGCGCCCGCTCAAGATGTGCCTTGAATTGCGGGTTCTCCGGGGCGAGTGCGACGGCCTCACGAAATAGCGGGAGTGCCGCCTCTCTTTGCTGCCGCCGCAAGTAAAGCAGCCCCAAGGTATCGGCAATGGTGGGGTTCTTGGGCGCGGCGGCACGGGCCGCCAAAGCCAAACCGAAGGCTTCCGATAGCTCAGCGTCCGTTCCGCTTTCGGCGATCAGGTTGGCTAATCCGTTTTGCGCGACCAGATGCTTGGGGCTGGTCCGAAGTACCTCCCGGTAAAGCGCTTTGGCTTCGTTTTGTTGGCCGGCCCCTTCCAGCAGTTGGGCCAGGAGGGCTGTGATTTCCGGCTCTTTGGGCGCGCTGTTCCGGAGCCGTCGCAATCTCGCGATGGCCGCCGCGGAATTGCCGCGCCGGGCTTCCAGTTCGGCGACGCGCATGCCGGCCAGCGGAAAGGCGGGCTGCTCGTTAGCGATCCGCTCCAGTTCGGCGAAGCCTTCGGCTTGCTGGCCTAACGCCAGCCGGGTCTCCGCCCGCATGTACCGCAACTCGGCGCGGGCGGGGCTTAAGCGCAACTCGCTTTCAAGCAGCCGCAGCGCCTCGTCCAAGCGTCCTTGGGCCCCCAGACTACGCGCAAGCCCGCTGATTACCCTCAAGTTTTCCGACCCCGGCTGGTAGCGCTTCCGAAAGAGAGCTTCGGCCGAAGCGAACTTAGCTTCCCGCAGTTCGAGATAGCCCTGCTCGACGTCCAGACCCGCGCTTTGGGGATGCTCCCGGCGCAGGCTTTGCAGTAAGGTCCGGGCTTCCTGGTTCCTGCCCAGACCCTCGAGCGCGGCCACGCGGGTCAGTAACGCTTGCGGATTCCCCGCGGCTACCGAAAGGGCGGCATCGGCAGCCACTAACGCGTCGTTAAAGCGGCTCCCATCCAGCGACGCGGTGGCGATGGCCAACAGCGGGTCCAGGAAGCCGGGAGCTCTCCGTGCGGCTTCCCTCCAGGCGGCGATCGCCTCCGCGCCCTTGCCGGCCAGCGCTAGCGCGCGGCCGTGATGGAAGTGCAGCGAGGCGCTATCGGGATTTTCCTTAACCAGGGCGTCCAGTTGCGTCTCTGCCTCTCCGACGGCACGCCGCGCCAACTCCAGTAGGGCGCGGGCCGTACGAAGATCGAGATCCCGAGGAGCGAGGGCGAGGCTTTGCTCCACGATGTTGCGGGCTTCCTCCAGTCGCCCCAAGGCGTTCAGGGCGGCGACCATTCGCTTCCCATAGGTGGGCTTCAGCGTGCTGTCCACGGCCCAGCCTTTTTGGTAGGCGGCCAAGGCTTCAGCCCATTGCCCCTGACGGGCGTAGTAGTTGCCGGCCTCGAGCGGGGCGCTGGGGTTTGTCTTGGGGCTGGCCAGCAAGGTTTGGATGCGGGCTTCGGCCATTTGCGCCTGGCCGCGCTGGCGGTAGAAATCAGCAAGCTGCGCGACCGCCGCCGCATTGCCGGGAAGGGCCTCAATTTTTTGCCGCAACACCAGCTCGGCCTCGTCCGGGCGGCTCGCCTTTAGGAGCTGCGTGGCTAGGTCGTCGTAGGTGGCCGCCAAGCTTGGCTGCGCCCGAATCAACCCCCGCAGCAGCGACTCGGCTTCGTTTTGTCCGCCCTCGGTCTCGGCGAGCAGATAGGCCAGGGAGCGGGTCATCTCGGGCTCGCCTGGGCGGGTGGTCAGGGCTTGGCGAAATGCCGCAATGGCTTCGTTATTTTTGCCATCCGTGCGAGCCAGTAGCCCCCGGATACGCCAGCCGTCAAAAGATTTCGGGTCGGCTGCAAGGGCTTCGGCCGCGAGCTTGTTCAACGTCTCATAGAAGCGGACGGGCCGGCGCTCGCTCTGTAAGTACGCGGCCAAGGCGAACTCCGTCAACAGGTGCCTGGCCTCCTGGTTGCCGGCCTCCAGCGTCACGGCCTGCTGGAGCGAACGAAAAAGCTCTTCCCCTTTGGGCCCGCCCAACAGAGCTTTGGCTAGACCGAGGTGAGCGGCGGCAGACTGACCGTCGATTTGGATCGCCTTACGAAAACTGATTTCGGCATCCGCCATTTGCTGGGCGGCCAACTGCCGCTGTCCATCCTCGACAAGGCGGGTCGCGCTTTTTCCACAGGAGAGGAGGCCCCACGCCGCGAGGTAAATGATTGCAGTTCTAGTACTTTTTGCTCGAATAATATCCAACACGAAACTCCCTTATCACTCGTTGCTGCCCTACACTTCAAGATTACAGATGCCTTTCGGAAATGTGAAAGGCCAGTTTGATTCGAGGTTAGTTTACAGTGAATCTTCGTTCCCTTCTTGCCCTGACTTTCTTCCTGGCGGCCTCCTCCACGGTGGCTCTGGCCGGCCCTTGTGCAACCAATACCCTAGCCTTTTACCGGGACACACACTTTGACGGGAATGCCTGCTCCAACGGCAACCTGTTCTTTTTCAACTTCGTCTTCGCGCAGATTTCCGGTCCCGCGAATGTGAACGCAAACTCAATTGTGGTGTCCCCCAGCACGGCTGGCATCGGGTTGGACTTTTCGGGCACGACGGAGTCGATTTTCAACCGCGTCGTCACCGAGCGCGAGCAATACTACATCAGCTACACGGTGGACCCGCCTCCGGTCGTGGCGGGCGACGACCTGTACCTGGACCCGCCCACCGGGCCGATCGTGGTCAGCCGCTGGACCTGTCCCGACGACGTGTTTAACCAAAGCGTCGGCTTCATGAGCTTGAGCGGGCTCGCTACCGCCTCTTACTCGACGACCTTCCAGTGCCTGAATCGGGGCGAGGGTTCGGCACCGTTCTTTATTCAGGCTACGAGCGGAAGCGAAGACGCTTTGCGCGATTCAGTCACCTACCCGAACCTGGCTTCGTCGGTAACGGTCCGCATGGTAATTGATCTTTTCCCTGGCGTACATACGGGCCTCGAAGCGATCCAGGCCACGCAACAGGTGGTGCCGGAACCGGCGGCCTTCCTTCCACTAGCGGCAGGCGTGGCGGGCTTGGTGGCCTTCGTCCGCCGTCGCCGCAAAATGGTAAAGTCTTAGCCTGGACTGCACTCCGGCTTTCCCCGGATAATTGAGTCCGGGAAAGGGATGGCGTTTTCATTGACCGCTTGGGTTCCGCGGCTGGCTGTAGTTCCGCTCTTGTGCCACGCTGCCTTGGCGTCGATTTCTCCAGAAGCCGGCCAATACTCGATTCGCAACTACGCCCCGAAGGATTACGGCGCTTCGCCCCAGAATTGGGCGGTGGCCGAGGATTCCCGGGGCGTAATGTATTTTGGCAACACGGACGGCTTGCTGGAATTCGACGGTGTGCATTGGCGGCGGGTCGAATATCCCGGCAACGGCACCGTGCGTTCTTTGGCGGTGGGCCCGGATGGGGCGGTCTATGTCGGAGGCCAGAACGAAGCCGGTTATCTCAGCACCGGCGCATCGGGCCGGACGCGCTATGTCTCGTTGCTGGACCGGCTCGACCCCAAAGAACGCCGCTTCGGTGAGGTCTGGTCCATTGTTGCCACGCCGGACGGAATTTACTTCAGCACCACAGAGCGCCTCATCCTCTGGAACCGCCAAGCGGGCGTGCGGACCTGGACCAGTGGAGGCCGCTTTCGGCGCGCCTTTTGGATCGAGGGCACTCTTTATGCGCAGGTGACCGGAAAGGGCCTGCTTCGTCTGGACCGCGAGACGCTGGTGCCGGCCGCCGGCGGCGAGAAGTTGGAAAAGGTAGACGTGCGGGGTGTCTTTAACTCCTCGCGCGGACCGGTGCTGGCGACAGGAAAGGGATTCTTCTTAAAGACTGCCACTGGCTTTGAAGAGCTAAGTACGGAAGCAAGCCGCGCCGCGGGCGAGGCTTTACTCTATCGACTCGCGCAGCTTCCAAACAACGTGGTCGCCCTCGGGACCGCGCGCGCGGGTTTGATACTTGCCGATAGCGAGGGGCGGGTCCTCCGTACTATACGCAAGGAATCGGGCCTGCCCAGCGACTATATCGCCGCGATCGCCGCAGACCGCCAGGGCGGAGTGTGGCTGGCCACCGGGAACGGGATTGCACGGTTTGTGCCTCGCTTCACCGAATACAGCGAAGCCAATGGACTACGCGGCTCGCTGTACACCTTGGGACGCTGGCGAGGAAGCCTCTATGCGGGAACAACGAGCGGCCTGTTTCGTTTGGACGGATCGGCACAAGGCGGCGTCTTCGTTCCAATGCCTGGGGTGATGGAAACGGTATGGGTAATGCTGTCGGGGCCCGACGGTTTATACATTGGGACCCAGCGGGGCCTCTATGTTTTGCGCGAGGATCGGCCGGAGTTGATTTGGCCGAGCGAAGTGGTCTACGACCTGGCGTTTCCGCGCGGTTCTAAGGACCGTCTACTCCTGGCCGGGCGCGGCGGCGCCACGATCTTGCGCCGGCAGGGAAGCAAATGGGAGAAGGCGGCCGAGATTCCCAGTAAGGGCGAAGAATACCGGACGATTGCCGAGGGCGAGGACGGCTCGCTTTGGGCGACCACGCGGACCGCGATTCTGCGCGCCGATGCCAATACGGACCGGCCCACGGTAAAAACGTACCGCGCGGCCGAAGGGGTGCCGACGGGCTGGACAAATCTGTTTCGCATTGGCGCCAGTTTGTATTTCGCTACCGAAAATGGCCTGATCCGGCCCACTGGCGATGGCCAGCGATTTGCAGCGGACGAGCGTCTGGGCCGGCCATGGGCCGACGGCTCGCGGGGCATTTTGTTGATGCGGCCGGATGCACGCGAAAACATCTGGATCAGCGGCCGGAACTATCATGGTGTCCTGACGAGACCGGCAAACAAGGAAGCCGAATGGCAGCCGATGCCGCTCGCGGGGGCGGGCCTAGATGAGCTGTGGGTGCTGCATGGAGACACGGACGGCGTGGTTTGGGCCAGTGGTTCCGAGGGGCGCCTGGTCCGCTACGACCCGGCCTTTGCAAGCCCTATCCGGGAACCTTTGCGGGTACTTTTAACGGGCCTGCTGGATGCGAGGACGCGGCAGAGCCTGGGCGCCGGCGCCGGCGAGGGCGAGGGCCGCGCGCCGCTGCGTCTACCCTACAGCCTGAACAGCTTGCGGGCCGAGTTTTCCGCGCCGTTTTATGACGTTCAAGGGCGTGTCGAGTATCAGGTCAGCACCCAGGACACGTTCAGCGATTCCGATCCCTGGTCCAACGAACCCTGGAAGGACTTGAGCAACCTGTGGGAAGGCCGTTACGAGCTCAAGGTCCGGGCTCGCAGCCCGTACGGCGACCGTAGCGAGGCGGCGACGTTGGCCTTCCGCATCGATCCCCCCTGGTACCGGGCCTGGTATGCGTATTTGCTCTATGGTTTGTCTGGTGGGACGCTGGTCTGGGCGATCATACGATGGCGCTTGAGCGCCCTCAAGGCGAGCAACCTGGAGCTTGAAAGATTGGTGGATGAACGCACAGCGGAAATTCGCCGTCAGCGCGACCAGATTTTCGAACAAGAGCAAAAGACCGAGGCCTTGTTGCTGAACATTCTGCCCGCGACCGTGGCCGAAGAGTTGCGGGCCAATGGGTCGGTGGAGCCGATGTACTTTGACGACGTCACAGTTTGCTTCACGGACTTTGTAGGCTTCACGGTATCGAGCGAAAAAATCGAGGCCGGAGCCCTCGTGGCGCGGCTGCATGAATACTTCACCGCCTTCGATCACATTGTGGCGCGCTATGGCTTGGAGAAGCTGAAGACGATCGGCGACTCTTACATGTTTGTGGCGGGCCTGCCGGAGGCGGACTCAGAACACGCCAGCAAAGCGGTGTTGGCCGCGCTGGAGATTGTCGCCGCAGCCCAAGCCATTGGAGCCCGTCAAACCGGCTTGAGCTGGTCTTTGCGCGTGGGATTGCATTCCGGGCCCGTGGTGGCCGGCGTGGTGGGGCAAAAGAAGTTTGCCTTCGACGTTTGGGGAGATACGGTGAATCTGGCCTCGCGCATGGAATCCAGTGGATCGCCTAATCGAGTAAACCTCTCGCGGCAGACTTACGATTTAGTCCGGCACGCGGTGCGTTGCGAAGCGAGGGGACCGGTGCGCACCAAAGACGGGCGGGACTTAGAGATGTTTTTTGCCGTGGAGCCGTTGGCGGCGCCGGAGCAGGTCGAGAGCCGGAGCGCGACGAAAGCCTGAGGGCGGCGGCACGGGCGCGCGGCGCGACTGCTGCGCGGCGCGACTGCTGCGCGGCGAGACTGGGGTCGTAGCCTTAAATCCGGTAGGCGCGGCCCTCGCGGGCGATTTCGACGGCCGGGAAATGCTCGCGCGCTTCGGCCAAGACGGCATCCATAAACTCGTCGGTGTGTGAGGGGTCGTGGTGGGACAAGATCAGAAGTTTGACCTGTGCGTCCTGGGCGACCTTGACGCCTTCGAGCCAAGTACTGTGGCCCCAGCCTTGCTTGGATGCATATTCGGCGGGAGTGAACTGGGAATCGTAGATGAGGATGTCGGCGCCTTCGGCATGCTCGCGGATGGAGCGGTCCAGCCGAGGGTCGCCGTGCTCGTGATCGCAGGCGTGGACGATGACGGCTCCGCCGGCTTCGAGGCGAAAGCCGGTTGCGCCCTGGGGATGATTTAACTCAAAAGGCACCACGTGCAAGGCGCCGCCGCGGAGGCTTTTGCCGCCTTGGTCGAACGAAGAGAAAGCCCGTTGCGCGCCAAGAAGTTCGAACTGCACTGGGAAATAGGGGTGAGTCATTTGGCCCTCCAGGATATTGCGGACTTCTTCCGGAGGGCGGGAGGTGTGAAAGGTGATGCGGTTCTTGGGGCTATACAGAGGCGCAAAGAAGGGGATGCCCTGGATGTGATCCCAGTGAAAATGGGTCATCAAGATTTCGAGATCGATGCTCTGGCCGGCGGACGCTTCAACGAGATGCAGGCCGAGTTTGCGGGCCCCGGTGCCGCCGTCGATCACCACGGATTCGCCCGTAGGGAGGCGCAATTCCAGACAGGTGGTATTGCCGCCGTAACCTAAGTTTTCCGGGGCTGGGGTGGGGATGGAGCCTCGAACGCCCCAAAATTTCAACTCCAAGCGAAAGTCTGTATTCATGCCGGTGCTGGAGTCTCCATTGCGAATGAAAAACGGGCGATCAATCTTTCGATTGTAATGGACAAATCGCGGCGCGTCCGTGGGGCAGTCGGTACAATACAAAAACCGATGCAAAGAGAGCATATCTCCCGGGTTATCTTCGAGTACGCCGGCAAGATCGGCGGGGCCCGCGAGACTGGGGCCACCCTACGCCTGAACGCCGACATGGCGCGCGATTTAGTGGGGGCGGACCGTTGCAGCATTTGGCTGGTGGATTCAAGAGCGGCCCAGTTATGGACCATGGTGGCGCACGGCGTATCGGAATTGCGCATTCCGCTGGGGCAGGGCATTGTGGGCGCGGCGGTGGAGGCCAACGAGACGATTCTGGTGAACGACGCTGCGGCGGACCCTCGTTTTTTACAGTCGGCGTCGAGCGGATACGAGACGAAGTCGTTGCTGGTGATTCCGCTGCATGCAAGCGACGGGGCCGTCATTGGGGCGCTGCAGGCTTTGAATAAGCCGGGCGGCTTCACGGAAGAAGACGTGAACCTGCTGGCGCTCGCGGCCACCTATTCAGCTTCGGCGATTGAAACGCAAAGACTGCGTATGGAAGCGGAAGCCGCGCGCCTGATGCTGCGCGAGATGGAAATCGCCCGCGATGTGCAGCAGCGGCTTTTCCCCGCTGAGCATCCCAAGCTGGCGGCTCTGGAAGCGACGGCCTACTGCCGGCCGGCGAAATCGGTGGGCGGCGACTACTACGATTTCGTCGCAATGTCGGACGGGGGATTGTTCTTCACCTTGGGCGACGTGGCGGGGAAGGGCATCGCGGCGGCGGTGCTGATGGCGAGCATTCAGGCGTCGATCCGTTCGCAGGTGATGAGTCCGCCGGAATCGTTGGCCCGGTTGGTGGGCACGTTCAACAAGGCGGTGGAATCCTTTTCGCGTTCGGAGCGCTACTCCACTTTATTCTGCGGTAAGTTTGACGCGACGTTGCGTAAGTTGACCTATGTGAATGCCGGGCAAGTGGAGCCGATGTTACTGCGCGCGGCGACCGGAGAGGTGGAGCGTCTTTCGACGGGCGGCCCGCCGGTGGGCTTGCTGTCCTTCGCCACTTATGAGCAGGCGGAAGTGACGCTGGCTGAAGGGGATATCGTACTGGGTTACTCCGACGGCATCAGCGAAGCGACGAATGTGGCGGGCGAAATGTGGGACGACATCGAGGTACGGCGGATCCTGAAGGGCTCTGGACAACTGAGCGCGGCCGAGCTGCAGGCGCGCGTGATTGCGGCGGCGGACGCCTTTGCGGGCGAGGCCGAACAAGCCGACGACTTGACGGTGATGGTGCTGAAGGCGGTCTAGCCTCGCGTTAGGGTTTGTGTTCGGCGCCTTCGGTGGGAGCGACGCCTTTTTTGGCTTCACTGCCCGCGCCCATGCCCAACTCAATGCGGACTCCGGTACGGATCAGAGAGGCTTCGCTCGGTCCCTGGAAGAAAGAATAACCGGTGCGCGTGGCTTTCCATGCGAGCGGTCCCGCGACTTTCTTGCCGGCTTTGGTGACGGCATCTAAGACCTTAGTGACCATAGCTTCATATTTGGGGTCGCCTTGCTTCAGGCCGGTGAAGCTGCTTAAGTCCGTGCTGGCGATAAAGACGACATCCACGCCGGGAACGGCGGCGAGTTCCGCGGCAATGTTGACGCCAAGCTGGGATTCGACCATGGCCACGATCATGATGTTGTCGTTGGCGATCTGGCGATAGTCCGGCCCCCAAAGCGCCCCGTACTGGCCGCCGCCCTGGCTGCGCTTGCCGCGGGGTGGGTACATGGCGAACTTGATGGCGTTCTTGATTTTTTCCACGTCGTCCACCATCGGGACGATGATGCCGGCGGCGCCCATATCGACGGCCTTTTGGATGTCGCCTTCGGTGGCATCGGGAACACGGATGAAGGGCATGGCGGGAGCGCCCTTGCAGGCCATGATCATATGCGCGACGTCCTGGTAGCTCATGGGGCTATGCTGCATTTCGATCCAGAGGAAGTCGAAGCCGGAGTTGGCCATGGCGCAATAGGTATCGGGGTCGGCCACCTGGACGGTGCCGCCGACGACCTGTTTGCCGGCGGCCAGCTTTTGCTTGACGGTGTTAAAGATGCGTGGGCCCGGTTGCTGCGCAAGCAGGCCAGAGGCGGGGAAGGAGAGCAGCGCCAGGGCGGCGGCGGATAGGAAGCGCTTCGTCATACCCGCCGATCATATACCTCTTGGCTAGAACGCGGTGCAACTGAGAGTGCCGCGGCGCAAGGAGCGGCCGTCGGTTTCGCTGTCGTCGGCCCAGAAGACGGGTTTGCGGTTATTGGAGCAAAGTGCGGCGGGGGCGATGGCAAAGCCTTCGTTGTTGAGATCGGGCAGGCCCGACGGGCGTTCAAAGCGGCGAGCCACGGTGAACTTGGCCGTCGCATCGATGCGCAGGACGACCGAGCGGCCTTGGCAGGTGTTGTCGCAGACGGCCCAGAGGTCGTTGAGGTCGCGGTCGAATTGGAGGTCCATGACGCCGGCGAGGCCTGTGGTGATGGTGGCCACGCGCGTGAAGCCATTGCTGGTGTGATCGAGCGCGTACGCGTAAACGATGCCATTGGCTTCGACGCCCACAAAGAAAAGGCCCGTGCCGTGATTGGCATAGTCGGCCGGGTTGTAGGCGCGGTTCTTGCTTTCGTCGAAGAAATTGCGGGCCGTGAGATAGGAGTCGGGGATCCAGGTAATAGCTTCGAGACCCAAATTGGGGCCGACCGCCGGAAGATCGGCCGTGAGGTTCCATTCATTGGTGGCGGTCAGGACGGCGCCGGTGGCCGAGGGATCGAAACGCAGGATGCTGTTGCGGCTGACGCCGTTGTTTGCGTTATCGCGCTCGGAGGCGATGTAGATGCCGGCGCTAGACGCGGCGCCGGCGAAGGTTACGCCTTCGGCATCGACGTCGCCCATACCGTTGGGATAGCGCAGAGCCTTGCCGGTGCTCCAGTTGTTGGCGGGGTCGGGAGTCCAGATGCTGCCGTCGAAGATCAGGCGGAAGAGAGTTCCCGGGCCGTTGCGGGCAGCCCAGAGTACGCCGGGGGTGGCGGAGCCCGAGCCTTCATAGACCAAGCCGCTCATGTTGCCGTTGAAGACGCGAAGGCCATCGACGGCGCTAACGGCGCTGTCGCCGGGCCAGGTGTCGAAGGTGACGTCGCCCGCGCAGGCATTTACCACGCCCTTTGTAGAAGAGACGGTGGTGGCGAAGGCACCGCTGCCATTGGGGCAGCGGCCATAGGTGGTGGTGGCGTGGGCGGTCCAGGAGTAGGAATCGACAACGGCACCACGGGGATCAAAGAGGCGCACGCTGTCTTCGCCGCCCAGGCCATAACCGAGCGACGATTCCTCAACGACTAGATAAGCACCGGCAGCGACCGTGGAGCCCGCCGGGAGAACGTAGGTATTGGCGTCATTGTTGTCGCGGAGAAGGAAGCCGGAGAGATCAAGCGGGCTGGCGCCTGTGTTCAATAGCTCCACCCAATCTCCGGGCGTGCCCCCATTGGATTCGATTTCGTTGATGCGGATGGGCGGTGTGCAATCGTTAGCGGCACCCTTAGTGGAGGAGGTGGTGGTGGTGAGGGCGCCGCTGGCATTCGGGCAGCGGCCATAGGTGGTGGCGGCATGGGGAGTCCAGTTGTACGAATCGGCGAGCGTGCCGTCCGGGCGAAAAAGGCGCGCCGCGTCCGGCGTGCCGAGGCCGAAGTTGAAGGCCGCTTCTTCGAGAAGATAGTAGCCGCCGGCCGGGACGGAAACGCCCGCAGCCACGCGGAAGGTGCGGGAGTCGTCGTTATCTTTGAAGCCGTAGCCGGATAGGTCGACCGAGCCGGGGCCGGGGTTGTAGAGTTCGACCCAATCGCCGGGCGTGCCGCCGTTAGACTCTACTTCGTTGATGCGGATGTTGGCGGGAAGGCAGGCATCGGTGCTGGACGTCGCGATGGTGACGTTGTTGCTGAGGACGCCGCCAGAGCGGACTTGGATATCGACCAGGCAACTGAGCGCGGTCGAGGCGGGAAGGTTGAAGACGATTTGGTCAAGGCCGGGGTAGCCCTGGGAACGGCCCGCATAGAGGGGCGTGACTTCGAGGCCGTTGACGAGGACGCGGATCTGCGCGGCGTTAGTTTGATCGCCGGAAGTGCCGCCCGTGTCGGAGGCGAGGTCCGCACCGAGACCCGTGCCCCAAAGATCGACACGTTCGCCTGGCCGGGCGGGACGGGTTTCAAAGTCTCCCAGGCGGCCGAGGTTCGAATTGCGCTGCAGAATGAGTTTGGCGTCGAGCGTGGCTTGGGCGATACCGTTGCCATCGCTGCTGGCGGTGACGATGCCGGGCTTGCGTGCGACTACGGACGTGCGAAAGGGCGCCGAGACGGCGCTGCCGTTTTCGACGCGCAGATCGTAGGCGCCCAAAGCGGCGTTAGAGGGAAGTATGGCCGCGAGTTGGTTTACGCCGCCTGCGTTGAATGTGTAAACCATGAGCGGAGAGACGACCGTGCCCCCCGTGACCGCGGTGAGGGAGAGCTTCACGTTGTTCAGCGTGGTGGGATAGAGCGGAGCGGGCGCGGTGACCGTGCCGGCCGCGCTGAGCCCGGTGCCTTTGACTACGAAAACGGAGCCTTGGGCGAGGTTATTCGTATAGGCGGCGCCGTCGAGTACGGCGCTTACTACGGGCTGGGCCAGAGCCGTTAGGGTGCTGCAGGCCAGGATCGCGAGAAGTCGTTTCATCATTCTGTGGTTGCCAAATCGTGCCCTTTACGTTCTCGTGTTTTCATTAACGGACGATGACGGTTGGATGAAATTGCGGAGCGGCGGGCTTCAGGCGATGCGGAGGGAAATCAGGTAATCGCAAAACTCGACGACGCCGGAGCCGCGCTTGGCCGAGGTCGGCCAAATGGAAACGTCGGGGCGGATGGCGCGGATGTTGAGTTCGGCGAGGGCTTGGTCGAATTCGCAGGCGGCGGCCAAGTCCATTTTGGTGAGAACGACCACGTCGGCACTATGGAAGAGCTTCGGATACTTCAAGGGTTTGTCTTCGCCTTCGGTGGCGCTGAGCAAAACGATACGCGCGGTTTCTCCCAGATCCCAGGCGGCGGGGCAGACCAGATTGCCGATGTTTTCAATAAAGAGGAAATCAAGTTCGGAGAGGGACCAGCCTTCGAGGTGGCGCTCGACCATATCGGCTTCCAGATGGCAAAGGGTGTGCGTTTCAATCTGGCGGGCGGGGGCGCCGCTTTCGGCAAGACGGCGGGCATCGAGATCGGTTTCCAGGTCTCCAACCAGGGCGGCGGGGCGGAAGCCTTGGGTGCGGAGGTGAATAAGGACCTGCTTGAGGAGCGCTGTCTTACCGGTGCCGGGACTGGAGACCCAATTGAAGACCGTTAGGTGGGCGGCGCGGAAGCGTTGGCGGAGTTCGTGGGCCAGAGTATCGTTCTTGTGCAGAACGTTCTTGCGGATTTCCACGATGCGGGTGGTCATAAATGAGGAGGAGCGGAGAGCTCAGGGGGCGGCGCCGCGGTCGTCTTCCACCTCCATTGACTCTAACCTAATGTGCTCGCCGCTGCGCAGATCGGCGGTGGGCAGCCCGCAGAGCGGGCAACGGAAGGACTGCAAGCTCGCCAAGGGAGACGTGGCGTTACAGGCGCGGCAAAAGACGGTGACGGCTTCGGGTTCGATCAGCAAAGCGGCGCCTTCGAGCGGGGTGCCGGCCGCGGCGAGGGGAAAGCTGAAGCGCAGTGCGTCCCTTGAGACGCCGCAGAGATCTCCGGCGAGGACGGTGAGGGAGAGGACGCGCGGGGTGGCGTGGCCCTCGGCTGTGTTCAGAGCCTGTAGGGCTGAATCCACCAGGGCGTAGCTGACCGAGAGTTCATGCATCGAGCGCTTGTGGACTAGCTTATGCTGCCGGGGCTGAGCTAAGGTTTGGGGATGAGCTCCGAAGGCGAGAGGCGGCACCGCTGGCGAATGCGCGTCAGGGGGGTGGTGCAGGGAGTGGGATTCCGGCCTTTCGTGGCGCGGCTTGCGGGGGAACTCGGGCTGGATGGCTGGGTGCGCAATCGGACCGGGGCGGTGGACCTAGAGGTGGAGGGAAGTCTTGCGGCACTGCGGCGCTTTCAGGAACGGATGGAGGAGGAAGCACCGCCGGCGGCCACGATTGAGCATGTGGAGAGGGAGGACTGCAGCGTCACAGGAGCGCCGGGCTTTCAGATTGGCTCGAGCCTGGAAGGCGAGAGCCAGAGTGGCGGCCTGCCGGCGGACTTGTCGATGTGCGAGGAGTGCCGGCGAGAGCTGGGCGATCCAGGGGATCGCCGTTACGGTTATGCGTTTTTGAACTGCACGGCGTGTGGGCCGCGTTATTCGATTGTGCGGGCCTTGCCCTATGACCGTGTGCGCACTTCGATGGACGTGTTTCCGCTTTGCCCGCGGTGCCGGGAGGAGTATGAAGACCCCCGGGATCGGCGCTACCATGCGGAGCCGATCGCTTGCCCGCAATGTGGTCCGCAACTGGAGTATGCCGGAACAGTGGAAAAGTCAGCAGGGACGGCGGTTGAACTGGCGGCGGAGGCGCTGCGGGCGGGCCAAACGGGAGCGATCCAAGGAATTGGCGGCTTTCATCTCGCGGTGAATGCGCGCGACGGAGCGGCGGTGGGACGGTTGCGGGAGCGCAAAGGGCGGGGCGAACAGCCTTTGGCTTTGATGGTGCGTGATCTGGCGACGGCGAGGGAGTTTGTGGAGCTGGATGAGCAGGCGGTGGGACTGCTAAAGGCGTCGAGTGCGCCGATTGTCCTGTTGCCCAAGAGGGGGCTGACGCAGGTGGGGGAGGCTCTGGCGCCGGGGAACGGGTACCTGGGCGTGTTGCTTCCGTATAGCCCGATGCACTGGCTGCTGCTGCATCAGGAGGAAGACCTGGATGCCTTGGTGATGACGTCTGGCAATCGGCATGGGGAGCCGATGGCCACGAGTAGGCAGGAGGCGAGGGAGAAGCTGGGGGCGTTGGCGGATTTTTTTCTCACGCATAACCGGGAGATTGTGGCGGCGGCGGACGACTCTGTGGTGCGGCTGTATCGAGGGAGGGCGCTGGCGATCCGGCGGGGGCGGGGATATACCCCGCTGATGTTGCAGATTCCGGTGGAAGGGGGAACGGTGGTAGCGGCGGGGGCGGAACTGAAGGCGGCGGTGGGAGTGGCGAAAGGAGAGCGGGTGTGGCTGGGGCCGCACTTAGGGGATGTGGAGAATTTGGCGACCTTGGAGGCATTGGAGAAGAATGTGAATCACCTGAGCGGCTTGTTTCGGGTGGAGGCCGAAGCGGTGGTGCACGATGCGCATCCGGGCTACCTGTCGACGGAATGGGCCCAGCGCTATGCGGCCAAGAGGGGAATTGTGGCTTGGGGGGTGCAGCATCACCGGGCGCATGTTGCTTCCGTGCTGGCGGAGTATGGCGTGGGGCCGGAGGAGCGAGTGGTGGCGGCGGTCTTTGATGGGACGGGCTATGGGGACGACGGCGCGATCTGGGGTGGGGAGTTCTTTTGTGGACCGGTGGCGGCGCTGAAACGGCGAAGGCATTTGCCCTATGTGCTGCTGCCCGGGGGCGATGGGAGTGCCAGAAGGCCCGCGCTGGCCGCGGTGGCGCACTTGGCGGCGTGCGGAATCGACTGGGAGGATACGGCGGCCGGGCGAGGGCTGGGGGCGGTGGAGAAGAGTTTGCTTGCGCGGCAGATGGAGCGGGGATTCCATTGTCATGCCACGTCGAGTATGGGAAGACTGTTCGATGCGGCGGCGAGCCTGCTGGGGGTGCGGCAGCGGATTCGGTACGAGGCGCAAGCGGCCATCGAGATGGAGGCCCGCGCGGCGGCCTGGGGCAGGGAGGAGAGCTACGGGGCGGGGTTGTGGCGACTGGACGAACTGTGGCGGGAGTTGTTGGACGATGGAGCGGAAATAGAAGCGCGGGCGCGGCGCTTTGGGGGATGCGTGACGCGCTGGACGATGGAGACTGTGACGAATTTGTGTGCCGGGGAGGGATCGGAGACGGTGGTGCTGGCGGGCGGGGTATTTCAGAACGTGTTGCTGCTGCAGGAGCTAACGCGAAAGCTGGAAATGGCGGGATTGCGGGTATTAGTGCCGCGCTGGTTGCCGCCCAACGATGGAGGTCTGGCGCTAGGTCAGTTGTACCTGGCGGCAACCCAGTGCGGGCCACGCTAAACTTTCGAGGTGTCCTTGCCCCCGCAACTTTCGCTTGCCATTGTGGACGATAACCTGGACAGCCTGGAGCTCATGCAGGAGGCACTGCACGAGGAAGGAATCGAGGTTCACTACTTCAGCGTGCCTGAAGAGGGGCTGGAGTTCATTCTGCAAAAGCGGCCGCAGATCGTTATGACGGACTTGGTGATGCCGCGCCTGGACGGTATGGCCATGCTGGATCGCATCATGGCGGTGGATCCGACGATCGATGTGATCCTGATGACCGCCTACTATTCGACGGAGTCCGCGGTGGAGGCGATCCGGAAGGGTGCGACAGACTATCTGGACAAGCCGATTTCCGTAGAGACGTTGCGCAAGAGGGTGGGCAATTTAGCGCGGATGCATCGGGCGAGATTGCGGGCGCTGGATCCGCAACAGAACTACCCAAATGGCCACGAGTTTGAAGGGATGATCGGCAATAGTCCGGAAATGTGGAAACTCTACGCGCAAATCCAGCGGGTGGCGCCGCATTTTCGGACGTTGCTGGTTCAGGGAGCGACCGGGACCGGTAAGGAACTGGTGGCAAGAGCGCTACATCGTTTAAGCGGAGTGCGGGGAGAGCTGGTGGCGCTGAATTGCTCGGCGGTGGTGGAGACGTTGTTTGAGAGCGAGCTATTCGGGCACGTGAAGGGGGCCTTCACGGGAGCGACGGGAAACAAAACGGGCCTGTTTGAGCACGCGCACGAGGGTACCCTGTTTCTCGACGAGATTGGGGATATGCCGCTGGCGACGCAAGCCAAGCTGTTGCGCGCGGTGCAGCATCAGGAGGTGCAGGCCTTGGGGGCGCTAACGGCGCGGAAGGTGGAGGTGCGGGTGATTGCGGCCACGCACCGGGATCTGCGGGCGATGATTCTGGAAGGACGATTCCGCGAAGATTTGTTTTACCGTTTGGCGATGGTGGAGTTGCATGTGCCGAGCCTGCTGCAGCGCAACGGGGATGTGGAATTGCTGGCGCGTAGCCTGACGCGGAAGTGGGCTAAACAATATGGGCGGGAACTACAGGGTTTGACGCCCCGAGCCATGACGGTGTTGAAGCGCCATTTGTGGCCGGGCAACGTGCGGGAACTGGAGAACGTAATTGGGCACGCGGCGATGATGACGCGGGGGCCGCAAATTGATGTGGCGGATTTTCCGGGATATTTGATTCGGGGCGAGCCAGGAATGGGCGAAGGGAAGCGGCGCGCGGGGGCCGGGGAGGACGCGGGCGGCCTGGCGGGTCTGGCGGAGCGGGAAAAGGAATTGCTGGTTGAGGCCTTGAATAAGAGCGGAGCCAACCAGAGCCGCGCGGCCCGGATTCTACAGATTAGCCGGGATAAGCTGCGCTACCGGATGAAGAAGTACGACCTGGACTAGGGGGCCAGGCTAGGGGGGCGAGGCTAGGGGGGCGAGGTTAACGGCCGAGGTGCAGGCCGACGGTAATTTGCTGCACGCCAAAGGCCTCGTATGCGAATAGGCTTTGGCCGTAAGAGATGTTACGCCATTCGGCCAGGAAGCCCAATTGGGAATGGAGGGGGATGCGCAGACGGCCCAAGGGTTGGTAGTAGCGGCTGGGGCGGCTGCCGGAGGAGCGAAAGACACTGCCGCCGAGCGTGAGGAGGCTGTGGCGGGGGAGGCGCAGGTCTGCGGCGAGAGTGCCGGTGTGTGCGTTGTCGCGGTAGAGGCTGCGCTCGGGATCGTAGCCGACGGGGTCAAGATAGGTGAGGTCGGAAAAGATGGTGGAGCGGGTGTAGTCCGCCATGACGGAGAAGGCTTTGCGGGTCCACTGGAGAGTGAGGTTGGATTGCTGGGAACGGAAATCGAGACCGACGCCCAGGGTGGGATTGGAGTTGTTGAGGCGCACGAAGCGGGAATTGAGCTGCCAGGAATCGGAAATCTGGTAGCGGGCGCGCAGGCGGAGTTGTTCAAAGTTTTGGAGGCTAGTGCGGAAGTAGGTTTGATCGCCGCGGCCGACTTCGGTTTCGGCATTGAAGGTGAGCTTAGTAGTGGGCCGGAAGACGAAGCCACCCAGGGCGGAATGGCGGCGAAGCGCGGCGCCTTCGAGGACGGGGCCGGGAGCGAGCGAGGCGCGGCGCACCTCGGAGTCTCCCCAGAGAAAGCGGTGGCCGCCAAAGAGGGTAAAGCGCTTGCTGAAGTCGTAGAAGACCTGGAGGCGCTGTTCGTTTTGCCGCCAGATGAGGCGGTCGTTGGAATTGACCGGAGGCAGCGAGCGCGCGTCTACGGTGCTCTGGAGGAAAAGCGAACCCGCGTTGTGGGTGCGTTCGATTTGCCAGGAATCGAGGACGCGCAGGCGCGCCAGGGGCCGGACTTCGAGGGTGAGGCCGCCGGCGGTCCTGGGCTGGCTGGCATAGCCGGTGGCGAGGGATTGTTGGCCGTTAACGAAACGCAAAGTGTCCAGGCGAAGGATCGTGCCTTGCGCGGACTCATTGAACGTGACTTCGGAGCGAGGGCGGGAATAGTAGAATTCGGCGCTGATGTCGAGCCAAGCGAGGGGAGAGAGGGTGAGGTCCGCGGAGGAGTAGATGTGCCCACCGTTCACGTCATAAAGCTGCGTGGCGCGGTCTATGAGGAGAGGGCGGCCGAAGTAAGTGGATTCTCGATTGCCGGTGTTGCGCAGGGTGTTAACGAGAGAGCTTTCATCGCGGAAGCGGGCGCCGCCTTGTTCGAGGGAGAGGTGGAGCTTTTCCAGTTCCAGGCGCAGGCCACCGCGTACGACGGTGTAGCCGTAATCGATGCGGCTGGCGGCGGGGTAGCTGTTTTCGTCGAGGACGAAGGGGCTGACGCCGGAGCCGAGGCCCGTATTCTGAGCGACGCCGAAGAAGGGGGTCCAGCGGCGGCCGGGAAGGAAGTCGAAGTCGGCGTTCCAGAAGCGCTGGCGGGTATCGGTGGCGCGCTGGTTGGTGGTGTAGGCCTCGGGGCCGAGCTTGGCGAGTTGGGGACTGGCGAAGGAAGGCAAGGCGTTGAAATAGGCGAGGTTGCGGTAACTGAAGGTGGCCCGGTAGAGGGCGGACTTTTCCGCATTTAACAGAAAGGTGTTAAGAGGGTCGCCCCAGTTGGCGCCATGGAGGCGCAGCTCATCGAGAAAGGCGAAGGAAGGGGGCTTGTAGGTGGTCTGGAACTGGAGCAGGCGAGGACCTTCGCCGAGATTGACGATGCTGCGATAAGTGTTAAAGCTGCCGTGCTGGCCGGCAAGGGCGCGGTAGCCGATGTCGCTGGAGGCTTGGAAGGGGGATTCCGCAGGCGTGGGGGCCGCGGCTGGCTCCTGGGGGTGCATCAGGACGGCAAGGAGGAGGGACGCGAGGAGTCTCATCGCAAGAAGTCCCGGCTAATGTGAGAGCCATGCACCTTGGAGTGGCACACCGTGCAGTTTTGGTAGACGGGCAAGCGCAGGTCGTGAAAGCCGGTGGGAACGGTTCCAAGCGTGCCGGAGCGGTTAGAGAGGGCAGGGGTGTTGGCGTGGCATTCGAGACAGAGGTTGCTGACTTGGGCGCGATTCAGAAGGCGGGGATTGGCCGAGCCATGATTCTCGTGGCAAGCGGAGCAGCCTTCGAGGCGAATAGGGGCGTGCTCAAAGACGAAGGGACCGCGCTTGTCGGCGTGGCACTTGAAGCAACCGGGTTCGGCGTTCGTGGTGCGGGCGGTAGTGTTAAGGCCGAAGGGCCGTGAAGTGCCGTGGGGATTGTGGCAATCGATGCAGGACATGGCGCCCGCGGGGACGGCGTGGCCATGGGGGCGCTGGAAGGAAGCCCAGGCGCTGGCGTGGCAGGTGGAACAGAGTTCATTGACGCGCGTGGCCCGGGAGGTAGGAAGAGCCAAGCGGCTCAGTGACGCGGGGGATTGAGGCGTGAAATCCCGAAAGAGGGGAACGGAGGAATCGTTTAAGGCATGGTGAACCGAGTGACAAGAGACGCAGGAGACTTGTACCTTGGCGTGGGAACCGCTGATGCGGCCGGCGTGGGTGGCCTGATTCTTGTGGCAGGACAAGCAGGAAGAGTCCGCCTCGCGGGGCGTGGCTTTGCTGTGATTGAGAATGAACTTGGCTTCGGCGGCTTCGCCGTGCTTTAAGCCCGGCCCGTGGCAGGATTCGCAGGACTGGCCTTTCCAGCCGCGGACGGTGTCCGTTTCCACTTTGCCGTGGCGAGATTTCAAGAAGGCCTTGCCGAGGTCCTCATGGCAAACCAGGCAGGCTTCGGTGCCGGCGTAGCCCTCTTTGTCCGTGCGCGCTTTTTTGGGCGCAGCGAAGGTGGCGGCAGCCAGCACAAAGAAAATCGCCGAGGCGACCAGGGGCCGCATGCTATTGAGCGTGAACTCTGGCCACGGAGAACTCGGCGTTGGGGCCGTGGCAGACGGTGCAGCTCTCCCCCAGCGGCGCGGTGTTCAGTTGCGCGTGGGCCGCCGCCTCCTTGGAGGTGTGGCAACTGAGGCAGGCGGCCGAGGTGGCCCCGGGCGTGGTCAGCCAAGCTCGCGGGTCCGTGACGGGCAGCAGATTTGGCCGCAGGGGCAGGTTCTGCGAATTATTGACGTGGCAGGTGCTGCAATTGGCGGCGGTGGTGGGGAAGCCGATGTTACTGAAGTCGTTGACGGAGGCGTTAAAACCGTAAATGATGAGCGGCCGGCCCTGTTCCTTGCCGGTATGGATCCGGTGGATCATCGAGGCAAAGCTGATGCTTTCATTGGGGGCCTGGGCGGCGGGACGGCGAGCGGAGTCCGTCATGGTGGAGTTGTGGCAAACAACGCACTCGGAAATTTCATTGCGGTTGCGGCCGTGGGCTTCGATGCGCGTGTGGCAGACATTGCACTTCTCGGTGGTTACGACTTGGCGACGGGGCTCGACCCGGGAAGAGTCCACGCTGAAATAGGTAATGACATTTTTGAGGGGATCGCGGACGGTGGTGGGAATGCGGCCGGGACCTTCAAAAGAAACGTTGCGGTAGCCTTCGGCGCTGATGGAGTAGGTGCCCTGGGCGTCGCTGGGGATGGCGCGAGCAAAGCGGTGCGACGCGGTGCCGCTGGGGGAAAGGGTATCGGTGCGGGAGGCTTCCGACCAGTACGCGGTGTAATCGGGCGCGGGCCCGGCGAGAATGAGCGAAAGCGCCGTCATATCTGTTGGGGCAAGAATCTTGCCTTCGGAATCCTTGAGGCGATAGGTAATCGTCGGGTTTTGGCCGGGCGCGGTATCGCGTACCTCAAGCAGCTCGATCGTCTGGCCTTTGAGATTTTTCGAAAACTCGGGAACGACATGGGCGCCCTTGACGGAGATATCCCACTCGCGTTCTCCCTCGGGCCGGTGGCACTGGGAGCAACGGGAATCGTCGGTCTGGGCAATGTGACCTTTGCCGGCGGCGAAATCAATGCCGTCGTGGCAGGAGCCGCAAGCGGCGCGGGTCGGGTTAAACAGGGCCGTGGCCTGGGACGCCGCGTTGGGGCCGGATTGGGTATGGCAAGCGGCACAATTGCGTGGGTTGGCCGGGAAGCCGATGGTGGAGTAATCGTGAAGGGTCTGCTGGTTTCCGATGATGGTGTACTTCGTGCCGGCCCGGACGCTGGGCAGATCCTTACCCATGTGGATCTTATGGGTCAGCACGGTCATGTCGACGGTATTGCCGGTGTCGGGGTCTACGGTTTGGGGGGTATGGCAGAGAACGCACATTTCCATGCCGCGGCGGGAGCCGCCATGGGCGGATAGCGTCACGTGGCAGGTTGTGCACGAAGCGGTTTTGATGACGTCGCGCACCTGAGTGACAGGGCTGCCGTCGGGGACGAAATCGAAGGTGGCGCTGGCGTAGTTGGTGCCGAGGTCGAAGGCGGTGAGGTTACGGTTGGAGTAGGCCCCAATAGTGTGAGTAGCGGTGCGGTCGAAATTGGCGGGGGCGCGGGTGCGGAAGGTGTAAGTGTACTCGCCGTCGTCGTTCTTGACCCAGGTGCCACCGGTGTCGGCGGCCGCCTGCGTGGCCGAGACGCGGGTAATGGGACTGGTTTGGATGCGCGTGGTGTAGGAGGTGTAAACGGATTGATCTTTGGGCAAGAAGGCGGCGACAAAACTGATGGAGACGGGGCCGGGCGTGAAGACGCCTTCGCGGTCGAGAGGAACCCCCAAGGGATCGGTGATGCGGACCCGCGCCGCCATCGAGCCGTCGGGATTGACGACGGCGGCGACGATCTTCAAGTTAAGGCCCGGCCGGACGAAATTGATCGTCTTTTCGTCGGCGTAGAAGGCCTTCTCCAGTTCGCTGAAACTGCGCTTGCCCAGGCCTGTGGCGAGAGAGGCGGCGGCGAGAAGCAGCCCCACGACGGTGGGCCAGAAGTATCGATGGGTTCGAAAAAACATGCTCATCCTCCAAGTTCCTGTATTGCCTTCAGATTCTTCTCTTCGACGCCCAGGACCTTGTGGCAGGCCTCGCAATCCTGGGTAATGGCTTTGCCGGGCGTTTTTGCCTTCAAGTCGTCGCCATGACAGCGGAAGCAACCGGGTGAGGCCGTGTGCCCGACATGTTGGGGATAGGTTCCCCAAGTGATTTTCATTTCCGGAAAGACGTTGCGGCGGTGGAGTGTGGCCAGTTCCTGGCTGGCTTGGCCGAGCGTGGAGGCGTGGGTCGCGAGGGCCGCCGGTTGATGAAGGCGGTAGTAGCGATTCAGCTCCTCGGCGATGGCTTTAGAGGGGTCGGGCTTGGAGGCGTAGTCTTTGGCCAGGACTTCCAAGGCGGCCCGACGGAAGAAAGGAATCGATTGGGGAAGCCGGCCCTGGGTCATGGCGAGATCGATGGCCCGTTCAGGATTCTCAAATTCATGGGCGGGCCGATTGTGGCAATCGAGACAATCCATGCGCCGGCTAAAGGCGGCTTTGGCTTTGCCCGAGCTAAAGTCGGCCGACTCATAGGTGTCGGTTTGACCTCCCTTGGTCACGCGAACGGCCAGGATGGTTTCGCGCTTAGGGTCGGCGGCGTCATAGTCGATGCTCAGGCCGCGGCCCATGTGGGCGCCGTGAATGCCTTGGCCCTCGGCGCCCCCCAGTTTTAGCAGTAGCGCGGTCTCCAGGCGTTCGCCCTGGTCGTCGAACTGGGTGCGCCGCCAGAGGCGATTGCCGTAGTCGTGATTGCGGGAGTGGCAGTTCTCACAGGTTTCCGAGGCCGGTTTGAGGGCATGAGGTGGAGAGGGAATGGGACGGTTGTATCCGCCGGTCATCACGAGAAAGAGTTGCCGGGTTCCATTGAGCTTGGCGCGGATGGCGTTGCCCGCGCCTTCGCCAATGTGGCAGGCGACGCATTTAACTTGCGCATGGGAACCAGCCTGATAGGCGCGATGTTCGGGATCCATGACATGGCAAGCGGTGCCGCAGAAGTTGGTGCTCTCCATGTAATGGACGGCCTGGTAGGTAAGCGCCCCGCCGATGACGAGATTGACAAAGGTTGCTCCCGCGATAAAGACGAGAAAGCGCCGGATCTTGGGGTTGCTGAGCTCGATTTTTTCCGGCCAGTGGATTTGGTGATCCGGGGCCTCGCGCCGGCGCTGCATGCTGATGCCGATGGGCACCAGGAGGAGCCCTAGGAAGAAGGCGGCGGGTAGAGCGACAAACTGGAGAATGCCGAGGTATCCGGAGGCCTCGCTCGCGCCCGTCAGGAAGATCCAGAGGACCATAGCCGAAAGCACGAAGAAGAAGCCGGTGCGGCTGATCCAGTTGTCGGTTAAATAGAGTACCGGCAAGAGCCAGCGCTGTGCGAATTTCCCCATTTTGCGTGTCTGAAGTTTGCGTGGTCCGAGGGAATTGGACTATTGCTTGAGAGTGCGGACGTAGGCCAAGATGTTGGCGACATCCTTTTCGACGGCGGGCATGGCCTTCATCTTGCCGACGCCTTCGAGGGTTTCTTTCTTCAGGGCAGCGTCGGACTTAGCCTGGACCTCTTTCGAGCCGAGGTGCTTCATTTCGACCTTGAGCATTTTGCCGATGGCGGCGTTGGGGGCGCCGTCGGCGCCATGGCACTTCTTGCAGGCGGCGTCATAAGCGGTCTTACCGGACGCCAAGTCGGCGGCGGAGGCCAAAGCGGACACCCAGACGAGAGAAAGCAGCAAGGGCAGAGTTCGTTTCATCGCGGCTCTACAAGCAAGTGAGTGGCCATTCAAAAGTAGCTGGAAAGTTGAAGCTTGACGATAGTTGGGTGGGGGAAAATACACAAAGATTGGGGAAAATTCCCCAAGCGGGAAATCGTTTAGTGGAGAACAGGGGCAATCTCGCAGAGAGAAGGAGGTTTTTATTGGCCCCCTGATTGCACAGTAGGGACTGGCTGAAAGGAAGTGGAATGATGCTGGCCACCGCACCCGCTTCAACGTCTCAAGTTCTTCAACGGCGAGGAATTAGCCGCCGCGACATACTCACTTTTTGCACTATGACGGCCGCGTCCCTCGGCCTGCCCCCGGAGGCGGCGGCGCAAATCGCCGAGGCGCTGGAAACAAAGCCGCGCATCCCGGTGCTTTGGATTCATGGGTTGGAATGCACGTGTTGCAGCGAATCGTTTCTGAGGTCGACGCACCCGGTTGCGCAGGACATTCTGTTCAACATGATTTCGCTGGATTATGACGACACGCTCCAGGCCGCGGCGGGCCATCAGGCCGAAGAGATCCGCAAGCGAATCATGAAGGAGTACAAAGGCCAATACCTGCTGGCGGTGGAAGGCAACGCGCCTACCAACGACGGGGGCGTCTATTGCACGGTGGGCGGCGAAACGTTTACGAGCATTCTGGAAGAGGCCGCGGCGGGCGCCAAGGCCATCCTGGCCTGGGGCAGCTGCGCGTCCAACGGATGTGTGCAGGCGGCTTACCCAAACCCGACCGGCGCGAAGCCCGTGTACAAGATGATCACCGACAAGCCGGTCATCAACGTGCCCGGATGCCCGCCGATTGCGGAAGTGATGACCGGGGTATTGAGCTATCTCCTGACCTTCGACCGGATTCCGGAACTGGATGCGTTCCGGCGGCCGAAGATGTTTTACGGGCAGCGGATTCATGACCGCTGCTACCGAAGGAGCTACTTTGACGCGGGGCAATTTGTTGAGAAGTGGGACGACGAGGGGGCGCGGAAGGGTTGGTGCCTTTACAAGATGGGGTGCCGCGGTCCGTCAACCTACAATGCCTGCGCTTCGATGAAGTGGAACGAGTGTGTTTCGTTCCCGATCGGTTCTGGGCATGGCTGTTTCGGATGCTCGGAAGACAATTTTTGGGATAACGGACCGTTCTATGAGCGCTTGGCGAATATTCCGGTGCCGACCACGGACCTGACGGCGGACCGGGTAGGTCTGGGCTTGAGCGCCGTGGTAGCCGGGGCGATTGCCGCGCATGGAGTGGCGGCGCTAGCCAAACACAATCTGACGCAGATCAAAGCAGCCCCCGCAAGCAGTACGACGAAGCCGGAAGCCTAGGAGCCAGCTATGTCTACCCGAGTCGTAGTAGACCCGATTACCCGCATTGAAGGACATCTGCGGGTGGAAGCGATCCTGAACGATCGGAATGTGATTGGCGACGCCTTGTCCAGCGGGACGATGTGGCGCGGGATCGAATTGATTGTGCAGGGGCGGGACCCAAGAGAGGTATGGGCCTTCGCCGAACGGATTTGCGGGGTGTGTACGACGATCCACGCGCTGGCCAGCGTGCGCAGCGTGGAGAACGCGCTCGGAATCGAGATCCCGAAAAACGCAAGCATTATCCGCCAACTGATGAACTTTACGCAGATCGTGCAGGATCACGTGATTCACTTTTATCACCTGCATGCGTTGGACTGGGTGGATGTGGTGTCGGCGCTGAAAGCGGATCCGGCGGCGACCTCGGCGCTGGCGCAGAAGGTGTCGCCGCACTGGCCCAAGTCCTCGCCGGGCTACTTTGCCGATACGGCGGCGACGTTGAAGAAGTTTGTCGATTCCGGTCAACTCGGTATCTTTCAGAATGCCTACTGGGGCCATCCCGCCTACAAGCTGCCGCCAGAGGCGAATCTGATGGCGGTGGCGCACTATCTCGAAGCGCTGCAGTGGCAAAAGGAAGTGGCCAAGATCCACACGGTATTTGGAGGCAAGAATCCGCATCCCAACTATCTGGTGGGGGGCGTGGCGTGCGCGATCAGTCTCGAGGGCGACAACGCGCCGATCAATATGGAGCGGCTGAATTTTGTCAAGGATCTGATCACGGAAGCGATCCGGATCGTCGAGCAGCTTTATATTCCGGACCTAGTGGCGATCGCGAGCTTTTATCCGGAATGGACGAAGATCGGCGGGGGGCTGGGTAGCTTCATGTCCTACGGCGACATGCCGACGGACTACGATTTGGGCAATCCGTCGAAGTTCCGTTTTCCGCGCGGGGTGATTCTGAACAAGAAACTGGGCGAAGTGCTGCCGCTGGACCTGGCGGACTTTGGCCAGGTGCAGGAGGAGGTGACGCACTCCTGGTACGAGTACGGGAACGGGAAGCAGACCTTGCACCCATGGGAAGGCGAGACGAAGGCAAAGTATTCGGGGCCGAAACCGCCTTATAAGCAATTGGATGAAACGCAAGGATACTCCTGGGTGAAGACCCCTCGCTGGCGAGGGCACGCGGTGGAAGTAGGGCCGCTGGCGCGGATGGTGATCGGCTATGCCTCGGGCAATGGGCCGATTCGGGATGCCGTCAAGTGGGGATTGGAGACGACGAAATTGCCGATCGAGGCGTTGTTTTCGACACTCGGACGGACCTTTGCGCGGGGCCTCGAGACGAAGCTGGCCGTGCACTGGATGAGGGACGAGTTCAACAACTTGATGGCGAATCTGAAAGCGGGCGATTTGACGACTGCGGCGACAGCGAAATGGGATCCGTCCAGTTGGCCGAAGGAGGCCAAGGGAGTGGGCTTTGTGGAGGCGCCGCGCGGCTCGTTGGGACATTGGATCCGGATCCAGGATCAGAAGACGGCGTCCTACCAGATCGTGGTGCCGTCGACATGGAACGCCTCGCCTCGCGATGCCAAGGGCCAGCACGGCGCCTATGAGGCTGCGCTGATTGGCACGCCAATGGTGGACGGGATGAAGCCCGTCGAGATACTGCGGACGATTCATTCGTTCGACCCCTGCCTGGCCTGCGCGACGCATGTAATGGGCGCGGGCGGTGAAACCCTGGCCAAGGTAATTGTGCGTTAGGAGCGGCTTATGTCCTCACAAATTCAGGACCCGCAGACTCAAGCCATGGCCGCGCCGGGCGAGGCGGAAAGGCCGGAATCCCGCTACGTGTGGGAGAGCCCGGTGCGGATCTTTCATTGGATGATTGCGCTGGCGATTCCCGTGCTGCTGGCCACGGGCTTTTATATAGCCTGGCCTTTTGCCTCCGTGCAGGGGGAGGCGACGGGAAACTTCTTGATGGGGAGGATGCGGCAGATTCATTTTGGGGCGGGCTACGTGTTGCTGGCCGCGTTTGCCATTCGGATTTACTGGTTTTTTGCGGGCAATCATTATGCGCGGTCGGGTTTTCCCTTCGTCTGGAAGAAGGCCTGGTGGACGCATCTGGGCGAGCAGGCGCGCGAGTACCTCACAATTCGCCTCACGAAGCGCTTTGTGGGCCACAACCAGTTGGGCGCCTTGAGCTACCTGCTCTTTGTGGGACTCATGGGCGGCGCAGAAATCGCCACCGGCTTTGCGATGTATAGCGAATCGAATCCGGGAGGATTCTGGAGCCGGGTCTTCGGCTGGGTGATTCCGTTCTGTGGCGGTTCCTATCAAACCCACCAATGGCATCATTTCTTTGCCTGGGGCATTCTGCTGTTTATTGCGATTCACATTTATATCGTGGTGCTGGACAGCATTTACCTCGATAACGGAATGGTGGGCAGTATCTTTACCGGACGCAAGTTTGTAAGGAGCACGGATGCCGACAGCAAGACCTGGATCAGTTAAGCCGGTGCTGGTGTTGGGCTTGGGCAATGTCTTATTGACCGACGACGGCTTTGGGCCCACGCTACTCGAGCGGTTGCGGAGGCGGAGCGCCGCCGGGGCGAAGGTGGAGTTTGTCGATGGGGGAACGATGGGTTTGGGGTTGCTAAGCTTGCTGGCCGAGCGGCGATGCCTGCTAATTTTGGATGCGTTTCGCGCGGGCCGGCCGGCGGGGACGCTGATGGTGGAGCGGAACTTCGAGTGGCAGCAGGCGGGCAAGGTCTTGGGTCGAAGCGCGCACGACGGGAACGCGGCTGGTTTGCTGGCGGTGGCGACGCTGACGGGCGACTTGCCGCCGCGTCTGGCTTTGGTGGGGGTCGAACCGCAGACCTTGGATACCGGGGTGGGCTTAAGCGACACGGTGGAAGCGCAGCTGCCCGAGGCGGAGCGGGAAGCCTGGCGATTGATTGAGGAATTGGTGGAGTTGTCCGTATGTGTTTAGCGATACCGGGGCAGGTGATGCGGATCGAGGAGATTGGCTTCCACCGGGTAGCCCAGGTCTGCTTTGGCGGAGTGGAGCGGCCGGTGTTTGTGGATTTCGTGCCCGAGGCGGTAGCGGGCGACTATGTGCTGGTACACGTGGGCTTCGCGCTCAGCAAGATCGACGAAGAAGAGGCCAAGGCGAGCTTCGCATTAATGGAACGACTGGGATTCATGGAGCCGCTGGACGAGGCCGAAGAAGTGACGCAGGAGGACCCATGAGATACGTCGATGAGTATCGGGACCCGGCGCTAGCTCAGGCGGTACTGCGTGAGATCCGCGCGCGCGTAACGCGGCCTTGGGTGTTGATGGAGATCTGCGGCGGGCAGACCCACAGCCTGATGCGCTATGGAATCGACGAGCTGCTGCCGCCGGAACTGGAACTGGTGCATGGGCCGGGCTGCCCGGTTTGCGTTACGCCGCTGGAAATGATCGATAAGGCGCTGGAGATCGCCGCGCGGCCCGAAGTGATTTTTCTCACCTATGGCGACATGATGCGCGTGCCGGGATCGGCGAGCGATTTATTGGAGGTGAAGGCGCGCGGAGGCGACGTTCGCTTTGTGTACTCGCCCATGCAGGCTGTGGAGGTGGCGCGAAAGAATCCGGGGCGGCAGGTGGTTTTCTTTGCGGTGGGATTTGAGACGACGGCGCCCGCTAACGCCATGGCCGTCTGGCGGGCGGCGAAGGAAGGGATCGGAAATTTTTCGTCGCTGGTCTCGCATGTGCTGGTGCCGCCGGCGTTAATGGTGCTGCTCGGTTCAGCCCAGAACCGGGTGCAAGGGTTGATCGCGCCGGGCCACGTATGTACGGTGGAAGGCTGCCGCGATTATGAGGCGCTGGTGGAGCGCTTCCGAGTGCCGGTGGTGGTGGGGGGCTTTGAACCATTGGATTTGTTGGAAGCGATTCTGCTGCTGGTAAGGCAGTTGGAGGAAGGGCGCTGGCTGCTGGAGAACCAGTACAAGCGAGCCGTGAGCGCGGAAGGCAATGCGGTGGCGCGCGGGCTGGTGGCGGAAGTCTACGAGGTGTGCGATCGGAAGTGGAGAGGGATCGGAGAGTTGGCGCGGAGCGGCATGCGGCTGCGGGAAAAGTATGCGGGATTTGACGCCGAAAGGGTTTTCGGGCTGACGGGGGAAGGCGTGGCCGAAGATGTGGAGTGCCGGAGCGCGCAGGTGCTGATGGGCCAAATGAAACCGACGGATTGCCCCGCCTTCGGAGTGCGCTGCACGCCGGAAAAGCCCCTGGGCGCGCCCATGGTCTCGAGCGAAGGGGCCTGCGCGGCCTACCATCGCTATAAGCCGCAACTGGTGCAGGTGGCGCGGTGAAGCGCGTGGACGCCGACGATGTGACGAATTGGACCTGCCCGCTGCCGCTGCGCCAGTACGGGCAGATCGTGATGGGGCATGGAGGAGGGGGCAAGCTTTCCGCGGATCTGGTAGAGCATCTGATTTTGCCGGCCTTGGGCGGGCAGAGCGCGGATTGTCTGGGGGACTCCACCGTCCTGCCGCCGCTGACCGGGCGCATGGCGATTTCGACGGACTCCTACGTCGTGCGGCCGATCCTGTTTCCGGGCGGCAGTATTGGCGAGTTGGCCGTGAACGGGACGGTTAACGATTTAGCGATGTCCGGAGCGTGGCCCCTGTATATGACCGCCGGGCTGATTCTGGAGGAGGGCTTGGCGCTAACCACGCTGGCCGAGGTGCTGAACAGAATGGGGCAAGCCGCGCGGCAGGCGGGGGTGCGGATCGTCGCCGGCGATACCAAGGTGGTGGGCCGGGGGCAGGCGGACGGCATCTTTATTCATACGGCGGGCGTGGGGGAAGTGCCGGAAGGTGTGGAGATCGGGCCTGGGAACGCGCGGCCTGGCGACGTGATTCTCTTGTCGGGAAGCGTGGGAGATCATGGGATGGCGATCCTCTGCGCGCGGGAGGAACTGGAGTTTGACGGCGTCATCCAGAGCGACTGCGCCGCTTTGCACCGGTTGGTGCGGGCGATGCTGGAGGCGGCAGGACCGGGCGCCGTGCGGGTGTTGCGGGATCCAACTCGCGGAGGGCTCGCGGCAGCGCTGCATGAGATTGCGCGTAGTAGCCGGGTAGGGATGGAGATTGAGGAAGGGACGGTGCCGGTAGACGACGCGGTCCGTTCCGCGTGCGAATTGATGGGGCTGGACCCTCTTCAGGTCGCCAGCGAGGGCAAGTTGGTGGCGATGGTAGACGCGGGGGCCGCCCGCCAAATCCTGGCCGCGATGCGGCTGGATCCCTTGGGAGAGAGAGCCGTCGAGATCGGCCGCGTGACGGACCGGCATCCTGGGATGCTGACGGCGCGAACGGCGATAGGAGGGCAACGCGTGATCCCCATGCCAATCGGGGAGCAGTTGCCGCGGATCTGCTAAAGCCAGCGCCGTAGGGGGAAAGTTCGCTCCGAAAGAGCAAGGCAGGGTTCGAAGTGGGGTCGTGATGGCTGCGACACGCAATCGTCATTCGATCGTGATGCCGGAATGTTACTTTCTGGAGACCTTTGGAATTCTCCAGGAGCTAAGATGCGAAATACAGAAAAGATAGTAGTACTGGCCTTGTTTGCCGGCGCAATGGCCCAGGCCCAGGAAGCCGATCTGAAGCCGGGTAAGTGGAAAACCCTCGACGGCAACGCGCCGCTCGTGATTGGACACCGCGGGGCAAGCGGTTATTTGCCGGAGCACACGCTCGAGGCTTACCGCCGCGCGATTGAACTGGGCGCGGACTTCATCGAGCCCGATCTCGTAATTACTAAGGACGGGGTATTGATTGCGCGCCACGAGCCGCTGCTGGACGGCACGACGGACGTGGCTTCGCGTTCGGAGTTCGCGAGCAAAAAAACGACCAAGCTGCTGGACGGCATTCCGACGCCGGGATTCTACGCAAGCGACTTCACGCTGGCGGAAATTAAGCGGCTGCGCGCCGTTCAACCCAATGGGGCGCGCTCGAAGGCCTTCGACGGACTGTATGAAATCCCCACCTTCGATGAGATCCTCGACATGGTGCAGCGCCAACGCTATGCGACGCGCCGCACGATTGGCGTGTATCCGGAAACCAAGCATCCCAGCTTCCACTACGCGCTTGGCTTGCCGCTCGAGGATGAATTGGTCCGCCTGCTGGAGAAATACGGTCTGAACTTTAAGGGTGCGCCGGTGTTTATCCAGTCCTTTGAGACGGCGAATCTGGTTTACTTACGCCAACGCACCAAGGTGCGCCTGGTACAACTAATCGACGCCGACGACGTGGGTCCGGACGGTAAGTTAACTTACGCGAAGCCCTACGATAAGCCCTATAACTACGCGATCACGGGGGACCCGCGCGGCTTTGCGGATCTGGTGACGGCGGCGAGCTTGGCCGACATTGCCAAGTATGCCGACGGCATCGGTCCCTGGAAGCGCTACATCGTGAGCGTGAAGATTGTCGACGCCAACAACGACGGACGGGCCGACGACGTCAATGGCGATGGCAGCGTGAACGACGCCGATAAGCCGACCACGACGCCCACGAATCTGATCACCCTGGCCCATCAAGCGGGCCTGTTGGTGCACGCCTACACCTTCCGGAACGAAAAGAACACGCTCGGCGCCGACTATCGCACCGACCCGCGCAACGAATACATTCAGTTCTTCCTGCTCGGCGTGGACGGAGTCTTTTCCGACTTCCCGGATACGGGTGTAGCGGGACGCGCAGCCGCCGCCGGCATGCTGCCCTAAAGACGGAGACTTCCGCAAGGCCAAGTGGGCCCCTTCTCATCCGGCTGAGTGCAGGCCCGGTGAAAAGGGGCCCTTTTCGTTTGGGCGCGGGCTGCCCTACCAGGCGGCGACGCTGCCGTCGGGGTGGAAGACGCGGGCCATCGAACTTGTATTTGGCGACTTGTTTTTCGTCGAGGTCGAAGCCGAGGCGGGGCTTGGTGGGAAGCGGATATTTGCCGTTGACCATGCGCATGGCGGGGAAGCCGAACGATTCGGGGGTGAAGGGCATTTGCACAGCAGTGCGCCGTTGGCCGTAGCGATCGCTACGGGCCGAGACAAAACGAGGCATCATCACTTATCTTGGGCTTTACCCACGATCACTTTACTGGCATGCAGAAGTACAGAGTGTTCCCGTCTGGATCAGTCACCGCGAATTCCCGAAGGCCCCATGTTTGATCCAGTGGCGCCGTGTGAATAGGAGACTCAGGTCGCTGTGTCGTGTCTAGGCCCCGCGTGCGAAAGGTCGCAAAACGCTCATCAACGTCATCCACAAACATTCGGTTGACCGAACCGAAAACGCCGTCGCCCGAATGGCTGGAAAGCTGTATTTCAGCGCCGTCTCGAACCAGACCAATCACTCCGCTGGCCATCTCTCGATCTTCGTATCCGGGCCATTTGCGCTCGAAGTCAAGAAATCCTGTGTAGAAGTGTAAGGATCTTTCCAAATTGCTCGATTTGATCACCGGTACAATCTTCATGACTGAAGTCCTCAGCCAATTAGGATACTCTCTCGTCACCATAAATCGCCGCAGGCTGCGGGATGACTCGTGTGAAGTCGCAGAGTTTAGAGTTATCGAAATCGATACCCGAGAAATCTGCGAGGGACAGATTGGCCGAATGGTTGGTTCCGGTTGGAGTAAGCGATCGGTGTGAAGTTACCAGGCGGCGACGCTGCCATCGGGGTGGAAGACGCGGGCCATCGGGCGCGTGCCCTCGAACTTGTATTTGGCGACTTGTTTTTCGTCGAGGTCGAAGCCGAGGCCGGGCTTGGTGGGAAGCGGATACTTGCCGTTGACCATGCGCATGGCCGGGAAGCCGAACCATTCGGCCCAGATCTTCTCCTTCACGCCGGCGTCGACGCCGGAGCAGATTTCCTGGACGAGGAAATTCGGCATGGCGGCATCGACATGAACGCTGGCCAGGGCGCCGATGGGGCCTTCGCAGGCGTGGGGGGCGACCTTTACGCCCGAGGCGTCGCAGAGCGCGCCAATCTTCCACAGGGCCGTAATGCCCCCGCAGTGGTTGATGTCCGTTTGGATGATGTCGACGATGCCGAGCTCGACAAGCTCGCGGCAGTTGTAGCTGGCGACGAGGCGTTCGCCCGTGGCAATCGGCACCTTGGTGCGTTTGGCGATGCGCTGCATGGCCTTGACGTTCTCGGGCGGGCAGGGCTCTTCGATGAAGAGGAGCTTGAAGGGCTCCATTTCGCGGCAGAGGATGCTGGCGACGGCGGGGGAGGTCTTGGCGTGGAAGTCGATGCCGATGTCGATGTCGTCGCCTAAATTGACGCGCAGGGTTTCGACATGCTTGACGGCGCGGGAGATGGCCGAGTGCGTCTCGATCCATTCGTAATATCCCGGGATGCCGCCCTTGATGGCCGTGACGCCGAGCTCCTTGGCCTTGGCGCGAACTTCGCGCATTTGCTCGGGCGTATTGGCGCGGACGTGATAATAGCCGCGGACCCCGGCGGGATCGTAGGGGCCGCCGAGCAGCTTGTAAACGGGTTGGTTCAGGATTTTGCCGCGGATATCCCAAAGCGCCTGATCGATGGCGGCCATGGCGGAGCCAATGACGGGCCCCGCGCGGTAGAAGCTATGCACGTACATGGATTGCCAGTGGTGCTCCACCGGCATGGGGTCGGCTCCAATGAGCAATTCCTTGAAATCCTCGATGCAGGAAAGCGTCGCGGCGGCTTTGCCCTCCAGAGTGCCTTCGCCCCAGCCGTAGACGCCCTGGTTGGTTTCTATTTTGACGAAGACATAAGGCCGGTCGGCTTGTTCCGGAGTAGGCAGGGTGACGCCAAAAGTCTTGATCGCCGTGATGCGGAAGTTGGAGCCGAGGGGATAGAGCGCCGCGGCGCCTAAGGGGCCGGTGGCCGCGCGGTTGGGATCGTTTTGGGGGGATTGCGGCGCGAGCGCGCAAGCGCAGCCGAGGCCCGCGTTAATCGAGAAAAAGTCGCGGCGGTTGAGGGGTTTCAGAGGGGATTTCATTGAGCGCTTCTCCGGACCAGAGTTTCGTTGATTTGGAGGCCAAGGCCGGGTTTGGTGTTAAGCGTGAAGTAGCCGTCGGTGGGTGTTTCGATCGCGCCGCCGACAAGCTGGTCGCGGAATTGGCGCGTCTCGCGGTCGAGAACAGCGGGGACCTCCTGGATGAAGAAATTGGGCAGGCTAGCGGCCAAGTGGAGCGCGGCGGCGGTGGCCACGGGGCCGCCCGTATGGTGGGGGGCAATCGCCGTGTAGTAGGTTTCGGCAATGGCTGCGGCGCGACGGAGCGGCGTAATGCCGAGGCGATTAACGCTCAGGCGAAGGATGTCGCAGATGCCGTCGCGAAGATAATTCTGCGCGGGCGCGAAATCGTTCAGGTCATGCCCAAGGCCCAGGGGTGTGGTGGATTCGGCGGCGATGCGGGCCAGCACTTCCTCATTCGGTTCGCGCGTGGGCCGGTCAAACCAAAGAGGATGGTAAGGTTCGAGGGCCACGACAAGATCGGCCGCCTCGGCGGAGGGCAAGAGGGCTTGGCCATCGGGGGCGAAGTCTACATTTTGGCCGGAGGATTGGCGCAGGCTGGCGAACTGAGCGGCCGCGCGGCTTACGATGTTGGGCCGGGATGTAATCCCTGTGGGCAGCTGGATTGGCACCAGAAAGGCGCGGTGGCCTTGCGCGAGTAGGGCCTCGCGGTCCTCCAGGCGGGGCAGGGGAGTGAGGGCGCGGACCTTAAAGCGAGTAGGTCCGCCGAGCAGTTGGAAAACCGGTGCCTTCGCCTCCTGGCCATAGAGGTCGAGCAAGGCCATGTTCAGGGCCGCCGCGATGGGCTCACCGGCAAGGTGCCGGGTGAGTACGTCGTAGCGCGACGGCTCCTGGCCCACGGCCATCGAGCGGGCCCGCGCGAGCGAAGCGGGGGACACCGCAGTGGCTTCGCCCCAACCGCTGAGGCCTTGGTCTGTGCTGACTTTGAGTAGCGTGTAGGTGCGCGCGGAACGCGGTTCCTGCAGCGCGAAAACTTCAAGCTGGGTGATTTTCATGATGAACCCTTAAAGTGCCTGGCGCAAAGCCTTTTGCCGGAGACGATGAGCGGGCTGTGTAGAGATTATCGTAACTGCCCGGCCGGCGCCAGCCAGGCCACTACAATGCGCTTGCTACAATCGGAGTCGCGTCGGCGGCCCCCGTCTGGTCTTCCCTATCTAGCCCATCGCAATCCATTTGCCCTCCACAGCGGGGTCCCACACCCGGCTGGGAGACAGGAAGAGCCCCATGAACTACACACCTCGACATATCCTCAGCGCCGCACTCCTGCTGCAGTTGACGGCGCATTCCAGCCCGGCACAGTCCGCGGATGCCGCGTTGCTGGCCAAGGCCAAAGGCATTCATGACCGCGTGCTGAAGCTGGATACGCACAACGACATCGACCCCTCCAACTTCACCGCCGATTGCAATTACCTCAAGCGGCTGAATACCCAAGTGAACCTGCCGAAGATGGTGCAGGGCGATATGGACGTGGCCTTTCTGATCGTCTATGTCGGCCAGGGCCTGCCTACGCCGGAAGAATACGATCACGCCTACCAACAGGCCATTGAGAAGTTCGAGGCCATTCATCGCTTCACGGAAAAGATCGCCCCCGATGTCATGGGCCTGGCTTTGACGCCAGAGGATGTGCGCCGCCTGCACCGCCAGGGCAAGCGCGTTGCGGTGATTGGCGTCGAAAATGGCTATCCCATCGGTACCGAGCTGAAGCGCGTGAAGGAGTTCTACGATCGCGGCGGGCGCTACATGTCGCTCGCCCACAACGGCAACAGCCAACTGGCCGATTCGAACACCGGCGAAGCCACCGGCTACATTCACAACAACGGGTTGTCTCCCTTGGGCCGCCAAGTGATCGCCGAGATGAACCGCCTGGGGATGATGGTGGACCTTTCGCATCCCTCAAAGGGCGCGAACCTCGAAGCCATTCGCCTTTCCAAAGCTCCGGTCATCGCTTCGCACTCCAGTGTCCGCGCGCTGGCCGACCATAGCCGCAATATGGACGACGAACAACTGATGGCCTTGAAGAAAAATGGCGGCGTCATCCAGATCGTCGGCTTCGCTTCCTATGTGAAGGTGGATTCCAAAGAGCGCACAGAAGCCTTGGGCAAGCTCCGTACCGATTTCGGTTTCGGCGGAGGCGGCCGGGCCGCCGGTGGCGCTGGTTTCCGCCGGCCCACCGCGCCGCGACCCTGCGCCGTCGAAGAAGCCAAACCTTCTGAGGCCAATGCGGCGCCGGCCGCGCCTCGCCGCACTGCCGCCTTCCTGAACATGCTGCCCGCCGACCGCCGCGCCGAATTTGAGAAGCGCATGGCGGAGATCGACGCGAAGTATCCGCCCACCACACGCGCGACCGTCAAGGATATGGTGGATCACATCGATTACGCCGTCAAAAAGATCGGTATCGATCACGTCGGAATCTCCTCGGACTTCGACGGCGGCGGTGGCATCGACGGTTGGGACAGCGCCGCGGAAGCCTTCAATGTGACGCTGGAACTCGTCCGCCGCGGCTACACCGAAGAGCAGATCGGCAAGATCTGGAGCGGCAACCTGTTGCGCGTTTGGGGCGAGGTCGAAAAGGTCGCGCAGAAACTAGCGAAGCAGTAACTTAGACGCTGCGGCGATGGCGCAAAATCAGTAGCCAACGAGCGGCGCCCGGTGAAGATAGACGTCGCTATCCAACTGCGCCAGAACAAAAGCCGCCACATCGGCCCGGGAAATCTTCCGGATGGTGATACCTTCGAGATCGGTTACGGCCCGGAGGCCACCCCGCTGCGGGCCATTCGTAAAGGACGCCGGGCGCACGATGACCCAATCCAGCGCGCTCTCCCGGATTAAGGCCTCCTGACGGTCCTTGTCCACGTAGCTTTTTTTAGTGAAGAGCGGAAAGATGATGTGGTCGTAGAGGAAACCGCCGTGTCCCTTGCTATCACCGGCTCCAATCCCGGTAATGCAAACCAGGCGAGGCACCCCGCTTGCTTTCATCGCTTGGATCAAGATTCGGGTTGCATCCGAAAAAAGGGTGGTGGGCTTTCGCGTATTTGGGCTGCCGAGGGCGAAGACTACCGCTTGCTGTCCTACTACGGCTGCATCCACGTTCGCTGGGTTTAGCGCATCCCCGTTGAGGATGCGCAGCTCCGCGGGCTTGGCTTCGACTTTGGAGGGATCGCGAACCAGCACAGTGACGTCGTGACGCAGGGCGAGGGCTTGGCTCACCAGATGTTTACCAACACTGCCTGTCGCGCCCAATATCAGGATTTTCATAGCACTCGAGACTTACTCGTCTGTTCCCAATTGTCATTGAAACAGCTTGGCTCGGCAAGGTGCCGCTCCCCCCGGCCCACTGCCCTAGGCTGAGGATCAAGACAGCGGCCGCCAACGCGCTATCGTTAGGTCTCCATGGCGCGGCCCCTGGACGCGAAGGTACGACCGTTCTCCACGTGGAGGAACGGTACACCTGATAAAATCGCCCATGGCAGAAGTAGTAATTTAGGAGCCTCGTCGTGTCTTATCCCAATACCCGTAGATTCTTTATGGGCGCGCTCAGCGCCGCATCCGCCGTGCGCGTCTGGGGCGCCAACGAAAAGGTCAACATCGGCATCGTGGGCTTAGGCGGTCGCGGCAGCAGCCATCTCAATTCCTATACCGGCATCGCGGAAGCCCAGGTCGTGGGCCTGTGCGACGTCAACCAGGCTGCGCGCGAACGAGCTCAGGGCGTGCTGGCTCGCAAGAGCCTCGAGAAAGCCGCGGAGTTTGGCGACATGCGCGAGATGTACGCCGATCCTAAGGTGGAAGCGGTCTCTATCGCCACCCCGAACCATTGGCATGCGCTCTCTGCCATCTGGGCCATGCGCGCGGGCAAGGACGTCTACGGCGAAAAGCCTGCCAGCTACAACATCTACGAAGGCATGCGGATGATTCAGGTACAACGCGAGACCAAGCGCCTGATGCAAGTGGGCTCGCAGCACCGCAGTTGGCCTTTCAAGGTTAAAGCGATCGCGGCGCTGCAACAGGGCCTGATCGGCAAGCTGTATATGGCCAAGGGCTTGTGCTACAAATTGCGTCCCTCGATTGGACACACTCCCGACAGTCCGACGCCTCCAGGCCTGAACTGGGATCTTTTCCTGGGCGCGGCTCCTATGCGCCCCTTCAACCAGAAGCGCTTTGCCTACTATTGGCATTGGTTCTGGGATACCGGCAACGGGGATATCGGCAACCAGGGCGTCCACGAGACGGGCATCGCGCGCTGGGCTCTTGGCGATCCCATCTGGCCAAAAACCGCGATGGCCTTTGGCGGGAAGTTCGGGCTCGACGACGACACTGAGACGCCCAACACGCTTACGGCAGGCTTCAATTATGGCGAAGCGCAATTGGTGGTCGAGGTCCGCGGCCGCAGCACGAACGGCGAAGGAGTTCGTCAGGCTCGGGTTGTGACCGCCGGTCCCACGCCCACTGCGGCGCCCCCCGGCGCTCCCGCTCCCACGCAGGTTGGAAGCGCGGCAAATCCCATCAACGTAGGCGTTGGAAACCTCTTTTATGGCAGCGAAGGCTGGGCCGCGATGAACGACCAAGGCTTCCAAGCCTACAAGGGCGATTCGAGCGAACTGATCATGGAAGAGCGCAACGACCGCAGCAGCGGCGACCCGACCGGCCTGCATATGAGGAACTTCCTGGCCGCTGTGAAATCACGCAGCGAGAAGGATCTGCGGGATCCAATCTCCAACGCCGTGCCCAGCGCGGACCTGTGCCATCTGGCCAACATCAGCTATCGCGTCGGGCGCGCGCTTAATATTGAGCCCGGCACGACGCCCCGTTTCCAGAACGACCCGGAAGCGACGAAGCTGATGACGCGGCCGGTCTACCGTAAGGGCTACGAAGTCTAGCGCCAGGGTCTGCTATTTCAGGCGCTCCAGCTTGCCTTTTCTGCGGACGATGTTCTTGTAGTCCCACTGCAGTGCCTTGGACTTCTTCAACCATCTCCGCAAGTCGGCAAGGCGGATTGCCGCAGAGTCGTTATAAACGATGGAGGCGTCCTTAAACTTCTTGCCCTCTACGTTCAACCCCGGCTCCGCAAAGTCTTTGCCGCTCCAGAACATTAAGCGCACTCCCGCCCTCTGCTTGCTATAGCCGACGATGGGGTTGCCATCCAAAAACCAGACCGGATGCGCGTGCCAGATCTTGCTTTCCGCTTTTGGCAAGCCGCGGGTGATTTCATGGGCCAGACGGTCGCAGATATCTTGGAAGACCGGCTCCAGACCAGCGTTGTAATCTTGGATCTCCGCCGGCACTGCGCTGTTGCGCTGTGCGGGCACGCTGGCCTCCTGGCGCAGAATCTTCTCCATCGGCCGGCCCTTCGCCAACTCGTCCACTAGCTTGTCCAGGTAACGGATTTTTTGCATCAGCGGATCCGCGACTTCTTCCACCCGGATGCCGCACACCACGCCCTGGATCAGCGTTCGATTTGGATGCATGGCGGGTGCCTGGGCGAAGAATGCCTCGAAATCCGTCTCCCGCTCAATTTGCCGCCGTAACCCGGCTTCGTCGTAGCCCGTCAGCCAGCGAATAACTTGGTCCACCTCGGTCCGCGTGCGGCTCTTGCGCTCCGCCTTCTGGACGTACATCGGATAGACCTTGGCGAAGGGAGTAGAGAAGATACGATGCATGCGTTTATGCTAACCGACCCGGGGCTAAGCAGCTTAGGCTAAGTCTCTCGGCTTGGACTACGCTACGGATGCTGGCGATTACGGGTACTTGAGATACTTCGACAGCGCCTACGAAGTCCCGTCGCCGGAAGATTCACGCGAAGGCCTGAGACGGTGCCGCCACCAACGGCAAGGGTTCCAGCAAGCCAAGCAGAGACACAGATACTGTAGAGGGGTTGGGAATAGGATCCCCAAGGGGGCGCAGCTCCGAAGGCGGCTCGGAGAAGCGAAAGGCGCTCTATTCTCCGAGCCCTTAACCAAGCGGAAGCTTCGAAGACGGACTTTCGCTGTCAGTGGTTCAATTTTCGTGGTTCAACTTTCAATCATCAAACGGCAGACTTGAGCGTACTCAAAACGCCGGAAACGATCCACATGGCTGCTGCCTCCGACGATTGCCCTCGACATTCCCACTGCTGATTTTGGATCCATGCTGGCCACGTAGGCAAGGACAGGGAGCGTTACAGCTACGCCCGCGCTTGCTAACGGCATCCACCGACATACTGAGTAACTGCGCCCACAGAGGTGCAGTGTTTGGAGCGGCCACTACTTTTTCCTCTTGGCGGGTGCGTGGACATCGGGGCAATCGGGGAGAAGGGCCTGCTCTTTTCTCATCTACCCAGCGTCAACCCAAATATTCGAAGAAGTCCAGCCGCGGGTCGGCTGCCGGGAAACAGCATGAGGTGGTGGACATTCCCTGCAGAAACGCGGCAGCCATTTGCCCGGAGTGTTCCCGGCACCGGCGCTACGACTCTTGGCATCGCGATCTCCTCCTTACCTGAATGGACTTTCGTGATTAACCCTCTTTGACGCCAAATTTCCGCAGAATGGTCGACATCAGACACCAATTCGTCAAACCGGATTGAAACAGGTTGAGCCCGACGAACGCGGTGAAAAGGTAGAAGTACGAGCTGACCCAGTAGCCTAGAGCGAGGCTGACCACTACGAACGCCCCCGCAATCACGTGCAGATATCGATCCACTGTCATACGAGTTTCCTTTCTTGGTTGAAGATGTAATACAGCACCGGTACCGCTATGCGTGAGAGAAGTAGAGATGCAATCTCGCCCGCCATTAAGGCGATAGCGAGACCCTGAAAGATGGGGTCGAACAGAATCACGGAAGAGCCGACAACAACGGCGGCGGCGGTCAGCATCATCGGGCGGAATCTCACAGCGCCGGCATCAATCACGGCCTCGTCGAGCGGCATGCCTTCGCTCAACCGTAACTCGATGAAATCGACCAGGATGATTGAATTTCGCACTACGATGCCCGCACCCGCGATGAAGCCGATCATCGAGGTTGCGGTGAAGAACGCATGCAGTAATCCGTGCGCGGGCAGTGTTCCAACCAGCGAAAACGGAATCGCCGCCATGATGATCAACGGCGTGAGGAATGATTGGAACCAGCCGACGACCAGACCGTAGATCAGGATCAACACGGCCGCGAACGCAATACCGAGATCGCGAAACACCTCGTAGGTGATGTGCCATTCGCCGTCCCACTTCATCGAATAGCGGTCCGGATCGGAGGGAACCGCGGCCATGTGCTGCTCAATCCCGTAGCCTTCTGGGATCTTGATTTTGTCGATCTCTGGTCCGATCTGCAGCACCGCATAGACCGGACTCTCGATCTCGCCCGCGATGTCGGCAGTGACATAAGTCACTGGGAGCAGATTCTTGTGATAGATGCTCTTGTCCTCGATCACCACTTCGGTACGCACCAGCTCGCCCAGGGGAACCGTGCCCCCGGTGTTGCCGGTGATCCGCAGGCCTTGCATGCGGTCGAGGTCAGACCGTGTCGCGCGGTCTAAACGCACGGTCAAGGAGACGTCCTCTTTCTCGGCGTCCTGGTGCAAAAGCCCGGCCTGAAAGCCGCCGGCAGCGACCTGCATCGAGCGGGCAATATCGTCCGCGGAAATTCCATGGAGGGCGGCCTTCTCTTTGTCCACCAGAATCCGAATCTTGCTTTGGTCATCCTCCACATACCAGTCGACATCCACAACGCCCCTGGTCCGCTTGAAGATGTCCCGAATTTGCCTTGCCAGCGCGATCCTTCTTTCCATGACGGGCCCATACACTTCGGCGACCAGTGTTTCGAGCACTGGCGGTCCCGGAGGGACTTCGGCAACCTTAATGCGCGCGCCGTAACGTTCGGCGATGGGGAGCAGCCGCTGCCGAACTTGCTTCGCAATCTCATGGCTTTGCAGGTCGCGCGCATCCTTGCCGAGCAAGTTGACCTGGATATCCGCAACGTTTGGTCCCTGGCGCAGATAGTAGTGCCGCACCAGTCCATTGAAGTTGTAGGGCGACGCCGTTCCAGCATAGGTCTGGACGTTCACGACTTCCGGCTGCTTCTGAGTTTCCTCACCCAGCAGTTGTACGACGCGCGCCGTCTGTTCGAGCGTCGTGCCGTTTGGCATGTCGACAATGACCTGGAACTCGCTCTTGTTGTCGAACGGGAGCATTTTGACCTTCACGAACCCGGTATAGAAGAGCGCGCAGGAGGCCAGCAAGAGAACTACCACTCCGCCCACAAAACTCCACCGCAGAACTGAGCGATGAAGCAGAGCTCCCATGACGCGCCGGTAGAGGCGAGTCACGAAATCCTCGCGGGTATCGGCGTGGTGGGCGCCGCCCGTTTTGAGAATTCGCACGGCGGCCCACGGGGTCACAATGAAAGCGACCAGCATAGAGAACAGCATCGCCGCGCTCGCGCCAATCGGAATGGGCCGCATGTATGGTCCCATCAAGCCGCCCACGAAGGCCATGGGCAGGATCGCCGCGACAACGGCGAGCGTTGCGAGGATGGTCGGATTGCCAACTTCGTCCACGGCTTCAACGGCCACCTCATAGACTGGCCTGTCTTGATTGCCGGGCATTCTCCAATGCCGGACGATATTCTCGACCACAACGATCGCATCGTCCACCAAAATACCGATGGAAAAGATCAGCGCGAACAGCGTAATGCGATTCAACGTGAACCCGTAGAGGTAAAACATGGTCAGGGTCAGCGCCAAGGTAACGGGAATCGCGGTGAAGACGATGAGCGATTCCCGGAACCCCAACGTGATTGCGATGAGAATGCTCACCGAGATTACGGCAATCAGCATGTGATACAGCAACTCGTTGGATTTTTCCTCGGCCGTGTCTCCGTAGTTTCTGGTCACCGTCATTTCGACGTCGGAGGGGATGACGGTTCCGCGGAGCCGTTCCACACGGGTGAGAACTTCCGTGGCCACTGTAACCGCGTTCGTACTCTTTCGCTTCGATACGGCAATCGTCACGGCGGGCAGAAAGCCTTTGCCACTGGAGAAACGCACGTACTCGGCAGGCTCCGCGCCCCCATCGCTCACCTCGGCGACGTCGCGAACGAAGATCGGCTTACTGTTTGCGACTCCCGCCACCACATTGCGAACGTCCTCAGGCGTGCGCAAGAAGTCGCCTGTTTCCAAGAGAAACTGCCGGTTGTGGCTGGCGAATTGCCCGGAAGGGAGGCGCCGATTAGAGAGACCCAGCGCGCCCGCAACCTGAAGGGGCGACAGACTGTAGGCCGCCAGTTTCGATTGATCTAACGTGATCTGAATCTCCCGGCGTTGCCCACCGATCAGCGCTACCGCTGAAACATCCGGCGTTTGCTTGATGACGTCATCCACTTGAGCCGCCACGCGGCGAAGCTCAAAGTCCCCATAGCGCTTGCTCGAAAACGTCAGTGCCAGAATAGGCACGTCGTCGATCGAGCGAGGCTTCACCAGCGGCGCCGAAGCGCCAGGAGGAATCAAATTCAGGTTGGCGGATAACTTCTGGTTCAGCCGCACGATGCTTTTCTCTTCGTCCTGGCCAACGGTGAACCTCACGATGACTGTGGACATGCCCGGACTTGACGTGGAGTAGAGATACTCCACTCCCGGGATTTCCCACAGCAGCTTTTCCATCGGTTTGGTGACGCGTTCCTCCACTTCACGCGCAGAAGCGCCGGGCATTTGAACGAACACATCCACCATCGGGACGATAATCTGCGGCTCTTCTTCGCGGGGCAGCTTCCAGACGGCGAACCCGCCGAGGAGCATCGAAGCAACGATCACGAGGGGCGTTAGCTTGGAACCAATCCAAGCCTGTGCAAACTTCCCGGCCGGGCCGAGCTTGCGTTCCTGCTTCACGGCCGGACCTCAACTCTGGCTCCGTCCGCCAGATTCTTGGGAACCGGGACGATGATCTGATCGCCCGCGGTGATCCCGGAGAGCACCTCCACCTGGTCTTGGTTTCGTGGCCCTGCGCTAATCAGCCGTGCCCGCGCGATACCGTTATCTGCCACGAAGACGGACTGCAGCTGTCCGCGCTCAACAATAGCGGCTGCGGGAACTACGAGGGTGGAGCGGCTGCCTTGCTGAAAGCTGGCCCGCCCGAACATCCCGGTTCGAAGGGATGCTACTCCAGGCAGCTCCAGTTTCACGGTGGCCGAACGCGACGCAGAGTCCACACCTGGTACGATTTCCGACACGCGCGCGTTGATCGTGCGGTCAAGTCCGTCGAGGGTCACCGAAACCGTTTGGCCGATCCGAATGGTGGCCAATCGTGATTCTTCCACTGATGCTTCCAACCTGTAGAAACCCTCGCGCTCAATCCTGAGCAGCGGAGTGCCGGGAACCGCCAGCGTACCGGGCTCCACCGATTTTGTCGTGATCAGACCCGCAAACGGGGCCGTGATCTCGGCGTAATTGCGCGTGACCTCTGTGGCTCTGACATCCTGCTGTGCTCTGGCGGCGTGAGCGTCTATTTGTGCGCGTTTGGCCTTCGCCACATCATAGGCCGATTGCGCGGACTTAAGCCTGGCCGCTGCCTCGTCGAATTCCTGATTCGAGATGGACTTCTTGTTGAAAAGATCCTCCATACGATGAAACGTGCTCTGTGCCAGGTCAAGATTCGACTTTGCGCCCGCAATTGCGCTGTCGGCCTCGGGAACGGCGCTTCGGATCTCGTCGAGGGCCGCTTCTGCCCGGCGTGAGTTGACGTCCAAATCGCGAGTATCGAGCGTGAGCAGCAATTGGCCCGCCTGCACGTGTTCTCCGGTTTGCACCTTAACGTCGCGAACATAGCCCATCAGTTTCGCGGCGATGTCTGCCGTCGTGCGGGCACGAACGGTGCCGCTGGCTAGATACACCGAGGGCCACTTCTGCTCGCTGGCCGCTACTAGGCTGACGGGAACGGCGGTTGCAGGCGCCTCTCGTTTCGCTTCGCGAGGCGATTCTCCGCACCCAGACATCCAGAGCGCCATGGGCGCTAAACACACAACGTTCTGTAACAATCTCTTCATCGAGTCCTCCCGTTCACCGCAGCAGAGTCGGCCGTCAGCGTGCCGGCTGCCAGTTCCAATCCGGCGGCGGCGACACGTTGGTCGCGAATTGCCGCCACATGGCGGGTTCGCGCCTCCAGCACTGCCGTTTCCGTGCGCAGCAGGTCGGTGATATTACTGATCCCCGCTTGAAATCGGTTCTGCGTAATCCGCAAGCTTTCCTCGGCTTCCGCTACCGAAGCCTTGGCAACTTCGATTCGCTGGGTGGCCGCGTTTAGGTCCGCGTATGCCCGGCGAACTTGGAGCCGGATGGCGGAGCCCGTGCGTGCCTGCTCGGCGACACTTCGGTCCACGGCAAATTTGCTCTCTTCGATCCGCGCTTTATCGCTGAAGCCGTTAAATAGGTTCCATCTCAGCCCGATCGATACCAGCCAGTTGTCTCCCGCCCGGGTGACGAAGCGCTGACGATTCGCTTCGAAGGCCCCGTGCAGGGCCACCTGGGGCAACAGAGCACTGCGGGCTGTGGCGACCTGAGTCTCAGCCAAACGGATCGCCAATTTCGCTTGGCGCGCTTCGGGCCGCTGCTCAATCGCCGTATTCTCTTGCACCTGCAACGCTATGTCCGGAAGTGCAAGGGGCACCAACTGACTCGTGAGCGTATGCGCAGCATCCAAGGGAAGGCCGATCGCATCGTTCAAGGCCGCGCGAGCTACCTCAACATCCGCTTGGCGGCGGATCTGCAACTCGCGCACGCTTGCCAGATACACGCGTATCGACAGCACGTCCACATCCGTGGACATCCCCGCGTTGCGAACGTTTTGAGCCCGCTCCAGATCGGCCTCGGCGGAGCGAATCGACTGCGTGGCGACCCTCAACTGATCTGCGCTCAAAAGCGAGTCGTAATACGCGCGAATGACTTGGGCGATGACCTCTTTTTCTGTTCGTCTTCCTTCTTCGCCGCTTAGGTCTTTCGCAATTTCCGCAGACCGTACCGCCTGCTTGGTCTGGCCAGCCCCGTAAAGTGTCTGGTCGACGGTGATCTGCGACTGAAAATTGTTGATGAAGCTCGGGTTGTTCAGAGATCCGATTTCGAAGTTCTGCGCGCCGAACTGGCGCTGTGAAAGTAGCGTGCCGAACACGAATACAGGATTGTTGCTTCGAGTCCAGGACTCCGAGTAATTGACCTTGGGCAGCAGGCCGCTCCGCGCCTGGCTAATTCGTGTTTGTGTGGCATTTCGAGCGGCCGCCGAAGCTTCCAGGGATTTGTTCTGGCCCAGGGCCAGAATAACGGCGTCCCTTAAGGAGATCGCGTCCTGCGCTCCCGCTGAAACTGCGGCAACCAATAGCGTTATGAGGATTTTCTTCATTGGCTCTGATTGTCGAGATGCATTTGGCTGGCCAAGGTGACAAGACGCTAAGATCTCACCCGCTCAAGAATTGGGTTCCGCCTAAGCCTATTCCGGGACGAAGAGCGCCCGCCCAGCGGGCTGCCGGAGGAGGCACTCTCCTGGAAGAACCCCCACGGCCTTTGGGAAGCCGTCTTCCAACCGCGATGGCGCCCATCGCCCAATTCCACATAGACGAGCCCTGGCAAGGGAAAGCCAACCCGGCATCTTGCCTGTATGGGCACTCCACGGCGAAAATCGTTGTCCCCTCCTTTGATCAGTCGCTTCCGCGTCACCTTTTCTGACCGATTGCATCTGCTGCGGTATGGAAGTATTCGCTAACTATCTGGGTTCATCGCAATTCGAGGCGACCGCCCGGGGTCACAAAGTATTTTGCGACCAGCCGATCGAGAACGGGGGGTTCGATGAGGGTATGACGCCACCAGAGTTCCTCCTGGCGTCGCTCGCCACTTGCGCCGCTTACTATGCGGCGCAATACCTGAACGCTCGGAAATTGCCAAGCGAGCGCTTGAGCGTCCGGGTCACTGCAGAGAAAGCCCGGCAGCCGGCTCGTCTGACCTCTTTTCTGATTCAGGTTAGCGTGCCAGGTCTGGATGACCGTGATCAGGAAGGGGTTCTGCGGGCGGCCAAGGCTTGTCTGATTCACAATACCTTGCTGGGAGCGCCAACCATTGAAGTTACCGTGAACCCAGCCGCCCTCGCCCCGGCCTGACCAGCCGAGCAGGCCCGTTACAACGAGCAGGCCCGTTACAATCGGAGCTGTGCAATGCCAGGACCAGGAAATGGAAGTCGAGCTGGCGCGACGATTGCTGGCGGGGGAAGTACAGGCTTTTGATCGCTTCGTCGAGCACTTTCGGGCCAAGATCTTTCATTACAGCTGGATGATGTGCGGAGACCGCGAGGACGCCGAAGAAGTGGCACAAGAGACGTTGCTCAAAGTTTTCGAAAGCAGCAAGCAATTGCATGAACCGGAGAAGATCCGGCCCTGGATCTTCCGAATTGCGAAGAACGCTTGTCTGATGAAAAGGCGCAAGAGTATCTTCGCCCCTTCCCGCGAACTCTCGCTCGACGAATTGCTACCCGCAAAACATCAAGATGGCGATGCAGTGCGGATCGAGATCGCCGATTGGTCGGCGCTGCCCGACGGACAAGCCCTCAAGGGGGAAATGAAACTGCTTTTGGAGCGCGCCATCAGAGAACTGCCGGAGACGTATCGATCGGTAATCTTGATGAGGGACATCGAAGAGCTCACGACGCTGGAGACGGCCGAGATCCTGGATGTCAGCCCGGACACCGTCAAGACTCGCCTGCACCGCGCGCGTTTGGCGGTTCGGCGGACAATCGATAAATATCTGCGAGGAGAAGCGAAAGGAAAGGCAATCATTGATGGAACCGCATGTGCACAATGAAAAATGCCGGGAAGTATTCGCGATGCTCTCGGAATACCTGAATCTTGAATTACCACCCGATGCATGCCAAGAAATCGAAGCGCATATTGCCGGGTGTGCGCCCTGTATCGATTTCGCCGACAGTCTGCGCAAGACCATCGCGTTATGTAAACAGTACGAACCCGCCGAACCGCCTTCGCCCCTGCGTGAAACGGCCAAGGCTCAACTCAAAGAAGCCTATAGCCGGATGCTTGCCGAACGAAAGAAAACGGATGAATCACGCTCGGCGACCTAGTCAACGAGGGCGTATCCGGGCCCTCCGGATTTGCGTTGGCCTTGCTGCTTTGTGCCTGACGCACTGAACCCTGCGACAGCATGGCGCTACCCCGGTCTTGTTCCGCTGCGAAACGCCTGGGCCGAACCTGTCCCGCCCAATCTTGCGGTGGCTCGCCTTTGAATTGTCCTTGGGCGCGCAAGCAACGGAAGATAGACCGAAGAATCCTGTCACGTTTGCTGACTGAATCTGTCTTGGATGTAGATCCCGGCGCTTAAGACGATATGGCGCGTGTAGGGAGAGCTTAACTATTACAGGCTAAGGGAGAAAACGATGACAAAAGAACAGATGATCGAATCACTGAACGGCGATTTGGCGGATGAGTTCGCGAGCGCGATTCAATACATCAACCACGCAGCCTTGATAACCGGTGCACGATTTGGGTCCATCCAGAAAGAGCTCTTGGTCCACGCTACAGAGGAGATGCAACACGCTACCACGATCGCCGGTCAAGTCGCGTTTCTTGGCGGCAAGCCCAGTACCGCGGTGGATGCCGTGCGTACCTCGGACGATCCAGAGGAAATGCTGCGGCAGGATCTGCAGGGAGAACAGGGTGCGGTTGCCCGCTATAAGTCGCGGATACGAGAAGCCATGGACTTGGGTGAGTTCGGCCTGGCGCGCGTTCTCCAAGACATTCTCGTCATGGAGGAAGAGCACGTCAAAGACCTGCAGAACGCTTTGGGGCTGTAGGACCAAACAACACACGCTTGCTTCTTGCGGCTGGTGCCGGGAACTGCTAGCCGATCTCTAATCGGTGCCGTCGAATGAATGAATCACAGAATGCTTGGTCGTTTCGTAGCAATGAGGCCGCTAGCGAACATGACTCTGCCCGTTTCGCGGCTTGCCCTCTATCTGCTTGCCATTCGGCCCTCGCAATTGCCATGGGGTGCAACGTCAGAGGCAACCGATACGCTCAATGCCGGAAGACGAACTAGTGCCCTCTCTATATCTCTGCGCCACACGGGGCCTCACCCTTCGCCGTAGGCCGGAAGATACTTGGCCTTGGTTGGCCCAAATGGGAACTGGACCCGCCGGATTCTATGGCTACGACCTGATCGAGAATATCGGCGAAGGTTCCAGCAAGCTAACCGGAGACGCGGATATTGTAGTGGGGAAGCGTAGGAATTGGCTCCCCGGGTAGGATTCGAACCTACAACCCTTCGGTTAACAGC
>CAYLXK010000025.1:0-77926 GCA_964387685.1 uncultured Bryobacter sp.
CGATCGTCCCCACGTTCACGTGCGGCTTGCTACGGTCAAATTTTTCTTTCGCCATGGTATTGCTCTCCTCGAATCTCTAATTAGCGACCCGCGCCCTTGTTCTTGGCGATAATTTCATCGGCCAAGTTCTTCGGCAGATCGTCGTAGCGCCCAAAATGCATCGTGAAAGCGCCGCGACCCTGTGTCTTCGACCGGATATCGGTCGCATAACCGAACATTTCCGACAGCGGCACCATCGCGTTGATGATCGTCGTCGAACCAAGCTTTTCCGTGCCCACCAACTGGCCCCGGCGGCTGATCAAATCGCCATTTACCGGCCCCATGTATTCGTCGGGCACCACCACTTCCACCTTCATCACCGGTTCCATCAACACGGGCCGCGCTTTAGCGACCGCGTTCTGCAGTGCAATGGAACCTGCAATCTTGAATGCCATTTCCGACGAGTCCACCTCGTGGTAGCTGCCGTCGTATACACTCACCTGGATATCGCTCATCGGGAAGCCTGCAATGATCCCCATCTCAAGCCGTTCTTTCACGCCTTTTTCGATGGCCGGTATGTATTCCTTCGGGATAGAACCACCCGAAATTTCGCTCTTGAACACAAAACCCGCGCCCGCTTCAAGCGGCTCAATGCGCAGCTTGCAGTGGCCGTACTGACCGCGTCCACCCGTCTGCTTGGAGTACTTCTCTTCGCCTTCCGCTTTCTGGCGAATGCTCTCCCGGTAGGCTACCTGCGGCTTACCGACGTTGGCTTCCACGTTGAACTCGCGCTTCATGCGGTCCACGATGATCTCCAGGTGCAGCTCGCCCATGCCAGACAGAATCGTCTGGCCCGTTTCCTGGTCTGTATTCACGCGTAAGGTGGGATCTTCCGTCACCAGCTTCGCAATGGCCATGCCCATCTTTTCCTGGTCGGCCTTCGTTTTGGGCTCGATGGCAAGCTGGATTACTGGCTCGGGGAAATCGATCGATTCCAGCAACACTGGCGCATCGGGGCTCGAAATTGTATCGCCCGTGATTGCCGTCTTCAAACCCACGGCGGCGCAAATGTCTCCGGCAAGAATTTCCTGGATTTCTTCCCGCTTGTTGGCGTGCATCTTCACGAGTCGGCCCGCGCGCTCGGTTCGCTTCTTGCCACCGTTGAAGACGGTGTCTCCCGTGCTGAGCTTGCCCGAATACACCCGCAAAAAGCTCAACTGACCCACGAAGGGATCCGTCATGATCTTGAAGATCAGCGCCGAGAAAGGCTCTTTATCGTCGGCCTTACGGAAGATTTGCTTCTCTTTGTCATCGACCTCGGTGCCCTTTACCGGCGGAATGTCGATCGGCGACGGCAGGTAGGCCACGACCGCATCCAACATATTCTGCACGCCCTTGTTCTTAAAGGCCGAGCCACAGATTACCGGGAAAAATTTCTGCGCGATCGTGGCCTTTCGGATCGCCGCCTTCAGCTCCGCCTCAGTCGGCGGCTCGCCATTCAGATACTTTTCCATCAGCGCGTCGTCGGTTTCGCTAACGGCTTCGACTAACTTATCGCGATACTCTTTTGCTTCCTCGACCAGGCTCTCCGGAATCTCTACGTCGTCGTATTGCGCGCCCAACGTCTCATCTCTCCACAAGCGCGCCTTCATCGTCACCAGATCCACCACGCCCTTGAACTGGTCTTCGGCGCCTACCGGCAGTTGAATCGGAATCGGGCGGCAACCTAGACGGTCCACCATGCTCTGCACCGAACGCAGGAAGTCCGCGCCAATGCGGTCCATCTTATTGATAAAACAAATGCGCGGAACGCTGTACTTGTCCGCCTGGCGCCACACGGTTTCCGTTTGGGGCTGCACACCCGCCACGGCGTCGAATACGGCCACCGCTCCATCCAACACCCGCAAACTACGCTCTACTTCGGCCGTAAAGTCCACGTGGCCCGGAGTATCAATGATGTTGATGTTAATGCCTTCCCACTGGCAGGTCGTCGCCGCGGAAGTAATCGTAATGCCGCGCTCTTGCTCTTGCGCCATCCAGTCCATCGTGGCCGTGCCTTCGTGCACTTCGCCAATCTTGTAGGACCGTCCCGTGTAGTAAAGAATACGCTCCGTCGTCGTGGTCTTGCCGGCATCGATGTGCGCCATGATGCCGATGTTGCGCATTTTCTCTAGCGGTACTGTGCGAGCCATAAAATTTAGTGTTCCGTTCCCCTTAGTAATCCCAATTACTTCTATCTACCAACGGTAATGAGCAAAGGCCTTATTGGCTTCCGCCATCTTGTGCACGTCGTCTTTTTTCTTAATCGCTCCGCCGCGATTATTCGCCGCATCGTTCAATTCGCTGGCGAGTTTATCCGTCATGCTCTTCTCCGGCCGATTCCGTGCGTTAATCAGCAGCCAGCGAATCGCCAAGCTCGTGCGCCGGTTCTGCGGCACTTCGATCGGCACTTGGTAGTTGGCGCCGCCGACGCGCCGCGTCTTTACCTCAAGCAAGGGCTTGGCATTCTCCACAGCCTTCTTGAAAAGCTTGATCGCCTCGTCCCCGCCGCGTTCCGCCAAGATCTCCAACGAGCGGTAGAAAATCCGCTGCGCCACGTTCTTCTTGCCGTCCCACATCATGCTGTTAATGAATTTGGTGGCCAAAGTGGAGTTATAAATCGGGTCCGGGCCCACTTCACGAATTTCCGCTCTACGACGTCTTGCCATAAATTACCCTTTGCGCTCCTACGACTTCGGCCGCTTCGCGCCGTATTTCGAACGGCCCTGTTTGCGATTCGACACTCCCGCCGTGTCCAGCGTCCCGCGCACCACGTGGTAGCGCACACCCGGCAAATCCTTCACACGACCGCCGCGGATCAGCACAATGGAGTGCTCTTGCAAGTTGTGGCCCTCGCCTGGAATGTAGGTCGTCACTTCGATTGAGTTCGTCAAGCGTACGCGAGCCACTTTGCGCAATGCGGAATTAGGCTTTTTCGGCGTTGTTGTGTAAACACGGGTGCAAACCCCCCGGCGCTGCGGGCAGGCTTGCAGGGCCGGACTCGCTGTTTTATAGCGAGTCGCCTTGCGGCCCTTGCGAACTAACTGGTTAAACGTAGGCACGAAAAATCATCCTCTTCAGAGCACCCCTGCGTTTAGCGCACCAATAGGCGCGACGATACGCGAAGCAATTTATAATTCAATAGACCTAGAGACAGCCTGTAAGGGCATGGGACCGCAAACGAAAGCCGGCACAAATACAAACCGGCGATGCAATCTGCGCGATGAAGGTTCTGTGACAGGCCCATGCCGCAAGCGCCAAGCCCTCGAGAGGGTCGTCACTCAGGCAGCGGGGCCGGCGCCCGGCCGGTATCCCCTTTAAACGTTTCGCCCAGGGTGGGCTCCACAGAGGATAGGTAGCGCGGGTGCAGAAGCACTACTCGCCAAACCTACCCAGAATAGCCAACGCCAAACAGTGTTGTCAAATCGAAACTTTCGGAATTTTTGCTGCAGGCGAACCAAAAGCGAATAACCGTTTGCAATTCGGCCTTTGTTCGCCTATAATAGGCCTATGGCACTGACGCGCCGGCAAAAAGATCTCCTGGATTTTCTCTCCACGTTCATCGAGAAGCATGGATATTCACCCAGCTACGAGGAAATCGCCTCGGGAATGGAGCTCACCTCGCTGGCCACCGTGCACAAGCACATCCAGTCCCTCGAGACGAAGGGCTACCTGAAGCGCGGCTTCAATCAATCCCGTAGCCTCGAGATTGCCGGCAAGTATCTCGAAGAGCGCCGCAACTATTCCTCAGCGCCTCTGCCACCGCCGTCGCTGGAAGTTCCGCTGCTCGGCCGCATTGCCGCCGGCGCGCCCGTCGAAAGCGTCGCCAATCCCGAAACACTTGCTTTCAAAGATTTCGTCGGCGACTCCTCCACATATGCGCTTCAAGTCCGCGGCGATTCGATGATCGAAGACCATATCTGCTCGGGTGACTTCGTCTTGATCGAAAAAGTCAACCAAGTGCGCGATGGGGACATTGTCGTCGCCCTTGTTGAGGGTGCCGAAACTACCCTCAAGCGTCTCTATCGCGAAGCTGACGGCATGGTTCGCCTGCAGCCCGCTAACTCCACGATGCAACCCATCATGGTTCCCCAAAGCAGCCTGGATGTCCAGGGCCGCGTTCTCGCTGTGCTGCGCAAATACTAGTTAAGTTTGATAAAAGGTCGCCCTTAGCTTCCCCTGGAGCCAAGATGGGCGCTGGTGGCTAAGAGCGCTGGTGAAGTCGCAATGCGGGCAAAAGTGGGTGGATGCGGATGCAGACCTCGCCGCCTTCCTGCTATCGGAATCGCTCCGACCCCGGCTGCAGGCTCGCCAGCACCGCATGAATTCTTTCCACCCCCTCCGTCAGCGCCGCCGGGCCCGGTTGCAGAATCAGCGCAGATTTGATCTCAAAAACTGCCAGCTTTTCCCAGCCCGGCCTGCGCCGAATCGCTTCCACGTTCACCTTCCTTCCGCACCAGGATGCCAACACCACGTCCGGCTTACTTTCCAACACCGCCTCTTGGGTTGTGATTCGCTTCGCCGCATCGTGTTCGAAGCGAAGTTCAGGGAACACCGGCCCGCCTCCCGCAATCTCCACCAGTTCCTCCACCCACCGGATCCCGCTAATCAGGGGATCCATCCACTCTTCAAAAAAGACCCGCGGCCTCCAGGAGAAAGCTCTCCCCGCGGCCGCGATTCTTTCTAGGTTGTAGGCCATTTCCGTTACCAGACTCCGGCCCTTAGTTTCCGCGTTTACGATGCGTGCCAATGTCATCATCATGGAGAAGATGTCCTCCACGCTTCGCTGGTTAAATATCATCACGTTCAATCCGGCCTTGATCAGCGTCGAAGCAATCTCCGCCTGCAGATTCGAGAACCCCAGGACCAGGTCCGGTTCGAGCGCCAAGATCTTGTCCGTCTTCGCCGACGTAAACGCCGATACTCGCGGCTTCAAGCGCGCTTCCCGCGGTCTGGTCGTGAAACCCGACACTCCCACTATCCGCTCCTGCTCTCCCAACAGGTAAAGCCATTCCGTAGTCTCGTCCGTCAGACACACGATCCGCCGCGGGCCCTCCATAACCCCGTCATACTTCATAAAGGGTATGCCTCCAGGTTTGAGTATGGCCCGGGCAGCCCCCCACGACCTGGGTTCACGGAGCCGGAAGAATTTTTTCGGCCCGCAAACTTAGTCGGTCGCGTGGCCTTCCCCTTTGTCTCGGCCCATTGGCCTCTCCGGCACCTGGCATTTTAGTAGTCATGAATTGCAATCAGTCAACGGCGTTGGATTTCCGCGCCAGACGAGCCCCGTGCGATCCTATCTTCTTCAATGCAAAATTACCGAACGAAGGTAACGTCCGAAACCCTTACGCCTCAATAGTTTCAAGCGCGTCTTCAAAGCTTGGCCAAGACGGGAAGAATCCATCCCGCCGCGTGTTCCGGGAAGGATAAGATATCCCCATGGCCCAAGTCACCCGTTCCGCCCCCGTGGCCGACGTTGTTGTTATCGGTTCCGGCGCCGGCGGCGGTACCGTTACCCACGTCCTCGCCAATCTCGGCATCAAAGTTACCCTCCTCGAGGCAGGTCCCGGCCTCAACCCCGCCAAAGACTTTAAGGAACATATGTGGCCCCACCAGGTGGACCACCGCGGCGCCGAGTCCGCCGATTACTACCTCGGCAAACCCTCCCCGAAATTCGGCTGGTTTAACGCTCCCAATGGCTTCTGGGAAATTGAAGGCGAACCCTACACCGTCGCCCCGGGCAACAACTTCCGTTGGTTCCGCTCCCGCATCCTGGGGGGCCGGACGAACCACTACGGCCGCATCAGCCTGCGTTTCTCCGATTACGACTTCAAGCCCTATTCCACCGACGGCTTAGGCGACGATTGGCCCATCTCCTATGAAGACGTGGTCCCCTGGTATGAAAAGGCCGAGCGCTTCATCGGTATCCTTGGCACCAAGGAAGGCCTTCGCACCGCGCCCGACAGCATCTTTCAGGAAGCGCCCCCTCCCCGTGTGCACGAGGTGCTGGTACAGCGAGCGGGTAAAAAGCTCGGCATTCCCGTCATTCCTTCCCGCATGGCCATTCTTACTAAGGCCCTGAACGGCCGCCCTGCGTGCCACTACTGCGGACAGTGCGGACGCGGTTGCATCACCGCCTCCAACTACAGTTCGAGCCAGGTCCAGATCTTCCCCGCGATGAAGACCGGCAATGTAACGCTTATCAACAACGCGATGGTTCGGGAGCTAATCGCCGGTCCGGATGGCAAAGTCACCGCCGTCAGCTACATCGACAAGACCACGATGCAGGAAAAGCAAATTCGCTGCCGCAGCGTCGTTGTGGCGGCCAGCGCCTGCGAGTCCGCACGCCTTCTCTTGAATTCGAAATCCAAGGCCCACCCCAACGGTCTCGCCAATTCCTCGGGCGTCGTAGGGCGCTATCTCACCGATACCGTTGGCTACGGCCTCTCCGGGTACATCCCTGCCCTGGCCGGCATGCCCAAATACGATACCGATGGCATTGGCGGCATGCATCTGTATATCCCCTGGTGGGAGTTCGAGAAGAAAAACAAAGAGTTCCCCCGCGGCTACCACGTCGAAATCGGCGGTGGCTTTGGCATGCCCCAGGTCGGCAGCATGGGCGGCATCGTCCGCCGTCACGAAGGCTACGGCAAGGCCCTCAAACAGCACATTCGCGAGGACTATGGCTGTTACATCGGCCTCTCCGGCCGTGGCGAAATGATCCCCAACGAAAACAGCTACTGCGAAATCGACCCCACCGTCGTCGACCGCTTTGGCATCCCGGTGCTGCGCTTCCACTGGCGCTGGTCCGAGCATGAGTTAAAGCAAGCCAGCCACATGCACCGCACGTTTACGAACATCATCGAGTCCCTTGGCGGCACCGTCATGGGCCTGCGCAATCCCGAGCGAGAAGGACAGGGTATCTCCATGGGCGGCACCATTATCCATGAGCTCGGCACCGTCCGGATGGGCAACGACCCCAAAAAGAGCGCCCTCAACGCCTACATGCAGGCCCACGACGCTAGGAACCTCTTCGTCGCCGACGCCGCGCCCTTCGTTTCCAACCCCGACAAGAACCCAACTCTGACCATCTGCGCCATGGCTTGGCGCACCAGCGAATACCTAGCCGAGGAGATGAGAAAAGGCAATGTCTAACTCAAGACGCGACATTCTTCGCAACGCCGCCCTGGCTTCCACCCTGGGCGGCATCCCCGATGCCCTCATGGCGGAAGTTCACCTCTTCGCCGAACAGGACACCGCCTCGGGCGGCGGCACCTATAAGCCCAAGACTTTCTCGGCCTCCGAGTGGGTGACGGTCCGTAAACTTTGCGACCTGATCATTCCCGCCGACGAGGTATCGGCCGGTGCACTCGCCGGCGGGGCGCCGGAGTACATCGACCTGCTCGCCAGCAGCGGCACGGAGCTCTCCACGCGCATTCTGGGCGGCTTGCATTGGCTCGATAACCAGGTGCCCGGCAAATCCTTTGCCTCGGCCAGCCTCCCCGAACAGACGGCCCTACTGGATAAGATCGCTTACCGGAAGAACGACGAGGGTGAGTGGTCCACCGGCGTCCGTTTCTTCGACCTCTTCCGCCGCATGACCGTTGACGCGTTTTACACTAGCAAGGCCGGCATCGCCGACGTCGGATACATGGGCAACAAAGGCGCCACCAAGTTCGAAGTGCCCCTTGCTTCCCTCGAATACGCACTCAAGCGCACCCCTGTTTAGCTCGCCACCACCAAGCAAAACAGGTTCCATACGATTAGCGCCGCATAAAACATATTAATCTTGCTCAAGAACGACGTCTTGCCCATCTTTACGCACGCCAGTGCCAACGCAACGGCAAGACATTTCACGAACGCCAACCCCCACATTGGATTCGGCGAGATGTGAATCATGAGGCGCACAAAGGGATTCCCTTCGCTTACTCCGCGCAGCAGAAATGCGGCCGTGCTTAGCAGATCCAGCGTCTGCAGATAGGCGAACTGCACAAATTGGGACGATTGCAGCAGACCTGTGAAGAGATTCATAGCCTGACCCGAGATTAGCTACCTGGCCCCTGAGCGGTCTATGGTACAACCAAGGATTTTGATGCCAACTTCGCCCAGTACACGCCCCAGTGCAGCCACCGTAGTATCGGTAGTCCTGGTCGTCACGATCTCCATCATCTTTTATGTAACACTTGGCACGTTCGCCTATCAAAACGCTCTAAATAATGACTTTTTGGGCTTTTACGCAGCTGGAAAGCAGGTTGCCGCCGGCGATGGTGTTCGGCTCCATGACCATAAGGTCCAGTTCGAGTACCAAAAAGCGCTCAATCCCAACCACATCGAAGTAGTACCCTTCCCCCGGCCCCGTTACTACGCCGAAGTCTTTCGCTGGCTTAGTGCGTGGCCTATGCCGCAAGCCCTTCTGATTTGGCAGGCCATTCAAAGCCTTGCTTACCTCGGCGTCTGGGTTCTGATCGTCGTTCGCTACCGGACGGAACTTTTGCAGATTGCCGCTCTGTTTATTGCCGCGCCCATCGGGATCGCCAATGGCCAGGATTCCGGCTTCATGGCCTTGTTCGCCGCGCTGAGCTTGTTTCTATTCCAAAGCGCTAGACCCTTCCTCGCTGGTCTTGCATTGGCGATGTGCCTTTTCAAGTGGCACTTGGTCTTGCTTGTCCCGGTCGCGATGCTTTTGGCCCGCCAATTTCGAATGCTCGCGGGCTTCGGGGCCGGAGCGCTCGTCTTTCTCATTTTGGATTTCGCACTCGCCGGCGCGGCGGGTTGGGCCCGGTACATCGAGCTTTTGGGGCGCCGAGACCTGGACCGCATGACCCCTGGCCTGCACCTGATGCCCAACATTTATGGGTTGTTCGCCAATCTGGGCATCCCCCATCTATGGTGGCTGGGCCTCTTCGTGGTCATTCCCTGCCTGGTGCTCTGCGCCCTGCGCCTGCCGTGGCCCAAAGCCATTGTAGCCGCCCAACTCGCCAGCATCCTGTGCGTTCCCCACGCCTTCCTCTATGACTTAAGCTACCTGCTGTATGCCAATATGGCCCTACTGGCCAGCGGCGCTCAAGGCCACGTTAAATGGGCGGCGTTCTTGCTGACGGTACCGCTGATCTATTTCGCTAACATGCTCGTCCCGCCCTGGACCGGCCTGCTTGCACTGGCAGAGTTCTATCTTTTGGTCAGTCTCGCTCTAGGCGCGCTGCGGCGTGATCCGGCTCTCCAATAAATCGATATCCCGTTCAATTTCGTGCATGGCCTCATCGCCAATCTTCTGCTCGCGTCGCAGGCCAATCAGAGCCTCTCTCTCCACACGCGCTAACTCCCACCAGATCCGTTGCTCAGCCAAGGATTTGAATTCCTCCGGCACATCGAGTACGTCCGAACCGGTTTCCTGTTCTAATCTCGCCTTCAGATCGGCCATACGGTCCTCGTAAAAGCCTTTGACCCGCTGGAATACCGCGCCCGTACAATCTCCTTCCTCCTCCATGCGGAGCAATGTTTCCAGCACCCGCTCGTTGAGGTGAATCTGCGCTTGCAGCACTTCCTCTTCGCTGCTCTTGTCTTCGGGCAGCTTCAAGAAACGGATCAACGGGCGAAGCGTTAGGCCTTGAATTAACAGCGTTCCCAGAATCATGGCGAAACTGGCGAGCAGAACAAAGTTGCGGTAAGGGAAAGGCAGGCCATTGGCCGTCTCAAGCGGCAGCGCCAGCGCGGCAGCCAGGCTCACCACGCCCCGCAAGCCTGTCCAACCCACCACCACAACCGCACCACGAGAAGGCTCGGTTTCCTTCTCACGTATCTTCCGGGAGAGTCTGCGCGGCAGGTAGCTTCCCACCAGGACCCAGAGCATGCGGACAGCCGCGATCCCCACCCACAGCACCGCGCACCACCAGAACAACTCGCCCATGGGATAACCTTCGAGCCCCTGGAGCACCCGCGGCAACTGCAGGCCGATCAGCAAGAAGATGAAGCTGTTAATCAAAAAGATGGCCATGGTCCAAACCGCCGTAGCTCGAATCCGAGAGTTGGCGCTGAATATCTCCGGCGCATGCCAGCCCAGGAGAAGTCCGCTAGCCACCGTCGCCAGCACGCCGCTGGCATGAACTTGTTCCGCGGCGAAATAGGCCAAGTAGCTGAGCAGAAACGTGGAAAGGATTTCCACCTCCGGATCCTTGAAGTAGCGATAAAGCTTGACGTAGGCCCAACCCAGCAATAGGCCGATCAAGGTGCCACCTACGGCGATCCATAGGAAAGTGAGAAGCGCCTCGCCGAAATGAAAGCTCCCCGTCGCCACCGCCACCACCGCGAAACGGTAGACCGTTAGACCCGCGGCGTCGTTGACCAGACTTTCCCCTTCGAGAATCTGGACGATCCGCTTCGGTAGGCGAAGACCCCGCGTAATGGAGGTTGCGGCTGCCGCATCGGGAGGGGAAACGATTGCGCCAAGCACCATTCCCGTCGCCCAAGTCATTCCCGGCACAAGCCAGACGCAGATTGCCGCTACGGTCACGCTCGTGGCCGCGACCAGCCCGAATGCCAGCAGAAAAATCGGCCGCTTCCACCGCATCATGTCCCGCCAACTGGTAAAAAAGGCCGCCTCGCTGAGGATCGGCGGCAGCAGGAGAAAAAATACTACATCCGGGTCCAGTTGCACCACTGGAACGCCGGGAATTTGCGACAACGCCAGTCCGCCTACCACCAGCGCGATCGGGTAGGGCTGATCCCAGCGCTTGGCGGCCAGGGCAATCAAGAGCGCTGTGAGCAAGAGCCCTAATGTAGTCTCGACTCCGATCATCGTTTCACTTGTGGCACTCTAAATAGTAGATTCAATTTAGGGTCTCGCGAAACCGCCTGGTTTCCGCACCCGTCCTGAACTTTTTCCAGCATGCTCTCTATCCTTCGCCTTGCTTTCTTGTGCGCCCTCGGGCTTAGCCTTTTAACGGCGCAAACCCGCCCCGCCGCCGTTTCCTGGTCGCGCTATCTTCCCGCAGGCGGCTTTGATGTCGCTGTAGCCACCGCAGTTGATGCAGGTGGGGACATTTGGGTAGCCGGCCATTCCTACGGCAAATATGAGGCCTACGGCCCCAACGAGCCCTACCAGCTCCAGAATAAGGGTGCTTCGGACATCTTCCTTGCCCGTTTCCGCCCCTTCCCAGACGGTACGGCTCAAGTTCTGTTCTTCACATGGATAGGTGGCGGCGGGATTGAGGAATTGGGTGACATGAAGCTGGATAACCTCGGCCGAGTGGTACTCACGGGCGTGACGCACTCCAACGACTTCCCGCTCGCGGGCAACGCCGCGCAGACGGCCTTTGGCGGAGATATCGATGTCTTCGTAGCCGTCGTCGATCCCAATGCGGGAGGTTCTGCGTCGCTGATCTACTCGACCTACTATGGCGGCGCGGGGCGGGAATACGCCAAGGCCTTGGCGGTTAGTGGCACAGGGCGCGTAGCCCTCGGCGGCTACACCACTGCGGATGATCTTCCCTTTGTCACCAATGGCGCGCAACCCAATCGCCGAGGCGGCACCGATATGTTCCTCCTGACCATCAACGATGTGGTCGGAGGCGGTTTCAGCTATGCGACGTACCTGGGCGGCGCCGGTACCGATACGCTGACCTCGATTGCCTGGGACCCCCAAGACCGCGTCTGGTTTACGGGCTCGGCCGGTTCAGAAGACTTCCCAGTCACTGAAGGCGCTTACAACACAGCGTCTTCCGGCTTTTTCGACGCCGTTCTCGTCGGCATCGACCCCAACGTCAGCGGACTGGCCGGCTATCTTTATGCCACTCTTCTCGGCGGCCAAGGCAATGACGAAGGCCGTTCCTTGCTCCGCCAAGCCGACGGTTCGTTCCTGATCTCCGGCCTGACATTTTCACTGGACTTCCCCATCATCGGCGAGCCCTTGCAGAATGCCTTGGCGGGCAGCAGCGATCTCTTTATCACGCGTCTTGACCCTCGCCTGTCCGGTCAAGATCAAATCCGGTACAGCACCTATTTCGGGGGCAGCGGCACAGACATTCCGTATTCGATGACCGCGATCGGCACCGGTTCTGTTGCCATCGCAGGCTACTCCATGTCCGGTCTGTTGCCCACCACCGATAATGCACTCCAGAGAACGCCCAAGTCCGGCTTTGCCGAAGGTATGGTCGCGGTCCTTTCGATTGACGCCCGGGGAGGCTTCGGCCGCTCCCTTGTGACCTACTTCGGCGGTTCTTCCACGGACGTAATCAACAGCGTATCTGTTGACCCCGTCAATCCCGGATCCTTGATCTTCGCCGGTTACACCACGTCGGCAGACCTAGCGACCACGGACGGGACCATACGCGAGAACCCCGCGCCAAGCCCCACGGCCTTCATAACGCGTATCAATCAATAGGGAATCATGGCGGCCGGGCGGCGGATCTTATTCATCATGAGGCTTACGATTGCCGCTTTCCTATTGGCTCTGCCCCTTTGCGCACAACCTTCCCTCCGTGCGCTTTCGAATCAATTCCAGACGCTTGTGGAGCGTACCAATCCGGCGGTGGTGCAGATTGTCGTTCGATCCTTAAGCGCGTCGGAAGAGGATTCTTCGCCACTCATCAAGAATGCCAAAGGTAATGGCTCTGGTGCGGTGATGTCCGCCGACGGGTACATTGTCACCAACGCCCATGTGGTGGCCAATGCGCGGCGCATTCAGGTATTGCTGCCACAAACGGCCGAGGAAACCCAACGGCAGAGCTCGGTACTGAAATCCATGGGAATGATAGTGAACGCGACCGTCGTGGGCCAAGACCGGGAAACGGATATCGCCGTGTTAAAGATCGCAGGGTCGGGGCTACCGCACTTACGCTTTGGCGATTCGGAGGCTTTACGGCAGGGGCAGCTAGTTTTCGCGTTTGGAAGTCCGTTGGGACTGGATAACTCGGTCACGATGGGTGTGGTGTCGGCGGTGGCCCGCCAGGTGCGTCCTGGCGACCCGATGATCTATATCCAGACCGATGCATCCATCAATCCTGGCAACTCAGGCGGGCCCTTGGTGGACCCGGATGGCAACGTGATCGGCATCAACACCTTTATCCTGACCCAATCCGGAGGCTCAGAAGGGATCGGCTTCGCGGCGCCATCCAACATTGTGAAGACCGTCTACGAACAGATTCGAGAACATGGACGCGTGCGGAGAGGGCAGATTGGTGTCCGAAGTGTCACCATTAGCCCGGCTCTATCCCACTCGCTTGGTTTAGCACGCGACACGGGAGTGCTTCTGGAAGACGTGGCCCCTTCGAGCGCGGCGTCCGCAGCCGGCCTAAAGGTGGGCGATATCGTAGTGTCGTTGAATGGAAAAGCGTTGGAGAACTCGCGGCAGTTTGGGGTGAACGTCTACCAGAATGCGGGCAAGACTATCGAACTTGCGATTCTCCGTGAAGGCCAGATGCGTACAATCGCCGTGGCGGTGCTGGAGCGTCCGCAGGACCCAGACCGCCTGATCGCACACCTGAAGGGCGATGAAAGCCGAATCCGGAAACTCGGGATTCTGGCAATCGATCTTGACGAAAAAGTGATCCCGTTATACCCCTATTTGCGTGAGTATACGGGCGTGGTAGTAGCTGGGATTACGAGCGACCTCTCGGTTGAGGGCGATACGCTAGGCCCGGGAGATGTTGTACATGCTCTAAACAGAACACAGATACTGAACCTGGAGGGATTGAAGAAAGCCCTGCAAGACCTCAGGCATGGGGAAGTGGTGGCCTTGCAGGTGGAACGGGGCGGCATCCTAAGTTACGTACTGGTGGAGATCGACTAGGAGCGGGGTCGGATCAGCTATATGCGGCCATGAGCGCGGCCGCGAACATGGCCAGCACCGTCACTAGGCACGCACGGTCCCTGGTGGCAAAGACGATCGGATCGGCGTCGAGGTAGCCTCTATGGGCCAACACCAACATGCGATTCAAAAAGTAGAGGAGCGCCGGGCAGATAGCCCAGAGGTATTGTGGGTGGCGGTATAGCCTCTGCACGTCGTCGCTTTGGATGTAAAGAGCAATTACGAGAACGGCGACGAAGGTGCTACCGGCGGCTTGTGCGGAGATGATGGGCAAGTCGCCGACATAATAGCCGCGTCTGCTGATGGCCTTCGACTCCTGATTAGCGAAAGTTGCGAGCTCGGTAACGCGTTTGATCAGCGCCAGTGCGGTGAAGACAAAAACCGAGAAGGCGAGCGCCCAGATGGAGATCTGAATTCCTGTCGCTGCACCCCCGAACAGCAGCCTGACCGTATAGAACATGGAAAGACAAATTACGTCCGCCATAAGGTAGGTTTTTAGCCGGAAAGAGTAAAGCATCGTGGTGAGCGCGTAGGCCGCCAGGAGCCAGCGGGACAAAGGATTGAGCTGGGCGGCCAAGAGGACGGCAATCAGTGCGGAGAACACAACAAGCGCGCCGCCGCGAGCGATGCTGAGGTCGCCAGAAGCAAAAGGGCGCTTGCGTTTGGTGGGATGACGGCGGTCGGCTTCGATATCCAGCATGTCGTTCAAGAGGTAGAGGGTTGAGGCCGTGAACGAGAAAGCGAAAAAGGCTATGGCTCCCTGGGCGAGGGCGATGGGGTCAGTGAATCGATGAGCCATTACAATCGGCAGAAGCACGAGCACGTTCTTAATCCACTGGTGAACCCGAAGTGCGCGGACTACTGTCTTAAAGGGCCGGGAATTGCTGGGAATCTCAAACAATACGGGTGTACCGGACGCCGCCACCGTGCGCCGGACGGCAGCGGACACATTCACCAGAATCGCGCCGGCAGAAGCGCGCCAAAGGGGAAGGTCGACCTTCGAGTCTCCCGCGTAGAGGAATTGGCGTTCGCCCAGCTTGGCCCGCAGGGCCTCCAGCTTCGAAGTTCCCGTGTTGTTCCGGTCTGACGGACTCCCTTGCACGGAAGAGAAGAGGCCTAGATGCTCGCTGACGGCTTTTGCAATTGCGTCGGTTGCGCCGGATGCGAGAATGAGCTCGCGTCCGCGATCCCGCTCTGCCCTTAAGACCTGGACGAGGCCTGGGCGATAGGGTAAATTTTCGACGGGAAGTAGAGCTTCCCGGCTGACAGCGGCCTTGAAGGCAGCCTTGCCAGCAAAGATGGCGAAGAAAAGCGGGAAAAGGGACCAAGGTCTGGTTTTGGCGACCGTTAGGAGGCCTTCCCACAAGGTGTCGGAAGCGATCAGCGTACCGTCGAGATCAACCACCAAGGGTATGTTGAGATCGACTGCGTTGAACGCGGCGTCGACGGATGTGCCATCTGTGGGGCGATTCGCCGCCGAAGCTTGGTTGATCGAGGCATGCATTGAAGTTTAGTCTCTATTCTCCGGGCACACGGATTTCAGGGTGCTTCTAGCGGTGAACTGTTCTGCATACGCGCCTCCGCCAATAGGATCAGCGCTAACGAGGCAAGGTCACCTTGACAGTGTATGCCGGATTTGCGAATTTCTAGTAGTCAGATTGGCCTAGAACTAACTATGGGAGAGGCATCTAAGGCTGTGGGGTGTAATCAACCCTGGACAAGCGGGGAGGCGGTGGGAAGAAGCTCTGTCGTCGCGGCCGTCGAATCGCCGATCCCTACCACCTCATAAAGCGATTCGTCGCTAACGATTTTTGCAACCAGTGCCACATGCATGGCATGTCCCGCCCGTTCCGCAATGACATGGCCCAACATAGGTCGCCCAATTAAGGCTAAATCCCCAATTAGATCCAGCACCTTATGACGGACGGGTTCATTGGGGAATCGAAGGCCTTCCGGATTTAAGACTCCGGCGGCCGTGAAGCAGACTGCATTCTCCAAACTGGCACCGCGGATCAAACCCATGTTGCGCAACTGGTCCAGTTCGTGCTCAAAGCCAAAGGTGCGGGCAGCTGCGATTTCGGAGGCATACCTTTCTGGCGTCAACTGGAAGTTGAACTTTTGGCGTCCAACCAAGGGGTGCTCAAAATATACGTCGCAATCGAACTCGAAACGGTCGGATGGAAGAATAGAAATGCGCTTTCCGTTGCCCTCAATGGACACCTCGCGCTTGATTCGCAGGTACTTTTTTTGCCGCTTTTGGACCCGAATGCCGGCCTGGGTAAGCAATTGGACCCAAGGCAGACTGGAGCCATCGAGAATGGGGACCTCGAGGTTATCGATCTCGATAAACGCGTTGGAGACGCCCAGGCTGTACAGCGCACTGAGCAGGTGCTCGGTAGTGGAGATCAAAACGCCTTGGCGCATCAGGCTGGTGGCATAGCTAACCCGTGCGACGTAACGAAAACTGGCGTGAATTTCGAAAAACTTCTGATCGGGGCCCTTAAGATCTGTGCGTAGAAAGACGATGCCGGTCCCGGCCGGGGCAGGCAATATACGAACGCTAACGGGCACGCCGTGGTGCAGGCCAACTCCGGAAATGCTGACCGGGCTCTGAATGGTCGTTTCAAATGGCACCAATAGCCTCCAAGGCGGAAGTGTACTGCTGCACCGCGTTTAACAACTCACTACAGTAGCATTGCTATGGAAATCTGTAAATCGTTGATTTGTAAATGTTTGTGCACGCAAAAGCGTGTCTAAATTACAACAGACCCGCTGCCAAATCGTGTCTAGCCTGCATCAAAGTTCCCGGATAAGATAGGAAAACGCTCCATGTCGCCCCCCCGCCTTTTCTTGATCGATTCGTTTGGTTTTATATTTCGTGCCTACCATGCTCGCGCGCGATCTTCGGCACCGCCGATGCGGACTTCGCGAGGGAATTCGACAGAGGCCGTTTACATATTCCACAACATGCTGAAGCGATTGCTGGGGCAATATAAGCCGGAGTACATTGCGGCCATTTATGAGTCGTTGGGGCCTACTTTTCGGGACCAGGAATTTGCCGAATATAAGGCGAATCGGACGGAGACTCCAGCAGACCTATTGGACCAGATCCCACTATGCCGGCGATGCCTGGAGGCATTGAACATTCCGGTTCTGGAGGCACAGGGCTATGAAGCGGACGATTTGATTGGGACGCTGGCCCGCCGAGGTGTGGAGGCAGGGGTAGAGGTAGTGATTGTATCCAGCGACAAGGACATGCTGCAACTGGTGAACGAGCATGTGGTGATGCTGAATCCAATGAAGGATGACGCCATTTTCGATATGGCCAAGACCGAGGAATTCATGGGGGTTCCGCCGAGGCAGGTAGCAGACTTGCTGGCAATCAAAGGAGACTCAGTTGACAACATCCCGGGGGCGCCCGGAATTGGGGACAAGGGCGCGATTGAACTATTGAAGCGCTTCGGAAGCGTCGAAGCGGCTTTGGACAGGGCAGGGGAGGTAGAGAAAAAGAAGCAACGGGAAAGCCTGGAGACATTCCGCGAGCAGATTCTGCTTTCCAAGCGTTTGGCGACGATCCATTGCGACGTGCCGCTCGACTGGGCACTGGATTCAGTAGCGGCGCGCGTGCCCAAGGTGGAGGATCTGCGCGCGTTTTACCAGGAGATGGAGTTCTTTAGCTTTCTGAAGCAATTGGAACCGGCCGCGACGACTTCGGAATTGCCGCTGTTAGAGGCGGCGGAGTGGGCCAAAGCGCTAATTGGGGCTTATGCCCTTTACGAAGAGGCGGATGCCGTGGGGCTGGCGGCCGAACATGGGGTGGCACAGGTCGCCCTGGGGTCCGAGCTGCCTTCGGGCGGCAAGATCGTGTACGACGCAAAGAAGCACGCGGTGGAGCCGCTGGAAAGCGATGTGATGCTGCTGGGCTTCCTGCACGACGCCGACCCCAGCGCTGTGTCCCTAGAGACGCTTTCGGAACGGCATCTGCAGTCCCGCCCCGCAGCCAGCGCGGCGCAGAAAGCGGTCGCGGTCTACCGGCTGCACACGGCTCTGAAAGAAAAGCTGGAGGCGCGGAAGCTGTGGCCAGTTTGGGAGACGATCGACAAGCCGCTGATCAAGATCTTGCGTGAGATGGAGCAGACCGGAATCCGCATCGATCGCGCGGTGCTGGCGGCGATGAGCCAGGATTTTGAGGGGCAGTTGCAGGCGCTAACGGATGAGATCTTTCAACTGGCGGGACATCCGTTTAACATCAATTCACCCCAGCAATTAGGGGTAGTGCTATTTGAAGAGCTTCGTCTTCCGGCAATGGGCAAGACCGGGAAGACGAAGTCTTACTCGACCGCCGCCGACGTACTCGAGTTCTTGGCGGCTGAGCATCCGATCGCACAGAAGGTGTTGGACTTCCGGCAGTTGGCCAAGCTGAAGGGTACCTACATCGATGCGCTACCCCAACTGGCGGATCCGGAGAGCCACCGAATCCATACGACTTTTCACCAGACGGGAGCGGCAACTGGCAGGCTTTCCTCGTCGGACCCCAATCTGCAAAACATCCCTATCCGCACGGCGCAAGGACGGGCGATTCGGGCGGCCTTCGTGCCGGAACCAGGCTGGACTCTGATAGCCGCAGATTACTCCCAGATTGAATTGCGATTGCTGGCGCACATGTCGAACGACCGCTTGCTGGTGGAGGCATTTCGCAATAACGAAGATATTCACACGCGCACCGCGAGCGAGGTGTTTGGGGTGGCGCCGCTGATGATCAGTCCCGAGCAGCGCCGGAATGCGAAAGCCGTAAATTTTGGCATCGTGTATGGGCAGACGCCGTTTGGGCTGGCCGCGCAGTTGGGGATTGCCAAGGGCGAAGCGGAGTTTTACATAAAGACGTTCTTTGAACGATACGCCGGCGTGAAGAGTTTCATCGACAAGACCATCGCCGAATGCCGTAGGACGGGGATGTCTCGAACGCTGCACGGAAGGGAGCGTCCGATTCCCGACATCAACTCGAAGAACCCCAACGCTCGCGGATTTGCCGAGAGAACGGCGGTGAACACGCCTTTGCAGGGAACGGCCGCGGATCTGATTAAGCTGGCGATGATTCGAATTGCCGCGCGGCTCAAAGAGGAAAGTTTCATGGGGCGAATGCTATTGCAGGTGCACGACGAACTGGTGCTGGAAGCTCCCCCGCAGGAAGTGGAAGCAATGCGACGTTTAGTGAAACGGGAGATGGAGGGCATTGCGCAGTTGGCGGTACCGCTGCTGGTGGAGACGGGGGCAGGGCCAAACTGGCGCGATGCCAAATAGCGGAGAGGCCATGCAACTTGCGCTCACGCGGGTTGCCGTGTTTACGGCCTGTCTGCTGCTCGCAGTGAACGGAGAGTTTCTCTACTTTTCAACGCTGCCGCGAGAATTGGTTTTTCCGCCTCGAGGCGCCGCCTGGATGGCGCCGTTGTTGCCGCGCTCGCCGGGTGAGGCGCAAGCGATTCTGGGGATCTACGTGGTAACGGTAACAGCGGCGATTCTGGGCTGGCGCACTAGAATCTCCACGGTGTTGGCGGCGGTGGGAAGCGTTTATGTACTGGGAGTGCCGCAGTTTTTTGGGTTTGTGAAGCATTACCACAACGTGGTGTGGTTTGCCGCGATTCTGTCGGCGAGCCCGTGTGGCGATGCGCTCTCGCTCGACCGCTGGTTGGGCCGGCGCAGCGAGGACCGGCCTGCGGGCTCGTATCAGGTCCCCTTGTTGTTCATCGCCTGGATTACGGGATCTCTCTATTTCGGCGCGGGCTTCTGGAAGGCATATTCCGGAGGCGCTAGCTGGATTGAAGCGGATTCGTTCCGGCATCAGCTATTTGAAAAGTGGACTGAGCTGGAATGGACGCCAGAGTGGCGGATTGACCGCGAACCGCTTCTGTGTGAGTTTTTTGCGGCGGCGACGATTGCGATCGAGCTTAGTTTTCTTCCCTTTGTCGCGTTCCGGCCGACGCGCTGGTTAGCCGTGGTGGGAGGCTTAGGCTTTCACCTGGGCGCCTACCTTTTCATGGGAATCGGATTCTGGTACCTGGCGATTTGCTACGTGGCGTTTATTCCCTGGCCGGGGCCTCGAGAGTCCCCGGTAAGGGCCTGGTTCCGGCAGCCGAGTGCAGTCGTCGGCATGGCCTTGCTGATTGGGGTTTGGTTGGCGAACGTAAAGCAAATTCATTCCTGGCCGATCGCCAGCTATCCAACCTTTGCGCACATCTTTCGACAACCCGTGAAGTCGAACATCGTTCTGCAAGCGGTAAAGGCGGACGGGCAGCGTATCACGCGGAATCTCGAATCTCCGCGACTCTTGGCGAAAATGGGTAGCGACCGGCATTTAAGCCTGCTCCGGGCGATCTTGCACGATCCGCCTTCGGCCCGTAGGGACCAGCGACTGCGTATCGTGCTTTGCCAGGGGGTGAAGGAAGGTGCCTTGCCGGAGGGACTGCGTGAAATACGTTTCGATCAATACGTTCGCTCCACCATCCCCGAGGACTGGGGAAATCAACCCTTACGGGTCTTTCCGATCCCATTTAGGGCTACAGAGCGGTTGGTTTGTCCCCCTGGAGAGATTCCGACGTTTTTGCAACGTCTGAATCGCCCCAATCATCTTCGTTAAGGCGCAAGGCGCGCGAAAGGAATCAGAATGCCCTATTTCAGCGTTGGAACAGAGAACTCGGCTGACATTGAACTGTACTATGAGGATCATGGAACGGGGAAACCCGTTGTTTTGATCCATGGATGGCCCTTGAGCGGCGCTTCCTGGGAAAAGCAGACATTGGCTCTGCTAGGTGCGGGATATCGGGTGATTACGTATGACCGGCGAGGCTTTGGAAAGTCCGCAAAGCCGACGGTCGGCTACAACTACGACACGATGGCGGCCGATCTCGACCACCTGATGCGAAAGCTGGATTTGCACGACGCGACAATATTCGGTTTCTCGATGGGCGGCGGAGAAGTGGCGCGCTATCTGGGCAAGTACGGTTCTGAGCGGGTGAGCAAGGCCGGGTTTCTGGGGGCGATTCCTCCGTATTTGGGCAAGGCGGCCGATAATCCGGAGGGAGTGGACCTGCAGGTTTTTGGGGGGATCCAAGCGGGGCTGCGCGCAGACCGGGCGGCGTTCCTGGCCGCGTTCTTTAAGCAGTTCTATAACGTCGACGCCTTAAGCGCGACGGAGATCAGCGAGGAGTATTTGAAGGCTAGTTGGACGGTCGCGATGGATGCTTCGCCGACGGGAACGATCGCTTGCGTGGACGCTTGGCTGGAGGACTTCCGGGGCGACCTGGCTAAGATCACGGTACCCACGCTGGTATTGCATGGAGACGCGGACCGGATTGTGCCACTGCCAGTGAGCGGTGCGCGAACGAAGGACCTGGTGAAGGGCGCGAAGTACGTGGTGCTGGCCGGAGCCCCGCACGGCTTCGGCTGGACGCACGCCGAGGCAGCCAACCAAGCGATGCTGGAGTTCTTGGCTAGCTAAAGAGCTTGCGGTAGCGAGAGTCGATTTGGAAGGCGGTCACGCCGAGGGCAATGAGTTTCTTTGCGTCCTCGGCGGGGCCGCTTTCTTCGTCGCGTTTGGCCATGGTGTAGCGGAAGGTGTTGATGGCGGCGACGGCCGGGACGTGCAAAGAGCGGGCGAGATTGAGGGTGGGCTCATCCAAGGTGGAGGCGAGATCGAAGAGAAAGTGACGCTGGGCCAGCATCGCGGCCTCATCGCGTTGGGCGGCTAGTTCCTGCGCATTGATGGAGACAGTGACGGCGCCGTCAAAGAGGGGCCAGACGCGGGGGCCGCCGAGGGAGTAAATGGGGGTGGGAATCTTGGCCGCGACGATGTGCTTGAGCAGGCGAGCGTAAAACTCCTTTGGCCAGTTGTTGCCCTTGAGGTCGAGCATGAGGCGCATCTTGGGACCGCAGAGCGCACAGGCTTCTTCGAAATGGAGAGGAGGCCGATTGCCTGGGGTGGAGCGCAGGGCGCGGAGTTCGCTCCAGGAGAGGTCTTCGGGGCGACGGGGGTCCTGGTAATACTTGGCGAGGGTGGAGTCGTGGTGGAGGATGGGCTCGCCATCGCGAGTGCGGCGGACGTCTACTTCGCACATCCAGTACTGCTGCTCGATGGCGGCGCTAAGGCTGAAGAAGGTGTTTTCGGGGCGAGACGAGTCGACAACCCCGCCGCGATGGGCGATGAGTTGGAAGGAAGGTGCGGCAAAGAGGAGTGGGGCGGCGAATAGGGTGCGGCGGAGCATCACGGAACGAATCTAAATTCTAGAATGCCAGCGTGACGTGGGCATTACGGGCTGGCAATTCGATCCGGTACATGATGCCTTTAGGCGTGAGTGGGAAAATGCGGAGGTACCAGGGGCGAGACGACCGGCGTCGGTGGAGCGGTCATAGAGGGGGTCGCAAATAATGGAATCTTTAGACCAAGCGGCGAAAACGGAGACAGGGATCGAGACATCGAGAAGGTATTCAAAGGCGAGGGAGGAGAGCTCTGAGCAGTTGGCGGTTTGGGTAGTTCTGGCCAGTTGAGCTAATTCGCGAATATAGAAGACGGGATCGAAGGGGCCTTGGTGGACATCGCTGCGTTGGGCGCCATTAATTTTCGAGGCGATGAGGGCGGCGAGGGATTGGGAAGCCTATTGGCTATGAAGCATCGCAGTTTCTTTCCAAAGGAACTAGGCAATGTTTTCGGGCGGAGCGGAAAAAATCTTGGGCGAGATTACTCCCACTCAATCGTGCCGGGCGGCTTGTGAGTGAGGTCGTAGAAGACGGCGCAGATGCCGGGGACCGCGAGGATCTCGTGGGCGAGACGGGAGAGCAGGGCTTCGGGCATGGGGACGGCGCGGGCGGTCATGCCGTCGACGCTTTCGATGGGGCGCAGGACGATGGAGTCAGGGTGAGATTCGGTGCCGAGGGGCAGGAGAACTACGGGAAATTGCCAGACCTGTTCATCGAAGCCGGTATCGAGGGTGAAGCGGCGGACGAGCGAATCGGCGGCACGGAGGCGGGCCAAGCGGGCTTCGCTTAGGCCCGAAGGCGCGGTGCCGAGATCGGCAAGAGGGGCGTGGGAGGCAACGAGGGCGACAACCCGATTGATTTCCGAGAGGGAGTTAGCGAGGTCGGTGGCTTGGTCAAAAGCGGAGACATCGTATTTTTCAAGGGCGAGGGCGGCGCGGTAGGTGCGCGAGTCACCTTGGACGCCCACGCTGTGGATGGGAAGAAGATAGCCCTCGGGCCGCTTGGTGAGGGGACGGGATTCGCTTGAGCAAAGACAGCGGATGGCCAGGCCGGGACCGGGGAAGGGGTGGCGATCAAGAAGTTCCTGAGGGAGCCCGATGGCTTGGCCGACGCGGCGGACTTCATCTTTGTAGAGCTGCGCGATGGGCTCGATGATGCGTCCTTCTTCGATGAGGCGCTGGATGCCTTCGACGCGGTTGTGGTGGGTTTTGATGAGGTCGGCTTTGGCGGTGCCGCCCGATTCGATGGTGTCCGGATAGATGGTGCCTTGGCCCAGGATCCAGCGTCCATTTAGAAAGGGGCCGGAAGAGAGGACGCGCTCCTGGACGGCGACAAATTCTTCGCCGATGATTTTGCGCTTGGTCTCGGGCTCGACGGCGTCGGCTAGCTTGCCAAGAAAATCGGCGCGGGCATCCACGACTTCGAAGGAGTTGCCGGCCATTTTCTCGAAAACATTCTTGACGAATTCCGTTTCGCCTTCGCGCATGAGGCCGGTGTCGACGTAGGCCGCATGAACGCGCTCCTTGCCCAGGGCTTTGAGGCAGAGGGCGAAGGCGACGGTGGAATCGACGCCGCCGGAGGTGAAGAAGAAGACGCTGCGGCCACGGGCGGTGGAGCGAAGGTCGTCCTCGAGCTCTTCGAGTTGGCGGGTGGGGTCCCAATCCTGCTCGCAACCCGCGATGGCGAAGAGGAAGTTGCCCAGGATCATCATGCCGCCCTGGGTGTGGACGACTTCGGGGTGGAATTGGATGCCGTAGAGCTTGCGCCAGTCGTTGGCCATGGCAGCGATGGGGCAGGTGGCGGTTTTGGCGGTGACAAGGAAGTCTTCGGGGACCTCGCTTACGAGATCGCGGTGGCTCATCCAAACCTGAGACTGGGGCTCGTAGCCCTGGAAGAGGCGGTCGTCTTCGGTTACTTGGAGCGTGGCGAGTCCGTATTCACCTTGAACGCCGGGAGAGACTTTGCCACCCGCAATGTTGTGGGCCATGAGTTGGAGGCCGTAGCAGATGCCGAGGACGGGGGTGCCGAGCTCAAAAAGTTCTTTGTCGACGGTGGGGCTGCCGGCTTCGTAGACGCTCGAAGGGCCGCCGGAGATGATGAGGGCGCGGCGATTTTCGAGCTGGGAGGCAGGCGTTTCGCTGGGTTTGACTTCGGCGTAGACACCGAGTTCGCGGACGCGACGGGCGATCAGATGGCAGTACTGACCGCCCGCGTCGAGGACGGTTACTTGGGGAGTTTTGTTCAAACTAACAGGATAGTCCGTCGAGGAGTCTCTTTTGACACCTGGGGTTCGACTAGCTTTGGCCCTTGTAACGCTCCAGCATCGCGTGCGATATCTCCGGGGAGGAGGGCCAGATCCCTCCAGATGAAGCAGCGTGGCGCTGGTATGTGGCCAAAGATTCCAGATCTGGCTGAACTGGCTTCCCTCGTGCCAAAAAGACTAGCCCGACAGCATCGGACGGAATCATGCGGATGAAGCTCTCCGCATCGTCTATCATGCCGCGGATGCGGCGGTGAAGTTGGCTAAAATCGAGGGGCTCGGCGGTGGCCAGGACGGCAAACTCTTCCGCGGTGAAACGGCTGTGGCGAGTGATGTCGGAGAGCATCTCCTCCGGGGACTGGCCGGGGAATCGGCCGACGGCGGCGCAGATTACTGCGCCAAGAGGAAGGATCGTTTCATGGATTGTAACTAGGTCCACTACGTCGCGGGGCTCGCGGCGGTCTGCGGCGGCAGAGGCCTTGTTGGTAGCCAGATCGACCGGATGTAGAACGTAACCGAATAGTTCATCCGGTTGCGGCGGGAAAAAACGAAAAGCGCTGTCGTGAATCCACTCCAAACGCATGGTCTCACCGAGGCCTTGAAGCTGCGCTTCGCGTTTCCCCGATTGACGTCTCCGCCAAACAAGATCAAGACCGGCTGCGGTCAATAGTCTCGCGTCCGCTTCGGAGGCGGAATCGAGGCGCAGCTCCGAGTCCTGGAAGATGTCGATATCGCGAGAGAAGCGCGGCCCTTCGTGATTGAGGGCGACCCCGCCTGCGATATAGCTATCAATGCTGCGCCCGGAGGCGAGCAGGCGAAGAGCGTGCTCCTGAAGTTTAGTTAGGGGCACGGCAGATTCGTTCGATCTTTTCGGCCAAGCGTCGCCCGTCCAACCCACCGTGGACGCGCAAGGCACGGGTGATGGCAAGGACGTCAGCGGGGCTAGGGTTTAGGACGGGCCGCATATTCCAGAGGGCTTGCGTTGAGTATCTCGCGAAGGCGAGCTGGTAAAGGTGGCGATAGTCTGGGATACCGTCTGAAGCCATGTTTGGCGGAAGTGCGCCTAGCGGGCGGCGTCGGGCGACATGCGCTGGACGATCATCTTCTTGGCCTTATCGAGAAGCTCTTTGGCTTTGGGGAGGGCCTCGATGCCTTTGGAAACCTCGGGGTCGACTTCGATGTCAAAGCGGCCGGCTTCGTCGATGTCGAAGGCGGTTTTGTAGATTTCCGATTGGATCGAATTGCGGACCCAGGTTTCGTTGGCCTTGAAGTCTTCTTCGGTGAAGACGGCGTTTTGCTTTTTCAGGTGGGCCCTAAAGTCGTCCATCACCTTGGCGTCGGGTTTCCAACCGGTGGGGAGTTTCGCTTCCTTCTCGCCGAAGAACTGCGCGGTGAAAGTGAAGAAAGCGCCGCGGCGGAGGACTTCGATCTGGAACTTGTTGTAGACGGGGACGGTGAACTTCTCGTCAGGGGCGATGCCGTTACCACCGTAGACGGGGCGGCCGGAGTCGGTCATCTTGACGTCCTTGGGGTTCTTGAGCTCGGTTTCCTTGCGGTAGTAGTAGTCGAAGAAGCTGACATTCGAGTAATCGCGCTGGATGAGGCGGCCCGAAGGAGTGTAGTATTTCGCCGTGGTCAGGGCGAGGGCGGTATTTTCTCCGAGCGGATAAACCGTCTGGACGAGGCCCTTGCCGAAAGTGTCTTCGCCGACAACCCAGGCGCGATCGTGATCCTGAAGGGCGCCAGAAACGATCTCGGCGGCCGAGGCCGAGTATTTGTTAACCAGCACGACGATGGGGTAATCGAAGCCAGGACCCTTGGGCTTGGCAGTGTAAGTACGCTCGGGATTGGCGCGGCCCCGGTGGCTGACGATGAGTTGGCCGCGCTGGAGCCAGCGTTCGGCTACTGCGACGCCTTCGTTCAGGAGACCGCCGGGGTTGCCGCGGAGGTCGAGGATGAGGCCCTTAACGTTCTTTTCGCCTAGGCGCTTGAAATTGTCGTTGACTTCGGAGCTGGTATTTTCGTTGAAGCTCTCGATGTCCAAATACATGACGCCGGGGCGGACCCAGAACGCGTCTTTGACGCTCTTGCGGGGGATTTCGTCGCGGGTGACATTAAAAGTAAGGGGTTTTTCAACACCCTCGCGCTGCATGACGATCTGGGCCTGGGTACCGCGCGGGCCGCGCAGGAGGTCGGCGACTTCCGAGGTATTCAGCCCATCTGTTTTCTTGTCGTTCACCTCGGCGATGACATCGCCGGGGCGGATGCCCGCTTTGTAAGCGGGAGAGCCGGGAAAGGGGGCCATGACGACGACGCGGCCGTTGCGAGGTTGGATCTGCATGCCTACGCCAAAATAGCGGCCGCGCTGGTCTTCGCGCATCTGCTGATAAAGTTTCGGGTCGTAGAAGCTTGAGTGGGGATCTAAAGTGCGGAGCATGCCGGGGACGGCGCCCTGATAGATGGCGCGATCGGCACTGACCTTCTCGGCGAAGTTGTCTTCGACGATCTCGTAGACCTTGGAAAAAACGCGGAGACCGGACTTGATGTCGTCTTCGGAAGTGGCTGCGTTGACGGCATCCATTTCAGGGCCGAAAACTCCGCCGAGCAGGGAACAAAGCCCGATGAAAACAGGGATAACAATAATCGACGACCGGCTATGCGCCATGAGTCAGGCCTCCAAACTTGCCTACGAACTTGCCTACAGTATAGTCCACTAACTATGGGACGCCGGGAAAGGCATTTGGGCTTAAACGGATTTGGATTTTTTGGAGATTTTGGCGCCCGCCAGAGACTCGCGGGCGGCAGGCTTCCGCACCGCCGGGAGCGTTCCCGTGATGCGGCGGATCTGGTCGCTTACGCAGACGAGAAACAGCGGCTGGCGCGCATTCTTGAAGATGTCGATGATGCGGGTGTGGCTGTCTTCGAGGTAGATGTTCTTGCCGTCCGTGACGAGATGCAAGTCCGCATTGCCTTCGAGGATCTCCGCTAAGCGCTTGCCCACTTCACGCTGGAGAAAGCGCAGGACGCGGCGGATCTTTTGTAGACTGAAGCCTTTCCGGCGGAGCTCCGCGATAACGGAGATCTCCAATACTTCCTCAGGAAGGTATAGGCGCTTATGGCCCTCCTGGCGGGGCGACACAACTTTTTTCTCGTCCCACCACTGGAGTTGGCGCAGACTGACACTCGTAAGACGGGAGACATCGGTTGACGAAAATGAGGGCGAAGGTTCGAATAAATCAATTCTTTGCTTTTTCGTTTTAACCATTTTTGCCCCTTCTTGTTTTGGCCCAGCGGCCCTCCCAATATGACGGAGAAGGGGTGCGGGGTCAAGCTACCAGATATAGGGGGGCTAGGCTGCACGCCACAATGGCTTTGGGCGCGCACTCATTACTGAGGCGCGCCCAAGGGAGAGTCACTTTCGCCTTCTGTTCGAGGCGATTCGGGAAACTAGTTTCTGGGTTTGGCAGTCATTCGGTCATAGATCAGTCCGGCGGTGCCACCTGAGATGGCGCCAATGCCGGCACCTTTAGCGCCGCCGGCCAAGGCACCGATAGCCGCTCCGGCACCGGCGCTTCCAGCCACAATCGCGACACTTTTGCCAGTACTGCGGGGCTTTCGGTACGAGGTGGCCCGGGCGGGAGCGGAGGCCGTCGCGTAGGAAGTGGCGAGGGCACTCGTTTTGCGCTCTACAGCAAGGGCCACAATCTTTCCTTGTTGGTCATATAAGGGACCCAGGTAACCAGGAACGCTGACCTCCGGGGCCGAGACGACAATCGTCTGGGCGGGGATGGGGGAAGTGGCCGTATTGGCGCTGGCCGAATTGCGGTTAGACACTACCATACCGACTCCCGCTGTGAGGACGCCGCCGAGTACCGCGGAGAGAATGCCGAGACGTATATTCTTGTTGTCGATGTTCATAGAGAAACGACTCCTATGAAAGGAGTTGTTGCACTTGGGGACCCAATCGCTGGAAAGCTTGTAAGTGTTTGAAAATAAGAAGCCCAATGGGACTGCTGCCCCTCTCTAAGGTGCGTAACGCTTTCCTAAGGCCTAGTGAGCGGCGAAGTTTTTGCCTAGGTAGTTTTTACGTCCCCAGAGGTAGAGCACTTTTTTCTGGTATTTGGCCGGGAGAGACGGCAATTTGACGAGCACCTCATTGGCGCTGGAGGGGGAAAACGCAGAGGCCTTTTCCCAACTCAGCACCGGAGTACGGTGGCCGGAGACGCTAGCCTGCGCCCTTAGGTTCGGCCGCATTAGCTCGTAGGCGAAGAGGGCGGTGGTGCAAGCCAGCGCGATGGCGCCAAACGACCAAAGCGCTTTTTCGGGCTCTAACACCGCTTGGGCGAGCGTGGCAGCCGGGCCGGACTTCACGACGATGCGCATGCCAGTCATATCGCCCAGATAAGGGGAATGCTTTAGGGGCGCTTGATTCTCACGCGACTGTCATTCGGGTGAAAGGGGGCCTGGCGTAGTCTGGGGGCATGCATCGAATAGTAGTGATGGCAGGCATTGCGTCGGCATTGATGGGGCAGGATGCCCGGCCTTTGCGGATGACGGACCTACAGGTAATTGGCAGCCATAACAGCTACCATGTCGGATTGGGCGCGAATGAACTCGCGTATCTGCGCAAGGTGAGTGCCCCCACGGCCGAAGCCCTGGCCTACCGCCACCCGCCACTCGAAGAGCAATTAAATGCAGGCGTACGGCAGTTCGAGCTGGACGTGTTTGGAGATATGGAAGGCGGGCTCTTTGCCAATCCTGCGATGCCCGGCATGCTAGCCAAGGCAGGATCGCCGGTCGATCCAGCCTTTGATCCCGAGGGGAAAATGCGGAAGCCGGGCTTCAAAGTGCTGCATGTGCAGGATCTGGACTATCGCAGCAGTTGCTTGACGCTGGTGGAGTGCCTGGCGAGCATTCGCAACTGGTCCAAGGCTCATCCTCGGCATCTGCCGATTTACGTCTTGATCGAAAACAAAGACGGGCGGCCGAGGCCGGAATACATGGTGAAGCCCGAGGAAATCGGCGCGGCGACCATGGACGCATTGGACCGGGAGATTTTGAGCGTATTTCGCCGCGAGGAGTTGATCACGCCGGACGACGTGCGGCGCGGCATGGCCACGCTAGAGGAAGCCGTTCTGAAGCTAGGTTGGCCGGAGTTGGAGAAGGCCAGGGGCAAAGTAGTTTTCCTGCTGGACCAGGAGCGCGTAACGAAACTCTACACGGCGGGGCACCCGTCGCTGGAAGGCCGGGTGCTGTTTACCAACGCGACGCCGGGGACTCCGGACGCGGCCTTCGTCAAGGTGAACAACTCGCAAAGCGAGGCGATTCCGGCCTTGGTGAAAAAAGGTTATCTGGTGCGGACAATGCTGGACGGAGGCGCGGCCGCGGTAAAGGCCGGTACCACGACGAAACGCGATGCGGGGCTGGCGAGCGGCGCGCAGCTATTGAGTACCGATTACCCCTTTGGGTGGAAAGCGGAAGGGTCCGGCTATGCAGTAAAGTTTGAGAAGGGAATTGCTCGCTGCAATCCCCTAGCGGGGGTTTCCTGCCCGGCGGACGCGCTCCAAGAAGGGCAATAAGGAAAGCCGGGCGCACCGGACGGAGAGTGGGCAAAGACGCGATCGGAGGGCGAAGCACGCATATCTGTGTATGGCGACAAAAGCAGTCATGGCACGCGAGCCGGAGGATGGACGCCGCAAAGCGAATAGTGGAGACGGCGCCCCGGCGCTCGATTTCGACCTCCCCCTGATATTGGACTCGATATCTCCGGAGGATGCGTATCGAACAATCCGGCGGGCGAACCGTAGCGCGGCGATTCTCCAGGCCAAGGGATCGGACTACCTGGTCATGGCGAAACACGCTTTCATCGCCTGGCGCTTTCCGGAGCGGCACGCCGAAATGCAGAAGACTCCGCTCGATCCCGACCAGTTGCAGGTAGTAAACCGGCATGGGGCAACGGCCATCGTGCGGGTGCTGCAGGAAGCTAAGGCACAGCCGTTCTTTATCTCCCCACCGGCTTGTTACTGTCCCAACGGGCATCCCGGATTTGCGGAGGGGAAGTGCATGCTTTGCCGCGAAGAGCTGGTGAGCGCGGCGATTTAGCGGAGCGGGCTATTTGCCCCCAAGCTGCCTGGACATGGCGGCGTCCTGTTCGGCCCCGGCCGTATCGCCCATTTGACGGCGTACGGCCGCGCGGTTGCCATAAGCGTTGGCATAACGGGGATTGATCTTGATGGCTGAAGTGTAATCTGCTTCGGCCTGCTTCCATTGGCCAAGCCGCATATAAGCGTAGCCACGTCCATTTAGGGCAATGGCAAAGGTGGGGCGTTGGGCGATGGCTTGGCTAAACATCTCAATGGCTCTGGCATAGTCGCCGGCTTGGTTTAACTCCCTGCCGAGAAAATTCAGATTGTCTGGGGAAAGGCCCTGCTGGGAATCGGCGTCCTTTGGGGCCGGTGGCGCGGGCGCGGGCCTCGTTGCGGGCAAGGAGGCCCGTTGCGGCGGAATCACGGGCTGAGCGGCAGGCTGCACCGGCGCCTGCTTGGGAGGCGCCTGCTGCGGTGCAGTGGTGGGGGGACCTTTGCGTTCCGCGAGAGTGGTCACGGCGGTGAGGCCGGTGGGCGGAATGGCTGGAGCGGCAGCAGGCGGGGGAGGCGGGGCGGCGCTGGCGAGCTTGGCGTTCACTTTTTCGAGCACTTCTTTGGCCTCGTCCATACTGGGATCGAGTTCAAGGGCTTTTTCCAGATCGCTCTTAGCCTTCGTGTGATCGTCGAGCAGGAAGTAGGCGCTACCTCGGGCCAGCCAGGCTTCCGGAAGATTAGGATTCAGTTCGAGCGCCTTGTTGCGATCGGCGAAGCCAAGATCGTGGCGGCCTAACAAATGATGGACGCCCCCGCGGGCGATGTAGCACTCGGCCATCTTGGGCTGGAGTTCGACGCAGCGATTGCGGTCGGCAAAGCTCAGTTCATACTGTTTCAACTCGGCGTAGGCGGCACCGCGGGCCAGCAGCACACTGATATTGTCGGGCTGGATCTTGAGCGCCTGCGTATAGTCGATGAGGGCGCCCTCAGGTTGACCCATCTGCTGATAGGCCGCCCCGCGCAGGGTATAGGCCTTCGGGTTTTGGGGCTGTTGGGTGAGCACGTTGGTGAAATCCGGTATCGCGCGCTCGAATTGGCCCATCTGCCCATAGACGTAGCCGCGTTCGAGAAAGACCTCGGCATAGTCCGGCTTAATCGCCAGCGCGCGGTCGTAGTCCTCGATCGCCTCGTTGAAGCGACCCATGAGGGTATAAGTGACCCCGCGGTCTTTATAGGGTCCGGGCAGATCGATGCGCAGTTTGATGGCCTTAGTGAAATCTTCGAGGGCCTTGTCGTATTGCTTAAGCCGGACGTGGGCCACGGCGCGGGAGGAATAGAGATGCGCGGAATCCTGGCCGAAACTCGCGGCTTTGTCGAAATCGCGCAAAGCGTCTTCGAGCTTATTGGCGCTGGAGAGGATGTCGCCTCGGATCAACCAGGCTTCGCTGTTATTGGGATCCAAGGCGAGTGCGCGGTTCAGATCGGCCGCGCCGTACTCCGTCTCGCCCAGGAGCCAGCGGATCTTGCCGCGTTCCCGCCAAGCGGCGGCGGCGGCCTGGTCCGCCTCGATGGCTTCCGAGCAGGCCTTGAAGGCTTCTTCCAACTTTCCCGCGTTCTCTAGTTGAGATGCGCGCTCGAGAGCCTTTTTCGCCCTGGCGGGATCGCCCTTGCTTTGGGCATAGACGGAGCAGGTGAGCAAGAGAGCACTGAGAAGGTGTAGGGTGCGCATAGATGTATTTCTAGCTACGAATGAGTTTCCCATCTTTCGTAAGCCGCAGTACACCGTCCCGCCAAACTACGGTTGAGCCGGCGACCCCGGCGAGCCAAACGGCGAAGGCCCAGAGGTCCCAGAGTGGGGCGAGAAGAAAGCCGAAGCGGGCCAGCGGGCTCTTAAGCACTAGCACTCCAGTGGCGAAGGCGTTGAGACAGCGGACAAAGATCAGCGCGGCGGCGATGTAAGGGGCGCCGGCAGCCAAACATAGGATTGCCCAAAGGCCCGCGTGGGTAATGGGGAGGCCGAGATAGCCATCGCCCCGGGACACGCGGATAGTGCGGGCCCAGCGGACCTGGTGACTCCAGACGCCTTGCCAGGTGTCGTCGCCAATCGAGGTCTCGACGACTACTTCCGACATATGGGCGTCGAGGCCCAGGGAGGTGATTTTTTTGGCCAATTGGTAGTCGTCGGCAAGGTAATCGTGGATGGCGCGGAAACCGCCCAAGCGTGCAAGGTCGCTGGCGCGAAAGACCAGAGTGGCACCCAAGCCGAATTCGCGGATACCGACTAAGGGCGCCACCAGAACGCTAGGAGCAAAGTCAATGGCTACGCCCAGCGATTCCCAACGGGCGGGCCAGGAGTGCCCTCGAGCCCGATACAGCGTGGTAACGAGTCCAATCTCAGGGTCATCGAGGGGGGCGCTAACCCGTTCCAGGTATCCCGGCGGAACGAGGATGTCGGAATCGCTCACCAACCAATAGGGATAGCGGGCATGGGGAGCGAGGTCCTCCAGTACGGCAACTTTGGCGTTGGGCGCTTGGGTGGTGGAGTGGATCCAACGAATTGAGAGGTGCGGGAATTCGGCGGTTAAGCGCTCAATGACGGGGATAGCGGGATCGTTCGGATTTGCAGCGCCAAAAAGAAGTTCAAAGGGCGCATCGTGCCGCTGCATCGCGTAGGATCGAATGGCTTCCTCAAAATCGGGGTCGAGGCCCCGAACCGGTTTTAGGATGCTGACCGGGACGGCGTTCCTGCGTGGGCTGGGCGTTCGGGAAAGCTGCCGAAGGGCCGCCGCAAAGGCGGTGAGTTGATAGGCGGCGGCGATGAGGGCGACGACGCCAAGTAGATAGATCACAGTTCAATCAGGAAGACGCCGGCGGCGACTAGTAGCGCTCCAGCCCAGCGCCGGCCTCCCACATTTTCTTTAAATAGGGAACGGGCCATCAGGGTTTCCGCGGGGATGGTGAGAGCCGTGGCGGGCACGGCGAAGCTTAGGTCCGCGACCGCCAACAATTGGGTGAAGCTGAAGAAGCTGAGCGCCATGAACGCGATGGAGGCAAGCAGCCTTCCTTGGCGAAAGAGCCGGGCGAAGACGCCTTTTTCGGCGAGGTCGATTTCGCCATGAGTCTTGACGGCGGAGGCTTGGAGAAAATCGACCGCAATGGTGGAGGCGACAATCAGGGCGACCAGGAACCACTTCATGAGCTTGCCTTAGGCGGGGTGGAACCCGTTAGCACTGTGCCGCTCAAAATCAGAGCCGTGCCGAACCAGCGCGCGGGACTGATTTGCTCGTCGTAAACGAAATAGCCGATCAGGGCGTTCAGGACATAGCCGACGCTGGTGACGGGCAGCACGAAGCTCAAGTCAGCCCAGCTGAGTAGAGTGATGCGGGAGAGCGTCCAGGTGGCCAAGAGGAGAATGCCCAAGGCAACGTAGGGATTCCAGAGGGCGTCGAGCATGGCAATGCCCGTCCATTCTAAATGCAGGGGGTGTTTCATGCCCCAACTGAGGGCAAGATTGCCAACTACGTTGGCGAGGACCACGAAGGCGGTGAGGAACCAGACGCGCGGGCGGGAAGCGCGCATAGAGCTAGTCGCCCGTAGGGGCGTAGCTGGCCTGCGCCTTCTGGTCGGCCACAAATTGCTTGCGCTTCTTACGGAGAGCCAAGTATTCTCGCGCTTCTTTTACGAGGCGTTTGCGTTCGTCGGTGGAGAAAATGGCCTTCTTTACTACTCGCCAAGCGGCGCGGGGGCGGAAGTAATACTCGCCGTAGAAGCGTTCGACGGAATCGACCAGTTCGGCGCGGTCGAGGCCTGGATAAACGACCGTCGGCAATTGGTGGCCCGCGTCGTCGGTCATTGAGGCGTCTAACTGGATCAAATTGTTCTTCTCGGCGTACTCGTAGAACTCGGTACCCGGATAGGGATGCGCGATGGAGACCTGGATGGTTTCGCAATCGAGTTTCTTAGAGAAGTCGATCGTCTCTTGAATGGTCTGGCGGGTCTCACCGGGCAGGCCAACGATGAAGTCAGCGTGAATCTTCAGGCCCAGATCATGGGCGTTCTTGGTGAAGCGCTCGGCCATGTCGACGGTGGCGCCCTTTTTGATGTTCTTGAGAATTTGCTGGCTGCCCGATTCATACCCTACGATCATCAGGCGGCAGCCGGCGTCCTTCATGGCGGCGAGGGTTTCGCGGTCGGTGGTGACACGGCTGGTGCAGCTCCAGGTGAAGTTGATCTTCTTGAGTTCTTTGCAGAGCTCAATCGTGCGCTCCTTCTTGTAGTTGAAGGTGTCGTCGTCGAAGAAGATTTCCTTCAAGCCCGAGAAATTGTCGAGGGCGTAGCGCACTTCACTGGCAATGTCCTGGGCGGAACGCAGACGCCAACGGTGGCCGGAATGGGTTTGCGGCCAGAGGCAGAAAGTGCACATAGCCGGACAGCCGCGGGAGGTATAGAAGCTGATGAACGGGTGCAGGAGGAAAGGCACGTTATAGCGGCGGAAGTCGAGGTCCCGCTTGTAGACTTTGCTCACCCATGGCAGCTCGTCGAGGTTCTCGATGTAGCCGCCCTCAGGGTTGTGCATAAAGCCGCCGTCCTTGCGGAAGCTGACGCCGGGCAACTCGGCAAGCGGCGTACCCTTGGCATAGTTCACAATCTGGTGGTCGAACTCGCGCCGGACGATGAAGTCAATGGCTTTGGAGGCGCGCAAGGTCTTCTCCGGCTCGACCGTTACGGGCGGACCGACGAAGCATACCTGCAACTTTGGATTCGAGTCCTTCATCATCTCAGCGATCTTTACGTCGACATGGAAGCCGGGAGTAGACGTGAACAGAACCAAGAGCTCGAAGTCCCGGGCCATCGCCACAGTGTCTTCAATGGTAATTTTGTGCGGAGGGGCGTCGACGACTTTCGAGTCGGGCAACATCCCGGCGGGATAACAAAGCCACACGGGGTACCAATAGCTTTCGATTTCGCGGGTGGCAGGCCAACGGGAACTAGCTCCCCCGTCAAAGCCTTCAAACGAGGGGGGATTGAGGAAAAGAGTGCGCATGGAGGATCAGCGGCACTTATCAGTTTAGCAGGCAGTGATGGAGTGGCCCTTGCATGAATCTAGAAGCGCAAGCCAAACAGGATTTCCACCTGATTTCGTCCCACAGGGAGGCTCCCTTCGGGAAAGCGCGAATAGCGGAACTCCGGCTCCACTTTTACCAGGAGGGCATTAAAGGTGAGGCCGCCCGCGGCGCTAAAGCCAGACTTGAAATCGCTGGAAGAGACCTTGCGCAGTGTCGCTCCTACAGACAGGAACGGCTGAACGGGAAAGGGGCCGATGCGCTTTTTTAGGAGGATCGGTATTTCGTAAACCGCCCGCGTCCCGGTTGGGAAGCGGTAGCGCTTCAAGAGCAGGCCTGATTCGATGCTGGCGATGAAAGGGATTTTGAACTCCGCGTAGGGCCCGATAGTCAGCGGTGGGGAGGCATCGTCGGTACGAACTGCCCCGCCTTTCAAGCCAAAGCCGAAAGGGAGTTGGGCGGCCAGGGGTAGGGTCCAGAACAGAAGGAAGACAAGCTTCATCAGTGACGGGATGCGGAAACGCTGCTTTTCGTTTCCGTGGCGGGCGAGCTGTCTACGCGTTGCTTAGAGTAAGTAACACTCATCAGCACCTTGCCTACAATTCGCGTGTTGCTCTCCGTAACGAGACTTTTGTCGAACGCGCGACCGTCTCGAAGTTCGTAATCCCGAGTGAAATCGATGGTCTTAAAGACAACGGAAGGATTGCGGGACAAGCGTCCGGTTTCCCGCAGGGGAAGGCCGGTCTCTTGATCGAGCCAAAGTTCCCCTTTAAAAAGACCGACTGCGGCCCGGCGGGGCGAAATCTCAAACACATCGGCGCTACGATCGGCCAGCATCGAGGTGCGCTTGTGCTTGAAGCGGTAGTTCTGCGGGTTGATGCCAATGCCGGAGGTTTCTGTGCTTTCCTGCTCGGCACTCAGAACCCGGGCGATGACTTCTTTCTTGATCGTATTGTCGCCTTCGAACTTCTTCACATCGTATTGAACATGCCCAGTGGCAGAAATGCGGCGTTCCACTGTCATCACCCCGCTTTTCTTCATGTTGGGGAGGGAAGCCTCGATGCGGGCATCCATGATTAAAGCTAGCCTTTTAGCGGGAATAGCCAAGCGATCCAGGTATTTTTTCAACACCGGGCCGCCCTCGTCCAGGCTAAGGGGGTCAAACGGCGCATTGGCGCGGCCAGCACCGGCGCTACGGCACGAGGAATACGCGAGGGCGCTCAACAGGAGGCAACCTACGGTCCGGTATCGAGCATTCATGCCGTTCTGATCGCCGCCGTATCCAGAAGAAATCCCCGCTTTCCCACATTAACCCCCTGCGTTTGCGCCCAGGCACCGAGACTGGTCTGAATGCCTTCGGCCTGATGGATATGACCGCAAAAAAACCACGCCGGTTTCAGCGTATCGATGGCTTCGCCCACGGCCCGGGATCCAAAGTGCTGGCCGGGCCCCGCCTGGTCCAAAGGCGTGCGGGCGGGAGGACAGTGGCAGATTAGCACGTCGGGTGGAGGGTTAGAGAAAGCCTGGAGCTTCGCGCTCAACTCCTCTTCCGAATACTCACCGGGGGTATGGAATGGGGTCTGGTTGGAGTAACCGAGTGCGGCAAAGCGGCAAGATTGCCATAACCAAGAGTGCCCATGCTTCGACTCGAGTCCAAACTGGAGCGCCAGGGCCTCAGTCTCGTCTGCCGTCTCGTGGTTACCGGGAATCAGGCATACGCGCCCGGCACGGGACGACAAAATCTCACCCGCCCGAGCCAAGTCCCGGGAGCCATGAGCCAGATCTCCAAGACTGAAGTAGAGGTCCGCCTCGCGGGCCAGTAGGCCTCGTAAAGCGTTCCAGTCGCCGTGGATATCTGAAAAGAAGAGGATTGTCATGCGAAGGAAGCGTTTGGCGCGACTTGCAACGAAGCTACAATTTTAATTTTAGCCGGTGAAGTGTTAGGGGAGGCATCGGAAAGCGAATTGAGCGCCGTATTCCAGGAAGGAAAGGAGTTTCCATCGCGCCGTGGAGGTGGGCTGGCTGTCTTGATGCAATCGATCCAGCAGGGCGATGCCGACTCACTTGCTCGTTTATACGACGAATCGGCGGCTCTGGTCTTCTCTATCGCGCTGCGCATCCTAAACGATCCCGCCGACGCCGAGGAGGTAACGCTTGATGTGTTTACGCAGGTGTGGCGCAATTCTGGTTCCTGGGACAGTTCGCGTGGAACGGTTACGTCCTGGCTCATTCTTTTGGCCCGCAGCCGCGCACTTGATAGGCTTCGATGGCGAAACTCCCGAACGCGATTCGAGGAACTGCGGGAGAATTGGGAGAAAACTGCGCAGGCACTAAGCCAACCCATTGACGGTTCCGAGCTTGCCCATCGCCGGGAACAAGTATCACGAGCGCTGGACACGTTGAGCGCACCGCAGCGCGCGGTGCTGGACCTGGCCTTTTTTGGAGGCTACACGCAACAGGAGATTGCCGATCGCCTGCAGGAGCCCTTGGGGACCATAAAGAGCCGAATCCGAAGCGCCTTGGCGAAGTTGAAGGAAGTGTTGCGTTGAGTACAGAAGACTGGAAAGTTCACATCAACCGAAGCCTCGGGGCCGAAGGCGAGGATGAGGAACGAGAATTTCCCGAACTAGCCGCCGAGTTCGGCCTATCTCTTCCGCTCCTCGCTCCTCCAGCCGCATTGAAAGAAAAACTAATGGCAGCGGTGCGACAAACCCCGCTGAACCCGGCGCCGGGCGTGTTCGTCATACCGGCCCGCGGGGGTGACTGGAAGAGTACTCCGTGGCCGGGGGTGAGCTACAAAAGGCTCTTTCACGATCGCGACACGGAGATGCTAACGCTCATTTTGAAGCTGGGGCCCGGGGCGCGCTACCCCAGGCATCGGCACGCGAAAGCCGAACAATGCCTGGTTTTATCGGGGACGGTGGAGATGGGGCAGCACGTGCGCATTGCGGCCGGGGATTTTGAGTGGGCCGAGGCGTACACTGAGCACGACGAACTGTACAGCAGCGAGGGTTGCGAGCTGTTGATTATCGCTTCGCGACGGGACGAAATCCTGGTCTAAGGTCCGGCGGTTTAAAATGCCTTCTTCAGGAAGGTGCCGTTGGTGGCGTCGACAAACACCGAGTAAGGGCTGCCCCCGACGCTCATTCCCCACAGCACCCGCCAGGCGGCTACGGGGTTGCGGTCGGAGAACTCCAAGAGCATGGTAATCGGTGCATCCGGATTCTTCTTAACGTAATCGGCGCTCTTTTCGGCTGCGGCTTTCCAGATTGCGTCGGTATCCTTCTTAACCGCCTGAATCACGAAGGGTTGGGCGGTCTTGGTAGGGCCGTTGAATCTATCGTCGCCAGAGTTGAATACGCCTTCCATAATTCCTTCCGCCGCGACAGTGCTGTAAGTGCAGGTCTTGACTCGCTGCTTGGAAGGGGAGACGAATTCGGTTCGCCAGGCGTACGCCAAGCCCGGGGGCGCGGTCTTTCCGGCGATATGCAAGTTTTGGGCGCGGAGGACTAAGATGTCCTGCGCCCACTGACGGGTGGGGCCAAAGCAGCGATAGATGCCAGTGAGCCCCGTGACGGGTTCGGCGGGCGGCTTGGGGGCTTCGGCCTTCTTCTCGGAGGGAGACGAGGAGCAAGAAGACAAAACGCAAAGCGCCAGCGCGGGAACGGCCCAAATCTTTTTGCTCATCTATGAAATAATACCGCCAGCACAGTTTGTGACACTAGCCCAGGGGGCACGCATGCATTATCGGTCGAGCATCCTCGCTGTATTGACAGCTTTCACGTTCATGAGTTCCGTGGGGGCGCAAGAGCCCGCTCCAGGCGGAGGCGCAACGACGGGTGGAGGCGCACCAGCACCCGCTGGGGGCGGAGTGACTACAGGGCCCGGCGGCGGAGGCGGTAGCGCTCCCGGGATCGGCAACCGGCCCACCAATCCATTTCCAAACGAACGGCAACAGCCAAATTTCGACACATTCGAGAATCGGCCGATCTTCCTGTCCGGCAAAGTCATGATGGAGGACGGCGGCGCCCCGCCCGATCCGGTGACGATTGAACGGCTGTGCGCGGGACGCGGCATGCCGGTTCCGGAAGCCTACACCGACTCCAAAGGCCGCTTCAGTTTTCAGGTAGGCCAGCGCATGGGTATGATGCCGGATGCAAGCATGGGCAGTTTAAACGACGACCCGTTTGCGAGCCGGCAGGCCGGCGGGGGGAGATCGATGAATCAGAATCAGCCTCGAGTGACGGAGCGGGAGCTGAATGGATGCGAGATTCGTGCGTCCCTGCCGGGGTTTCGATCGACGGTGGTGAATTTGGCTGGACGCCGGAGCCTGGACAATCCCGACATCGGGACCATTATTCTCCGGCGGCTGGGCGACGTGAGCGGCTTCACGACCAGCGCCACCAGCATGATGGCTCCTAAAGACGCCAAGAAAGCGCTCGAAAAAGCCCGGGGGCTGCTGAAAAAGAATAAGGTTCCGGAAGCGCAAAAAGAATTGGAAAGCGCAGTTAGCTTGCATCCCAAGTATGCGGAGGCCTTCTATGAGTTGGGACGCTTGCGGGTGATGCAAAACGACGCCGACGGCGCCCGCGGCATGTACGCGAAAGCAATCGAGGCGGACGACAAGTTCATAACCCCCTATCTGGGCATCGTGCAGCTGGACGCGCAGCAAAACAAGTGGCCCGAAGTCAAAGAACTCACCGAAAAGGTAATCAAGCTAAATCGCTACGATTTCCCGGCCGCGTTTTTCTATGGGGCGGTGGCTTCTTACAACCTACGGGATGCCGAAGCGGCCGAGAAGCTTTGCCGTAACGGTATCGAAATCGACCAGTATCACCGGATTCCGAAGATGGCGCATCTCCTGGGCGTATTGCTGGCGGACAAGCAGGATTTCCAAGGCGCGAGCGATCAATTGAAGGCCTACCTGCAATTCGCTCCGAAGGCCGCCGATGCCGAGAATGTGAAGAAGCAGTTGGCGGACTTCCAAGGCCGGGTTGCGCAAGCGGGCCCGCGTCAGCCCTAGGGCGAATCAAAGCCGAAATACCCGCATATGCGGGCAAGAAAACCCTCATACCCACGACGCGCATCTGGTGTAGCGGTGCCGATAGGAAAGACAGTACTGGAGGACTCTTTCCCGAAAAGTACCGTTGAGCCTTCTTGGCCCGGCGTCGCAGACTGGATGGGGAGAATTAGCGATGGAGCGAGCCGATTTCGAGCAATGGAAACCGAAAGAAGTAGCGCGCCTGTTGGCGCTGGTGGAAACGGAAAGGCGCTACTACCAGGAAATCGTCGCTAATCTGCCGCTTAGCTTGGCCATTGTTAGCGCGGACGGAAAAGTGCTTTCTTCCAATAGGCACTTCCGTCAAACCTTGGGCAAGAAGAACGATGAAGTGATGGGTCTGCCCATTGGCGAGGTTGCCAATCTTAAGGGATTGGCTGAAGTGGCCCAGCAAGTGGTGCGAACCGGGACGGCAGCGCCCCAATTGGATAGCACATGGGATCTGGGCGATCGGAGCCTGGACGTGAGGGTAGTCGCACAGCCGCTGCGGAATTGGGAAGAAGATTCCGACTCCGAGGCGCTGCTGGTGCTTTTCGAACGGGGGAAAGACGCGAGCGAGGAACCCGTTTTGACGCTACGCGACCAGAAATCCCTGGCCGTAAGCGAAGACGTAGGGGCCATGCTGTGGGAAGCGGATTTATCGACAGGTAAGATCACGCATGTCAACGGACGGGCCGAGACGCTGTTCGGCTACCCGGAAGCGGCTTGGCTGGAGAACGAAGGCCTATGGAGCGAGCGTGTGGCCGAAGACGACCGGGAGAGGGTAAAGCGTTTTTACCAGTCCCTTGGGCAATCCGAGGCTTCGGAGTTGACGATCGAATTCATGGGGCGGCGCGCGGACGCCAGCGGCTTCGCGGTGCGGGAAAGCGTAAGAATCATTCGGGGCGAGGGGGGGAAAGCGCTTCGGCTGGTGGGGTGCACTAGCGACGTTACGGCGCGGCGAGAGGTGGAAGATCAGCATTCGCTGCACGTCAAGAGCGAGGCTCTTTACCGGTTGAGCGCTAAGTTGGCGCACGATTTGAACAACCTGCTGATGATCATTGCGGGTTATGGCGAAGAATTGAAAAACGCTCTGCCAAGCTCGAATCCGCTGCACAACGATATGCGGCAGATTCTGGAGGCGACCGAGCGGCTCTACACGCTCACGACGCAGCTGCAGACTTATACCCGGCGGCCCATTGTTTCCGCCGTAAGCACGCAGCTTGAGGCGATGCTGGGGGCGATGCGGGAGCGCTTGGCTGGGGCCTTAGGCGAGGGGATCACCCTAGAGACGCAATTTGCCGAAGGATTGGGGAAGGCCAAAGCGGACACCGCGCAAATCGAGCAGGCCCTCCTTGGCATATGCCAGCACCTCCGGCTGGAGATGGGAGGAGAGGGGCAAGTGCGGATTCTCGTTGCGCCGCACGCCGCCACCGAGTCGGTGGGTCAATCCAGCGGCATGGATTTTGGCGACTATGTGCGCATGTCGCTCACCCATTCCGGCTCACCGATGAGCAAGGAAGCGAAAGAGCGATTGCTGGAACCGTGGCTGTATTCGGAGGATTCCATCCGCGAGCTAAAGATGGGGCTGGCTTGGGCCTACCAGATCTTGAGGCAGTCCGGGGGCGACTTAAGAGTGGACGGCCGAACCTACCACGCCTACTTACCGGCGCTTTCCCAGGCCGAGCGGGAAGCCGAGCGCACGGCGGCAATCGCGGCAGAGGCCGCCGCGGCGGTTACAGCAGCGGCGCCGCCTTTGAATTTGCCAACGGATGCCGAGACTACGCTGGAAACGATTTTGATCGTGGAAGACGAGGGCGGAATTCGGGCGCTGGTACGAAAGATCCTTCGGCGGCAGGGTTATCACGTGCTGGAAGCCTCGAACGGCGAAGAAGCGTTAGATGTACTTCGGGAGCATGCGGGAACCATTGATCTGCTTTTGACGGATGTAATGATGCCGGGGATGAACGGTGTGGACCTGAGTTACCGCGCGGTGGAAGTGCAGCCGGCGATCCGGGTTCTCTTTGTCAGCGGATACACCGACGAAAGTCTGCTGGAAGCCGGCAGATTTCCGCAGGGAACTGCTTTCCTGCAGAAGCCGTTCACGCTGGGAGGACTGTTGGGCAAGGTTCGAGAAGTTTTGGATGCCGGTCTGAGTAAGCGGGCAAGCCAGTAGGGGCCGGGCGCGTTGGGCGCGATAATGGTGAGGCCGGTATGGAGAAGCTCTTATTAGCGCGCGCCGTGGAGCTAGCGCTTGAAAACGTGCGGGCGAGGTCTGGCGGGCCTTTCGGCGCCGTGATCACGCGCGCGGGCGCCGTGATCGCTGAGGGCATTAATCGGGTAACGCTGGACTGCGACCCTACCGCGCATGCCGAGATCGTGGCGATTCGCGAGGCCGCGCGGCGCTTGAACTCGTTTGAGCTGCGCAAGTGCGTAATCTATTCCAGTTGCGAACCGTGTCCCATGTGTTTGGCAGCAATCTACTGGGCGCGTATGGAGGCGATTTATTTCGCCGCTTCGCGCGACGAAGCCGCTGAGGCGGGTTTTGACGATCGATTCCTCTATGCGGAGATTCCTAAGGCGTTGGGCGACCGGCAGATCCTGATCGAGCGCGTGCAAATTCCGGAAGCGCTTCAGCCCTTCGAGGCATGGAACCAGGACCATGGAAAAATTCACTATTGAGCCCGCGCCGCGCTGGCCGGTCCACGTATTTTACGGGGGAGCTCACCTGTTTCGGCGGGGCATCTTTCATAAGTTGGGAAGATGGGCGCTGGCGATGCCGCAAGCGGCGGCGGCGCCAGCCCGCGTAAGGGAAAAACTCCAAAACGAACCCATCGAAGACTTTCGCATCGATTTCGAGGACGGCTTCGGGTTTCGGGCGGAAATGGAGGAAGACGAAGCGGCAAGTAAGGCCGGGCAAGAATTCGCCGCCTGCGCATTGCATGGGGAATTGCCGCTGCGGATTGGCCTTCGGTTGAAGTGCGACCTGCCGAGGGCATGGCGGACACTGGAAAGCTTCCTCACCGCCGGGTTAGGCGAAGGATTTCCCGCCACATTCGTGATTACGCAACCAAAACTGCAAGGTCCCGAAGAGGCCCGACGCTGGCGGGAACTATTGGAAAGGGCCGAAGCGCACTTCGGATTGCCCGCCCTTACACTGCGCCATGAGATTCTGATCGAGGATCCGCGGGCAACCCGAACGCTGCCGGAGATCGCCGCCGCCTGTGAAAACCGTCTGGAGGCGGCGCATTTTGGGGCATACGACTATCTGAGTTCACTGGGCGTTCCTTTTCCCGCACAAGGGCTATCCCATCCCTATGCCATTCAGGCCCGGCACCGCATGCTGGAAGTGTTCTCACCGCTTAAAGTTCCCGTCAGCGACGGGGCCTATAACGAATTGCCGACCGGGGCCGAAGCGGCCGGGATCGACCGCGCGTTACTCGGCCATGAGGAGCAGGTGAGGAGAGCGCTCGCGGAGGGTATCTTTTGTGGGTGGGACCTCCATCCCGGCCAGTTGCTTTCCCGCTACCGCGCGCTATTTGGGTACTTCGAGAGGCATGTGGACGAGGCCTTGCAACGTTACCGCGCCTTTCTTGACGCCGAAACCAAGGCCAGAGTCAGCGGGACGACATTCGACGATGCCGCCACCGTGCAAGGCTTACGTGTGTTTCTTGCGCGCGGCATTTGCTCGGGCGCGCTGCCCCTGGATCTTTTAAACTCGGATGCAGCTACATGAGTCGAGTATTCGCGGTTCTGCTTCTTTGTGCCTTTAGCTGTGTGGGACAAAAACCCATACCGATCAAGGTTGTTGTGGTGACCATGTTCGAGCGGGGTGAAGACAGCGGGGACGCTCCGGGGGAGTTCCAACTGTGGGTGGAGCGGGAAAAGCTCACGCGCCGTCTGGCGTTTCCGCAGGGTTTTCGGGATCTGCGGACCAATGGGGACGGCGTGCTGGCCATTTGCACGGGCGTGGGAACGGCTAAGGCAGCCGCATCGATTATGGCGCTGGGCCTAGACCCGCGCTTCGATTTGACGAAAGCTTACTGGATCGTGGCGGGGATTGCGGGCGTGGACCCGGCCGATGCTTCGCTGGGCTCGGCGGCCTGGGCGACTTGGGTAGTGGACGGAGACCTTGGGCATGAAATCGACGCGCGGGAAATTCCGCCGGGCTGGAAAACCGGGTTTGTGCCGCTGCGCAAAGCAACGCCGTATGAGCTTCCAGTCCGCGAACCAAACGAGGGCGAGGCATACCGGCTAAATCCGAAATTGGTGGACTGGGCTTTCCGGCTAACGCAAAACGTCGCACTGGGTGATACGCCCGCGCTCCAGGAACGGCGCGCCTTGATGAAAGGCCTGCCTAACGCGCAGAGGCCACCATTCGTCTTGAAGGGCGATACCCTACAATCTTCAACCTTCTGGCACGGCAAGCTGCTGAATGAGTGGGCAAACGATTGGGTTGGCTGCCATAGCCAAGGGCGGGCAAATTATGTGACGACGGCCATGGAGGACACAGGGACGCTGCAGTCTCTTAGCTTCCTGGCCAAGGCGGGCCGCGTTGACATCGAACGTGTGCTGGTGCTGCGCACGGCTTCGAATTTCGACAGCCAAAGGCCACAAATCAGCGCGGCGGAATCCTTGGCGGAGAACAAGGCGGGCGGTTATGCAGGCTTCCTTCCGGCGGTAGAGAGCGCCTGGAAGGTGGGGTCAGTGGTGGTGCGGGAACTGGCTGGGAACTGGAAGAAGTGGAAAGACAGGGTGCCCGAGTGAGGCGGGCGATGCTGACTCGGCGGGGCATGGGAGCGCTGGCGGCTGGGACGGCGCTTTCTTGTGGTCGCTCCTTACGCCCAATCGCGGGTTCCAAAGAAGGCGCCGAGGGGGTATTGATCGGTGAGATTGCGGCTTTGCTATTGGAGCGAAAGCTGAAAGTGAAGGTGGAGCGGCGACTGGCGTTGGGGAACACTTCCACCCTGTTCCAAGCTATCCAGAATGGCGATGTACATTTCTACACGGAGTATGCGCGGCAGGGATTTCACGTCTTTTTTAAGACGGAAGATCCCATGGATACGGCAATGTCCGACCGGAAACTAGAAGAGCTGTTTCGACGGAATGCCAACTCTTCGTGGCTGCCGCCTTTGGGCTTTGAAAGCAACACGATCGTGCTGGTGCGCGCCGACGATCCTGCGTTTGCGGGCTTTTCCAACTTGTCCGAAGCCGCACAGGCAAAGGAGGCCTGGACGCTGGGATTCAGCAGCGAGTTCGCCCAGAGCCCAGACGGCTATTCCAATTTGAAGAATGTGTACCAGTTGGCCGAGAAGCGTGCGCCGCGCATTGAGCCACTGGGGCAACTTTACTTTGGCCTAAAGGAAAATCGCATTCAGCTGCTCATTACGACCTCGACGGATCCCTTGGCGCGCGACCGAAGCTACCGGGTATTGGCGGATGACAAGGCCGCGTTTACGCGAAACCGCGCTTCTCTTTTGGCGCACGGGCCCCTAAGCGAAGATCATCCGGATTTTTTGGCGACGTTGAAGATGCTAAGTGGCCGCATTAGCAACGAAGAAATCGTTCGCCTTAACGGCGAGATTTTGCTAAAGAAACGTGCCATCCCGGAAGTGGCGGCGGAATGGCTGAACGCGTCACAGATAGCCTAAGGGCCTAGTGGTGCGCGCTAGGTTTGGGGGCTGCGTGGGAGGCGTCGGGCTTGGCGTGTCCGTCTTGCGCGCCGTGTCCTACTTCATGTCCCGCGTCATGTCCACTATCATGACCACTGTCCCCGTGCCCCTTCGCCGCTCCTGCTTTTTCTTCGGCGGCAAGTTTGGCAAGTTCTTCGGGGGTGGGAGCCATGTATTGAACGATGATGCTGATGCGCCTGTTCTTGGGAGCGTTCGGGTCCTTTGCCTCCACCAAGCGCTGATCGGCAAAGCCGCGGACCTGTTTAATTTGATCTGGGCGCAAGCCGCTGTCATTCATCAGGCGGCGGGCGCTATTGGCGCGGTCCGCGGAGAGTTCCCAATTCCCATAGCTGCCGTCGTGGGAGAAGGGTTTGGCGTCGGTGTGGCCTTCAATTACGATCGTGTTGGGAAGCTTGGCCAATTCCGCGCTCATTTTTTGTAGAAGTTCTTTGCCAAAACCGCTCGGGCTGGCACTACCGGATTGGAAGAACATGCCGCCCTCTTTTTCCATGAGCTCAATCCGCAGACCTTCTCCGGTGACCGTCATGCTGACGTGGTCGCGAATCTGCTTGAAGTCGGGCAACTGCTTCATCGCGCTCTGAATCTTGTCTTTGAGGGCCGGCATGTCGTCTTTGGAGATGGTGATCTGCTCCCCGTCGCCGGTGACGCCGGTACCCGATTGTTTCTTGAAGCCCTGCGGGTCGCGAAAGTACCCGCTCACAGCAGATTTGACTTTTTCCGAAGAGCCCATCAGCCACATGACCATGAAGAAGGCCATCATGGCGGTAACGAAATCCGCATACGCGACTTTCCAGGCGCCGCCATGGTGCCCGTGGGCGTGGATTTTTTTCTTGATGACGTAGATCGGCTGTTCTTTAGACTCCATTGGGTTATTTGCCTCCGCCGCCTTTGACCTTTTGTTCCATTTCCTTGAAGCTGGGGCGGACGTGAGGTGGGATAGAGCGGCGTGCCATTTCCACCGCGAGCAGCGGAGCGGCGCCCTTGATAAAGGCAGCCACGCCCGCACGGACGGCGTGCATGAATTCGATCTCGCCGTCGTTGATTTTTTGCATGTTGCTGGCAAGCGGACCGAAGACGCCATAGCAAAACAAGATGCCGAGAAAGGTGCCGACCAGCGCGGCGGCGACGTGCTCGCCGATTTGTTCGGGTGGACCGCCTAAGCTGCCCATTGTGATTACGACGCCTAGCACCGCGGCCACAATTCCCATGCCCGGTAAGGCGTCGGCCGTTTCCTTCAAGGCCGAGACGGGCTGTTCCAGCTCATGCTTCATGATGTCGATATCGCACTCCATCGACTGTTCAATCTCGAACTGGCTAATCCCGCCGGCAATGGAGGTGCGTAAGCTATCGCATACGAAATCGAGCAGATGATGATTCGACATGAAAATCTTGTGCTGGCTAAAGACTTGGCTTTGCTTGGGATTCTCAATGTCGCCTTCCAGCTTCTGCAGGCCGTTCTTGCGGCCATGATTGAAGACGTCGGCGAGCGCCTTCAGCGTGTCCAAATAGGCGTTCTTGTTGTACGGGCTACCCTTCAAGATGCCGAGAAGGCCTTTGACGACGCTTAACACCGTCGGCAAAGGATTGGCCACCAACATACTCCCAATCGCCGCACCGAAAATGACGACCATTTCGGCGGGCTGCCAAAGTACGGGGAACTTGCCGTGCGACATCGCGTACCCGCCCGCGACGGCACCTAAGACTAAGACGATTCCAATGATTGCAAACATCGCTCTAATGCCATATCGGCGCACAAAGAGAGGGCGAGAGTTTTGTAACAGAATCTTCCAGATTCTTAATCGGGTCGGGATCGAGAGGCGGAAATGCCGCGGCGGGCCGCGCTTAGTGGCGGAAGTGGCGGAAGCCCGTCAGGACCATGGCTACGCCTAAGCGATCGGCCGCAGCGATCACTTCCGCATCTTTGACGCTGCCGCCGGGTTGGATGAAGGCGCGTGCGCCGTTCTCGACCGCTTTTTCCAAACCATCAGGAAAGGGAAAGAAGGCGTCACTCGCAACGACACATCCTTCCAGGGGCAAAACGGCCTTGAGGGCGCCAAAACGAACGCTATCCACGCGGCTCATTTGGCCTGCGCCGGCGGCAAGCAGCTGTCCCTTCCCGGCATAAACGATGGCGTTGGACTTTACGTGTTTGACAACCCGCCAAGCGAATTCCAGCGCCTCCCACTGTTCGGAGGTGGGTGCCACTGCGGTGGCCACCCGCGCATCGGCTCGCCGCAGCATGCGAGTATCGGCACTTTGAAGCAGGTAACCGCCGCCAATTGTCTTCACCACGGGCGTGTCCAGGCCGCCCGGTTTCACCTCGAGCAGCCGGAGATTCTTTTTGGCCCGCAGAATGGTGAGCGCCTGCAAGGAATAGCCCGGGGCCGCAATGGCTTCCATGAAAGTCTTAGCGATTTCGGCGGCTGTATCGGCGTCCACCAGGCCATTAAAGGCTAGTACGCCGCCAAACGCACTTAGCGGGTCGGCTTGAAAGGCTTTGCGATAGCTTTCCGCAAGATCTGCCCCCAACGCGCAGCCGCAAGGATTAGTGTGCTTGACGATGACGCTGGCCGGCGCGTCGAACTCCGAAACTAATTGCCAGGCGGCATCGAGATCGACCAGATTGTTATAGCTGAGCTCCTTACCGTGCAGTTGCGCGGCGTTGGCAACGCCGGTGTGGCCACTGGCGTAGAGGGCAGCACTTTGGTGTGGATTTTCTCCGTAGCGCAGCGGCATTTTAAGAGGCGCGTTGATGACAAGACGGGTAGGGTGTTCCAGGGGAGCGGGAATCTGGTTCAGCCGATTCGTGATGGCCGAATCATAAGCGGCCGTGAGCGAGAAAGCCTCTTTGGCGAGCCGCCAAAGTGTCATGGGAGAGAGCGAGCCTTGGTGCTCCCGCATTTCGGTGAGGAGCGGCTGGTAATCCGTGGGACGAACCACGACGGCAACGTCCTGATAATTCTTGGCGGCCGCGCGGATCAAGGTTGGCCCGCCGATGTCAATATTCTCGATGAGATGAGCGAGCGAAGCCGCAGGGTCCGCGGCGATTTTCTCAAACTCGTAAAGGTTGACTACAACCATGTCAATGGGTGCAATCCGATGCTCAGCCAGGGCGGCCCTATGTTCCGGGTTAGACCGCATCGCCAGAATCCCGCCCGCGACGTGGGGATGAAGGGTCTTCACGCGGCCGTCCAGCATCTCGGGAAAGCCAGTCAGATCGCCTACTTCCTGGACGGCCAGACCCGCGCCTCGGAGGAGTTTGGCAGTACCGCCTGTTGAAATCAGATGAATTCCCAGGTTGCTAAGGCCTTGGGCGAATTCCAGGAGGCCCGTTTTGTCGGTCACGCTCAACAGCGCTCGTACGATTTTTGCCATTAACACCCAGTATGGCAACCGTTGGCTCGTCTCGGTCCTACTGCGCGACTTTTGGGCTATCGGAGGGTGAAACGGCGGGAGCTTCAATCATCTTCTTCAGTTGACGCCTGGCCCGGCACAAACGGGACATTACAGTTCCAATTGGGATCTTGAGGTGATTGGCCGCCTCATTGTAGGAGTACTCCTCGACATCGACCAGGATAAGAACTCGCCGAAAACGGGGCGGAAGCTGCTGGATATATCTGCTCCATTCATCGGAGGAGAATCTTGGTGTGGGGCGGAGGGCTGGAGGAAGGACGGGAAACAGGTTTTCCAGCTCAGGCAGAAGGGTGAAATATCGGCTTTCCTTGCGGCGATAGTGCGACACGGTGTGGAAAAGGATCTGATAGAGCCAAGCGCGGCAGTTGGTGCCGGCGGTGAAGCGGTCAAAGGAACGCCAAGCTTGCAGGTAGACTTCCTGCGTTAGGTCGTCCGCGCCAGTCTTGTTTCCGGCGATGCGAAGGGCGGAGCGGTGGATCAGCTTTAGATGGGGAAGGGCTTCGATTTCAAATCGGGAGACGCGCCCGAGATCGCTTTCGGCTTGAGGCATAGCGGGACCTCAGCGAACCTTGTTCCAAGATCTGGCGAAAATCGGCAGGAGGACTGGAAACTTTAAAGTTGGAGAGTAACGAATTGGGGGTGTAGCGACAAGTGGATCGGTTGAAGCTGAAAATTGAGGTTGTCTGGCGTACCGCATGGGTGCAGGATAGAGAGAACGATCGCTAAAGATCCTGAGCGCGGACGCAAACATCCCTTAAGAAACTCCGAAGAAATTCCGAAATCTTTGAAAAGAAACATGATTCTAGCTTTTGGCCCATTTCGCCTGGACACGGGCGAGAAGAGTATCTTCCGCGAGGGCAAAGCCTTAGCGATAACACCCAAGGAATACGAGGTGCTCCATTACCTGGTCGAGCGGGCTGGTCGACTGGTCACAAAGGAAGAAATACTGGCGGCGGTTTGGCCGGACACGATAGTGGAGGAGAGCAACCTATCGGTTCAGATTTCGTCATTAAGGAAACTTCTGGGTGAAAGTACGTCTCAGCGCAGCTACATTGAAACGGTGCCTCGGCGAGGATACCGATTCATCGCCGAAGTTGAGAAATCTGTCGAGACCGGGGCAACGCCGGTGGAGACGTCCGACGATCGAGGGCTCGGGAGAGATGGCGAAGGAAATGGGCACTCCTCTCATTGGCAGACGGCGTGGATGGTACTGGCGGGCTTCGTTGCGATGTTTGCACTATTGCTGATCGCTATTCGGAGTGCTGCCCCGGGGAGGTGGACCATGGCCGATTGGAAGCCATTGCCACTGACGACCTCGCCCGGGATCGAAACGAGCCCAGCACTTTCACCAGACGGCACGCAGGTCATCTACTCGATCTTGACGCCAAGGGAAAACGTGGGACTTTGGCTGCGTAAGACGGAAGGAGGGGAGCCGGTCCGCTTGACCCATGACTTTGACTACAATGCAGCGTGGTCTCCAGACGGTCGAGAGATCGCGTTCATTCGATTCAACGACGATCAAATCTTTCTCATGCTGCGCCCCTCCTTCGGCGGAGAGGACCGTACGCTCAAGAAGCTGGATTACTATGGCGCGCTTCCGGGACCGATCGTGAGCTACACCGCCGACGGCAAATGGGTCTTGACCAATCAAGGCGTGGGCAGCCAGACCGGAGCGCAGCCTCGTCGATTGGTCGCGATCTCTACCGAGACGGGAGAACAGAAAGAGCTACTTGAACCAGTCTTGGGTTCCTCGGGAGACTCCGCGCCGATTTTGTCCGCCAAAGGGGATCGGCTGGTGTTCTGCCGCTGTGCTTCCGTGACAGCCTGCGATTTGTATGCCGTTAAGATAAAGGACTTGAAGCCGACAGGGAAGCCGGAGCGATTGACCTGGTTTCCGTCTCCAGAGTTTCGGGCGGTCTACCTGCAGGATGAATCACTGCTTTATTCGTTGGGTCCACCGGATGGCCGTTCCCTATATCGACTCTATTTTGATTGGTTTGGACGACCTCGAAGTTACCAGATTTCCCCGACGGGCGAGGATATTCTCTTTCCGACCGTTGCTACGACAGCAGGGGGAGAGACCAGGTTGGTTTACGTGCGGAACGAAATGGACCTGAATCTCCAGAAGCTGGAGCTGGAAAGTCCGGACGGTCGAATAACGAAGCCCGAATTGTTTGCGGCCTCGACGCGATCGGAAGAGACGCCCGCGTTTTCACCGGACGGAAGCAAAGTGGCCTTCGCATCCATGCGGAGCGGCAGCTGGGAAATCTGGGTTTGTGCATTGGCGGGAGACGGGGATAAATGCTCCCAATTGACTCACTCGGGCCCTGCATATTCGCGGAGCCCAGCCTGGTCGGCGGACGGCAAGTGGATCGCCTTCGATTCCCGGCCCTCGGGCAACGCCCAATTGTTTCTCATGGCGGCGGCGGGCGGAAGTGCGAAAGCGTTGACTTTCGGGCCGGAGGCGTCGCTTGAGCCTTGCTGGTCGCCGGATGGCCAATGGCTCTACTTTGCCAGTAATCGCAGTGGCCGCTTTGAGATCTACCGAAGCCGCGCTCAAGAAGTAATCGCAGGACGAATCGGCTACGAGGCCATGACAACAGAGGGTGGATCTTCTCCGCGGCTTTCGCCGGACGGGAACACGATTCTCTATCGCGGGCCGCGGGGAGTATTTCTGCGCTTAAGTCTCGAAGACCGCAAGACCCATGCGCTTCCGAATTTCACCTTCATCGCGCCACCAATTCCTGGACCTGGAACGCTCTCCTACGGTTTTCATGCCAGCCGCCAGCAGGGATTCCTGGCCCGGGCGGACTGGGCAACGGAAAAGCTAGAGACGCTACTGCCCGTCAGCTTAAATCGGCCGACCGGGTTGGCCCGTTCTCCCGATGGAAAGACCATTCTCTACGTGCAGGCGGACCGCAGCGACAGCGACTTGATGGTCGTAGACCCGTTTCACTACTAGTTCCCTAAACGTTCGAACCGTTCGGAGAATTTTAGAGCGCGCGCCGCACCCGGAGTAGTAACGCAGGCAGGAAAACCAAATCGAAGGCGATCGCCATCAAGGCGGCCATCGCAATTAATAAGCCGAATAACGCGGTGGGGGGGAAAGGGGAGAAGGCGAAAACGCCGAAACCCGCGGCAATGGAAAGGGATGCGGCCAGGGCGGGACGCGCAATCGTATCCAAGCAGGACATAACGGATTCGGCAGGAGCGAGGCCCAGGCGGCGCGCTCGAAGCCAGTGGTGCAAGAAGTGAATCGTATCGTCCACGACGAGGCCTAAGGCGATGCCCGCCACGGTCACCGTGGCCGTATTGAGCGGAATGCCCGCGAAGCCCATAGCGCCCAGAGTGAGCGCCACCGGCAGCAGGTTGGGCAGGATCGCGAGCAGAGAGACAAAGACCGAGCGGAAGGCGATGTAGATGGCAACCGAAACCACGAGCAGGGCGCTGGCGAAAGACACAATCTGAGTCCGCAGCAGGAGCACTTGTCCTTCGATGAGGAGTGCGGAACTACCGGTGACGGTTGCCGAGGCGCCTGCGGGCAGCACTTTCCGGAGCCGCTCTCGAAGGCGTTCGGCAAAGGCTTGCACGGCATTGGAAGAGGCCGTCGAGGCCAAGATCGTGGTGCGGAGAGCGTATTGATCTGCATCGACGTGCAAGAAGGCCTGCACTCCTTCCGGCAGCCCCTCTTCGGCTAGAGCTTGACGAAGTTCCGGCGGTGCAACGGTAAAGGCGAGCCGGGCGCCGCCGGCGGGCGCAAGCAGTATGGAAACAATTTGGCGTGCCAGCGGCTCCGCACGGAGCGTGTCTTCGAAGACCTGTCGGTAGGTCTCTAGCGTCGTATCCCTTAGAAGTATGCGGCGGTCCCCTTCCACCACAACTTCGATTGGCGTCAGCCCGAGCAAGTGGCGCTCGATCGTTCTGTAGTTTTGCGGGACACGGTGCTGGCTGGGAAAGAAATCCAAGATGTGCGATTCCACCCGAAGTCTAGCTAGGCCCGCCAGGGAGAGCAGGAAAATCAGCGAAGCAAGGGCGAGGATAGGAGTGCGGAAGCGGCCCAACCAATCCGTGTAGGCTTTAACACCCGAAGGCGCGATCGTGTTGCCAACCGAAAGAGCGCGCGGCAAGACCCGAGGGTGAAGCGAGAGCAACCAGGGAAGCAAGCTAAAGTTTAGGGCAAAGGTGAGTAAGACGCCCACCGCCGTAAAGAGTCCGAAGTCGCGAACGGGAGGGATCTCCGAACTGCCCAAAGAAACGAATCCGGCCGAGGTAGTGAGCACGCAATAGAGGCTGGGCGAAAAGGTCTCCTTGATCGCTTCCCGCCAAAGGGATTGGCGCAGGCTAAGGCTAGCGGCGTGGCCGGGAAGGGGTAAGGCATGGAAGGCCGCGACAATATGCATAGCCTGCATGACGCCCACGACGGCTAGCATGGCAGGCAAGGTGGCTACGACGAGGTTTAGAGGGCGTTGAAAGAAAGACAGAAGCCCTACGGTCCAGAGGTTGGCAAGCGAGATCACCAAAAGCGCGGCAACGACACCACGCCACTCCCGGGTGGCGGCGTAGAGAACAGCGCACATGACCAGAAAGACGATTGGAGCTAGCGAGCCAAGGGACTGGCGAGAACCCACGTCGAGGTCGTAAGTGATTACATCGGCGCCGGCGATGCGGAATTCGCCTAAGTGGTACCTCCAAAGGGCCAAGGTAGACTCTATCCGTTCGACCAGGCGCGAACGGGCGGCCAGCGGAAGATCGGGCTGAACCAGGATCGCGACGGCGGCGTGGCGGACATCTGGGGAGGCTAGATATTGGCGTAAGGGTGGTGCGGGACCGAGAGCGTCGTCTTCCACAAAAAGCGGGGGGAAAACTGCGGCAATGCCGGGAATACCCCGCAATTCGGCAACGAGGCGCCGCCACTCATGGGAAGGGCGAGCTAAATTCTCTCCAGCTACATAGGCCAGGAGCGGAGAGTCCGCTCCAAAACGTGCGCGGAAGGAGGCAAGATCGCGCAAGCCGGGCGAATCGGCGGGGAGCCAGGTTTCGGCCGTATTGTCGATGCGAAGGAGGGGAAGCTGCCAGGCGGCCAGGAGCGAAAGCGCGAGAACGAGCGTGACCAGGAGCTTGGGCCGCCGCAACCGGGCCTCCTAAAGTCTTTCCGCAACCAGCACGCCGTAGCGAATGAAACCGCGCCCCATTGCCGACCGCATCCCATGGACGGCAGAGATGAGGTGGATGGCGTCCATTCCCACGTCCAAGGCCATCCGCGCTAGACCAGGCGCAGAAAGTATGTCCACGCCAACGTCCCAGGTCTTGGCCGTCTCCCGCGTGAGGTCGCGCGACTCAAGGACGCGGAAACCGCTCTGGTTGAACCAATCGACGTATTCGGCAAGCGAAGCGATGTCGGGCATGAGCATGCCTTCGAGAACAGGGTCGACAAAGCGGCGCCGATCGGAATGACTGAGCCCCGCGGGGCTGACCCAGTCGGCCAGGACGAAACGGCCTCCGGGACGGACAAAGCGGGCGGCATCACGGACGAAGGAGCGCTGATTTTCGAAATGTCCCAAAACGCCCACCATCCAGGCGAAGTCGAAGGGATCGGGGACCGCGAAGGTATCGGCGTCGCCCTGGTGAAAATCGACGGTGACCGAAGACCGGGCAGCCAGTTCGCGGGCTATTTGTACTTGGGCCGCACTGAGAGTGACACCTGTCATGCGAGCGTGTAGATGCCGGGCTAGCCAAACGGAGGTAGCGCCCATGCCGCAGCCGATGTCCAGGCCCCGGGCGTCTTGGGGAAGCTGCGCGAGGTTTGCCAGGAAACCGACCAGGCGGTCTTGGGCTTCTTCTTTGGACTCCCTACCGGTTTCATAGTAGCCGTCGTGCAGGTGTTCGCCCCAAAGATCGCGAAAATGCGGGGAGAGCTTGTCGTAAAAATGAGCGACGCGTTGTTTATAGTCCTGTGCCGGCGCGACATCGAAAGAGAGTAGGGACATGGGAGGTTAGCTCCAACGCAGAACGGCGGTTTCCGCCGCAAGGCCCGGTCCGAGGGCGATCATGACGGCCAGGGAGCCGGGTTTCGCTTCTGCCATATTTTTCTCCAGGACGAAAAGAACAGTGGGAGAAGACATATTGCCATGCGTGCGAAGGATTTCCCGGCTGTGCGCGAGTTCTTCCTTCTCGAATCCGAGGGAGCTATCGATGCTATCCAGCACTTTTCGTCCACCGGCATGAACAACCCAGCGGTCGATGCCGGAGATTGACAGACCGGAACTCCGCAGGAGCTCGTTGACGGCGGCCTTGACCATCGGGCCCGCCTGGTGCCGAAGCCCGGCGTCCAACACGATGCGCTGGCGCCCGTTTTCAAAGGAAAGCCCGACGGAATCCAAATAGGAGGCGTCCATAAGGGTATGAAAGCGTTCCAGGCGCGGAATGCTTCCGCTATCGTTGGCGCCCGCCTGCATGGCGACGACGGCGGCGGCGGCGCCGTCCGCACAGATCGCATTGCCCACGATGGTTTCGACCGACTCATCAATAAACCAGCAGGCTGAACTGATTTCCACGCAAACGACCAGCGCACGCCGCTGGGGATAGGCGCGCACAAAATCGTGGGCGCGTTGGAGAGCGGGCATGGCCCCGGCACAACCCATGCCGACCAAATCCGCCCGCTGCAGGTTATCTTGCATACCCAGCGAGCGGCCCAAACGGGCCGACAAACCGGGGCACACGTAACCGGTACAGGTAGCCACAACAATCAAGTCGATTTCACGGGCTCGCAATTTGGCTGCGCGCAGCGCCTGGCAAGAGGCCTCGTGCGCTAACTTCAGGCTTTGTTCGCGATATACAGCGTGCAACTCGTTGGCGGAGTTGTCGGGATGGAATTGCTCGGGCATGAGTGCGACATGCCGGGAATCGATGCCCGCGTTCAGAAATAACTGGCGAACCCTTTCCTGGCGGTAGGAGGGGAAGAAGCGGGCGAAATGGTCCAAGATCTCGCTCTGGGTTCGGGCGATGGGAGGGACAGAAGTTCCGAGCGCGATGATGCCGGGCGTTAGAGAAGCGGGGTGCATCTTGGGTGCGACAACGGCCTGCGGATTACTTCGGTTCCGATTTCGGAATGGAAGGCCAGTTGCCGTCGGCTTTGTTGATGTGACCGGGCACATCCTTGAGCCACTTGCCCTGGGCCAGGGAGTGATTGAGATAGAGCTTGCCATCGACAATCTTCCAAGCCTTCGGCGACACGCTGGCCGTTTTGCCTAGGCTCACGGCATAGCTGCAGTAGCCGCCGTATTGAGGGGCGTACTTTTCCGGATCGTCCTGGAATTTCTTAAGGTGGTCCGCATTGGCGAAGTGCCAAGTGGCGCCCTTCCATTTATGAGCGAACTGAGGGCTGCCTTTCGTGGGTTGGCCTAGGGTAAAGTACGCTACTACGTCTGTGCCATGAACCGCTACGCCGTCGCTGCCCTGAAAATAGGGCTTTACCGGATCCGCGGCAAAAGTGGAAAGTGAAACGAGAGTGAGAAAGCTGAGGAGTTTATTCATGTCACCTGCTAAGGGATGTGTTTTGGCGTGGGGATTATTCCCTCTGATTGTCGGCAACAGCGGGCTTTTCCCCCTTTTCGCCCAACGGAGCGAGCGATGTTCCGTGACTTTGGTGGCCAGAGAGGTGAACGGCGGCGGCGGCACGGTCGGCTTCGTCGTTTTTTCGTCTCCCGAAGGCTGGCCGAATCGGTACGACGAATCCTTGCGACGCACGTCGGTTCCCGCTGGGCGACAGGAGGTTTCGGCCACTGTGGACCTACCTGGCCCGGGCCGGATCGCCGTCGTTGCCTTACATGACGAGAACGGCAACAAGAAATTAGACCGGAAGGCAAGCGGCCGGCCCACGGAAGGATGGGGAATGTCGAGAGATCCAAGGGCGACGTTGAAAACGCCGAGTTTTGCTTCGGCCGCCGTGGACGTGAAGTGTGGCGACCGCGTCGAGTTGAAAATGCGCTATCCCAGAAAGAACGACGCGGAAAACGAAGCAAAATAAACGCCTCGAAGTTTGGCTCCGAGGCGTTCTATCGTCTAACCGTTGGAATTTAAGCGAGAAGGAAAGGAATCAAGTCCACGACGCGGCTGGAGTAGCCCCATTCGTTGTCGTACCAACTGATGACCTTGACGAGGTTGCCATCGAGAACCTTCGTCATACCCGCGTCGATGATCGACGAGTTAGGATTGCCCTTCATGTCGGTGGAAACCACTTCGTCTTCGGTGTAGGCCAGGATGCCCTTGAGGGGTCCTTCCGCGGCGGCCTTCAATACGGCGTTTACTTCTTCGGTGGTCGTGTTCTTTTCAGTGAGAGCGACGAAATCGACAACGCTGACATTCGGCGTGGGGACGCGCATCGCGTAGCCGTCCAGCTTGCCCTTGAGGGAAGGCAGTACAAGACCAATCGCCTTCGCGGCGCCGGTCGAGGTAGGAATCATATTGATCGCCGCGGCCCGGGCGCGGCGGAGATCCTTATGAGCAAAGTCGAGAACCACCTGATCGTTCGTGTAGCTGTGGATGGTGGTCATGCTGCCCTTCAAGATCCCGAAATGGTCATTGAGGACTTTGGCGAGAGGTCCAAGACAATTCGTGGTGCAGGAAGCGTTCGATACGACGTGATGCTTGGACTTGTCGTAGGCGGCATTGTTGACGCCAAGGACGATGGTCACATCTTCTCCTTTGGCGGGTGCCGAAATGATGACCTTCTTGACGGAACCGCGCAGATGCTTAGCGGCCTCCGGGCCATCGGTGAAGCGGCCAGTGGATTCGACCACCACTTCGGCGCCGACACTCGGCCAATCGATTTGGGCGGGGTCTTTCGTCTCGAAAACGCGGATACGCTTGCCGCCGACGGTGATGGAGTCGGCGTCGTGCGTGACGTCGAGGCCAAGCGGGCCCAAAATCGAGTCGTACTTGAGCAGGTGCGCGAGCGTCTTGTTGTCGGTTAGGTCGTTGGTGGCGACAATGTCGATATTGGGGTTGCCGAGGGCGGCCCGAAAGACATTGCGGCCGATACGGCCAAAGCCGTTGATCGCTACTTTAATTGCCACAGGGAAATCTTCTCCTTGCTGATTGAGGGAATACTCTTGAGGATAGCAAGGGGCTTGGTAAGGAGCGCGCCTACGGCGAGACAGGCCGAGGGCCGGAAACCGTCTGGCCGCCCAGGCCGGCGAAAGAGTCCCAAACCTTAATCACCTTGCCGTTCTCGAAGGTAACGAAGGTGATTTTGCCTGGGGCTTGCCCGTAGATCCAGTCTTCCTGGTCGACGCCGTCTTTAGCTTGGCGGCTCTTGGTGCGCGGCTTCCCGACGGCCATGATGACTTGATCGCGGTCCATGCCTTCCAGGACGCGTTTCTCTGCGATCGCGGCCTTCAGCGCAGGCGGAAGGCTATCGACATAGGATTCTGTCGCGCTGCGTTTATCGAAATCGAAAAGCGGCTTGAGCATCCGCTTCATTTCCGCCGCGTCGACCGCGGGAACGCCTTTGGGGAACTTGACCACGATGGCGGTGCCCAAAGTGGGCGTGCCACTGGCCCCATTGATAGGCGCGGTTCTGTTACCGGTGCCGACCTGCACATTGTCATACCACCGGCGGCCGCTCTTCAAGCCGCCGTTAATTTCGAGCAGGATGCCGTCGTCGTGGACCGCGACTTTCGTGATCTGGATTTGATCGCCCACCTTGGCGGCCGGGCCACGTTCCTTGGCGGCCTCGTCCCAGTCCGCTTTATCGTACTTGCCGCTGACGTCATACTCGAGCGCTTTCTTGGAGCGGGGGAGCATCAACTTCACGGTGGCGAATTCGGCGGTGAGGCCCCGAATGAGTTCCACGCGTTGCTCAGGGCTAAGCTTTTCGTTCCCCGCCGAAAGCAGGGCGGGCAGTAGCAAAAAAGCCAAATAACGCATAGTTACACCTACCTCTGTTCTACTACTCTTCTTCGTTGAGAGAAAGGGCCTCTTGAATAAGGCTGGGCCGCTCGGTCTGAATTGGCGCCTTCCACAGGGCCCAGCCAAGCAATGGCACGACGAAAGTGCAAAGCAAGCCAGCCTCGGGCCCATAGCCTGCGCCGCTCCAGATTTCAGGAATTCTCCATTTCAATTGCCAGCCCGTGGTGTTCATTTCGAATCCGCTGACGGGAACGCCGCATAGAGGCAGGGCCAGATTCCAACCATAGTGCACGCCAATGGCCAGCCATAAATCGCCGCTGCGCAAAAAGCAGAGCCCGAGCAAGGCGCCCCAAAGGAAGGTGTTGAAGAAGCTAAGCCAATTGGAACCTAGATTCGCTTCGTGCGCCGCGGCAAAAAGCACACCGACGGGCAGGAGAGTGGCGAAAGCGCCTACCTTACTGAGCAACAATTGGAAAGCGTAACCATGGAAGAGCAATTCCTCGCCAATCGCTCCGAAGAGAAGGAGCACGCTCACAAAGGCGACGCTGGCGGGTTGGAAGCTTTGGCCGGGTGTTTTCTCCCAGAAGGCAAAGCCTAGAAGCGCGGGAAGGAGAGTAACGGCGAGGGCGCTACCAAGGCCTCCCCCTAAACCCACGCCAAAGTTACGAAAAGACGCCGGGCGCCACGCCAGGCCTATGTCGTTCAAGTTGCCCCGTTCAAACACGCGGAGGGCGATTCCGTTGGCGACGGCAGCAGCGGCAAAAACGGCCATGACGGCCTGGATCATCAGGCCCGCAAAGGACACGAGCACGGAAGCGATTTGCAGCGTGAGAAGGCCGGCAAAGGCAAAGATGCCCACGCGCAGCAGAATTCCAGAATGGCTTAGTCCGGGCACCGTATCGATACCAGCGCCTAGATCACAACCCGGACCTTGACACCTTCGGCGGCAACGCGAAAATCGAGAACTTTGGCGCCTAAACTGGCGGCGAGCGCGGAAACGCGCTCCTTGGCTCCCTTATCCACGAGGAAAAACACACAGCCGCCCCCGCCGGCGCCACAGACCTTGGCCCCCAGGACACCGGCACGGCGGGTCTTTGCCACGAGCGTCTCAATCAGATCGGTCGTAATTCCAGGCGCATTCTTGCGGCGGAAGCTCCACTCTTCACGCAAGAGGCGGCCGGCTTCATTCCAGTCCGCCCGCTCGAGGGCGGCACGCATTCCAATCGCGATCGACGTGATCTGGTCAAAATTACGCCGGACTCTCTTATCGCCATCGATGTAGAGCTTGGTTACCTCCCAATTGTTGATGCCCGAATTGCGGGGTTCGCCGGTGTAGACCAGGACGCCCCGCGCCTCGAGTTCCTCATGGGAGACCTGGATCTCGCGGCGTGTTACGCCCTCGCAACTGAGTTCGACGGCGCTTACGCCGCCATACATAGCGGGGTAATAATCCTGGCAACCGGTAGGCACTTGGATTACCTGGGCCTCAATGTTTTGCGCAACCTCGCGGATTTTTTCAAGAGTGTACTTGCGCGCCGTGAGGCGGTTGAAGGCCGCGCCCAGCGTGACCAGCAGCGAGGAACTGCCACTGATGCCTGCACCGGCGGGCGCTTCACTGCGGGTAATAAGGTCGAAGCCGGTTTCGGGGCGGTACCAGCGGGCCGCACGGGCCAGCAGGGCTAAGCGGTAGCGATTTTCCCGGAAGAGCGCCTCGAAGCTGGGAAAGATCTCGCTCTTGCGCAAATCCTCCGCGGCAAGGGTAATTTTGGCATCGGCGCGAGTTTCGATGCGGGCGTGGGTGTAAAGATTGACCGCAAAATTTACGGTTACAGCGCCATCGTGATTCAGATAGAGGGGCCAGATGTCCAAGGTGCCGCCGGCGAGGTCCACACGGCAGGGAGACTTTGCGGTGATGATCATTTTGTCAATCGCCATATTCCCACAAAGCCAAGGGAGAGCCACAAGGAAAAGATAATTAGATCCCGGCTGGTTGTGCGCTCGGCGATCCACATTTTCCACTCATAGGGCAGGTAAGAATTCAGGTAGGCCAGCGCGGCCACAAGCAGAAAGGCTCCGCGTACGGCCAACCGCGCGCTATCCTCGTGCCAACCACGCCGAATAAACCAGCCCGTCCAGCCCGTTGCGGCCAAGGGAGCGGTGAAGCAGATGGCCAGTGCGGCAAGCAAAACGCCAGACACAGGCAATACAAACTCTGGTGCAGCGGCGCTGAAATTCATGGCGGCCAAGGCCACCAGGATCGTGGCAGCCGTCAGGCCCCCGGCCAGAAGAGGGCGCCCCATACTGGCGCCCAGGGGCCAGGCCAAAATGGCATAAGCCAGGATCAACATCGGATTGGCGAAAGCCAGACTCATGGACATCGGAATGTAAACGCAAAAGACTGCGATCCAGACGGTAATTAGAGGAATCTTGGCCATCGCTATCATTCCAGTATGCCCTCCCGGCGAATCGTCGAACTTGGAGATCCCCTTTTGCGTGTCGCGTCCAATCCGGTTACGGATTTTTCGGGCGCGGGCATTGTGTTGGGGGACCTAGCCGATACGCTGCACGAATTCCAGCGGGGCCACGGCTTCGGCAGGGGTATTGCCGCGATTCAAATTGGCGTGCCGATCCGCGCGGTATACGTGGAAATTTATGGGATGCGCTATGAGATTTTGAACCCCCGGATTTCGTGGAGAAGTGAGGAGAAATTTCAGCTTTGGGACGACTGTTTTAGCTTTCCGAACCTGATGGTGGAGGTCGAAAGGCATTACGCGATCACGGTTGAGTACCAGGACCGTCAAGGGACGACGCGGTCGCTGCGGGCAGAGGCTGATTTTTCAGAGCTTTTGCAGCATGAAATCGATCATCTGGACGGAATTCTTGCCATCGACCGTGCGCTGGATCGGCGGAATTCGTTCATGACGCGTCGCGAGTACCTTAGAAGCAGAGCAAGTACAAACCTTAAACTGAGCTAAGGCGTTTTTTCGCACGTTCCCTCATAATTGGGGTAGCGCGTCCCGACGATAAAGCAGTTACAGAAGCAGAAAAGCGCACCAATGCAAGAACGACGAGAAAACCCGCGCATGCTGTGCGCGGACTTGGTCAAGATCGAATGGCAAGACCGGAGTGGCGCTGCCCATTCGGTTGTGGCCAATCTGGAAGACATATCCGCATCTGGAGCTTGTCTCCAACTGGACGAAGACATTCCGCCCCAGACGCTCGTCCTTATTCGCCACGACAACGGCGATTTCCAGGGCCGGGTTCGCTATTGCATCTTCAAGGATATCGGTTACTTCCTGGGTATGGAGTTCGAGCCCGGCTATCGTTGGAATGCTCGACAGTTCAAGCCAATGCACATGCTGGACCCGCGCGCTTTGCAGCCTAAGAACGAAGAAGCGGCCTCCGAACCGGTATCGGTTAGCCACTAACAATCCGTGCGATTTTTTGGGGCCGGGCGGGGAAAAGTGGTAGCGCCGCCCGAACCCGACCTTGCGCTTAAATCAGCTTGTACTGGCCGGGAACAGGAAGGGGCGAAGTCTCCATTTTGCGGTCGTAGGAAAACTCTTTCGGCTGCAAATCGAGCTGGGAAGCCATGATGCGGTCCCAGGTGATTTCTTCACCGGTGTAGGCGCTTTCGCGAGCCATGATGCAAGTCATCGTACTCTCGGCAACGGCCATGGCGTGATTGACAAGCGGCCCTTCGCCCCGAATGCTTTTTACCAGGGCGAGATGCTCAGCTACATAGGGATTGATGTCTTTAGCTCCCAAATCGCGGCAATTGCTCTTGCCCTTGGAGCCGAGGATCAGCTCGCTGACGTTCGTATAAAGGCCCTTGGGAAACTGCCGGCAATAGCTGGATAGCTTCACGCCGCCCGGGTATTCGAAATCCGCCGCGATGTGGTCGTAGATGTTGCCGTGGATTTCATCGTGAGGGCGCCAGGTTGCGCCTCCGGTTGCCACCACCTTAACGGGGTGAGCGCCCATGACCCAATTGACAACGTCGAGATTGTGTAGATGTTGCTCGACAATTTGATCGCCGGAGATCCAAACGAAGCTGTACCAATTGCGATGCTGCCAGGTCATGTCGCCCCACTTCGGGTCGCGGCCCTTGGGCTGCTGGATAACCGGCGTTCCTACCCAGTAGGCATAGGCGGAGCGAATCTCCCCAATGGCGCCATTGCGAATCTTGTCGACCGTTTCGACGTATTCCCGTTGAAAGCGGCGTTGCGCTCCGCTGACCACGGTTAGCTTTTTCTCTTCGCTCTTACGGGCGGCATCCATGAAGCGCCGGACGCCCACAGGATCCGTCCCGAAGGGTTTTTCACAAAAGACATGCTTGCCGGCCTCAACCGCCGCTTCAAAATGCGCGGGCCGATAGCCGGGCGGCGTGCACAACATCACCAGATCGATTTCGCTTGCGATTAGCTTTTGAAAGGCATCAAAGCCGGTGAAGCGGTGCTCAGCATCGACTTGCACGCGATCGTGTGTCTTTGGATGGCGAGCAGCATCTTTGAGCCAGGACAGATTCGACTCGAGCTTATCTTCAAACAAGTCCGCGATCGCTGTTAGTTCGACGTTCGGGTCGGCGGTGAGCAAATCCACTACGGCTTGACGGCCGCGGCCGCCCAAGCCTACTACGCCGGCTTTCAGCTTGGCGCCAGCCGAACCGCGTACCAGTTCGGGGCGAACGATCGTGAAAGCTCCGGCCGCCAGGAAAGCGCGGCGATCCTTCAGCGATTGCGTTAAATTAGAAAACTCCATGGCGGGCCATCTCAATCATATCGTGCCCTCTGGGGTATACGCCGCCGCGATCACTCCTGCGCGGGCGGAGCCAAACCTGATTGACACTGCCGCCGCACTAGAGGTGATCGAGTTTCTAAATTCGAGCCAAGTGGAGGGCATTGCTTTGCTGGGCACCTATGGAAACTTTGTGCACTTCGACCGCGAAGAACGCGAGCGCTTCGTTGCTTTCGGCATCAAGCGAAGCCGGAAACCGGTGCTTGTAAACGTCACCCATTCCACGCTTGAACTAACGGCGCAACTCGCCGAGCATGCCAGTGACGCCGGAGCGGCAGCTGTGCTGGTCATGCCGCCCTATTTCTTTCCCTACGCCGCAGACCGGGTGGAAGCATATTTTCGAGTTTTACGAAAGCGACTGAGTCTGCAGGTGCCCTTATTACTGGCAAATTCGCCCTTTTTCACCAGCCCGATTCCCGCTGAGGTAGCCGCGCGTCTCATGGGCGAGGGGCTCTATGCAGGGATTGTGGATGAATCGGGACAGGGGGATTATCTGACTTCGATTGCCAACGGCATCCTGGTCGTTGGGAATGATGCCGCCATCCGTGCGGCACGATGCCAATCGGCGGGAGTGGTGAGCGGGTGCGCCTGCGCCGTTCCGGAGCTGGTCAGCGCCCTGGACCGGGCTCTGCTCGAGCGGGACGCCGCTGGCGAGGCGTTGCTAGGTGGGCACCTCGGCGAACTGATGGCTTGGCTGGATCGCTTTCCGGTTCCCTTCGGAATTATGGAAGCCTGCCGGCTGCGCAAAATGCCCGCTCGCCCGGATGGTTCCTGGCTTGGACACGCCCCGATCGAGGCTTTTCGCGATTGGTTCCTCAATTGGCTGCCCGTCGTTTTGCGCGATGCTAAGAGCTTATGACGCCCGAGGAATTTCGGACATTCGGCTATGCCACCATCGACTGGATTGCGCACTACCTGGAGACGACGCGCGATTACCCGGTCCTCCCGGCGGCCAAGCCTGGTTCGCTGATCGACGCATTGCCAAAGAGTGCGCCGGAAGCCCCTCAGCCATTTGAGGAAATCCTGGCCGATTTTGAAGAGCAAATCGTTCCTCGCAACACGCAATGGAATCACCCTCGCTTCATGGGCTACTTTGCGATTTCCGCCACGCCGCCCGGGATTCTGGCAGAGTTGCTGTGCGCCGCCTTGAATTCGAATGGAATCCTGTGGAAGTCTTCCCCGGCCGTTACGGAACTGGAGCAGGTCACCTTGGACTGGCTCCGCCAATGGCTTGGACTGCCCGATGGCTGGTTTGGCCAGATTCTCGATACCGCTTCTACCAGCACCTTTCATGCGATTGTGGCGGCGCGCGTTCGGAAAGGCTATGCCTGCGCGGACGCGTCGTTGACGATGTACGCCAGCGAATGGGCGCATAGTTCTATTCCGAAGGGGGCCATGGCGGCTGGAATTGCCAAAACCAACGTTCGCAGCATCCCAGCGGACCACGCCTTCCGGATGCGGCCCGATTTGTTGGAAGCGGCGATCCAAATGGATTTGCAGGAGGGGCGGACGCCCTTTTGCGTGGTCGCAACCGTCGGAACTACCAGCGTGGCGTCGATTGACCCGGTGCCCGAGATTCTCGCCATTTGCCGGAAATACGATCTCTGGCTGCATGTTGATGGAGCCTATGGCGGGAGCGCCGCGATAAACGAGAATTTCCGATGGATTCTGGAGGGCGTGGGGGATGCGGATTCGTTCGTCGTCAATCCTCACAAGTGGCTCTTCACGCCTCTGGACATCAGTGTTTTGTATTGCCGGAACTCCGCATGGTTGCGCGAAGCCTTTTCTCTGGTGCCGGAGTATCTTCGCAGCCAGCAGGATCCACGTGCGCTGAATCTGAGCGAATATGGCTTGCCCCTAGGCCGGCGCTTTCGCGCGTTAAAGCTTTGGTTCACGATGCGGGCCTATGGACGGGAAAAATTGGCCGGGGTGATTGGCGATCACATTGATTACGCCAAGCGGCTAGAGGCGCAGATAGCCCTGGACGAGGACTTTGAGGTGGTAGCGCCGGTTGAGTTTTCGCTGGTCGTATTCCGGCACCGGGCGAGCGACGAATTCAACCGCGCTCTGCTGGACGCTGTCAATGAAAGCGGGCTCGCCCTACTGTCGCCGGACCGGATTCGAGAAAAGCAAGCCATCCGCCTGGCGATCGGCCATTTCGAAACCAAATGGGAAGACGTCGAGGCCGTCTGGGACACCGTGAGAGATTCGGCGGCCAAACTGGAGCGTGCGGTCGGGGGCGAAATAGGCTAGGAAGCCTTGGCTAGCCCTGGGCTGGCGGCATGCGGCGCATTTTCGATATGCGTGCTTAGTTGCTGGATCTGCACTTCGAGCGCCATCAAACTGTCCTGGATCGAGTCATTGCGATCGGCCTCGATGGCATACAAGAGGCTCGCCGTCGAATCCGCCACCTGCACGGCGGCAATGCGTTCGGCGGCGCTGCGGAGTTTGCGCAGTTCGCGTTCGGTAGCGCTTTTGTCCCCGCGGGCCAGGGCGGATTGAATCTTGCCAAGGCGTTCGGGAGCCATCTGCAGGAAAAGCAGAAGCATGCCTTGGAAGAGGTTCTTGTCGTTATCGGTAAGGCGGGCGGCCAGCCCCTGATCGATGACGGAGGGTAGGGCCAGCGGCGCCTCGGCAGGCAGGGTAGCAAGCGCCTCACTCGCGTCGACGGCGGTGTCGATGTAGCGCAGGATCGTGTGGACCAGCGTCTGCGGATTGACGGGCTTAGAAACGTAATCGTTCATGCCCGCTTCCAGGCAGCGCTCGCGGTCGCCAGTCATGGCGTGCGCCGTCATCGCCACAATCGGGAGCTTGCGAAGCCCCAGTTCGGAACGAATTTTTTTGGTCGCTTCAATGCCATCGAGATAAGGCATCTGGACGTCCATCAAAACGATGTCGTAGGCGTTCTTTTCGAGAAACTTCAGCGCCTCCAACCCGTTGCCCGCCACATCGACAAAGAAGCCGCGCTTCGACAGGATCGCCAGCACAACCCGCTGATTCACCAGGTTGTCCTCAACCAACAGAATCTGCGGAGCCCGTCCCCCGAGGCTCACCTTTTCTTCACTGGTACCGCGCTGGTCCACCTCGACACGCTTCGGTTGCTGCGCGATTTCGAAAGCGGCGCGGACGTGAAACTGGCTGCCCCGACCCACTTCGCTTTCGACCCAGATCTTACCCCCGAACATCTCAACCAAGCGGCGGGTGATCGCCAGGCCCAGGCCGGTTCCTCCAAAACGCCGCGTGATGCTGCCATCGGCCTGGGTGAACTTGTCGAAAATGCGTTCCAGTTTGTCGGCTGGTATACCGACCCCGCTGTCCTCGACAACAACCTCCACATTCACTTTGGCCCCCGGGGCCGGCGCTTGCTCGGACTCCTTGGCCCGCAAGTGCACTTTCACATACCCGTTCTCGGTAAATTTGATCGCATTTCCGAGCAGATTGGCCAAGATTTGGCGGAGGCGCATCGGATCCCCATAGACGGTATCGGGGACGGAGGGGTCTACCAGGACACTTAATTCGATCCGCCGTTGCTTGGCGCGCGCCTGATGCGTTTTCACGGCCTCTTCGACCAATTGCTTGAGGCCAAAAGGAATGTGCTCCAGTGACATCTTGCCGCTCTCGATCTTCGACAAGTCCAGGATGTCGTTCAGAAGTGCGAGCAAAGAATGCGCACAGCGCTGGGCGGTTTCCAGTTCCTCGCGCTGCTCCAATGACAAGCGGCTCTCCAGGACTACGTCCAACATGCCCAGAATGCCATTCATGGGCGTGCGCAGTTCGTGCGACATATTGGCCAGAAATTCGCTCTTGGCCTGGCTGGCGGCGAGGGCCCGCTCCATGGCTTCTCGCAGCGCATCCGTGCGCTGCTGGATGCGGGTTTCCAGCATCTCCCGATGCTCTTCAATCTGCCGGTCCCGCTCTTTCAAGGCATGGATCGTATCGTTAAAGACCTCGCCGACAAATTGAATTTCATCACCCGTTTGGCTGACCTGGATTTTCTCCAACTGGCCCATCTGGACCCGCTTCATCCCGGCGGCCAAATTGCGCAGGGGCTTGGCCATGATCGTGGCAGTGAAACGGCCAATCGCCAGGGCCACCAGGAGCAGGATGCAAAGCATCAGAGCCCCCTTGCCAAGGTCGAAGGTGCCGTTGTGGATGTCGTAACCGACGTTGACGAGCATCACCCAAAACACCAGTACAGAGGTGAAGATCGAGAACTTGGTGGCGAGATTCCGGGATTTAACGGGTTTGGCCATGCGCAAGGAAAAAGGGCAAAACGGGCCTTCTAAGGTGATTCGGCAGTTTCAGTCTGGCATGCAACGCTCAAGAAGCCTATTGGGGGAAAGCCCTAGTACATTTCTAAGGATTGGGTAGTCCGACGCGCTTTGCTAGACTCGGGCGAAGGTGTCTTCCTCCCGATTGGCTACGCAGATCTGCGGCGTCGCACTTGAAAATCCAGTTCTCGCCGCCTCTGGGACCTTTGCGTACGGTGTTGAATTTGAAAGGGTTGTGGACCTCAACGCGATCGGCGGCTTGATCGTTAAGGGACTCAGCCGAGAACCGATTGAAGGGAACCCTCCGCCTCGCCTTTGGGAAACCGCCTCGGGAATGATGAATTCCATTGGACTCCAGAACATTGGGGTACGTGAATTCGTTAGGACTAAGCTGCCGGCGCTGGCACCCTACCGCACCAAGATCTTCGCCAACGTCTTTGGCTATGCTCCGGACGATTATCTGGAAGTCATCCGAGTGCTGGAAGACGCGCCGGGATTGGCCGGCTACGAGGTGAACGTAAGTTGCCCCAACACCAAGCACGGGGGGATCTTTTTTTCCTCCGATCCAGGCCTGCTGGCCAGCCTGGTAGAACCGATGCGCAAAATAAGCACAAGGCCGCTGATCGTGAAACTTTCCCCGAATGTGGCGCAAATCGCACCATTGGCGCGAGCGGCGGAGGGCGCGGGAGCGGACGCTATTTCTCTGATCAATACAGTCATCTCGCTCGCGGTGGACGCGCGGACCCGCCGTCCGCGCATTGGCGCCGGCTTCGGTGGCCTGAGCGGTCCGGCGGTGAAGCCGATTGCGCTGCGGCTCGTCTATGAGGCGGCCCAGGCAGTAAAGATCCCAGTGATTGGCCTGGGGGGGATCGCCACGGGGGAGGATGCCGCCGAATTTCTCGTGGCGGGGGCAAGCGCCGTACAAGTGGGAACGGCGACGTTCTGGGACCCGGAATCGCCCGTTCGAATCGCCCGGGAACTCGACCAATTTCTACGCCGTGAGAAAGTCGGCTCGGTTCGAGACCTGGTAGCTACGCTACAGTTTTAGGCAAGATGCGTCTGGTAATCTCTACCCCCCATGCTCCCGCAGCGATCGGTCCGTATTCACAAGCCATCGTCTACAACGGAATCGCCTATTTGAGCGGCCAAATCCCCTTGGACCCCCAAAGCGGCAAAATAGTCGAAGGCGGTATTGCGGAGCAAACCGTGCAGGTACTGCAAAACCTCGGGGCAGTGCTGGAGGCGTGTGGGTCTAATTTCGACATGGTCCTCAAGACGACCATCTATGTGAAGGACCTTGGAGACTTCGCCGCCGTAAACGAGGTTTACGGGCGCTACTTTTCCACCAACCCGCCAGCCCGGGCAACGGTAGAGGTGGCGCGCTTGCCGCGCGATGTGCGCATCGAGATCGACGCGATCGCCGCTATTCTTGACGCCTAGGGTTTCTTGGGTTCCGTCGGCATGTCGCCGTGGGAGGAATACTGTTTTTGCGGGGGGTTGAGCTTAACTTGGATCGTGCGGTCTTCTTCGGAGACCTCGTAGGTGTTACCGAAAGTCTGATAATTCTTGGCGATTACCTGCACAAGAATGTCGCCCTGCGGGATCGGGGGAATTTTTACCCAGCCTTCGCTGTTGGTGCGCATCTCCCAGTTCGTCATAATCTTCTTGCCAAGCTTGGTTACGCTACGTCCCCGCACGAAGCGGACTATTACGGCGGCGCGATCCACCGGCTTGCCAATGTCGTTGGTGACCTCGATGCGCAAGTTCGTCATGGGGCTGTCCGCAAACATTGGCATGGAGGCCGCGAGAAGTGCGAAGCTGCGACGAGTGATCATGTCTCCATTCTAGGCAAGATTGATTCAGGCGACATCGGGCAGGAGGAAGCGTCCAGGCCGTCCCAGACACGCGGCAACAGCTTCGGCCGCTTTGTATCCGCTGCGAACGGCGCCCTCCATCGTCGCCGGCCATCCGCTTTGGGTCCAGTCTCCGGCTAGAAAGAACCTCTCATATTGCGTGACGGCAGGAGGGCGCTTAGCTTCAAGGCCGGGCTTGGCGCGAAAAGTAGCTCGCACTTCTTTCACAACGTGCGCTCTATCCAGAACCGCCTGCGTCACACCGGGCAGGAACTCCGCCAGTTCCCGCACGCTGAGATCAATGATGTCCTGACGCCCCATCCTGAGCATGAGATCGGAGGCACTCACCACGAGCATCAGGTAGCGGCCGCCGTTCTTGCTAAAGAACCACTGAATGTTGCGGTCCAGCAGGCTGCCGTGGGGCAGGTCTGTGACGGGCCGGTCGAACCAAAGATGAACTCCGGTAATGGATGAGGGCTCGAAGTCTTGATAGCGAATGGGGAGTTGCGGTGCAAGCAGGCACAACTTATCGCTCGGGAGAGCGCTAACGATGGCTCTGGCACCTCGCCAAGCCCCGTCGACCATCACCGCGGGGCGTTCCGGCGCAATCGCCGACACCGCAGCCCGGAATTGAACTTTGACGCCAGGCATGGCAGCGTCGCACAGCTCCCGCAGGGGCACGCGAGGAATGCCCATTTCATAGGTGTCGGAATCGGCCAAAAATCCCAGCCAAATGACCTGAAAGCCATGGATGGCGGCCATCTCGTGCAATTCCACATTGACGGCGCTTAGAAGTATCTGCCGCCAGAAACGCTGGATCAGGCGCTGCGGCTGCCGCTTCTCCGCAAGCCATTCCGCCATGCTGATCTCGGCGAGATCCTGACGCCGCTTCCTTTCCCACAGAATGGCCAACATCGCACGGCCCAGCGCTAGCTTTTCCTCCCAATTCATCCATTGTGCTTGGGCAAAAGCTTCGCTGAAATGAGCCGGTGCCGGCAGTAAGCCACGACGCCAGGGGCTGACTCGGCCTCCGGGCTCGAGGAAATAGAAGACTCGATGGAACTCAATGGCCTCGAAAACGCCCAGTCGGCGGTAAAAGTCCTGTAGGTTCACACAACACTTCAAAAGTATGTGTTGGCAGTTGTCGATCTCGTCGCTGGCGCCTTCCGACTGGGGCACGCGGTAACTGGTGGCCCGGCCGCCTGGGTAAGGTCTTGCTTCAAGTACTTCGACTTCAAATCCGTGCGCACCCAACGCCACGGCGGTGGAAAGGCCCGCTAAGCCGCCACCTACAACGATTACATCCATAGGACAGATCGAGAAGGGGTGTGGGGGGATCTTAAGCGAGGGAGGGGGCGCGGTCTCGTTTGCCGCCGCCGGAGGAGCCGTTCAGCAGAACGTAGGCCACCACCGCACATAGGCCATAAAAGACTACGTCTTGCAGAAATGCTTCCATGTGAAATCAGTATGCGGGCTTTTTTTCCCCGTAGCAATGCCCCGTTAGCTCCAATAACCACGATACCAGCCCAGTACTACTGCCTCGATGGCGGCCACGATGGGAAAGGCGAGCGCCGCCCAGACCCAGCGTTCCCTCCAGACAAGCCGGCCCTGGACGGCCACGATCAGCGCGATCAGTGCGTAATGCTCTATAGAGGGAATCTCACAGAAGGGGCAATGTTTCAGGTGGGCCTGATGAATATTGCATTGCAGTGTACCGCCGTCCCACCAATTGCGGCAGCCGCACTGGAAAAGGAATCCGCAAAGCCGGATGAAAAAGACCGCGCTGAACGCGGCAAGACCGAGCCAGTAGACAAGCTTACGCGCGTACTGCGGCACGGCTAAGCTGGCGGATCGCGTTCGTCATCAGCCGGAGACCCGCCTTGCCTTCCAACGTCAACAGACTCTCCGGGTGAAACTGCACGGCCTCGATTGGCAATTCCCGGTGCCGGACTCCCATGATGACGCCGTCGCTTGATTCAGCGGTGATCTCCAGGCAATCCGGGAGTGTCGCACGGCGGGCATGTAGGGAGTGGTAGCGGCCCACCTTCAAAGGATTGTTCAGCCCTTCAAAAACGCCGGTGCCCCGGTGAGAAACCTCCGACTGCTTTCCATGCATAGGGTAATCCAGTACGTCCAGAGAGCCGCCGAACGCCTCGACGATTCCTTGCAAGCCCAGGCAAACGCCAAAAACGGGGATGTCCCGTTCGGCACAATATCGCACCGCCTGCGGGACGCGGAAATCCTCGGGCCTGCCGGGTCCGGGTGAAAGCAGCACTAAATCGGGATTTACGGATTCAATCAAGGCCAAATCGAAGCCGGCGCGATAGGTGACCACCTCCGCCCCAGCTTGGCGCGCATAGTTGGCGAGGGTGTGGATAAAGCAGTCGTCGTTATCGATCAGCATCAGGCGAAGTGGGGAGCTTCGTTCGTGCGATGCCGAAATGGGCGTTTCCGCCACAGAGGGCAGTGCCAGCGCACGGAAGAAGCTAGTGGCCTTTAGGCGGGTTTCGTTTTCTTCCGCCGCCGGATCGGAATCGTAGAGGAGCGTGGCCCCCGCCGGGTAACTGGCAATTCCATCCTTGAGGTGCACAGTGCGTATCAGGATCCCCGTGTTGATGTCGCCGGAGAGGCTAATGGCCCCGATTGCGCCGCCGTACCAACCGCGCGCCGTTTTCTCGAGGTTCTCGATGGCCTGGGCGGCCGCCTTCTTCGGCGCGCCGATCACGGTTACGGCCCACATGTGCGTGAGGAAGGCATCCAGGGAATCGAACTTCGGGTCGAGTGTTCCGACGACATGGTCCACCGTATGGAATACGCCCGCATAGCTTTCGATCAGACGGCGCGCCACCAGTTCCACGGTGCCGGGAACGCACACCCGCGACTTGTCGTTGCGGTCGACGTCGGTACACATCGTCAACTCGCTTTCCTCTTTGGCGCTATTCAGCAACTGCTTAATGTTTTCGGCATCCTGAAGCGGGTCGCCCGTGCGCCGGGCGGTACCCGAAATAGGACAGGTCTCGACGCGGTTGCCCTCAACACGGACGAACATTTCGGGAGAAGCGCCCACCAGTTGCTCTTCGCCGAACTGGATCAGGAATTCGTAGGGACTTGGGCTCGCGATCTGAATGCGCTCGAAAAGCTGCGCGGGGCTCTCGCTGTAGGGAGCGCTAAAAGTCTGGCGCAGCACGACTTCGTAATAGTCCCCGCGCTTCATGCCCGCGCGGCAAGTTTCTACTTTGGCCATGTATTCGGCGGGCTGGTGGTCCGCTTCGATGGGGCGCGCCTTTCGCCTGCGGGGCTTGGGGACTCTTTCGGCACTACGCGGCTTTCCCGCGGTCGTCGATTCGCCTTGAGAGAATTCGAAGCTCACGCGCTCAATCGTTTCCTTCTTGCGGTCCATGAGGTAGATCTCGTCGCAAAGGAAGAGCTGGAGATCTTTGACGCCCTCGCGCGGCAGTTTGAGGTCCAGCGGATCGAATTGAAACAACAAGTCGTAGCCGAACGCGCCAATAAGAAATAGATCGTTCACTTCAGGGCTTCGGAACTCTTCGATCAGGGCCCGAAGTATCGAAAACGCGGACGGCTGTTTAGAACGTTCTTCTTCGCTAAACAAGGCGGGCAGGGGCTGCAGGAGGCCGCGCAACACGAGCGGCTCTTCGGTAAAGGCATCCCAGTGAGGATGAGCGCGCAGAACCCGCGCGAGCATGCCCAACAAAGCCTCGCCACGGTCGTTGAGGGCCCGAAAGTCCATCTCGCGCCCGCGCGCGACGATTTCCACCGGCGGCGCGACACTGGCGAAATCCCAACGCGAGTAGCGCCCCGGGTACTCGTAACCGCTCGACAGGTAAACGCCGCGCTTTTTGTCCAGTTCGCGCAGCCATTTCGTTAACCCCTTCGCATAAGGAAGCTTAGAGGAACGGCGCGTGACGCTTACGCCACTGCGGCTGAGATATTGGAGCTCGGACATCGGTATCCCTTGATGATAAGCTCTTCGATGAAATGCCGAATCCCGCTTATTCCGTTATGCTTTGGACCCTGAAGGGAAGCTTCGAGGAAAAACTGGAAATGGCGGCGGCGGCAGGCCTGGAAAGCGTAGAGCTCGTTGGAGAGCATCTTTCTTGGGACGACGTCAAAATCCGCGAGATCAAGTCCCGCGCGGCGGGCCTGAAACTGAAGATGGATACGATTTCCTGCACGCCCAACTGGGGCCGGGAACCTGTCAGCATGCTCGATCCGGCCCAGCGTGACAATTTCTTAAAACAAGTCTCTTCCGCGATGACCGCGTGCCAGAAGCTGGAAATCCCTTGCGCGCTGCTGATGTCCGGGAACACCATCGCGGGAAAATCCTTCGAAGACCAATACGCCAGCATGATCGAGGGCGCCAAGCGAGCTTCGGACCTTGCAGCCAAAGCGAACGTAACGCTTATCTTCGAACCCCTGAACAATAAGGTGGACCACAAGGGCTTTTTTCTGGACAACTGTGTAACCGGCGCGCGCGCTTGCAAAGAGATCAACCACCCGCACGTCGCCCTGCTTTTTGACATCTATCACGAGCAAGTGCAATTGGGCAACGTCACCCGCACACTGGATCTTGCGATGCCGTTCATCAAAGTCGTCCACATCGCCGACAACCCAGGACGAAACCAACCCGGAACGGGCGAGATGAACTATCAGTACATTTACAAGTTTTTAAAATCAAAGAACTACGCCGGCATGGTGACGATGGAATACATCGCCAAGGGAGACCAGCGCCAGATCCTTATCGACGCTGTGAAGCAGGCCAGAGCCAGCTTCTCCTAGAACATGTGCCCAGCGGCAACGCTCTAAACTAGAGTTATTGGTGCGCGGGCCTGCTCTTTGTCGTCAGGTTGTCACGATCCAGAATCTACAATCGAGGTGACTATTTCGATGCCCATGCGCGTCGCTCTTGCGCAGATCAACACGACCATCGGCGATTTTGCGGGGAACCGGGCAAAGATTGTCGAATATGCGCGGCGGGCGGCCGAGAAAGAAGCGGAAATCGTTCTGTTTCCCGAGCTCTGCCTTACTGGTTATCCGCCCCGCGATCTGGTTGAAAAACCCGCCTTCGTCGAACGCGCGCAAGACGAGCTGCGCCTCCTGGCGGAAGAAACGGCCTCACTCCCCATTCAGATTGTTGTCGGCAACGTAGCGGCCGCCCAGACCGTCCGCGGGAAGGGTGTCTTGAACACCGCCTCGGTGCTCAGCGGGGGGACGGAGATTTTTCGCCAGACGAAGATGCTCTTGCCCACCTACGACGTCTTCGACGAAGGACGTTACTTTTATCCCGCCGAAGGACAGGAGCTATTTGCCCTTGGCGCGACGCCGGTGGCTCTGACCATCTGCGAGGACGCCTGGAACAGCGCGGACTTCATCGAGAAGCCGCTCTACAAAAGGGATCCCCTCGACGAACTCGGGAAACGAGGGGCCAGGGTACTGCTCTCTATCAACGCAAGTCCTTACGAAATGAACAAGCGCTCTTTGCGCAATAAGCATTTCGCCGCGGCGGCGCAAGAGTACGGGATTCCTTGCGTCTACGTAAACTCGGTCGGGGGTAACGACCATCTGGTGTTTGACGGTTCCAGCTTTGCCATGGATGCGGCTGGACGCGTGGTCGCGCAGGCGCCAAGTTTTGCCGAATCGCTCCTGGTCGTTGATCTCGCCTCCGGCCATGGCGACATGCGCGGTTCCCACGAGAATGAACTGGAAGCCGTCTATGAAGCGCTTGTGCTGGGAACACGAGACTACGTTCGCAAGTGCGGTTTCAGCAAAGTACTAATGGGTCTTTCGGGAGGAATCGATTCCTCGATCGTCGCCTGCATCGCGGTAGAGGCCTTGGGCCGGGAGAACCTAACCGGCGTGGGCATGCCTGGGCCGTATTCCTCCAGCCATTCCTTGACCGACGCCCGCGCGATGGCGGAACGCCTGGGCATTCGTTTCGAGGTTTCGGCCATCACGCCCGCCTACCAAACGATGGTGGAGGGCCTAGCCTCCCTTTTCGAAGGCTACCCGCCCGACGTTACGGAAGAAAATCTCCAGAGCCGTCTGCGGGGTGTGACCCTGATGGCGCTGTCGAACAAGTTTGGCGCCTTGGTACTCACCACCGGCAACAAGAGCGAGTTGGCCGTGGGATACTGCACACTCTACGGCGACATGTGCGGAGGCCTGGCGGTGATTTCCGACGTGCCCAAGACGGTCGTCTACGAGTTGTCTCGCATCGCGAATCTGCGCTTGGGCCATCCGATTCCGGAGAGCGTCTTCGCAAAGCCGCCTTCGGCCGAATTGCGCCCGGACCAGACCGACCAGGATTCGCTGCCGCCCTATGACGTGTTGGACCGGATCCTAGCGGGCTATGTGGAGCGCCAATGGAGCGTGGCCGAAATCGTCGAACGAGAAGCGCTCCCAGTGGATTTAGTGCGGGACATCGCCCGCAAGGTGGATCTGAACGAATACAAGCGGCAGCAGGCCGCGCCGGGAATTAAAGTCACGTCGAAGGCATTTGGCATGGGGCGTAGGATTCCGATCGCCCAGAAGTATCGGGATCAATAGAGAGTATTCATGAGAGAGGTTTATATGACGCATTGGAATCGGATCTTCCCCCTGCTGGGGCTGGGATTAATTGCGAGCTTGGCTCTGTTTTCGCAACCGGAGGGCATGCGTGTCGTAGGCCCGCAAACGGACGGAAGCGTTCTACTGCCGACAGGCTGGTCAATCCGCCCGGCGGGACGGCAAATTCCGGTCGACACGTTCCCGATGGCCAGCGCCATTTCGCCGAACGGCAAGCTTCTTGCGGTTCTCTATGGCGGCTATAACCCTCCCTCCCTGGAGATCCGAGACGCCGTTTCGCTGAGCGTGATCTCGCGCCTGCCGGTGCCTGACGCCTGGTTGGGCTTAGCCTTTACGGCAGACGGGCGCACCATCTATGTTGGCGGCGGATCGAAGGCCATGGTTTACGGCTTTGCAGTAGCCGAAGACGGAAAGCTGTCCAAGGGCGTGGAGTGGAAACTGACCGATGGGGCGCCCACTCACGAAGACTTTACCGGAGATGTGCAGTTGTCCCCCGACGGGCGGCTTCTTTACGCGGCCATGCTACACCGCAACCGGATCGCTGTGATCAATCCGCAGTCCGGCCGCGTTATCGAGCGCTTTGAGACCGGCCGGCGCCCCTACCGCATCCTGATGAATCCCGACGGCGAGAGCTTTTTTGTCAGCGCGATGGGCGATGCCGCGGTGATCCAGCACAAGCTCCTGGACGGGAAAATCATGCGTCGAATTCGCGTGGGCAATGCGCCAACGGATATGGTTTGGCGGGGCGCCAAGACTCGCCTTGAGGAAGAAAACGCTCCCCAGCCTTGGGCGGCGCGCATTTTCGTGGCCTCGTCCAATACCAACAATGTCAACGTGCTCGCAGTGACGGAAGCCAAAGACGTCCAGGCCGTGGAAACGATCAATCTCGCT
>CAYLXK010000026.1:0-74691 GCA_964387685.1 uncultured Bryobacter sp.
CCGTGACAGGGCCGGTTGATTTCTGCGCGTTTGCGCGATTGGCTTCGATTTGGGCTGGGGTGCTCATGGCTAATTTAGAGCACGAGGCAAGCGCGAGAAAACGCGAAACAGGCGCGCAGGGCAGTCAGAGCGGGGGCGAGAAAGTTTTGGCGAAGCGTGAATGGCTCTGGGCTCAGGGAAGCTGGGCGGGAGTGGAGGGCTTGGCGCCGTCCTTTTTGACGATGGTTGGGTAGGCGATGCCCAACTGTTCAAGATAGGTCGAGTACTTGGAGGGGTCGTAATAATACTTGCGCATCTGGTCGCGATAGCGCGCCATCTTGTCCGCATTCAAGTGAATCTGAGGCGTGTCGGAGTCTGAGATGAGGGGCTGGTACTTCTGGTCTTTGGTTTGGACGTCGCGGAAGTAGTTCCAGGCGTCCTCGATGAGCTTGGGCTGCAAGAGGAAATCGAGAGCAGTGGCGACTTGGACCTTGGCGCCAGTGGCGGAGCCCTTATGCGCAATCGGCGTGGCCATGGAAATGGCATCAGCCCAGTGGTGGCCTGGAAGGTTAGGGATGTTCGCGGGGTAGCGCATGTAGGTCATGGGGAGAACCCAGGAGATATCGCCGACATCGTCGGAGCCGCCGCCGCGCCAGGTGCCGGGGGGCTCCAGGGCCTTGGGCTTGGAGGGCAGAGGTTCGACTTTGGGGACGCCGAGTTCGCGCTGGAGCTCGCGGGCCAGGGTTTGGTCGGCTTCGCTCCAGGTGGGCATGCCGACAAGGTCGATGTTCTTTTGTTGGGTTTCGGCGATGACCTTATTGAAGTGGTTGGGCCAGGCAGAGCCGACGATTTTCTGCGTATAGGTGGTGCCGGAGGCGAGGGCCGCGGCTTTGGCCATGGTGGAGCCGAACTCGTGCAGCTCTTTGATCCGCGGGAAATCCTGTTCCCGGAAGAAGTACCAAACGGTGGCTTCCGAGGGCACGACGTTGGGCTGATCGCCGCCGTTGGTGATGACATAGTGGGAGCGCTGCTCGGGGCGGAGGTGTTCGCGCTTGTAGTTCCACATAATGTTCATGAGCTCGACGGCGTCGAGGGCGCTGCGGCCTTTCCAGGGGGCGCCGGCGGCGTGAGAAGAAGAACCGTTGAAGGTGAATTGGACGCTGACAAGGCCGCTATTGACGGAGGAGTGGCCGTAGCTGGTGGAGAGCTCGCGGCCGACGTGGCAGCCGAGCATGATGTCCAAGTCTTTAAAGAGTCCGGCGCGAACGAAGAAGGCTTTGGTGGCGACGAGTTCTTCGGCGACACCAGGGAAGATTTTCAAGGTGCCCTTCAGGTTGTGCTTGGTCATGAGGTCTTTCAGCACTAATGCAGAGACGACGTTGACGGCGTTACCGGAATTGTGGCCTTCGCCGTGGCCGGGGGCGCCTTCGATAAGGGGATCGTGATAGGCGACGCCGGGCTTTTGGCTGGCGCGGGGGATGCCGTCTACGTCGGTAATGAAACCGATGACGGGCTTGGAGGCGCCAGGATTCAAACTCCAGGTGGCCACCCAGGCGGTGGGGATCCCGGCAACGCCGCGTTCGATGCGGAAGCCGTTTTTCTCGAGGATGCCGGTGAGGTATTTCGAGGTTTCGATTTCCTGGAAACCAAGTTCACCGAAGCTAAAGACGGTGTCGACGATTTCCTGGACAAGCTTTTGGCGGGCTTCGACGCCGGAGATAGCTTCCTTCTTGAGCTGGTCGAGTTTGGCGGGATCGAGGGAGGGGGTTTGGGCGGAGAGGGCGGCGACGAAGGCGGGGGCGAAGACAAGGAGGAGGGACGGGTGCTTCATAGAGGAAGAGTATAGCTGGGTTAGACGGCCACGCAGCAGGGGGCGAGTAATTTAGGCAGTCTAAGCAGGAACTGAAGCCAGGGACGGGTGTTCGTTGATCGGCGGGGCTTGGGAGTCCCGGATACGGTAGAGGATGACGAGTAGGATGATCGCGCCAAAGAGCATGTACGACTGAAGGAAGTTGAGGGGAGTATCCGATAGTCGATTGACTACCAATAGCCGGTTGGCCAGACAACTATAAGATAGAGCAAAACAGATAAGTAGCCTACCGCCGCGGAGCCAAACAGCCGGGAACAAGAACGCAAACATAAAGAAAGTAACTCCGTAATGATGTTCCCAGGCGATAGGAGAGGCCATGGTGAAAGTCAAAGCGGCAATCAGATAATCCTCCAGGATGACCGCCGGACCTTTCGGCCTGCGCCAGAACAAGGCGAATCCCATCAGCACTAAAGACGAAAACACGGTTGGGAAATAAACCCAAGGGCTAAATCGAGGAAAAGCATCGGGTTGGAAATTCACATTTACACCTAGATGGAGCATCCGGTTGAGGAGGCCATTCACCGATTGATTGGCGAAATAGCTTTCGCCGTGACGAGAAAGAAAAGAAAGGACATTGAGGTAATCCATTTGATTGGCCCAGCCATAGCGCAGGATCGCGGCGCCTTCGATGAAGACGAGAAGAGTGAGCATGGACAGTAAGGCGCGAAATTGGCGCCGGGACGCAAACCAGAGCAAAAACAGCCCCAATTGCGGCTTGATCGCGCAGGCCATTGCACAGGCGGCCCCGGCCAAAAGGGGTAATTCGAAGTAAATGGCGGCAGCAGTGAGGACGGAGAAGAAGGTGACCCATGGTTGGATCTGCCCAAGAGCAACGGGTAGACCGATCGGGACAAAAGCAAGAGCGAGAAGAGCAGCGATTCCGCAAAGCCCTAAGAGGGGAAGAGATTTTGGAGGAACTAATCGCAGTCGGATTGCGCGCTGCACTAGCATCCACAGCGAAATCAACAGAGTGGCGAAAGTAACCAGCCGAGAACTAGCCTTGCCGATGTTGACTGCCGTTTCGTCACCGAAGTTTTCCTTCAAAAAGTCCAAGAGTAGGAGACTGGAAGTGGGGTACTGAAATTTGACCCGGCCCTCAAAAAACAAAGTTTTGTAAAGCGGCTTGTCTGGGTATTGCTTGATATGGTTCAGAGCCATGACCATTGGTTTCCAGGAGTCATCCTGGGACTGGGTCGAGAAATAGGCGCGTTGAGCGATGTACAAAGTATCGCGGCTGCGGTCAACTCCCGCACAGAGAAACAGGTTCGCCACGACAAAGGCGCCAAGTACACGAATTAAACGACTGGGAGGTGGAGCGACGCCAGATGGAATCATGGGAAGCCGGGAGAATAGCACGGCGCTAAGCTTGGCTGCAACCGAATGCCTTCCGGACAACGCTAAGGTGTGCAGCCATCTTCTCTGGAATTGTGGCTGAAGCGAAGGACAGGCGACTCCTTGAAGGATGGCGTTAACCCAGGAATCCGGTTGGACGCCCTCGTGTTGGGTTGAAGCTGGTTCCAGTATGCGCGGAGGACTGTGGGGATTGAATTTGGGTGCGCGGCATCGATGTCGGCGATGAGCCGACTGTTCGGGCATGCAATAACGACCGACAGATGCTTCATCTCAGAGAGAAGCACCAATGCTATAAACGTGGGATGTATTTTCGTGGTTGGTTGTTGATGTTGGGATTGGGGGGCGGTGTGTTTGCGCAGGTACAGACGACGCCCGCGGCCGCGGGCGCGATTCCGACGGTTTCGGCCGCGCAGAGCCCCGGTGCGACTGGCCCCGGTGCTACTGGGGCGCGCGATCATGCCACGGACATGGTGCTGAAGCAGTTTACGAATCAGAAGTGGTACGCGCAGTTAGGCGATGTGGCCGAGGTAAGGGAAATTCGCTACACCAGCGCGCCTCCGCATAAGCCGCAGAATCCAACGGCGCCGGGGGCAAAAAATCCGCTGATTATTGCGGCGATGACGTTTGTGCCGAAGAACCTGGACCGGTCGAAGAAACATCCGCTGATCGTGATGCCCCACCAGGGAATTCATAGCGACTTCGGACGGGACTATGAGTTTGGGGCGGTGCGGGAGTTAGTAGAGCAGGGTTATAGCGTAATTGGTCCGGACTACCGGGGAAGCACCGGTTATGGTGCGCGACTCTATAACGAGATCGATTATGGGGGCCTGGAGGTGGAGGATGTATACCGGGCGCGGGAGTGGATGTTGGACAATTACTCGTTTCTGGACGCAAAGCGGGTGGGGATAGTGGGCTGGAGCCACGGTGGGATGATTACGCTGATGAATATTCTGCAGCATCCGGGGGACTTTGCGGCGGCATATGCAGGGGTGCCGGTGACCGATCTGGTGTTAAGGCTGGGCTATCAGGATGCGGGTTATGAGGCTATTTTTTCTGCACCGGGACATATCGGAAAGACGGTGCGGGGGGACATACAGGAGTATCTGAAGAGGTCGCCAATTAGTTATGCCGAGAAACTAGAGACGCCTCTGCTGATTCATGGGAATAGCAACGATGAGGATGTAAATGTGATTGAGGTGGAGCGCTTTGTTGCGGCGCTGAAAGCGGCGGGGAAGAAATTCGAGTACAAGATATACGAGAATGCGCCGGGGGGACATGAGTTTGGGCGCTTAGATACAAAGCTAGCGCGGGAGTCGCGCAGAGAGATATGGCGGTTTTTGGGGAAGCATTTAAAGCCAGTGAGGCCAGTCGAGTAGCCGGTTAGGGGAGAGTGCGGAAGGGGATAGCGCCGGGAAAGGGTGGCGGGGGGCTGGAGTAAAGGGCAAAGAGGCTGGAGCCGCTGCCGGACATACGGGCCAAGAGAGGCTGCGTAGCGGCGAGGCTCGAGTGGAGCGCGGCGAGGGCCGGGTGCTGGGGGAAGACGACGGATTCGAAATCATTAACGCAGGAGGGAGCCCAGGAGGAGAGAGGCTCGTGGGTGATGCGGTGCACGAGGTGGGCGAAGCGGTCGCGTTCGGCTTGGGTGGGAGGGCGCAGAGCACGGGCGAGGGCGCGGTAAGCGTCGGGCGTGGAGACGGGGAAGCCGGGAGCGATCAAGAGGCCATGGTCCGCGAGGCTGACGGGGAGGGGGGTGAGAACTTCGCCGCGGCCGAAGGCGGAGCAGGCGCCGCCGTGGAGGAAGAAGTTGACGTCGCTGCCAAGGGTAGCGCCGATGTTTTCAAGGGTGGCGAGGGGCAGACTTTCGCCCAGGAGGCCAGGCAGGGCGGCGAGGACGGCGGAACCGTCGGTAGAACTGCCGCCGAGGCCGCCGCCGAGGGGGATGTGTTTTTCAATATGGATGCGGACGCGGGCGGTGTGGCGGGTGGCTTCAAGGATGGCGCGGGCGGCACGGGCGGCGATGTTTTCGCCCGGGATGGGAATGGAAGCGGTGACTTCGACCGAAGACAGCGGGGCGGCTTCAACATCGATGTCGAGCCAATCGCAGAGATCGATGGTTTGAAAGACGGTCGCGATGTCGTGGAAGCCGTCGGGGCGTTGGCCTAGGACCTCGAGAGTGAGGTTGATCTTGGCGTAGGCGGGGACGCGGACGTGGGGCACTTAGTAATTGCTGTTAGTAATGAAGGAGGCTGAAGATTTCCTGGCCGGAGAGCTGGTCGCGGCCCTTCAGGAAGTCGAGCTCGATGACGAAGCTGAGGCCGGCGAGGGTGCCGCCAAGGGTGCTGACGAGTTCGGTGACGGCTTTGGCCGTACCGCCGGTAGCAAGGACATCATCGACGATGAGAACGCGCTGGCCGGGGGTGATGGCGTCGGTGTGAATTTCGAGCTTGTCGGTGCCGTACTCGAGGGCGTATTCGACCTGCTGCGTTTTCGAGGGGAGCTTGCCCGGCTTGCGCACGGGGACGAAGCCCGCGCCGAGGGAATAAGCAACGGCGGGAGCGAAGAAGAAGCCGCGGGCTTCGATGCCGACGACGGTATCGATGGCGGCGCCTTTGTAGCGCTCGCGCAGGGCGTCGAGGGTGAACTTGAGGCCACGGGAGTCTTTGAGAAGGGTGGTGATGTCGTAGAAGTTAATGCCGGGTTTCGGGAAGTCGGGGACTTCGCGGATGAGGCTTTTAAGGTCGAGCATGAGTGGGAGCCTAGTTAGGGTTTGGCGGTAACGATGTCGAGGAGTTCGATTTCGAAGATGAGGGTGGCGCCGCCGGGGATGGGGCCCTGACCGCGATCGCCATAGGCGAGGTTGGAGGGGCAGGTGAGGGTAGCTTTTTCGCCGACTTTCATGAGTTGGACGCCTTCGGTCCAGCAGGGGACGACGCCGGTGAGGGGAAAGGTGGCGGGTTCGTTGCGCTTATAGCTGCTATCAAACTCAGTGCCGTTGGTGAGGGTGCCGCGGTAGTGGACTTTGACGGTGTCGCTGGATTTGGGGTTAGCGCCCAGGCCGGGCTTGATGGGGCGATAGATGAGGCCCGAGGCGGTTTTGACGGCACCGGGTTCGGCGGCAGCTTTGGCGAGGAAAGCGCCGGCAGCGGCCTTTTCGGCCTCCATGGCCTTGGCTTGGCGGGCTTGGGCGAAGCCTTGGATCTTGGGACCCCATTCATTAATTTCGACAGCGGGCTTGCCGGCGGTGGCGTCGGAGAGGGCGCGCTTGACGACCTCGACTTCAGCCGCGTTCAGCTGGAACTGGGCGAGGGAGCGATGGATGGAGAGGCCGAGGGCGTAGAGGGTCTTTTCGTCGTCAGTCATGGTGGTGGGAGAAGTCTTGGGAGCGGCGGTTTTTACCGCGGTTTTGGGGGCGGTCTTGACGGGCGTTTTGGGAGCGGCAGTTTTGGGGGCCGTTTTCGGCACGGCCGTTTTTACGGGGGTCTTGGGGGCGGGCGCGGTTTGCGCAAGCAAGGCCGCCATTACGAGAGAAGAAACGAACACTTGCTCAGGCTAACACTGTTTATGGGGAAGTTTGGCCGGATTTGCGGCGGGCGAGGCGGGCCTGTTGATCGATTAAGACGGGGTGGCCGGGGTGGAAATCGGCAATCTTATCGAGGACAGACTCGGCTTCCGAGAAGCGATTGGCGCGCAGGTGGAGCTCGAAGAGGAGGAAGAGAGCGTCGGCGCGGTCGGGGACAAAGGCGAGGACTTCCCCGAGGAGGCGGGCGGCCTCGGCATCTTCATTGCGCTTGAGGAGGAGGCCAGCCAGGACGGCCTTGGAGCTGACGGTGTTGGCGACGGCGATGCTTTGGCGGAAGTACTCAATGGCACGGTCGTGGCGGCCTTCGGTAAATTCGATCATGCCGAGAAAGTGGTAGGCGCGGCCGAGGAAATCGGGGGCGCGTTGGCCGGAGGCAAGGGTGATCATGCGGGCGGCGGCGTCGGCGGCTTGGTCGTGGCGGCCTTCGGCGAGGTAACCTCCGGCGATAGCGTCCCAAGCGAAGAGACTGGTGGGATCGACGGAGAGTTGTTGCGTGTAGAGTTGGCGGGCACTTTGGTAATCGCGGGCGCGAAGGTGGCTAACGGTGGCAAACGCAAGGGTGGCGGTAAGAGTGAGGGGAAGAGCGAAGCGGGGGAGTTTTTGGAAGAGGAGATAAATCAAAAGGCCCCAGAGCGGCAAGGAGGGGAGAAAGAGACGGTACTCCATGGCGGGCTCGTAGGGAATGGGGATGAAGGAAGAAGTGGGGCCAAGGATGAAGAAGGGCCAGAGGAGGCAGAAGCCAGCCCAACGGGGGCCGCGCCAGAGGAAGTAAGCGCCGAGAGCGACGAGGAGAGAAAGCGCGACGGCGTGGGGAACCCATTGGGTCCAGGACTCGATGCGGTAGACCCAGGGGTAGAACTGGAGGTCGGCGGGCCAGAAGAGTTTGGTGAAGTAGCCGACAAGGACGCCGCATTGCGCGCGGAAGTAATCGAACCAATGCGAGAGGGGCATGTCGGCGAGAGAGGTGTGGCCGCGGCGGGCCCCGCGAGCGTGCCAATAACAGAGGAAGCCCCAGGCGATGGTGAGCGCGGCATAGTAGCGGGGGCGGCGGCGGAAGGGAGACCAGAAGGAGCCGCCGTGCCAGAGCCAATCGAGCGTGAAGAGGGCGCAGGGGAGGGTGACGGCGACTTCTTTAGACAGGATGGCCGCGACGGCAGCGAGGAGGGAGGGGATCTCGCGGCCACGCGAGAGGAGCCAAAGACTGGCGATGGAGCAAAGGACCATCCAGGCCTCGTGGCGGGCGCTGATGTAGGCGACGGGCATGGAGGAGAGCGGGTGGAGCGCCCAGAGGTAGGCGACGGAGAGGGGGCCCCAGGTAGCGTCGGGAGTTTGTCCGCGAAGGTGGGTCCAGACGGAGGACAGAAGGAGGAGGGCAAGACCGGCGGAGAGCCAATGGAGGAAGAGGTTAGTGACGCGATAGCCAAAGGGTTCGAGTTGGGTCCATTGGTAATCAAGGAGAAAGGACAGGGCGACAACGGGGCGGTGGTCGAGGACGCGGACGTCGCGGTGAGAACGGAAAAGGCTCTTTATGTTTTCGAGGGTGACGGCGCGAATTTCGGAATTGACGATGATGCCGGAGTGGTCGTCGAGAAGGAAGGGCCCGGAGAAAGAGGGGAGGTAGACGAGGACGAGAATCGGAAGCAGGAGGAGCCAGGCGAGGAGCAGGATGGGCGGGCGGCGCGCGGCGGGTGTCACGAAATAAGCAGACTAGCATCAACGCGGGGGCATCTGGACGTGGACCTGGCGGGGGGCGGCGGGGACGGGGGAAGCGGGAGCAGGAATGCGGATGCGGTTGACGACTTTGGAGGCGCCGGCGGCTTTGGCCATGCGGGTGGCGGCGCCTTTGCGCTGGGGGATGGAGACGCTGCCGTGCCATTCGACAACGCCCTGCCGGACGGTGAAGGAAAGGCCGTCCTTGGCCATCTTTGAACGGGCGAGGCGGGCGCGGAGGCTGCGCTCAATGGCGGAGTCGGGAGGGGCGGCGAGGAGGGGGAAGAGGAAGAGGAATAACAGGAGGGCTCGCATAGAAGAATAGTGAGTGGGGAGAGGGAATGTTCTCGATCTATTTCGAGCGAAGCAGCGGCGGTGTTAGCTGGGAACCGCGGGGGATTCCCGCTCCTCTGGTAGGCCGGTTCGCAGGAAGCCGATGCGGGAGCGGGAGGCGCCGGATTGTTCGCGCTGGATTTGGGCGAGGGCACCCTCGAGGTCAAGGGCGGTGAGGTCGCCGGATGAAGCGAAGGCAAGTTGGCTGGCCAGGAGCCATACTTCGCGGAGCTGCGCGAAGCTCATGCGCTCACTGGCGGCGGCGCAGGGCGTCACGTCAAGGCCGGGACAGAGCTTGGACAAGTAACGGTGGCGCAGGACGGCGTTGGGCAGGGGGAATTCCACGACGCGGTCAAAGCGGCCGGGGCGGCGGAGGATGGAATCGTCCAAGTGCTCCGGGTGATTGGCGGTACCGACGACGATGGTGCCCTCGCGGTGGGAGAGGCCATCAAGGCAGTTGAGGAGATGGGAGAAAGAGCATTCCGATTTTTCGCGTTCGGACTTCTGGCCGAAGATGCGATCGAAGTCTTCCAGGACCACGAGGCCGGGGGAATACTCCGCGGCGGCCTCAAACATTTGGGTGAGGTCGTAATCGTCGACATCGTCGTTGGTGAAATCGATGGAGAATACGCTCAGGTCCGGGTGCGACGCCATCGCTCGAACGGCGCTGGTCTTCCCGTTGCCAGGAGGACCGTGGAATAGGTACCCACGCCGCCACGGAAGTCTCCGCGCGGCAAACCATTCCCGCCGTTCGAGGAAATGCTCGAAGTCGAGGCGCACCAGGGACTGGCGGGCCTCATCGAGCAGGACGTCATCCCAGGAGTACGGTTGATCGCTTTGCGAGGGAAGGAAAAAATCCTCTCCCCCAAAGACGCGTACCCGTTTGCGGCCGTGGGTCATGGCCGTGTGGAAATAGTGGAGTAACTGGGGCAGCGCGGCGCGGAGACATACGGCCAATTGGCGCTGCCGGGTCGAGAAAAAGTTGTGCGTCGGCTCGGTTTGCTCGCTTGACAGAATGACGAGCGGCGCGTCGAGATCGTGGAAGCGGAGGCAGAAGGCGGCGTTGCGCAGGGTCCCGGACCAGCGGCGCTGGCTGAGCTGGGCCATGTCGACGGGCTCGAGGTCAAGCAAGGGGGCGCCCTCGGCGAAATCAAGGGCCGCTATCTTGTCGACGAGCGCAGGCCAGCGCTGGTGCGGACCGCGCCAGAGGAGTGAGCCCGTAAGGCGGTCCAGCGCCAGCGCGGCCAAGGGGAGACCGAGTTCAAAGAGAACGCAGTCTTCGAGCGGCGCCCCCAAGCGGCCCTCCACCCACGCGGAGTGGGGGGCCAATTGGCGGCGCAGGATGCTGGCGGGAGCATCGAAGGAGAGCATTACGACTTCCGTTCCCGGGACTTCTCTTCCCCGATGCTGACCAGGTTTTTCAAGACCCCGTCGAAGCCGCCGTAAAGGTGGATTTTCTCGACCTTAGCGGCGACCTTTTCCAGCGTCTCCAGCTCCTTCATGCGCACCAGGAGCGGGTGTTCCGCCATGAGGCGGGCGGTGTTGAGCAAGCTGCGCGTAGCGGCCGTTTCTTCGCGCCGCAGAATCAAGTTGGCTTGGGCCTTCTTTTCCGCGGCTACAACTTCGTGCAGCATGTCGCGCACTTCTCCGGGCGGGATGATGTCCTTCAAGGCCATTGCGCCGACCCGGAAACCGAAAGAGGCGGCTTCCTGGCGGACGGTCTCGGCGACGGAAGCGTCCAGGTCCGTACGGGCCTCAAGCACGGCATCGAGGCTGCGCTTGGCGAGCGACTGGCGCACCGCCATTTGCACGACGCGGTACAGGTGCTCGATTGGCTTTGAGAACGACTGACGCGCCTTGACCGGGTCGACGACCTGGTACTCGGCCCAGATGTTGACGCGCAAGGCGACCTTGTCGGCGGTCATGATCTCCTGCCCGGAGATCTCGAGGGTCTGCGTGCGGAGGTCCATGACTTCGACGGAGGGCGTGCGGACGGCACTCCAGATGGCATGGCGTCCGGGGCCGAGCGTCTCCACGAATTTGGCGTCGAGAAACAAGAGCCCCACTTGGCCTTCGCCGACGGCGGCAAAGACGACCTTGGCGCGAACGGCGTGAGCGTCGAGTTCGGCCACCTGCAAGCGCGACAAGACGGGCTTGGCCTCTACGTCGATGAGTTCGACGCGGATGGAGTCGGCCGTCTTCCAGAAAAGAGTCCGCTCGCTGGGGGATTGGACACGCTCAAGGCGGCCGTTGCGGTAGACGAGAGCCACTTCGCTGGACGCGGTTTCCACGACATGGAAGTGCGCGGCGACCAACTCGGGCCGTTCGTTCAAGAGGAACGGACCCCAGGTGCTCAAAAGGATGGGCGCGTTGGCCTCGTGCCGTTCGAATTCGAGGTCCGTGCCGAAGAGCATATGCACTCCAGGGCCATAGAGGCCGGCGAAACGCCGCTTACGAGTTACTAAGATACGCTCGCGGTCTCCGACCACGATACGCTTCAAGATCCACAAAGGAATCACCTTCTTTCTAATTGGAGTTACAAAAGACGAAAAGATACAACTCTCCCGGACGCGCCACGAGCCGTCCGCGGACGCCAGGGCTAACGCGGTCCGGATAACTGCTGGACGCGTGAGACCGACGCGTGAGACCGAGGCGTGCAAAGCGGCAGGCCCGCTGCTTGGCACAGATCGTTCGCATTCAAGCGAATACAACTACTGGAAGGCGGAAAATGTGTGAAAAACGGGCGCGGACGGGAGAGTTGCTACAGGATTGGTTAAGAACCGGATTCGAACCGGCGACCCACAGATTATGAATCTGTTGCTCTACCTCTGAGCTATCTCTTTAGTGAGCTATCTCTTTAGAGAGCTAGCTCTTTAGCCACACGGGCGCCAACGTTAGAGGTTGGTGGGTGAAAGTTAGATTCATCCACGCTGGAACACGAACGCCGCAGAAGCGGGCCGCGCCAGAAAGACATATGGAATCTTTGCTAAAAGCGTGCATGCATTACTAACCTCCTTGAATGAGTATCGAGGAGGAAGGCACCACTGTCAAGTGGAAATTCAATTACAGATGGAAATCAGTTGCTTGGGGCCAGCGGGCATCCGATATGATGGAGAGCAATTTTCTGCCCAACCGGGCAAGGCAAAAGGAAGAGGAAGCATGAATCTGGGACCATTGTCGATCTCGTTGGCGGTGAAGGACATTCGCGCGTCGCTCGAGTTCTATCGGAAGTTGGGTTTTAGCGAGATCGATGGGCAGGTCGAAGAGAAGTGGCTGATCCTGCAGAACGGGAGCGCCAAGATCGGGTTGTTTCAGGGGACGCTAGCGGAGAATGTTGTGACCTTCTATCCCAGCGCCGTTCAAGAGGCGCAGCGCAGGTTGAGGGAGCAGGGCTTGGATGTCGAAAGTGGGGCGCATTACACGCTCAAGGATCCGGACGGGAACGCGATCCTGCTGGACGAGTATTAGTTAGCGGATGAATTGATCGACGAAGTCCGCACCAAGGCCGCAGGCGGTGTAATGGGCGCGGCACATGTCGATTTTGGAGAAGACGTCTTCGAAGGCTTTGACCTGGCCAGCTTCATCGACATAGATCATGGCACCGGTGATGTGGAAAAGCGTGATCATTTCCGGGACATCGGCGGGGACGGTGAGAGTATGGGTTTCGCCGGGGGGTTCGAAGACATAGCTGCCGGTTTCGGCGACCCAATCGTGTTCGAGATAGTGCCAGCGACCGCGGATGACATATCCATGGACGGGGGCGGGGTGGCGATGGCGGCTGAGGATGCCGCTTTTACGGACCCGGAGAAGATTAACCCAGTAGCCTTGGCGGGTAGAGAGGCAGAGCGGGCGGAACCAGACGCCTTCGGCTTGGGGGACCCAGACGCGTTCGTCTTCCGGCACCACGGAGCCAACGACGATGTCCTGGGCCATTTCGAGGGGATTGCGCATTAGCTTCACGCTATCAAATAGCCGCCATCGACCGGCAGGACCGCTCCGGTAACGAAGCGGGCCAGGGGCGAGGCGAGGAATAGGACGGGGCCGGCGACGTCTTCGGGCGTGCCCCAGCGAGCCAGGGGGGTGCGAAGCCGGATGCTTTCGCGCTTGGTTTCGTCGTCCCGCAACGGGGCGGTGAGGGGAGTTTCGATCCAACCCGGCGCGACGGCGTTGACGCGGATGCCCAAGGGGGCCCAAGCGATGGCGAGGCTCTTGGTGAGCTGGACTAGGGCGCCTTTGGAGGAACTGTAGGCGGGGGCCGGACCGCTGCCAAAGAAGCTGAGCATGGAGGCGATGTTAACAACGTTGCCGGAGGCGGCAGCGAGCAAGGGCTTGGCGGCGGTAGAGAGACGCATGGCGCCGTTGACGTTGACGTCGAGGACGGCGGCGAAGACGGCGGGGTCATGCTCTTCGGCGCGGCGGATGATGCCGGCGGCGTTGATGAGGACGTCGAGACGGTCGAGACCGGAGAGGAAGGCGGCGATGGAAGCGGCATCGCGGACGTCGAGGCCGGTATCGAGTCCGCCGGCGCGAACGGTGGCGCCGGCTTGGGTGAAAGCATGGGCGAGCGCGGCGCCGATGCCGGAAGTGCCGCCGGAGATGGCCACTTGGGCGCCGCGGAAGTCGAGTGAGGGCAAAGGGTTTTCTCCTTATCGCAAAGGGGGTAGGGGCCCTAGTACGAGCTAAGGCGAATTTCCCGAGGATTTACTTAGAACCTCCGGTGGAGACTCTTAGTCCTTTCGGCCTACCTTCGAATTGTGAAACAGCACTATGTTCTATTGTTGCTGAGTCTGGCAGAAATACCGATGGAGGGAACGCCGATCGTGATGGGCACGATATCGAGCGTGCGGTACAACGGCTCGCAGACCTGCCCCGGGACGGCGGGAGTGCCGCAGCCTTCGGCGGCGGATTGTCAAGTGGAGGGAAGCCTGGACAATCTGCTGCCGAATGCGCGGCTCTATGCGCTGGCCGAGGGGCGGCTGGGGAACCGGGGGAATGGGGTGACGCATGAGTTGGACATCACGAGTTTTGGCGGGACGGTAAGCCCGACGGCGGATTTCGTTTGGCTGAGCGGAGTGGGATACCAGTTCAGCGTGAGCTTCAATCCGGCGACGCAAGGGGTGGAGTACAAGATGGGGATTGGCACGGCGGCGGAACGCACGTTGACGCAGACCTTTGCCTACAGCCCGGCCAGGATGGTGGATGCGCTGTTCTTGCGGACGACGAGCCTGATCGAGGGGGCGAGCGTGACCTTATCGAACCTGAGTATCGCTACCGGAGGGGGCGCGGCTCAGAGTCTGGGTGGGGCGCAATCGAGTGCGCCCTACCAGGCGCCGGGGTATGTGCAGTATTTGCATATCGCGGGGATCGACCCGGGGCAGAGCTTCACGTTGTATGGGACGACGACGTGGATCTACGGGACGGTGCCATCCAATGCCAATTCGCGGTTGGCGTTCCAGATCAAGCTGGGGGACGACAATCCGGACGCGTTGCCAAGCTACGATGCGCCGGAGACGGGCAGCTTTGCGCTGCTGGGGAGCGGGCTGGTGGGGTTGGTTTATCTGCGGCGGCGCCTGCGGCGTTAGGCGTTGTTCACGGCACCACGGTCGAGGTCGGCGTCGAGGGGGACGCGCGGTCGGCGCGAAAGGCCCGGACTTTCTCGCGATTGGGGCTACGGTGGCGTCCACCGCGGCAGTTGATCGTCGACGTTTGTGGCTGCGCTAAAAGGGTGGAGATGTTACTGAATGCTGAGGAGTCGTCAGCGGCGGTAATCGCCGTTGAGAGATTCCAGGAAGCGCAGGATCGCGCGGCGTTCCTCGGGCTTCAGCTTGGGGGCGTGACGATCCAGTACTTCATCGAGGGTGAAGGCGCTGCCGTCGTGGAAATAGGGTGCGGTACGGGCAAGCTCCCGCAGGGTGGGAACCTTCCAGCGTTGGCCCGAGGCGTCCGGGATTAATTGTTCGTTGGTGAAATTGGGGCCGTTGTGGCAACTGGAGCAATTGGCGCGTCCGTGGAAGAGGCGACGGCCGAATTCGTGTTCAGGGGTCCAATGTTCGCGGCGGCCAAGGCGCCATTGGTCGTAGAGGCTGTCGGTGGAGGCGAGGCGGCGTTGGTAGGCGGCGAGGGCTTGCGCGAGGAGGGGGAGGGTGATGGAGTCGCTTTGGTAAAGGCGGCGGAAGCGGGAGCGGTATTCGGGGATGGCGTTGAGGCGGGCTTCGAGATCCTCGCGGCGGTTGCCCATCTCAAAATCGTTGAGCAAGGGGCCCTCGGCTTGTTCTTCGAGAGTGGCGGCGCGGCCGTCCCAGAAGAAGCGCTTGCCCTCGGCCCGATTGAGAAGGGTGGGGGCGTTGAACTTACCCAGGCGGCCGGCGATGCCGAGGGAGACCCGGGCGCCATCGGTAAAAGCGCGGTCCGGGCGGTGGCAGGTGCCGCAACTGAGGCTTGCATCGGCGCTCAAACGCTTGTCGAAAAAGAGCTGACGGCCCAGGGCTTCTTTTTCGCGATCCAGGTTAGCGGCCGAGGCGGCGGAGAGAGAAAGGGCTGCAAAGGCACAGCAAGCCCAAGGACGAGAGAGCATTTCTTACTAGACACGCGCAGCAGAAGGGCGGGAAAGCTCAGGGTGGTTTATACTGAAGGAGTTGTAGGATCGGGCTGTAGCGCAGCCTGGCTAGCGCGCTTGCTTGGGGTGCAAGAGGTCGCGAGTTCAAATCTCGCCAGCCCGACCATTCAACAAAAACTACCATTTCTTAAATGCCTGGCATAGAAGCATTGTGGGGCCGGCAACTTTGCAGGTACAGGCCCCCTTGCTGTTAGCGGGCGCTTTGGCTTTTGCGCTTTTTGGAAGAGGGCGTCGAATCGCCGACGGAGTCCAAATTCACAACTACGCCCAAGTCGTCTAGCGCGGCTTGTTGCAGTAGTGGCTTCGCGACGCAAGTTAGGTGGAAATCTGTGGCCTGTTCCTCGCCGAGGGAGTGGGCCAGCAACGAAGCAACTTCAATTTCACCCACCTGGCGAGCAAGCGCTCGCAAAGTACCGTAGGCGGAGATTTCGTAATGCTCTACTTTCTGCGCGGCGGTAATTAAAGCCAAGTCGGCCGCAAGGGGTTCTTTACGCTTTCCTTCGTCGATTGTCTCCGAGCCCTCTTCAATCAGGCCCATCATCGCCTTGCAGGGTTTAGGTTGGGCCTTTTCCCCAAGGAGATCAAAGGCGTTTTTGAGTCTGCCTACCTGATTTTCGGTTTGAAGGAGGTGCTTTTGAAAACCTTCTTTCAGTTGGGGCGAGTGGGCGGCCTCTACCATTTTGGGGAGGGCCCCCACTAACTGCTGCTCGGCATGCAGCATATCTTGCATTTCTTCGACTAGTAGTTCTCTCAGTTGTGACATATTTTTCCTTGTTATTTGACTAAATCGTTTGGAGTTCGGCCGGCACGGCTTCGGTGGGTTCGCGAGTGCCGGTGCTGGACGCTCGAAATTCGGTGAAAGCAGGAGCGGTCACCATTTCCCAATCTCCACCTTCATTCCACGGACCGCGGGCGTCGGGCTCCCCGCGGTCGCCAGTGCCGGTTGAGTCGTTAAAGTATTGGTCCACCAGCCCAGCGGTGGGCGGGATGGCTCCGATGGAGAATATGGGTTTACCCAGGCTTTCAAGAGCCGCCGTAAAGGCTTTCATGTGCGTGATTTCGCGGGTCATCAGGAACTGGAGGGTATCGATACTGCCTTGGTCGTCGGTGAAGTTGATCAGCCGTTCGTAAACGATTTTGGCGCGCGCTTCGGCGGCGATATTGCTTCGGAGGTCAACATCGAGTTCGCCGGTGACCTTGAGATAATCGGCGGTCCAGGCGCTGCCCATGGAATTAAAGAGATTCACGCCGCCGCCCCCGGCGATGGCGATTAGGGGGTCCTCATGGGCGGCGTTCCGATCCGTCTTGAGAGGCTTTAGATGCATACGGGCCAAGGTGCCAACGACTTCGAGATGGCTCAGTTCCTCGGTGCCGATATCCATGAGAAGGTCCTTCCGGTCAGGATCGTCGCAGTTGAGACCTTGAATGGAATATTGCATGGCGGCAGCCAATTCGCCGTTGGCCCCTCCGAATTGTTCGAGGAGCATGTTGCCGAAACGCGGATCGGGCTGACCAATCCGTACGGTGTACATCAGCTTCTTTATGTGGTGATACATGAAGAAGAATGCTGCACGCCGAAGGCCAACCCTTGAGGGGAGGCAAAAGTTATGTCGATGCGGTTAGTTGGCGCTGATTTCGTATTGACGAGGGAGGGGTTGGGCGGCGGAGCGTTGTTCCTGGGCGAGGGCCATCTCCAACTGGTCGAGGGCCTTGAGGGCGTCGTGGAGGGCGGGAGAGGTCATTTTTTCCAGGGGGACCTGAACTTGACGCCAGCGGGTGTTGTGGATGTTGGCGCGTTGCAGGGTGAGGGAGTGAACGGCGGCGGCTTGCTCGGCCATGGGGGTGGGGAGCTCGGCAAGGTTAAGGCCGGCGGCAAGCTGGGCGGCGGAGAAGGAACCGATGGCGAGGCCGTCAATTTTGAGGGTGTATTGACCAGCGGGGAGTTTGGCGATTTTCAGGGGCTGGCGGTTGAGGCGTTCGGTGAAGTCGGATGCCTTGAGGGCGAGGGCCAGGAGGGGGTCTTTGGTGTCGACAGGCATGGGCAAAGCTTCGTCGAGTTGGGTCCAGTAAAGGGACTTGCCCGTGGCGCGAAGGCCGGAGACCTGGGTGTTGCGCTCCGAGACGATGGACTTGCGGGAGGCGTCGATTTCGACCTCGGTGACGAGGGCGGGGGCGTTCCAGGAATCCAGGAGAGCCTTGGCCATGAGGAGGTGGCCGGCGGGGCCGGGGTGGACGCGGTCCGGGATGAGTTTCGCGGCATCGGCTTCGTGGATGGATTTAGCCTGGGCGAGGGCGGCGACGACGCTGGTATTGAGGTCGGCTACGTGGTGGCGTTCGCGGGCGGCGAGTTCTTTTAGGAAATCCGAATAGCGGCGGAGGACGTTGTTATAACCGCCTTCGAAGAGGGGTGCGCGGGTGACGTCGTCGTAGGGGGAAGGCTGGATGAGGGTGAGGCGGGCGGCGGGCAGGCGGCGTTTGAGGGTGGTGGTGAGGTACTGCATGCCTTTGGAGTACTCGTCGAAGATGCTTTGGTCGAAGGCGCGATAGCGGCCATCGTTCATGCCGAGCATGATGGTGACGACGGTGGGGTTATAGGGGAGGACGTCGCGCCAGAGGCGAACGTCGATGGGACCGCCGGCGCCGCCGGAGACGCGGTCGCCGCCCCAGCCGGAGTGAGTAAAGGAGATGGGGGTCTTGGGGAAGCGCGTGACCGTGAAAGTTTCGGCGAAGGTGGTGTAGAGGCGCTGGTCGGTGATGGAATCGCCGAAGAAGACCACGCGGTCGCCGGATTTCAGGGCATAGGGAGCTTGCGCTAGGGCAAGGAGGGGGCAGAACAGGAGGAGGAGGCGCATCGGTTCTGGGTGATTCTATCGCGAGCGGGCGTATAGCGGGTGACCTGGAGGCCGTGACGGACGCGGCCGTCGGGGAGACGGGTATAGAAATCGACAATGACCTCGCGCACGGCGCCGTCTTCGATGCGCGTGGTGATGCGGCTGCCGGGGAGGAGGCCGCCGCTTTCCTGGTCGAGGACGCGGGTGCGTTCGCCATCGGGGAGAGGGGCGGCGGGAGTCTCGGGGGTCCAGGTCATTTCGTCGACGGAGAGGCGGCGGCCGTCTTTCTCCAGGAGGACGCGGTAGAGACGGCCGTCGAGCCACTGGCGCTCATAGACTTTCTGGCGGCGGGTGGAGGGGTCGGGCTGGCCTTGGGCGTCGAGGACCCAATTGGTTTGGACCTCGCGGTGGGCGGTGACGAGGGGTTGGCCTTGGAGCAGGAACCAGAGAAGGAGCAGCATCGACCCTTAGGATCTGCCGGGGTGCGGGGCGCGGGCAAGACGGGGAGGTACTAATCCGGTGGGTGAGGGTTTCGCGCGAGGGGGCCTAGCTTGTGGGATAGTCGTGGAGAATATGGACACGAATGGCATTACCCTGATGGCGCCGGGGCGCACCTTGGGGGTGATTGGCGCGGGCGTGATGGGACAGGCGCTGTTGAAGGGGTTGATTCAGAGCGGACATATCGAGCGACGGCAGGCGTGGGCGTCGACCAAGACGGAGCAGAGCGCGGAGGAAGTGGCGCGGGATCTGGGAGTTACGGCGTCGCGCGATTACCGGGAACTGGTAAGGGACGCGGGGCTGCTGCTGGTGGCGGTAAAGCCCGGGCAGGCCGCGAAGGTGGCCGAGTATTTACGAGACGCCGGCTTGCGCGCAGATACATTAGTCATTAGTGTGCTGGCGGGAGTAAGTACGGAGCGCTTTGAGGGGCTGTTAGGGACAGAGAATCCGGTGGTGCGGGCAATGCCGAATACGCCCTGCCTGGTGGGGCAAGGGATTACCGTTTACTGCGGCGGTCGCTGGGCGGGGGAGGCGCACTTGGAGGTGGCGCAGGCCGTGTTTGCGAGCGTGGGGAAGGCGCTGGAGGTGGAGGAGCATTACTTCAACGCGATTACGGCGCTGAGCGGATCGGGGCCCGCATATATGTATCTGGTGATGGAGGCGCTGGCCGATGCGGGGGTGAGGGTGGGATTGCCGCGGGACCTGGCGCTGGACTTGGTGACGCAGACGATGCTGGGATCGGCGCGGATGGTGCAGCAGAGCGGGCGGCATCCAGCGGCGTTGCGCGACGATGTGACGACGCCGGCGGGGTGCACGATTGGGGGCCTGCTGATGCTGGAGGATGGAAAGATCCGCAGCGTGCTGGCGCGGGCGGTGGAGGAGGCGACGCGGATTGTGGAGCAGTTGGGGCGGCCGGGGAAGGGCTAAGCTCAGAGCTAACCTGACTTAGGGCGAAGGCCGCGTTTGTAATTGGGTTCGTTTTTTCTACTCGCATAACTACTAGAAATTCCATTCGCTGGGTGGTTTGCAGCCGGGGATGCCGGCGGTGATGCGGATGAGGTCCGCGCGCCAATCGGGCACGTAGTTTTCTGAAAGATGTTCGAGGCCGGACGGGAATTCGAACTCGACCGGGGCGCCTACAGGGGGATTGGCTTCGTTATTTTCGGCTGGCGGCTTGGGTAAGAGAGCGAGGCGGCGCAGCGAGGCTTCGAGTTCGAGCGCCTTTTCCGCGCGGAAGTGGCGGAGGGCGGCCTCGGCTTCGCGGGAGAGGCGCAGGCGCGTTTGGACGAAGCGCATCCAGCGGCGTTCCAGGGCATCGTCGCCGAAGGCGGCGGCCATGTCGTGTTCGGCTTGAGTTTCGTAGGCGCGGGCGCGTTCGGCCTGGAAGCGGGCGAAGGCGTAGCGATCGAAGGCTGCGAGGACGGTTTCGCCTTTGGGCTTCAATTGCGCCAAGAGGCGGGTGCGGAAGGCGGTGAAGTCTTCCTGGGCTTCAGGGATTTGCGCGAAGAGGTTCTCACTGGTCGAGTTGAGGCCGTGCGAGAAGGAATTGCGCGCGGACCGGGACGCGCCGGCGGTGGTGGTGGGTCCGGTGGAACGCTGCGCGTTCGATTGGTTGGCGAGTGCCTGGGCGGCGGTGGCCATGGTTACTGTCTCCTTGGTGATGCTGAGTAACTATAAATTTTCGAAAGACCAAGAGGCCTTTGCGATTTCACTTTAGTAGGCAGGAGGGAGGAATTTGGCTGGGGCGGGGCGGAAGTGGTTGAAGGGAAGGGAGATGGGGTTTTTGATTTGGCGTGACTCGAGGTTGAGCCTCCGATGAGACTGCCTTTTCGGTACCGCCTAGGCGCCGGCGGGGACCTTACCAAAGAGTTTGAACGTTTGAGGCTCGGATTTTGCCGTCGCGGCTGATAACGGGGACGCCAAAATAAACTGCGGTTGCGGCGACGATTCGATCCGGCATATCGGGAACATCCGCGCGAGAAACCTGCCTCATGGCGTCCACGACTTCGAGCGTGAAGGGAGCTTCCTTGAAGAGGTGGTCCGAATCGTCGAGAGCGGCTTTCAGATCGGCGTAGAAATTTGCGGGCAGCCGGTTCTTTTCGATCAGGTACACAATTTCCGCCAGACTAATCGAAGAAACGACGATCTGGCTTCCAGACGCGGCGGATTGATCCATAAAGTCTCCCGCAGCGCTGGATAGGCGGCGATCATTGAAGAGATACCAAAGGGCGCTGTGGGTATCCGCGACGGCGGCGATCATCTAGACATTTTCGCCGAAGCCGCGGAACATATCGTCGCGATTCGCGTCGATTTCTTCCGCTGAAGGGGCAGGGCCGTAGTTGGCGAGCATTCCGCGACCGGACTTGAGCGGCTTTCGGGGCGCCTCCGAGGACGATTCCGCAGCTAACTTAGCGAGCCATGCTTTGAGAGTAAGGCCCTGCATGGCGGCTTTCGCTTTGAGCGCGGCCGCTTGGTGGTCTGGGAGTTCGATGGTCGTCATGGGGCGAAGTCCTACGCTTTCAGATTAGCGGATAGGGTGGTTTCTGTCAGGAGGTCCAGTTCCGCTCCGACGCTCAACGACATGCGGAGAGACCGCGAGCTAACGGAGAGGAACTTAGCAGAGGATTTGGAGATCGGCAAGGGTGACGTATCGAAGTTCGAGCGGCAGACGGCCAAGATCGCGCAGTTTTCGAATTAAGGGAGTCCAGAGCAACTATGCGGATGCCTGCCCAGCAGTTAGACTGGAAGATTCGTTGAGATGCCGGAAGAATCATTCATCGCGAGGTGGCGCAGGTCGGGGGCAGCCGAACGGGCTAACTATCAGGGTTTTCTGATTGAATTGTGCGACTACCTGGGCGTGCCAAGGCCGATGCCGACGCAGGCGGACGAGCGGCAGAATCAATACGTCTTTGAGAAGGCTGTTGAGTTCCGCCATGCGACGGGATTAAGTAGTGTCGGGCGCATTGACCTTTACAAGCGCGGGTGCTTCGTACTCGAAGCCAAGCAGGGAAGCGATGCCACGCCGAAAAGCGAGCAAGCTTCGCTTTTGTTAGAGACCCACCGAAAAGGAACCGCGGTGCGCGAGAGTCCGGGTTGGGATCAGGCAATGCTGCGGGCGCGGAACCAAGCCGAGCAATATGCGAAGGCCTTGCCCGTCGAGGACGGATGGCCCCCGTTTCTGGTGATCGTGGACGTTGGGTATTCCATCGAACTCTTCGCCGATTTTTCGGGGACCGGGAAGGCGTACCTCCCCTTTCCCGATTCGCTAACACACAGGACTCCCTTTGACCGAATCGACTTTGCGCGGGATCGACTTCGCGCCGTCTGGACCGATCCGCTGTCGCTCGACCCTAGCCGGGTTTCGGCGAAAGTAACTCGCGACGTAGCCGCGCTGCTGGCGGATCTGGCGAAATCTCTCGAACGAGACTATCCGCCGGAGAGGGTGACTCCATTTTTGATGCGGTGCATCTTTACTTTCTTCGCGGAGGATATACGGCTGCTGCGGGAGAACAGTTTTACCGAGTTACTGCAAAGTTTGCGGGGTGATCTGGGTAAATTTCAGCCTATGGTGGAGTCGCTGTGGGAAACGATGGACAGGGGCGGCTTTTCGCCGATTCTGCGAGAGCAGGTATTGCGATTCAACGGCGGCTTGTTCGCTTCGCATGAGGCACTTCTTCTGAATCGCGAACAACACGAGATCCTTTGCAGGGCGGGCGCGGCGGAATGGAAGGATGTGGAGCCTTCGATTTTTGGAACTCTGCTGGAGCGCGCGCTGGATGCGAGTGAGCGGCACGCGTTGGGTGCGCACTACACGCCGCGCGCGTATGTTGAGCGACTGGTGATTCCGACCGTTGTAGAACCTCTGCGGCAGGATTGGGCGGACGTGCAAGCGGCTGCCGCGGCGCTGGTGGCGGCGAAGAAAAGCGACGAAGCGATTGTGCTGCTGCGGGAGTTCCGGCAGAAGCTGTGTAACACGCTAGTGCTGGACCCAGCCTGTGGATCGGGCAATTTTCTCTATGTGACCTTTGAACACCTGAAGCGGCTGGAAGCCGAAGTAAACGACATGCTGGAAGGGCTGGGCTATTCACAGCAGCTTCTGCAAGAAACCGGTGTGACGGTGGACCCGCATCAATTGCTGGGCATCGAGTTGAACCCAAGGGCGGCGGCGATTACGGACTTGGTGCTCTGGATTGGATATTTGCAGTGGTATTTTCGGACGTGGGGCGCATCGACGATGCCGCGAGAGCCGGTAATTGAGCGCTTCCATAACATCGAGTACCGGGATGCTTTGCTGGCCTATGATCCGGTCGAACCGGCGCTCGATGAGGAGGGGCGGGTCCGCAAAACGTGGGATGGGAAGACGATGGTGCGCCATCCGGTCACAGGCGCGGAAGTGCCCGATGAACATGCGCAACGGATCGTGTTGCATTACCCGAATGCGAGAAAGTCCGCATGGCCGAAGGTCGACTTTATTGTCGGCAACCCTCCGTTTTTGGGGAACTGGCGGATGCGTGGGGAGTTGGGCGACGGGTATGCCGAGACGTTGCGGGAAGTCTACGATGAGGTACCGGAGACGGCAGACTACGTGATGTATTGGTGGCACCGGGCGGCAGAGCGAGTGCGAGCGGGGGAAACGCGGCGCTTCGGATTTATCACGACCAATAGCTTGCGACAGACGTTTCAGCGCCGCGTTATGGTGCCGCATCTAGCGGATGCGAAGACGCCTTTGTCGCTCGTGTTTGCTGTGCCGGATCATCCTTGGGTGGATTCAATGGATGGGGCTGCCGTGCGAATTGCGATGACGGTGGGTGCGGCGGGGACCAGGGAGGGGCGGCTACTCCGCGTGATTCGGGAAGAGGAGGGAGATGGAGAGGGTGCCGCGAAGGTGGAGTTGGAGGAGAGGTTGGGGAAGATTTTACCGGACCTCAGTGTTGGGCCGGATACGACGACTGCTGGACCACTCAAGGCGAATGTTGGATTGAGCTGCCCTGGTGTCAAGCTGCACGGAGCCGGCTTTATTGTTAGCCGGGATCGAGCTGCGGACTTGGGATTGGGAAGCTTGCGGGGCTTGGAGAATCATATTCGCGAGTACCGCAACGGGAGGGATCTGACGGCCCGCCCGCGGGGAGTGATGGTTATCGATCTATTCGGTTTGGAGGCAACCGAAGTACGGGACAAGTTTCCAGCGGTTTATCAGCATGTCTTTGAGCACGTAAAGCCGGAGCGAGAAGGCAAGCGGGGCGAAACCAAAGATTCGCAGGAGTATGCCAAGAAATGGTGGATCTTCGGCAAGCCTCGAAACTCGTTCCGGCCTGCCTTGAAAGGACTACTGCGATATATCGCGACTGCCGAAACCGCGAAGCATCGGGTCTTTGTGTTTTTGGACGGGTCGATTCTGCCGGACAACATGCTCGTCAACATCGCTTCGAGTGATGCCTATTTGCTGGGGGTATTGTCGAGTCGAATCCACGTAGCGTGGGCGCTGGCGGCGGGTGGCACGCTTGAAGATCGACCGCGTTACAACAAGACGCGTTGCTTCGAACCGTTTCCCTTTCCCGCCGCGACGGAGGTTCAGAAGGGAAGGATTCGCGAGTTGGCCGAGAAGTTGGACGGGCATCGGAAGGAAAGGCAGCGACTCCACACCGATCTCACTATGACGGAGATGTATAACGTCCTGGAGAAGCTGCGCAGGGGCGAAGCGCTGGACGCGAAAGATCAGCAGATTCATGAGCAGGGGATCGTTTCTGTGTTGCGGGAATTGCACGATGAGATCGATGAGGCGGTGGAGGAGGCTTACGGTTGGCCGACCGATCTGGCCACGGAAGAGATCTTGTTCCGACTGGTGGAATTGAATGCGGCGCGGGCGGCGGAGGAGCGAGCGGGACTGGTGCGGTGGTTGCGGCCGGAATTCCAACAGGCCGGCGCGGCGCAGGTTGGATTGGGGATCGAGGCGGAAGAGGAGGAAGTGAAGTCGGCGAAGACTGGGAAGACAGCGTGGCCGGATTCGCTGCCGGAACGGGTACGGGCGGTGCGGGATTACTTGCGCACGGCGAGTGGGCCGTCGGAGGTGGATGAAGTAGCTAAGAGGTTTGCGCGGGCACGGAAGCTAGATGTGAAGGCGATTCTGGAGACATTGGCGGCGCTGGGGCAGGCTCGGGTGGAGGGGAGTGGGTATTGGGCGTAGGCGGTCGCCGCTTTGTTAGGCTTTGAAAGTGTTTGTAGGGTCCAGATTCGAGGGTGATAGCGATCAGGAACTCATGCTGATGCAGCATGAGGACTACTGGCTTATGTTGGGAACGCTACAGCAAATTCCTCGGGATCGGTATCTAGATGCCGCGCGCTTGCTTCGAGTAGAGGACGAACTTTGCCGGCGGTTGCGAGAGATGAAGGGATTCGATCATCGGGTACTGCAGGACGCGCACGATTTGATCGCGGGGGAGTTTCGATTCCGTTCTAGGGAGTCCGCGCAGCTGGCTTTAGGGGAGAGTGTAGAAGAGCATCGCGAACGCTGGCGGGCGGCGTGGCAGGAGTTTTTTACCGCAGAAGTGCAAGAATTGAGCCGCGACGATGAATTTACGAGAATGGTTTGCGTCGGGGTTGTGTACGGACTGAACGGAGAAGGGTTGGAGGCGGAGCCTTGGTTGAGGCGGCATTTGCGAAGGCGCTATGCGGGCTGGGCGGAAAAGCGCGTAGAAGCGTAGGATGCAGGCAAGGAGACGCGGATTGTGGAGCAGTTGGGGCGGCCGGGGAAGGGTTAGGCGCGCGAGAAGGCGAGTAAAGGCGCGATGTCATGGCGGTCCGCGGCGCGGAGCGCGTCCAGGTACTGCTTGCGGGCAAGCCCCGGTTGGTGCAGGCTGGCGCTGCCCCAGGTGAAGCGGGGCTGGCCTTGGCGCAGGATCAGCAGGTCCGCCATGAGGCGCGCGTGGCGGCCGTTGCCGTTGGGAAAGGGGTGGATGAAGACGAGGCGGTGGTGGAAACGAAGGGCCAGTTCGTCGGCGGAGTAGCTTTCGAGTTCGAGCCAAGCGCGCGCATCGTCGAGGAGGCGGCGGAGTTCGACGGAAATGAGCCAGTGGTCGATGCCGATGTTGCGGGGGCTGGTGCGAAACCGGCCCGCCCAGCGCCAGACGTCCGAAAACATGCGGCGGTGCAGTTCCTGGATGAACTTGACCTCCAAGAGATCGCGGCGGCGGGCGAGGGCCCAATTCTGAGCGCGCAGGATATTGGCTTGTTCGGCCGAGTTTAACTCGGAGCGGAAAGAGATATGGGTGGGGATGAGGTCCCGCATTTCTTCCGGCGTGAGCGGGGTTGCGCCATCGGGTTGATCGAATAGCCCGCTCATGGTTGGTCCCAAAGGCGGGCGGGGTTGCTTTCGCGCAGAAGGGCTTCGAGAGTCTGCTCTTGGGCTGGCGCGGGGACGGCCTGGTCTTCGAGCAGCATCGAGTGTTCCACGGAGGCGCGGCGGGCACGGTTCCAAAGCACGGCACGGTCGAGCAGGAGCTGATGCAGGGGCTTCCTGGGGACGAGGGCGTAGACGAGGTTGCAATCGAGCGCTTCGGCAACCTTGCGGAGGCTGGCAATTTCAATCGAGCCTTTCAGCTCGGACTGCTCGAGGGACACGACGGAGGACTGAGCGATGCCCAAGCGCTGGGCCAACTGAGATGAGGACATGCCTAGAGCCTCGCGGATAGCGCGAATCCATCCGCGAACGGGTACGGCAAAGGCAGTGGCGGGGGGTAAGGCGCGAAATCGTTCATCCAAATGGCGCCGAGCCTCGGCGGCGCGTTGCTTCTTTTTCATAGACTATAGCCTATAAAAAGTATAGCCGATTATAGGCTATGGTCTATAAATTAGGCGCTGACGAGTTCCGAGGCTTCAGCGGCGGTGAAGTAAGCGGCGTCGGGGTGGTGGAAGACGAGGGCGCTGACGCTGGCTTCGGGTTCCATCATGAAGCCTTCGGTGAGGGTCATGCCGATGTCGCCGGGCTGGATCAATTGGAAGAGGGCGACCTGGTCTTCCATGTTGGGGCAGGCGCCGTAGCCGAAGCTGAAGCGCTTGCCACGGTAACGGCTGGTCCAGCGCTGTTGCATGGTCATGTCGGGGGGGTCGGCGATGCCCCAGTCTTCGCGGATGCGGCGGTGGAGCCATTCGGCGGTGGCTTCGGCGGTTTCGGTGGCCAAAGCCAAAAGGGCGACGCTTTTGAAGTATTCGCCTTTGGCTTTGGCTTCTTCGGCGCGCTCGCGGAAGCTTTCGCCGGCGGTGACGGCGAAGATAGCCAAAGCGTCGCGTTGTCCATCTTGCGCATCCAGGACGTAATCGCTGAGGCAGAGGCCGTTGTTCATGGCCTGGCGCGGGAAGCGGAAGGTGTGAATGGGCGAAGAGGCGCGGTGCTCAAAGAGATGGATCGCGTTGCCGTCGCGCTCGGTTTCAAAGAAGCGCCAGACGGCCTTGGGCTTGAGGAAACCGGCGGCCCACTCTTTGACCTCTTCGACCTTGTAGAACATGTCGAGGGCCTTTTCATCGCGCTCGGCAAAGAGCTTTTCGAAGTTGCCCTTGAAGCCCAGGTTCTTGCCGTAGAGCATGAAGGGGTTGATGTACTCCCAGACTTCCTTGAGCTGGGGGACGACGCGGAGCTTGCGCTCCCAATAGGGGACGGTGGCGATGGGTATGTCGAGGCGGACCTTGGCGCTGCGGGTGGTGGAGGTGGAGACCTGGGGGGCCTCGGCGGGCGCCGAGTCGAAGGCGACGTTGAGCTGGGCATCGAGGAGGGTGGCGCGCGCGGCGGGGTCCATGAGTTCGTTCATGAGGCGGAGGCCGGTCATGGCGTCTTTGGAATAGAGCGTGAGGGCGCCGTAGGCGGGGCCGATTTTGGTTTTGGTGAACTTGTCGCTTAAAGCGGCGCCACCGACCAAGAGGGGGACCTGGATGCCGGCCTCGCGGAGGTCCGTACCGGTGATGACCATTTGCTGCGTGCTCTTGACGAGGAGGCCGGAGAGGCCGATGGCGTCGGGCTTGTGCTGGTGGTAGGCGCGGATGAGTTCCTCGGGGGGGACCTTGATGCCGAGGTTGACGACCTGGTAGCCGTTGTTGGAGAGGATGATTTCGACAAGGTTCTTGCCGATGTCGTGGACGTCGCCTTTGACGGTGGCGAGCAGCAGCTTGCCTTTGCTGGCGGTATCGACTTTTTCCATGAACTGCTCGAGGTGGCTGACGGCGGCCTTCATGGCTTCGGCGCTTTGGAGCACTTCGGCGACGATGAGTTCGTTGTTGTTGAAGAGGCGGCCGACCTCGGTCATGCCGGCCATGAGGGGTCCGTTGACAATATCGAGAGGCGCGGCGCCTTCGGCGCGTTTGCGTTCAAGATCTTCGACGAGGCCGTCCTTGGTGCCTTGGATGATGTAGTTGGCGAGGCGCTGGTCGAGGGGGAGGTCCTGGGTGGAGACCTTTTCTTTCTTGACGGCGGTGCGGAAGTGGGCGGCGATGGCCTCGATGTGGTGGCGGTTGAGGGCGGCTTTTTGTTCCTTGGACTGCTCGCGCCAGTCGGCGGGCTCGCCGTTGACGGGGCTGTTGAAAAGGAGGTCCTCGGCAAGCTTGCGCTCTTCCGGCAGGAGGGAGGCGAAGCGTTCGAGCTTTTCGGTATTGACGATGGCGAGGTCGAGGCCGGCCTTGGTGCAGTAGTAAAGGAAGACGCTATTGACGACTTCGCGGGCGGCGGCGGGGAGGCCGAAGCTGATGTTGGAGACGCCGAGAGTGGTCTTGACGTAGGGGATCTGTTGCTTGATGAGGCGGAGGGCTTCGATGGTTTCGACGGCGCCGCCGATGTAGTTTTCGTCGCCGGTGGCGCAGGGGAAGACGAGGGGATCGATGATGATGTCTTCGGGCTGGAGGCCGTATTTGGAGGTGAGGATATCGACACTGCGCTGCGCGATGGAGAGCTTGCGCTCGCGGGTGAAGGCCTGGGCCTGGACGGGGTCCTCATCGATGGTGCCGACGACGACGGCGGCGCCGTACTCGCGAATGAGAGGGCACATGACTTCGAACTTCTCTTCGCCGTCTTCGAGGTTGATGGAGTTGATGATGGCGCGGCCCTGGCAGTAGGAGAGGGAGAGCTCGACGGCGGCGGGGTCCGTCGTATCGATCATGATGGGGGCTTTGATTTTGCGGATGAGCTTGTCGTAGAAGAAGGGGATGTCCTTCATTTCGTCGCGGTCGCTGGATTGGAGGCAGACGTCGACGATGTGGGCGCCGCCGCGGACTTGACGGCGGGCGATCTCGGTGGCTTCTTCCCATTTCTCTTCGGCGACGAGGTTCTTGAAGAGGCGGCTGCCGATGACGTTGGTGCGTTCGCCAACGAGGAGGGGGCGATTGGTTTCGTCGGCCTCGATGAGTTCGATACCGGAGAAATAAGCGCGATGAGAGAGGGCCTTGGGCTGGCGGGGCGGGCGGCCGTGGGCCATTTTAGCGATGGCGGCAATGTGAGCGGGCGTGGTGCCACAGCAGCCGCCGACGATGTTGAGCCAGCCGTGATCGACGAATTTTTCGAGTTGGGCGGCGAGGCTAGCGGGGCTTTCGCCATAGCTGCCGTCTTCCAAGGGGAGACCGGCGTTGGGGTAGCAGGAAAGGTGGTGGTGGCTGAGCTCGTGGAGGCTGCGGACGTGGTCCGTCATGAGTTCGGGGCCGGTGGCGCAGTTGAGGCCGATGCTGAGGAGAGTGGCGTGGGCGAGAGACGAATAGAAGGCTTCGGCGTCCTGGCCGGCGAGCATGGTGCCATTTTGTTCAATGGTGCCGCTGATCATGACGGGAATCGAATAGCCGAGTTCGCGGCCGAGGCGATTGGCGGCGAGGAGGCCGGCCTTGATGTTGCGGGTGTCCTGGGCGGTCTCGATCAAGAGGATGTCGGCGCCGCCGTCGAGGAGGCCTTTGGCCTGCTGGTAGTAGCCATCGCGGAGTTCGTCGAAGGTGGTGCCGCCGGTAACGGTGATGGCTTTGGTGGTAGGGCCCATGGAGCCGGCGACAAAGCGGGGGCGGCCGTCCTGGGTTTCGAACTCGGCGGCGGCTTCGCGCGCGAGGGCGGCGGCTTTGGCGTTGACTTCGTGAATGCGATCGGCGAGGCCGAATTCGGCGAGGGTGATGATGTGGCCGCCGAAGCTGTCGGTTTCTACGATGTCGGCGCCCGCGGCGTAGTATTGGCGATGGATGTCGCGGATCCAGTGGGGGCGGGTGTAGAGCAGGTTCTCGGGGCAATTTTCAAAGGCGGGCCCGCCCCAATCCTCGATGGTGGGATCGAGTTGTTGCAACATGGTGCCCATGGCGCCATCGAGGATAAGAATGCGTTCCTGTAAGGCCTGGCGAAGGGCCTCGAAGCGCTCAGTACGGCTAAAAGACATGGATATTTTTAGTGTAGAGGGTAACAGGAGGGGCCTTGGTGCGTCATTCTACGGATATGCGTTTTCCGCTTGCTCTGACCATGGCGTGCCTGGTGTGCGCGCACGCCGATGAAATCAAGATGAAGAATGGGGACCGGCTGAGCGGGTCGGTGGTGCGGCTGGACAACAAGGAGCTGACGCTGAAGACGGAGTACGCGGGCGACTTGAAGATCAATCGCGAGATGGTGGTGGGGATTGAGACTGCGGAGCCGGTAAACATTCTGCTGAAGGACGGGCAGAGCATTATCGGGAAGCTGAAGAGCGTGGAGGACCGCTTTGAGATGGCGACGGAGACGGCCGGGGTGGTGAGCGCAAAACAAGCAGACGTGATTTTGTTTCGCAGCAAAGGGGACCAGGATAATTACCTGAAAGAACTGGACCGGATCCGGAACCCCAGGCTGGTGGATTTGTGGACGGGGAGCGTGGACTTGGGTTATGCGCAGGCGAGGGGGAACGCGAGTACGAGTACGATCTCGAGCGCGGCGAAGGTGTTGCGCACGACGAGCCGGGATTCGATCAACGCGTATTTCTTTTCGTTGTCCTCATCGAATTCCACCACGGGGAGCAACGTGCAGACGGCGAACTCCATCCGCGGGGGCGTCAAATACGATGTAAACATTTCACCGAAGTATTATGCGTTCTTTTCAACGGATCTTGAGTTTGACGAGTTCCAGGGGTTGGATCTGCGCTTTGTACCGGCAGGGGGTTTGGGTTATCACTTCGTGAAAAAGCCGAGCACGGTATGGGACTTCTTTGCGGGAGGATCGATGAACCGCGAGTTTTTCAACACGGGGCTGAAGAGGACGTCGGGCGAAGTGTTGTTCGGCAACGAGCTGAGTCACAAATTTAGCGGGATCTTTACGCTGAGCGAGAAGATCGTCTTCTTCAATAACGTGACAGAGACGGGGAATTACCGCGTGAACGCGGACGTGGCGCTGGCGACGGCGCTGCGGAAGTGGTTGAGCTGGCAGATTGCGGCGAGCAACCGGTATTTGTCGAATCCGCTGGCGGGGCGGAAGACGAACGATGTTCTGGTCACGACGGGAGTGCGGCTGACGTTTGCGAAGTAGCGCGGCAAAGAAAAACCGCTAGTTCAGGAACTCCTGAGTGCGTCTCGGATGATGATGACGGTGCAGCCTCCGAAGAGGAGTGCGAATAGACCGATCACGAACATCAGTAGAATCACGCAACCTGAGGCTTCGTGCTTTCTAAGGAGCAGCAGAGAAACGAGGCAAATACAAAAAAGCACGACATTTATTGCCGCAAGTTGAAACGCCATGGGTGCCGCTAGGAGAAGAAGGTGGTGCCGACCCAGAGGAGGGTGCAGCCGCCGAAGAGCAGCGTCATCATTCCCGCCGCGATCATGAGGGCGAACATGAGGAAGGTCTGGCGGCGCTTCCAGGAGAGACGGAAAACGACGGCGGAGACGGCGAGCAAGACACCGTTGATCGCCATAAAGAAAAGTCCCATGATCTGCGCGTCTTTGGCACCCATGGATCTAATTTAGCGGAGATTCGGCTACTGGTTCTTCAGCCAGTTTTCCCAGGAGTGTTTGCGGTCGCCCAGATAGGGGATCGTGTCGAAGAATTCCTCGTGGCCCAGGGCGCGGGGGTCTTCTTCCTGGCGAAGGAGGGATTCCATGCGCTCGCGGAGCTTGCGTTTGGCGTCGAGGTAGGCGGACTCAAGAGCGAGGTTTTTGACGCAGTCGGGGTCGCTCGCAATGAGGTAGAGCTCTTCGGCGGGGCGGCGGCCGAAGCTTTGTTTGTAGTATTCGTCGAAGCGGCTGATGAGCAAGGTTTTGGTGGGGGAATCGTCGACGTTGCGGTAGCCGGTTTCGGGGTAGCCGGCAGGCCAACGGTCGGGATAGTAATTGCGGACGTAGAGGAATTCCTTGGTGCGGATGGCGCGGACGGGGTAGCCCTGATCGTAGGGGCTGCCGAGGTCGTGGCGTTCCTTGCCGACTAGCATGGTGTCGCGGGTGGGATCGACCCAGCCGGAGCGGGAGCTCTTGAGTACATCGAGGAAGCTGCGGCCGGTCATGGTGCCGGCTTTGGGGACGCCGGCCGCCTCGAGGAAGGTGGGGCCGAAATCGCGGACGTTGATGAAATCGTCGACGGTGCGGCCTGCGGGAATGTTTTTGCCCCAGCGCACGAATAAGGGAACGTGGAAGCCTTCCTCCGTGATCATGCCTTTGGCGCGAGGGAAAGGCATGCCGTGATCGGAGGTGACGACGACCAAGGTGTTATCGAGCTCGCCGCGTTTTTCGAGGGCGGCCAAGGCGCGGCCGATGTGCATGTCGTTGGACTCGACCTCGAGGGCGTAATCGAGGTAATCGCTCTTGATGACGTTGTTGTTGGGGTAATAGGGGGGGAGCTTGACGTCTTCGATCTTCTTGCCGGCGCGGAGGCCCGAGCCTTCTTCGTAGGCGCGGTGGGGCTCTGTGAAGCCCATCCAGAAGCAGAAGGGTTGGTTGGCAGGGCGCTCGTTGAGGAAGAGGTCAAAGTTGGCCGAGTAATCGTTAGGGCCGATGCCTTTGTAGGCGGGCTTGAGGCGGGCCTGATCGAAGGAGCGGCCGGCGGGGTTATGGGCAAAGCCGGTGGCCTTGAAATCGCCGGGGCCCCAGCCTTTGCCGGTGAGGCCGACGAAGTAGCCGGCTTTTTCAAGGAGGGCCGTATAGACGGGGAATTCATTGGGGAAGAAGCTGAAGTGAGTGACGGCTTCTTTGGTTTGCCAGGAGTTACGGCCGGTGAGGATGGTGGCGCGGCAAGGGGAGCACTTGGGGTTGGAGGTGAAGCAGTTGGTGAAGGTGACGCCTTCTTTGGCGACGCGATCGATGTGGGGGGTATTGAGCCAGGGGACGCCGAAGTGGGAGGCGTGGCGGTGGCTCCAATCGTCGGCGATCGCGAAGAGGATGTTGGGGCGTTTGGCGGGCTGGGCCAACGCGGCGAGCGGGGTGGCGAGGAAGCTGCGGCGGAGCATGGGGGCATGATATCGCGAGGGTGCAGGCGGGTGTTAAATTTAAGGGGACCGGAGGCCCACTTTGCCAACCATAGCGGAAAAACTGCCGCCGCCTTTGCGGGAGGGTGATCGGCTGACACGGGAGGAGTTTCTCCGCCGATGGGAAGCCATGCCTGGGGTGCATTGGGCGGAACTCATTGAAGGAGTGGTGCATATGCCGTCGCCGGTTAGCGAAATTCATGCCGATCCGCATTTCTACCTGACGTACTGGCTGGGAACGTACGCGAACACGACTCCGGGAACCAAGATTTCGCTCGCGAGCACCTGGCTGATGGCGGGTGAATCCGCTCCGCAACCCGATCTAGCGTTGCGAATTCGCCCGGAGTACGGCGGCATTTCCCGTATTGAAGGCGGATATCCGAGCGGCGCGCCCGAACTAGTCATTGAGATCAGCCACACCACGACCGCGCAGGATACAGGCGCGAAGTTGAAACTCTATGAACGCAATGGCGTTGAAGAGTACTTGATCGTGCAGCCGACGGCTCGGCGGGCGGTTTGGCGTCGGCTGGTAAATGGGGCGTACGACGAGATTGCAGCCGAGGCCGATGGCACACTTCGCTCGCAAGTGTTCCCAGGGCTCTGGCTAGATTGCGGGGCGCTGTGGCGCGAAGACATGGACGGCCTGCTATCTACGGTGCAAGCCGGCTTGGCTGGCGACGCTCATGCGGCGTTTGTAGCGCGGCTAGCGGCGACCAAGAGCGCGGGAAGCGTGCACGGCTAGGCTGTGTTTCGGGATGCCAGCGAATACGACATTGCGAACTGAAACGCCGGAGCGCTAGGCTCGGTTTCTAGGCCGGCGGGAAAGCGGAAGAAAGCCCGGCGGCTTCGAAGAGAGCCAGGCGGCGAAGCGCTGGATGTCGGGATGGGCGCGGAGGGCATCCAGGCTGTTGTAGTTCGCTTCGAGTTCCTTTTCGCTTAAGACGGAGTGGACGAAGGAATGGCAGGCCTTGCACAAAAGAGCGATGCGCCGACGGCCCTCCTCGCGGGAATAGCGGCGGAGGAAGCGGGGTTTGTCGTGGCGGGACTGGGGAAGCAGATGATGGCGGGTTAGGGGGAGGGGCGAGCGGCGGCAAATCTCACAAGAATCCATCTACACACCAAGATGCCAAAAGGCCAGCCGGGATGGCTGGCCTTTTGGACATTGATACGAGAAGGAGACTACGGACGGATGTCTTGTTCCTGGTGGAAGATCGTCCACTCTTCGGTCCAATCAACATCGCCGAAGGCGCCGACCCAGGTGGCCCATTGGTCAAAGAAGCCATCGTCGGGAGGCGCATTCCAGATCGCGCTCCAGATCGGGGAGCCGATCGTGGGCTTGAAGTCCGGGGCGGAGTAGTAGAGGGGGTTACGCATCATGGGAGCGGCGATCTGGTAGTTGGCACCAGCGCGGCTCATGTGCGGGCGGTAATCGGAGGCCGTCTGGCCTTCGAAGGTATTGGCAACCGGGGTGGCGGCAGCGGAGCCGTTGTTCCAGGAAAGGACGCCACCCAGGGCGAAGCTGCCGGCGGTGATGTTGGGAGCGATAGAGGCGAAGTCGGCGCCGCCGACAGTGCCGGTGGTCCAGTTGAAGCAGAGCATGTTATTAAAGCTGCCACCGGAGCCGCGACGGAAGTAAAGGCAGGGCGAGGTGGCTTCGTCAAAGCCGCGGGCGTTGGAACCGATGAAGGAGAGGTTCCACATCTTGGATTCGCCGAGGGGGCGAGCAGCGAAATCGCGTTCGTAGTTGTCGGACTCGATGCCGCGGTTGGAGAGGTCCGCGTTGGCGACGAAGACGCCATGCTGGATGCGGCCGCGGTAGCCGATTTGGACGTCGACGTAATCGTCGGCGCCGTAGGTGCCAACGAGGTACTTGGCGTCGTTGATGCCGCCGAACCATTCGAAGCTATCGTCGAAGCCGTAGTGGGCTTGGAGGTAGTTAGCGCTGCTGCCGGTGCCGCAAGCGCCCCAGGTAAAGGAGTTGGTTTCTTCGTTGGGGCGCAGGAGCGCGCCGGCGAATTCAACGCGGACATAGCGGAGCGCGCCGCAATTATGGGTGTCGTCCGTGCCGCCATAGCGGGTGTCTTCGTTGTCGGGCAGACCTTCGATGGTGAGGGCGCCGCTGACGTCATTGACGCGGGCTTCGCCGAGCATGATCAAGCCACCCCAGTCGCCGCGGTTACGCGAACCATGGGGCTGCTGGGAGGTCATGATGATGGGGCGGCTGCGGGTGCCTTGGGCATTCAAGCGGCCGGCGGTGGTAATGAGCAGCACGCTGGGGGGCTGGGAACCGGGGGCGCCCATGACGACGGTGCCGGGGTCGATGGTGAGGGTGGCGTTGCCGCGGACCTGGACGATGCCGCTGACGCGGTAAGCCTGATCGTTGGTGAGGGTACGGTTGGCGGTGATGACGGCAGGCAGGTCGACCACGCCGCTGACGACGGAGATCTTCCAGTAAGCGCTGCGGACGACGCGAGTGCCGGTATAATCGCGCAACTGGACGACCAGGGTATGCATACCGAGTTCGTTAGGCACAGGGACGGCCGTGGGAACGAGGGCACCGCCGGCGCCGACGAGAACCTGCTTATTCCAAGCCGGGAGGCGAGTGATGTTGAAGCCTTCGGTAGGGGTGCGGCCGAAGATGTCGGTAACCGCCTCGGTGTTGCCGGGCAAGTAGAACTTGCGGCCATTCTGGTTGTTCTGACGGTAGGCGACCACCGTGTAGGGTTGGATGTCCGCGTTCGGAACCAAGGTGCCCCGAATCGAGAGCTGATCTCCCGCGCGGAAGATGTACTCGGATTCATTGGCGCGGCGGTTGCCGTTGGTGGCCCAGATAAAGAGGGAAGCGGCGGAATCAATCTGGTTTTGGCCCGCGAGTTCGCGTTCCGCTTGGGACGCGCTCATGAACTCAAAACCGGATTTTTTCTCCGCAGCGAATAAACCCGTGGCGGCGAGGCCAAGGGCGGCGGTGGTGAGAAGGATGTTTCTCATATCTGCTCCGTGTTTCATGTTGAAAATTTAGTAAAACGAGTAACTAGTCCCGATGGTAAAGGTCCGGCCAATCCGGAAGGCCCGCACCAAAAATTCCGCTTGTTGATAGCGGTATTCGTTGTCAGAAAGGTTTTCGGCCGAGAAACGGAGGTTCCATTTCCCGTCCTCGCGAATGTTGTACTGATAGACAAAGTCGAGGAAGGTGTTGCGTTCCTGGTAAACGTCGGGGAGTTGGAAGGTGCCGACATCGGTGATGCGGCGCGAGACCGAGTTTACGAAGAAGCGGGCCGAGGAGCGCAGAGTAGGCTTATTCCAATCGGCGATGAAATTGTAGATAAAGCGGCTTTGGCCTACGAGCGGACGCTCACGGGAAGTCAACTGCGGGAAACGATCGACGGGGATGTCCACGCTGGAATTGACGAAGGTGAAGTTGGCCTGGAGAGCGAAGTCCCGGAGGGATTGGAGGCGCTTGAAGTTGCCGAGGTTATAGCGCCATTCGAGCTCCAGCCCCTGGTTGGTAGCGCCCGCGACGTTAATGAAACTTTGGCGCAGTTCGCTAGCTGTGGGCCGGTAGGTTTGCTCGATGGGATCGGTGAACTTCTTATAGAAGTAGCTGGCGGCCATGACCTGGTTGCCGCCGGGGAAGAACTCCCAACGCGCGTCGAAGTTATCGATGGTGGCGCGGGTGAGCAAGGGGTTGCCGACGGTGGAATAACCGCCGACGATGTTCGTGAATTCGAAGGGAGAAAGTTCGCGGAAGTCCGGGCGATTGACGGTGCGCGAATAGCCGAAGCGGATGTTTTGCTTGGGGCGCAGCGCGTAGATGACGTTCACGGCCGGTAGGGGATCGCGATTGGACAACTGGGCGATCTGCGGCGGCGCGGTGGAAACGAGGGGGTCGGCGGTGGACACGCGGATGTTGGCGTCTTCGATGCGGACGCCCGCAATGATGCGCCACTTGGCGCCGAAGTTCATGTCCAGCATGGCGAAGCCGCCGTAGACGTCCATCTGGGCGTCGTAGCTGTCGGTGGCGCGGGTGACTTCGCGGATGGCGAAGCCATCGGGGCGGATGTTGCTGAAGCCAAGAACGACGTCGTTCGGCTGGAGGAAGTCGATGGTCTGCGAGCGGATGGCCTGGAAGCGGAAGCGGCGGCTGGAGAAGTCGCGACGGCGAACGGTGCCGCGGAAGCCGACTTTAAAGAGCCCGCTGAAGTTGCCCTTGAAGAAGGGGATGCCCCAATCGGCTTGTGGTTCGTAGATCTTATCGTTCAGGTCGTTAAAGAAACGGAAGCCGGAATCGCCAAGATTCAGGAAGCCGAAGGGTTCGGTGGTGAGGGGGTCCCGACCGCGGATGGCTTGGCGAAGATCCGGCTCATCGCGCTGAGATAGGGAGTAGGTGAACTGCCAGTGGAAGATGGAATTCTTGAGTTTGGCGAAAGCGTGTTCGCCCTCGAGACTGGTGGAGTAGAGGCTGCGCTCTACGTAGCGTAGGCGGTTGTCCTGCACTTCGACGCCGATGGACCCATTGAGGCCGGTAAAGGCGCGCGCTTCTTTGTCGGCATCGCGAGTGAGAGTATTGCGAAACAGAATTTTCGAGCTGGGGGTGAGGCGATAGGCGAGGTTGAAAACGCCGCCCAGGCGGCTGGATTCGACGTCGACGTTGAAGTCGTCGTAGCGCGAGAAGATGCCGGCTTGACCACCGCCCTGGTTGGCAAGGAAGCGCTGGAGTTGAGGAGTACGGGAAGGAGTATTGGCGAAGGTGAGGGCGCCGACGATGCCAAATTTGCCAAAGGTATTACCGCCAACCACGGAGTAGGTTTGGGTGGGCCGACCACCGATGCGCGTGGGCTGGTATTCCGGACGGAAGGCGCGGCCGAATTCCTGGAACTGCTGATCGGTATAGCGTCCGACGAAGAGGCGATCGTCGGTGGGGATAATGCTGGGTAAGGCCCGGCTTCCCGCGCCAATGCCAAGGAAGTCTCGCGCGCCGCCGCTGAAGCTGGAAAAATCTTTGCCAATGACCTGCGTATTGAAGCCGTAGTTGACGCTGACCTGGAGGACCTTGGCGGCGGGAAATTCGATCGTGTTGAGCTGCACCAAGCCGCCCGAGAATTCGCCGGGCAGGTCCGGGGAGTAGGTCTTAAGGACCTTGATATTGTCGATCAGGCTGGAAGGGAATAGATCGAGAGGCACGACGCGGCGCTCGGGCTCAGTGGTGGGAATGATCGCGTTGTTCAGCATGGTGGCCGAATAGCGCTCGCCCAAGCCGCGGACGAAGACGAAGCCGTTATCGACGATGGAGATGCCGGTTACTTTTTCCAGAGCGCCGGCGGCGTCGGAGGCGGTGGAGTTCTTGATGTCGTCTTTCGAGATCGAGTCCGAAACGGTGGAGGCGAGCTTGCGTTCGGTCAGGATCGATTCCGCACTGGATTCGATGGCTCCAACTTTTTCGTTCACTTCCAGCGTGGTGACAGCGCCTTTTTGCTGGACTACGGTGGAGGCATCGGTGATCTCGCCGGTTTTGGATTCGACGTCGTCAATCGTGGTGTCGATGTAGTTATCGGCGGAGAACTTGAGCTTGTACTTGCCGGGGGATAGCAAGATTGTGTAGCGCCCATCGGTGTCGGTGACGACTCGCGAATCGGCGATTCCGTCGACGGAGACCTGAACGAGCGGCACCGGGCGGCCGTTCGAGGCGTCAAACACGGTGCCCGAGATCGTGCCCTTGGTATCGGCGGCTGGTTGTTGCGCGCCGAGGATGCTGACGAACAACGCGGTGGTAAGACTGCGTAGGAAGAAACTCATTGGTTACTGGATCCAAACGCTCACAGGGTTGGAAACGATGCCGCCGACGCTTACGAGCACTTGCGATTGGCCCGTAACAAAGGGGCGATCCGGCACGACGATGTTGATCTGGCAGATACCGGGGAATTGCGGGTGCGCCCCGGCAAACTGGACAGTGGCATCCACACCGCCGACATTCGCGGTGACCGTGAGCACGGAGGAGGAGAGAACCGCAGGAGGAACGCCGTCGGTGACGGCGGGGTTGGTGGCGCCGCAACCGGTGGCGTAGAGCTGGATGATTTCGCCGCGACGGGCGCGGGTGGAGGTGTTGTTGATACCGAAGTCCTGGTTTTGGATGATGCCTTGGGAGGTGGGCGTGGTGTCGCTAGAAGCCAGGGCCGGGAAGGCCTCCCAGATGTTGACTGAGCCGCGGGCGATGACCGTGGTGCCGTTGAGAACTTCCACTGTCTGGCGACCGACGGGCGTCGCAACCGGTACTACGAAATTGATTTGGCCGCTGGAAACGAAGTAGAGGGGCGCGGTGGTAGTGCCGACGCGGAGACTGAGGTTCGCAAGGGTGGTGGGCAGAGGATTTACGCTCGGGGTGGCCGTGGTGGCAACCGTGCCGAAGCTGCCGTAAGCGCTGGCAATGGAGCCAGGCGCGATGGGCGCAAGCGGATTAAAGCCGGAGTAGTTGATCACGGCGACCGTCGATACTTGGGCGAAGGAGGATAACGCACACACGCCGATGAGAAGGGAGGAAAAGAAAAGGGATTTCATGGGAGCCTCTTAGGGAGCCTTAGGGATGCAAACGCTTACGAGGTTAGCGAGGCGGCATTAACTAGCTATTAACTTTTCGTGACATTCCGGTGACGATCCGAGGGATCGATGAGAATAGAGAACACATGAGAAAAGTAGTGGTAGTGGGCGGAGGAATTACGGGCTTAGCTGTGGCATTGTGCGCACAAAACAGCCAATTTAACGTTTCAATTACATTAATAGAGAAGGAGGGCGGGCTCGGCCAGCACCAGAGCGGACATAATTCCGGGGTGCTGCATGCGGGTTTGTACTACAAGCCGGGGAGCCTGAAGGCGCGCCTGGCGGTGGAGGGAATTCGCAAGATGGCCGCCTTCTGCCGGGAGCAGGGGATCGCTCATGAGATTTGCGGCAAGTTGGTGGTGGCGGTGGAAGAAAGCGAGATTCCGCGGCTGCGCGACTTACTGGAACGGGGGCAAGCCAATGGGCTAAAAAGCCTGCGATGGCTGGATCGAGAAGCGATTCGGGAGCGGGAGCCGCACGTGCGGGGGGTGGCGGCGGTGGAGGTACCGGAGGAAGGGATTGTGGACTATCCGGCGGTATGCAGGGCGATGGGAAGCGAGATCGAGCGGCGGGGAGGCGCGGTTCGGATCAAAGCGAAGGTGACGGGGCTGCGGCGGGAAGCTGCGAAGTGGATCGTCGAAAGCGAAACGGAACGCTGGGAAGCGGATTATGTTTTTAACTGCGCGGGGCTCCAAGCGGACCGCGTAATGGAGTTGACGGGGGAGAAAGCGCCGGTAAAGATCATTCCGTTTCGAGGCGAGTATTTTCGGCTGCGCCCGGAGGCGGAGCGGCTGGTGCGGCATCTGGTGTATCCGGTGCCGGACCCGAAGTTTCCGTTTTTGGGGGTGCACTATACGCGGATGATCGGCGGGGGCGTGGAGTGCGGGCCGAATGCGGTGCTGGCGCTGGAGCGCGAGGGGTATTCGTGGCGTAACTTTAGCCTGCACGACACGGCGGAGGCGCTGAGTTATCCGGGGCTGTGGAAGTTTCTGGCGCGCTATCCGGCCATGAGTTGGTATGAAGTGAAGCGGAGCTTGTCGAAGGCGGAATTTACGCGGAGCCTGCAACGGCTGGTGCCGGAGGTGCGCGAGGAGGATTTATTGCCCGGTGGCGCGGGAGTAAGGGCACAGGCAATGGCGCCCGATGGGTCGCTGTTGCAGGATTTTGCGATTGAGCAACGCGAAGGAATTTTGCATTTGTTGAACGCGCCCAGCCCAGGGGCGACGGCGAGCCTGGCCATCGCGGAGGAACTGTTGCGGCGGGCGGGGATCTAGTTGCGAAAGCGGAAGCCCACGATGCCGATGCGGGGGACGCGCGCCCAGCGATAGGGGTCGGACTCAAAGCGGAGCGTCAATTGATCGAAGTGGGTGATGACGCTGGTGCTTTGTTTGGGGAAGCGCACCGTGTTGCCGCTTCCGCTCAAGTAGCGGGAGGAATACGAGACGAAGGCGGCGGGGCCGAGACGCGAATCGCGCAGGGTGAGGCGGAGCTGAAAGGAGGTGGGCTGCTCGTCCACATTGCGCAGTTCAACCTGGATATCGCCGACGCCGCGCAGGGGCAGCGGGGGATCGAAGATCTGGTGGGCCTCCAGGCGAACCTCGGAGCCGTCGGTGGAGTGGAACTTGAATTCGTCGGGGCTGCCGGTGTGGACGGGCGAATGGGGAGGCAGCGTGAAATCGGGAGGCTGGAAGATCCAGTAGACGCCGGTGAAGGGGATGAGCTCGTCTTTTTTCTGGACAACGAACGATTGTTCCTCCCGTAGGACATGCAGTTGGGGAGGGACGATCTTGATGCGCTGCACTTTGGGACGAAGGAGAATGCCGCGGTCGGCTTTTTCGTTGGAAGAGCCGCGTTGATTGCCTTCGGCCCGGTCACGGGCGGCGGCGCGGGCGAGGAAGGTGGGGATCTGGTAGGTGAGAACGCCGGCGGACAGCACAACCACGGTAACGATGAGCGCGAGACGGCGGCGGCTGGGCCACTCGAGCGTGAGTCCAGAGCGGGCACAAAGTGCGGCTAGGGCAAGCAAGGCCGCCTGCGCCAGGAAGGCTGCGGCCAGCCACTGGCGAGTCGCGGCAAACGCGAACGCCATTTGCAGCAGCAGGGCGATCCCAAAGGCGGCAAGCATGTCATGGACTTAGACAAGAGAATCGCCGGAATGTTCCCGCAGGAACTCGTCGTCAATGCGCTTGCGCCCGGCGAAGCCTTCTTCCATGCCGTGCCAATGGGTGATGCGATCCTCGCCGCATTGGTAGCAGAGGTAGACGGGACGGCCCTGGTAGAGGGTGGGGAAATCGACGAGGCCACGTTCGACGTCTTTGACGTCGAGGCCGAGGTCTTGCATGCGGTGCACGGCGCCGGTCATGACGGCGTGGGAGGTTTTGGCGTTGTCTTCGAGGGCGCCCATGCGGTTGGAGTTGGGGATGACGCCGCCGGAGAGGATGAGGCGGCGGCGGTAGGCCTGGAGGTCGTTTTGGGCCTTGCGGCGGTCCTGGTTGGCGGCCATGGCTTGGTTAAGCAGGCGAGTCACCTCGGGCAGGAGGGCCATGGCCCGGTCGTAGTTGAAGAAGCGCCGTCCATGATTTTGCATGGTTCTTTCCATTGTACGGAGGCGGAAAATTTGCGAAACTGTTATCAATAATGAAAACGCATTTGCTTTTGTTGCTGCTAGTAAGCGCCTGGGTAGCCCGGCCGCAATCGTTAAGCGGAGGGACCTTGGAGGGACGGGTGGCCGACCCCAGCGGTTCGGCGTTGGCCAACGCCGAGGTTTTGCTGGTTAACTTCCTGACCAACTATCGAGCGACGGCCACGACGGGCGGCGACGGGCGCTTCCAAATGGGGAACATCCCCTTCAACACGTATCATTTGGAGGTAAAACGCACGGGCTTTGCGACGTCGGCGCGGGACATCGACATCCGGACGCAGGTGGCGCAACGGCAGGACTTCACGCTAGCGCTGGCCGGCCAGAGCACGACTCTGGATGTGCACGCCTTTGGCGACGAGGTTCTCGAAAACGTGCCCTACGCGCACACGGACACCGACGCCACGCTCCTGAACCGGCTGGCGGTTTCCGCGCCCGGCTCTCGGCTTTCGGACGCAATCGTGTTTGCGGCCCCGGGCGTGGTGGCCGATTCCGATGGATTCTTCCACCCCCTGGGCGACCATGCGCAGACAGGATTCGCGGTGGATGGCCAACCGGTTACCGATCAGCAATCGAAGCGATTTTCGACGCAACTGCCGCTGAACGCGATCCAGTCGATGGAGCTGATCACGGGGGCGCCGAACGCGGAGTACGGCGACAAGACGAGCCTGGTGGTGAACACGGTGACGAAGTCCGGTTTAGGCGGGGGGTTAAGGGGAGCGATGTGGGCTGGGTACGGCAGCTTCGGGTCGCCCGTGACGGAGAATTCCTTTGCGTTGGGCGGGCCGCGCTGGGGCACCTTTGTGGTGGCGAACGGCGAACGGAGCGGGCGTTTTTTGGACGCACCGGAGTTCGCGCCGCAACATGCGATTGGAAATTCACAGACGATCTTCAACCGCAGCGATTACCAGCCGGACAGCCGCAATAGTTTCCATTTGAATTTAATGGCTGCGCGCAATTGGTTTCAGATTCCGAATACGCTCGATGTGCCGGAGGCGGACCAGCGCCAGCAGGTGAGGAGCATCAACGTGGCGCCGGGTTATCAGAAAGTGCTCAGCCCCGAGGCGCTGTTGAGCTTCAATGGATTCTTTCGCAAAGACTGGGTGGACTTTTACCCCTCCCGCGACGGATTCGCGGATTCGCCCGTGACGGCGGCGCAGAACCGTACGCTGGAAAACAAGGGTTTGCGGGCGGACCTTTCCTACGTCCGTGGGCGCATCAACTTCAAGACGGGCTTCCAGTATGTGCGGACGGATTTGAAGGAGGATTTCCGGCTGGGGATCACCAATCCAGATGAACTAGGCGAGGACTTTAGCGAGGAGTTGGAGCCCTATGATTTGACGCGGCCGGGCGGCGAGCCCTTTCGCTTTAACGAGCGCGGCAAAATCGAGCAGGTGGCTTGGTATGCGCAGAACGCACTGAGCTTGGGCAATCTGGTGCTGAACACGGGACTGCGGGTGGAATCCTACCAAGGACTGGTGAAGACAAGCGGCTGGCAGCCGAGGGTGGGGGTATCCTACCGCCTGCGGCAGACGGGCACGATACTGCGCGCGTCGTATTCGCGCACGATGGAGACGCCTTACAACGAAAACCTGCTGCTGTCCAGCTCAACGGGTTCGGGGGGCTTGGCGGCCAATGCGTTTTTTGGCTTTGGAACGGTGCCGCTGGAGCCGGGACGTCGCAACCAGTTCAATGCGGGCTTTCAGCAGGCGGTGGGACGCTACCTGGTGGCCGAAGCGGATTACTTCTGGAAGTTCACCGATAACGCCTACGATTTCGGCGTGCTGTACAACACGCCGATCACGTTTCCGGTGAGTTGGAACAAGAGCAAGATCGACGGCTTGAGCGTACGGGTCTCGACGCGGGAGTGGAAAGGATTCCAGGCCTTCCACACGATCGGGTCGACCCGGGCGCGCTTCTTTCCGCCATCGACGGGGGGCTTGCTATTTGCAAGTCCACTGGAAGAGGGCAGCGTCTTCCGCATCGATCACGATCAAAAGTTCCAGCAGAATACCCATCTGCGCTATCAGTTCCGGCAGGGGCCTTGGATGGCCTGGACCTGGCGCTTCGATTCCGGCCTGGTGACGACCGGGGTGGCCTCATGCGCGGACGGCGTGGGGTTGACGGAAAATCAGAAGTCGACGATCGGCTTCTTTGGGAATGACCAGCGCTGCGGCAGCGCGCTGATCGACATTCCGCAGCCGGGCGAAGAAAACGACGACCACAACCCGGCGCGCATGAAGGGGCGGCATCTCTTCCACATCAACGCCGGGCACGATAATCTCTTCCGCGGGGAACGCTGGAAGGTATCGATCCGAGGGGGCGTGGTGAACCTGACCAACAAGGTAGCGCTTTACAACTTCCTGTCGACGTTTGGAGGCACGCACTTTGTAACGCCGAGAACGTTGAATGTGGCGGTGGGCGTGAGCTTTTAGGCGCTCTCTTTCTAGGTCAATTGTCGTCTTCGTCGGGCACAAAGCGGGGAGCGCGCGGCTCGAGGCCCAGTGTTTTGAGCGCTTCAACGCCTTCCGGTTGATTGAGCTGCCAATATTTGAGGCGTTCGGTGGCGACGAGTTCGCCTACCTCTCCGCTGGTGAACTGCCAGCGCAATAAGCGATGAGGCGCTTCTTTTTCGACTTGGAAGAGGTAGCTCTTGCCGTTTTGCAATTGAGCCGCCCAGAGTTCGACCTCAAACTCGCCGGCGGGGACTTCGATTCTCTGAAGCGTCGCGGCGCGCGTTAGGTTGACGCGGGTATAGGCAAGGGGCAGGTGGGCGTCGCGCGCGCTCCGCAGGCCAGTGAGAAAGGGTACGGCCTTGGTTTCGCCGGGCTTCAGGTACGGGGGCGCCATTTGCCGGGCCCAGAAGACCAAGGCGTCTTCGCTCATGGCGCCGTCCTGGGCGTCGAGGGTTTGCGAGAGGTCGTGGTCGCCGTCGAAATAGCTGGCGCCGCTAACGCGGACTTTGCGGGCGTCAAAGAGGGCTTGAGCAAACATGTGCCCGCACCATTCCTGGCGGCTAAAGGTGAGCTTAGCCAGGGCGCCGGCGGGGCGGCCCCCGCTGGGGGCGAGGCCGAGAAAGGCGGAAAGCATCTCGGAATAGTCGTAAATGCCGGTCTGGTAGTTTTTTTGCCAGTTCACCTTCATCACGGGGTATTCGTCGGCTTTGGGGTTCTTGCCAGGATCGGCCTTCACGCGTTTGCGTTCGGAAAAGGTTTCGGCGACAAAGATCAGGATGGACTCTCCGTTGCGGGGCTCGCCGTAGCGGGGGAGGATGAGGTCGTAGGTGGAGACTTCGGCAAAACCGTCGCCCCAGGTTTCCCAGAAGTCGGGACCATAGGGCGGGGGTACGGAAAGTTGGCCGACATTGGCGCCGGCAGCGCCCACGGGGGCGGTCTGGCAGGAGGTGAAGAGACCGAGCAGCAGGACCGGAAGGAGGAGTAAGCGCATCAAAGACCTTTATTCACTACAATAAGGGTTTCCGATGAATAACGCATCCAAAGCCGCATGCCGAGGCATGCTGTGTGCGGCTTTTCTGTGGGTAGGCGCCTGCAACCGCTCCGTGTCACCCGATTACGCGGCAACCGTGAACGACAAGCCCATTAGCTATGCCGACCTGGATAAGCAATTCGCCTTCCAGTTTGCCGACGCGGCCCAGCGCTCCAGCGACGATCAATTGACCTTCCAAAAGCTCGAATTTCTGCGGGTGCTGATCGATAACGAGATCATGCTGCAGCGGGCGGAAAAGGGCGGCTTGCTGGCGACGGACGCCGATGTGGACGCGAAACTGAACGAAATGAAGGCGCCCTACACACAGGAAGAATTTCAGAAGCAATTGGCCTCGCGCAAGATGTCGGTAGACGATTTGAAGGCGCAGATCCGGCGGGAGCTGTCGATCGAAAAGCTTTTCAATAAAGAAATTCGCAGCCTGATTAACATTACCGATCAGGACATCAAGGACTATTACAACGCCAATAAGGCGACGTTCAATCTGCCGCAGCCGCAAGTGCATCTGGCGCAGATTCTGGTGACGCCGGTGGACGACCCGAACGTGCGGAACCTAAAGAACGATAAGGCCAAGAACGACGACCAAGCGCGGCGCAAGATCATGATGATCGAGCAGAGCCTAAAGAGCGGGCAGGACTTTGCGGCGCTCGCCTCGAACTATAGTGAGGATCCCAACACTGCGGCCAACGGCGGGGATCTGGGCTTTATTGGGGAAAGCGACCTTGAGAAGGCCAACCCGGAACTGCGCAAGCTGATCATGTCGATGGCGGCGGGCGTGTACAGCCAGATCATCAAGACCCAGGAGGGCTACCGGATTTTGAAGGTGCTGAGCAAAGAGCCGGCGGGGCAGCGGGACCTGCAAGATCCGCGGGTGCAGCAGGGGATCCGGGAGGCGTTGAACACTCGCAAGGACCAACTGGCCAAGGCCGCGTTCTATGAAACCGCGCGCAACGACGCGAAGGTAGCCAACTACTTTGCACAGAAGGTAATGGCAACGCTCGCGGCTAAGAAGTAAGCGCGCCAAGTTGCACCAAGGGGCCGGGGGAGCGGGGGTCGTGGAGCGACCGAAGCTCGGCTAGCAGTCCGCTTTCGCGCCCATCGCGGTAGAAGAGATTAAAGGTATCGAAGGGGATGAGGCGGCCGTCGGGTTGGGCGATGTGAATGCAGGTTTTTTTGATGCTGCGGGTTTCGAAGCTGTGGGCGTCGATGAATTGCAGAATCAGGATGCGGAAGACGTTCTGGTAGGACAAGGCAGACGGGGCGACGACGCCGGGGAGGCAACAGAGCAGTTGCCGCAGGCTCTGGGCCCAGCCGGCGGGGGAGTGGTTGGTCGAGTAGGCGTCGAAGATGCCGCAGCGGATGCTTTCATCGTTTTCAAAAACAATCGTGTTCTTACCGCCATCGATGAGGATCTGGGGATCGACCATGCCGCTTAAGGGCGTGAGCTTGCCACCCGTTTTGAGCGCGTAGGCCATGGCGATGGAATCCGGATGGCAGGGAACGGGGAGGATGTCCTCTTTGCGGAAGAGGCCAGACTGCTCGGCGATTTTGCGGCGGACTTCGCTAACGGTGAGGCGGTCGGTGGCGGGGTTGAAGCCGTCGGCCCGGCCGGCTACCTGGACGGGCTGAAAAGTGACACCGCGCACGCAGGGCTGCTGGACGGCAAACTCGAGGATACGGCCAATCTCGCCGTCGTTGAGTCCTTTTTGCAGGGTGACGACGAGGGTGGTGGAAAGGCCGAGGCGGTTGAGGCGTTCAAGGGCCTCGAGGCGAACGCGGCGCAGGTCGGCGCCGCGCAAGCGCAGGAGCGGGGCAAGTTCGAGGGAATCGAATTGCAGGTAGAGTTCGAAGTTCGGCATGTAGCCGGCGAGGCGTTGGGCAAAGTCTTCTTCCTTGGCGATGCGAATGCCATTGGTATTGACCATGAGGTGCTGGATGGGCCGGCGCTTGGCGGCATCGAGGATGGCGAAGAAGTCGGGGTGGAGCGTGGGTTCTCCGCCGGAGATCTGGACGACGTCGGGAGAACCTTCGCTGGCGACGATCGCGTCGAGCATGCGTTCGATGGCGGCCAAGGGTTGGTAGCCGGGGCGGTCGGGGCCGCTTTCGGCGTAGCAAACGGGACAGCGAAGGTTGCAGTGGTCGGTCACCTCAATCAAGCTGAGGCAGGAATGCTGTTCATGGTCGGGACAGAGGCCGCAATCGTAGGGACAGCCCCAGTGGATGGGTGTCTGCCAGCGGTCGGGGAGGTCGCCGGGTTTTAAGAAGACTTCGCGGGTGCGGCGGTAGTAGTCGATATCGTCGGCGATCAGGACGCGTTCAAAGCCGTGGTCGGGACAACGCTTCAGCAAATAGACGCATTCGTTTTCAAAAACAATTTTTCCGTCAACGCGGCGTAGGCAGGTGGTGCAGACGCTGGTGGTGGTGTCGTAGAAAAGATAGGGGCGCTTGGCGCTCGACATTCTTACACAGTAGCTCTTATGCAGAAGCGGCGAATTGCGCCATAAAATAGAGGCTTGCATTTTTTCAAACCAGGCATATCGCGCAGCATGGCCCTGCTGCTTCTGCTGCGTTGGACGGGGAGCGGGCAACCGGCGGCGGCTAGTGGGCCGCTGAATCTTAGCTACCGCGTGGAATGGCGGATGGTGGACGCGGGAGTGGCGACGCTGAAGTGGGCACCCGCGCCAGCCCGGGGCGGCAAGTCCGATGTGCACATTGAGAGTGTGGGCCTGGTGAACAAACTGTTTCGCGTGAACAACGACTACGCGACCCACTTGGACGAGAAGGGCTGCACAATGGCGACGTATGTGCGCGCGGAGGAGGGCTCCCGCAAGCGCGAGACACGCGCCACTTTCGACCGCGTGAAAAAGAAAGCCGAACATCAGGACCGGGACCTGGTGAAGAACACGGTCGTCAATGCCGAGACGGCCATCCCCGGATGCACCTTTGATGTGATCGGCGCGCTGGTGGAATTGCGCAGGCAGCCGCGGCTGGAGCCGGGCATGGCGCTCAGTGTGCCCGTGAGCGACGGCAAGAAGTTTGCCGACGCTCGCGTGGAAGTGCAGGCGAGGGAGAAGGTAACGACGCCGGCGGGGACCTTTGAAACGGTGCGCGTGGAAGCGTTTTTGTTCGACGGCGTGCTCTATGCGCGCAAGGCGCGTTTACACATCTGGTTCAGCGACGATGCGCAGAGGATTCCGGTGCAGATTCGGGTCGCCATGCGCTTTTACATTGGCACGGTGACGTTGCAGCTCACCAAGCGATAACGCCCGCTGGCGGCAAGGAAGCGTCCGTTCATCGGAAGTTGTTTTCGGCAGCGAGTGGGCGATGCGATTCTGGGTAGATTATGCGTACTTGCTGCTTGCTGTTGTGCCTAGCGGGGTGGGCGTGGAGCCAGACTAGCTCCGCGGTGGAGGGCCGGGTGGTGGATCCACAAAAACTGGCGATCTCGGAAGCCTATGTGGAATTGCGCGATGGAGGGGGGAAGCGCATCGCCTCGGCGAATACGGACGCGACGGGCGCTTTCCGCTTTGGGCCCTTGGCAGCCGGCAGCTACACCGTGCGCGCGGTGCGAGCGGGCTTTGAAGGCAAGGATTCCGAAGCGTTGACGTTGAGCGCAGGCGAGAAGCGGGATACGGAAATTGTGCTTCTGCCCGCGACGATATTCACCGATGTGACCGTGATTGCCGATAACGACCGGCTGGTAGCGGCGCGGACGGAAGTGCCTCTGCGGCAATTGCCGGTAACGGTGCAAACGGTAAGCAGCGAGATCCTGCAGCAGCAAGCGGTGACGAATCTGGTGGATGCGGTGAAGAACATCCCGAATACAAACTCCTTCACGCTTTATGGGATGTACGAATACTATGTCTTCCGCGGCTTTGGTTTCGACAATGTGGTGGGATCGTCGGTGTTGCTGGACGGGCTGCGGCTGGAGGGGAACCGCATGAATACGCAGTTGAATTCCATCCAAAGTGTGGAGGTATTGAAGGGGCCGTCGTCGATGCTATATGGGACAGAAGCGTCGGGCGGGACGATCAATCTGGTGCGCAAAAAGCCGGTATCGACGCCAGCCTACGAGGCGGTGATTCGCGGTGGACGCTGGGGCTTGTTTGGAGCGGAGTTTGGTGCGACGGGTCCGCTGGGATCCGACCGGCTGCTCTATCGGGTGGACGCGGCGTTCAACCGGGCCGACGGTTTCCGCGACGCGGGCTGGCGGAGGAACAACATCACGCCGGCACTGCATTACCGCGCGACCAACCGGGACCAGCTGAATTTCTACGTAACCTACAACGAGGACCGCTTCGATGGCGACGCGGGCATTCCGCTGCTGCGTCCGGCGAGCGAGCCTAACCCCTTTCGCGCCAACATCATTCCCAACGTGCCCTTTTCGACGCGCTACACGCCGCCGACGGACTTCCAGTCCACGCGCGACATCATTCCGCAGCTGTATTACACGCACACGTTCAGCGACAACCTGCGCTTCCGCAACGCCTTCACCTATCGTTATTTCGACGATCAATACTTGGTGACGGAGACTCTATCGGTAGACCCGGTGCGCACGCCGAATCTGGTGGACCGGGAACTCTTTTACTTCTTCCATCACCGGCGGCCTTTGCAGAACCAGAGCGATGTACTGGCCATTGTGAAGACGGGATCGATCGAGCACCAATTGCTGTTTGGCTATGATTTCCTGCACTATGCCAACCAGACGGAACGCTCCAGTGCGACCGTCGGCACTCCCCTGCCCCCGGTGAGCGTGGTGAATCCGCAAGAGACCTTCACACGCCAGTTGACCAACTTCCCACCGAGCCGCTTCGACTACTTCACGAACAACGTAAACGCTTTCTTCTTTCAGGACTTTATGCGCTTCAACCAGCGGGTGACGGCGCTCGTTTCGGGCCGCTACGACGGCTTCCGGCGGACCTCGTTCCGGAATCCGGTGGTAAATGGGGTAGAAGGCACGGGAGCGGTCACCAAGGTGAGCCAGGACCCCTTCACGTGGCGGGGCGCGTTAAACGTGCAGGCGCTGAACTTCATGAGCATCTACGGCTCTTATGCGACGAGCTTCCGGCCGCAGACCTCGCTTTCGGCCGACGGGAAGCAGTTGAATCCGGAGACGGGCGACCAATACGAGATCGGCCAGCGCTTCGATCTTTTGCGCGGACGCATGACGTTGAACACGAGCTTGTTTTGGATCAATAAAGAGAACGTAACTGTGAGCCGCGCCAACGGAATTTTCGATCAGGCGGGAAAGGTGCGCGCCAAAGGCTTCGAGGCCGACCTGCGCGGGCGGGCGACGCGCAGCCTGCAGATCCTGGCGAGCTACGGCTTCACGCAATCGCAGTTTCAAGATTTCGAACTCGAAGACGGCGACGGAGTGACGCGCAACCTGCGCGGACGCATCCCCGCCTTCGTGCCGAAGCATACGGCGCGGCTGTGGGCGGTGCAGGATCTGCCCAAGGGCTGGGCCGTGGCCGTGGGCCCGCGTTACATTGCGCGCGCGCCGGTGAACAACTTTAACTACTACTTTTTGGGCGGATACACCGTGTGGGACGCGGCCGTTTACTACAAGACCAAACGGATTGACTATTCGCTGAACGCCAACAACCTTCTTAACAAGGAGCGCTATCTAGTGGCGAGCATCAACGACTTCCTGGTCTACCCCGGCCGCCCCTTCGACTTGAGCGCCAACCTGAAGTTCCGCTTCTAGAACAGGCGAAACCAAGCGCCTTCGGGGGCCGTATCCTGAAGGTATGAGAGTTTTCGCGCTTTTGGCTCTGTGCTGCTGCGTCGAGCTGGCGGCCCAGATGAGGCTGAGCGCCGACCAGGTAATGAGCTTTGTGCGGAGTTCGATCCGCTTGAAGCATGCCGACACGCAGATCGCGACGTACCTAAGAAAGGTGACGCTCACAGACCAACTGGCGCCAGGCCGGGTGGAGGACCTGCTGGCCGACGGGCTTGGGCCGAAGAGCCACGATCAGTTGATGGCGATGAGTAAAGCCTCGGTGGTGCTGCCACTGCCCCGGGTGGCCGTGGCCAAAGCCAAGCCTCCCGCGCCTCCCATTCCCGCGCCAAGCGCGGAAGAGCAGAAGCAGCTGATCGCGGACTTGCGCGAATACGCCATGAATTACGACAAACGCCTGCCGGACTTCCTTTGCACGCAGGTGACCCGGCGGTTTTACGACCCTTCGGGTCTGGAGTATTGGGTGAATGCCGACACCATTACGGCCAAGCTGAGCTACTTTCAGAACAAAGAAGAGAAGAAAGTGCTCTTCGTGAATAACCAATACAAAGACGTGGATTGGGACAAGCTGGGCGGAGCCACGTCGACGGGTGAGTTTGGAAGCCTGCTGCGGGAAGTTTTTGAGCCGGAAACGGAAGCTTTTTTCCAATGGGAGCGCTGGGGAACTCTGCGGGGCAAGCGCAACCACGTGGTGCGCTACCGGGTGGCACAGCCGAATTCGAAGTGGACGATCGTATATGAAAAATCGATGTCGGTGAGGCCCGCTTATTCCGGGCTGATCTTCGCCGAGGCCTCGACGGGCATGATCACGCGCATCACGCTGGACGCGGAGGACATTCCCACCTACTTCCCGGTGCAAAGCGCACGCACGCAGTTGGATTATGAATATGCCGAGATCAGCGGCAGCACCTTTCTGCTGCCATTGCGGGCTGAGGTAAAAATGCGCGAAGGCAAGCTGCTGGTACGGAATGACATTGAGTTCCGGAACTACCGCAAGTTTGGCGCCGACACCTCAATTACCTTCGACACGCCGGAGCCATTGTCTAGCGACGTGGTGAATGAGACGCCCGTGGCGCCGCCGGCTAGCGGGGCGACCGGCGGCAATGTGGTGCGGGACGTGCCGAAGGAAATGCCCAAGGAAAAGCCGAAGCCGATTCAACCTTAAGCCACTCTTTAAAAACGCCGCGAAAAATACATCCACGGGCGCCAAAGTTCCTCTAAAAAGGCGTGCGAGCTTTGTTGCTTACTACTATGATGGCCGTGGCCCAAGACACCACCGGCATTGCCCAGATCAGCGGAAAAGTTGTAGGCCCGGACGGGGCCGGAGTAGCGGGATATAAGGTCTGCGCCAGCGAGGCCAAGCGCTGCGACACGTCGAAGGACGACGGCACTTTCCGGATACCGGAATTACGGACGGGTTCTTATGAGCTGGTGGTGACGCTGAACGACCGGAACGAGCTAAAGACTACAAGGGTCGAAGCGCGGGCCGGGGTCGATTCCAGTGTGACGATTACGCTACCGAAGATTGACGCGGTCGAGCAGTCGATCACCGTGTCGGATGCGGTGTTTCTGCCCCCGGAAGAAGTGAAGAACTCGGGCTATCTGATCGGGCAGCGCGAGATCTATAAGACGGCCGGTTCGCTGCAGGACGTCTCGCGCTACGTGCAGACCTTGCCGGGCGTCGCCATTGGGAGCGACGACTTCCGCAATGACATTATTGTGCGGGGCGGCAGCCCGCTGGAGAATCTGTTCATCGTCGATAACATCGAGATCCCAAATATCAACGCGTTTGCAAACTTCGCCTCGGCGGGCGGGACCGTAAGTCTGCTGGATGCGGCCTTGATCCAAGACGTGACGTTCTTGACGGGCGGCTATCCCGCGCCATTCATTAACCGGACTAGCGGCGTGTTACAGATTGCCCAACGCGAGGGGGACCGGGAACGTTTCCGGGGCCGCGCGACCGTGGGCTTTGGCGGCGGAGGCACGATTCTAGAAGGCCCCATTAAGAAGGGCAAGGGCAGTTGGGTAGTGAGCGCGCGGCGGAGCTTTCTGGATTTCTTTACGGACGATGTGGGTTTTGGCGGCGTGCCGGTGCTCTATACCTACAATGCGAAGGCGCTTTATGATTTAAGCCCCCGGGATCGCATCTGGGTGGCCAATATCAGCGGAAACGACCGCATCCGCCTGGGCGCGACGGAGGAGCCCAACGAAGAGGACGAGGAGCTGAACAACCTTGACATCCGCTATGACGGCTGGCGCAGCGCCACGGGTTTCAACTGGCAGCGGCTCTTTGGCGAACGCGGCGTGGGACTGCTGGGACTGACGCATTCCGAGGCGCGCATCAATTCGACGGTGAGAGATTTGATCCGCTTTGGACTGCCGCCAGGGCAAACGGTGGAGGAGCAGATCGCCAATGCGCCGACGGTGTTTAGCGAGGCCTCGGCCGAGGGCGAATCCACGATCAAGTACGATCTGACGGCTTATGTACCGGGCCTCGAAAAGCTCCAGCTTGGAGGGAGCTATAAGATCTTCCGCCTGCGGTATAACACAGCCTCGCCTCTCGGGGAAGACACGCCCTTCTCGATCGTGCCGGGCGTGAATGCCTTCACGGTCAACACGTCTTTCCTGGCTTATCAGCCGGGCCTCTATGTGCAGAGCACGAGGAATCTGGGTTCGCGCTGGAATCTGACCTGGGGCGGGCGCTTGGATCGTTATGGCTACCTGGGGGAATCGCGCTTCAGCCCAAGGGCGGGCATCAGCTACCGGCTGACGAGCCGCACAAGCCTGCGGGGCAGCTATGGACGCTACTTCCAGCAGCCCTTCTTTCAGTTCCTGGTTCCCTTCCCCGAGAACCGGAATCTGATTCCCTGGCAGGCGGAACACTTCGTCGCCGGCGTGAGCCAGACCCTGAGCCCGACTCTGCGGCTGAGCGTGGAGGTGTACCGGAAGAACTACAAGGACTATCCGGTGGCGTTGCAGTTTCCGACGCTGAGCCTGGCCAACGTGGGCGATACGTTCGATGTTTCGAGCATTCTGTTTCCCCTGACCAGCGCGGGGCGGGGGCGGGTGACCGGATTGGAAGTCTTCGTCGAAAAACGTTTTAGCGAGAAATGGTTTGGGCAGATGAACTTCTCGAAACTCCGGGCGCAGCATGGGGGCCTCGATGGCGTACTGCGAACGGCGAGCTTTGAGTACCCGTACATCTTCAATGCAGTGGGCGGCTATCGGCTGAACCGCAAGTGGGAATTGAGCGCGCGGGCGGCGTATTTGACGGGGCGTCCGTATACGCCTTTCAACGTGGAGGAAAGTACACGGCAGCGGCGGCCGATTTTCGACCTCACGCGCGTGAACGAGGAGCGGCTACCGGATTACTTCCGGCTGGACATCCGCGCGGACCGCACCTTTACGGTGCGCGGCAAGCCGGTACTGGTCTTTGTGGGAGCGCAGAACGTGACGAACCGCAAGAACATCGCGGGCATTGGCTGGAATCGGAGCTTGAACCGGCAAACGCAGGGCGAGCAGTTGGGCCTTTTCCCGTTAATCGGGCTCGACTGGCGCTTCTAAAGGCGTGTTAGGCTCGGCAGCATGCAGTTGATGCTAATGTTGCTGGCGGGCGCGCTGGTATGGGCTCAAGAGATCAAGATTCAGCCCCTGTGGAAGCAAGGGGACGTTGTGAAGCTCGAATACACGCGGGTGCGCCAGGATGCGCGGCGGCCAGAGTCGAACGGGTCGAGCAAGACGCCCATTTTCATTGAAGTCTTGGAAGCCGGCAGTGAAGGCTACGTGCTCCGCTGGAAAAATGGCCAGACCACGTTTCCCGCGGGCCGGAGCGTGCCCGAGGCAGTGCTAAAACTGGAAGACCAGATGCTAGCGATGCATTTGGAAATCGTGCTGAACGCCCGCGGCGAGTTTCAATCGGTGCGCAACGAAAAGGATGTCGTGGCGCAAATGACGGCCATGACCAAGAGCCTGGTGGCGGACCTGGGGCTGCCGGAAAAGGACGCGGCGACGCTGCGGCAGGTGATGTCGCCCGAGATGCTACTGGCCAGCGCGACGAACGACGCCAAAACCTATTTTGGGCTTTACGGAGTGGAGTTGAAAGCGGGCGAAGGAGTGACGGTCGAGATCGAAGAGCCTTTTCCCTTGAGTGCCGGCCGTACGCTGCCGGCGCGCCTGAAGATGGAAATGGGCGAGCTAACGGAAGCGACGGCGCGTTTGCAAAGCGAGACGGTATTCGACCCGGCGGGGTTGAGGGCGGCCGTCGAAGAGCTGTTGCTTAAAGCGGGCCTGAAGCCTGAGCAATTGGCGCAAGCGCCCGCGATGACGATTGAGGACCGGGGCAGCTACATTTACGACCGCAAGAGCGGATGGCTGAAAGAAGTGATCGCGGACCGCACGACGAAGATGCCGGGGGCGATGGAGCGGCGCGACCGCCGGGAGTTCCGGCAGCCATGACGGGGAGCGCATTGCTGCTGCTTTGGATGCAGGCGGGCTTGAGTGCGCCGGAGACGCTGGCGAATGATTTACGCGGCGGCTATCAGGTGCTGGCCGTCGATTTGAACCGCGACGGGCGGGTGGACTTGGTGGCGCTGGCCTCGGGCCTCGATCATCTGGACTGGTTTGAGAATCCGGGCGGGCGCGGAGGCACTTGGAAGAGGCACGTGATCGCGGGCGGTTTGAAGCAGATGATCAACGTAGCGGCGAAGGACCTGGATGGCGACGGGATTCCGGAGCTGCTGGTGGCGCACGAATTCGCGAACATACCGGCTCTATCGAAGGGTTTGGTGACTCTGTTTGAGCACGAGGGCGACCCCAGGGGCGCCTGGAAGCGGCGCGAGGTAGAGGCCCGTTCGACGTCGCACCGGCTGAAGGTGGCCAATGGGGAGTTTGTCAACGCGCCCTTGGCCAACGCGAAGGCCGAGCCTCCCGAGTACCGCGCAGCCGTACCGCTGGTGGTGTACCGCGGCAAGGAACTGAAGCCCGAGGTGATCTCGACGGCCGAGCGCGGCGTAATGCACGGGCTGAGCGTGGTGGACTTTAACGGCGATGGCCGCGAGGATATTCTGACCGCATCCTTCGCGGGGCTGGCTGTTTATTTGGGGCAGAAGGATGGCAGCTACCGTAGGCGCTTTTTGCATAAGGGGAGCGAGGCGGCGTGGCCGAGGTCGGGGTCTAGCGAGATAGTAGTGGTGCGGCGGGGGCAGAAGGACTTCTGGATCGCCTCGATTGATCCTTGGCATGGGAACGAGCTAGCCGTGTATGAGAAGGGCGAGCGGCGGGTGATCGATGGGAAGTTTGTGGAAGGGCATACCGTGCTGGCGGTGGACCTGGATGGAGACGGCGTGGACGAGATTGTATATGGGTCCCGCAAGGAGGGCGGCATGGTGAAGGCGGCGCGCTACGACAGTGTGGGGAAAGCTTGGAAGGTGGAGACGGTGCTAGAGGGAAAGATGGCGACGAACGCTTGTGTGGCGATGGATGGCGATGGGGACAAACGGCCGGATATCGCGTGTATTGGCGGAGCGACACAGAATTTGATGGTGTGGTGGAACGAGGCTAAATAGCCAAAGGTGCGCCGTTCCTGCCTAGCGAATCCAGAGCGTGACGCCGGGCGAGGAGGGCGCCTCGCCAATGCGCACGGCTACGGGGACGGCGCCGCTGGGCGCGGCCGAGGGTACTTGGACATTCATCTGAATGGCGCCCTCGACAATGCCTGGTGCGTTGCCCGCATAGAGGACGGTGGCCGGCAGGTCGGCAATTTGGGCCGTGGGAACCTGGCTCAAACCCGAAAGCGCCGTAGCGATATGGCCGTCTTGACCGGGCGGATTCATCGATCCGGCGCCGGTCAGGTACAACACGACGACCGAGCCAGGGCCGGCGGGATTTTGGGCGGTGTTGACGCTGCCATCCTGATTGAGCAGCGCGCCAGGACCACGGCCGGAACCATTGGCCGTGAAGAGAGCCGGCTTAGCGGCGAGGACTTCAAGCGTGGAAGGCGCGGCGGGGCGGCCCTCGACTTCGACGAGTAGCGAGACCAGGCTCTGCCCTTCGAGGCGGAAGGGCGCGACGACGCTGAGCTGCGAAGCTTGCACATAAAGAATCGGCGCGGGGATCCCGTCGAAAAGGACGCGCACGCCCGCTAGGGACGAGGGGAACTTGCCCTGCTGGGGCGCGTTGGACTCAAGACTGGCGGGCCCAAGGCGCCGCCCGAAGAGGGTGAGTATTTCGCCCGGCGCCAGGCCGCCCGAGACATAGCTCGCGGCACTCGTGACGGCGTCGAGGCTGGGGGAGGCTGCGGGGGCGATCGCCAAGTAGGCCGAAAAATTCGCTTCGGCTGCCGAAGAATCGACGGCGCGCAGGGAGAAGTAGAAGAGCCCGGAGGCCACCGGAGTACCCGAAATTTCGCCGGTACCCGGATTCAAATCGAGACCAGCGGGAAGGCTCCCGTCGCGCAAGGACCAGCGTGCGCTCGGGGCGCCGGACAGGCTGGGAAGCAGGCGATAGGGGACGCCGGCGGTGGCGCCGGGAAGGGCGGGAATTTCGATGGCCAAAGCCGCGGTCGGGCGGACCAGGAATCGATAGGCGGCGGGGACGGTAGCGCCGCGAGAGTCCCGGAGCGCCAGGCTGAAGAAGAAGTATCCGCTCTCTTGGGGCGTACCCGAGAGCGTGCCATTGGGAAGGAGCGACAAGCCCCGGGGCAGGCGGTTCGACGTGGGGTAAGTGAAGGGGGCAAGGCCGGAAGCAGGCGCGGGAAGGATGAGGCTGCCTTCCTGGCCTTGGGTCAGCACGGGCAGCGTGAAGGGGGCGGGGATGTTAAGACTGAGCGGGAATTCCGCAGAGACGCCCCTTGCGTCGCGAACGCGGAAGACGGGCTCGTAATCGCCGGGGGCCAAGGGTACGCCGGTGACGGAGAGAGTAGGACCGGAAATGAGAAAGAAAAGTCCGCTGGGCAGGCTGCCGCGCTGTAGGTCCCAAGTATAGGGCGGGGTTCCGCCCAGGGCGGTCGCGCTAAGAAAGAGAGGAAGCAGGAGACTGTTGGCGCTGGCCGGCGTGGTGGAGAGGCTTAGCGGCGTGGAGGCGGCGGCAACCGTGAGGGAAACCATGGCGTCGGTCGCATCGCCGGCGGCATCCCGAATGCGTAGGCCGAACGAGTAAGCGCCGCTTTGCAAAGGAGTGCCGGAGAGGATGCCCGTCGAGGCGAGGGCAAGGCCAGGCGGCAGGCTGCCCGAGGCCAGCGAATAAGAGTAAGGCGAGACACCGCCCGTGGCGGTTACAGCTTGACTATAGGGCGAGCCCACGCGGGCTTCGGGGAGCGCTGGGGAAAGGAGCGAGAGTCCGCCGCCGGTGATGGTAAGCACGAGGGCGAGGGAGCGATTGCGGGCCTGCGCGTCGCTTGCGCGCACAGTGAACGGGAAAGAGCCCGACTGGACCGGAGTACCGGAGAGGAGTCCGGCGGCAGAGAGAACGAGGCCGTTGGGAAGGACGGCACTGCCGGGGGCGAGATCGAAACGAATCGGGTCCTGCCCGCCGCTGGTCTCGATGCGCTGACTGTAGGGCTGATTGAGGCGAGCCGGGGGGAGGCTCGAGGTGACGAAATTGATTTCTCCGCCATCGACGGACAACACGAAATTGCCCGCGACGGAATTGCGGAAGGTGGAGTCTGAGCCAGTGAGGGTGAACTGAAAAACGCCGGCCCGTGCGGGGATGCCCGTGAGGACGCCGTCGGTAACGGAGAGTCCAGGCGGCAGGCGGGAATAGGCGCTGGAACTGATCCTCCAAGGGCTTTGTCCTCCTTGGACGGCCAGAGGATGCTGGTAAGGCTGGCCCAGACGGGCAAGTGGCGGCGAGGTGCTGCCGAAACGGACGCCGGGCGAATTCGCCCCTAGGATCAGAGCCTTGGTGGCGCTTTGGCCCGCACTGTCTTCGACGATCACTCGCAAGGTAAATAACCCGTTGGTACCGGTGCCGGAGATCAGGCCGGATGGCGAGAGCGTGAAGTAGTCGTCGAAAAATCCGGGACCAGCCAGCGTGTAGCGATAGGGTGGCGCCCCGCCGGAGGACTGCAATTGGGCCGTATAAGGCTGACCAACCGTCATGGGAGAAAGGTTCTCGTTGGTGATGCTAAGGTTGCCACGCGCCGAGGCGTAAGTAACGTTGGTGCTGAGCGTCCCGCCGGAGCTATCGCTGGCGGTGACGCGGAGCGCCAGGGTTTCAACGGTTTGCGGTGTGCCGGAGATCGTCCCGTCGGGTGAGAGGCGAAGACCCGCGGGAAAAGCGTTGGGATCTGTTGACCAGTTGACCGCGCCGCGGGCACCCACGCTCGTGAGCTGGGTCGAGAAAGGCTGGTTGACCTGAGCCACGGGGAGAAAGGTGGTGGTGATGGTGAAAGGCAGGTTGGGAGCTTGGCCAAAGGCAGCGCAAGCCAAGAGCACGAGCAGAGTTTGACGAATCAATACGGCACTTCCGTCTCCGCAGAATAGCGCAGATGTCTGCGAATAGAGCCTGGGACTATTGCTGCTGCTGTTGTTGCTGCTGCTGTTGTTGCTGCTGGATGGAGAGTTCGTCGGGGACGATGGGGCGCTCTTCAAAAACGGGGGGGTTAGAGTTGAAGAGCAATTCTTTGGTGTGGTCTTCGACGACAGGCGCCTCAATGCGGCTGATGCGGACCATGACATTCAACTCGCTTTGGGCGGTGCCTCGGTAGACGCCCTTCGTGGGAGGGACGTCGGCATAATCGCGGCCAAGGGCGGTGCGGACGTGGCGCTCCCCGGCGAGGAGCTTGTTGGTAGGATCGAAACCAACCCAGCCAAGGGAAGGCAGAAGGGCTTCCACCCAGGCGTGGGAGGCGCCATCGAGAGAGCGGTCCTGATCGCCGCGCCGGTGAAAAAGGTATCCGCTGACGTAGCGGCACGGGATGCCCAGACGGCGCACCAGGGCGATCATGATGTGGGCGAAATCCTGGCAGACGCCTTTGCGGTCTTCAATGGCGTGATCGATGGGGGAGTTAACGGTAGTGTGCTTGGGCGCGTAATCGAAGGCGGCGTAGACGGCGGCGTTGAGCTCCAGTAAGAGCGAGAGAGGGTCCAGGCGGCGGGTGGCGTTGAGCTCGACGGCTAGCTTTTCCAGGAGCGGAGTCGGTTGTGCGAAGTCCGAGGGCATCAGGAATTCCCAGTAGTCGTCACGGGCGACCAGGGCGTCGATGTCCTGCCAGGCGCGCGGATCGAGTTTTTGGGGGAGGAAGTCCGGCTCGAAGGTTTCGACCATGGTCTCGGCGATGACGAGCAACTGGGTGTGTTTGGCCGCAACATTGAAGTGATGGACGTAGTTGCCGAGATGGTCGCGATAGGCCATGACGCGGGCCTTGGGGTTGACCTTAACAAGGAAGCTATGGCAGCGCTGGCGGCCTTCCGAGCGGGGCTGCATGCGGAGTTCCATGAGGGACTCGCTGACGGGGGAATCGTAGCGGAAGCGGGTTTGGTGTTGGATGGAGAAATACATCTAGGCGGGCCCTCTCATGCGGGTAAAGAGCCCTCAATGGGGTAATCGATATAGGTCTGGTGGATGGCGGAGTGAAGCTGGACGCACTGGCGGATGACGTTTTCGAGAGCGGGGCGCAGGCCGGAAGAGAGGATTTCTTCGACGCTCGAAAAGCTCAGCGTGGCGACCAAGCGGCCGGCCAGGCGCTCCACGCGGCTGCGTTGGCCTCGGGCCGTCATTTCCGGCAGCAAGGAAATACTTTCGGCCAGACGGCGGACGCTAAACAGAATCGAGTGGGGATGTTCGGGATTGAGCAGCAGAAATTCCACTATGTTATCGGCGCTGAATTCGGCGGTGTAGCGTTTGAGATAGGCCTCAAAGGCGTTGGCGCTGCGCAGGAGGGCGAGCAGTTCCAAGTGCTCAATTTCGGCATCGCCGCTTAGCTCTTCGCTATGGGCGCTAATCATGGTGGAGGTATTGACGGCGCGCTCCACGTGGCGGCCGATCTGGAGAAAGAGCCATTCCTCGCCGTGCGACATAGTGGAGTTCGTTTCGCCTTTGAAGAGGCTAATCTTGCGGCGGACTTCGTTCAGGAAGTCCAGGGGGAGCTCCTGCTCGAGGTCTTCGCGGTCATACTGTTTAACGAAATGGTAGAGTCCGTTGAGCTCACTCCACATTTCGCTCGAGATCTGTTCGCGCACCTGGCGGGCATTTTCGCGCGCCAGCATGACGCAGCTAATGATGGAAGCTTTGACGCGCGTGTCGAAAATGAGGGCGCTTTCCAGTTCCGGCACCGTTAATTTGCGTTCCATCTTGAGCGGCTCGCCCAGGCTCAAGTTGAGGCGCTTGAGTTGACGCTCAACGGCATGGGGCTTCATCTCAAGCATGGTCTGGATGTTGGCGTCGATCATGCGCGTGGTGTTCTCGGCGCGTTCAAGATACCGGGCCATCCAATAAAGACTGTCGGCGACACGACTGAGCATACCGATTCCTCTATTCATCGAGCACCCACGTGTCTTTACTGCCGCCGCCCTGCGAGCTGTTGACGACGAGCGAGCCTTTGCGAAGCGCCACGCGCGTCAAGCCACCGGGAACGATGGTGATCTTGTCGCCGTAGAGGATGTAGGGCCGCAAGTCGACGTGACGCGAATCGAATTCGCCATCGACAAAGCACGGGGCGCGCGACAGCATCAACGTGGGCTGGGCAATATAATTGCGCGGATCGGCAAGGATCTTGGCGCGGAAGTCTTCGATCTCAAGAGCCGAGGCGTGAGGGCCGATCAACATGCCGTAGCCGCCGCTCTCCCCGACCGCTTTCACCACCAGCTTCGGGAGGTTCTCCAGCGCGTACTTGCGGCTGGACTCTTCGGCCAGGATAAAGGTCTCGACGTTGTCGAGGATGGGATCTTCGTTCAGATAGTACTTGATGATGCGCGGAACGTAGGCGTACAGAGCCTTGTCGTCCGCAATACCGGTGCCAATGGCGTTAGCGAGGGTGACATTGCCGGAGCGATAGGCGTTAAAGAGGCCGGGCACTCCGAGGATTGAATCGTAACGGAAGGCGATGGGATCGACGAAGTCGTCGTCGACGCGGCGGTAGATAACATCCACCCGGCGCAGGCCAGAGGTGGTGCGCATGTAGACCACGTTGTCGTGCACGATCAGGTCGCGGCCCTCGACCAATTCAATGCCCATTTGGCGGGCGAGGAAGGTGTGTTCAAAGTAAGCGCTATTGAAGACCCCGGGGGTAAGCAGAACGACCGTGGGTTCGTCGCGTCCGTCGGGGGCGAGGGCGCGCAGGCTGGCGATCAATTCCTGGGGATATTGTTCAATGGACTGGACGCCGGATTGGCGGAAGACCTTCGGGAAAATCCGCTTCATGACCTGGCGGCCGGTAAGCATGTAGCTCACGCCGGAGGGAACGCGCAGGTTGTCTTCCAGCACCAGCCAGCGGCCGTCCACGTCGCGGATCAGGTCTGTGCCGGTGACGGCGATATAAACGTCCTTCGGGACGCGGATACCTTTCATCTGGCGGCGGAAATATTTGCAGGTATAGACGAGTTCCCGCGGGACAAGACCGTCGTTGAGGATGCGGCCTTCGTGGTAGATGTCTTTGAGAAAGAGGTTAAGAGCCGTGATGCGCTGCTTCAGGCCGCGCTCAATATGTTCCCATTCGGTGCGGGTGACGATGCGGGGAAGCAGGTCGTGAGGGAAGATGCGCTCGGTGCCTTCCTCGCGGCCGTAAACGGTGAAGGTGATGCCCTGGTTGAGGAAGCTGAGTTCGCTTTCATTCTTGGAGCGGCGGAGTTCTTCGGCGGGCATCTCGAGCAGCATGTCGAAGAGATGCCGGTAGTGAGGGCGAGTGAGGCCGGAGGCCTCGAACATCTCGTCGTAGGCGCCGGCTAGGGCGTAGTTGTGGAAAGGTGCGGAAAGCGTGGTCAAGCGGGTACTTAGTAGTCGATCCAGATGCGCCTAGGGCGCCGGGGAGCTTTTTGCAGTCTCGCCCGGCGCACGAGGTAAGCCGTTATCGTACAACGTTTCGAGTGGGCCGAGCCGTTACCAAATGAGCTTCAGGGCAAGCTGGGCGTTGCGGGGTTCGCCTTGGCCCAGGCCAGGGGCGCCGGAGCCGTTGCGGGTATTGGTGATCAAGCCGAAGCTAGTGGCGGCGTTGAGGTTGGTGCCGGGATTGGCAAAGTTATCCCAGTTGAAGACGTTGAAGATCTCGACGCGGAATTCGGTCGAGATCCGTTCCGTGATGTTGGTGCGCTTAAAGACGCTAAAGTCGGCGGCGGCAAAGCCGGGACCGCGCAGGGCATTGCGGCCGATGTTGCCGAAGGTGCCGATGGCGGGGAGGGCGAAGGCGCCAGACTCAAAGTAGCGGCGGGCGCCGCCAGGGGTGGCAGGCTCGCGGAGGCCGAGGCTTGCGTTGCCGATGACGTCCACGCGGTCCTTGTTGTCGAGCGAGTTCGAACGGTTGGTGCCGGCGGTGATGTCCATGGTGGTGCCGCTGGTGGCCTGGAAGAGCGTGGCGACCATCCAGCCCCGGGTAAGGCGCTTGAAGCGGTCGGTGCCGGGGATGTCGTAGGCGACATAGCCGGTGAAGATGTGAGTGAGATCGATGGCGGCGGGGCCGTATTCGCGGCGTAGATCGTAGCTATTGGCGGGAAGCGTGTTGCGTACGTCGGTGCCGTTATCCATCGCGCGGCTCCAGGTGTAATTCGCATTGAGCGTGATGTTCCGGTAGCGGGTGACGCGCAGCGAGGACTGCCAGGAGTGGTACTGCGAGTTGCCGATGGTCTCCAGCGTGTTGATGGCGGCAATCTCGGGGTAGGCGCCGTTGTAAGGACGGCGGGACTGGGCCTGATTCGCGACCAGTGTGCCGGGCGTGGGCGCGTTGATGTTGCGCAGAAGGCTGAGTTTACGGCCGGTGGAGCCGACGTAGCCGGTCTGGAAGATCGTGCCGGAGCCGATCTGCTGCTGAATGTTCAGGTTGTAGTTCTGCACGTAGGGCATGCGGAAATCCTGATTGATGGCATAGGCGCCGAAAGGGGGACGCGGCGCGGCGGTGCCGAAGATAGGCTGGCCGGAGACGATCTGCGTAGGGGCGCCGGTCAGATTGATGTTGAAGACCGGGGCCGGGCCGCCGGGGTTGGCGTGGACGCCCGCGGCGCCGCCATTGCCAGCGCCGGTGTTGGCGACGATGAAGTTGAGAGGCGGAGCGTCGTAGTAAAGACCCCAGCCCGCGCGAATCACGGTCTTGCCGCCGCCAAAGGGCTGGTAGGCGATGCCGATACGCGGGGCGAAGTTGTTCCAGTCGTTCGGGTAGAGACGGTCGATGTCCTTGCCGGGAGTGACGAAGCCGCGTCCGGGAATGAAGTTGGTGATGGTCTTATCGATGTCCTTGAGGACGCCGTGGAAGGTGTAGCGCACGCCGAGGTTCAAGCTCAATTTGGGGCTAAGCTGCCAGTTGTCGTGGATCCACCAATCGACGCTGTTCTGGCGGTAGTCGCGTTGGAGTTCGCCGCGGGTAATGGTCGCGCCGTTATTGGCCGTCACGCGCATGGCAAGGAAATCGGCGATGCTCCGATCGGCGGCGGGGACGCTGGGATCGCCCGCCCAAGGACCGGCCGTGCCGTCCCAAGTGAAACTGCCGCGCTTGTTGGTGTCGTAGAAGACGTCCAGGTGAGCGCGGCGATACTCGCCGCCGAACTTGAATTGATGGCGGCCGGTGTTATAGCTGAGATTGTTCGTGATGTGGCCGGTGGTGTCGATGCGGCCGAGGGGCTGCGTGAAGCCAGCCCCGGCGAAATTCGAAATGCGTAACGAAGGCGTGCCCAAAAGGCTCGGTTCCGTAACGCCCGTGTTCAGGCCGAGCGCGACGGGGTTGAAGCTGGTGTCGGCGTCGTTGAAAACCTGGAGAAAGTAGTTCGCGCCGAGGATGAGGTTGTTGAAGAGGCGAGGCGAGAGCGAGGAGTTCATCACGACGCTAACGTTATGCATGCGCGACGGCGCAACCTGGAAGTATTCCTGGTAGACGCCGCCGGAACTGGCGGCCTGTTTGCCGGTCCCGCCGTAATAGCGAACCGCGAGAGAGTGCTTATCGGTGATGTTGTAGTCCGTCTTGACGATGCCGTTGTAGCTGTCGTAGACGTTTTGATCGCCTGCGGTGAGGTTATTCGCCGTGGCGGGAAGGTTATTGAAGCGCGAGGGCCAAGCGGTGAGGACGCGGGTAGCGAGCGGACTTTCAGGCACCCCAAAACGATTAAGGACGGCGCGGCCGCGTTCGACCCAAGCCGTAGAAGGATGTGTGGCCACGAGACTAATGGCGGCGATGGCTTCCTGCGCCTCGCCCGTGGCGAAGAAGAAGAGCTTGTTCTTGATGATGGGGCCGCCGACGGAGAAGCCGTATTGGTCGTTGCGGACTACACGGGGGCGGGAACCGGGCGCCTGGAAGGGGCTGATCGAAGAGAGCTTTTCGCGGCGGTTGAAGTAGTAGGCGCTGCCATGCAGCGAATTCGTGCCGCTCTTGATAACCAGGTTGACGTTGGAGCCGCCGTTGCGGCCTTGTTCGGCGCTGGCGTTGGTGGCGACGGCGAATTGGTCGATGGCTTCCACCGGCAGGAGAGTACCGGCGATGCCCGCGACGCCGCCCTGGTTGACGGCCGAGGTGTTGTGGAAGGCGTCGTTGTTGTCGGCGCCGTCGATCTGATAGTTGTTGCCGGAGGTGCGCATGCCATTGACGCTGTTGTTCAGCGGGTTGACGCCCGGGGCCATCTTGAGCATCTGGCGGAAGTCGCGGCCGTTCATGGGCATTTCCTGCACCATCTGGGGGCCGACGACATTAGCGAGCGTAGTGGAGCTGGTTTCAATCGTGGCGGCGGCCGCGCTGATTTCGACCGTGGTGGCTTGGCTGGCGACGGCGAGTTTCACCGGCAAATTGGTAATGCGGCTGACGGCGACTTCAACCTGGTCGATTTTGGTGGTTTGGAAGCCGGCCTTGGAGACGGTTACCGTGTAAAAGCCCAAGGGCAAATCGGGCATGGAATAATCGCCAGTGGCACTAGTGACGGTGTCGCGGGCAAAACCCGTTGAAGAATTCAGAATCTTGACTACGGCGGCCGGGACGGCGGCACCGGAGGCGTCCAGGACGCTACCAGTGATAGAGCCGCGGAACGACTGGGCTCCCAGGGTAGCGGCTAATGATAAGCTCGCCACCAGTAAAGAAAGACGGTACGGCAATTGCATAATGGACCTCCCACGATTTGTAACGACTGGAAATCGGTATCGGAGAGCGAGACGAGGCTCAGAGCCGGACTAGGATTTGCTGTAGGTTAGCATCCCCTAACGAAAACGACAAATTGAGTCTCTTTATAAGGTCAATCATCACTACTACTTGCAACCTTGGGCGCCTATCGAATTATTTCGGGATCCACTGGCCTTCTTCTCTCGCTGGGCGGAAGAAGGCGGGGCGCGCGCCCATTTGAAGCTGGGTGGGCAAAACTTTTTGTTGCTCAACGATCCGGCGGCGATTCGCGACGTCCTGGTTAGCCAGAGCGCCAAATTTGTGAAATTCCCGCGGATTGAGCGGACCAAGGGACTATTTGGCAATGGGCTGCTGACCAGCGAGGAACCGCTTCATCTGCGCCAGCGCCGCCTGGCGCAACCGGCCTTTTACAAAGAACGGCTGGCCGTCTACGCGCGGGAAATAAGCGCGGCGGCCCAGCGGGCGACCGAGTGCTGGCGCGACGGCGAGGTGTTGGACGCGAGCGCCGAAATGAGCCGTTTTGCGCTGGACGTCGTCTCGCGGACCCTTTTCTCAACGCAGACTGCGGGCGAGGCGGGACGCATCGCCGACGCGCTGGATGTTGTCGTGCACACGCTAAATCATCTGGTCACGCCTTGGGGCAATTGGCTGCTCAGCCTGCCCTTGCCGGCGGCACGACGCTACCGGGCGGCTTTAAGGGAATTGGACGGCATCGTCTACGGCATGATTCGCGCCCGCCGCGCGGGCCCGGGCGAGGACGACCTGCTGGGCATGCTGATGGAGGCCCGGGATGCGGAGAGCGGCGAGGCCATGAGCGACGAACAATTGCGCGACGAGGCCATGACGATCTTCGTCGCCGGCCATGAAACATCGGCGAACGCTTTGTGTTGGGCGTTGTACCTCTTGAGCCGCCATCCGGAGGCCAGGGAGCGTCTGGAGGCCGAGGCCGATACAGTTCTAGGAGGGGGTCTGGGCGGCAGGCCACCGGAGTATGCAGACCTCCCGCGCCTGGCCTATGCGGCCAAGATCTTTGAGGAGTCTCTTCGCCTCTATCCGCCCGTATGGTTACTCGGACGCCAAGCCACGGAAGACTACACCTTTGACGGCCTGGAACTGAAGCGCGGTGGCATTGTGTTGGTCGTGATGGCGGTACTGCATCGGCGGCCCGAATTGTGGCCGGAACCCGACCGATTCTGGCCGGAGCGGCCCGCGTCCATCGACAAATACGCCTATCTCCCGTTTGGTGCGGGCTCCCGCCTGTGCATCGGGGAACGCTTCGCCGCGCTGGAAGCCACGTTGTGCCTGGCAACGATTGCGCAGCGATGGCGCTTAGAACTCGTGCCGGGCCAGCGGATTGAACCGGAAGGCCTGTTAACGCTGCGCCCGAAGTACGGGCTGAAGATGCGGGCCCATTTGCGCTAGACCAGGTGCTTTAAGTCATCACCGCGCCGAGGAGATAGCGCCCTTGCGTCTGCGCCAGCGCCCGGGAAAGGTCCGCAAAGCGGTCCCGCTCCTGTTCCACCACAAACAAGGTGCCATCGGCGCACTGACTGAGAGCCATAGCGTCGGCGGGCGTATCAAAGGCGGGGCCGTCGATAAGCACCCAATCAAACTGCTGCCGTAGCCCGTGCAACAGCACGTGCAGACCTCGCAAATCGATCGGATCGAGGGGGTAGGCATCGGCCTGCCCGGCCGTCATCAGATAAAGCTGCGTCCCGCCGATGCGCCGGAGGCACTGCGGCAATTCTTCTCGGCGGGCGCGTGTGGCCTCGCAGAGCCCAGGGCCCGTGGGGAGCTCCAGGGCGTGGTGCAAATCGGGATGGCCGAGCTTGGCGTCGATCAGCAACACGCGATTTTCTTGGATCGAGGCCAGCATGTAGGCCAGATTGGCGGCTAGACCGTGGCGGGAACGGCGCGCCTGGAGGCTGGTGACGGCCACCACCTGCAAGGATTGCTCGGAGCGCGCGCCCACCTCGGCTTGCATCTGGTTCAAACGCCCGCGCACCTGGCGGACCTGCTGTTTCCATTCGGCGGGAAATCCGGGGGCTAATAGCGAGAACGCGGGACGCGCGGCCTCCAGTGAAATTTGCGCAATCGCGTGCAGATTCAGGAAGCGGGGCCGGCGGTGCGTTAGCGTGGATCCTTCCGCCTGCGCACGGTCCTGCGGGTCGGACTGGCGTTCCTGATCCCAGGCCTCCTGCAAGGCCGCCAGGCCCTCGGGCGCGTTTAGCGCGTCGGACTTTGCCCATTCGCCCACGGGGGGAAGATCGATCCTGGGATTGCCGTTGATCATGCGGACTTTCCTTTCGCGGGTTGGGCGGAAAGCTTGCGGGCTGAATCCAACATCTTCCGGATCCTGGGCTTTTCGGTTTCCGCCACGTAAGCCAGCATCTCTTCGTAAATGGCCGCGGCACTACGAGGCATCGATAGCTTCAGGTAAGCCGCGGCCAAGGTCCCGTCCACCTCCGGGGCGCGCTGCAGCAGGCGCTTGGCGTGTTGTGCGCACTCCAGCGCGCGTTCCAACTGCTCGCCGCGCCGCAGCAGATTCCAGGCCAGGTTGTTTAAAGCAATCGGGTGATCCTTATCGCGTTTGAGCGCTTCTTCGTAGGCCAGCATGGCCGCCTCCTGCTGCCCGGCTTCTTCGAGTAGCGCCGCGGGTTGCACCCAGACGCGGACATCGCCGCTATGGGTTTTCTGAAGATCGCCGTAAAGCGCCAAGGCTTTGGCGTTCTGCCCGGCCAGCACCAGCGAGGCGGCCAAGCCAAGCTGGTAATCCAGTTGGCCGGGCCGGGCCTGAGCCAGACGCGCAAAGGTCTCCTGGGCGGCGGGGCCGTCCTGCATCGCCAGTTGGATCTCGGCCAGGCGCGCGTCCAATTCTTCCCGGTTAGGGAAAGAGGGCGCGGCTTTTTCCAGCAGCTTCCGTGCCTCGTTAAGCTTGCCGCCCTTGGCCAGGCTGGCGCCCTGGGCGAGAATCCAACGGGGGTTGGCGGGCTCCTCGCTCTGCCCGGCGGCGAACATCTTTTGCGCCTCGGTCCAATCTCCCTGTCCCGCCCGCGTGGCCGCCAGCCAAAATAACGCGTCGGTATTGCGCGGTTGTAGCGCCATGACCTGTTCGAAAGTGCGTTGGGCCTCCGTAAACTTGCCCCGTCTAGACTGGGCGCGGGCCCGGATTAGAAGGGCGTTCAGGTTGCCCCGGTTGGCCTGCAATACACTCTCGGCCCGCTGCTCCGCCACGGCGGCATTGCCGCGCGTCAGCTCGAGTTCGGCTAGCGCCAGCCAACCCGGCGCATAGTTCGCGTCCAGCTTGATCGAGCGTTCAAATTGGTCCGCCGCGGAATTCGTATTGTTCTCCAGTAGGTAGGCGCGGCCCAAGTGGTAGCGCACAAACGGCGATTCGGGCATGCGCGACAGAATCGATTCCAGGCGTTTGCGCTCTTCGGTTCGGCGTTGGGCCGGCAATTCTCCTAGGCGGACCGCCGCCAGGTAGGCCTCGATTAAGGCGCTCTCGGGATAGCGCTTGTGTTCGGCTTCGATCCATTGCCGGGCCTCGGCGTTTTTCCCCTGCGCCAAATGCCATTCCGCCAGGCGCCCGGCGTATTCGGCCCGGAATCCTGAATCGGCCTTCAGTCCTCGTTCATAGCAATCCTTGGCGCGCGCCCATTCGCTGCGATGCAGCCAGAAATCGCCCAGCCGCGCCAGGCCCAATGCTTCGGCCGAAGCCGAGGCCGTCAATTGATCGAGGAAGCTTTTGACGCGCGCCCCTTGCCCCTGGGCGTCATCGTGGGCGGCCAGTTGCAGGGCCGCTTCCAATTGCCGGGTTTGGGCGTGTTTCGCGGCCAGGACCGCGCGCGCCTCTTCGCTCCGCTGTCGTTGCATCAATTGCAAATACAGGACGTCATAGGCGTCGCTGTAGCCGGGATGCCGATTCAAAAGCTCCCGCAGCACCGCTTCCGCCTCGGCGGTCTGACCGGAACGAAAAAGGGCGGCAGCCAATTGGGCTTGGAGGTTCTCAGAGCGCGCCACCTGGGTCACTGCCGTCCGCAGCAAGGCAATCGCATCGTCCAACCGGTGCCTTTCCATTAAAACTTGCGCGGCAATGCGGTGCCCGTCCGGCTCCCGCGGCCAGCGCTGGCGCAATGCGTCGCTAAGGGATTCCACCTCGCGCAGCAAGGTCATCGGGCGCCCCGGATCGGCAAAGTAGAGCTGATAGCTGATATCCGCCAACAGACGATGCAGGCTCGCCTTTTCCGGCGAAAACTCAAGCGCGCGGGCCAGAAACTCACGGGCCGCCGGCAATTCGCCCAGGCGCAGAGCTACGTTCGCGGCGGACTCGTAGGCTGGGCCATAGCGGGCGTCCTGCCGAATGGCCTGCCGGTAATACAACAAGGCTGCGCCCAAACGGCCTTGCTTCTCGGCCGCATTGCCCTTGGCCCAAAAGCCCGCCGCCCCCATCAAGGCGTCGCTACAGCCAGTGCCGAAGAAAACGAAGACAAACAGCGTAACCATGGCCGGGGCCCGCCGCAGGAAGCGCGGCCGTCCCTGGGGCGCCCGGTCGAACGAAGCCAAAACCGGAATGCCCGCCCAACGTTCCAGATGCGCCCCATGCAGCACAGGAGGCGCGGCTAATACCTTGGCCAGGCACAGCAATGCGCCCGTGGCCAGCCCCAGCAGGAAGGCCATCAGCAGACGCATCCACGAGGAGGGCTTTTGCGCCGATAACGGCAAGGAGGCCGGCTCCAGAAGCTCCACCGTTTCGCCCTGTCCCCGTCGCTCCATTTCGGAGGCCACGCGGGACTCCGCTTGCTTCTTGACCAGCGCGGAATGCTGCTCCTTTGCGTTCTCGTAGTCCCGGCGCGCGCTCAACAGCTCGGCTTCCTGTCCGGGTGTGGCATTCAGTTGTTCGCGCAGGCGCTGCGCCTCGACGCGCAACTCCTGTTCTTCACTAAGCTGCGTGGCCGATTGCGTTTCCAGGGCCCTCAGTTCGTTACGGGCCAGCGCAATGCGACTCGCATTCTGTTCCAGATCGCGCTGCCGCAGGGCGCGCGATTGTTCTTTGTGAAAAAACTGTAAGCCCCGTTCCGCATCGGCCGCTTCCTGCTCGGCCAGGTTCAGCTCGAAGTATCCCGGCGCCCACTTCTCGCGCAAAGCCGCCACCTGCGTCCGAGCCGCACTCATCCGGTTGCGCAGGTACCAGAAATTTTCGTGGTTTTCTACCTCGGGCAAGTAGTATTCCGAAGAACGGGTCTCAATTTTTTTGTGTAGTTGCTCGAGTTGTTCGGCCTCCGCCTTCTTGGTCAGGCGGCGTTCCTCAAGCAGCCTCTGGTCGTGACGCAAATCGCGCAAACGGGAATCGACCACATAAAGCCGTCCCGTGGATTGACCCAGTTTGGCGGGGGACACCGTCGCGTTAAGCTGCTCCTGGATTTCGCCGAGCCGCGCCTCGGCATCCAGCATCGTTTCCTCGGCCTTAGCCAATTGGTCCGACAGAAACTCGGTCGTGCCCAAAGACTGGTCTCCCCGGTACTTGCTGTTTTCCTCGTAGATCTTCTCGATGATCTTCTGGACCACCTTTTGCGCTTTTTCCGGTTCCGGGTAGCCGAAGCGGATGTGCAAAGTGGGCACCGCGCGGGCCTTTTCTCCATCGGGATTGTGGATCTGGGTAACGTGCAGATCCTCGCCGAAGCGCTCTGTCAAATCGGCGACGGTTTGGAAGCGCCGTCGCTCCGGATATAGGCCCTGGCCATCGATTAGTTTCGTGGCGATCAGCCTGCTGCTGACGAGTTGCGTCAGCGCGAACAAGCGCTGTTCGACCTCCATCGAAAAATTCGGATTTACAAAGCGCCCCGCCACTTGCGGCGGCATGAAGCGCACGCGCGCTTCCGAGTGGAATAGGGGTGGAAAAAAGTAGTTGTACACCGCCCCCGCGCCCGCAAAGAGCAATCCGGTCAGAAAAATCAGGAGGCCGTATTTGCGCAAAAACCACTGGGCGTCCCGGCGATCCCCGATCTCGAGGAGTTGGCCCAGCCCAGGAACGCTAGGCGGCCATTCGTTGCTGGCAGGCGTCATGCACTTTTCGCACTCCGGCGCATCCGGCGCTGCACGGCCACCAAGGCGAGCAATCCACAGCCGATCATCGCCGAGGTCGAGGCCTCCGGCACAGCGCTGTTGGCGCCCACGGCGTTTAACATGAACTGGAGTTGCGAACCGCTGGAGATGCCCCCGGAATTCGTCAATCCGCTAAAGCGCACCGACCCGGAAATGAACCAATTCCCTCCATTGCTGGCCGGATTGATCACGATCGGCGCCGAAAGATTGGTGGATACAGTAGTCCCCGTTTGGGCAGCCGAGAAGGAACTGGGCAAGGCGCCCGATAGCACCTGCACGCCCGGCGAGAAACTCAGATTTTCGAGCGAGATGCTGGAGTTTTGGGGCCGGCCAGCCGCCGACGCGAAGAAACTGTTGGCGGGTAGGGTCCAAATGGCACTTGTAGAAAGCGGCGTGCCCGTATTGGCAAAGGTGACCGTCGTCGGACTACCAAAGGCATTGAACACCGTCAGATAGGCCGTATTGGTGGCGGCGGTCCAGCCAAGCTGGAAGTTCTGGGGTTGCCCGAAGGGACGCCAATAAAGATTGCCGGGAATTTCCAGGTAGTTGAAGCTTGCAGTCGAGTTGCTGGCGCTCGGGTTGTTGCCGATCCCCAATTCCCAATCCCCTCCCGCCGGACGCCCCGCGCGCACGGTCGCGTTGAAAGAAAAGCTCTGCGCACACACCGATAGCGCCGAGACGGCAATGAAGACAAAAAGTCGAAAACAGGGCACGAGGGCCTCCCTTTCAGCCGACTGAACTCTTGGTACTACAGGTTGGTCGGCAGGACTAAGCAAAAACTTTAGGCTTGCTAAGCGATTCTGGTCTGAGAAGGCGTCCCGGCGCAGATTGCGGTAAAATCAAGGCTTATGGCTCAAAACGAGAAGCTTTACAGCGCCGAGTACATTGGTTCCGGCACTTTTATCATTTCCAAACCCTCCCGCAAGAAGCGCAAGCTGCGCCAGAGCCGTGTGAAGAGCCCCCAGCGCGGCGCCCGTAAGTAGTTTCTTTTCAAAGAAATGAAAATCAAGGAACTGCGGCTGCACCCGCAGGCGATCGCCGACGGGCCCTTACGCAGTTCCTATGGCCTGCACGCCCCCTACGCCCTGCGAACCATCGTTGAGGTAGTCACGACCGACGGCATCACCGGCATTAGCGAGACCTATGGCGGCGAAAAGCCGCTGGCCGCGCTGGAAGCCCTCCGACCGCGCGTTCTGGGCATGGACCCGTTTGCGCTCACCAGGCTATGGCAGGACTTGCATGCCTCTTCCGCGTCAGGCAGCGATCGCTCTCAAACCATGTTGGTACCGGGCGAGAATCCCCTGGACGAAGCCGCCCGGAGCTTTGCCGCGATCGAAGTGGCCTGCCTGGACGCGGTCGGCCAAGCAGTGGGACGGCCCATCTGCGACTTGAGCGGAGGCCGGGCGCGGGAGGCGGCGCCGTTTTCCGCGTACCTTTTTTACAAGCATGCCGGTGGCGGTGGCATGGGCGACGACGCGCGGGAAGACAAGTATGGGGAGTGCCTGAGCCCGGAAACGATCGTTGACCAGTGCCGGCGCTTTATCGGCGAGTACGGCTTTGCGGAGATCAAGCTGAAGGGTGGCGTTCTAGACCCGGACGCCGAGATCGAGACGATCCGCGCTTTGCGGCGCGAGTTTGGTCCGCAATACCCGCTGCGTATCGATCCTAATTGCGCCTGGAGT
>CAYLXK010000027.1:0-71912 GCA_964387685.1 uncultured Bryobacter sp.
GGGGTAAGCGCGAAAAAGGCCATGCCAAGCGCGTGGAGCAATAACGGCGGGGGCGGGAAGATTTTCTTGGGAGGTGAACGGAGGAACGGCTCGCCGGGACGGGGACGGAGCAGCTCTGCCCGCAAAGAAACGGGGCAGCGACCCGTCCCAGCCACATTATTCGGGAAAATCGCCCTTTCGGAAGACCCCTAGATTGGTCTCTACAGGTCTGAGCATGAATCTGATTATCGCGGACAACTTGAGAGCCAACTGCCTACGCGAAGCTAAGCTGAACGATTACAACGAATTTCGGGATCACGAGTCGCCATAAGGCATGGGAACGTTTTCGTGAATTCGCAAAAAGGCCGTCGAGAAATACCGTTCGGCCGGGTCAGGCTGTCCGCAGCCCACCAGCCCCGCAGCGCCCGTGGCCCCGGCCTCGCGAATTCGGCGGCGCAGTTAGTCAACTTACTCCTGGCGACCTTTTGCTTTGTAATCAGCAGGTCGCGGCTTCTATCCCACCTGTGCACTGCGCCGACGGCTCACTTCAAAAATCGTTGATTTGCGCTCAATAGTAAGCAAACAAGTTATCCACAATGCACTTGACTGCGAGCGTTTAGAGTGTTAACTTCCAGTTATGCGGAAACCTAAACGTTTTGTTTTCTGTTTCGCACTCTGCCTCGGCCTTGCCGCTGCGGAAGTTGTAACCCTCAACCACTCAAAGTTTTTGCGCAATCCAAATGCGGGCCCAGGCCCCGTCCGCTCGGCGATCTCGAACTCGACCGGAATCCTCCTTGTGAGCGAGCCTGTGACCCTCGGTATGCCGTGGATCCTCCATTCTCCGCATGGACAGTCGACGCTCAATTTCCCCGCCTCAACGCTGGTTGCCCTCGGCGACTCCTACGTTGTCTGGAACCAGCCGACTCCTTTGAATACGACCATTCGATCTTGCTCCCTTCCCCGATGCGAAAGCGTTAGCTCCATCGTGGCCGATATCCGCGGAATCTTTGCCCTGAAATCGATAGGCTCCTCCATCTTTGCGATGCATCACGAAGCCACTGGAACTTATCTGTCTCAAGTAGACCTTCCCAGCGGACGGGTGGCAAAGCTGGAATCGTTATCCGGTGATCGCCAGCTTTTTCGCTTCGGTTCCTCGACGCCCACACGAATTGTCATAGTCGATCCTGCCGCCTTTCGTTTCCGCGTCGTGATTCCGGGAAACCCGGCGGCGAGTTCGGCATGGATCGAAATGCGTTCGGATTTGATCGACGCCATCAAGAACAAAAAACCGGACTTCCAAGCTTTCGGCGGAGCAAAGGTCGTCTCGGCGGGGATTTTCACGCATTGGGTTTCGCCTTCTGGCCGGGATGTATTTCTGTTGGCCAAAGGCGAAAAGGGAAGCGGCCAATACGCCATTGAAGTGGACCGCGAAGGCCGCGAGCAGGCGCGCTACTTGTTATCTTGGCCGGAAGGTAAATCTGCTAACTTAGGTTTCCCTGACTTTGATCGAACCTTCACTTCGAGTGAAGGCGTTCATCTATACTCGCGAACCGGCGTTGAACTTGTTTATGGCGGTGTGAAATGAAAACCGCATTGCTTCGGCTTGCACTTTTGGCTGTCTTGCTTCTTGCGCCACTAACGCGGCTGGTGGCCTTCCAGAGTTGTGGATTCTTTACGATCTCTTGCGCTAGCGTCGGAAGCCCATCCTTTTGCGCGTTCGCGCTGGTCAACGGAACTGCGCAAGGCGGATTCGGTTATGACACCGGCAACGACTGCTCCTGGGGTTGCGCTTCGACTTCCGCCGCCAGAGAATTCGTTGGATGGTTTTACTGCGAGGATTGTGATGGCCAATCTCAGATGATTTACGTCTACCACTGCTGCCCCATCTTCTAAAAGCTCATCCAACAGCTCGCAAATCCTTCGAGGCCTGGTGTAGCCACTCGAAAGCTACGCCGGGCCTCGCAGCTTTTTCTTGAGACGGGGACAGCGCTCGGTCTCCCGACGGCGAGTGCGAAGCGGCATGCGTCTTCGGTAAAACGGCGATGGTGTCACGAAATTCTTTCACGATTTCCGGGTGCAGCGTGACGCCAGCGTGGAAGGGGACAACGACTTTGATCGAGCGAGCCTGATTGATCCTGCGGCTTCCCTTGGAGCGAAGCAGGACGAAACCGGCGCGCAGTAGCATCGACTCGGCATGGGGAGCCGTTAATCGAGGCGCCTTAGGCATGGACTTCTATGGCAGTAGTTAACACGACTTGTTTGACGGCAGCCGAACGCTCTTCGTCTGTGAGCGTCTCCAGATAGAGTTCCGCGGCCTCCCGGATATTGAACAAGGCGTCCTCGACCGTGACGCCTTGAGACTGGCAGCCCTTCAGTTCCGGGCACCAAGCGTAGCAACCATCTTCATCCTGTTCAATCACTACGCTGATCCTGCGGGTCATAGATTTACCGTAGCTCCTTCTTCTTAGCTCATTCTCGTCTGCGCTCGGCAATGTCGAGATAGGAGGGCAGTCGTTAGGGCGATGGGAAAAGAATGGGGCTGCTAAAATAGAGGGTTTCCATGCAAATCGAGAAAGTGTACGAGCCGCAGCTCTTTGAGAAGCGCTGGGCCGAGTGGTGGGTGGAGTCGCGTCTTTACGAGGTTTCAAACGACGATGCGCGGCCGGTGTTCAGCCTGGCGATTCCGCCGCCGAACGTGACGGGCAACCTGCACATGGGGCACATGCTCGAGCACACGATGATCGATATGGTGGTGCGGTGGCAGCGGATGCGGGGGAAGAACACGCTGTGGCTGCCGGGGACGGATCATGGCGGCATCGGGACTGAGATGGTGGTGGAGAAGCAGTTGGCCAAGGAAGGGCTGACGAAGCGGGGATTGGGGCGCGAAAAATTCGACGAGCGGATTTGGGCGTGGAAGGCCGAATCGGGCGATAACATTGTGCGGCAGATGAAGAGCGTGGGGGTGAGCTGCGACTGGTCGCGGGCGCGCTTTACGCTGGACGAGGGGCTGAGCCGGGCGGTGCGGGAAGTGTTTTGCAGCCTTTATGAGAAGGGGCTGATTTACCGCGGCGAGCGGATGGTGAACTGGTGCCCGCGCTGCGGGACGGCGGTGTCGGACCTAGAGACGAAGCACGAGGAGAGCGACGGGAGCCTGTGGCACATCCGGTATCCGGTAATCGGGACGGATGAGTTTTTGATTGTGGCGACGACGCGGCCGGAGACGATGCTGGGCGATACGGCGGTGGCGATCAACGCAAAGGACGAGCGGTATCTCCACCTGCACGGCAAGCGCGTACGGCTGCCGTTGATGGGGCGCGAGATTCCGATCATTCTGGACGATCTGGCGGACCCGGAGTTCGGCACAGGCGTGGTGAAGGTGACGCCGGCGCACGATCCGAACGACTTCGAGGCGGGGCAAAGGCACGCGCTGCCGCAGATCAAGGTGATTGGCGAGGACGCGGCGATGACGGCGGCGGCGGGCGCGTATGCAGGGCTGGACCGCTTTGCGGCGCGCAAGAAGATAGTCGAGGATCTGGAGGCGGGCGGGTTATTGGAGAAGATTGCGCCGCACAAGTTGTCGATCGGACGCTGCGAGCGCTGCCAGACGATTGTGGAACCGCTGGTGAGCAAGCAGTGGTTTGCAAACATGAAACCGCTGGCGGAGAAGGCGATCGCGGCGGTGGAGGAAGGCAGGACGACGATCGAGCCGGAGCAGAGCCGGACGGTGTTTTTCCACTGGATGCGGAACATTCGGGATTGGTGTGTGAGCCGGCAGTTGTGGTGGGGGCACCGGATTCCGGCATGGTATTGCGGGGATTGCGGCGAGGTGACGGTGGCGCGGGAGACGCCGGAGGCGTGCGGGCATTGCGGGCAGGCGAAGCTGCGGCAAGAGACGGATATTCTCGATACGTGGTTCAGCAGTGGGCTGTGGCCGTTTTCGACGCTGGGCTGGCCGGATAAAACAAAAGACCTGGAAATGTTTTATCCGACGACGCTGATGATCATGGGCTACGAGATCCTGTTTTTCTGGTGCGCGCGGATGATGATGCTGGGGATCGAGTTCATGGGCGAGGTGCCGTTCCGGTCGGTGCACATCCACGGGATTGTGCGGGACGCGCAGGGCAAGAAGATGTCCAAGACGCGCGGCAATACGGTGGATCCGCTCGAGATGACCGCCAAGTACGGGACGGATGCGGTGCGGATGGCGCTGTTGACGGCGTGCACGCCGGGGAGCGACATTTTATGGACGGAAGACAAGCTGCCGGCGTCGCGGGGCTTTGCCAATAAGATTTGGAACGCGTCGCGCTTTTTGTTTCTGAACATGGAGCGGGCCGAGGTGGAGCCGTATATTCCCGGGGCGGCAAAGCCGGTGTTTCTTGAGGAGCGATGGATCCAGGCGAGCTTGAACGCGGCGGCCAAGACGTGCAACGAGGCGCTGGAGGCGAACCGCTATCACGAGGCGGCGCAGACGATGTGGCATTTCTTTTGGGACGATTTCTGCGATTGGTATATCGAGCTGATCAAGCTGCGTTTTACGGACGAAGAAAATCGCGCGGGGATCTGGGCGAATTTGCTCGCGACTTTTGAAGGGGCGCTGCGGCTGTTGCATCCGGCGATGCCGTTTTTGACCGAGGAATTATGGCAGCGCTTGCGGCATGAGGAGACGCTGCCCAAGAGCGTGTCCCTGGGGGCGTATCCCGTTTACGAGGCGGCCAAGGACGACCCCGAGGCCATGCGGCAGATGGCGCTGCTGCAGGAGATCGTAGGCGCGGCGCGGACCTTGAAGGCGGAGATGAAGGCGGACCCCAAGCAAGAACTGGACGGGGAGTTGTATGCCGATGCCGAGGCGCTGGCAGTGGCCGAGGCGAACGCCGAAGCAATTCGAAAGCTGGCGGGGGCGAAACTAGCGTTGTTGCCGCGGGGCGCCAAAGTAGAAGGCGCGTCGCGGTCGACGGCGAATTTCGATTTGCTTTTGAAGGTGCCGGCAGGCAACGTGGAGGCGCAGCGCAAGAGGCTGGAGAAGGAGATTGGGGATCTGCAGAAGGTGATCGCCAATACAGAGCGGCAATTGGGCGATGAGAAGTTTCTGGGCAAAGCCCCGGCGCAGATTGTGGAGGGGATGAGGATGAAACTGGCGGAGTACCGTTTGCAACTGGCCAAGAACGAAGAGGCGCTAGGTGGGCTCTAACGTATCGAACTGGCAGCACGAAGAAATTCTGAGCGTGGTGGACCGGGCTCTGTCGGAAGACATTGGGGCCGGAGACATTACGACGAGGCTGACGGTGGCCAAGGGCCGCCGGGCGAAGGGAATGTTTTTCGCCAAGGAAGACCTGACGCTGGCCGGCATCGAGCTGTTGCCGCTGATTTATGCGCAAAGGGGCGGGACGCAGAAGCTGGCGCTGCACTTTGCGAGCGGCGCCAAGGTGAGCGCGGGGACCTGTATCGCCGACGTGGAAGGACTGGCCTCGACGCTGCTTGAATGTGAGCGGACGGCGTTGAATTTTCTGCAGCGATTGAGCGGGATTGCGAGTCTCGCGGCGCGCTTTGCGGCGGAAGTTGGGCACACGAAAGCAAAGGTGCTGGATACGCGCAAGACGACGCCAGGTTTGCGGCGATTGGAGAAACTGGCGGCGGCGGCGGGCGGGGTGACCAATCACCGGATGGGCTTGTATGACGCGGTGCTCATCAAGAATAATCACATCGCGGCGGCGGGCGGGGTACGGGAGGCGCTGGAGAAGGCGTTGCCGAGCGGGCTGCCGGTGGAGATTGAAGTGCGGACGCGCCAGGAACTGGACGAGGCGCTGGCGAGCGGCGCCAAGCGGCTGCTGCTGGACAATCTGACGCCGGACGAGGCCAAGCAGTGGATTGCCTACATCGCGGGACGGGCTTCTTGCGAGATATCGGGCGGAGTGACGCTGGAGACGGTGCGGGCTTATGCCGAGGCGGGGGCGGATTTTGTATCGGCCGGGGCAATTACGCATTCGGCGATGAGTAAGGATCTCAACTTCCGCTTAGAGCTGCTATGACGCGGGTGCGCTGGTATGAGCGCCTGGACTCGACGATGACGGAGGCGGCGCGGCTGGTGCGGGAGGGGGAGGCCAGCGGAATCGTAGTTGCGGCGCGGGAGCAAACGGCGGGGCAGGGAAGGCAAGGGCGGCAGTGGCTAAGCGGGGCGGGGGAGGGGCTGTATGCGACTTTCGTTTACCGGGTGAGGGCGGGCGCGCAGGATGTGCCGTGCTTAACGCTGGCGTTCGGACTGGCGGCGGCCGAGGCGATGACGGCGGTGTGCAGGGAGAGCTTTGACATACGCTGGCCGAACGACGTTTTATGGCGGGGGCGGAAATGCTGCGGGATTCTGGCGCGTTTAGAAGAAGAGGCGGTGCTGGTGGGAGTGGGGATAAATCTGCGGCAGCGGGAGTTTCCCGAAGAACTGCGCACGCCGGCGGTTTCTTTGTGGCAGGCAAGCGGCCGGGAACTAAGCGCCGAAGAAATGCTGGAGGCGCTGCTGCCGGCGATGGATGGGCATGTGAGGTTGTATGAAGAGCGGGGCCGGGAGGCGGTGATCCGGCTGTTCATGCAGGCATCGAGCTATGCGGTCGGTCGGCGCGTTATTGTGGATCTCGATGGGCGGACGCTGACGGGCGTGACGGCGGGGCTGGACGAACACGGATTTTTGTTAGTGGACAAGGAGGATGGGACGCGCGAGACGGTTTTGGCCGGCGGCGTGCGGCCCTGGGAATAGACGATGATACTGGCAATCGATGCGGGCAATACAAACGTAACGGTGGGGATTTACCAGGGAGCGGAGTTACTGAACGCCTGGCGGCTGCGGACGGTGCGCGAGCAGACGGCCGATGAGTGGGGCATCCAGTTGCACAGCCTCCTACGCATCGCGCAGATCGACGTGCGGGTAGTGACGGGGGTAGCGATTGCAAGCGTGGTGCCGCCGATTGACCGGCCGCTGGAGGAAGTGGCGCGACGCTACTTTAACGCCGCGCCAGTTTTTGTGACGGTGGACCGGGACTTGGGGCTAGAGGTGCGGATCGACAATCCGCGGGAGGCGGGGGCGGACCGGTTGGCCAATGCGGCGGCGGCCTTTCACAAGTACGGCGGACCGTGCGTGGTGGTGGACTTGGGGACGGCGATCAACTTCGACGTGATCAGCGGCGAGGGGCATTTTTTGGGCGGATTGATATGCCCCGGAATTGGAATTGCGATCAGCGGATTGTTTGAGAAAGCGGCGCGGCTGCCGCTGGTGGACTTTCGCGAGCCGGCGAAACTGATTGGGACGAATACGGTGGACTGCATCCAAGGGGGACTTTACTACGCGACGATTGGAGCGATCGATGGGATTCTTGAGCGGCTGTATGGAGAGTTGGGTGCGGGGATGAAGCTGGTGGGCACGGGCGGGCAGGCGAAGTTGATTACGGAGGGGTCGCGCTATTTGAAGATCGTGGATGAAAACTTGACGCTGGACGGAGTGAGGATGATCTGGGAGCGCAATGCCGGACGTTGAAGCATTCAACTACTTCAACTATTTCACCGAGGTGGAAGAGCGTTTTCAGCAGGCGCGGGGGACGGCGCTGTTTTTGATGTCGCCGCTGGATTGGGCATTAGTTGAGACGTGGAAGGACCAGGGGGTGCCGCTAGAGGCGGTGCTGCGGGGGATTGATGCGGCGTTTGAGAAGTGGCGGGCCAAGAAGACGAGGACGCAGCAGGTGAACTCCCTGGCCTATTGCGCGCAGGCGGTGATGGAAGAAGCGCGGAGGATCGAAAGGCCGCACGCGGCGGCCGCGCCGACGATGGACATGGGCGACATCGGAGGGTATTTGCGGGGGGCGGCGGCGAAGTTGCCGGCGGGCTTTGAGGGAGTGCGGGACGCGGTGCTGGAATTGGCCGGGGGGGACTGGACCCAGAAGCTGGAGGAATTAGAGCAGCGTTTGACGGCGCTGGAGGAGAAGGCGCTGGCGCAGGTGAGAGCGGCGAAGACCGAAGAAGAGCTCTTCGAGCTTCGCCGCACGGTGGAGGGATTATTGAAGCCGTATCGAGCGAAGATGGATGCGGCGAATCTGATGCTGACGGAGAAGAAGTTTCTCGATCAGAGGCTGTTTGAGACAAGCGGGCTGCCGAGGCTGAGCTTGTTTTATATGGGTTAGGCGGTGACCTGGAGTTTGCCGTGGAGTGGGGGGAGGCCAGGAGTCATCACGATTAGCTGTGCGCTGTAGGGAGCCCCGGCGGCGGGGGGACGCAGGGTGCAGGTGAGGGTAGTGCTGGATGTCAGGCTGACGGTGGCTGGCACAATGACGGCGCCAGGAGCCACAAGATTTACGGTGGTCGACGCCGTGAAACCGGTACCGGTGATCGTGAAGGGCTGGGGATTGGCCGCCGAGATCGAGCTGGGTTGGATCTGTAGAGACGGAACGGAGGCGGCGGCGAGGGCGCCCGCGGCGGTGGCAGTGGCGGTGGCAGCGCCCGCGCCGAGGTTGATGACCCCTTCGCGGAATTGGCTGACCGCGTAGGGGGCAAAGAGGCCGAGGCCGACGAGGAAGTAATTGGTGAGATCAGGGGCGCTGAGACCCTGAAAGAGGCGCCAGATGGCGATTTGGCCACCTCCGATGTAGAGCACGAGCATCGCCTGGAGCCCGAGAAATGCGATGAGGCGGCTGGCGCTGGGCTTGCCATCGTCGCTAAGGGCTTTGCCGAGGGACCAAGTGCTATCCATACCAAGGCGGCGGATGCTGCCGATGAGGAGAACCAGGTAGAGCAAAATCATAGCGGCGGTGGTCATCCAATAAGCCACGGCGGGGGACGGGAATCCGGCCGGGGCTACGGCGGCGGAAGGCGGTCCGAATTCCAGAGAAACGACGGGCTGGAGGACGATGGACGAGGCCGAGTAAAAGCCAATGCCGGTAATGGCCGCTTCCACGTCCAGGGGCTTTGCCGCGGTTGCCGAGGCTTGTTTTTCGAGCCAATACTGGCGGCTGTCGCGGATCTTATCTAGGAAGGGACCGGCGGTGGCGCAGCGGGGAGAGGGAAGAAAAGCGTCGAGGGTGGCGCCGCCGGTGTCGCGCAGGGTGAAGACGAGGCTTTCGTCCTGTTCGCGGACCGCGACGATGCGGCCCGCGACACGGAAGAGCTTGGTTTCGGCCTCGCCTGCCCGCGCCGCGGTGGCGGCGGGACGAGGGAGTTTCAAGAAGTCGGCGAGCGGGATGGTTTGCGGGACGAGGGCGGCAAGTGGGACCGCCTCGGGATCCGAGGCGGTGCGGACTAGCGGCCGATCGGTGGGGCAAGCGGGCCAGAGCTGGCTAGCGACGGAGAGCGAGAGAAGAAGGCTGCGCAGGATCATGGCTAAAGTCCCCCGTTTACTTTTTGGCCGCCAGGAGGAGGCTACCCAAATCGACCGTGAACCCGAAGCGGACTTCGGAATCGTTGGCTTCGATGAAGTCCTTGCGATTGGCCCAGCGATAGCTGATGGGAAGATTTAAGCCAGCGCCGAGGGGGATGGTGAGTTTTGTTTGGAAGGTGTATTGGGGCTTCAGCAGCGTCATCCATTTCGCTTCGCCGGCAAAGGAGAGGGTAGCGGGAAGACGAGAGTTCGCTTCTCTACTAAGGTCTCCTAGGCGGGCTTGGAGTTCGGTGGCGAGGCGGCCGCCGCGGGAGTCGAGGCCGATTTTCCGGTCCTTGTAGTCGCCGCTGGCGTTGAGGGTCCAATTGAGACGGGGGTCAAGGCCCCAGTCGAAGACGAGCTGGGCGCGGTGATCGTCGTTGCCGTTGTCGGGGCGTTGGACGAAGGTGTAGCTTAGGGCGAGTTGGCGGCCTTTTTGAATGGAGTCGTAGACCTCGTTGATTAACGTTTGGGTGGCGTCCAAAGAGGGCAAATTTCGGGCGATTTCGGCGTCCAGAGCTGCGAGGAGGGATGCGGGGAGAGTCAGATTGTCAATGGAAGCGGCGGCAATCTTCGTGTTGAAGCTTATGAAGTCAGCCGGAGTCTCTTCAACTTTTGTACGAAGTGTGGCGGCATCGGCGACAACATTGGCGCCGCTGCATTGCAACTCAAGGCCACAAGACACAAAGAAAAGGTGCTCGGCATAAGTCTTAACCTTGTTCAGAGCCAAGCCGCTCTCGCTGATCGAAGTCTGCACTCGTCCAATCTTCTGGAGGTTGGCGGGCGTAAATACTTCGCGTTGATTGAGGAAGGCGTACTTGAAGCCAATGATTTTGCCAGGCTTATCGGTATTGTCTTTGTCGATGTCTGAGGCGGAGGTGCCGGCGGTGATCGAGAAACGGCGCGCGCCGATATGGGCCTTGTAAAACTGGGGATCGTAAAGGTTCTTGCGCGCCAGGGCGGCGAAGAGGCTGTAGGCGGTAACGGTGACCGTTCCCGCACCGGCCGCCGTGTCCTTCGAGCCCGACGAGAAGGTGCCAACGGGAACCAAACTGGTCGCGACGCTAAAGAACTGGGTGGCCGAAGATTGATCGACCAGCGAAGTGGAGCGATCGACCGCGCTGGCTGAATCCTCTTGCCGCGTGAGCGAGGAATCGTTGGCGGCAATGAGCAAGGAATCGTCGACGGCGATGAGATTGCGTGCGCGCACCTTAGCGATGCGGGCGTTGACCCAGTTCTGGATCGATTCGGCATCGAGGACTGGGGGGCAGGCGGCGAGGACGAAGAGGAAAGCCCAGGCTGTGAGGCGGTTCATTGGATCACCACCGTGAAGAATTCGTCGGCGATATCGGTGGGGTCGCCGGTAAACTGAATCTCGAAAACCACGGAAAGGATGGCGGAAGTGGCACTGCGCTTTTCGAGCCGGTAAGTGTAGTGGGGCCCCGGGGCGGGCCGAGGCGCGGTGAGGAAACTCATGCGCAAGCCGATGCCTTCGAGTTGCTGGATGTCGGACGGGTTTTTTAAGTAATCCCATTCGTATAAGGGGAGCGGATGGCCCGTAAAATCGGGCGCCTGGCGCAAGACTCCCTTCACGTCGCTGCTTTGGGAAAAGATGGGTATGGGCATAAGGCAGGCGAGGGAGTAATGCAAAAACTCGCCTAGGGTCGGCCTGACAACAACATGACCGATGTTGGGAGTAACTTCTGTGCGGATGATAGACATGGCAGGATTCCTTTTCTAGCTGGGGTGCTGTTATCGAAAACGAAGACGGACGAGGAAACCCTTTGCGCGCGGCGAAAAAAAATCCCGTAAGAAGCCCGGGACTACAATGACGGGATGCTCTTAAGGGGAGCATGAGTGGAGGTGCAAAATCAAAAGCTGGGCGAAAATTGAGGCGGGCATGGCGGGGCTGTTGTTGCTGGGGGCGGCGCTGTTGCGGATGCCGGGGCTGGGGCGGAGTTTTTGGCTGGACGAGGCGTGGGTGGCGAATTCGGTACTGGAGCCGGGGTGGGGGCTGATGTTTTTTTATCCGGGCTGGTTGCAGACGACGCCACCGCTGTTCCTGGTTTTGGCGCGGGGGGTGACTGGGGTCTTCGGCCCGAGCCATGAGGTTTTCCGGGCATTGCCGTTTTTGGCGGGGGTGGCGGGCACCGTACTCGTGTGGTTGGTGGCGAGGAGGATGTTTCGGGAAGGGGGCGCGTTGCTCGTGCTGGCGTTGGCGGCTTTTTCTCCGGCGGCGGTGGAACTGGCGCAGACCTTCAAGCAATATACATTCGAGGCGCTGGCAGCGGCGCTGGTGTTGTGGCTGGCGCACCGCTACGAAGGGCGGCGAACGGGCGGGCGCTTTGTGGCGTTGCTGGTGGCGTTGCCCGTGGGGTGCCTGGCGGGTTACTCGATGGCGTTTCTGGCACCTGGAATGGTGCTGCTGGTGGCGCGGCGGGAGAAGGGCAGGGCGGCGGGGCTGGCAGTGCTGACTTTGTTGGTGTTGGGGGGGGCGTATGTATTCTTTGCGCAACCGAACCAATCGGAGGCGTTGCGGCGGCACTGGCTGGTGGACTACGGGGCACAATCGATGGCGAAGACGGCGCTGGACCTGGCGATGGCGATGGGGAGCCTGGTGGCAAGGCCGCCGGACTTGATGCGCGCGGGACGGCTGCCGCTGTTGCTGTTGCCGGTACTGGCGGGGCTATCGCTGTGGCTAGTTTCCAGAAGGGACCGGGCGTACTTGTGGTGCGCGTGTGCGCTGCCGATCCTGTTGCATTTGCTAGCGCAGCGGATGAATTGGTATCCGGCGAGTTTCCGGACGAGTTTATTCCTGTTGCCCGGATTGGCGGTGTTACTCAGCGCCGGAGTGTACCGGCTTTCGTTGCGGGCCTCGTGGGGAAGGGCTGGATTGACGCTTGCGGCGTTGGCGGTGGCCGGGTACGGGATTGTGCAGAGGCCGGCGGCGTCGTATGGGGTGCCGGCCGAAGATATGGAGGGCGCGGTGAATTTCGTTTATGAAGGTTTTCGCCAGGGGGACCGGATTTATGTGCATACGAGCGCGCGGGAGGCGTTTCGATTCTACGCAAAAGTGAAGGGATGGGAGCCGGAAGGCGTGAGGGACGGGGCGACGAATTGGACGTGTTGCGTGCGGGGGATGGAGTGGGAGGACCGCTTGAGTTCAGCAGACAAAGTAGAGAGGGATTTGGTGCGGTTGTTGGAGGACAAGCCTACGGGGAGAGTGTGGGTGTTGATGACGGCGCGGCGGAGCCAATGGACTTACACGGGGTTTGACGATACGCCGGCAGTGCAAGAATACTTTCGGCGCCGGGGCTGTGAGGCCGAGCCGGCGCCGGAGTTTTACAACGTGAGAGCGGGCTTGTACCGCTGCGGGGATTAGAAGTAGAACTTCAAGGCGAACTGCATACGGCGGGGGTCGTTCAGAGTGCTGGTGACCTGGCCGAAGGTGGTGGCTTCGATGTTGGTGGAGCCGGGGCTGAAGCGGACACGGTTGAAGGCGTTGAAGATTTCCCAGCGGAAGTCCAGGCGCATGCTTTCGCGGAAGGGGAAGGACTTGCCGACGGAGAAGCTCTCGTCGATGAGCCAGGGCTCGCGGGCCTTGGGATTATAGCGGGTGGCGTTGCCGAGGATGCTTAAGGGCTGTTGGACGCCAGCCTGGGCGGCGTTGATGTCGACGGCAAAGGTAGAGGGCGCCGAGAAGTAACGGTCGGTGCCCCGGTAGTTGGCGTCACCGGAGTAGGTTTGGACCCAGCCTTCGTAGGTGTTGATGTGGGCGGGAGAGCGGCCGTTGAAGACGAGGTAGTTGGTGGAGTTCGTGAAGCTGAGGGGATAGCCGCTGGCGTATTGGTGCGAGCCGCTAATGCGCCAGTTGCCGAGGACCCAGGCGCCGATGCCGCTGTTCAGATAACTGCGGCCCTTGCCGAAGGGGAGATCGTAAACGTAGTTGAATTTGTAACTGTGGGTTTGATCGTATTGGCCGATGGATTTTTCCAGGCGGCGGTTGTAGTGATCGGCGGCGCTGTTGTCGGCGTCGTAGCTGTCGGAATCGGTGAGGAGTTTCGAGAGTACGTAGGAGAGGTTAAAGGAGAGGCCGGAACGGAAGCGTTGGTCCAATTTAAGGACCATGGAGTGGTAGGTGGAATGGCCGCTCTTGTCGCCGAGGGCGGTGCCGGTGACGATGTCCGTGTATTGAGGGAAGGCGCGCAGAGACTGGGCGACGCTGCCGTTGAAGGTGGGATAGGGGCGGGTGAGGCCGGCGGCCTGCGCGGCGGCGCTGCCGATGTTGCTGGAGAGTAGATCGCGGCCGAAGCGTTCGAGGGCGGAGAAGGGCACTTGGTTGATGCGCTTCAAGCTGGTGACGAGATTGGAGCCCATGGTGCCGTTGTAGGAAGCTTCAAAGACGGCCGAGCCCAACTGGCGCTGGACGGAGAGGGTGTACTGGTAGTTTTGTGGCAGGCGGACGGCGTCGTTATCCCAAAAGGAGACGGACTGGCCATTGGAAAAGGCGGGGTTGGTGCTGGGTGGATTGATGTAGGGGGGCAGGCCGTTGTCTACGCGGAAGTACGGAGTTACGCCGTTGTCGATGCTGCTGATGTTGAAGTTGAGGAAGGCGCCTTCGGTATGGGTGGAACCGGTGACGGCCTTGACGACGCCGAAGGTGCGGGCGGCGCCGGCGCGAATGACGGTCTTGTTGTTGAGTTGGTAGGCCATGCCGAAGCGGGGGCCCCAGCCGCCGTACCAGCCGTCGACGATGCGGCGGGAATTGAGGCGGCCTTCGCCGAAGCCGGAGAAGACCAGCGCGCCGGGGATGCCGTTGGCGCCGGGGTTCGGGCGGGTGGGATCGAAGTTACTAAAGAGATCGTTCTCTTCGGCGGGGGGACGGGTGAATTCGTAGCGGAGGCCGAGGTTGAGGGTGAGGCGGGAGTTTACGCGCCAGTCGTCCTGGAAGTACATGCCGTGGCTTTCGTAGAGCTGGCCGATGTAGCGTTCGTTTTCGGTGCCGCCGGCGAAGCCTTCGCCGAGCAGGAAGGAAGCGAAACCATTACCGCCGCCGGAGTTGATGTTGTTGTTGCCGGGGATGCTGGTGCTTAGGCGGTTGCCGGCAACTTGGCCGGCGATTTTCTGCTGGCCAAAGCCGCCGTACTTGACCCATTCATAGAGGTAACCGGCCTTCATGGTGTGGGAGCCCTTGATGATGGTGAGGTCGTTGCCGAAGGTGCGGGAGTTGTTGTCGGAGCCGTCGAGAGCGGCGGGGCCCCAGGTGTTGTAGTCGGAGAAGGTGATGATGGGGAAGCTGACATCGCAATTCCAGGCGCCTTTGAGGCAGATGCCCTTGGCCTGCCAGCCTTGATCGTAGGTGAGGGCGCGATTGGAGTCGCGATAGTAATTCAAGCCGAAGTAGAAGTAGTTGACGATGGTGGGAGTGACGATTTTGGTGTAAGTGCCGCGGTAGACCTTGGAGTCTTGCGAGTAGACGCGGTTTTCATTCAGCGGGTAGGGCAAGCCGGGGAAGCCAGAGGCGCCGGGAGTGCGTTCGTGCAAGCCGTCGTTGAAGAGGAAGGTGACTTTGTCGTTACTGCCGAAGTTGTGGTCGGCTTTGATGCTCCATTTGGTCCAGGGATCGAGGGCGATGCCGCTGTTGTTGATGAAGTTGTTTTGCACGTAGGCGAGGGTGCCGGGGGTGCCGCCGCCGTTGGGGGTGAGGACGCCGCTGGCCTGGCCGATGACGGCGCGGGAGAAATTCGCGAAGCGGCCGGTGGGGATCTGGTTGTTGGGGAAGGCGTCGCGAACGAAGCCTGTGCCGTTGGGATTCGCGCGGGTGGTGGCGGGGTCGTAGATGGGCAGGCGGTTGCCGGCGGCGTCGACCCAGTTGCGGAAATCGCCCTGGAACATTTCGGGGGTGGGAACGCTGAAGCGGTTGCTGGCGGCGCCGACGCGGTTGCGGAACCACTCTTGGGAGGCAAAGAAGAAGCTCTTGTTGCGGCCGTTGTAAAGCTTGGGAATCACGACGGGCCCGCCGAGGCTCCAGCCGAAGTCGTGCTGCTTATAGATGCCCTTGCGGTCCTCAAAGAAGCGGCGGGCGTCGAAGGCGTTGTTGCGGAGGAACTCGTAGGCGGTGCCGTGGAATTCGTTGGTGCCGGACTTGGAGGTAAAGGTGATCAAGCCGCCTTGGGCGCGGCCGTACTCGGCCTTGAAGCCGCTGGTTTCGACGGCAAATTCGGTGATGGCGTCAATTGAGGGAGTATTGACGCTGGCCCATTGGACCTGGTTAAAGCGGCCGGTGAGGATGGTGACGCCGTCGAGATTGGCGCCGTAGGCACCGGCCTGGCCGCCGCCGATGGAGAAGGCTTTATCGGCTTCGTTGCCCTGGTTGGGGGTTCCCTGGGGGCGATTGGTTTGGGGGGCGACAAGGGCGAGGTCGAAGGCGCTGCGCATGGCGCCGCCAACGACGAGGGGAAGTTCGTCGACTAGTTTCTGAGAGACGGCGGTTTGGGTTTTGGCGTTTTCCGTTTGGACTTGGCTGGCGCTGGAATTGACTTCAATGGTTTCGGCGACGGCGCCAACCTGCAGGACGGCGCGGATAGAAACGCTATTGCCGGCCGTGATGACGACTTCGTTGGCGACATAGGTTTTGAAGCCCTGGCGCTCAACGCGGACCCGGTAGATGCCGACGGGCAGCGAGGGAATGGTGAAGTCGCCGGTGGAGGTGGTGACGGTGTTGAAGACAGCGTTGGTGTTTACCAAAGTGGCAGTGACTTTGGCATCGGGGATTACTGCGCCGGAGGAATCGGCCGCGGTGCCGGAGATGATTCCGCGATCCGTCTGGGCCCAGAGGCTGAGGGCGCAGAAGGAGAGAACGGCTAGCAGAGTTCGAATCATAAGACCCTTTCAAGGTAGCGGGGCGACATTGGTTGCACTAGGAGTGTCACGCCGTTGTAATGTGGAAAAATGCAATACCGACTGGCGGCCACTTTATTTCTTCTTCCTGTGGTTGTCAATGGTCAAGAAAGTAGAGATTTGGTCTTGAGTGGGGAGGCGCGATGGGTGGATAGCGGAATTCAGTTGCTGAAGGGGGACCAATTCGTGATTGAGGCGGAGGGAAAATTGGCCCTCATGAATGGGAGCAAGGAGCAGACGGCGGGGCCAGAGGGCCTGCCGAGAAGCTTCCGGGACCTGCTGCGTTTCCTGCCCTTGAACAGTGCGGGCCGGGGCGCGGTGGTGGGGAAGGTAGGGGACCGGGGGACGGCGCCGGTGTTTCTGGTAGGGCCGAAGAAGGAGGGGCAGGCGGCGGTGGAGGGGAATCTTTTTCTGAACGTAAACTTGAGCGGGAATGAGCTAGGAGAGGGGGCTTACCGGGTGAAGGTGACGGTACGGCGGGCGGCGGTGGCGGTGCGGGACCGCACGGCGGAGGCGGCCCAGACGATCGAGTTAACGCAGGAGCAATTAGATAGCCTTCCGTTGCGGGTGCGGGACGCCGATGGGACGGAGGGCGACAAGGTGAATTTCCTGATCGTGGGGTCCGAGGCGAAGATAGTGGAGGCGCTGAAGGCGGTGGGCTGGGTACAGGTGGATAGCAGCGTGGGGGAGTCTATACTCAGGGCGATTCTAATTAGTATGTCGAAGCAGGCGTATCTTACGCTGCCGATGAGTGAGCTGATGTTATTCGACCGGGTGCAGGATTACGGCTTTGCGCACGCGGTGCCGTTCATCGTGGTGGCGCAGCGGCATCATTTCCGGCTGTGGAAGGCGCCGTTTCTGGTGGGCGGTGAGGAGCTATGGGTGGGGGCGGGGACGCATGATATCGGCTTTGAGAAAGACCAGCGTAACGGTAAGCTGACGCACAAGATCGACCCGGAGGTGGATAAGGAGCGGGATTACATTGGGCAGACGCTGGAGGAAAGCGGCACGGTGGTGAAGACGATGTACATGCGGCCGAGGAATGCCATTACGGAGGCCAAGACGGCGCATGGGGCGGATTTCCAGAGCGATGGGCGGACGCTGGTGGTGTATTTGGAGCGCGAGGGGCAGGCGCGGGCGGTTGAGGCAGCCAAGCCGGTCTCCACACCTCGGTAGTACAAGCTAAGCGAGTTGCCGACGGCGGGTATTTCGCCTAGCATCAAAGCAGGCTCCGTTATGCCAGGTCCAGAGACCCAACCCGCTTCGGACGCACCCTGGTCGGGTATGGCGCCGCTTTCCGCAGGGCTGGGAGCGGTAGTGCGCATTCCGGTGCCCGGTTGGCCTAACCTAGCTATTGAGCTCCGGCCCAGAGGTTGGACGCCGGCCAGCGGATCGACGAGCACCCTGTTCATTCAAGACATCAGCGGCCGCCGTCACTTGCGTCTGGACTATGGATTCAATGTGCGGACCAACACGGTAGAGTGGCATTGGAACCAGCAGGGCACGCATGCGCAGCACGGTATCGCGAACCACACGCCGGCCGGGAGGGGAGGCGCCGCGCTCGGGACGTTCACTCGCTACTACCGTTACGCGGGGCGCGCGCTGGTGGTGGTGGCGGCAGCAGCGGACCTCTACTCGATCGCAGTCGCGTCGAATCCATTGAGGCGGACGGTGCAGGTGGTTTCCGCCTGGGCCGCGGCCGGGCTAGGTTGCCGAGTGGTGGGTATGGGCGGGGCGGCGTTGGGTTCCGCCGCGCCGGGAGTGGGCACGGCGGCGGGTGGGTTGATCGGCTGCGCCGTGGGCGGCTTTATTGGATATTTCGCGGCGGAGAGTGCCAGCGGTTACATCTATGATTGGGCTGAGGGGACGGTGTTTCGGACACTCGAGCCTACGGGCTCATGACGAATCTTGCCCTATGACTTTCTCCATTCAGCTTGAGATTGAGGAACGCTTCGACGGGAAGCGATGGCAAGTTTGCAGCGCGGCCGCGCCGGCCTCGACTGTGCTGCTGAGCTGGCGCGTGACACCCGAGCCGGTAGACGCCGGCGTGCCGGAGCCGGTGGCGCGGTGCTTGGCGAATGCGCTGCTGCGTCTGGGCGACGTCTATTTTGGGGGGGACGAGAGTGAGGCTGGGGTTGGCGAGGCCCCGGTCGCGTCGATTGAACTCCGCGGCGGCTTGCGGCGGCACGTTTTGCAGCTCTTTTGTGCCGATGAAGCGAATGCGGTGTTGCCCGCCTTTGATAGCGCCGTCCACCCCTGGACCAGAAATGCGCAATGGTTGCTCGTAAGCCGACGGCTGGTGGGCCGGCAGGGAGTGGACGAAGGACTGAAGGAACTGGTGCAGCGACTCTATCGGGAGGGCAAGCTGCCGCCTTTGTGGCCGAAGGGTGTGGCCGCGATCGTGCAGGCGGCGGTGGACGGAGATGGAGCGGGTTGCAGTTTTGAGGATGAGGAGGCGCGGGAACGCTTCCTGGCTGCGATGGGAGAGGCAGCGGCGGAGGCAGGTATCATTCTGACCACTCGGTAACTTCAATGCCGCGGCCGCCCCAATAGCGATCGGCGGGGTAGCCGGCGATGAGGCGGCCGGAGAAGCCCTGGAGGCGGAGGGCGGTGTGGGGGGCGAAATGGCGATCGTCCCAAGAGCCCACGAAATCGACGAGCCAAAAGCGGCGGGCCCGCAACTGGGTAAGGCTGGGAATGGCCGTAATGAGCTGTTGCTGGGCGGCGAAGTTGATGGGCATGATGATGCCGATGTCTTGGAGGCTATAGAGAGGAAGGCCGCGGGAGGCCTGGCGGGCGAGGAGGTCTTGGGCGAAGGCGCGGTAGTTGACGCGGCGGGGCTGCTGGCGCTCCTGAATAGCGTTGGGAAAGGAAACGCTCAGGGCGAGGAGGGCGCAAAGGGCGAGAGCGGCGCGGCGGCCCAGGAAGCGCTCGGCGGCCAAGGAGAGAGTGAGGGCTGAAGCAACCATGGTGGGGGTGAAGTAGCGGCGGTGGAAGAGGTTGATTTCGAGCGGCGGCCGAGAGAGAAGGTAAAGCAGGAGGGGTGGGCCTAGAGCGGCGGCGGCCAGGGCGGCGAGGCGGGATTCACCCCGGTACAACAAGAGAGCGAGGAGGCTGAGGAGGAGGGTCAAACCCGCCCAGCCCAGGGCCGGGAAAGCGGCGCCGGAGACCATGCGGCCCCAAAATGCGGCGAAGCCTTCCACGTCGACGGTGGGCAGCCAGCCTAGGTGGCCGAGGATCTTGGAATCGTCCAAACCATAGGCAACGGCGGCGAGCCAGGGTAGGATGGTGGCCGCGCCGAAGGCGATGCGCCAGCGGGCCCAGGGGAAAAAGGGCAGCAGGAAGAGCAGGTAAAGGAGGCCATAGTAATGTGTCCAGACGAGGGCGGCGGCGAGCGGGAAGAGCCAGCGGCGACGGGATTCTTCGAATAGGGCCCAGAGGAGCCAGGTGAAAAGGGCGGCAAAGAGGGAGTATGGGCGGGCCTCCTGAGCGTAGTGGAGATAAAAGGAGTTGGTGAGGAGGAGGAGGGCGGCGTCGAAGCGACCAAGGCGGCAGAGGGCGAGGATGGCGGCAACGGCGGAGAGGACGGAGGGAAGGCGAAGGGCCCAGACGGGGTCCGGAATGAAATAGCGGGAGAGCTTGACGAGCGCGTAGCTCAGGGGAGGTTGGACGAAATCGTAGCGGGCCTGCTTCAGCATTTGCCACCAGGAGCCGGACGTAAATTTGGCGGTGAAGACTTCGTCGGTCCAGACGGATTCGGTCGCAACTTGCCAGGAGGCTAAAAGCAAAGTAGCCACGACCAGGAGGGCCGTGGCTAGCATGGGCAGAGTCATACGGAGCGGACGCTATTTCAGCTCGAGGATTTCTTTTTCCTTGGCCTTGGCGGTATCGTCGAGCTTTTTCATGTAAGCGTCGGTGAGTTTCTGGATCTCTTCGAGGCTGCGCTTTTCTTCGTCTTCGCTGATGGCTTTGTCCTTGAGGAGCTTCTTGGCGTGGTCGTTGGAATCGCGGCGGACGTTGCGCAGGGCGACGCGGTGGTCTTCGGCCATGCCGTTGAGCTTCTTGGCGAGTTCCTTGCGGCGTTCCTCGTTCAAGGGCGGCACGGGGATGCGGATGAGTTTGCCGTCGTTGGCGGGGTTGAGGCCCAACTCGGCGGTGCGGATGGCCTTTTCGATGGGGCCGATCATGGAGGAGTCCCAGGGGGCGACGGTGATGAGGCCGGGCTCGGGGACGCTGATGTTGCCGACCTGATTGACCGGCGTGGGCGTTCCGTAATAGTCGACCCGCACGTTATCGAGCATGGCGGCGTTGGCGCGGCCGGTGCGGATGGTGGTCATGTTGTGTTGGAGGTCGGCGAGGACCTTGTCCATCCGGGTCTTCGCGCTGGTTTCGATTTGTTTAGTGGAAGTGATGGGTTCGCTCATAAGTTTTTAGGCGGTGGCAACCTTGATTTCGTGAATCAGAGTTCCGATGGGTTCTCCCAAGGCCATACGCATTATATTGCCGTGGATGTTGCCATTGAACACGGAAATAGGGAGGCTGTTGTCGCGGCACATGGCGACGGCTGAGGCATCGAGGATGCGAAGGCCCTTGGAGAGGACTTCGGTATAGGAGATTTCGTTGAAGCGGACGGCGTCGGGGTGCTGCATGGGGTCTTTGTCGTAGACGCCGTCTACCTTGGTGGCTTTAGCGAGGATTTGAGCGTGGATCTCCAAGGCGCGCAGGGCGGCACCGGAATCGGTAGAGAAGAAGGGGTTGGAGGTGCCGGCGGCAAAGAGGACGATGCGGCCTTTTTCGAGGTGGCGGATGGCGCGGCGGCGGATGTAGGGCTCGGCGACGGCTTGCATCTGGAGGGCGGTCATGAGGCGGGTGGGGCTGCCTTGGCGCTCGAGGGCGTCCTGGAGAGAGAGGCCGTTGATGACGGTGGCGAGCATGCCCATATGGTCGGCCGAGACGCGGTCCATGGATTTGGCGGCGGCGGAAACACCACGAAAGATGTTGCCGCCGCCGACGACGAGGCCGATTTCGACGCCCTTGCGGTGGACTTCGGCGATTTCCTGGGCGAAGGCGTTGACGCGGTCGTTATCGATGCCGAAGCCCTGGGGGCCGGCCATAACTTCGCCGCTTAGCTTGAGGACGATGCGACGGTAAGTAGTGGCCATGGCGTATGCGCTCCGGGGGAGAAGTTATTCAGCGGCCTCTTCGGCAGGCGCCGTTTCGCCTACTTTATACCGAGTGAATTTGACGACCTCGATGGGGCCGCCGAGTTCCTTGGCCTTTTGCTTGATGAGGTCGGTAATGGAGAGCGAATTGTCCTTGATGAAGGGCTGCTCAAGGAGGCAGACTTCTTCGTAGAACTTGGAGATGCGGCCCTCGACGATCTTGTCGAGGACCTTCTCGGGCTTGCCTTCGTTGCGGGCGCGGTCGCGGGCGATGTCGGCTTCCTGGGCGAGGTGCGCGGGATCGACTTCAGCGCGGGTGATGTATTTGGGGTCCGCGGCGGCAATTTGCATGGCGAGGTCTTTGCCGAGTTCGAAGAGTGCGGGGTCGGTGGGCTTCTCCGCATGGGAAAGCGCGATGGCGACAGCGAGCTGGCTGCCGGGGTGGATGTAGGTGGCGACGGCGCCGCTGGCCACGGCGAGCCGGTCGAAGCGAGGCAGCACGATGTTTTCGCCGACCTTGGCGATCTTGGCCTTCATGAAATCGCCCACGGTCGTGCCGGGTTCGACGCTGTAGTCTTCGGCGAGGACGGCTTCGACGGTAGCGGCGCTAGAGGCGGCGACGTGGCTGGCGATACCGGCCACGAGGGCCTGGAAATCGTCGGTGCGGGCGACGAAATCGGATTCGCAATTGACCTCGACGACCGTCGCTTTGGACTGGGCGGCGTCGATGACAATCAGGCCTTGCTTGGCGGAGCGGGTGGCTTTCTTGGCGGCCGCGGCGGCGCCGCGCTTGCGCAGCACGACTTCGGCGTCGTCGAGATTGCCCGAGGCTTCTTCCAAGGCTTTTTTGCATTCCATCATAGCGGCTCCGGTGCGTTCCCGGAGCTGCTTGACGAGGAGGGCGGTAACTTCGGCCATATAATTACACTTCTACCTTTCCAGTTTCTGTAACAACTGAGTTAGAGACTCACAGCTAAGCGGCGGCCGGCTATTCGGCTTTGGCGACCGGGGGAGGGGCCAATTGGGCGGCCGGGGTTGCGGCGGGAAGCGCCTCTTCGGATTCATTGCCCTTCTTGGGGAGGGACATCGAAGGCAGGTCGAGGTCGTTAATGAGGGTTTCGCTCATCAACTCTTCGCTGTACTTGGGATCGACGTATTGCGAGTAATCGGTCATGTCGATGGAGGCCGAGCCTTCCTCGTCGGAGACGAGCGAGTGGGCGGCGGCGGCCGAGAAGTCCTGTTCGGTGGCCAGGGCGCGGCCTTCGACGACGGCGTCGGCGATCTTGGAGGTGAAGAGCTTAATGGCGCGCAGGGCGTCGTCGTTGCCGGGGATGACGTAATCGACGTCGTCGGGGTCGCAGTTGGTATCGACAACGGCCACGACGGGGATGTTGAGGCGGCGGGCTTCTTTGACGGCGATGGATTCCTTGGAGGAATCGACGACAAAGATCAGATCGGGCATGCCGGGCATGTCTTTAATGCCGGAGAGATTCTGGGCGAGGTGCTTGCGCTCGCGTTCGAGGCGGGAGATTTCTTTCTTCGAGCGCGAGCCCCAGGTGCCTTCCGTGGACATCTGGTCGAGTTCACGGAGGCGCTTAATAGAGCCCTTCACGGTGGTGAAGTTGGTGAGCAAGCCGCCCAGCCAGCGGTTGTTGACGTAGTACATCTGGCAGCGCTGGGCTTCTTCGGCAATGGCTTCCTGGGCTTGCCGCTTGGTGCCGACGAAGAGGACGTTCTTGCCCTGAGCGGCCATTTCGCCGACGTAGCGCATGGCGTCTTTGAAGAGCTTCAGCGTCTTTTGGAGATCGATGATGTAGATCCCGTTGCGCTCGCCGAAGATGTACTCCTTCATCTTGGGGTTCCAGCGCTTGGTCTGGTGGCCGAAGTGGACGCCCGCTTCGAGCAGTTCTTTCATGGAAATAGAAGGCATGACAAGTTTCCTGTATGTAAATGTCCGTTTGTATAAGTAGGCAGGAAGCGATTAGCGCTTCGAGAACTGGAAGCGTTTGCGGGCTCCCTTTTGGCCATACTTCTTGCGCTCGTGCTCGCGCGGATCGCGCGTGAGGAAGCCGTCGCTTTTGAGCTTGGGGCGGAGTTCGGCATCGAACTCCAGCAGAGCGCGGGAAACGCCGAGCCGCGCGGCTTCGGCCTGACCCGTAAAGCCCCCGCCGTCGGCAAGGATGAGGACATCGAACTTGTCGGCCGTCTCGGTGGCGAGCAGGGGCTGCCGCACGACGGCGCGGGCCGTTTCCGTGTGGAAGTAGTGCTCGAGGGCGCGGTGATTGACGGTGATGTCGCCCTTACCTGGACGCAGAAATACGCGAGCGGTGCTCGTTTTCCGGCGGCCGGTTCCTAAATATTGAATAAAAGCCACAGATACCTTTCTGAGATGTTGGGATGAAACTAGCTGGCGAGCGCCTTGGCCTCGGGCTTTTGGGCCTGATGCGGGTGGCGATCGGTTGCGTATACCTTAAGTTTCCGCGCCATTTGCTTACCGAGCGGGTTCTTAGGCAGCATGCCCTTGATGGCCAGCTCGATCATGCGGGACGGATTTTTAGCTTGCATGGCACGCGCGCCGGTTTCCTTGAGGCCACCGGGGTAACCGGTGTGATAGCGATAGACCTTTTGATCGATCTTCGCGCCTGTGAGGCGAACTTTCGCGCTATTAATGACGATCACATGATCGCCGGTGTCCAGAAAAGGCGTATACGTCGGTTTGTGTTTCCCCATCAGGATGCGAGCGGCCTGGCTGGCCAGGCGGCCCAAGGTGGCGCCTTCCGCATCAATGATGTGCCATTCCCGAGCGAAGCCTTTTCCGGAGGGAACGAATGTTTTCATTACGTCGGGTCTCCGTCTGGTGCGGCAGGAGCGGCGTTGGGCCCAATTTCGTTCAGGCACACGACGTTCAAGCCGTTGAAAAGTCAACTCCACCAGCATAGCCTGCTTTTCACCCTTCTGTCAAAAAGCCCGGCCCCAGACGTAGGCGGACGCCACGCCGAGGAAGTAAGCGAGGAAGTCGTAGAAATCAAAAGTGCCGGGGATGAAACGGTAGAACTGGCCCAACTCCCAAAGGGCGCAGAGCAGCAAGAGGCCGAGGGCGAGGCGAAGAGGCTTTTCCGGACGAAGGCCCAGAAAGCGCAAGAAGGTCTTGCCGCGCAGGGATTCGAGGTAGAGCCAGGCGGGACAGGCAAAGTCCGCGCCGTGGGTGGTGAGGGGCCAAAGTCGGAAATGGGCCATTTGGAGGGCGGCGATCAGCAGGAGAAAGCCGAGCAGAATGGGGCGGGCGGCAGACATGGCTTCAGGCCGGAAGTTTAGCAGGACGGCGCATTAGAATAGAGCGCATGAAACGCCGTTCCGTACTCCGTGCTCTTTCGACCGTTCCGGTGCTGCCCGCACTATGGGGGGCGCCGCAGACAAGAGTGTGGCTGGGGGCAGAGTATTGGGCGAATCCCTTGCAGGATTGGCGCAAGCGGGATAACGCCTTTGAGTGCTTCGTGCCGGGCGGGGACCGCAATGTGTATTGGCTGACGAAAGAGATCGCGCGGGGCGATTTCGACATGCGGGTGACGATTTCGCGCCTGGACGGGGCGGCGTGGAGCGAGGGCTGGGTGGGCTTCCGGATCGGGATGCGAGGGCACTTTGCGGATTACCGGGATACGGCGCTGCGGGGGCTGGGTCTGCATTGCGGCGTGCGGCAGGATGGGAGCTTGTTTCTGGGCACGGGTGTGAGCCAAGGTAAGATTGCGCTGGACGAAGCGTTTGAATTGCGGCTGCGGAGCGTGGACGGACTGCTGACGCTGTCGGCCAAGGGTGTGGAGATTGAGGGGCCGGCGGCCGTGGAATACAGCGTGGGGGGCGTGGCGCTGGTGTGCCATAGCGGCGCCGACCCTTTGCGGGTGCCGCGCTGGAATGTGCCGGGGGGCGCAAACGCAGGTAAGCCGGAGCAGGGCAGAGGGGGCACGGTCATGGCGGCGTTTACGGGATGGACGCTGGAAGGGCCGGCGGTGAAGACGTTCCCGGAAAGGGCGTGGGGACCGATCCTTTTTGCGCAGCACACGCTGGGCCGGGGGGTGTTGAAGCTGACGGCGCAGTTGGCGCCGCTGGAAGGAGACGAGGGGAAGGCGGAGTTGTGGATCGACGGGAAAAGGGTGACGGAGACCGCGCCGGAAGTGTTTTCCTCGACGGCGGCGTTCCGTGTGGCGGGCTTCGACGATGCGAAGGAGCATGCCTATGAAGTGAGGTTTGCGGGGGCGGTTTATGCCGGCACGATTGCGAAGGACCCGCGGGAGAAGGCCAAGCTAACCGTGGGTTCGCTGACTTGCCAGGGGGATTTTGGCTTTCCGCATGCGGCGATCGCGAAGAACCTGCTGCACGTGAAGCCGGATGTGTTGTTCTTTACGGGCGATCAATTGTATGAGGCCAACGGGGGATATGGCGTGCAAAGGGCTCCGCTGCCGGCGGCGCGACTGGACTATCTGCGTAAGTGGTACTTATTCGGTTGGGCTTGGGGGGAACTAACTCGGAACACGCCGACGGTGTGTTTGCCGGACGATCATGACGTGTATCACGGCAACCTGTGGGGGGCAAGCGGGCGCAAGGCCGAGGGGCGGGCGGGGACGGCGGAATATCCGCTGGAGCAAGTGCTACAGGATTCGGGCGGCTACAAGATGCCGGCCAACTGGGTAAACATGGTGCAGCGGACGCAGACGTCGCATTTGCCCGATGCGGCGGACCCGGCGCTGGTGGAGCAGGACATCACGGTGTTCTATTCGCATCTGGTGTGGGGCGGCGTGAGCTTTGCGCTGCTGGAGGACCGCAAGTTCAAGAGTGCGCCGCGGGGTTTTCTGCCGGAGGCGAAGATTATCAACGGTTGGCCGCAGAATCCGGCGTGGGACGCGGCCAAGGCGGGCGATGTGCCGGGGGCGGAGCTCTTGGGCGCGAGGCAGGAGAAGTTTCTGGCTGGCTGGGCGCGGGATTGGCAAGGGGTGGAGATGAAGTGCGCGGTGAGCGCGACGATTTTTACGAATCTTTGTACGCTGCCCAAGGAGGCGATGAGCGATAACGTGACGTCGCGGCTGCCGATTCTACGGAGTAACATCTATGCGCGGGGCGAGAAGTTAACGATGGACCACGACTCCAACGGCTGGCCGCAGACGCCGCGGAACCGAGCCTTGCGCCTATTGCGGTCGTGCCTGGCGACACATCTGGCGGGCGATCAGCATTTGGGCAGTACGATTCAATACGGCATCGACGCGCACAACGACGCGAGCTTTGCCTTGTGCAGCCCGGCGATCAGCAATATTTTTCCGCGCCGGTGGTTTCCGCCGCTAGCGGGACTGAACCCGGAGATTGCGAAAGGCGTGCCGCAGCATGCGGGGCAAGTGGGGGAGTTTTTGGATGGCTTTGGGAACAAGGTAACGGTGCATGCGGTGGCGAATCCGCAGGAGTATAACGTCGAGCCGAAGGCGCTGCACGATCGAGCGCCGGGATTCGGCATCGTTGTTTTTGATAAGAAGACGCGGGAAGTGCAGATGACGAATTGGCCGAGGTCGGCGGATCTGACGCTGGCGACGGCGAAGCCGTATCAAGGCTGGCCGATTACGATTCGGGACGAGGAGAACGGGCTGAATGGGGCGAAGTATCGCTTGGCGTTGCCGAGCGCGGTAGAGGGGGTGGTGGAGGTGTTGGAAGAGCCGTCGGGCGCGCTGGCTTATGCTTGGCGAACGCCGGGGGCGCGGAGGGAATTGAAGGTGTGGAAGGCGGGGAAGTATACGGTGCGAGTGGGGACGAGGGTGTGGCGGGGGCTGGAGGCGAAGGGGGTCTAGGGGAGTGCGCGGGTCTTGGCGAAGGAATCGAGCGATCTTCCAGGCTAAGTAGTTGCTGTCGGCATGGCCCACCGAGACTGTGTGGAAGAGCCGACGCCAAGGATGAGCAGACTCCGGATTACGAGCAGCGATCCAGGGCCGACTCGGGCGGAGCGTGCAAGGATGTTTACTTCAGCACGATGTGGTAGTCGACCGTTTGGCCCTTAGGGCGGACCTCGATGCTCACGCCGCGGACGTTGCGCAAGTCGTCCAGGGCCAGGGCCTTCTTGACATAGTCGTCGGCGTAGATTTGATCAAAAGGAGCGCCTGGGCTAAGTTTCCAATTTTTGCGGGCGGTGGCTTCGGCTTTTGCCGGGAAGCCTTGGAGTATGAGTTGCCCAGCGGTAAATTGAGGGCCGCGTTGGAGCGCTACGGTCAGATCCACTTGGCTCGTAGTGGAGTCGAGTGACTTGCGGATCTCCGCGTGGCTCTTCAGATAGCCTAGGCGGAGTAGTTCGCGGCGGGCGCGTTGGGCCGCTTCTTCGATTCGGTCCCAATGGGCAGGGGCGCCCGTTTTCAGGGCGGCCGCTTTGAGGTGTTCGGGCGAATCATTCCCATCCAGCGTGACGGCGAGAGACCGGATCTTATAGATCACGCCTTCTGAGATGCGGACTTCCGGCCGTACCGACGCTCCGCTTGCAGTGCCTTCCTCTATGGCAAACTCAGTGGCGAGATAGCCTCGATTGGCATAGAGAGGCATAAGGTTTAGATCAATCATACGGCGCAAAGAGCGGGGAGAGTAACGCGTGCCCAGCGCGGTACGCATGGCCATTTCCAGATCGGCGGGCGCGACCGCATTGGCACCGCGGAAGCGCAAACCCGCAATAGACGGCGCGTCTTCCAGATGAAAAACGATGTTGCTCTTGCCGGTGTCCAAATCGCTCTCCACGGAGCCACGGACCTGGATGTTCCGCCCGGATTGGCTGAGTATGCGAGTGAACTCCCGCTCGTAGTAGGACTGCGCTTGCTCGGTTTCTGGGATCTCGGGAAGTAAGAGGGGATTTACGTCTGCCATCTTATGCCAGAAGGCGCCGGTTTCGAATCCGGGGATATCGATGACGACGGCGCGGGCGGGACCCTCGCTAACTTCAAAGACGAGATCGTAGCCAGGCGTATCGCGGTTCGGGGTGGGCGTGAAACTGTAACGCAGGGAGCGAAACAGACCCGTATCCCAAAGTCGTTGGTAGGCCTGCTGCATGGCGCTTTCGTCAATGGGTTTGCCGATGCCGAGCCCGCTAGCCTGGAGTAACGCCGCCAGGGAGTAGCGAGCGTTTCCTTTGACGGAGAAGTTATTCAAGGGGAATGAGCGCGACGCCGTCTGCGCGCCAAGAATCGGTGCGGAGAAGAGTAGTGCGAAGAAACAAAAGAAAGTTATGGACTTGGGCATACTCGCGTTCAGGATAACAAGGCCGCTCGTGGATGCCGGGTCGTAGCTTCGTCTCTGTTCCTAGCCTTTTTGGTCTAGCCCTCCTCGGTGGATTTGAGGGCGGGGACCGGGGAGTCCGGCGTGAGGGCTGGTTTGCGTTTGTGCCAGTCGTGGGCTTGTTCGTAGGCGTGGCCGAGGGCGAGGACGCGGCCTTCGCTGAAGCGGGGGCCGGCGAGCATGAGGCCGATGGGAAGGCCGCTGGAGCCGAAGCCGCAGGGCACGCTCAAGGCGGGGATGCCGAAGACGTTGAAGTCGCCCGTATTCTCGAGCTCCGGGTTGCGGGGCTTGGATTCTTGGCTGCGCTTGATTTCAAAGTCCACGGCGCGGGGCGTGCGGCGGCGGGTGGGGAGGGCGACGATATCGACGCCTTGGTCGGCAAAACTCTGATCGATGGTGCGGCGCAGGAGTTGCGTCTTCCACATGCCCTGGATGTAGGCGGCGGCTTTGGCATCCTTGCCGATATCGAGCGAGCGGCGGGTGGGGATCTGGTAGAGGCCACTGACGCTGCCGCGATCAAAGAATTCCTGGTGATAGGCGTAAGCCTCGCCGGGGGCTCCTCCGGCGCCGCGTGGGGAGGGAAGCTGCACGTCTTTGACGGAGGCGCAGTTTTTCTTGAGCCAAGCGAGGGCGGCTTCGACGAGCTTCGAGGTGTCGGAGTCGAGGTGGTCAAAGTAAGGGGCGCGGGGGATGCCGATTTTGAGGCCCTTGACGTTTTGCTTGAGTTGGGTCGAGTAGTCTTCGCGAGTGTGCTCAACGCTGGTGATATCGAGGAGGTCGTAGCCGGTGAGGAGATTGAGCATGGCGGCCGCGTCGGCGACGGTTTTGGTCATGGGGCCGCAGTGATCGCGGGAAAGCACCAGGGGTACGATGCCGCGGATGGGCACGAGTCCGTAGGTGGGCTTGAGGCCGACGATCGAGCAATAGCTGGCCGGGGTGCGGATGCTGCCGCCGGTGTCGGTGCCAAGGGCACCGTAGCAAAGATCGGCGGCAACGGCGGCGGCGCTGCCACCGGAGGAACCGCCAGGATGGCGGGAGAGGTCCCAGGGATTGCGCACGGGGCCGAAGTAACTGGTGACGCTGGTGCCGCCGAAGGCGAACTCGTGGAGGTTTAGCTTGCCGAGGAGGATGGCGCCCGCATCTTCGAGTTTGCGGGCGACGACGGCGTCCTCTTTGGGGATGCGGTCGTCAAAGACGGCGCTGGCGGCGGTGGTGCGGATGCCGGCGGTATCGATGTTGTCTTTGAGCGCGATGGGGATGCCGTGGAGGGGGCTGCGGCGCTTGCCGGAGGCGCGTTCGGCGTCCATGGCCTTGGCGCGGGCGAGCGCTTTTTCTTTGAGGACGGTGATGAAGGCGTTGACCTTGGGGTTGTAGGTATCGATACGGCGGAGGCAGGCCTCGGTGAGCTCGACGCTGGAGGCTTTGCGGGCATTGTAGAGGGCAGCGGCTTCGAGCAGAGAGAGAGCGGCGAGGTCAGAGGGCGTGCTTTGCGCGGCCAGGGGCGCGGCCCCGAGGAGGAGGGAGAAATCGCGGCGGGTGAGCATAGCCCGCTATTGTCCCATAGGGAGGGGCGTTAGGCGAGACAGGGGTTCACGACGGTGAGGCCGCGGAGGCGGGAGAAGTCACGGTCGGCCGACCAGAGTTCGCGTACGCCGCTGGCGCGGCAGATGGCGTGAATGTGCGCGTCGTGTACCTGAGTGCCGGCGAGCTTGCCGTCCAAAAAGGCTCTCCGCAATTCGTTCCAGTAGCCGGCCGGCTCGGACAAGAGGCGAAGGGTGGGCGATTCCATCCAGATCTCTACCTGGAGGATTGCCGTTTTCGGCGGACTTGGCTGCTTGAAGATACGAGAATTCGTTGTGACAGAGAGGAATTCGTGGATACACGGCCAAGGGATACCCCAAGGCGCGGCGCCTTCAGCTAAGCGCTTGATGGCCAACGCGGCGGCTTCGTGATTCGGGGCGTCGGCCCGGTGCGCATAGACCAGAATGTTTGTATCGACGGCGATCACCGAAGTAAGGAGCCGCCTTCGTTTTCGTAGGCCAGCGCGGCGAGGCCGGTCCACTTCTGGCGGGGTTGGAGACCGCGGCCTCCGCGGAAACTTCCGTCGCGGAGACGGAAGGGTTTGGAAAGGGTAGCGCTCCTTGCTTGGATAACGGTTCGCAATCCTTCCTCGACAAGGAGCCGGAAGCTGAGACCCTCGCGGGATGCCAAGTTTTTGATTTGCTGGAAGAGCGGATCGGCAATTTCGACGGTGGTCTTCATGCTCCCCTATTACCGTATTGCCAATATGGGTGATATGGGTTTAGGATTGCGTCAGGCTGAGGACGTTGCCGTCGGGATCTTTGAAGAAGACGACTTTGGCCGAGCCGTCGGGGGCGGTCCAGATGCCGAGCTCGTCTTGCTCAAGGAAGGGGTATTTTTCCATGGCGAGGCCGGCGGCGAGGAGGGCTTGGGTGGTGGCGGCGATGTCGGGGACTTTCCAACCGAGGATGGGATGGTCGGCGGGTTTGTGGCCGGGCATGGGGGTGAGGCGGAGGAGGGTGCCTTGGACTTCGTAGACGGCGGCGAAGGGGTCCTCAAAAACGAAGTGGAGGCCCAGGGTATCGCCGTAGAAGGACTTCGCGCGGTTGAGGTCTGCGGTGAGGATGAAAGTGATGAGTGGGTAAGCGCCGAGCATGCTGAATAGTGTAGCGGTGCTTTGTCGATTTCGTTATCGGCCTGTAACTACTTTGAGGCAAGACTGGGGTTATGGCTCTGTTTCGCCTTTTTCCCTTCTTTCTGCTTTCTTTGCCGCTACTGGCCCAGTACACGACGGGCCGATTGGACGGCACGATTACGGATTCGTCGTCAGCGTCGGTGCCCTTGGCTACCGTGAAGCTGACGAGCACCGAGACGAATGCGGCGCGTGAGGCGGAGACGGCCGAAAGCGGCTACTTCGTATTCAGCGGCCTGGCGCCGGGCAAGTACCGGTTGGAGGTTTCGAAGGCCGGCTTCCGGACGACGACCGTGGAGGCGCAGGTGTTGATCAGCCAAGCGAGCACCGTGAACCTGACGCTGACGCCCGGGGACCAACCGATCACCTTGCTGGTGACGGCGGAGGCGGCGCCGGTGTTGATTTCGAACGAGCCGACGCGGTCTTCGACGCGGGATCGCCTGGAGATTGAAGCGCTGCCGAATCTGAGCCGCAATGTGGTGAACATGATCTCGCTGGCGCCGGGGGTGCAGCCGACTTTCAATCCGCGCGGGGGGCAACTGGTGACGATCTCGGGCGCGCAGGCGGGGCAGATCTCGGCCAACGGCGGGCGCTCGAAGGCATCGGCGCACTATCTGGATTCGGTCGATGCGAACGATTGGGAGTTTGGCGGGATTGCGCTGGCGACGCAGCCGACGCCGGACATGATGCAGGAATTCAAAGTGCTGACCAATAACTGGAGCGCGGAGTATGGGGTGAAGGCGAGCGCGCAGGTGCTGATGGTGACCAAGCAGGGCGGCAATCAACTGCACGGCTCGGCGTATAACTTTTTGCAGAACGCCGCGTTGAATGCGCGGGACTACTTCGACCGCACGGGTAATGCGACGCCGCTGCGGCAGAATTTCTTTGGCTTCACGGCGGGCGGGGCTATTATCAAGAACCGGACTTTCGTATTCGGTGGCTACGAGGGCCGCGAGACGCGCGGCGCGGGATCGACGGTGATCGCGAACCTGCCCAGCGCGGCGGCGCGGGAGCGCGTGACGGACCCGAGCGTGCGGGAACTGCTGCGGCTATTGCCGGTGCCGACGTCGCCGACGGCGAATCCGAATGTAGGGACGCTGGCTTCGCAATTAACGAGCCCGTCGAGCTCGGACCAATTCATCGTGCGCGGCGACCAGATGTTTGGCGATAAGCATACGCTGTCTATGCGTTACTACCAGAACGTGGGCACGGCCTTTAATCGCCTGGCGGGCGGCGTACTGCCGGGCTTTGATGCGACCTTCGACCCGGTGGGGCGCAACGCGATGGTGGCGCATACGTGGATTATCGACGCGGCGACGACGAACGAAGTGCGGGCGGCGTATGGGCGCTCCTCGGCTTTGTTTAGCCCGGAAGCCGAACCGGTGACGCCGCGCTTCAATGTGACGGGGCTGCTGGGTTTTGGCACGGTGAATAACTGGCCGCAAGGGCGCATCTTTAACGTCTATAACCTGAACGATAACTTCACGCGCGTGATTGGGCGGCATGTGATCAAGGCGGGCTTCGACCTGCGGCACATCCAGGACAACAGCGTGAACGACACGAACCGGCGCGGCGTGTATACGTTCCCGTCGCTCGATGCGTTTCTGGCCGGGACCTTGAGCAACTGGACGCAGGTGTTTGGGAATACCTACCGCGGCTTCCGGACGAACTTCCATGGCTACTATGCGCAGGACGATTGGAAGGTGACGCGGTCACTGACCTTGAACCTGGGCATGCGTTACGAGTACCAGGGGGGCTTGCGCGAAGTGAATCAATTGCAGGCTGTGCTGGACCCGCGCTTGACGGGGACGATTGGCCAGGCGGGTACGGGAGTGCTGGGCGCGTTTCGGCGCGAGAGCCCGGCGATTGAAGGGAACAGGACGCTGCTATTCGCGCCGCGCTTTGGCTTTGCGTGGAACCCGGGCCTGGGCAAGATGGTGGTGCGCGGCGGCTATGGGATTTTTTACGACTCGCTGATCTTCAACGGCTTGCAGGCGGGGCGAACCACGCCGCCCTCGAATTACACGGGGACGCTGGCGGGGGCGCAGTTCACAGGCGGGAATTCGCTGGCCAATCTGCTGGCGGGCACGGCCACGATCCAGCAGCAGCTTTCCAGCCAAGTGGGCGGCTTCGGCACGTTGACGAATCTGGGACGCGTGGTTTCGTCGCTGCCCTTCTTACGCAATCCCTACGCGCAGCATTGGAGCCTGGGCGTGCAGTATCAATTGGCGTCGGGCTTGGTGGCGGATGTGAGCTATATCGCGACCAAGGGTACGGCGTTGACGACTTATGGGCCCGGTAACTCGGTAGCGCAGCGGCCTGCGCCGGCGACGAGCCCGGCGGATGAAGCGGCGCGCTTGACGATGTTCCAACAGGCGGTGGCGCGGCAGAATGGGCCGGGCAATACGCGCCTGGACCCCCGCTTTAACGACGTGGACTTACTGCGCGATAACGGCAGCAGCGTCTATCACTCGTTCCAGGCGGAGTTGCGCAAGAGTTTTTCGAAGGGCTATACGTTCCGGGCTTCGTATACGTGGGCGAAGAGTCTAGACAACGCGTCGGATTACTCGCCGGGGCAGAACCCGACGGATTCGAGCTTTGCGCAGGACCAATTTAACTTGAGCCGCGAGCGAGGCGTATCGAACTTTGATATTCCGCATCGTTTCGCGTTGACGCACGTTTGGCAGTTGCCGTTCTTTAGCGACCGCAGTAAGTTGACGGGCAAGATCCTGGGGGGCTGGAGCTTTGCGAGCATCAACCAATTCCAGAGCGGCATTCCGGCGACGATTCTGGCCGGGACGCGGCTGGGAATCCTGGATATCAACCAGGACGGCAACGGCGTATCGGGCGGCGATAACACGCGGGCCAATTGCGGCGCGGGGCCGGACTTCATTCTGGGCAACCCCGCGACGATTCCTTCGCTAGCCGAACGCACGGGTTCCGGCAGTGTATTCCGCTACACGCAGCCGCTCCTGGGCAACCAGGGCACTTGCGGGCGCAATACATTCCGGATGCGGCAATTGGTGAACTGGGATTGGAGCTTTGGCAAGCAGTTTCGGCTCTTTGAGAGCGGCCCGCTGGGCAGCGGACCGATGGGCCTGGAGTTCCGCGCGGACCTCTTCAACATTTTCAACGTGCCGTTTTTGACGGCGACGGGGAACGAGTGGCGGACGCTATCGAGCCCGCAGTTTGGGTTGTTGAATGCGGCGGCGTCGGCACGGCGCTTGCAGATGTCGCTGCGGTTGACCTGGTAGCGGCGGCCTAGCGGGCAGGGACCGAGAGAGCGGGGACCTAGAAAGCCGGCACAAGTTGCCGGTGGGCGGCGAGTTCCGCAGGCGCTTTGGGAACACGAGCCAGATTGGTGAACTCATGTGGGTCTTTGGCGTGGTCGTAGAATTCTTCGGCCGTTTCGCCGTTATTGGCCTTCCAAAGGATGTAGCGGTAGCGCTCCGTCCGCACGGCGCGGCCTACAATTGCGGCGGGCGCTGGGCTTTTGGGGCTGCTCTGGCCTTGGGTGAGAAACTGGCTGCGGGCGAAAGCGCGGAGTTTCGTTTTGGGGTTATCCAGCAGGGGGAGGAGCGATTGGCCATCGAGGCCGTCGGGTGGCGCAAGACCCGCCCAGGCGGCCAAAGTGGGATAGAGGTCCAAGGCTTCGACGAGAGATTTCGAAGACTTGCCGCGCGCCCGCATGCCGGGCATCGACAGCAGAAGAGGGATCCGGGTGGATTCTTCCATCAAACTTTGCTTCTGCCAGTGGGTATGCTCGCCGAGGCCCCAGCCGTGATCGCTCATAAAGGTGACCATGGTGTGGCTGCGGAGGCCGAGGCGGTCCAGGGCGGCGAGAACGCGGCCGAGTTGCTCGTCCATAAATGAGATGGAGGCGTAATAGGCCCGTAGGGCGACGCGGCGGTCTTCGTCGTTCATGCCCATGTGGTTCCAAATGTTGCGGTTTGTGCGCGCCATGGCAGGAATGTCGTCGAGGTCGCCGGGCGGGTTGACGAAGCTGCGGATCTTGTCCAGGGGATAGAGATCGAAGAAGCGCGAAGGCGCGACGAAGGGCACGTGGGGCCTGACGAAACCAAGGCCCAGAAAGAAGGGCTTTTCCCGGTGGGCCGACAGATGATCGATGGCCCGCTCGGCGGCATGGAAATCGGCCTGTTCGCTGGCATCGGGCGTCATGACGTACTGCATGGCCACGCCATCGCCGATCTGGGGGGTAATCTTGCGCCGTTCGCCGCGGCTGAGGTGTTCTTTGCCCGGGGGGCTGCCGTTGTGGGTCCAACTGGGAGCGTCCTGCCATTGGGCGGTGCCGACGGTTCCGGGGACGCCCATATGAAACATCTTGCCTTCGCGGATCGAAGAGTAGCCGTGGTTCTTAAAGAGTTGGGGCAAAGTGACGGCATCGGGGAGCGCGCTACGGAAGTCCGGGCCGTTGGTGAGCACGCGGGTCTTGTCCGGCAGCAGGCCAGTGAGGAAACTGGCGCGCGAAGGGGCGCAGAGGGGATGCTGACAGTAGGCGCGGTCCAAGCGCAAGCTTTCCCGGGCGAGGCGATCGAGGTTGGGAGTTTGGACGATACGGTGGCCGTAGCAAGGAAGCGCGCCGCTGGCGAGATCGTCGCTGACGATGAAGAGGACGTTACGGGGCTTGGCTTGCGCCCGCAGGATGGCGGGGGCCAAAAGAAGGCTTCGTCTACTGAGCGAGGACATTTTTTCGTTGCTCCTTCATCCAAACCACGGCGAACACGACACAGACGGCGATGGGGAGAATGGTGACCGTACGCAAGGCGGCGGCGGGGCCGGACTCGTCGTAGACGCGGCCAATCAAGGGGACGGCGAAGGAGTTGCTCAGCATGCCGGTGCCGCCCATGAGAGCGAGCAGGAAGCCGCCGCCACGCGGGAAGCGTTCCGCGGTGATGCCGAGCATGGTGGGCCAGAGATACGTTACGCCGATGGCAAAGGCGCCGGAGGCGGCCAGCGTCGCCGCCGCGCCCGAAGCCAGGCTGAGCGCGTAGAGGCTAACGGCGGCCAGGCCGGTTGAGATCATCATGAGCTGCACGCTGCCGATGCGGGCGAAGACCCATTCGCTGGCGGCGCGGCCGGCGGCCATGATGCCGCTGACCCAGACGAGAAGGGCGATGCCGGGGAGTTCCGTGGTTTTGGACAGGATGGAGGGGATCCATTGGTTGGGGCCGAGCTCGGTGGCCGCCGTGAGCACCATGCAGCCGAGGAAGAGCAGAAACATGGGGCGCAGGGCTTCGCGGTAGATGTCGCTGAGGGTGAGGCCGCTTTCGACGGCCTCCGTGCGGGGGAAGGGAAGGCGGAAGAGGAGCCAGCCGTAGGCGAGCGTGGGGATGAGGATGAGGCTTGTTTTCCAGCGCCAATCGACGCCTTGCCCCGTGAGGGCCCAGGCGAGAAGGCCGCCGATGACAATGCCGCCGGGAAACCACAGGTGGAGGATGTTGAGCTTTTCGACTTTCTTCTCAGGGTAGAGCGTGGCGGCGAGGGGATTAATGGCGGCTTCGACCAGGCCGTTGGCGACGCCGATGGCGAGCGTGGCGAAGTAGAGGCTCCAGAAGCCCTGGGAGGCCATGGTGCCGATGACGCCCAGGAGGTGCATGACGAAGGCGCCGCCGAGGAGCGGCTTCATGCCGATGCGGTCGCACAAGGGTCCGCCAAAGATCATGGCGAGGGTGAAGCCCCAAAAGGCGGTGGAGGCCGTCCAGCCGATTTCCTGCTTGGAGAGTGCGAAGTCCGCGGCCTGCATATCGAAGACGTCGGCGCGGATGGCAAAGCAAAGGGCGGTGGCGATGAGGGAGAGGCAACTGCCGAGGAAGAGCTGGCTGCGTTGCTGGGGGGTGAGCGTGCTGGCGGAGATCACAGGGACTTTTGTATCACTGTTGGCCCGCGGGGCCGGGCAAGATCTAGCGGGGCGCGTGTTTGCGCAGGAAGTCGAGGGTGGTGCGCAGGGTGTCGGCGTATTGGGCGCGGTTGGAGAAAAGGCCGTTGTGGCCGTCGGGATAGTATTTCGTTTCGACGGTCTTGCCGGCCTTGCGCGCGGCGGTGGCGAAGTCCTTGGCCATATGGATAGAGGTCATGGGGGAGCCGCCATCGGAGGGGTCGTCTTTCTCGCCGTGCAGCAGCAGAAGGGGAGCCTCGATCGCGCGGGCCCTGAGGGCGTGCTCAGGCGGATAGGCGCCGGAATTGAGCACCAGAGCGTTGGCCGCGCCACCGGAGATCGCGTAGAACAGGGAAGCTCCCGCGCCGCGCGAGTGGCCAAACAAAGCGATCCAGTGGGGGCGCGCGCCGGGTATGTGCGTGGCCGCGCTAACGAGGTGACGAAGGACGCGTTGGGCCTCGGGCGTGTCACCACGCGCGGCAGGCGGCGATTCCGGGCAGGCGATGTTGGTGATGAAGCGTTGTCCGGGGCCAGAGCCACCGTTGAACCAGCAAGGCGCGATGGCGAGGAAGCCTCCGGCGGCGAGATCTTCCGCAAGCTGGACGTACTCGTGACCGAAGCCGTGGCTGCCGTGAAGCAGCAGCACGACGGGAAAGGGACCACGGCCGGGAGGGCGGGCGACTACGGCGCGGATGCTATAGGAATCGAAGCCATTGAATTGGGTCCAGCTTGTTTCGACCGGACCCGCCGCGGGGGCACTGCAGCAAAGTATCAAGAAGATTGCGGCGAAGGCCGCCGCCAGCTTGCGCATCAGACGATTTCTTTGATCACGTTGCCTTCGACCTCGGTGAGGCGCTCCTTGCGGCCGAGGTGCATATAGCTGAGGGCGTTCTGGTTGAGGCCCATCTGGTGGAGGATCGTGGTGTGGATGTCGCGGAAGTGGACGGGCTTGTCGACGGCCTTCAGGCCGATCTCGTCGGTGGCGCCATATACGGTGCCGCCCTTGATGCCGCCGCCGGCCATCCACATGGAGAAGCCGAGGTTGTGATGGTCGCGGCCCTTGTTGCCCTGGCTTTCGGGGCTGCGGCCGAATTCGCCACCCCAGACGACCAGCGTGTCTTCGAGCATGCCGCGTTGCTTCAAGTCCTGGAGCAGGGCGGCCACCGGTTGATCGGTCTGGATGGCCATGCGGAGGTGGTTCTCTTCAATGTCGTCGTGAGCGTCCCACTGGAGGTTGCCAGGACCGCCGCCGGAGACGACGGTGACGAAGCGCACGCCTTTTTCAACCAAGCGCCGCGCGAGAAGGCAGCGGCGGCCGTAATCGTCGGTGGGCTCTTTGCCGACGCCGTACATCTCGCGCGTGGCTTCGCTTTCCTTAGAGAGGTCGAAGACCTCCGGGGCTTCCATCTGCATCTTGAAGGCGAGGTCGTAGGCCGAGATGCGGGCTTCGAGTTCGGAATCTTCGCCTTGGATGCCGGCGCGATTGAGGGCGTTGATGTACTTGACGGTCTTCGAGCGCTCCTCGATTTTGACGCCTTCGGGCAGACCGAGATTGAGCACAGGCTTCGAGCCCGGACGCAGCGTGGTGGGCTGATAGACGGCGGGCAGGAAGCCATGCATGTACATGGGCTGGCCGGCCTCCAGGGCGCCATCGGGATCGGGCAGCACGCAATAGGCCGGCAGGCTGTCGCTCTCCGTGCCCAAGCCGTAAATGAGCCAGGAGCCCATCGAAGGGAAGCCGGGGATAATGCGGCCGGTCATCAATTGATACTGCGCGGCGGAGTGGACCACCATGTCGGCATGGCAACTGCGGATGACGGCCATGTCGTCGACGAACTGCGCGGTGCGGGGCAGAAGGTCCGAGACTTCGATGCCGCTCTTGCCATAGCGCTGGAAGGTACGCTTGGTGCCCAGCAACTTCGCGTCGTTGGTGACGAACTGGTACTTGGCTTCGCCGAATTCGGCGGGGCGCTTCTGGCCGTGGAGCTTGTTGAGGAGCGGCTTGGGGTCGAAGGTCTCCATGTGGCTGGGACCGCCGGCCATGAAGAGGAAGATCATGCGCTTGGCTTTGGCGGCATGGTGGGGGGCCTTGGGGGCAAGGGGGTTAAACTTGGCGGCGGCTTGGAGGTCGAGGGCGCTGAAGCCGAGGGCTCCCATGCCGCAGAAGGCGTCGGTCAAGAACTCGCGGCGGTTGCGCGTCCAGCGGAGGTGCCCATCATCAAATTTACTGTTAGTCGACATACATGAATCCGTTCAGGTTGAGGAGGGCGAGGGCGAACTCGCGCGGGGAGACGCTCGAGACCATTTCGAGGGCTACTTTGCGCTCGTTGAGATTGGGCAGGCGGCCGGCGGCCAGGCGATAGCCTTCATTCACCATTTTCAGCTTGCTGCCTTTGCTGATCGCGGTGAGGCGGGCGGCCAGAGCTTCGGCCTGTTGGTTGGCGAAGTCGCCGTTCAAGAGCTCCAGGGCTTGCGGGGCGTGCGTGGAGGTTTCGCGGCGGGCGCAACTGACGGCCGAATCCGGCGCGTCAAAGACTTCCATCATGGGCAGATGCAGATTGCGCTTCACGATCAGGTAGACGCTGCGGCGCTTGTGCTCGGAGGGGTCGGGATGCGGCTGCCATTGAGTGGGCTTGTAGAGAGCGTTGACGAGTTCCTTATCGATGGGCACCATGATCGAGGGGCCGCCCAGCTTGAGGTTAAGGTTGCCGGCCACGGCCAGCATGGCGTCGCGGACTTCTTCGGCTTCGAGGCGGCGGCGAGACCACTTCCAGAGCAGCTTGTTCTCGGGGTCGATTTCCTGGGCTTTGGCGTTGACGGTGCTGGAGGCTTGCTTCCAGGTGGCGCTATTGAGGATGAGGCGGTGGATGTGCTTGGTGGAATAGCCGTGGGCAACGAACTCGTTGGCCAGGTAGTCGAGCAACTCGGGATGCGAGGGACGGGCGCCCATGCGGCCGAAATCGTTGGGAGTCGAGACGATGCCTTTGCCGAAGTGGTAGTGCCATATGCGATTCACCATCACGCGGGCGGTGAGGGGATTGTCTGGGGAAGTGATCCACTGCGCGAGCTTGGTGCGGGGCTTGTCGAGCGTGCCCTCTTCCGGCGTGCCTTCGGGCAGCAGAATACCCAAGGGACGCATGCCGACGCGGTCGCCCTTGGCCGAGTAATCGCCGCGGGCGAGCAGGTGCATGGGCGCGGCCTTGCTCATGTCGGAATTGACCGTGAAGACGGTGGGTGGCGCGGGGGGCTTGGAGGCTTCGAGCTTTTCGATCTTTTGCGCGATCTCGCCCTTATCGCCTTCTCCCTTGAGCTTCATTTCGCCCTGGAGGCGTTTGATCTCGGCGTCGATGGGCTTGATCTTGGCTTCCCAGGATTTGAGGTCGCCCGCGGGGCTGAGAGGGAAATCCTTGTCGAGGGTGCCCGAGAAGTAGGCTTGCATCCGGTAGTAATCGCTTTGACGGATGGGATCGAACTTGTGATCGTGGCAGCGCGCGCAGCCGAGCGTGACGCCGAGGAAAGCGGCGCCAACGGCGTTGGTCATTTCCGTCAGTACTTCGTTGCGCGAACTGGCCACTTCCTGGTTGCCCGCGTTTTTGCGCAGGGGGCCGAGGCGATTAAAGCCCGCGGCAATGAGGCTCTCTTGTTCCTGGGGGGCGAATTCATCGCCTGCGAGTTGTTCAAGCAAGAACTTGTCGTAAGGCTTGTCGTTCTGGAAGGCGCGGATGACGTAGTCGCGGTAGCGCCAGGCCTCAAGGCGATGCGTGTCGTATTCGAAACCGTCGGTTTCGGCAAAGCGTACGACGTCGAGCCAATGCTGGCCCCACCGCTCACCGTATTGCGGAGATTCCAGCAATTGATTTACGAGCTTCGGCCACGCGTCGGCGCGCTTGTCATTTACAAAAGCATCGATTTGGGCGGGGGTGGGAGGAAGGCCGGTGAGATCGAAATAGAGGCGGCGGACGAGGACCGATTTAGGCGCGGCGGGCGATGGCGCCAGGCCGGCCTTCTGGAGGCGGGCGGCCACCAGCGAGTCGATCGTGCCTTTTGCGTCGGCGCGAGGTTGGAAGGCCCAATGGCGCTTCTCGGCGGGAGTGTACTTGCCAAGGGGCGCGACGTTGGCCGCAAAAAGCGCGATGCTGAGGATGGGTATAACGATGGGGCGGTACACGATTGCTTGTGGTCATCCTATCCAACCCATTAAAGGAATTCAAGGCCAAGGAGTTTAAGGCTATGCTGGCGGACCTGGTGCTGTCGATCACGCTGTTGGAGAAGGACTCTGCGCTCGCGGCGCTAGGAGAACGGATCTCTTCGGCTTGCCACGCGGTAAGGGCGGAGCATGCCTCGGTAGAATTGAGCTGGGGAAGGGCAGTGGCTGCGTCGAGCGTACGGGCGCTGCCTTCTGCAAGCGACGAGAAGCAATTCTACGCGGCGTGGTTGAAGACGAAGTACGCCTACCAGATCGGGAAGTTGAACGAGGCCTACGGCACGGAGTTCACCTCGTTCACCGACTTGACGGAGAGCGACTTCCGAAGTCTGGACGAAAGGCGCGCGGCGGTCGTAGGCGATGACAAAGCATTCTGGGCCGACTATGAGGCCTATGTGGCTTCCCGCACCGAGGAGGCTTGCGGGCGCAAGGTCGAGTGGAAGCGCAAGCGGACATAGTCGGCGGTCCAGTTGCCTTGGGTGTCGCGAAGGCTGGGTTCGAGGAGGCTCAGGGCCGTAGCCAGCACCTCGGATTGGTGGGGTTTAGGGAGATGTTTAACCCAGGGACGAGCAAAAGTCTCCAGCCACGCGGACATGCCGGCGGGGATGGGAGTGGGGCGCGGAATTAGGGCGATAGATAGGGTGTCGAAGCCCGCGTGATCGAGCGTGGTGCGGAATTCCTCGGGCGTAGGGTAATACCAGGCAAAGCCGTCTTCGGGCAGGCGGTGAATCTGCAGAGCGCCATGAAGCGCGGTGACGATGGCGGCGACGTTGCCGAAGCCTCCGAACTCGCCTACGAAACGGCCGCCGGGTTGTAGATGCTTCGCGACGCAACCGAGCACGGCGGAGATATCGTGCGACCAGTGCAGGACCGCGTTGGTGAAGACAGCATCGAACTTGCGGCCTAGGTCGAAGGAGTGCATGTCGTGCGGGTGGACTGTGAGGCCCAAGGCGCGGGCGGCCTCGACCATGGAATCCGAGGCGTCAATGCCGACTACATGGCCGGGGATTTTTAGCGTGAGGGCGCCATCGCCGCAGCCAAGGTCGAGGATGTGTTCGTGCGGTTGGGCGGCGAGCAGGTCGAGTACCGGCGCGCCTAAGTCTGAGACGAAACGGGCGTTGGCATCGTACTGGATGGCGTTCCACTCGTGGGAGGGCATAAGCGGATTATCGCCTTCTCGGAGGGAAATGTGCCGAACGGGACTAAGCTGGTGACTAAATGTCCCACCTGGTATCGCGTTTGTCAGTAGTGTGGAAAGAAGCAATGCGCCAAGGCGGTTGGAGCGTATCGTGGCTGATCATCCTGTTCTGGGTGCTGATGGCCATCGTGAGCACGCTCCAGACATACTACTTTTACTCGATGATGCCGTCGAGCCCGCCTCCCCTGCGGGCGGTTTACCTGGCTTGCACCTACAGCTTTTTGTGGGCCTTAGTTACTCCGGGGATATTGTTGCTGGCACGGTTGTTTCCGATCGACCGGCAGACGATGCTGCGCAATCTTCCTCTGCACATCCTTTTCAGTATTCTGGTTGGGCTGACGCACCGGCTAATTTGGCTGGCGGTGCAAATTCGTCTGCCCGCGCTGCAACCGCGGTCCGAACTGACGGTCCAGCGCATGATCAGCGATCTGGTGACCAGCTTTGACTACCAGGCAATGGTCTATTGGGTGGTACTGGCGATTCACCAGGGAGCCCTGTACTACCGGAAGTACCAGGAGGGGCGGCTGCGCAGTTCGCAACTGGAAGCGCAGTTGGCGCAAGCGCAGCTATCGGGCCTGAAGATGCAATTGCATCCGCACTTTCTATTCAACACACTGCATAACATCAACTCGATGATGTATGAAAGCGTGGACCGGGCCAGTGAGATGATCTGCGGATTGAGCGATTTCCTGCGGCTTTCGCTGGAAAACACAGGCCAGCACCAAATCCTGCTGGAGCGCGAGATCGACTTCATCGAGCGTTACCTGGAAATTGAGCGGAGCCGTTTTGAGGACCGCCTCGAGGTGGATTACCGCATTGGCCAGGATGCGCTAGAGATGCTGGTACCCAACCTACTATTGCAGCCCTTGGTGGAGAATGCGATCAAACACGGCATCGCTCGTCAGTCGGAAGGCGGAAAGATCACAATTTCCGCAGAACAACGGAACGGAACTTTATTTTTAAGCGTTACTAACACAGGACCGTCTCTCTCGTCTGATCCGCTAAGCGGAGCGCCGCATAGTTTTGGTATTGGCTTAGCCAATACGCGCGCCCGTTTACGCGCATTGTACGGCGACCACGCTTTCTTCCAGCTGCGCAACCGGCCGGAAGGAGGAGTAGAAGCTTATATCTCGATGCCGGCTCGGCCACAGGAGACGATTGCTTATGAAAGTGCTCATTGCTGACGACGAAAGGCTCGCCCGTCATAGACTGACCACGTTGCTCGAAAAAGAAAGCGATGTCCAGATCGTAGGCGAAGTTGCCGACGGAGTGGCGGCTGCGGAGCTGTTGAGGGCGCAGCCGGTGGACGTGGCCTTCATGGACATCACGATGCCGGGGCAAAGCGGCTTGGAGGCGCTCGAGGGCTTGGGCAAGGCGTCCATGCCGCTGATTGTTTTTGTGACGGCTTTTGAACAGTATGCGGTACGCGCCTTTGAGGCGAACGCATTCGATTACCTGTTGAAGCCCTTCCGGGAGGAACGCCTGCGGAACACGCTGGCGCGCGTGCGCAATCATCTAAACCTGCTGCAGAAGCAAGGGGCCGGAACTGCGCTTGCGGGCGCGAGCGGCGAGGTGGAGCGAATTCCGATTCGTTCCAATGGGCGCATCCTGTTGCTCAAGACCGAAGAGATCGACTGGATTGAAGCCGAACACAATTACGTGCGCCTGCACACCAAGACGGCGACGCATTTGATTCGCGAGACCATGAATGCCCTCGAGGCGAAACTCAGCCCCCGGCGTTTTCGCCGCATCCATCGCTCCTCCATTGTGAATATGGATCGCATTCACGAGATTCAGCCCTGGTTCCGCGGCGATGCGATCGTGGTGCTGGATAACGGCCAAAAGCTGACGGCCAGCCGGAATTTCCGCGACCGCCTGCGCGAGTGGCTGAACTAAACGAGCGACGGTACGACTAGAAGTTTGCCGCGGGTCCTTCCCGACTTGCTGGCGCTGAGGGCGGCAGCGATTTCGCTAAGCGGATACTCCTTTTCAATGTGCATGCGCAGGGCACCCCGGTCCACGAGAGCGGCAATCTCCCTTAAGCGCCCTGCAGTGGGCAAGATGCCGTAGACGGCCGACTTTAAGCGCTTGGCGGCCAAGAGCGAAGCGTCCGGCAGTGGAAATACGGGCGTGATAAATTGCCCGCCGTCTTTGAGGGCGGCGACGGCCTCCACGCCTGCGGGGCCCCCGACCGTATCGAAAACTAAATCGAAGGCGCCGGCCATGGACTCAAGCGTGTTAGCGCTGTAATCAATCGGGCTCGCACCAAGTTCGCGAAGGTAATCCTGGTTGCGGGCGGAGGCGGTGGCGAAAACTTCCGCGCCCTTCCATTTCGCAAGTTGGATGGCCGCGGTACCCACGCCACCGGCGCCGCCCAGAATCAGGGCGCGCATGCCCGCCTCCAACTGGCCGTGGACAAAGAGTCCGTCATAGGCGGTGATGGCGGCCACGGGAAGGGCCGCAGCCTGGCGCAAGGAAATGGACAGCGGGGCCGGGGCGAGCTCCGTTTCCAGCAGTAGCGCATAGTCCGCGTAGCCGCCGCCGCGCAGCAGGCTGGGATATCCGAAAACAGAGTCGCCGGCACGGAAGCCGTTTACTCCTGGGCCCAAAGCCTCTACGGTGCCAGATAAGTCGCAGCCGGGCGTGTAGGGCATGGAAATGGGAAGAGCGGATCGCAAATAGCCTTCGACAATTTTCCAATCGACAGGGTTCACGCCCACAGCCTCGATGCGAACGAGAATTTCTCCCGCTTCCGGCACGGGCACTGGCACCTCCTCCAGCCGCATCTTGGTCAAATCCTGGTACTGGTCCTGCCTCGCTCGTTTCATCCTTCTAGGATGCACGCGAAGAGGCCCCAATGGATTCATGGGGCTTTGTTGCGTTTGTAACGCCATCGACAAGCCCTCCCGGTAGCCTGAAAAATATGAAACAGGCTTCTCGCTTTCTGGCTTTGGCCGCTCTCTGTCTGAGTGGCGCGTGGGCGCAAACCTCGACGGGTACGATCGTCGGTACGGTGCTGGATCCGGCGGGCGCGTCCATCCCGAACGCCTCTATTGTGGTGACGAATGCGGCCACCAACGAGACCAGCCGCGCCAGTTCTTCGGCGGAGGGCAACTACCTGGCGCCGCTCCTGAAGCCGGGCACTTACCGGGTGGAGGTGACCGCGCCGGGATTCAAGAAGTTCCAACAGGAGGGCATCGTGCTGCAGGTGCAGCAGCAGGCCCGCGTAGACATTCGCCTTTCTGTGGGCGACGTGACGGAAAGCGTGAGCGTGACGGCGGACGCCTCGGTTGTTGAAACCACTTCGTCCAGCATCGGCAAGGTGGTGGACAACAAACGCATCCTCGATTTGCCTCTGAACACGCGCAATGTGTATGGCTTGATCTACCTGACGCCCGGCGTGGCGGGCGGCATCGGCAACTCGCATAACCAGGTTGGCTACTCCGTGAACGGTGTGCGCGGCGGTCTCTTCGACACGCTAGTGGACGGCTCATCGGCTTCGTTCCCCACGGTGAATGGCTTCCACGGCATCTCGGTGTTCCCGTCGGTGGACGCGGTGGCCGAGTTCAAGGTGCAGGCCTCGAACTACTCGGCCGAGTTTGGCCGCTCCAACGGCAGCGTACTGAATCTGGTTTATAAGTCCGGCACGAATGAGTTCCACGGCTCGGCTTATGAGTTCCTGCGCAATTCGGTGCTGGACGCCAATAACTACTTCAATAACCAACGCGGCGTGCCCTTGGCCAGCTTCAAGCGCAACCAGTTTGGCGGCACCTTTTCGGGCCCCATCCGCAAGGACAAGACGTTCTTCCTGGTCTCCTATGAAGGTTTGCGGCAGCGCAGCTTCCGCGAGACGCTGACCACCGTGCCGACGGCAGAGCAGCGCATCGGCGACTTCTCGTTGACGCAAGCCGACGCGACGCGGCAAATCGTGATTTACGATCCCCTGGCCACTACGCCTTCCGGCAACAGCGTCGTGCGCTCGCCCTTTCCGGGCAACCGCATCCCGACCAACCGCTTCGATCCCGTGGCCGTCAACACGATGAAGTTCTACCCGACGGCTAACCAGCCGGGCCTGGCCGGCTCGCGGCAGCAAAATTTCTACAACGCCGGTTCGGCTTCGGTCGACACCAACAACTACGACCTGCGCATCGATCACAACATCTCGGAGCGGCAGAAATTCTTTGGACGACTTTCGCGCCGCTACTCCTTTGACGGCCCGCCGCAGTTGTTCCCTGGAGAGACCGGCCAGGCCGAGGGCCGCATTAACCTGAACGATTGGGGCACGAACGCAGTGGCCGACTACACGAACACTCTGAGCTCGTCCTCCATCCTGAACCTGCGTTTGTCCTTTGCGCGCAATCTTTTCCTCTTCGACAACCAGGGCCTGGGCTTTGCGCCGTCGAGCTTGGGATTGCCGCGGGACCTGGATGCGGCGGTGGACCTTCCGATGTTTCCGCGCTTTGCCGTGGGAGGGCAGGTCTCCCTGGGCGGCAACGACCATCGCATCAGCGGCTTCAACCAGTACGGCCTGATCGGTAACTATTCAAAGATCGTAGGCAAGCACAATCTCAAGGCCGGTTACGAAGGCCGCCACCTGCGCATCAATGTGTGGGAAGCGCGCGCCGCCGGCACCTTTAATTTCAACGCGGGCTTTACCCAGGGTCCGAATCCCAACAGCGCCAGCGCTACGGCCGGCTACGGCCTCGCGTCCTTCCTGCTGGGCGCGGGCTCGGGCGGCAATTTTTTCCAGAACTGGAAGAACGTCGCCTCCACCAGCTTCTACCACGCCTTTTACCTGCAGGACGACTTCCGCATCACGCGCAAGCTGACCTTGAATCTCGGCGTCCGTTATGACTTCGACACGCCCCGCAAGGAGCGCTACGACCGCATGAGCTGGTTCGACCCGGCGGCGCAATCGCCGCTGCCCGGCCTGCGCGGCGGCTTGCGCTTTGTGGGCGTCGACGGCAATCCGCGCGTGCAATATGAAGGCGACTACAACAACATCGCCCCGCGCCTGGGCTTCGCCTACCAGCTCAATGAAAAGACGGCGATTCGCGGCGGTTGGGGGCAGATCTTCGCTTCCTCCACGCTGGGCGCGCAAGGGACGGTGGGTCCCTATGGTTTCCGCGTGGAAACGCCTTGGATTTCCAGCCTGGACAATGTCACACCGCTGAACTACCTGCGGAATCCCTTCCCGGCGGGCTTCCGTCCTGTGCCCGGCTCGCGGGATGGCTTGCTCACCGCCGTGGGCGGCAACGTCGAAGGTCCTCTAACCGAGACCCCGGTGCCGTACACGATTCAGTACAACTTTACGATCCAGCGCGAACTGCCCGGCCGGGTGCTGCTGGAAGTCGCCTACGTGGGTAACCGCGGGCGTCAGCTATCGCGGGGCGGCGAGGGCGGCTTCACGCTGAATCAACTCGACCCGCAGTATCTAGCGCTCGGTTCCGCCCTAAACCAGCAGGTGCCGAACCCGTTCTTTGGCCGCGGCCTTTCGGGCATCTTGGCCAATCCCACCTTTAGCCGCGCCCAATCCTTGCGCCCCTACCCGCAATTTCTGAACGTCTACCCACTCTTCTCGGCAGGTTCGAATTCCGATTACAACGCCCTGCAGATGAGTTTCTCCAAGCGCTACTCGAAGGGCATCGTCTTTGAAGGCAACTACGTCTGGGCCAAGTCCATCGACGATGGCACCAGCGCGCAGAATAGCTACGATCTGCGCGTCGGACGCAGTCTGACGGGCCAGGACTTCCGCCATCGCTTTGTTTTCTCGGGCGTCTACGAGCTGCCTTTCGGGCGCGGCCGCACCTTCTTCACGGATATGTCGCGCGTGAGCGACCTGCTCTTCGGCGGTTGGCAGGTGAACGGCATCTTCACGCTGCAATCCGGCTCGCTGCTCGGCATCGGGGCTTCCAATACTTCGGGTCTCTTTAACGAAGCTATCCGCGCTAACAACAATGGCCAATCCGCCAAGATCGACGCGGACGCCAAGGACCGCCTGGATCGTTGGTTCAATACCAGCGTCTTCTCGCAGCCCGCCGCCTTCACCTTGGGCAACGTGGGAACCTTGGTACCGGACCTGCGCGCGCATCACACCAACAATGTCGATCTCTCGCTCTTCAAGCAGTTTTCACTTACGGAGAAGTTTCGGCTCCAGTTCCGCGCCGAGAGCTTCAATTTCGCCAACCGCGTGCAGTTCTCCGGCCCGAATACGAACGTCAACGGCGGCACCGCCTTTGGCCGCGTGACCGGTCAAGCCAACACGCCGCGGCAGATTCAGTTTGGGTTGAAGCTGCTTTTCTAGCGTCGGCTTCGCTTTGTCCCGTACAAATTGCGCAAGAGTTGTGACATCGCCAAGAAAAAATGGAACGTGCCCCCGTCTAGCCTTGACAGGGGGAACAATCCAGAGCTACCGTCTAGTTAATCCCAGGACCGGCTTTAATCCTTCCGGTACCATCAGGATTTTTCGTTTCTCGTTCCATAGGGGGTAACATGCAAAAAGCTCCGTTTCGAGCTCTCTCGCTAGCCGTGGCAGCCCTTGCCCTGCTTGCCATCTCTGGCCGTCCGGCGTTCAGTCAGACGCTTTACGGCTCCATCACCGGTTTGGTGGAGGATTCTTCCGGCGGAGTCGTTCCGAACGCCAAGGTGATTGCGATCAATCCGTCCACCGGCCTCAGTCAGGAAACCACTTCGGATGTTTCCGGCAACTTTACTCTCCAGAATCTCCAACCCGGCACCTACGATCTGAAGGTCAGTGTGCAGGGCTTCAAGACCCAATCGCGCACCAGCGTGGTGGTTACGCCAAACACCGTGAACCGGGCCAACTTCCGCATGGAAGTGGGCGCACTGACCGAGCAGATTACGATTGCGGCCGACGCCGTGCAATTGCAGGCGGACAAGTCCGATAGCCACACGGAAATCAACTCCTCTTTGATCAAGAACGCGCCGCTGCCGGGCTTTCGCAACTATCAGACGCTGATCAACCTGGTGCCGGGCGCGACGCCAGGCCAGTTCCAGAACTCCGTCACCGATACTCCGGGACGTTCCCTGCGGACGAATATTAACGGTACGAATGCCAATAACAACGTAACGCGCATCGACGGCGCCGCCTCGGTGAACCTCTGGCTGCCCCACCACGCGGGCTACGTGACGCCGGCGGAAATGATCGACAACGTGAACGTGACGACGACGGCCGGCGACGCCGAGCAGGGCTTTGCCGGCGGCGCGGCCATTACGCTGGTGACCAAGAGCGGTACCAATGAATTCCACGGCAGCGCCTTTTGGTACCACGACAACCAACGGCTGCGGGCGCGCAACTTTTTCTTTCTGCCTACGACTCAGAAGCCGGTCAGCATCTACAACAACTTCGGCGGCACGGTCGGCGGTCCGATCGTAAAGAACAAACTGTTCTTCTTCTACTCCTACGACAACACCAAGCAGCGCACGGGCGCCTTTGGCACCTATTCGGTGCCGCAGACGGATTTGCGCACGGGTAATTTTTCCCGGGTCGCTACCATCATTCACGATCCGGCTTCCAGCACTGTGGCGGCCAATCGTACCCCGTTCCCGGGCAATATGATTCCAGCCAACCGCATTAATCCAGCCGCGCAGCGGATTCAAGCCAACTATCCCACGCCGAATATTGGCACGGACCTGAACAACTTCGCCGTCGGTGCGACGCCGCAATTCAACCGCGACTACAACGATGTGAAGATCAACTGGAACCGCAACGAGAAGCACCGGGTCTGGGGCCGCTACGGCATCATGCAGGCCTTGGTGGGCGGTACGGGCGTCTTCGGTGACGGCGTGGGCCCCGCGCCGGGCTCGGATCCGGGCCTCGGCGACACGAAGGTACAGAACACCTCGGTCGGCCACAACTATACGCTGTCTTCGAACCTCCTGCTGGACGGCGTCTTCGGTTACCAGCGCCAGGATCAAGTCGTGCAGGGCCAGGACTTCGGCCGGGACTTTTCGACCTCGCTCGGTATCCCCGGCATCGGCGGTCCCGATCCGCGCCAGCAGGGCTTCCCGAACATCAGCTTTACGGGTTACAACGGCTTTGGCGTGCCTAACTGGATGCCGCTCGAGCGCATCGAAGAGAGCTTCACGACCAGCCACAACCTGCGTTGGTTGAAAGGTGCGCACACGTTGGCTTTCGGCTTTGACGGCGTGCTGCATCGTATGAACCACTGGCAGCCGGAACTGGGCGCCGGTCCGCGCGGAGCCTTTGCCTTCAATGGCGGCACGACGACGAACACAGGCACCTTCAACAATTTCAATTCCTACGCGTCCTTCCTGCTGGGCACTCCCAACAACATTCAAAAGAGCTTGCAATACATCCTGGCCACCACCCGCGAATGGCAGTTTGGCCTCTACGCGCAAGACCGCTGGCAGCTTAGCCGCAAGCTGACGCTGAACTACGGCGTGCGCTATGAGTACTATCCGCTGATGGGCCGCGCTGCAGGCAAGGGTATTGAGCGCCTGGACCCGGAAACCAACACGGTATTCCTGGGTGGACGCGGCAATGTGCCTCGCGATAATGGCTTCACGGTATCGAAGTTGAACATTGCCCCGCGCATTGGTCTTGCTTATCGCATGGACGAGAAAACGGTGATCCGCGCGGGCTTCGGCATGAACTTTAGCCCGCTTCCCTGGTCTCGCCCTCTGCGCGGCTTCTATCCTCTAACCGTCAACTTCGCTTACGACTCTCAACTGCCGACGACCCAAGCCTTGGTGGACGGCCAGCCACGCTCTTTGAGCCAGGGCATACCGCCGGTGACCGGTCCCGACCTCTCGTCGGGCGCGGTGACTCTGCCGCCGGTGGCCGACATGCGAACTCCGATCTCGGGTGAGATCACTCGCGGCTACATCATGAGCTATAACTTCACGATCGAACGCCGCCTGCCGAGCGACATCATCACCTCGGTGGCCTACGTGGGCACGGGCTCGCGCAACATGATGGGCGACCGCGACATCAACTCCGGCCAAGTGCTGGGCGCCGGCAATGCGGGCCGCCCGTACTCTTCCCGCTTCGGCCGCAACATCGGCACGCTGTTGTGGGACGGTTATCTGAGCGCGAATTACCATGCGTTGCAGACTTCGGTCCGCAAGCAAGGGCGCAACATGACCATCCAGGGCGCCTACACCTGGTCGAAGGCGATCAATTATGCCGACGATGAAGGCTGGCAGGGCGTTAGCTACAACTGGGGTCCGGCTTTCGAACGCAATCGCGCCGCGGCCGGCTACGACCGCACGCACGTGTTCCAGCTCTTCTGGTCTTACAACCTGCCCTTCGGTAAAGGCCAACGTTGGGCGACGACCGGCCCCGCCTCCTACATCATTGGGGGCTGGAACCTTTCGGCGACCACCGCTGCGTTCTCCGGGACGCCTCTGAACCTGAGCTCGCCCGCCGGCACGCTGAACCTGCCCGGCAACATCCAGACGCCCGACCAAGTGAATCCGGTGGTGGGACGTCCGGAGCGCATCGGCGCCGACGGCGCCTTCTACGACACGAGCGCCTTCGCCGCAGTCACCGTGGCGCCGGGTACCTTCCGCTTCGGTTCCATTGGACGCAATGTGATCCGCAACCCTGGCAGCAACCGTACGGACCTGGTGCTGCGCAAGGAGTTCGATTTCTTCGAGCGCGTTACCATGAGGATTCAGGCGGAAGCTTATAACTTCATGAACAGCCGCTTGTCGACGGGCTTTAACTCCGGCGACGTGACGAACGCCAACTTCCTGAGGGTCACCAGTGCATCGGATGAACGTCAGTTCCGCTTGGGTTTGCGCTTCGGCTTCTAACCCAACTCTTTTCACCTCGAAAGCAAGGCGGTCCGCTTCGGCGGGCCGCTTCTGTTTGTGGCTGGCCTGGGGGGCCGCTTGGGCTTGGTCCCAGACGGCGAGCGACGCCCAGGCGCTGCTGCGGGCGCAGAAGTTTCACGAGGCCGCGACGGCCTACGAAAAGCTGCTGAAAGCGGCGCCCTCAGACCCGCGGCTGCTCTTCGAATACGGGATGGCGCTCCATATGTCCGGCGCCGACGGGAAGGCCATCGCGCCTCTCGAAGCAGCGCTGAAGCAGAGCCCCAAGCTGCCGCCGGCGCTGTTTGCGTTGGGGGCTTCTTATCTGCGTACCGGCCAGCCGGCCAAAGCGATCGTTCCCCTGGCGCGCTTCACAGAGCTTGTGCCGGACGACATCCCGGCCCGGCAGATGATTGTCGACGCCGCACTGGCCACGGGCCAAAATCAGCGTGCCGCGCAGCATCTCGAAAAGCTGAGTGAACTCGAGCCGGCCCGCGCCGCCGTCTGGTACGAACTCGGCCGCGCCTACGAGTCCTTCGCCGCCACTTCCTTTGCTCAGCTGGAGAAGAATTTCCCTGAGTCGGGACCCTTCTTTGCGCTCCTCGCCGAATCGCGTTCCCAAACCAGCCAACGCCGCGCGGCCTTCTATTTCTACCGCAAAGCGCTCGAGAAAACGCCGAACTTGCGGGGCCCCCGGACGGCCCTTGCGGCGATCTACCGGGAAGAGGGCCACCCCGAGTGGGCGCTTTCCGAAGAAGCCGCCGAGGCGAAGCTGGGTGCGCCCGACTGCCGGCTGAGCAAGCCTGAATGCGCCTTTCAGTCGGGCGATTTCAAGGCCGCGATCCGGAGCGCGCCGCCAACTGCGCTCGGTCATTATTGGAAGATCAAGAGCTACAACGCGCTCGCTCGCCAGGCCTTCGAGCGCTTGCGCGCACTGCCGGAATCGCCGGAGGCTTACCGCTGGGCAGCCGAGACGCATGCCTCGAATGGCCGTGGGCCGGACGCGATCGCGGCCTGGCGGGAGGCCCTCCGCCTGTCGCCCGATAATCCGAGCTACACGCGCGAACTGGCCGCGGCCTTGCTTTCCGAGAAGCAGTATGCCGAGGCTCAAACTTTGGTGGACGCGCTGCTAGCGCGCGAGCCGAAGGCGCGCGACGTGCAGCACCTGCAGGGCGATCTGTATCTCCAGCAGCAGTTGGCGGAGAAGGCGGTCCCGTTCCTGGAAAAGGCGGGCTCTTCCCTGCCGGCCCGCGCTTCTTTGGCCCGGGCGCTGATCCAGGCCGGGCGCGCCGCCGAAGCGCTTCCGCATGCCGAGGCCGTGCTGCCGCTCGACACCGACGGCAGTCTTCAATTCCAACTGGCGCGCGCCTACCAAGCGGCCGGCAAGACGGAACTCGCCGCCGCGGCGATGGCGAAGTATCAGGCCTTACAGGCGAAGAACCGGGAGCAGCAGGCTGCACTCGAAGAGGATTTGAAGATTGCTCCTCCTCGCTAACATCCTCTTTGAACTCTCCACGCTCCCGTTTGTACTGGATAACGGCAAGACGCCCGAGAAGCATTTGGTCGAGACGATGCCGGGTGGGATTGCGGTCTTTGACTACAACCGCGATGGGCGGCCGGACATTTTTTTTACCAATGGCGCCACTCTGCCGAGCGGTAAGAAGTTCCCCAATCGCCTCTTCCGCAACGACGGGAACTTTCAGTTCACCGATGTGACCAAGGCGGCTGGACTCGAAGGTGAAGGTTATTCCATGGGCGCTTCCGCCGCGGATTTCGACGGCGACGGCCACGTGGATCTGTTTGTCGCGGGCCTTTACGCCAACCGCCTCTACCGGAACTTGGGCGATGGCCGCTTTGCCGACGTCACAGCGAAGGCGGGAATCCAAAGCGATGAGTGGGGGGTGGCGGGGGCGTGGTTCGACTATGACCAGGACGGTTTGCTCGACCTGCTGGTCGTCAATTATGGCCGCATTGACTTAGCCAAGCCACGGGCCTGTGGGGACAAGCAGCGGATTTACTGCCATCCACGTTATTACCCGCCGCGTCCGAACCAGTTGTACCGGAACCTCGGCGGCGGCACCTTTGTCCTCTCGCCGGCGCTCGCGAACTTCCCTGGACGGGGGATGAGCGCGGCCATTTTCGACTATGACGGGGATGGACGATTGGACGCGTTTGTGACGAATGACGGGCTGCCGAATGCGCTTTTCCACAATCTGGGTAAGGGCAAGTTTGAGGAAGCGGCGCTCACGGCGGGCGTCGCGCTGCTGGATCACGGGCAAGCCGTGGCCAGCATGGGCGTGGACGTGAATGAAGGGGATGTTGCTGTATCGGCCCTAAGCGGGGAGACCTTTCCGTTGTTTCGCGCCGCGGGAAAGGGCGCCTATACCGACCGCACGGCCGCCTCACACCTAGGACGGTTGACTAATCCCTATGCAGGCTGGGGCATCTTGTTTGCGGACTTCGACAACGACGGCGAGCGCGACTTGTTCACGGCGAATTCGCATGTGGACGATACGCTGCCCAACTACCGCCAGCCGAACACGGTCTTCCGCAATCTGGGCAACGGCAAGTTTGAATTTGTCGACGCGGGCCTAGGGCAAGCCATCGCCGCCCACCGTGGCGCGGCCGTGGCGGATTTTGACGGCGACGGGCGCTTGGACGTGGTGGTGTCCGTCATCGGCGCGCCGGCCGAGTTGTGGCGCAATGTATCCAAGGCCGGCCACTCGATCTCGATCCCCGTCGAACAAATTGGCACGCGCGTGACGGTGGATGGGCGGACGCGGCTGTTTTCGCCCAGCGCGGGCTATGCTTCGAGCATACATACGCCTTTGCACTTTGGGCTAGGCGCTAAGACCAAGCCGGAGAAAGTTGAGCTACACTCACCACGTGTTCCGTAAAGTCCTGGTGGCCAACCGCGGAGAAATCGCCGTCCGCGTGATGCGGGCGCTGCGCGAGATGGACATTGCGAGCGTGGCCGTTTATAGCGAGATCGACCGGGGAGCGCTGCATGTGCGGATGGCGGACGAAGCGTGCGCGATTGGCCCCGCGCCATCGAGCGAAAGCTATCTGCGCATTGACCGGATTCTCGAAGCGGCGCAGCGGCACGGCGCGGAAGCCATCCATCCCGGCTATGGTTTTTTGAGCGAAAACGCGGCCTTTGCCGCGGCTTGCGAAAAGGCGGGCATCGTCTTCATCGGTCCGCCGTCGAGCGCGATTGCAAAGATGGGCTCCAAGACCTCCGCGCGGCAACTGGCCAAACTTGCGGGCACGCCCATCCCGCCCGGCACCGAAGCGGCGCTGAGCGGAGCCGAAGAAGCGTTGCGGCTGGCGCAGGAGATCGGCTTTCCCGTGATTCTGAAGGCTGCCGCCGGCGGAGGTGGCAAAGGCATGCGCCGCGTGGACCGCCAAGAGGACCTCGAGGCGGCCTTCCGGGACGCGAGCAGCGAAGCCGAGCGGTCTTTCCAAAACGGCGCCGTGTACATCGAGAAGTTCATCGTGCGGCCGCGGCACATCGAGATCCAGGTGCTGGGTGACGCCGACGGGCACATGATCTATCTGGGCGAGCGGGAATGCTCGCTCCAACGGCGGCATCAAAAAGTGATGGAAGAGGCGCCCTCGCCGTTCCTGCGCGATAAGCCCGAATTGCGGCGGCGCATGGGCGAGGCGGCGGTGGCGGCGGCGCGCGCGGCCGCTTATGTGAACGCCGGCACGGTCGAGTTTCTGGTGGATGCCGATGGCGGCTTCTACTTCCTCGAAATGAATACGCGCTTGCAGGTGGAGCACCCGGTGACGGAGCTCATCACGGGCTTGGATTTGGTGAAGTGGCAAGTGCGCATTGCGGCCGGGCAGCGGCTCACGATTGCGCAAGAAGAGGTGCGCTTGGAGGGCTGGGCGCTTGAGTGCCGCCTTTATGCCGAAGACCCGGATAACGGCTACCTGCCCAGCCCGGGCGAAATCCGGACGTTGGTGCTGCCGGGCGGGCCGGGCATCCGCGTTGACAGCGGCGTCTACCAAGGTTGGCGGGTGCCCTTTGAATACGACCCGCTTCTCATCAAGCTGGCGGCCTGGGCGGAATCCCGTGAGGAATCGATTGCCCGCATGCGTAGGGCGCTCATGGAAACGCAGATCGGCGGCATCCGGCATAACATCGAATTTTTTCTGGATGTGCTGGCCGACGAGCGCTTTCGGGCTGGAGACCTGCATACGGGCTTTTTAGAGGAATGGCAGGCGCGCCGCACACCGCGCGTGCCCACGATACCGCACATCGACGCGATGGCCGCGGCGTTAGCGGCCAAACAAAAGCGAGCGCAACACACCTTGCGCCCAGCGGCCAAGCCCGTCTCGCGTTGGAAGGAGGCTCACCGCGCATGAGCGACGTTATGCAAGTGGGAGACAACGTTTGGAGCGTGATCGACGGCCAGCGGCAATACGAAGTCTATGTCGAGCCGCTGGAGGGGGCCTGGTCCGTCAGTATGCGGGGCCGGACGCAAAAGGTGTTGCTGGAGGATTCGCGCGACGAGGCGGCGGCCGCTAACGGCCGGTCGGGCGCCGGAGTGGCGCGCGTGGCCTCGCCCATGCCGGGCAAGGTGGTGCGGATGTTGGTGGCCGTGGGCGACGAGGTGGCCGAGGGCGCGGGCTTGGCCGTGGTGGAGGCCATGAAAATGCAAAACGAGTTGAAGAGTCCCATTGCGGGCAAAGTAACCCAGGCTTCGGCCCAGGCCGGCGAGACCGTGCAGGCCGGGCAGGTGCTGGCGGTGGTGGAAGCGCATGCCGGTTGAGGATTGCCCCCGCTGCAAGGGCACGGGTTGGATACCGAAAGACGTGGACGGCATCAGCGCCGTCACCCGCTGCTCCTGCGACTTCGATACGCGGGCGCAGCGCTACCGCGACCGCAGTGGCATACCGCCTCTCTATGAGAGCGCCTCCATGGAGAATTTTGTACTGCCTTCGGACAATCCGATTGCGCACCGGGGCTTGGCCAGCGTCATGATCAGCGCGCGCACTTACGCCCGCGAGTATCCCGTCGTAGACAAACCGGGCTTGCTGTTTTGCGGCAACACCGGCGTGGGCAAGACGCATTTGGCCGTGGCCGTCCTGCAGAGCTTGATCAAACGCGGCTTCGAGGGGGTCTTTTTCGATTATCAAACGCTGCTGGACCGCATCCGCTCCAGCTATGACAAATCGAGCGGTGCGACGGACAAAGAAGCCTATCGCACCGCTCTTGATTGTGAAATTCTGCTGCTGGACGACTTAGGCGCACACCGGGTAACGGACTGGGTGGAAGATACGGTAACCTCTCTGATCACCCATCGCTGCAACCATCGCAAGCCGATGATCGTGACCACGAACCTGCCGCCGCCGGGCGAGACCTCCAACGCTTACAAGGACAGTCTCGCCGACCGGATTGGCATGCGCGCCTGGAGCCGGTTGAACGAGATGTGCAAGATCGTCGCGATGCCGGCCGTGGACGATTACCGCATTCGCTCGCGCCGTCTGGCTTAGTTACATTCCCATCGGTTCGTCGGCGCTGCCGCCATAAATCGAAGGGCACTTGGATCCCATCGGGCGCAGGTAGGTGCTCAATTGGCCGCGATGGTGGATGCTGTGGTTCATTAGGAACTGCAAGTAGAATACGGCGGGAAAATTGAACATGCCAAAGAAGTCCACCGGGGTGCCGAGTTGTTCAGCGCTCATGGCTTCGACCTTGGCGATTGCGGCAGGCAGCGCCTTTTCATACCACGCGGCGATGGAAACGCCGGACTGCAAGTCGGCCGGCTTCTCGGCGCCGCCCATGGCGAAGCTAAGAGCGGCGATGGAGTCGAGGAACCAAATGTCGACGCTGGCGATATGCCAGCCCAGTTCGATGGCCGTCTTGGCCTTGGGGTCGGGGCGGTAATCGTGGTTTTCATCCGGGATGGCGGCGATCACTTTCTTGGTGACGGGATGTTCGGAGGCAAAGCTCTGGAGGAACACGCCGCGGAGGGCTAGCAAGAAGTCGGGACTCATAGTTCCGCTATTCTATCCCAGCACCCTTCTCGTTGTAGACTTATAACCAGTCTCTGTATGCAATATCTTTCTTTGATTACAGTTCTATTATTCACGGCCGTTCTCGGTTTGGCACAAGAAGCCTACTTAGAGCCGTGGAAAGACGTTAACTTCACCCAACAACTGGAGATCGAAAAGTTGGTGGGACGCACTCCGCCGCGAGCGCGCAAAAGACAACCGAATCTGATAGAGGGAGTGAAACTCCGCCCGCAGCGCGGAGCGCTTTTCGGATTGCCGGAGGCGGGCGCCGAGGCGAGCCCCGCGCGGGAGGCGACGCAGCTTAGCGCGCCGCCGCATCACCTGGACGGCTTCCTGGCTATCCCCGACGACAACACCGCCGTGCCTCCCGATTGCGCGGGAGCCGTAAGCCCCGACCACGTAGTTACGGCGCTGAACACGGAAATTCGCGTCCAAGACCGGCAAGGCAAAGACTTGCGCACCTTGAGCGAAGAACGCTTCTTCGCCACGCTGGGGCCATTCGAATCGGGGCTCTTCGACCCGCGCGTGGTCTATGACGCGAACGCTAAGCGGTGGATCGTCATCATCCTGGCCGACGCCGGCGGCCGCACCCCCGCGCTGTTAGTAGCGGTCTCGCGCACCAGCGATCCCCTAGGCGATTGGCGAATGACTCGGCTGCTGAATCCCGCGGCGGTAGGCCTGGATTTCGACTATCCCACGATGGCAATCGGCGGGAAGCTCTTATTGGTTAGCGTGAGCGTGTATCGTGGTCTCAGTTATCAGAGCACGCTTAACACCGCGTTTGTCCTGCAGGACCTGTACAACGCCTCGACCTCGCTCCGCCAGTTTGAAGACTTTTTCGGCACCAATACGCCGGTGGCGGACCCCAATCCCGATAACAACCGCGGACTCTTTGTAAATGTCGCGATCGGCGTTTTCGATGCCTCCTTGCGTCTCATCTTCCGGGAGGTAAATCTCACCGGCCCCGGTAACATCACGGTGGCGGACCGCACGCAGGCCATGGCGGGCGATCTCGATCCCGAGTACAGCGGCCTGATCATGCCGCAAAGAGGCAGCGACGTGCTGATCGACGGCGGGGACGTATCGTTGCAGAATTGCACCGCGCGCGGCACGGACGCCTGGTGCGTGGGTACGAATTTTCTGCGCTTCGGCACGCAGCGGACCGCGCTGGTTCAGCTCTACATCATTAACTGGATTCCCGCGCCCGGCAGCCCAACGGTCGGGCGCGTGCGCATCGACGATCCTACTTACCAGAGCTTCTACGGCTACCCGTCGGTGGCCGTGAACAAGAACAAAGATATCTTTATTGGCTATAACCGTTTCCGGAAAGACGAATTCGCGACGGCGCGCTTTGCGTTCCGGCGGGCGACAGACGCGCCGGGCGCCTTCTATCACGACGCGCTGGTGAAGGCGGGCGAAGACAGTTACACCAAAGGAGGGTTGCGCGTGCGTTGGGGGGACTACTCGACCACCGTCGTGGACCCCGTGGACGACACTTCGTTCTGGACTTTGCAGGAATACGCCGCATCGCGTACCGAGTCTGGCAACTCGCAGTGGGGCACCTGGTGGACGCGTTTTCGGCAGCGTAACTCCACCTGCCAATACCGCCTGGACCGCAATTCGGCAGATCTGGCTTCGGCCGGAGGCCCTCTGCGCATCACCCTCACGACGGTGCCGAGCGATTGCAGTTGGCAGGTAGCGCCGAACGCCAGCTGGGTCCGGGTGTTAAGCCAGCCCGCAGCATTGGGCAGCGGGAACTTTGAGTTCCAGGTGGCATTGAACCGGCAGGCGGCGGCGCGCACGGCCACCATCACCATCGGCGATCAAACTTTCACCGTGAATCAGGCCGCCAACGCGACGCCTCCTCCCCAGGAGCCGCTGCTGACGGTGACCAAGTTTGAGGCGCCTGTAACGGCGCGTGTCGGGGATTCGGTCTCTTTGTCGGCGGTGGTGCGCAATACGGGCACGCGCGGGGCCGGCACGTTCCGGGTGGGCTTTTACCTCGCGCAGCGGTCGTCCGTGACAAACAAGGACATTTTCACCGGCTACGGCTGCGTAGTGAATCAAGGGTTGATCGCCGATGAGGTGACCACTTGCGCCGGCAGCTTCCAGGTGCCCGCCGACTTGACGCCGGGCGCTTATTCGATTGCGGCCATTGCCGACGATCGCGAACAGGTCACCATGTCGGACCGCACGGCGGCTACCCGCCTCTCCGATGCGGGCGCTTTCACCATCCAAGCCTCGCCCAATGCGCCCTCGGCCGCCACGGCGGGCCTGGTAAACGGCGCCAGCGCCAAGACGGGCCCGCTTGCGCCGGGGGCAATCTTCGTACTCTACGGGGCGCGTTTGGGTCCGGCGGCGCTTACGACGCTTACGCTCGACGCCCAAGGCCGCGTCGCCACGACGCTGGCTGGAACCCGCATCCTTTTTGACGGTGTGGCCGCGCCCCTGATCTACACCTCGGGTGGCCAGCTCAGCGGCATCGTTCCCTATGCCGTCGCCGGTAAGGCCAACGTCAGTCTCGTGCCGGAGTACAACGGGGTACGGGGCAACCCGGTCACGGTGGCGGTGGCTAGCGCGGCGCCGGCTTTCTTCACGGTGGATTTCAGCGGCCAGAACCAAGTGGCCGCCTTGAACGAGAATGGAAGTGTGAATAGCGCGGCGAATCCGGCGGAAGCCGGCCGGCTGATTGTGCTCTACGGAACGGGCGGCGGTACTTTCCGCACCCAGCCCGTGGACGGCGCCGTGATTGGCGCGCCATTGCCGGAGTTCCTGGCGCCCTTAAGCGTGACGATCGGCGGCCTAGAGGCGGAGACGCTCTACGCGGGCCCGGCCCCGGGCCTAGTAAGCGGCGTCGTGCAAATCAACGCCCGCATCCCGGCCGGTGTCGCGCCCGGAGACCGTGTGGCGGTGGTGGTACGCAGCGGTGTGGGCTCGGCGCAGATTGTTTCGCCCGCCGGGACGACCATTGCCGTCCGCTAGCGGCGGCGCTTTCCGCGCCTTGGCGCACCCCAACTTCCGTCTCTACGCCGCGGGCCACCTGGTATCCGGAGCAGGCTCCTGGATGCACAATACGGCCCTCAGTTGGCTGATGTACCGCTTGACGCATTCGGAATGGATGCTGGGCTTGATGAGCCTGGCCGCCACGCTCCCCCTTATCGTGCTCAGCCCCTTTGCCGGGGCGGCGGCCGATCGCTTCCCGCGCCGCAACCTCGTCATCGCCACGCAAACCGTTCTGCTGGTGCAGGCCCTTGCCTTGGCCGTTCTCAGCTTCACGGGCTTGGTGCGGCCTTGGCACCTGCTGGCGCTCGGCCTGGTTTTCGGCATCGCCAAGGCTTTTGAGATCCCCGCGCGCCAGTCCTTGCTTTTCGACATGACCGGGCCCGACGACCTCTTGAGCGCGATCGGCCTGAACTCCATGATCTTTAATGTCGCCCGCATCGTGGGGCCGGCGCTGGGGGGCATCGTGCTCGCGGGGTTGGGGGAAGGCTGGTGTTTTCTTCTGAACTCGCTCAGCTTTCTGGCCGTCCTGTTGGGCCTGTTCCTAATGCGCTTGCCCAACGTGGCCAGGAGTGAGGAGACCGCCTCATGGAGCGCCGTGCGCGTTTTTCTTGGCTCGCATCCCACGGCCCTTCCGTTGCTTGTCCTCTGCGCCGGCTTGAACATCGGCTTCAGTGGCGTCACGGTGCTTAATCCTTTTTTTGCCGAGGATATCTTCCGCCAAGGTCCACGGGGTCTGGGCGTCTTAACTTCTTCCGTGGGCGTGGGAGCCTTGGTGGGAACCTATTGGGTGGCGAAACGGACGAATCCAAAAGAATTGCCGCGCGTCAATATCTTAGGCGGCGCGCTGCTGGGTTGCGCCTTCGCTGGATATGCGGCAAGTCCTTTTTTCCTATGGTCGATGCTTCTGCTGGCGGCTGCGGGCGCTAGCCTGATGGGCCAGAATGTGGCCGCCAATTCGGTCCTGCAAAGTGCCGCGCCGATGCAACTGCGGGGCCGCGTGGTTTCCCTGTTTAGTATCTCCGTCATGGGCATGACGAGCCTGGGAGCGCTCTTATTTGGCGCCATCGCTCGCCAAAGTACGCCTCGGATCGCCACCGCGCTGAGCGCGGGTCTTTGTTTCGGCGCGACCCTCTGGGCCCGGCGGCGCATGGCAGGCGCCCTGCTGCTGCTTTGGCTCTGCCTGGCGCCCGCTGCCCACGGTCAGACCGCGCGAGGGCAAAAGTCTTTGGAGCGCGTGGACGAACTGTTGAAAGAGACGTCGCGTTTGACTGGTTTTGCCATCAAACGGCGCGTTCCGGCGGCCACCATGACGAAAGCCGAGCTAGACCGCTTTCTTAACCGCAAGTTGAGGGAAGACGCCAATCCCAAGGCCATCGCCACCGAGGAACTCGTCCTCAAACGCTTTGGCTTCGCCCCGCCGGATTTCAACCTGCTCGACACCACGCTGGCGCTATTGGGTGAACAGGCCGCGGCCTTCTACGATTTTGAGAAGAAGAAGCTCTTTGTGATCGACCAGGGCAACGGCGAGATAGAGCCCGAGTTGCTCATACACGAGCTTGGCCACGCCTTGGCCGACCAGCACTTTGGCTTGCGGAAATTTCTGAAGGGCTCTAGTGACGACGATGACGCCTCGCTGGCTCGCATGGCCGTCATGGAAGGGCAGGCGATGTGGTTGATGGCCAAATACCAGCCGCGCAGTATCCCTTTATCGCCTCCCCAGGCCGGCGAGGACAACGATTTCCCCGTCATGAGCAAAGTTCCGCTCTACCTGAGTGAGAGCCTGATTTTTCCGTACCGCGAAGGGCTGGCCTTTCAGGCCGCGGTCTGCGAAAAACACGAGGATTGCCTGGAACGCGTCTTCCGCCAGCCGCCGCGCTCGAGCGCCCAGATTCTTCACCCCGAACTGTATTTCCAGGGTGCCCAGCCCGAGACCGCCCCTTTACCCGAGGCTCCGCCCGGCGGGCGCTGGAAGCCGCGGGCCGAGGGGAACTTGGGCGAATTCGATTTTGAACTTCTCATGAAGACTTTCCGGCAAGCTCCCGAAGGCGTTACCGAGCATTGGCGCGGGGGCGCCTATCGACTGCTCGAAAACAAAAAGACCAAGGACGTTTTGCTGCAGCACGCGTCCATTTGGGAAGATCCCGCCTCGGCCCGGCGTTGGTTCGACGCCTACGCCCAGATCCTTGCCGCCAAGTGGAAATCCTACGCCGTCCAGAGGCGCCAGGAAGATTCCCTCGAAGGCACGGGCGATCATGGGCCCTTCCGCCTGCGGATTGCCGGGCGGGTGGTAACGGCCGAGGAGGGTCTTCCGGTAAAATGAAAAAGCAAAAGGAGTCCGGTAATGCGCGCAATACTTAGTCTTTTTCTTCTCGCCGCGGTGGGGCTGGCCCCGGCGGCGAACGTGCCCCGGCCGTCGCCCGAGTTCGGCTTTGAACTGCCGGGCGGCAAGCAGGTCCTCTTGAGCCAGTACAAAGGCAAAGTGGTGATGATGGGCTTCTTTCTCACCACCTGTCCCCACTGCAAGGACACGGCCAAGGTCATTGAAAAGCTCTACAAGGAATACGGCGCGCAAGGCTTTCAACCGCTCGGCGTGTGCATCAACGACATGGCCAAGATGTTGACGGCGGACTTCAACCGCGAGCAGGGGGTGACCTTTCCGGTCGGCTATGGCCCCCGCGATTCCGCCTACGGCTACCTGCAACATCCCACGATGCTGCAACTCTACATGCCGGCCATCGTCATGATCGACCGCAAGGGCACCATTGTCGGACAGTACCCGGGCGGCGATCCGATCTTCGGGGCCAACCTGCAGGAGCGCGAGAAGAATCTCCGCAAGCTGATCGAAGACACCCTGAAAGGCGGCGCGGCTCCCACCAAGAGTTCCTCCAAAGCCCCGGCCAGAAAAGCGCCCGCCAAGAAAGTGAGCTAAAGGTGATGACCTTGAAGAGCCTGACCCGGCGAAGCCTGATCCTAAGCGCCCCCGCCATGTGGGCGGCCGACAAAGCGAACGCAAGCGACCTCACCATAGAACTGCCGGGAGCCAAAAAGCTGCGCGTCAGCGAACTTCGCGGCAAATGCGCGGCCATTGAAATCTTCAAGACCACTTGCCCCCATTGCCAGCAGTCGATGCCAATTGTGGAGCGAGTGTACAAGCAGTTCGCCGCGAAAGGCTTTCAACCCATTGGCGTAGCGGTAGACCAGTACCCGGCCGCGCTGGTCGCGGAATTTGTCAAACGCTACGGCATCAGCTTTCCCGTAGGTTGGGCGCCCACCGAGGAGATCGCTAAGTTTTTGGAAGTGGAACTGATGCAGCTCTATGTGCCCGCCGTGAAGATCTTCGATAAGCGCGGCCAGGTGCATGCCACTTATCGCGGCGGAGACTCCTACTTCAGCCTTGAAGAGGCCAATTTGCGCAATACCGTCGAACTGCTTACCAAGGCGCCCGCGCGCAAGCGCGTCTAGGGATTTACTGGGTGCCGGCCCAGCCCAGTCTCGCCGCCCTCACTCGTCTCTTGTTGCGCCATGCCGCCCTTACCGTCGGCGGCGGAGGCGTTACCACCGTCGCTCTTGAGCGCGACCTGCTGGAGCGCGGCTGGATCGACCGCGAAACATTCCGGGCCTTTTATGGTTTGGCGCGTTTGACGCCGGGCACCGTTCTGCTGGCGCTGGTGACGGCCCTGGGTTGGCACTTCGCCAAGTGGCGCGGCGCCTGCTTCGCCCTGGTGGTCGCTTCGTTGCCCGGCAGCGCCTTCGCCGCCGGCTTGACGCTTCTCCAGCAGGCGACGCTAACCCATCCGGTCGCGCAGGCCTTCTTCGCCGGCTCGGCGGCGGCGGTCTGTGGCTTATTGGCGGCCAGCATCGGCAAGATCATAGAACCCTATCTCGATCCCGTCCGCCGTGCGGGCAGCTTGGCTGTTGTCGCCACCGCCCTGGGGGCCGCCATCCTGGGTATGCCGCCTTTTGCGGTGGTCGTGGCCGCGGGCGCGGCCGGATTCTGGTTGACGCCCAAAGCCGAGGACCGATGAAATTCCTGACGCTTTATTGGATTCTGACGCAGGCCACTCTTAGTTCCTTTACAGGCCTTTCCACGTTGCCTATCGTCCGGCAGGAGTTCGTCGAGCGCCGGCATTGGCTAAGCGACCAGGAGTTGAACGCGGCCGTCTTGATCGGTCGCTCCACGCCCGGACCCATGGGCGTGTACGTCGTCAGCGTGGGGCAGATGGCGGGCGGCTGGCAGGGAGCGCTGGCGGGCTGGCTCGCCTTGATGACTCCGGCCCTGTCGATTATCGCGCTACTGCGCGGCCTCGGAAAACGCACGGAAGATCCTCGCTTCCGCAATGCGATCCGCTTCATTGTATTGAGCGCCAACGGCTACGCGATCCATACCCTTTTTGCGCTTTCGCGCGCCGCGCTTTCCGAGTGGGCCTTGGGGGTGATGGGAGTCTTGTGCGGCGTCTTGTTATGGAAGACGCGATTCGACACGCTCTGGATGCTGCTTGGAGCGGGCTTCCTGTGGACTGGTGTTAAAATACTACAAGACCTGCGCCCGTAGCTCAGCCTGGATAGAGCGTTTGCCTCCGAAGCAAAAGGCCACATGTTCGAATCATGTCGGGCGCACCAAAAAATCCCCAACAACCACGCAATAGCGATTAGCCGCCATGGGGCTGGTCGCTCGCGTTCCTGCGCCGCCCTCTCCTAGAACTGGTGAGCGAGTGAACTGGTGATCGAGCGTACTAGACGCATCGCAGTTCTGTACAGATTGACGGAAGCGAATTGACGGACGCGAAGTGCTAAAGCGCCGGTGCCATGGAACCCATCGCGTTAGCGAAACCCGCAAATAGGATGTAAAAAGCGGAAAAGGGCTCCCCGGCGTTCTATCCGGGGAGCCCCTGATCGTTGGAGTGGCGGCGGTAGCGGGCTAGGAAATCGGATGCACCACCGGGAAGTCGATTTCCGTACCCGCGATGTGGTTGAAGTAGTTCGTAAAGATGTTGAGCGCTACCGCGCCGATGATCTCGGCTACTTCCCCATCCGTGAAGCCGGCCGCGCGCAGCGTATCCACTTCGCTGGCGGGCAGTTGCCCGCGATCGCGAACCACTTTGACCGCAAACGCCAGAGCGGCTGCCGTCTTGGGGTCTTGGGCCTCGCCCTTTTGGGCGGCAATCAGATCGTCTTGTCCAAGTCCCGCCAGTTTGCCCAGCGCGCTATGAGCCGAAAGGCAGTATTCGCAGGAGTTGGCGTTAGCGACGGCGAGCGCCAGTTGTTCGCGGGTCTTCGCCGAAAGTTTGCCTTCCGCGAGCGCTCCACTAAAGGAAACATAGGCGTTCAGCGCGGCCGGGGAATTGGCCAGAGCGCGCAACAGGTTGGGCACGGTGCCGAGATTCTTCTGCATCGTGTCGAAGATGGCTTTCGTTTTGCCGGTAGCGGCGGCGGTGTCAAGGCTGGGTAGGGTTTGCATAATCGGGGTCCTCACTAAGGAAGATGGAGCTAACTGGTAAAAGGATTCCGGAAAGGTGTGATAAAGTTTGAACGTGAGCGAAGAATGGCGGGGCGGCTTTCTTTTCGTCGCGAACCACCCGGCCGTGGATTTCGTGAATACCTGGATGGTGGAACAAGGCACGCCCGTGGATTTGCTCCCAGATAGCGCCGCGCTAGTGCGTTGGCTGCAGGCGGCCGGGCTCGGGCCGAGTCTGGGGCCTCGAGCCGTTTCCGCCCCGGGCACGGTCGATATCGCCGCCTTCCGCCGCTATCGCGAAGCGCTGCGGGCCAACTTAAAACGAATAGAGGCTGGTGGTGATGCGGCGCGAAACTTCGTCAGCCGCACGAACTACCTGTTGGAGCGCTATCCCGCCTATCGGCAACTCGAGGCCGCTCCCCAAGGCTGGGGCCTAGCGCGGCGCTTCCCTCGCGACAATGCGGCCGCGGCTTGGGCATTCCTGGCGGAGTCTGTCGCTTCGTTGCTGACGGAAACCGATCGCGGGCGCCTTCGCCAGTGTGCCGGATGCGTTTTGCATTTTCTCGACACCAGCAAGAAAGGCACCCGCAAATGGTGCAGCATGCGGATGTGTGGCAATCGCGCCAAAGTTCGGGCTTACACCCGGCGTAAGAAAGATAGTTGAATCGAAAAGAGGCGTCTCTCATCTTTTAACTATACCGAACGAACGGTATAAAACAGGAGAGATGATATGTTTAGACTCAATACCTTGGCGCTGCTAGGCGCCGCCGTCTTCAGCGCGGCGGCCAGCGAAAACCAGACCGTCCACTACCGTCAGGCCGACGTCCGCGGCGTGAAGGTGTTCTACCGCGAGGCGGGTCCTCGGACCGCCCCCGCCGTGCTCTTGCTGCACGGCTTTCCTTCCAGCTCCCATATGTTTCGCGCCTTGATCCCGAAACTCGCCGAAAACTACCGCGTGATCGCTCCCGATTACCCCGGCTTCGGCCAAAGCGACATGCCGTCTCCGCGCGACTACTCTTATACCTTCGCCCAACTCGCCGACACCATGGACGCCTTCGCCCAGCAGGTGGGACTCCAAAAATATGCGCTCTATGTGATGGACTACGGCGCGCCCGTCGGCTACCGCCTTGCGCTGAAACATCCCGAGCGCGTCACGGCCTTGATCGTGCAGAACGGCAATGCGTACGAGGAAGGCCTGCGCGATTTCTGGGCCCCCATCCGGAAGCTCTGGGCCGACCCCTCCGCCGCGAACCGCGACGCCCTGCGTCCCTTCCTGAAGCTCGATGGCACCCGGTGGCAATACACGCACGGCGTGAAAGACCCAACTCGCTTGAGCCCCGATGCCTGGCTGGTTGACCAGGCTGGCCTGGATCGTCCGGGCAACGACGAGATCCAATTGGCTCTCTTCTACGACTACCGCACCAACTTGGAATTGTACCCAAAAATCCAGGAATACTTCCGTACACGGCGCCCCGCCACGCTCATCGTGTGGGGTAAGAACGACACGATCTTTCCGCCCGAAGGCGCCACCCCCTACCGCCGCGATCTACCCCAAGCCGAATTGCACCTCATCGACGCCGGCCACTTCGCGCTAGAATCCAACGGCGAGGAGATCGCGGACTATATCCTCGACTTCCTGGGCCGCAAACTTGCCAAGCGCTAAAGGAGCACGATCATGGATGCCTTTGCCAAACTAGCCTTCACGCCCGGCGTGAGAGAAGAGCAGAGACGGGCGGGCAGCCGCCCGTCTTATGCTCGTATGGAAACTACCCGGCTTGGCCACGACGCCTTAGGGGATGCCGAAGCGGACTTCGTGGCCGAGCGCGATTCGTTCTATCTGGCCAGTGTGAGCGAGACCGGCTGGCCCTATGTGCAACACCGCGGCGGGAAGCCGGGGTTCCTGAAGGTCTTAGACCCGAAGCACATTGCCTTTGCGGATTTCCGCGGCAACCTGCAGTACATCAGCGTCGGCGCCTGGCGCCACGACGATCGTGTGGCCCTGATCCTGATGGACTACCCGAACCGCACCCGCTTGAAGATCCTCGGCCGCGCCCGCGTCGTGGAAAAGGCGGCGGACCCCGATCTGCTGGCCCGTCTCGAGGATCCCGCCTACCGTGCCGTTGTCGAGCGCGCCGTGGTCATCGAGGTCGAAGCTTTCGATTGGAACTGCCCGCAGCACATTACACCCCGCTGGACGGAGGCGGAGTGGCAGCCTAAGCTCGACGCGCTAACGCGACGGATCCAGGAACTAGAGCGAGAGAACGCCGCTCTGCGCCTTCGCATAGAGATCCGAGATGACCCGGGCCAAATTGGGAACCAAGGGCTCTAGGTAAATGCTTGAATGGTCGCCGTCGATCTCCAGGTGCTCCGCTCCCTGGGCCGCGATACGCGACCATTCGAGGCGGGAATCAACGTAGGGCTGCACCGGCTGCAGCCGGGGCCACAACAACGTCACCCGGCCCGGGAATCTACCCGGCCGGTATCGTAGCGCCGCCTGGAAATCCGAGTAGACCAAGCCGTCTTCAATGTCTTGAGCGCTCAGGTTTCTGTCCGATTCGAAACGTTGGGCCTGGCGTGAATGCCGAAGATTCCTTTGTCGTACCGCGACAAATCCCCGCGCCTTCTCCCAAGCCAGCCTCGGTAGCTCCGCTGCCCCTTCGCGTGTCATTTCCTTCCAGTTGAAGGCCAGCCGTTCCTGCCACGAAATGTCTCGGGGGAAAACGGTATCCACCATGAGCACCAGCGGCACTTCTTCGCCCGCCTCGCTCAACTGCCGCGCGATTTCATAAGCGACCAATCCGCCCATGCACCAGCCTTTGATGTGATAAGGTCCGCGCGGCTGAATTTCCCGCATGCGCGCCACATAGAAGGAGGCGGCCTCTTCAATCGACGTGAAGGGCTTCGCCGTTCCTTGAATGCTGGGCGGCTGCAATCCGTAAACCGAAACGCCGGCATCCAGGTACTGAATCAGCCATCGATAAGCCAGTAGGTTGCTGCCCGCCCCTGGCAGGCAGAACAGAGGCGCCTGCGACCCGGCCACCCGCAAAGGAACTGCCGCGGCCCACGTCCCGGTCCCGGCGGCCTCGGATCCGGAACTTAGTTCGCGAATCCGGGCGGCGATATCGGAAATGGTGCGCAATTCAAAAAGCGCCACCACGGGCAATCGGACCTGGAATGCTTTCTGGATTTGCGTCACTAACTGAATCGCCAGCAGGGAATGTCCGCCGATAGAAAAGAAGTCCTGGTCCGTCCCGATGGGATAGCGGTCCAGTAGCTTTTCCCATAGCGTAACGAGTTGCATCTCAATCAGGTCGGTGGGCTCGCGATGCGCGCCTCCAGTGCCAGAAGTAGCCGCTTCGGCTGGATCGGGCAACTTGGTGCGGTCCACCTTCCCGCTCGGCGTCATGGGCATCGCCTCCAGCACCATGTACACGGCGGGCACCATATAGTCGGGTAGGCGGGTCGAAAGGAAGGCCCGAATTTCTTCGGCTCCTGGTATCGTAGATCCCGGTTTGGCCACCAAATAGGCCACCAGGCGTTTGCCGGCGCTTGCGGACTCCCGTACGGAAACCACGCACTGCGCAATGTCGGGGTGGGTGCCGAGCGTGGTCTCCACCTCACCCAACTCAATCCGGTAGCCTCGCAGCTTGATTTGATGGTCCGTCCGCCCCAGACACTCCAAGTTTCCGTCCGGCAGATAGCGCGCCAAATCGCCGGTACGGTACATGCGCCGGGGCGGCAAACCGAACAACGACTTTTCCGTAAAGCGCTCGTTGGTCAACTCCGGTTGATGCAAGTATCCCTGGGCCAAGCAAACGCCGCCGATGTACAGTTCGCCCACCACACCGGGAGGGACCGGGTTGTCATGACGATCGAGAATATAAAGCTGAATGTTGGCTTCCGGCCTTCCGATCGGCGGTAGGGCGGGCCACGTGGACGGCGCGCCCGGCATGGCATAGGAGGTTACAATTACGGCCGCCTCCGTGGGGCCGTACTGGTTGTGCAGAGTGCAGTTGCCGAGCCGTTCAAAAAGGCGCACAAGTGGCTTGGATACCTGCAACTGCTCGCCTACCGTGCTGATCTGCCGCAACGTCGACGGCAACTCGGCCACCTGTTCGGCCGCTTCGGCCATCCCGTGCAACGCGGCAAAAGACAGAAAGAGCCTTTCGATGGAGCGCTCCCGGGAAAACTGAATCATCGCCGCCAAATCCGAGCGCTGCTCCTGGCTGATCATCACCAGGGTGCCGCCCGCGATCCAGGTCGAGAAGATCTCCTGGAAAGAAACGTCAAAGCTGAGCGACGTAAACTGCAGCGTCCTCACCCCCGGCCCAGTCGGCAGAATGCGATGGTGCCAGGTCAGTAGGTTAACGAGCGGCCGTTGCTGCACAGCCACGCCTTTCGGCTTACCCGTTGAGCCAGAGGTGTAGATAACATAAGCGAGATCGTCTGGCGTGGCGCGCGCCAACTCTACGGCTGGCTCGTCAACTTCAGTCTTCGGCCCATCCAGGCAAATCACCGATAGTTGAGGCTGGGCCAGACTCGCGGCCAATTTTTCCTCGGTCAGCAACACCTTGGCCCTCGAATGCTCCAGCATGTACGCCAGGCGATCGGCCGGGTAGGCGGGATCGAGAGGAAGATAGGCCCCCCCCGAGCGCAAGATACCCAACAGGCCCACGGCCATCTCGATAGACCGGTTGACGCAAAGACCTACGAGCGTATTCGGGCCCACCCCCAGACGCACCAACCGCCGCGCTAACTCGTCGGCCCGCTCCAGGAACTCCCGGTAGCTCAGTTTTCGGTCGCCATCTTCCACCGCAACCACGTCCGGTGTACGCAGCGCCTGCGCGTGGATCATATCCGGAATGTTGAGGTCGGCCGGAAAAGGATGTTCGTCCTCACCCCAAAAGC
>CAYLXK010000028.1:0-71255 GCA_964387685.1 uncultured Bryobacter sp.
CCGCGCCACCGTAAAGTCGGCGGTAAACGCGTCTGGCAATCTAATCTGGGAGCCTAATTCCGGCATCCGGGTCCAGGCATTCAATACGTGCGCCACATTGTATTGCCGAAGAAGGGAAAAGTACTCCCTCTCCAGGTATTCCGGGTTCCGAATCTCTACCGCGTAACGCCAGCCTGCGGGCAGGGCCGCAAGAAAAGGCCCCAAGGCCTCCAGAAACGCCGCCAGATCCGGCATGCACTTCCTCGACATGGTTCCGAATTCAAAAATTAACAAGTCGGCCCGCGAGCGATAAAGCGCTAGCTCGTCCAGCAGGGCGCGGCACAACAGTTCCACGTTGAGAAAGTTGTCGTTCTCTAGACCCGCCCGCGCTCCATAGCGGGCATGCCCGGGCCACTGCTTCACTGTGATTTCTTCCGGCACCTTGAACGCCCAGCGCAACCGCGGCGGCGCCGCCTGAAACAACTTCTGCCAAAATGCCGCCGTGGGGAACTGATAAAAGGCAAAGTCCCCACAGACAATCGGAAAAACCTCCGCGTATTCCGCAATGCAGGTTTCCTCAAACTTCTTCTTGGATAATCTGCCCCGGGTCAGGTAGCGCTCTTCTGTGTAAACGCTTCCCAACCACCCCTGGTACTTCCAGGAACTCGTACCGAGGTAAATCTGCTTTTCCGCAAGCCGCTGTAGTTTGTCTTCCAACCGATTTCGCAGAGGCGATACGGGTTCATCAAAAAGTCCGGGCCCAGCCATCTCTATATCATTACCCCACGCTACCCCTGCCATTCGCCCCTTGGAAGTGCGCAATTTTGGCAGTACGTCTACCCGGAAGCGACACCAACTCGCCAACACACAATATTTATCGGAAGAAATTGCCATCCCGGCGGCGCCAACCCTCGCCCCGACGGCTCGGGGGACTAATAGCACCCGTCCCCAAGCGTAATGGTCGCGACGCTTTCTCTGGCCCCAGATCCTCCATCACCCATTTCACCCGTTCGGTGTACCCCGGCACTGGATTGTAGGTGGATAACACGTCGTCCAAATTCTTGTTTTTGTAATAATGCGAGTTCGCCAAGCGCTCAGCCACAATGTGAATGCTGTCCCGGACGCTTCGAAAACGCAAACCACCGTTGCCCCAACCGAAGATGTTGTTGTTTTTGTATGCTTTACCGCCGCCGCTTTCTATAAAGGCCAAGCTCGGCAAGAGGCGCCAATCTAGTTGGTGGCGATCGGCGGCCTCCACGAATTCCTTTGCCAACGCCTTTACGGGACAATTTTTGATTTCGAAATACTGCTCCAAACGGACCGTGCGGGGATCTTTCGGACTTAACATCTGTGCGGATGCCGGTACGGGCGAGCTCGCAACAAAAGGTCCGGCCATCAGTCCGACGATGGCCGCGATGCGGCTCGAGTTTCCGAAATTGCTCATACTTATAGTTCGCACTCCTCGCGATGCTTCTTCTTTTCCGCCGTGGGGCGCTACGCTTCGTTCTCTTCAGAAGACAGTACTGCCGCTTCAAGGTGAACGAGGGGGCTTTCCAGGGTTTGCCGTCTGTGGGCCGCTAGTCCCGAGACAAACAAAGGAGTCTAAGCGCTAAACGCTCATGAGGGTATTATAACCGTTTATGCGCCATGCAAGAGTGGCATCCTGATGACATTTGAAATCAAATTGAAATGCACTTCTTCGCTGCGGTGGGCGAAGCTCCTTGAGTTCTTGGCACCCCGAGGCGTTCCTAGCGTGGAATCCGTCAATCCGCTCTCGTTTCGGCTTCGTAGAACTCTGCGCCTGCACCTAGACTGCGGCTGGGTGGCCTGCCACGTAGAGCCGCACGCCGCCCGCATACTTCTCGAGACCGGTGGATTTTCCGGCGCTACCCACGGAGTGGAAGACCAAATTCGCGCCCGAGCCCGGTGCGCGTTGGACTTGGACAGTCCCGTGAAGCAGATCGAAAACCTGCTGGGACCCCGCTACGCTTTAAACGTCCCCGGTGCGTGGGATCCCTTCGAAATGGGCGTCCGCGCGATTCTAGGACAGCAAGTGACCGTCAAGGCGGCGCACACACTGGCCGGACGCTTGGCGCAGCGCTACGGACACCAAATCCAAACCCCTTGGGAGGATGTGAACTCTGTGTTCCCTTGCCCGGCGACGCTGGCCGGAGTTCCGGTCGCCGAACTGCAGTCGGTCGGGTTGACCCGGAAACGGGCCGAGACGCTATCGGCTTTCGCCGCCTGGAGTCGAGATGAATCCGGTACACGGCCTCCGATCCGATCGCTACCAGGCATCGGTCCGTGGACGGAGAGCTATATCGCGATGCGAAGCGGCGCAGATCCGGACGCTTTTCCCGCCGGCGACTTGGGAATCCACAAGGCCTTAGGCCTGGCTAACCCAGGCAGCGCGCAGGCCGCCAAAGAGGCGGAACGACTCAGTCAGGCTTGGAAGCCGTTTCGAGCCTACGCCGTGATGCAATTGTGGAATTCTCTAGCCGAATCCCCTGCATCCCCAAACCCTGCATACTCAAGCCCTGCATCCTCAAGCCGCGCGAAAGAAAGGCAAACGTGAACTGGCTACGAGAGACGGATTCTCCACTGGGCAGGCTCGCAATCTTTTCCGACGGCCAATCCATTACTGCACTCACCTTTGAGCAGGAACGATATCCCGTGGATCGCAGTAGCGCCAAGCCTGGTTCCCTGCCGGTTCTCTTGGACGCCGAACGCCAATTGGCAGAATATTTTGGCGGTTGGCGCAAACACTTCGACCTGCCCCTGTCGCCTTCTGGAACCGCCTTCCAGCTCCAGGTCTGGCAGGCCTTGCAGGAGATCGAGTTCGGCACCACGGTATCCTATGCAATCCTGGCGGCCCGCCTCGGAAACAAGAACGCCATGCGCGCTGTAGGCTTGGCCAACGGTCGCAATCCCATAGCCATTCTGATTCCTTGCCATCGGGTTATCGGGGCCAACGGCGATTTGACCGGTTACGGAGGAGGCCTCAGCCGCAAGCGCCGGCTCCTCGAACTGGAGGGCGTGTCTCTCAAGGCCGAAACCAAGCAGCGGCAACGAACGCTTTGGGCTGGAGCCGAAGACTAAAATCTGGCCTTCGGCTCCGTTCGCAATCAACGCTTTACGACGATCCCGCTACTGGCTGATCGGGGTTTCATCCGCGCTGTTTACCAGCGCGAGAGAGGTTCCCGCCACGGCAGCCGTGCTTACCACGATTCCCGCAATCATGGCGCTCGATAAGCCCGCAGCGCCTGCGGCCGTTGCTGCGCCCGCAGCCGTCGCGGCGCCAGCAGCGGTCCCGGCGGCGGTTCCCGCACCGGCCGCGCCCGTCCCGGCAACCGCCGCGGCTTTCTTGCGTCCGCGCAACGGCGTGATGGAACTGACCAGGAGCCGAGCCTCTCCAGCGCCGGACTTCGTCATCTCGCCCTTGGCTTTCACGCGCTGGTGCTTCCAGTTCTCCGGCGTCCCGCCCTGCAATTGCACCTTGGCGTTCGTTACCTCATCCGTTAAATAAAACTCGCCGGCCTCCTGCTCGATTGTTCCTATCAGTTCGCTGGCCTTAGACTTCGCGCTGGCCTTGCCAAACGCGAAATTCCGGGTTTCGCCCGGACGCACCATCGCAATCAAGAGGCCATCCTCGCGCCGCACTTCCACCGGAGTGCCCACCGCCGAAACCACCACGTCATTCGCGTTCGGACGCGACACAACTCCATCGCGGCCACGAATATCGAGTGCACCGGCACGAATCGGCAATACTTCCTGACCCGGCGCGATCGCATCCACCCGCGCCACGCCCGTGTTCAGGGTCAGACGCGATGCCGCCACTTCCATCCGGCTGGCCGCGCCCAAGCGCAGCCGGGATCCATCCGACAGATACAGTTGACCCGAAGCCCGCAGTGTCTCCACTTCGTTGCCGGGATATACATTGCCGCTACCCACATGGTCCGCCCCGTTGATCTTCAAGGCGCCGCTACTCCAGGCCACGGCGGGCTTGGCAGCGCTAGTCAGAACGGGCTTGTCAAGCGCGGCAGGGAAGAGATTCCCGGTAAGCACCACGCAAAGGGAAAGTTGAAGAATTGAGTTTTTCACGGTCGTCGTCTCTGTACGGTCTTATCGGTGCAACCGACGCCGACTTGAATGTTTTTAGTTTGCCTCCCCACTCTGTAGCCGCCGCCCCGCGCCGCCGAAACCTACTATGACGATGAAGTGGGATTCTTGGGCCCGTACCCTCCTTGCCCTGTCGGGCGCGGCCTACTCCAGCTGGGCCGCCTGGGCCCTTTGGCTGGGAACGCAAACTACCGACCCCCTGGCCCTCTCCGCCGCCCTGGCTTGCCACCAGCGCCTCGGTCTCCCGCGCGGCCCCACCGCCTTAGCCCTTGCGGAAATATATCCGCAACGCGAGCGGACCTATCTGGAACTCGCCGCCCAAGATAAACCCGCCCCGGTCGACGCCCTTTTGCGCCTGTCGCTCCTCGACGAATTCTCGGGCCGCCCTGCCGCCGCCACGGCGTGGATGGACCGAGCCGTGCATTCCTCGCGCCGTTATAAGACTCTTCTCGCCGCCGCTTCCCAGTCCTCCCGCCTCGGCAACGAAGACCGGCTATTGACCCTGGCCGCGGCCGCTTTTGCCTATTGTCCTCGCGACGCCGACGATCTCTTCGCCCTGCTAGCGCGAGCGCCGCGCGGCGAAACAGCACTCCAGGCGGCGCCCCTGCGCCACCGCGAAGATTATCTGCGTTATCTCATCGGTCAAAAACTCTACTTGCCAGCGCTGGAATACCAAGCCCTGCTTGCCCCCAGCGCTGCCGTCCACCGCCTCCGCATCGAACTCGCCGAACGTCTCCTGTTGGGCCGCCTTTGGACCGAGGCCGAGCGGCTGCATCCTTCCCCCGCGCGCGGCGGCCTGCAAAATGCCCGCTTCGAATCGCAGCCGCAATCGCTAGCCTTTGATTGGCGCCTGGCCAACGGCGACGGCATACAAATCGGATGGCGCCCTGGAGAATTGCGGTTTCGCCTTCCTCCCACGCAGGCCTCGCTCGAACTGCTCAGCCAGTTCGTAAAGTCGCCCGCCGCCGCTCCGCGCCTCGAAGCCTCCTGGCAGGGAGACGTCCATGGTTTGGCCTGGCAACAAGAACGCGTCCACCCCGATTGGTTGCGCGTCGCCCTGGTAGCGCAGCCGCACCCGGCTCGCGATTTTTCGCTTCGGGAGGTCCGCCTGCATGAATGATCCGCGCGCGGTCGCGAAAAGACAGGCGGGCTTCGCCCCTTCGGCCTTCTGGCCGCTAGCCTGCGCGGTCCTGGCCCTCGCGTCCCTCAGTGGACCCGCACCCTTTACCTGGCCCGCCGTCCGCGCCCTGCTTTTCGTGTTCCTTGGCTTGGCCGCCTCTACCCGTTTGCCCTCTCCGGCCGCTTTGCCTTGGCTGGCGGCGGCTTTCGCCTCCCTGGCCGCGCTTGGCTGGTCCGGTCTGGATTACACCCTAGCGCTGCTGGCGGCAGGCCACCTACGGCTCAAACGCGACCATCTCACTGGCCTTGTTTTCGTGGTCGCGCTCTCGGCCTTGCTCGCCCTATTCTTCCGCCGCGATCTCGGCCCCCTTCCCTTTCCCAACCGGAACCATTTCGCCGTTTTTACGGAACTCACTCTGCCCTTCCTCGTTTGGAGGATTAAGCGCGAGGACAGCCGCTGGGCCATGATCGCCGCCTCGCTCTCCTTAGCCGTCAGCTTTGCGGCGGGTTCCCGCGCGGGAGCCCTCCTGTTGGGCGTCGAAATGCTTTGTCTCGCCTGGCTCTGGGGGCGCACCCCGAAATTGGTGGCCGTCTCGGCGGCGCTGGTCTGCCTGGCCAGCCTTTTCCTCTTGCTCCACGGCGGAAACCGCGTCCAGGACCCTTGGGCCGGCGATCATCGCCGGGAAATTTGGACCTCCGCTCTCACTATGGTTCAGGCAAAACCCTTCCAAGGCTGGGGCGCCGGAGCCTTTCCGGCTCATTACCCCGCCTTCGCCCTTTTCGATAACGGGCAGTTTGTGAATGCCGCCCACAGCGACTGGCTGGAATGGGCCGTGGAGTTTGGCATCCTTCCGCCCGCGCTGCTGCTGGCGGGGCTATTCGCATACTTGGCCCGCTTTCGATATTCGATGCCCGTTTGGGGTATCCTCTTTGGTGCCGTTCATGCGGCTGTGGATTACCCCGGACATCAACCGGGTTTTCTGATATTTATAGCGCTTCTAGCCGCCTCGTTTGCTCACTATGCCCAAACCTCCAACCAACACTCCCATTCCCATCCGCTCCCAACCCAATCCGCAAACGCTGCGCGATGAGCTGCTTGAGTACATCGCCAAGGAGGGCTTGGGCCTCTTCCACTGCGAACCGGAATCGTTGCCGCACGATGATTCTCTTTGGTGGGATGTCGAGTTGCGGCCCAACTATCGCGAATTCTTTCTTGCAGCCAAGATGAGCGGCGTCCGGCTCATGTACTTTTTCGAGCAGGTCTTCGACGATGAAATGATCGAACGCGTCGAAGATTCGTTGGAAATCAGCGTGATCGCCGACGAGGAGCGCCGCTCCCTCACCCGCCGCCTCGCCGAGTTTCGCGGCTACCTCGGTTTCCTTTGCCGGGTTGGCGTTGGCTTCAGCCAGGACCGCCGCATGCACTGGTACGACGTGTACTCGGAATGGTACATGGATTACCTCGATCTCCTCGAAGACATCCGCGTGCTCGACGGCTCCCTCGCCATGGGCCTCGACGAAGACGAGGAAGACGACGAGGACGACGACACCGGCGGCAAGCCTCCGCTCGGCGGCTACTACTCGAACAATTGAGCGCTCTCGATCCCATTTGGGAATTTCCCGTGGAGCGGGACGGTCGCACCGCCCAGGACCTCGCCCGGTGCCTGGCCGTGCCGCCCCTCGCCGCCTCCCTCCTTCTCTCCAGAGGCTATGACACTGAGGCTTCCGCCCGCCGCTTTCTCCAGCCATCCCTTGCCGATCTCCACCCGCCCTCGCTCTTGCTGGGGCTGGAGGCGGCCTCCGCCCGTCTGGCGGACGCCATCTCCCGCCAGGAGCCCATTCTGCTTTATGGCGATTACGACGTGGACGGCACCAGCGCCCTCGTCATCCTAAAAACCGCGCTCGATCTTCTCGGCGGCCGCGCCTCGGTCTTCGTCCCCCATCGGCTGAAGGACGGCTACGGCATGAAAGCGGAACGCATTCGTCAGGCCGCCTCCGATGGCGTTCGTCTAATTGTCAGTGTCGACACCGGTATCCGCGCCGCCGAGGTCGTTCGGCTAGCCTCCAGTCTCGGGCTGGACACCATCGTCACCGACCATCATCTGCCCGACGCGGAGATCCCGCCCGCCGTCGCCGTCCTCAATCCCAATCAGCCCGGCTGCGCCTATCCAAACAAACATCTCTGCGGCGCCGGCGTTGCCTTTAAGCTCGCCCACGGTCTCTTTGCCCGCAGCCGCTGGCCGCAGGCGAAAGTCGACCGCCTCCTGGAGTCTTTGCTCAAGATGGCCGCCCTGGCCACTGTCGCCGACATTGTCCCGTTGACCGGCGAAAATCGCGCCATCGTCAAGCTCGGTCTCGCGGGTATGGCGGACGTTAAGAATCCCGGTCTGCGCGCGCTGCTCGATGTCGCCGGCATCCGCGCGGGCACCGCGCCCACCGCGCGCCAAGTAGGCTTCCAGATCGGTCCCCGCATCAACGCCGCCGGGCGCATGGCCAGCGCCTCGGAAGTTCTCGATCTCTTCTTCACTCCCGACGCTTCCCAGGCTCGCGCGATTGCCGCCGCCCTCGACGAACTGAACCGCCATCGCCAGGCCACCGAAGAGGAAATGCGCCAGGCCATTTTCTCCGGCCTCGATGCCGACCCCCGGATGGGCTTGGTTCTCTACGACCCCTCCTGGCATCTGGGCGTCGCCGGCATCGTCGCCGGCCGCATTGCGGAAAAATACCGCAAACCCGTCTTCGTGCTGGCCCGCGATGAAAAGGAGGGCTCGACGCTCATTAAAGGCTCCGGTCGCTCTCTTCCCGGCTTCCATCTGCTCGACGCGCTCGAATCCATGGCCCACCTCTTTACGCAGCATGGGGGCCACGAACAGGCGGCCGGTGTGACCTTGGAAATGTCCCGGCTTCAGGAATTCGCCTCCTCTTTTGCCCTCTACGCCGCCGCTCGCCTGAACGACGACATCCGCCGCCCGCGCTTGAAAATCGAAGCCAACGTCACAGCCTCGCAAGTCGATACCGCGCTGTTCACCGCCATCGGACGCCTGGAGCCCTTCGGTTACCACAACCCCGCGCCGCTGCTCGCCTTGCGCGATGCCGAAGTCGTGACGCCCCCCCTCCTGATGAAGGGAAAACACATTAAGCTTACCGTCCGCCAGCAGGGCCGGCTGCTCAACCTGAAAGGCTGGAATCTGGCCGAAAGCTGCGCCTGGCTTAAGCCCGGCGCGTGTATCGATGCCGCCTTTCAGCTCGACCACGATTCCTGGGACGGTTGGGCCGCCACCATCAAGGCCGTGCGCCCCGCGATACAGTAAAAATCATGCGGTTCCTTCTCTGCGTACTCACCCTCTCCACCCTCGCCCTGGCCCAGCCAAAACAGCTCTTCAACGGCAAAGATCTGAACGGCTGGAAGATGACCGGCCCCGGCGAATTCACCGTCGAAGGCGGCAGCCTTGTTACCCACGGCGGCATGGGCCTTCTTTTCTACGAAGGAGAGGCCTTTGAAAACGCGAAGCTCCGCGTCGTCTTCCAAACCGCTGGCGGACGCGGCAACTCCGGCATCTTCATCCGCCTTCCGGAGAAACCCAAAGACCCCTGGTATGGCGTCCACAACGGCTACGAAGTCCAGATCGACTCCGGCGGCGACGAATGGCACCGCACCGGCGCCATCTACTCGCTTTCTAAGGCCGGCGGCGAATGGAATCAAAAGCCGGCCGGGGAATGGAACACCATGGAAATCGAGCTAAAAGGCCCTAAAACGATCGTTTCCCTGAACGGTAAAGTCGTCAACGAATACACCGAAGGCCAATCCGTTCCCGAGCGCAAAGCCTGGTACGAACCCGTCCGCGGACCCCGCCCCAACAAGGGCTACATCGGCATCCAGAACCACGACGAGAAGTCGAAAGTCTTGTTCAAGGAAATCAGCATCTCGCGCTAGTGCGCTACTTCTTCTTCGTTTTGTCGCCTACAAGGTTCACGCCCGCTCCCAACTCGAAGTCGCTTTTCTTCAAACCCTTGTTGAAGACCACCTCGTTGGAATAAAGCTCAAGATTGCGCTCCCCATTGCGGCTCCGCACCACGGACCAGGGCCACTGTATGCCGTCCGTTACACGGTACTTCGAATACCGCATGTCCTCTTCGTTCCAGGTCTTGTCCGTCGCATTTTGACGGCGGTACAAATGCCGCACCGGAAGCTTCGTCGATCCGTGAAAGTAGATGCTCACGGTTCGATTCTCGTTGTCCGTTACATCCACTACTTCCACCGGCTGGTTATCGAATACATCCGCGCCCCGCCGCTCAAAGATCATCCCTGGCTCATCCATCCGGCAGCGCAAGATATAGATCGCGTTGCGCAGCATCGAATCCTGCCAGCGGGCGATCGTCGTGTCTTCCACGGGCTTCGCCCCCCGGAACGTGATGTCCCACGCCTTGCCGTTGCCCTCGAAGAGCAGCGCGTAATCAAACTTCTTGCCGAAGGCCTGCCGCTCGCGCAGCTTGACGATTTGGCCCGGGCCATCGTCGTAGAAAGTCTCAAAGCGCGCCAGACTCAGGCCGCTCAAGCGTTCCCGGTAATAGCTATACGCGCGGCCTTCCTCAGTGCGGTCCTTCATCGACAAAAACGCCGCTCCGCCCAAAGCGGCGATGCCTTCTTCCATCAATTTGCGTCCACGCTCGGTCATCGACTGCGCCCGCACGAAAGCCGGCGCGCCCGCCGCCGCCACTAGGAACCCGCGCCGCTGCATTACTCTTTGGCGCTCAACTGCTCGGCCTTCAGCCCCGAGTTGATCTTCCACTCCGTGATCACCTGCGTCACCGTCTGCCCCGCTTGTACCACCACCTGCTTGCCCGGCAGCTTCAATCCGTCCACATCCTTATAATCGGAAACCGCCACTTCCATGGGCATGCCGTTTTCCGTGAGCGCAAGCTTCGTCACCATCATTGTCGCCGGGTCGTAGCTCAAGCGCACAACCGGCGCACCGGTGTCGGCCACCTCCAACACGCCATCCTGCACGAAATTCACCTGCCGCCCTGGCATGCTTTCAGCGCCTTGCATCAGAGCGAAATAGCCCCGGGCCAACTGCGCCTTCACCTGCGCCACAAACGGCGGCGGCAAGGGCTGCTCGCCCTGCGGTGCCTTGATAAAGCCGCCTTTGCCGTCGAAATAGACGATCGTCTTGCCAAAAGGCAGTTCATTTGTCTGCCGGAAAAAGCTAGGCTTCAACCACTGGTTCGTCTGCTTGATCTTCATCTTGTTGCCGCCCATGGGCAATTCGCTGTCCACTACTTGCGTCCAATCATTGATCTGTGCGAACTTCGCGGCCCCACCGGCGGCGGCGATCAGCTTCGCGTGCATTTCCTTGCCCTTCGCCAGGCTGGCCGAATCGGACTTGGCGCCCTCCTGTTTCGGTTCCGGAATTGAGATATCCAATTTCTTTACCGGACCCATCGATTCCAGTGACTTCGCAAATTCCTCCGTCTTGCCCACCGCCACCACCGTAAAGTCCTGCGGGCGAATATACTCTTTCGCCACGCGCTGGATATCCGCCGCCGTCACCTTGGCCACCGCGTCCTTGTATTGATTGATGAAGTCTCGAGGATAGCCGAAAAACTCGTAGGTCATCAGCCGGTTCAAAGTCTTCGACGGCGAGTCGAAGTTAAACACAAAGCTGTTCTCGACGCGCTGCTTGGCGGCGGCCAGTTCCGCCGGCCCCACCATCTCGTCCTGCATTCGCTTCACTTCTTTGAGCGACGCCTCAATCGCGTCCTTCGTCGTCGACGCCTTCGTCGAACCATAAATGCGGAACGTGCCTTCATGGCTATAATCGGCCGCCCATGCGCCGCTGATCATATAGGCCAGGCTCAAATCGCTACGCACCTTCTGAAAGAGGCGGCTCGAAAAGCTGCCGCCCAGAATGTCGGCCATCACGTCCAGCACCGGATAATCCTTATCGCTCAGCTTCCCGCCCAGGTGCCCGATCAGGAAAAACGTCTGCTCGCTGTCGCTCTTCTCGGCCACATACACGCCCTTCGCGTTCTGCTTGCTCACCGACGGATACTGCGGCACTGCCGGACGCGTCACCGTCCAATCCGCGAACAACTTCGTCAACTTCGCCTTCATCTCGGCGGTATCGAAATCGCCCTGCACCGCCAGCATCGTATTCGCCGGGAAGAAATAGCGGTCATGCCAGGCCACCATGTCCTCGCGCTTCACCGCGCCGATTGTCGCGTATTCTTCCCGTTCACCATAGGGGGTGTCCTTGCCGTAAATGAGATTCTGAAACTCCCGTCCCACAATCGAGCCCGGAGAATCGTTACGCCGGGAGATCCCGCTCCGCGCCTGCGTCAGCGCCAGGTCCACCTTGTCTTGGGCAAACGCGGGCTGCATCAGCACTTCCTTAAACAGCGCCAGCACGTCGTCGGTGTTTTCTTTCAGACAGCTAAAGCCCAGGCTCCCGCGTTCGTTGCCGATGCTCGCTTCCACGCTCGCCGCCATGCCTTCCAGCTTCGCGTTCAATTCGTCGGCGCTGCGCTGCTTGGTGCCGCCGGAGCGCATCACCTGCCCGGTCAGGCCTGCCAGGCCCGCCTTTTCCGCCGTCTCAAGAATTGCCCCGGTGCGCACTACCAGGCTCCCGCTCAACAACGGCAATTCGTGATTTTCCAGCAGCTTCACGCGCATCCCGTTGGGCAGCGTGAACTCTTCAATCTTCGGCAACTCCACCGCGCGCAAGGCCGGATACTTCAGCGTTTGATAGTACGGCGTAGCGGTAGAGCCGGGCTTGGCAGCGGTCTTCGGCGCCGGCTTGTTTTGCGCCACCAGGACGCCTGCCAGAAGGATACTCAGGATCGTTGTTTTCATTGCGTGCACTCCTTCTACTTCTTCGCCATTTGCTTGGCCGGCACCAGCGTCGCCACCGTCCGGGACTTCGCGTTCAAATACTTCTGCGCCGCCGCCATCACATCGTCCGGCGTCACCTTGTCCAAATCGTCCAACTGCTTAAAGAGCATCCGCCAGTCCCCAAACAACCCCTTCGTCGTCGCCAGGTTCTGCGCCATGCCGCCATTGGAATCCAGGCTCCGGATCAATTGCGCGCGCAGTTGCGTCTTCACGCGCTTCAAATCCGTCTCGGGCACCTTCTGCGTCTTCAGCCGCTCGACAATTGCGTACATCTCCTTCTCGCAGTCTTCGCTGGTCTTACCCGCATTCGGCACCGCGAAAAGAATAAACAAGTTCTCGCGCTTGGCGCCAGGGAAGCTCGCCTGCGCAATCGCCGCCAGCGCCGTTTTCTTCTCCTGCACGATCTCTTTGTTGAAATAGCTTGTGCGCCCCGCCCCCAGCAAGCCCGCCATCACGTCAAACAGCACATCGTCCTTGTCCAGCACGCTCGGCCGCTTATATCCCACCGCCACAATCGGCTGCGATTGCGTTTCCACCACCAGGCGCTTCTCGCCGAACTGCTCGTTTTCTTTCGTCACCTGCCCAGTCGGCTTCGGCGCCGCGGGCATCTTGGCGAAATACTTCTCGGCCAGCCGTTTCACTTCCTTGGGGTCCACATCGCCCGCAATGCCAATCACGATATTCGACGGCACATAGTACATCTTGCGAAAGGCCTGCGCGTCGCTCCACCGGTAGCTTTCAATATCGGAAGGTACGCCCGCCGGGTGCGTCCGGTATGGGCTGGTCGCAAACGCCACGGTCAGCATTTCGTATACCAGCCGTCCCTGCGGATTGGATTCCACGGCCATCCGGTACTCCTCCCGGATCACGCCGCGCTCGTTATAAAACTCGCGAAACACCGGGTTGAGAAAGCGGTCGCTCTCCATCGCAAACCAAAGTTCCAACTTATTCGCCGGCAGCGCCATGATGTACGCAGTTTCGTCCAGGCTGGTAAACGCATTCAAACCGACGGCGCCGTTCTCCTCCAGCACCTTCGTGAAGCGTTCCTTATCCACAAAGCCATTCGCCACCTCGATCGCTTTCTTCAAGGCCTCGTCCAGCGTCTTCACCTTGGCCGCGTCCGCTTGTAACCCCTTGCCCTTCTCCGCGCTCAAGGCGTCATAAGCGGCCTCTACATCCGCCATGGCCTTCTTCTCGGCGCTGCCGTTCAGAGTGCCCACTGTGTTCGTGCCCTTGAACGCCATATGTTCGAACATGTGCGCCAGACCCGATTGCCCCTTGGGGTCGTCCGCCGAGCCCGCATTCACGCGGCTGAAGAAGCTCACTACGGGAGCTTGGTGGCGCTCGTAGACGATAAAGGTCAGACCGTTGGCCAGCGTAAATTCCGTGACGCGCTTTTCGATATCGGCCAAGTTCTGGCCCAATAACGCGGCTGGCAGCAGTGCGGCCAACGCCCATTTGAGGTTTTTCATAGGTTTCGGAGCTATTCCCTGTTACCCGAATTATGCCACGCTATGCTGGCCTTACATGCTGGAACACACGACGCAGCTCCGGGTTCGCTATGCCGAAACGGATCAGATGGGCGTGGTTTATCACGCCAATTACGTGGTCTGGATGGAGGTCGGCCGCGTCGAGGCTCTGCGCTCGATCGGGCTTATCTACGCCGAAATGGAAGCCGCCGGACTCCTTGTCGCCGTCATCGGGGTGAGCGTCGAATACAAAGCCGCCGCCCGCTACGACGACCTCGTCAACGTCACCGCCCGCGTCGTCGAAATCCAAAGCCGCATGATGAAGCTCCACTACGAAATCACCCGCGCCCGCGATGGCGCGCTGCTCGCGCGCGGCGAAACGCGCCACCTTTTTGTCAATCGTGAAATGAAACCCCTTCGTTTGCCGGCCCACTACCATGCGGCTTTTCTGGGCACTCCCACTCCTTAGCGCTTCTCTTTGCGCCGCCCCGAAGGACCTTGCGCCCTTCTTTGGCCAGCGCAGCGGCAGCGCTCTGCTTTGGGACCTCGAAACCAATTCGCTCGCCGGCGTCTGGAACGAAAGCCGAACCCAAGCCACGCCGTTTCGTCCCGGCTCTCTGCTCAAGCCCTTTACCTTTGCCGCCCTGCTCGAGAACGGCCTTTACTCTCCTTCCACCAAAATCCCCTGCCAGGAAGGCGCTCTCTCCGGCGAAGAGGCCCTTGCCTATTCCTGCAACGAATACTTTGACGATGCCGCCAAGCGCCTGGGCCCGGAGGACCTCACCCGCGGCTACGCCCGCTTTGGCCTCGACTCGTCCAGCCCCACCATCAAGCTGGCCACCTTCCTCCCCGTCTGGCGCCGCCTGGTTGCCCGACACCGCGAGGCTCGCCTCGCCCCTCTCTTTGCCGGTCTCCGTAAAGCCGTCGAATTCGGCACCGCCCACCTGGCCTCCCATCCGCGCGTCCCCGTCGCCGGCAAAACCGGCACCATGCGCGGCACGGCCTCGTTTGCCGGCTTTGCTCCGTTCGACAAACCACGCTATCTGCTGCTCATCCATCTCGATTCCGGCTCCGGCGGTGGCGATGCCGCGCCCTTTGCCGGCCAGATCTTCTCGAGCCTCTTCGCCCAACCCTTGAAGCCCTTCGACCCCAGCCGCGTCCGCGTCCGCCTCTTCTGGCAAAGCCCGCCCACGCAACTCAATCTCCCGCCCGGCTCCTACCCAGCCGGTACGGAAATCATCGCGGCCTCAAGCCGCCTTCTCGCCCCCGGGCCCCTCGAAGTCCGCCAAGAAAATGGCCGCTATCTCATCGACTCGGACGTCGCCCTCGAGGCCTACCTCGCCGCCGTCCTCCACGGCGAGGCCGCAGGCTTCCGCCACCCTGCTTCCCGCCAAGCCATGGCCGTCGCCGCCCGCACCTACGCCGCCCACTTCCGCGGCCGCCATGCCGAGGAAGGCTTCGACTTCTGCGACACCACCCACTGCCAGGACGCCCGCTTCGTCCTTAACCCCCGCGCGGACTTGATCGAGGCCGTCGAGTCCACCGCCGGCGAATTGCTCTGGCATCAAGGCAAAGCCGCCGCCGCTTACTACCACGCCGATTCCGGTGGCCAACTCGAAACTTCCCCCGACGCGCCTTTCCTCAAGCAACGCCCCGACCCCTGGTGGCGCGATGAGGGCAACGCCCTTTGGACTTGGCGCATCCGCGCCGCGGACCTCGCCTCCGCCCTGCGCCTCACTCTCGTCACCCCGCAATTCCGCATCGTCTCCCGCGAACCCTCCGGCCGTGCCCGCGGTCTCGACGTCTTTGGCCACCCCGCCGAAGCCGCCGCCTTCCGTACCGCCGTCGGCCGCGCGCTCGGTTGGGAAAAACTGCCCAGCCGCCTCTTTGAAGTCCAGCGCCTGGAACGCGATCTCGTCTTCACTGGCCGCGGCCGCGGCCATGGCCTGGGCCTCCCCCAAACCAGCGCCGAACGCATGGCCGCCGCCGGTCGCGACTACCGCGCCATCCTCGCCGAATATTACCCTGGCACCGCCCTCGGCCTGAACCCGCGCGGCCTCACCTGGCAACTGCGCAAACACGGCAAGCTCCGCCTCTACACGACCAATCCTGCCCAGGACGCGCGGCTTCTTCCCCTCGCCGCCGCCGAATTAGCCAAGCTCGAAACCGACCTAAAGCTCCACGCCGAGCCCGTCCTCCGCATCTACCCTAGCCGCGCCGCCTTCCGCGACTCGACTGGCCTCACAGCCCCCCTCGCTGGCGCCACCCGCGGCCGTCACATTCAATTGCCTCCACAGCCCAGCCTCTCCACGCTGCGCCATGAAATCTTGCATGCTCTGCTCGAAACCAACACCACCCAGCGCCACCCTCTCTGGTTCCGCGAAGGCCTCGTTCAAGCCTGGCTCGGCGAATCCAGCGCCGACAGCCTACGCGTGCAAGCCCTCTTCCGGCGCTACGGTCGCGATCGGGTGCTGAGCTTCTGGCGGAGCGGTCTGCCGCCCGGCGAAATCCAGCAATAAACCCCAGCCGCCATAGAAGAAAAGCGCTGCCATCCCCAGTCGAATCCCTAGACTCGCCATCTCTAGCCCCAAGCCCTGCACCGGCGGCTTCCACATCACCAACGCCACCGCGGGCAGAAAACTCATCGCCAGAATCGCCACCGCGCTCGCCAAATAGCGCAATTCAAAATACACCCGCCACCTTCCCGCCACCGCACTCGGGAAAATCACCATCAGCCAAAGCGGTATCACGACCAACGCTGCCGATAACTTCCAAAAGAAAAGCCCCAATAGCAATACCGCCGGCACACACCACAGCCAATTCTTCGGCCGCCCCAATCCAAAGGCGTCCAGCCACGAGAGCGCGAGTACAATCACCAGCCCCACGCCCACGTTCAGCGCAATCTGCGCATACGAACCCACGCCAATGCCCAGCCATCCGTAGGCCAGCGCCGCCACCAGCGATTGACCCACAATTTGTACTCCAATTTTGAACACCATTACGGTTTCACCTCGAGCGTCGCCGCGCGCCCCGTCGCCACCTGCTGCGGCTGATACATCGGTTGCACCCGCGTCGGCGGCACGCGGAACTTGCCCGGGTTCACGGCCTTCAATACATAGAAGTACTGCGATTCGTCCGTGTAGAAGTAGGTCCGGAAAAACGCCGCGCGGTCGTCGCGAAATTCCCTCTGCGCCCACGAGTAGCGCCACCACACCGGCTTGCCCGTCAGATTGTACGCCCCGTCATTCGTCACGATTTCCATCCCCGCCGGAATCGGATCTTCAATCAGCACGTACTTGCGGTCCTTGGCGTTCACGTTCACCAGCACCGCAATCGAATCCCCCGGCCGGATGTCGCCGCTCAGCGGTTCCAGCGAATAAGTCGTCACGCCCGCGTTCTCTCGCGGCGCCAAACGATAATACTCGCGCGTCACCCGCATCGGCGCTCCCTCGCCGGGCCCACGCTCCTCGACGTCCGTAAAGTACTTCGCCTGCGCATTCCAATAAACGCGCCCCGTCCCGCTCACCTTCACTTCTACCTCGTTGGATTCGCCCGCCGGCAATTGAATCACCTGCGGCGCCAGCGCCGTCACATCGCCCTCGCCAAAATTCTTCTCCATCACCTCCTTGCCGTTCACGCGCACACTCACGCTGATCGCCGGCTTCAGTTCGCCCGACGCCATCAGGTAATCGATCATCCCGTAGATCACCATCGCCGTCTGCTTCGTCGAATTCCACCATTGCCCCTGATCTTTGTGCAAAACCAGCCACGTCGCCGCCTTCGGCAACAACGGCGAATTCGGCCGCGTCCTTGCCAGCAGCTTCAACACATAGCTCGTCGTCTCCGGCGTAATGTCGTTCGGGAAGTCCAGCAGCGGGTCCCGGTCCCCTGGCCACCAGGCCTCGCTCTCGTTTTGCTTGGCCGCCGCTTCCACTTCCTGCGCCACCTCAATGGCTCGCGGATCCTTCAATCGGTCCAGCGCCAATCCCAGAAAGGCCAAGCCGTAGGTACTCATGCGCGGCCTTGCCTTCCACACCAGTTCCACGTCTTCCTTGCCGCCCAAGGCGTACGCCATGTACGAACGAATATCCACCACCGCATCGGCCTGCTTGCGCGATTCCGCCCGCAGCCAGGTCTCCCCGCGCTGGATCGCCTCCGCGCTCACGTTGTAACCGGCCGCGCGCGCCTCCTTCAGCCCCGCCACCACATGCGCCGTCATGAAGGGATGCGATTCGTCGTTCTTCCACCATCCCCAAGCGCCATCGGCATGCTGGTAGTCGTACAGCCGCTCCAGGCCCGCATTCACCTTCTTGAGCAAATCCTCCCGCTTCACGTTGCTCTTCACGCCCAGCTCGTTCAGCACCTTCGTTACCGTCACATTCGGCAGAAAGCTCGACATCGTCTGCTCCGTGCAGCCATAGGGAAACTCCGTCAGATACTCGAGCGCCCCAAATAAGCTCCCCGCCATCGAGGGCGACACGCTAATCTCCACCGTGCGGTTGCCCCCTGGCGCACGCAACGTCGCCTTTGCCGTCTGCCCGCCGCGCAGTGCCCCGCTCGCGCCGTTGCTCAAGAGCGTTCCATACGGCTTCACCGGCAACGTCAATTCCATCGCGTCGCTTTCCTCGTCCGTAATGCCGGTCGCCGTAAACACGCCCTCCTTGCCCGCCTTCACGCGCACTCGGAACTCCACCTTCTGCGTCCCCTTGGGCTCCACCGTAATCGTCCTCTCGCCACCATCCAGCAGCTCCACACCGGTTGCCTTCAACGTGATCTTCGCCTGCTTGGCTCCCGCCAGATAGTTCTGCGCAATCACGCCGATCGCTACCTCATCGCCCTCCATCAGGAAGCGCGGCGCCACCGTCCGCAATAGAAAATTCTTCCGTACCGTCACACGATTCATCGCGTGGCCAACCTTTGAATCCATCGTCACCGCGCGCGCCGTCGTGCGCCACTGTGTCAGCGCATCCGGAAAAGCAAACTCCACCCTCCCCCGTCCGTTCGCATCCGTAATCAGATCCGCCCTCCAGAACGCCGTATCCGGAAACGCCTTCCTCACCCGCGGATCTCCCACATTTTCCGGCTTCAATTGCCCCAGCGACGGCCGGATCTTCGCCAGCCGCATCGCCCGGGTCCCGGCCTCGCCGCGAAAGAAGTAGCTCAACGAATTCGAATCGTTCACCTCGCTATAAACCGCGCCATAAAAAAAGCTCAGCGGCGTCTGCAGCGTCTCGCGCTGCACGGCATAAAGCGCCTCGTCCACCACGCCCAGGCTCAGCTCCGCCGCTACGGGCTTCCCTTGGTAGTCCTTGGTCTCCACTTCAAAGCGCGCCGGCTCCCCGGGCTTGAACTCGCCCTTGGCCGGCGTTATCGCCACCTGCACTTCCTTCTCGACCGGCGGCACGCGCAGCCTCGCTTCGCCCCGAAATAGTTTTCCGCGCTTCACAAAACTCACGTTCACCTGCACGTTCGGCTGGTACTCGCCTCGCACCGGCACCTCAAACGCAATGCCTCCGCTTTCCTTGGCCCGCAGCGCGCGGCTCTCCACTATGCCGCGGTATTCCACGCTCAGCCACGCATCCACATCGGGCTCGCCCGTCAACAGGAGCAGCTTCGCCGTTTCCCCCGGCGCATATTTCTTCTTGTCCGAAATGATCTTCAACCGCTCCCCCTCGTCGCCCCCCGAATATTCGCCTGGCCCGCTCACCCACACATACTCGGTATCCTTCACGTCCCGCCCTTGCGGCGCCCGCGACGTTACTTCTACGTAGTAAGTCCCCGCCTGCGGATACACGAAACTCACCTTGCCTGTCCCATCGGCCCCGGTCTTTCCGCTCGTTGCCGTCAAGACCTTTTGGTCGTCGCGGGCCACCCATCGCTTTAGCTCCGCCCGAAAATCCACGCTGACCGGCTTGCCGTCGTAATCTTTCGTGGTCACTGTGAGACTCGCGTTTTGCCCTGCGTTCACCACGTAACGGTCCGCGCGCACCGTCACCATATAGTTCGCCCGCGTCGCCAGCACCAGTCCATAACCAGTCACTTCCCGGTTCCCTTCGTCCATCACCCGCGCCTCCAGCCGGAACTGATAATCCGCGTCCACCACCGGCGTGGGCAGTGAAATCTTCAACTCGCCGTTCTCGTCCAGCTTCCCTTCCTGCTCCTCGCCCTGCTGCCCGCGGAAAAACTCGCCGCCCCCTTCTTCTTCCTCGGTCTGCTCATAGGCACCCTCCTCGGGCTCATACCAGGACGGGTAATGACGCGCGCGCCGCACTGTGTACTTCACCTTCGCGCCCCGCACCGGCTCGCCAAAGTAATAACGCGCATTCACCACCGCCTCCACCGTCGCCCCTTGAATCACCCGAGCCTGCGAGGCCTTGATCTTCACCTCGTACTCCGGCTTTTTGTACTCCTCCACATGGAAGCCCCCATAGGCCTCCGCCTCTCCCGCCAACAGCTTCAGGCCGTAATAGCCCAGGCTTGCCGTCATTGGCAGTTCCATCTCCCCGCTCACCGTCCCAAACTTCGAGATCCCCAAGGTCCTCTTAAAAATCGGCTTCCCCTCGGAGTCCGTGATTTCCGCGTTCACCTCACCCGCGCTCGGCATCTGGTAGCCAAACTCCGTCGGCTGCCGCAGAATCGCCTTGAAAAACACCTTGTGCCCCGGACGGTAAACCGGCCTTTCCGTATACACATAGCCCGTCATCTGCTTCTCGGCCCGGCGCCCCAACGCATATTCGCTTAGCGAATCGAAGGCCACACTCTTGCCCTTCGTCGCAATCGTGAAGACATCGATGTTGTCCCCTTCGCTCAACTTCGCAAAGCCATCGGCATCCGTCTTCACCTTCGCGTAGCTGCGCCGCGCCGAACGGAACTCCACATCCACGCCGCTCAAGCCCCGCCCGCTTACTCGATCCACTGCCCGCGCTATCGCCTGCCCCGGCTGCGTCTTCGTCAATACCGCCATCGAAGTCACACTTACGATCGTGTAGGCGCGCAGTTTTCCGTTCGTCGCCTCCACCAGATACAGCCCCTCGCCTTCCACTGGCACCACAACTTCTTGCTCCGCCCAACGCTCCTTGGTGCTCACCGTTTCCTTCCAGCTCTTCACCAGTTGTTTCTCGTTCAAAATCGGAATCGCCGCGTAGCTGGTCCCCTTCTCGTCTGTCTTCTTTACCGCCGCCTTGGGCCCACTCGCGTTCCTCATCCGCCACTCATCCTGCGCCCCGGCCGAGAACTGCCCGCGCAAAAACAGACGAATGTCCTCCTTTGCTCCCCGCTTCCACCTCGCAAAGCGTTCCAGGGGCGTCCGTTCTTTGGGCAACGTCGCCGTCCGGTTCCCAAAGCTATGCGCGTCCAACAACTGGCCCAAAAAATCGCTCGCATTCCCCACCCGGTACAGCCGGAAGTCCAAGCTCTTCACACCCTCGGCCGACATCATGATCTTGGCCTTCTCGCCCGGCCCATAGGTCGCGTTCGAGTTCAGCGCGAAAAATCCGCCCACCGGCTCCTGCCCCACCCCGGGCAGCGCCAAAAGCAGCGCGGCACCCCACCACATCGCACGCATCTTCATCGCCCTAGTCCTCCAATACCTTCCACCGGTAAACGCCGTGAAACGCTCCATTGCCTGCCACAGGCCGCCACCTCGCCTGCGGATGATTCCGCAATTCCGTCACGCTCAGCCGGCGCATCTCGCCCGCCGTGCCCGCCGCCGGACCCGTATGATAAAGCACCCACGGCCCGCCGCCGGCCTCCATCTGGCTCTCGCCCAGATAGATCATCACATGCCAGTTCTCCCGCTCGCCATTCTCCCGCTCATTAGGCTGCTCATAAAACAACAAATCCCCCGGCCGCGCCCGCCCCAGATCCGAGCCCACCCGCCGGCAGTTCCGCCGCATCAAGGTCTTGGCATCGGCAAAATGCGCCAGCCCAGCGGGGGTCTCAAACAATGGCCCGGTCCGCAGCGGCGCCGCCGGCAACCCCGGTGCGCCCGGTAGCGGGTTTCTCTTCCGCCACTCCGCGTCATGCCTTGCCTGCGCTTCCCGGAACGCATACCGCACCAGCGACGAGCAATCGCTAATTTCCTTCGGCCGCCGCTCCGGCTCCACATAGTATTGCGCCTCGGCCAAATAGGTAAACCACATCCGCAAAGCCGTCTTCTCGGCCGGGTTTAACGCCGCTGTCATCAGGACCAAAATGGAGAGGGGCCAGTACATCCGTGTTGGAAGGATACAATAAGCCCTGTTTCCTATGAAGCCACTTACTGACAAAGTCGCCGTCATCAGCGGCGGCTCCCGCGGACTCGGCAAAGCCATGGCCCTCGCCCTCTCCGCCCAAGGCGCTTCCATCGCCCTCGTCGCCCGCGATCAAGCCGCCCTCGAAGCCGTCGCCCACGAGATCCGTTCTACCGAAGGCACCGCCGAATGCTATGTTGCCGACCTCACCGACGAAGCCAGCGTCGCCGCCCTCGAACAAGCCGTCGTCGCCCGCTTCGGCAAAGTCCATATCCTCATCAACAACGCCGGCATGAACCTCCGCAAGAAGATCCATGAGTTCACCCTCGAAGAATGGCGCCGCGTCACCGACACCAACCTCACCAGCGTCTTCCTGATGTGCCGCGCCTTCGTCCCCCACATGAAAGGCCAAGGCTACGGCCGCATTATCAACATGACCTCGATCATGGCCCACGTCAGCCTGCCCGAGCGCACCGCTTACTCCTCCACCAAGGCCGCTCTGCTCGGCCTCACCAAGAGCCTCGCCCTCGAGCTCGCCCCCGACAACATCACCGTCGTCGGCATCTCCCCCGGTCCCTTCCTCACCGAGATGAACGAACCCATCCTCCAGGACCCCGAAAAGAACGCGCTCTTTATCTCGAAAATCCCCATCGGCCGCTGGGGCCAGGTCCACGAAATCGGCGCCCTCGCCGCCTACCTTTGCGGTGAGAATGCCGGCTTCGTTACCGGCACCGACATCTTGATCGATGGAGGTTGGTGTGCGGTTTAGCCTGCCGGCTCTTGCCGCGCTGGTACTTCTTTCTGCCTGCCAACAACCCAAGAAAAAGGTCATCGGCGTCGTCCCCAAGGCCACCTCCCACATCTTCTGGGTCGCCGTCGAAAAGGGCGCCCGCGCCGCCGGTAAAGAGCTCGGCGTCGATATCGAATGGAATGGCGCGGCCTCGGAAACCGACTACGCCCGCCAGATCCAAATCGTCGACTCCATGATCAACCGCCGCGTGGACGGCATCGCCGTCGCCGCCAGCGAAAGCAAGATCCTTATCCCCACCATCGATCGCGCCATCCGGCAAGGCATCCCCGTCACCGTCTTCGACAGCGGCATCGAAGGCGGCAATTACCTCTCCTTCGTCGCCACCAACAACTTCGAAGGCGGCCAGATGGCGGCCCGTACCCTCGGCCGCTTGCTCGGCGGCCAAGGCCAAGTCGCCATGCTCATGCACGCCCCGGGCAGCGCCTCCACCATGGACCGCGAACGCGGCTTCGACGACGTCATGGCCCGCGAGTTTCCCCAAATGAACGTCGTCGCCCGCCAGTACGGCATGAGCGACCGCGCTAAAGCCCGTGCCGCCGCCGAAAACATGCTCACCGCCCACCCCGAACTCCAAGCCATCTTCGGCTCCTCGGAGCCTTCCAGCGTCGGTGCCTCTCTCGCCGTTAAGGCCCGCGAACTGGCCGGCAAAGTGAAGGTCGTCGCCTTTGATTCCTCCGACGGTCTCGTCCAGGACCTCAAGGGCGGCGTCATCCAAGCCATCGTCGTCCAGGATCCCTACAAAATAGGCTTCGAAGCCGTCCGCACCCTCGTCGACAACCTCAACGGCAAACCCCCGGCCAAGCGCATCGATCTTCCCGCCAAGATTATCTTCGCCGAAGATGCCTCCAAGCCCGAAAATCAGCGCCTCCTCAGTCCGGAACTCAAGTAAATGCCCACCGTCCCCGCCGTCGGCCTCCAAACTTTCTGTGCCCAGCTCTTCGAACGCCTCGGTGTCAACGCCTCCGACGCCCACTTCGCCGCCTCCGCCCTCGTCGCCTCCAACCTCCGCGGCGTAGATTCCCACGGCGTCGCCCTCCTGCGCTACTACTTCGAACAACTCGAATGCGGCGACATGGACCCCCTAGGCTCGCCCGACATCATCCAGGAATCCGGCGCCACCGCCCTCGTCGATGGCTACAACGGCCTCGGCCAGCTCGTCGCCCGCTTCTCCACCGACCACGCCATCCGCCTCGCGCTCGATCACGGCGTCGGCATTGTCTCCGCCCGCCACTCTAACCACTTCGGGGCCGCCGCCTACTGGGTCCAGCGCATCAATGCCGCCGGCCTCATCGGCTACGTCCTATGCAACGCCTCCTCGACGGTCGCCCCCTGGCAGGGCAAACGCGGCAAGCTCGGCACCAATCCCATCTGCTTCGGCGTCCCCGGACCCTCGCCCTTCCTGCTCGACATGGCCACCACTACCGTCGCCGCCAACAAAATCTTCAACGCCCATTCCCAAGGCCGCCCCGAGGTCCCCGCCGGTTGGGCTCTTGATAGCGAAGGCGTCCCCACCACCGATACCCAAGCCGCCTACCAGGGCCTCCTCCAACCGCTCGGCGGCTACAAAGGCTCCGGCCTCGCCGTCATGGTCGAGATGCTTTGCGGCGTCTTGAGCGGCGGCGCCATGTCCGATGAGCTCGGCGGCATCCGCTTCCGCGGCACCACCGTCGACATCAGCCAGTTCTATTTGGCCCTCGACCCCAAATGCTTCCTCGATCCCGGAGAATATGAAGCCCGCGCCCTTAAGCTCACCCAGAAGCTAAAAGACACCCCGCCCGCCTCCGGTTACGACGAAGTCCTCGTCGCCGGCGAGCCCGAACTGCGCACCGAAGCCATTCGCCGCAAAGAAGGCATCCCCCTCGCCGACACCACCTGGGACAACCTCCTCGAATGGGGCCGCAAGCTAAACGTCGCCCCGCCTGCGCCGCATTAAATACCAGATCACCCCCACCGCCAGCCACGCGCCGCCCCACCACTTCGCACTCGCCGACAAGTTCCACCACAAGAACGCGCATATCGCAAATCCCCCCAACGGCATCGCCCACTCCCACCAGCTCCCTTTCCCCCGCACCCCATAATGCAGCAGCGCGCTCAGGTTCACACCCATAAACCCAATGAAAGCCCCAAAGTTCAAAAGCTCCGCGCCGCTTTGGTAAGACAGCAGAAAGCTCCCCACCAGCGCACAGCCCCCGATCAACATCACGTTCCCGGCCGGAATGCCACTCCTCGCGTCCACGCGGGAAAAGAACTTCTCCGGCAGCCCGCCCTCCTTGCCCATCCCGTACAGCAACCTCGCGCCCGCCATCACGCCGCCGCTCCCGCTGCCCACCGTCGCCACTATCAACGTCAGGTTCACAATCTGAAAAAGCCACGCCCCGCCCGCGCGCCCCGCAATGTGCACGTAAGCCGTATCGATATCCGGCAGCGCCTCGCCATACGGCCATACCAGTTGCGCCACATAAGTCTCGATCGCACTCAGCAGCCCGATCACCAGGCACACAATCACCGTCCCCCGCAGAATGTTGCGCTTGGAATCCTGCACCTCTTCGCTCAACGTTGAAATGCCGTCGAAGCCGATATAGGTCAGCACCGCCAGGCTCGTCCCCGCCGAAAACGTCTCGATGGAGAAATGTTTCGGATCGTAGAAGGGCGCAAGCCACTCCACCGGCGCCGCCTGTCCCAGCGCGTAGCGCAAGCTCGCCGCCACCATCGCCACTATCACCCCGCCCATCGCCATCGTTAGCCAGAAATTCGTCCGCGCCGTCGCTTGTATGTTTCGCAGATTGAAAATCGTAAACAGCGCCGCAAATCCCACCCGCCACACCTCCACCGGCGTTTCCGGCAGCAGGTTCCGCATCGCCCCCGCGCACCAGATCGTGCAGATCACCGGGTTCAGCACATAGTCCATCATCATGCTCCACCCGGCCAAAAAGCCCGCCACCGGATGCACTTCGCGCCCCACATAGATCGACGCCGACCCCGCCACCGGATACGCCGCCGCCATTCGCCCATAACTAAACGCCGTCAGCAGCATCCCCAACATCGCCACCAGCACCGCGCTCACCACATGCCCGTGCGCCGTCTGGTGCACCACCCCAAATAACGGCATCGGCGCCGTTGGTTGAATCATGATGATGCCTGTAAACACCAGGCCCCATAGGCCCAGACTCCGTCTTAAGCTTTCCGCCATCGCTCCATCCTACAAGCGCTCCTGCTTTCTCCATCCTCGTCTTGCTCAAATAATCAAGTTCAGTTGAAGTACGGCTAAAGACGCTCCCGTTTTGGGCGAAGAGAAGGCTAGCGGATAACTATGACCCTGAAACGGACCATCCTTACTCTCGTAGCTGCTAGCACGGTCCTCACCACCGGAGTCTGCCTCGTCTCCGAATATCGCTTGGCTGACCAGCAGGGCGCCAAAGCGCTGCGCGACGTTATGCGCACCATGATCGATTCTGCGGAAAACGCCCGCCAGGCCACGGCCAGCCTCCGCCAAGCGGAAGCCTTCGACGACGCGAAGCTCCTGGCCCAAGCCAAAAACCATGCCTCCTTCCGCGACAGCAAGCTGTACCAGACGGTCCCGGTTGTGGCCGCCTGGCAGTCCATTCGCACTCTCTCCGAAAAAGAAGGCTTTGCGTTCCGCGTTCCCGCCCACCAGCCCCGCGATCCCCGCAATACCCCAACAGATGCGGAATCCGCCATCCTGAATTGGCTCGAATCCAACCCGGGGAAAGACTACTTCCTCGTCGATCCGCAACACAATGAGGCCGTTTACGCCCGCTCCGTCGTTCTCTCCCAGGACTGCCTCATCTGCCACGGCAATCCCTCCACCTCCAAGTCCGGCGACGGCAAGGACCCGCTGGGCTTCCCCATGGAAAACTGGAAAGCCGGAGACCGCCATGGCGCCTTCGTCTTACGCGGCAGCACGGCGTCACTCTCAGCGGTCAAATCCAAGGCCATGACCGAAAGCTCGCTCTGGTTGCTGGCCGCGGCCGTCCTTGTCGGCCTCACTTTGTTGATGGTTTGGCGTCCGCTCAAGAAAACCCTCGATACCAGCGTTGCTGGCATCGACGAGGAAAGCGAAAACCTCGAAAACGCCGTCTCGCGTGTCGCCGGCCAAAGCAATTCCCTGGCCTCCATCAGCTCGCAACAGATGGCTGCCTTTGAAGAAACCTCCGCCGCGATGGAGCAAATCCGCAGCGTCGCCCGCGCCAATCTCGATGGCTCCCAACGCGCCAGCCAGGCCATTACCGCCTGCGCCCGGGATTCCCGCCAGGCCGCCCAAACCCTCGATGGCATGAACGCCGCCATGACTTCCATCCGCGAATCCAACGGCCGCATCGGCAAAATCATCCGCCTCATGGACGAAATTGCCTTCCAAACCAATATCCTCGCTCTCAATGCCGCTATTGAGGCAGCCCGCGCCGGAGAGGCCGGCTTGGGCTTCTCTGTCGTCGCCAACGAGGTCCGCAGCCTCGCCCACCGCAGCGCCGATGCCGCCAAAGAAATTGAAACCATCATTGCCGAATCCGTCGAACGCACCGGCAATGCCGATTTGGCCGTCGATCAGGTCACCTCCTCTATCCGCACCATGAACAAAGAAGTCGAAGGCCTCGCCGCCACTTTGGCCGAGGTCCAGGCCGCCAGCCAGGAACAGTTCAAAGGCATCGACGATGTCAACGGCTCCATGTCGCGCATCAACCAGCTCACCGTTACCGTCTCCTCTACCGCGGACGAAGGCCGCCAGGAATCCGTTCGCCTCGCCGGTCAGGTTGACGCACTACGTCAGGCCGCCCGTACCCTAACCACCCTGATGGATTAGGATCTTTAGCTACACCCCTAGAAGCTCCACCCCAAGAAGCTAACCTGAGAAGGCGCCCTCTCCCCGCGCCTTCTCACCATGAATCTCCTCCTGCGCTTGCGGCAACGCGTAGCCCAAGGCATCCGCCACCGCGTCACTCTCCTCGGTGCCATGATCCTCTCCTTGCTCTTTGCCTCTGGCATGCTCGCCTTTACCACGTCGCAAAATGCCTTCTTCCTCCTCTTTAGCCTTCTCCTCGCCGCCCTCCTCGTTTCCAGCTTCGTTAACCGTCTGATGCTGGCCGAACTTTCCGCGGAACTGCGCTTCCCCTCCCACCCCATGGCCGCTACCCAGCTCGACGCCCAACTCGTCCTACGCAACCATAAGTCCGCTCTCACCAGCTTTGCCCTCGAAATCGAAATCCCTTCCTACCCCCGCATCTTTCTCCCCGCTATCCCTCCCAATTCTCAAGTAGCCTCGCCCCTGCCCCTTCACTTCCCCCGCCGCGGTTGGGCGCCCCCTCTTGAAATGAGCCTTTACACCCGTTTTCCTTTTGGCTTTTCCATTCGCCGTACTCGCCTGCGCGTCCCCCTTCCCGCTCCCCTTTACCCCTCCATTGAGCCCGCCCCCGGACAGGAAGAAATCCTCGATTCGCTCTTGCGCCAGTTGCGCCGCGATAGCTTCTCCGGCGCCGAGGAATTCAGCCATCTCCGCGAATATGCCCACGGCGATCCCGCCCGCCTGATTGCCTGGGCCCCCAGTGCTCGTATGCCCGATTTCCGCCATCCCCTCCTCCGGGTCTCCTTCGCCGAATCGGGCACCCGCCTCCGCCTCGTTCTCGACCTTGCCACGCCCTTTTTTGAAGAAGCCGTGCAACTCGCCGCCTTCCTCGTCTGGCAGCTCCACTTCAAGAACCTCGCTTTTGTTTTTTCCGCCGCTTCCCAGGATTTCGCCGTCTCTAGCGCCTCCGATGCCTATACTGTTCTTAAGCATCTGGCGCTGGTCGATCCGCTGCCCGGGGCCTCCATCCCTCAATATGCGTCTGCGTTCCTACTTAGCTATCGCCCCGGTTTCCTTCCTCCTCCCGTCCCTCCTGTGCCCCCAAACGCCCACCCCTCCCTCTCCTCCCCCGCTGAAAACCACGCTCACCGTCTTTGAGCGCATCGAGCAGGAATCCCCCGCCGCCCTCACTTCCCTCTCCAAGCTCGACCTCGAAAAAACTCCCGGCGTCAATCTTGACGACCGCCTTCGCATGGTCCCTGGCTTCTCCCTCTTTCGCCGTAACTCCAGCCTCGTCGCCAATCCCACCACCCAAGGCGTCTCCCTGCGCGGCGTCGGTTCCACAGGCGCCAGCCGCACCCTCGTCCTTTGGGATGGCGTTCCCTTGAACGACCCCTTCGGCGGCTGGATCTACTGGACGCGCGTCCCCGCCGAAGAGGTCGATCGCGCCGAAGTCTCCCGCGGTTCCACCACCAGCCTCTTTGGCGATCGCACCCTCTCCGGCAGCGTCTCGCTCTTTACCCGCCCCGCCGCTCCCCTGCGCCTCAGTCTCGGCCTCGAAGGCGGCAACCGCGGCACCTGGCAGCCCACCGCCGGGTTTTCCCACGTCGTGCGCAACCTCGGCATCTCCGGTTTCTTCCGCGCCTTTGATACCGATGGCTACCTCATTGTGCCCTCCGAACGCGCCGGCCGCATCGACACTCCCGCTGGCGTCCGCTTTGCCGCAGGCGCCGTTAAGCTCGACTACTCCACCACCGCCGAACGCATCAGCCTCAAGCTCGACGTCCTGGCCGAGGAACGTGCCAACGGTACCCCTCTCCAAACCAACTCCACCTCCCTCGGCACCCTCGGTGCCAACTACTCCCGCGACTTCGGTACGCTCAACCTCGGCATCCTCGGCTACCACTCCCGTCAGCAATACCACCAGTCTTTCTCGGCCCTCGCCGCCGATCGCAATTCAGAACGCCTCACCAGTTTCCAAAGCGTCCCCTCCACCGCCTTCGGCGGCGGCGCCTTCCTCCAAGGGCGCCCCGGGCGCCTGAAGTTCACGGCCGGGGCCGACGCCCAAAGCGTCGACGGTACCAGCACCGAAACCGTCGTTCCGGCTGGCCTCCGCATCGGCGGCGGCACCCAGAATCAGGGTGGCCTCTTCGGCCAGGGCGATCTCACCTTCGGCCGCCTGCAACTCTTCTTCGGCTCCCGCGGCCAGTTTGCCGGCCGCGCCGGCGATTTCTATTCCCCCAGCGGCGGCTTTGCCGTCGGCCTCGGCCGCTGGCGCCTCCGCGGCTCGGCCTATCGCGCCTTCCGCGCCCCCACCCTCAACGAACTCTTTCGCGAGTTCCGCGCCGGCAATGCCACCACCCAGGCCAACCCCGATCTGCGCAGCGAAAAACTCTGGGCCGCCGAATCCGGCGTCGATTACCGCAGCGAATCCTACACGCTCCGCCTCGGCGGCTATTACAACGAGGTCAGCGATCTCATCACCAACGTCACCCTCCTCAATTCCCCCGCCGCCATCGTCCGCCAACGCCGCAACGCCGCCGCGGCCACCGTCCGCGGTCTCGAAGCCGACTTTGAGAAACGCTATCAGCAACTCCGCTTCGAAATGTCTTACCTCCTGGCCGATTCTCGCTTCTCCACCCGAGAACGCCTTCCCCAGGTCCCCAAACACCAAGGAACCGCTCAACTCACCTGGTACCGCCCCTCCACCCTCCTCACCCTTGGCCTCCGCACCAGCGGCCTCCAGTTCGAAGACGACCGCAACACCCAGCTCTTGCCCGGTTTCGCTCTCCTCCAACTCTCCGCCCGCCAAAAGTTGTTTAAAGACCTCAATCTAACCCTCAACGTCGAAAATCTGGCGAATCGGCGCATTCTCACCGGTTTTACCCCCTTCCCCCAGACCGGAGCCCCCATTCTCTTCCGGATTGGCATACGCTACGAAGGCCTCCTGTAACGCGGGGGGCTCCGCCATCGCCTGTCTTCATGAACGTTGATCCGCAGATCGTTGAACGTGCCCGCTCCGGCGACGCAGTGGCTTTCAACGACTTGGTGGCTGCCTGTCGTAAACGGGTAATGTCCATTGTCGGCCGTCTGATCGGCCGGCCGGAAGACGTCGAAGATGTAGCCCAGGACGTATTCCTGCGCTTGTATTACTCCTTGGGCCAGTTGTCCAGCCCTGAGATGTTTGATAGATGGTTGTATCGCTTAACGGTGAACGCCGCCTACGATTACATGCGCAAGTCCAAGCGCCGTAAAGAAAGCCGCATGGCAGACTTGAGCGAAGCGCAGGTAATCTTGGCCGACGCCAGCGCTGGAGAGCGAATTGGCAAGACGGAGGAGCAGCGCTCCACCATGCGCGATTTCGTGCAGTGGCTCCTGGATGGGGTCAGTGAACAGGATCGCATCTTGCTATTGTTGAAAGAAGTTGAAGGCCTTTCGATCAAAGAGTTGGAGCAGATTTACGGCGCCAACGAGAGCGCCCTCAAAGTTCGGTTATTCCGGGCCCGGCAGCGTGTTTTGAAGGCTTTTGAAAAGTCGCAATCCAAGCTGGATGCGAAGAAAAACGACCGAGAGGAAAGTTAGCAGTGACGAACGACCAAAAACTGGACATCTTGTTCGCGCAGTACCGGGAGAGCTGTCCGGATTCCGCAGGCGACGCCAATTTCATGCCCGCCCTTTGGCAGCGTATCGATGCGCGCCGCAAGTCCGAACTGTGGCTTTTCCGCTTCGCCAACTTCTTCGCCGCCGCCGCCGCCATGGTGGCCTTGGTGACCGGTTTGCTCTTCTACCAGGCCCCCGGGCCGCTTCCCCAACGCGCCTACATCGAAAAATTGACCGACGAGATCTCCGAGGATTATTTCCTCGAATCCACCTACTCCGCCAAGTATGCTCCCGTGAAGTACTCCGTCCAGGAGGAAGGCCCCCGCTAATGCAGGTCTCCGGCGGCAAGGTGGCGCTCTATTTGACGTTGATTTTCGGCGGCGGCGTAGCCTCCGGCTATTTTGGCCACAAGCTCTACTCCGCCTCTGCCGTCAGCGCTGCCCCCATCAATGCCCGCAACAACGACGACTGGCGCAAGCGCTATGTCGATTCCATGCGCCTCCGCCTCTCCATGAGCCCCGAGCAGATCAAGACCCTTGACGATATCCTCGACGACACCCGCGTCGAATATCGCCTCCTGCGCCAACGCTACAAGCCCGAAATGGACAAGATTCACTCGGGCCAAGTTGAGCGCATCAAGAAAATTCTCAAGCCTGAGCAGCGCCCGGAGTTCGACAAGATGGAGCTCGAACGGGCCGAGAAAATGAAAGCCCGCGAATCCGGCCCCGGCCTCTAGTCTCCCTTCCTCTTCCCCCTTGCATCGTTGTTTCCGGATTGCTATCCTTCCGGGTCTATGAAGCTCCGCATCTTCTTAGTCGTCCTGTCCCTCTTTAGTGCCGCCGACCTCTTGCCCGCCGCCGACCTCGCCGCCGAAGAAGCGCGTATCCGCGCTCTCATCGCCAAACCCGAGTCGATCCAGTACACCGAAGACCACATCCACTGGAGCGGAGCTTATAAGCGCCCTAACGTCGGCGGGCGGCGGGCGGAAAGCTTCCCCAACGCCGCTCTCGGCGAGCGCAAGAACCAAAAGAACGCCTATCAGGTGGAACGCCTCGAACTCGCCTCCTCCGGCGATATGGCCTACGAGTACTCCGTCGGAAAGCTCGACTTCGACGCGCCCTCCCGTGGGCATGTCTCCCATGAGACCGGTGTCCTCCGTGTCTGGAAAAAGATCGGCCCCGCATGGAAAGTCGCCGCCGTCTTCATCCGGCCCCTCGATCTGCCCATCGGCGAAGCCCCCACCAAATAGTCACACCCAAAAAATCAAAAGGCCACCGCTTCCGGTGGCCTTCCTTTATAACTTAGCTTTGGCTTCTATTGGACCGCGTCGCCCGGCTTGGCCGCCGCTTTGCGCGCCGCCAATTGATCCTGCAGCATCTTAGACTTCGCCGCCTTCTTCTGGAAGCGGTCCACACGGCCTTCGGTGTCCACCAGTTTCTGCTTACCGGTGAAGAACGGATGGCAGTTCGCGCAGATTTCCACCCGCAACTCCTCGCCCTTCATCGTGCTCCGCGTTTGCCAATGCGCCCCGCAGGCGCACATAACTCTTACTTCGTGATAATTGGGATGAATTCCGGCCTGCATTGCCACTTCTCGCTTTCTAAATCGCTTCTACCAGATTAACACGATCCGGTGAAAAACGGTTACTTCGGTCCCATCCGCAGCGCGCCGTCCAGCCGCACCGTCTCGCCATTAAGCATCCTGTTTTGAATAACATGCATCGCAAGCTGCGCAAACTCCCCCGGCTGCCCCAACCGCGCCGGAAAGGGTACCGTCGCCGCCAGTTGTTTCATCGCATCCTCCGGCAATCCTGCCAGTAGCGGCGTCTCAAATAGCCCCGGCGCAATCGACACCACCCGCACACCCACCCGCGCAAATTCCCGCGCCAGCGGCAGCGTCATCGACGCCACCCCTCCCTTGGACGCCGCATAGGCCGCCTGCCCAATCTGCCCATCAAAGGCCGCCACGGAACTCGTTAACACCATCACACCCCGCTCCCCATCCGGCGGCTGCGCCTCGTTATTAGCCATCATGGCCGCCCCTAGCCTCACCACGTTGAAAGTCCCGATTAGATTCACCTCGATCACGCGCCGGAAGCGCTCCAGCTCCAGCGGCCCGTTCTTGCCCAGCGCCCGTTCCGCCGTCGCTATCCCTGCGCAGTGGATCAATATATCCAACCTCTCGGCTTCGTCTAGCGCCGCCAGCACATCCCCTTCATCCGTCACATCCGTCCGGCAGAACTGCGTCAACGCGCCCATTTCCTCGCTCAACTGCCGCCCTTTTGCTTCGTTCAAGTCGGCAATCACCACGTTGGCCTGCGCCGCCACCAGCGCCCGCACGCACGCCTCACCCAGCCCGGACGCCCCGCCCGTCACCAACGCGCTTTTTCCCGCGAGATTCAATCGTTCCCCCTAATGGCGTTCCCCCTAATGGGCGTGCTCTTCGGCTTCCAGCAATTTCTCGACCTCGATCGCCGCCATACACCCAGCCCCCGCCGCCGTAATCGCTTGCCGGTACACCTTGTCCTGCACGTCCCCGGCGTGGAACACGCCGTGGATATTCGTTCGCGCCCCGCCGTGGCTCTTGATGTAGCCGTCCTCATCCAAGTCCAGTTGCCCCACAAACGGCTTCGTGTTCGGGATATGCCCAATCGCCACAAAAAATCCGTCCACCGCGTGCTCGCTAAACTCGTTCGTCTTCACATTATGCAAGCGCACCTTAGACACCACGCCACTTTCGTCGGCGATTACCTCGTCCACGACGGAGTTCACAATCACCGTGATTTTTGGATTGTTCTTCACGCGGTCGATCATGATTTTCGAGGCCCGAAACTCCTCGCGCCGGTGCACCAGCATCACATCGCTGAAGCGCGTCAGAAAATTCGCCTCCTCCATCGCGCTGTCGCCCCCGCCCACCACCATAATCTTCAGGCCCCGGTAAAAGAACCCGTCGCAGGTCGCGCACGAGCTCACGCCCTTACCAATCAGCGCCTGCTCGCCCTTCACACCCAGCCAACGCGCGCTCGCCCCCGTGGCCACGATTAGCGTCTTCGTCTCGATCCATTCCCCGTCCACACTCAGCCGGAACGGGCGCTTCGATAGATCCGCCTCCACCACCACTCCCAATTGGTAATCGGCGCCAAAACGAATCGCCTGCTCCTTCATATCTTCCACCAGCTTCGGGCCCATGATCCCTTGTGGAAAGCCGGGAAAATTCTCCACCTCGCTGGTTATGGAAAGCTGGCCGCCCGGCTCTTTTCCCATCAACACCAGCGGTTTCAGCCCCGCCCGTGCCGCATAAATGGCCGCCGTGTTGCCCGCGCAACCGGAACCGAGAATCACTACTTGATGAACGGAATTTTGAGACATCGAATCTGACCTAAAAGGATGACGGCTGCTTCCGCCGCCGAATTTTTATGCTACTACGTTGGATGACGTACCCAGCCCAAAAGCATCCATTTCCCCGCTCTTTCTTCCCCTATCGCATCGCACGCCCACGCTCCCAATTCACTCAAGCTCGCCCAGTCAAACTACGCTGTTTCTTGGTGAACGCCTTCTCCAACGCCCTGGAGTCCGCCTAATCTGCCAAAGCGCAGCCTGCCGTAATCTTCACTTTTCAAAGCCCGCGCATCCTGTCGCAACGAACGGCTCCCCCAATGCATTTCCACGGCGCAAATTGGCCTCTACCACCGGCTCAATACCGCATACACAAACCAGCTGGATACATACGCCAACACCCCCATGTATACGAACTGTATAAGGGGCCACTTCCAACTCCCCGTCTCCCGCCGCACCACCGCCACCGTCGAGATACACTGCAGCGCAAATGCAAAAAAAATCATCAGCGCCACCGCCGCCGCCGGCGTCAGGTCCTGCTGCAATGCCTTCTGCAAGCCCACCGTATCGTCCTCGGATTGCATTCCGTAAATCGTCCCCAAGGTCCCCACAATCACTTCTCGCGCCGCGAGCGACGATAGGATCCCAATCCCGATCTTCCAGTTAAAGCCCAGCGGCGCAATCGCCGGCTCGATGGCTTTGCCAATCTGCCCCGCGTAACTCTGTTCAATCGCCGGCGGCTGTCCCCCCGTCTGCGGCAAGTGCGCCAGCACCCACAAAATCACCGCCGTTCCGAGAATAATTGTCGACGCCCTTTTCAAAAACACCTTAGCCCGGTCCAATAGACGCAACAACACGCTCGATAGCCGCGGCACCCGGTACGGCGGCAATTCGAGAATAAACGGACTCTTTTCGCTCTTGAAAATCGTACTCTTCAGCACCCGCGCCGTCAGCACCGCCGAGACAAAACCCAGTACGTACAGCCCCAGCATCGTCGCCGCCCGCCACCCGAAAAATTGCCCCAAAATCGGCCGATCCGGGATAAACGCCGCAATCAGCATCGTGTACACCGGCAAGCGCGCCGAACAAGTCATCAGCGGCGCCACCAGGATCGTCGCAAAACGATCCCGCTTGTTTTCGATCGTCCGCGTCGATAGGATCGCGGGAATCGCGCACGCGTAGCCGCTGAGTAGCGGAATAAAGCTCTTGCCCTGCAAGCCTACCTTGGCCATCGTCCGGTCGGCAATCAGCGCCGCCCGCGCTAGATACCCGGAATCCTCCAGCACCGCGATAAACGCGAACAACACCAGAATCTGCGGTAGAAACACCAGCACGCTGCCCACGCCCGCCCACACCCCCTCAAAGATCAGGTCCCGCCAAAGGGACGGCGCAAATTGGCCTTCGAGATACTTCCCGCTCCCCTGAATAGCCCCTTCCACCAAGTCCATCATCGGCTGCGCAAACGTGAAAATGCTCTGGAATACGGCGATGACGACCAGCAGAAAAATCAACGGCCCCCACCAAGGGTGCAGCAGCACCCGGTCCAGCCGGTAAGTCCATTCCGGGGGCGAAGGCCGCGTGTAGCCTGCCCGGTCGCTTACCTCGCCGCTCCACTTGCGGCAATTGGCCATATTGTTCAACACCGGCAATTCGATCCGCAGCGGCGCCGGAATCGTCTCGCCTAGCCATTGCCTGACCGTCTCGATCCCATCGCCCTTGGCCGCGCTCACCAGCACCACCGGCGCCCCCAGTTCCTCGCTCAGCTTTGCGGCGTCGATGCTCCCCCCGCGCTTGCTCAGATCGTCCGACATGTTTAGCAGCACAAGCGTGGGTATCCCCAGGCTCAATACCGGCGCCGCCAGCATCAAGTGCCGCGCCAGATTTGTCGAATCGAGAATCAGCAGCACCGCCCCCGGCTTGTCGAGGTCCTCCATCCGCCCGTCCAGCACGTCGTGCGTCACCTGCTCGTCTTCGCTCCGCGGCGTCAGAGAATAGACCCCCGGCAGATCGATCAACGTCACCGCCCCGCCGTCTAACAGCCGCATCGTGCCCATATGCCGTTCCACCGTCACACCGGGATAATTGGCCACCTTCTGCCGTAATCCCGTCAGCCGGTTGAATAGCGTCGACTTCCCCGTGTTGGGCGGTCCGATCAGGGCCACCAACCTGCTTTTTGCCGGGTTTGGCGCGATAGGCAAACCCTCACCCCGATTCGCAGTTACTTGCATAGTCTTGTGTCCCCACTGCCAGCCTCGGGCCTGGCCCCCCGTTGCTCAATTCTCGTCCTTCTGCTGCCCTCGGCCTGAACCGCATGCCCTGAGCCCTTAGAATCCTTCCTCTTCCTCAAGTCGATGAAAATCTCCTCGTGAATATCCCCGCCAGGACCTTGCCGGCTTGCCACACTTTTCACAAGCCGCTGATGGCTTCCGATTGCTTCCCGAAACTCCCCAAAGTCTCTCGACTCCCTCGCCCCAAATGGAACCGCCTCATGGATTTTTTCGCAACGATCTTGCCGGCTTTCTACACTTTTCGCAGACCGCCGATGCCCTCGGGTCGACTCCCGCAACGCCCCCGACTCCTTCGGCCCCGTCCCCTCAACGCAATTCGTCTCGCGCATCCCACGCCCCATCGGTCTCGGAGCCTGCTTACTCGCTGCACCCGCATCGGCGTCCGCTCCCGGACTTAAGGCTCCCGAGCCCACATCGCCATCCATGCCCTTGGCTCCCTTCAACTCGTTGGACCCCGTCCCACCCATGCCAGCCCTCGTGCTCCCACTAGCGAGCCTCGACCGCCAAATTACCAGGATTTTCATTGCCGTGTTGGTCCGCTATCGAAGGATGCGGATGCCCGCCGCCGTCTCTCGCCTCAATGCGATCTCGGTGCCGTCCACCCTGTACACCACCGGATCTCCTGCCGGGGCCATATGAGCGGCCAGCACCTCCACTCCCGGGATCATCCCCATTTGCATCAGCCGCTCCGCAATTTCGTCAGGCAAGTCGAAATCGGCGACAACTGCGCTCTGACCCACCCGCAATGAGTCCAAAGCGGAATAACTCTCCGGTGCTGGCTTCACGGGATCCAATGGAACGATGAGTATATCCTGAGTATATCGATGCGACTCGTAACGCTGAGGCTAGCCCTCTTTTTCGCTTGCTTCTTCTGCGCCCTTCAAGCCCAAGTTCTCGACAATGGCTTTCTTTCCGGTCGCTATGGCTTCCGTCAAGTCTTGATTTCCACTACGGCCTTCGCCGCGCCCATTGAGGCCCGCTCCGTCATCGGCGTTATCAGCTTCGATGGCCGGGGCGGGATCGCTTTCCAGGGGACGCGTAACCTGGGCACCGCGGGCCCAGCGCCCTACACAGGCAGCGGAACGTACTCCGTCAGCCCCGCCGGCTTTGTCGCCATGACGAATCCACTCGAGACCTCCAGCACCATGAATCTCCGCCTCGGGAACGGTGTTCTTCTTGGGTCCACCACCGATTCCACCGGCAATATCTTCGATCTTTTCATTGCCGCCCCCCTGCCGCTGGGCGCCACCAACAACGCAACTTTATCTGGCTCTTACCTCGGCGGCGAAATCGAGTACCCCAACGGCCTTTTTGCCAATATCAAGAACTCATTCTTCCGCTTTACCGCCAATGGCTCCGGCGGGCTCGGTCAAGTCGCCACTTCCGGGCAAACTACCCAAAACGGCCGGCGCATCCTCCAGCAATCCATTGGCCCCTCCTCCTACGCGGTCAACTTCGATGGCAGCGGCACCCTGATTTTTCCCCAAACCGCGCCGCTGGCCCCGAATACCCAACTTCTGCTGGGCGACAAACAGTTCTTTGTGGGGGGTAATGGTGACTTTCTCTATGGCGGCTCCATCGGCCAAGGCAGCCACGACCTCATCGTCGCCTTCCGCGCGCCAACCGCCCCCGCCTCGCTTTCCTCCTTCTCAGGCCTTTATTTTGCCGCCGGCCTTCGCACGGAACAATCTCGCCCCTCTAGCTTCTCCGGCGCCGTCAATTCCCTCGCGAACGGCCGCGCAGTTTGGAGCCGCCGGGTCCGTTTGCCGGAAGGAAACGTGGATTCCGCCTTCGTCAACGACTACACTTTGGCCACCGATTCCACCGGCTCCATCCTCACCAATCGCCTAGCTCTTTCCGCCAACGGCAATCTTGCCATTGGCATCGGCACCTCCTTCACCGAAACCGAAAACTACGAACTCTTCTTCGCCGCCAAAACCCGTTCGCTATCTGGCACCGGCGTCTTCGTCAACCCCGCCGGCGTCCTAAACGGAGCGAGTTTCGCCCCCACAGGCACGCCCATTTCCCCTGGCCAATTTGTCGCGCTCTTCGGCACGAACCTGGGCCCCAATCCGCCCGCCGTCGCCGCGGCCCCTTTCCCGACCACCCTCGCTGGCGTGAACGTTACCATCCAAGGCCGCCCCGCTCCGCTCTATTTCGTCAGTCCAAACCAGCTCAGCGCACTCGTGCCTTTTGCCACCTCCGGGGTCTCGGCCGAAATCATCGTCCGCAACGGTGGCCAGGAATCCAATCGCATCACCGTTCCCGTTTCCCGTACTTCACCCGGTGTCTACTCCCAGCCGCAGAATGGCATCGGCGCCGGTGCCATCCTGCGCAGTAACTTCACCTTGTTGACGCCGGCCAATCCTGCCCGCCGGGGCGACACGGTCTTGATCTATCTCACCGGCCTCGGCGCCCTCGAACCCTCTCTCGCCGACGGCACAGCCGCTCCCGCTTCTCCTCTGAGTCGCGTTGTCGATAACGTTAATGTCTACATCGGTGGCCAGCGGGCCACGGTCAGCTTTGCCGGCGCCGCTCCGGGCTTCGCCGGACTTTACCAACTCAACGTGGTCATCCCGGCCAATGCCCCCATCGGCAATAATGTCGCTCTCGCCATTGAAACCGGATCCAGTTTTCACGACATGGTCGATATTGCGATCGCCCCACCGCTCTAGATCCTTCCTCCCAGCAAAGCCCCTGATTCTATCTAATTGCCATCGTCACCCCCGGCTGCGAATCCACGCCTCCTAAGTTCACCAACACCGGCACCGCGCTCCCCGTACTCGCATTAGACGGCACGGTCACGTTCACCTGCAGCAGCCCAGGAACACTTCCCGGCGGTGCCACCGCTCCCAGCACCGTCGCCGCTTGGCCTCCAATGCTCACCGCCAACGCCGCACTCGGCGTCACCGACGGCGAAGCGGGAATCAACGTGTTCGCCACCGGATTCGTCGTCGCGCCCATTCCGCTCACGTACAACACCACCGTCTGGCCTCGGCTTGCCGGCGTCGCCGTCGAATTTAACGTGTAGTCCGCTGTCGTCGCGTTGTAATTCAAGATCGCCCCCTGGCCCCGGCCCGAGGCGTCCGTCGTATAGATTCCGGGCGAAGTCGCCGCCAAACTCAGCGTCACGGGTTGCGACGCCAACCCATCGTAACTAAGGATCAAGTCCGCGGTCGCCCCGGTCACTGTATAGGGCACCACCACGCTCACCTGATTCGCGCTTGTATACAAAACCGGTGCCGCCGTGCCGTTCACGGTTACGCTGGTCGACGGCGCCACTGCCGGTAGCGCGTTGGGGATCTGCGGCGCGGGAACCGCTGGATTGAATAAGGTCAATGCCGTCGGCCCTAGCCCCAAACCGAATATCGTTACGATTTGGCCCGGCGAGATCGTCCCCTGCGTGAAACTCGCCGAATCCACCACCGCCGTCACTTGCGGCTGCGGTCCGAATATTTGGAACTGAGCCTCGTTAGAGACGCCCCCGCCCGGTGTTGGCGTCGAGACCGTCATCCGCAAATAGCCGGGGGCCGCCAGCGACGACGACGGCACCGTTACCAGCATCGACGCCTCGCCTACATTGCGCGCGGTCAAGGCGCCCGTCGGCCCCGCACTCAAGGCAGTCCCGCTGATCACCCCAGTCGCGGAATCGATCGCGAGTCCCGACGGCAAACCCGTTGCGGTCCAGCTATAGCTTCCCGTTCCTCCTGCGGCCCGCGCACTGATGCCCGCGCCATAGGCCCCACCCACCGTCCCGCTCGCCAGCAAGACGTTCGGCCCCAGCACCCGCGGCGCAGCGGACACTCCGGCCGGCAATACAATCAATTTCGTCGGCATATACGCCGATGCCGTGATCGGCGTCGCGGCATCCGTCGCGACCACCGTAAAGTAATAGGTCCCCGCCGCCGTCGGAGTCCCACTAATGCTTCCCCCCGTCAGGATTAGCCCGGGCGGCAGCGCGCCATCTCGGATCTGCCACGTATACGGCGCCGTTCCCCCAGCGGCCACCAGGGGCACCGGGGTATAGCCGATTCCCACGATCCCCCCCGGCATCGGAGATCCCATCAGCAGCCTGATCCCCGCCGCTCCCGCTGGGTAGACCGGCAGGTAGAAATTCTCCGCCGCCGAATTCACTCCGTCGTTCACCGTCACCGTCGCCTCCACCGTAAATCCGCTGATCGCTACCGTCGAGTTGGAAAAAAAGCTGCGTCCATTCAGCGTTACGATACTTTGTCCCGATCCCTCAATCACTCCCACCGGCCAGGTATTAGTCACCGACGGCGCCGCCGCCAATACCGTCAGGTTCACCGGCACGGTCAGCGTGGGATTAGCCGCCGCCGTGGACTTTATCGTAATGTTTGCCGTGTACACTCGTGGCGCCAGCCCGGTCGGATCCACGCTCACCGCAATCGAATTAAACAACCCCGCCAGCGTGATGTTCCCCGTCGGCGCCACCCGCAGCCACGGCGCGCTCTGTACGCTCAACGCCGCCGCTGTCGCCGATCCGGTATTCGAAAGGATAAACGTGCTGCTCAGCGCGGAATTCCCCGCCACGGCTTGGCCCGTCGTGTACTGAAAGGTCAGTGCTGTCGGGGAAACTGTGATCGTCGGCGGAGGCGTTCCCACTGTCAGGCTTACCGTTGTCGTGGCCGTTGGCGGCGTCGCCCCGCTCGTACCCGTTAAGGTGATCGTCGCTGTGTAAACTCCCGCCGGCAAGCCCGTCGGGTTCGGTTGCACGCTCAACGTCGACGGTGCCCGCCCCCCGGTCGCGCTCACCAGCAACCATGCTCCTAAATGCGGACTCGGCCCGCTTACAGCCACAGTGAAACCCAACCCCGTTGGCGCACTCTGCACGCTCAAACTCTGCGCCGCTGGTAACGCAACCGCTCCAACGGTCGTTGTAAATCGTAGGGAGGCGTTGTTTACGCTTAGCGTTTGGCTCCAGCCGCTAGCCGCCAGCCAAAGCCACAATCCAACTCGCCAATGGTACGAATGAATCATACTGCTCCAACACCTTCATCGGCGCTCACCCAAAACTCTCTATTCGCCTTCCGCATTTTGGGGTACTATCCCTTTCGCCTGGGCCTTAAAAGTTATACACTTGTGTGCGTTACCGGCATGCTCGCGCCCTTTCTTTGTCTACTCGCCGCCGCTCCTCCGCCCCCAGCCCCCGCTCCGGCTCCAGCGCCTGCCCCCAAAGATTTCCACTCTGCCGTCAAGCCGGTCCTCACCAAGAGCTGCTCCCCCTGCCACAACGATCGCAATCAGTCCGGCGGCGTAAACATCGTTCCTTTCACTCACCCCGATAGCGTCTCCAGCTATCGCGACGACTGGGAACGCATCATGAAGAAGGTCCGCACCGGCGAAATGCCTCCCAAAGGCTTCCCCAAGCCCGCCGACGCCCAGCTCCAGGATCTCCTCAGCTTCGTTCAGTCCGAGTTCGATAAGGCCGACGCTGCGCTCAAGCCCGATCCCGGCCGCGTCACCGCCCGCCGCCTGAATCGCGCCGAATACACCAACACCGTCCGCGACCTCCTCGGCGTAGATTACGCCGCCGACCGCGATTTCCCCGCCGACGATAGCGGCCACGGCTTTGACAACATCGGCGACGTCCTCACCATCTCGCCCATCCTGATGGAAAAATACCTCAAGGCCGCCGAGAAAATTTCCGCCCGCGCCCTCGGCATTGATCCCCTTCCTAAGAAGCCCATCGAATTCGAATTCCACACCAAGGACCGCAACCTGCGCCGCCTCGGGCCCTCGGTCGTCGAGGCCTCCCATAACGTCGAATGGGACGCCGAATACCGCATCGTAGTCGGTCTACCCGGCGAGCGTAAGGAAGGCCTCCCCGTCGACATGGTCTTTTACATGGACGGCAAGCCCCTCTTCCGCCGTCTCATTGAAACCAAGCCCTCCGGTCTCGTCTATTTCAATCCTTACTCGGAAGAAGAATTCCGCGTTTTCCTGCCCGCCGGCAACCATACCTTACGCGTCATGCTCGAAAACGACCCCTTCGTAAAGACGCTTGAGCCCAAGCAGTACTTCGACAACAAAGTCAATAAGTCGATGAACATGATCAAGGTCGTCGGCCCCTATGCCACCGACCAGGTCCCGGCCAGCCGCAAAGCGATCCTCTCCTGCGATCTCAAGTCCCCCGGCTGCGTCGATTCCATCCTCGCGCGCCTAGCCCGCCGCGCTTGGCGCCGCCCGGTCACCAAGCCCGAAGTCCAGCAGCTCGCCCGCTTCGTCAAGCTCGCCAAAGAAGACGGTCAAAATGTCGAGCAAGGCCTCTCCGTGGCCATCACTGCGATGCTCGTCAGCCCCCACTTCCTCTTCCGCATCGAACGCGACGTCACCCCCAACGACCCCTCCGCCATCCACCCCATTTCGGACCTGGAGCTCGCTTCCCGCCTCAGCTATTTCCTCTGGAATTCCATGCCCGACGAGACCCTTCTCAGCCTCGCCGAAAAGAAACAGCTCCGCGCCCCCGGCGTCCTCCAGGCTCAAATCAAGCGCCTCCTCGCCGACCCCCGCTCCAGTTCTTTGGCGGTCAACTTCGCCGGCCAGTGGCTGGAAACGCGCAACCTCTCTCAGGTCAAGCCCGATCCTAAGAAGTTCCCCGAGTGGCGCCCGGAACTGCGCGAAGCCATGGAAAAGGAAACGGCCCTCTTCTTTGAAACTGTGCTCAAGGAAAACCTTTCCATCGCCACTTTCCTCGACGCGAACTTCACCTTCCTCAATGAGCTCCTCGCCAAACACTACGGCATCGCCGGCGTCGAAGGCCCCGAGTTCCGCCGTGTCGACCTCGGGGCCAATTCCGCCCAGCGCGGCGGCATCCTCACCCACGCCAGCGTCCTGACCGTCTCCAGTTACCCCACCCGCACCTCGCCCGTCATCCGCGGCAAGTTCCTCTTGCAAAATGTCTTCGGCGCGCCCCCTCCGCCCCCGCCCCCCGACGTTCCGCCTCTTGATGAAGAAAAGGTCGGCGCCAGCGGCTCCTTGCGCGAGCAGCTGGAGGCCCACCGTTCCGCCGCCATGTGCGCCTCCTGCCACCAGCGCATGGACTCCATGGGCTTTGCCCTCGAAAACTACGACGCCACCGGCAAATGGCGCGACCTCGACAACAAGTTCTCCATCGACCCCTCCGGTGCCCTGCCCAATGGCAAGGCCTTTAAGACTCCCGCCGAACTCCGCGCCATCCTCGCCGCGGACCTCACCGAGTTCGGCCATGCCTTGACGGAGAAAATGCTTATTTACGCCCTCGGCCGTGGCCTCGAACGCTACGATCGCAAGACCGTCACCGACCTCACCAAAAAACTGGCTGCCCAAGATTGGCGCTTCCAATCTCTCGTTCTCGAGATTGCGCAAAGCCTCCCCTTCCAAAGCCGCCGCGCGGAATATAGTAAAGCTAAGGAGCTTGCCAAAAAATGATCAACCGTAAAGCCCTCGTCTCTCCGAGCGCCCTCTCCCGCCGCACCCTTCTCCGCGGCCTCGGTACCACCATCGCGTTGCCCGCCCTGGACGCCATGGCCCCCGCCTTCGCCTCTAGCCAGCTTCCCGGTCCCCGCCCCGTCCGCATGGCCTTTGCCTACGTGCCCAACGGCATGAACATGGAACATTGGACCCCCAAGACGGAAGGCGCCCTCGGCGAGCTCCCCCGCATCTTGAAGCCGCTCGAGCCCTTCAAGCAAGACCTCACCATCCTTTCCAATCTCACCCACAACACCGGCCGCGCCTTGCTCGACGGCGCCGGCGACCACGGCCGTTGCTCCGGCAGCTACCTCACCGGCATCCAGGTCAAGAAGACCTATACCGATATCAAGGCCGGCATCTCGATGGACCAGATCGTCGCCAACAAAATCGGCGGCCAGACGCGCTTCCCTTCCCTCGAAGTCGGTCTCGAAGACGCGCGCCAAGCCGGCGATTGCGATTCCGGTTACTCCTGCGCTTACACCAATAACCTCGCTTGGCGCAGCGAAACCCAGCCCCTGCCCCCCACCCTCGATCCGCGCCTCATGTTTGAGCGCCTCTTCGGCGACGGCGCCGAACTCACCCCCGAGCAGCGCTCCCGCCGCAACAAGATGCGCCGCTCGATTCTCGATTTCGTCATGGACGATACCCAGAAGCTCCAGTCCAACCTCGGCCCCACGGACCGCCGCAAGCTCGACGAGTATCTGTCTTCCATCCGCGAAATCGAACGCATGCTCGAAGCCGCCGAAAAAGACACCCGCCAGATCGAGCCCGGCATGGAAAAACCCTACGGCATCCCGGCGGACTTCGCCGAGCACTTCAAGCTCATGACCGACATGATTACCGTCGCCTTCCGCGCCGACCAGTCCCGCATCGTTACCTTCCTGATCACGCGCGAAGGCTCCTCCCGCCCCTACCGTGAAATCGGCATCCCCGACGGCCACCATCCCCTCACCCACCACCAGAACAAGGCCGATCTCATTGAGAAGGTCACCCAGATCAACACCTATCACGTGCAACAATTCGCCGGCTGGGTCGAAAAATTGAAGGCCGCCAAGGAAGGCGATTCGAACGTTCTTGAAAACTCGATGATCGTCTACGGCGCCGGCCTCTCCGACGGTAACCGCCACACCCACGAAGACCTCCCCACCTTGATCGCCGGCAACGCCGGCGGCTACATCAAGTCCGGCCGCCACATCGTTTACCGCCGCGAAACGCCGATGAATAACCTCTTCCTCACCATGATGGACCGCATGGGCGTTCACGTCGAAAACTTCGGCGATTCCACCGGCCGTGTCGACGGCCTCAATCTCAGCTAAGGGACGCGCATGCAAGCCGCTCCCCTGATGCGCCCCTCCATCGGCGTCTGCTTTGACGCCGCCTTCGGGCAATCGATTGAAGACTTGGTCGCCTTGTCGTTATTGTTCGCGCTCGATAACCGCAACGAATGCCGCGTCGTCGCGCTCGCCACCACGCTCGAAAATCTCGATTCCGCCGGCCTCCTCAATGCCTACAACCGCGCCTACGGCGGCCGCCCCATGCCCGTCGGCATGCCTTATGAGAAGAAGCCCGTCGAAACGCCGGCTATCCTCAAAGCCGCCGTCGAAGGCCTCGACACTGGCGTCAAATCCTTCAAGGACACCGCCGAGCCGCCCAACTTCCTGCGCAACGCCCTCACCGCCCAACACGATGGCAACGCCGTCATCATCAGCCTTGGTCCCAATACCAATCTGCGTGGCCTCTTGCACCTTTACGCCGCCAAGCCCTGGGTCGAATCCAAAGTTTTGTTTCTGATGCAAACCACCCCCGCCAAGCCCGAAGGCTGGCCCAGCCCCTGTAACGCCGTGAGCTCGGCGGACTGTGAAGGCGTCAGCATCGACCTGAAACCCGAATCCTTCGCCTGGCCCGACACTCCCTGGGCCGACAAGCACCCCCTGGCCAAAGCCTTAGTGCTTCATGGCTCGAAGCCCATCCACCCCGCCAGTTCCCTCGCCGTCCTTGCCACCGTCCGCCCCAAAGAATTCACTTTCCCCCTGTCGGCCGAACAAAAAGCCGCCGCCCAAAAACTCATCGCCGAATTCGTCCCCGCCAAACCCATCCCCCGCCAACGCCGCCGCTTCGGTGCCGCGTAACGCCGCGATATCTTAAGCTGCCGCGCCCACTGGGACCGTCAGGAAAGTCCACGTCAATGTGGCGACGTCTACGTGCAGTTGCTGCGAACTTCCGGCTTCATCCGAAATGAGTGGCAGATGTTCCGCAACTATCGAGACACCCGGCCGCAATTCCGCATCCAAAGAGGCGACGAGTAAGCGCATTAAGCGGTCGTTGGACGGTCCAATCTTATGCTCTCCGCTTTCCCACTTGGAAATTTTGGTCCGATCCGTATGTAAATATCCGCCCAGCCTCTCCCCCGTCAATCCAAGATGCTTCCTCAAGTACCGCAATTGTTCGCCGGTCAGGCGCGCTGGACTATTTGCAAGCGCTTGTGCAATCGTGCGATGAATCTTTGTCATCCGCGGAATTCTCACCTCGCGATTGCCGCAAGCGACGCACTCGCCTACTTCTACTCCCTGGAGGATGACATTCGACAAACCGCTCGCGAGGTAACGATAATTTGATTTCTCAAATTGGATCTGGGCCCCGCATTTTCCGCAAGAGCATCCTACTTGTTGTGTCATTTGCGCCTCTCAAAGACGGTTATGAAAATGGCATCCTCGCTGTCAAACGTGAAAACGACGATCGCCTCCCTTTTATCCAATGTCGTACCTTCAATCCGGTACTTCCATTTCCCAGTTCGGATATCCGCCTCTGCGGGATCTCGAATGAGCCCAGACCGGCAAACCCTCCACACGTCTTCCATGCTGAATTCGTCGGCTGCCAACTCTTCTTCGAAGTGCCTTGTGAATCGTACAAACCCCTCCTCGCAGCAATACTGGAGCTTCGACTTTGCCTGACCGCCTGTTAACGGCCCCGACGCTGATGTTGGCATTATACCAACCCCCTCCTCCGCCTCCCCCTCCACCACATCCCCACCGGCACCAAGCACCCCAACAAACTCAGCCCCGCCCCCACCGCGAACCCCGGCGCCAGATACGTCCACTCCACCGTATGCACACCCTTCTCCACCACCACCCCTCGTAAAGCCTCATGCACCGTCAACTTCTCCCCGCGCTTTCCGTCGATCGCCACCCGCCACCCTTCTTCATCCGTCTCCGCCAGCACCAGCAACGCCCGGCATGCCGCCCGCACCCGCACCACCACCCGCCCCGGCGTCTCCAGCAAAATCGCCGCGCCCTCGTCCCCAACACACTCCTCTAGCCGCGGCGCCGCCCCCCGCAGCAGCGCCACCTCCCGCAGTTCAATCGCCGGATTCGCAAACAACGCCCCGTACTCTTCCTTCTTCCCGTAGCCCAGCACCCGGTGCACCAGCCTCGCCTTCGGCAGCGCCTCATGCGCATAGCGGAAAACGTTCCCGTGCTTGCCGGCTTGCACCAACTGCGCATCCTCCCGCGGCGCCGCTCCCCCCACATGGTGCGTGATCCCCATCAGCCGCATGCCCCTCTCGCTCAACGCGTCGAAATTTTGTAAGTTTTCCGAGATACTCGCCAGATACCCCCCATACACATCCACTCCATGCCAATCCCCGAAGTTATAGGGCACGGTCTTATCGTCCACCGTCACCCGCGCCCCCTCCGGCAGCGCTTCCCGCAAATCCATATGCTGCGAGAGCGGCGGCGTTAGCTTGCTCACATGCGGATCAAGCCGGTTCGCGGAGTGAAAGTAAGTCATGTTGGCCGCTTCCACCATCACCGCCCCCACCAGGCAGTAACTCAGCGCCCGCGAGGTCAACGCACCGCTTAGCCTCGCCGCATAAGCAAAGCCCATCAGCCCGCTCACCACCGCCACCATCAGCCAACGCTCCTCGAGCGGATGCTGCCCCGGCGGCAGCAATTGCCCCAGCGCAAACAACGCCGTCACCGCCCCCGCAAAAATCCAATGCGCCCTGTACATCCTCGGCAGCGCCTCATCCCCGCCCGCCCGCAATAAGCGGTCGCAGCCCAATGCCGCCAGCACCGCAAAGCCAAACGTAAACATTCCCGCCGCCATCGACGGGCTCCGCGCCTTCTCCACCATCGGCACAAAGCTATAAAATAGCGGCTCGATCCCTCCCCACCTTCCTAGCGCATACAACGCTCCCGCCAGCCCCACGCCGAAAAACACCTTCACCTCGCGCCGCTGCCATTCCATCCGTAGCGCCAGCACCGCCAGCACCAGCGCCGTCGCCCCTAGGAACATACTCGTATGCAGGTCCTTGCCCGGCAGCAGAATCCCAAACAACGCGCTCGGCGTATTCGAGTACTGCTCGTGCACGTAGTAAGCCACCGCGTCCTTCCAGCCCACCGGCTCCTCCATCCCCACCCACCGCACGGCATTTCTTCCGTAGGCGATCCCCGGCAACAGCTGCGCCGCCCCCACCATTCCCGCCGTCACAAACACCAGAATCCCCGGCACCCAGCGCAGCGCGATACAAGTCCCCGCCAGCGCCAGGCTCACATAAATCGGCACCTGGTGATGCCCGCTCAACCACGCCAGTCCCAAAAAGAACCCCGCATAGCTCGCATCCGCCCAGCCCCTTCCGCGCAGCACAAAAAGGAAGCACAACGGCGTCCAGATAATCCCGCAGATCATCTGCGGCCAATCGATCGAGCCCAAGAACCCAAACAACCCAAACACCAATCCCCCCAGCACCGCCCCCGTCCGCGCCACCCCCAAGCTCCGTGCCAGCCAATACAAGTTCAACGCCGCCACCGCGTGCAGCGCGTAGAACCACCAGTGCAGCGTACTCTGCCTTAACCATCCCCGGCGCAACGGCGCCGCAAACAGAATCCAGTTCATCGGGTTCACCACGCCCGGCTGCCCCTGCCCGATCAGATTCTGCCCCGCCCACTCATACGGGCTCCACTGCGGGAAGCGCCCCGCATGCCATTCCCCCGCCTGAAACTGCAACCATGGCAGCACCTGTGCGCGGATGTCCATCGAATTCAGCCACGTATATTGATCCGTAAACAGGATCCGCCAGAAAGCCAACGCCATCAGTCCCAGTAGCACCAGCGGACCCCGCGCGCGGCTCACCATGGCCAACACTGGCTGAAAAGCACCAGCTATTCTCGCGGCGAAAGTCTCCTCAAATTTCACAAACCCTAGTATTACCAAGGGTTTCGCCTTACCGGGCAACTTTGGCCTTTGAATTGTAAAGATTTATTGCGAAAGGACCACTAGTCCATGCGCCTCACCCAACAAATCGTTCTTTCCCTCACGGCCGCCTCGGCCCTCGTCTTTGCTCAAACGCCTGAAGAAAACTCCCGCGGCGTCGCGCGCATTTCCGTCCTCCAAGGCGACGTCAGCGTGAAGCGCGGCGATACCGGCGAACAGATCGCTGCCGCCCTCAACGCCCCCCTCGTCGCCCTCGACCGCGTCATTACCGGCCCCGCCTCCCGGGCCGAACTCCAGTTTGATTTCGCCAACATGATCCGCCTCGGCGCCAACACCGAGGTCCGCCTCGCCGAACTCCAATACCAGCGCTTCCAACTCAACATCCCCGTCGGCCTCGTCACTTTTCGCGTCTGGCAGGATTCCCAGTCCGAAGTGGACATCAACACCCCCTCGGCCTCCATCCGCCCCTTGAAGCGCGGCGTCTACCGCGTCAGCGTCTCCGAAGACGGCGTTACCGAAGTCACCGTCCGCGATGGCGAAGTCGATATCTATACGCCCCAGGGCTCCCGCCGCCTGCGCGAAGGCCGCACCCTCGTCATCCTCGGTACAAACTCCGGCAACCCCGAGTTCCGCACCAACTCCGAAATCCCCCGCGACTCTTGGGATAACTGGAACGAGTCCCGCGATCGCGAACTCTCCGCCTCCCGCAGCCGTCAGTATGTCCCCCGCGACGTCTATGGCGCCGAAGCCCTCGACCCCTACGGCGATTGGGTCTACAACGCCCCCTACGGCTACGTCTGGTCCCCCCGCGTCGCCGCCGGCTGGTCCCCTTACCGCCACGGCCGCTGGAGCTGGCTCGATTGGTACGGCTGGAGCTGGGTCTCCTACGATCCCTGGGGCTGGGCGCCCTACCACTACGGCCGCTGGTTCTACGCGTCGAACCGCTGGTGCTGGTGGCCCGGCGCCATCGGGCCCCGCCACTATTGGTCGCCCGCCCTTGTTAGCTTCTTCGGCTTCGGCCGCGGCGGCGTCAATATCGGCGTCGGCTTCAACTTCGGTTGGGGCAATGTCGGCTGGGTTCCCCTCGCTCCTTTTGAGCGCTTCAACCCCTGGTGGGGACGCGGCTACGGCCGGGGCTTCAACAACGTCACCATCGTGAACAACGTCAATATCTACAACAACTACCGCAATGCCCGCGTCAACAACGGCGTCACCTATGTGGAAGCTAATAACTTCAACCGCGGCATCCCTGGCGGAGGCAATAACGGCGGCAACTTCGGCGGATACCGCGCCGCCAACCGCGCGGACTTTGAAAACGCCTCGGAATTCCGCGGCGGCCTCGGCCTCGCGCCCACACGCGAATCCGCCCGCTTCACCCAAACCGACGGCGTCCGTGGCGGCGGCGTAAACACCCGCGACGACCAGCGCTTCACCGCCCGCCGTGAGGCCGCGCCCATCGAGCGCTCTAGCTTTGAACAGCAACAACGCGGCATCCAGGATATGGCCCGTAGTTCCGGCTTCGTTCAAAATGTCGAGGGCGTCCGTGGCGGCACTTCGAACGCCGGCAATAACTCGAACGACGGCTGGCGCCGCGCCACCCCCTCTGAATCGGGCGTCCGCGGCGGCGAAGCTGCTCGCTCTTCAGACGGTTTCGTCCGCCGAGGCGATGCCAATGCCGCCATCGACGGCATTAGAGGCGGCGGCAGCGCCAATGGCTTGCGCGGCGACGCACCCACTTCGGCCGACGGAGTCCGCGGCGGAAACTCTGGACGCAACGACGGCTTCGTCCAACGCGACAATGGCCCTCGCGATAACGGCCCTCGCGATAGCGGCGCCCGTGGTTCAGGCTCCAGTGGTTGGGATCGCTTTGGCGATTCCGGTTCCGGCGTCCGCGGCGGCAACGCCGAACGCAGCGGCGGCAGAGACAGCGGCGGCTTCGTCCAGCGCGAACCCAGCAACGATTCCGGCTATCGCGGCGGCTCCCGCGGCGGCGTCGGCGCCACCGTCGACGTCAATCCCGGCATCGTGGAACGCAGCAACGGCGGCGAACGTGGCGGCTCCTCCCGCAGCTACGACGGCGGCTCCCGCCAGCGCCAAGGCTCCTCGGACCCCTTTGGCGGAGGCTCCCCCTCTGACAGCGGAGGTCGCGACAGCGGCGTCCGCGGTGGCGGCTCGTCCCGTGGCGGCAACCCCGACGGAAACTCCGGCGGCAGCCCAGGCGGCTGGCGCGGCTTTGGCTCCCCCAGCCGCATCGAATCCCCCCGCGAAAGCGGCGGCGGCAGAGACAGCGGCGGCGGCAGAGACAGCGGCGGCGGCAGAGACAGCGGCGGCGGCAGAGACAGCGGCGGCTCCCGTGGCTTCGGCGGCTTCGGTAACTCCGGCGGCTCCCGCGGCGGCGGTGGCATCTCCGCTCCCCCCAGCGGCGGCGGTGGTGGCGGCTCCCGTGGCGGCGCCATGTCGGCGCCCCCCAGCGGCGGTGGCGGTGGCTCTCGCGGCGGTGGCGCTTCCGCCCCCAGCGGAGGTGGCGGCATCAGTGGCGGCTCCCGCGGCGGCGGTGGCTCCCGCGGCGGCCGCAACTAGTCTTCTTCTCTCAAATCGGAAAACGAGTCTTCCACTCGCTTCCCCCTCTACCCGCCGGGCGTACCTCACCCCCGGCGGGCTTTTTTCATTCACCCTCCACTAAAAAATTCCCGCCCCCGCCCCGCCGCGCTGCCGCAACAGTTCCGGCCTGCGCCAGCAATTCCCCATGCTCTAACTGAGCCATGAGTACTACCGCTCAAATCAATGCCAACCGGGCCAACGCCCGCCATTCCTCCGGCCCCGTCACGGCCGAAGGCAAAGCCGCTAGCGCGCGCAATTCTTTGAAGCACGGCCTCACCGCCGCCGCCGAACACCGTTTCAACCTCTCCGCTTCCGACCAGGCCGATTTCGACGGCCTCTGCAATGGCTTCCGCCCCCAACTCCAACCCAAAGGCTTCCTCGAAGAAAAACTCTTCATCGCCTATTGCTGGGCCATGTTCCGCGCCGACCTCGCCCGCAATCTGGAAATCTGGGCTGAAGACCAGTGGCTCCAAAACGTGGAGAACGACACCTTCCTCCGCCGCCATGAACGCATGTCCAAGTACCGCATGATGCACGAGCGCTCCGCCGAACGCGCCCTGCGCGAGCTCGGCCGTGTCCAGCACGACCGCTTCTGCTCCAATCAAGCCAACGAAATCGTTAAAAAACTCGGCTTTCCCGGCAAATCCCTTCCCGCTTCCCTGCCCGTCGCCAAAATCCGGGCCCGCGACTACCACCGCTGCTCCGGCCTCCGCGTCGCTACCGAAGAGATTACCGGCTATCCCGATTACAGTCCACCCGCGGAATAAACCGCGCTCTGTGCTGACCCTCTTGTCCTAGCCCTCGGAATCAATCACCCCCAACCGGCCCCGTTCGCCGCACAACCCCAATCCTGGCCGGCCACGCCCGAAGTGTGTCCGCCCTCTGCTCTTTGAAAATCTCCCTCTAACCTTCGCCAAAACGAAGCCAATGGCCGGGCGTGTTATCCTGCTAAAAATCCCCCTATAAGGAGCCGCCAGGTTGAACACAGCCTTGCTCGCCCTGGAAGACGGCACTGTCTTCGAGGGCCTAGCCTTTGGTGCGCCTGTAGATGCAGCGGGCGAAGTCGTCTTTAATACCTCCCTCACCGGATACCAAGAGATCTTCACAGACCCCTCTTACGCCGGTCAAATCGTAGTTCTTACCAACCCCCAAATTGGCAACTACGGCACTACCCCCCTCGATAGCGAAGCCTCCCGCCCTTGGATCGAAGGCCTCATCGTCCGTGAGTATTCGCCCCTCGCCAGCAACTGGCGCAGCCAGGCCGATGCCTCGGACTTCCTTTCCGCTTCCGGCATCCCCGGCGTCACCGGCATCGATACCCGCAGCCTCGTCCGCAAGCTCCGCACCGGCGGCGTCTTGCGAGGGGTCATCTCCTCGACGAACCGAGACCGCGACGCCCTCATCGCCCGCGCTCGCGCTCTCCCCACCATGGCCGGCCTTGACCTCGCCACCAGGGTCTCCACCAAAGAGCCTTACTCCTGGACGGAAGCCATTTCCCCCGTCAGCCCCTCCGAGCGCATCGCTCCCGCCGCCGAAACGCGCCACAAGGTTGTCGCTTACGATTTCGGCCTCAAGCGCAACATTCTCCGCCGCCTCGCCCAGAATGGCTGCGACCTCACCGTCGTCCCCGCCGGCACCACCGCCGAAGACGTCTTAAGCCTGCGGCCCGATGGCGTCTTCCTCTCTAACGGCCCCGGCGACCCCGAGCCCCTCGAACACCAGGCCGCCCAAGTCCGCCAGATGATCGGCCGTGTTCCCTTGTTCGGCATCTGCCTCGGCCACCAGATCCTCGGCCTCGCCCTCGGCGGCAAAACCTATAAGCTCAAGTTCGGCCACCGCGGCGGCAACCACCCCGTCTTGAACAAGCGCACCAACAAGGTCGAGATCACCGCCCAGAATCATGGCTTCGCCGTCGACCCGGACTCCCTCAACCAGAACGACATCGACCTCACTCACATCAACCTGAACGACCAAACCCTCGAAGGTCTCTGGCACAAACAGCACCCCCTCTTCTGCGTCCAGTACCATCCGGAAGCCGCCCCCGGCCCTCACGATTCCCAATATCTCTTCGATGACTTCTCCAAACTCATGACCGATTGGAAGGCTTCCCAGTAAAAGATGCCCCGCCGCACAGACCTTAAGAAGATCTTGATCGTTGGCTCCGGCCCCATCGTCATCGGCCAGGCCTGCGAGTTCGACTACTCCGGCACCCAAGCCTGCAAGGCCTTGAAGGCCGACGGCTACGAAGTCGTCCTGATCAATTCCAATCCCGCCACCATCATGACGGACCCCGAACTGGCCGATTGCACCTACGTCGAGCCCCTCACCGTCGAGTTCGCCACCGAGGTCATCAAGAAGGAACGACCCGACGCTCTGCTCTCCACCGTCGGCGGCCAGACCGGCCTCAACCTGTCTGTCTCCCTCGCCGAGGCCGGCGTCCTCGATCAGTACGGCGTCGAACTCATTGGCGCCAAGATCGAGTCCATCAAGAAGGCCGAAGACCGCCTCCTCTTCAAAGACGCCATGAAGAAGATTGGCCTCGAACTGCCCGAGAGCCAGCTCACCACCAAGGTCGAAGACGGCCTCACCTTTGCCCAGCGCATCGGCTACCCGCTCATCCTCCGCCCCAGCTTCACCATGGGCGGCTCCGGCGGCGGCATCGCCTACAACACCGAAGAGCTCATCGAGATCCTCGAGCGTGGCCTCGACCTCTCCCCCGTCCACGAAGTCCTGGTCGAAGAAAGTGTCCTCGGCTGGAAGGAGTTCGAAATGGAGGTCATTCGCGACCTCGCCGACAACTCCATCATCGTCTGCTCCATCGAAAACTTCGACCCCATGGGCGTCCACACCGGCGACTCCATCACCGTCGCCCCCGCCCAGACCTTGAGCGACCGCGAATACCAGATGATGCGCGACGCGAGCCTCCGCTGCCTGCGCGAGATCGGCGTCGAGACCGGCGGCTCCAACGTCCAGTTCGCCATTAACCCCGTCGACGGCCGCATGGTCATCGTCGAAATGAATCCGCGCGTCAGCCGCTCCTCGGCCCTGGCCTCCAAAGCCACCGGCTTCCCCATCGCCAAAATCGCCGCCAAGCTCGCCGTCGGCTACCGCCTCGATGAGCTCAAGAACGACATCACCCGCGTCACCCCGGCCTGCTTTGAACCCACCATCGATTACGTCGTCTGCAAGATCCCCCGCTGGCAGTTCGAGAAGTTCCCCGGCTCCTCGCCCGTGCTCGGCACGCAAATGAAGTCCGTCGGCGAAGTCATGAGCATGGGCCGTACCTTCAAGCAAGCTCTTGGCAAGGCCATGCGCTCGCTCGAAACCGGCAAGAGCGAAAAGGCCGACGTCTACGACGAAAGCCTCATCCGCACCCGCCTCATCACTCCCAATCCGGACCGGCTCAACTACATCCGCTTCGCCTTTGCCAAGGGCTGGACCCTCGAACAAGTCCAGGAGCTCACCGCCATCGACCCCTGGTTCCTGCGCCAGGTTCAGGACGTCGTCTACGAAGAGCAAGCCCTTCCCACTGCCACGCTCGATGCCGCGAAGTTCCGTCAATTGAAGCGCGACGGCATCTCCGACGCCGTCATTGCCAAGGCCACCGGCCAGACCCACGATGCCGTCCGTGCCCAACGCAAGGCCTTGGGCGTCACCGCCGTCTTCAATCGGGTTGATACCTGCGCGGCTGAGTTCGAAAGCTTTACCCCCTACCTCTATTCGAGCTATGAATCCGAATGCGAGGCCAATGTCACGGCTCGCCCCAAGGTCATGATCCTGGGCTCCGGCCCCAACCGCATCGGCCAGGGCATCGAGTTCGACTACTGCTGCTGCCACGCCGCTTACGCTTTAAAGGACTTTGGCCATGAATCCATCATGGTCAACTGCAACCCTGAAACCGTCTCCACGGACTACGACACCTCGGACCGCCTCTACTTCGAACCCCTCACTCTCGAAGAGGTCCTGAACATCTACGACACCGAGAAGCCCGACGGCACCATCGTCCAGTTCGGCGGCCAGACTCCCCTGAACCTGGCCAACAGCCTCAAGCGCCACGGCGTCCCTATCATCGGCACCCAACCCGAATCGATCGACCTCGCCGAAGACCGTAAGCTCTTCTCCAAGCTCCTCGACGACCTCCAGATCCCCTCGCCCGAAAACGGCACCGCCACCAGCGTTGAAGAGGCCTGCGCCATCGCCCGCCGCATCGGCTATCCCGTCCTCGTCCGGCCCAGCTTTGTTCTGGGCGGCCGCGCCATGGCCATCGTCTATGACGAAGACATGGTCCGCCGTTATATGGCGGAAGCCGTCCACTTTTCCCAGGACCGCCCCGTCCTGATCGACCGCTTCCTCGAAGACGCAACCGAAGTCGACGTCGATTGCCTTTCGGATTCCGAAGACGTCCTGATCTCCGGCATCATGGAACACATCGAGGAAGCCGGCATCCACTCGGGGGACTCGAGCTGCGTCCTACCCCCCTACTCGCTTAGCGAAGCCGACAAGCAAACCATCGAGGAGTACACCGTCAAGCTCGCGCGCGCCCTAAAGGTCGTGGGTCTCATGAACGTCCAATACGCGATCAAGGACGGCAAGGTCTACGTGATCGAAGTAAACCCCCGCGCCTCGCGTACCGTGCCCTATGTCTCGAAAGCCACCGGCATCCCGTTGCCCAAGATCGCCGTCGGCTTGATGCTCGGCAAGAAGTTGAAGGAACTGGCTCACCTTACCGGCGGCCGCACCTCGGGCGTCCTGCCGGTCTCAAAATTCTTCGTCAAGAGCCCCGTCCTGCCCTTTCATAAGTTCCCCGGTGTGGACCCGGTGCTTGGCCCCGAGATGCGCTCCACGGGCGAGGTGATGGGCGTGGGCGAAACTTTCGGCGAAGCCTTCGGCAAAGCCCAATTAAGCGCTGGCATTCCACTACCGGCCTCCGGCACCATCTTCCTCAGCGTCAACGATCACCATAAGGCCGCTGCCGTCGCCATTGCGCAAAAGCTGCACGATATCGGCTTCCAGTTCGTCGCTACGCGCGGCACGGCCCAGGCTCTCAAGGCCGCCGGCGTGCCCTCGAAGGTCGTCTTCAAAGTGAACGAGGGCCGGCCCAATGCCGCGGACCTGATGAAGACCGGCGCCATCCAACTGGCCATTTACACCACGGCCGGCAGCGTCAGCTTCAACGACGAAAAGAGCATCCGCCGCGCCGCCATTCAGTACCGCGTCCCTTGCCTCACCACCATGTCCGCCGCGCGCGCCGCCGCCGAAGCCATGGAATCCAAACAGACCACCGCCGCGCGCGTCTGGAGCCTGCAGGAGATCCACGCCCCTCGCTAGACTGGAGAACTATGAAAGCCCGCGTTCACGTCTCTTTGAAACCCAGCGTCCTGGACCCGCAGGGTCAGGCTATCGCGAAGGCCCTCGCTTCCTTGGGGCATAAGGATATTGGCGAGGTACGGGTTGGCAAGTACTTTGACATCGATCTGGGCCCGTCGGGCACACGCGAAAGCCTCGAGGCCATCTCGGCTGAAGTTTTATCGAACCCCGTGATCGAAGACTTCCAGGTCGAAATATGTGCGGAATAGTCGGCTACATCGGCAACCAGCAAGCCGTGCCCATCATCATGGATGGGCTGAAGAAACTGGAATACCGGGGCTATGATTCGGCCGGCATCGCCGTCTTAGACGCCGCGGGCGCTCTTACGGTCCGCCGCGCCTCGGGCAAGCTCAAGAATCTCGAAGCGGCGCTGAATGAGACGCCCGTCGCGGGCGTCTTTGGCATCGGCCATACGCGCTGGGCCACCCACGGTAGGCCGACGGAAGAAAACGCCCACCCCCATCGAGACTCCAAGGGCAATCACGTCGTCGTACACAACGGCATCGTCGAGAACTACTTGCCCTTGCGGCATCGCCTGCAGGCCAAAGGGCACGTTTTCCTCTCCGAGACCGACACGGAAATCATCGCCCATCTGGTGGAGGAAGCCTTCGAGGGCAATCTCGAAGAGGCCGTGCGCAAGGCCTTGGCGCAGATTCATGGCGTCTATGCGCTGGTCTTTATCTCGAAGCTCGATCCAAACAAAATCGTGGCCGCGCGTTTTGGCCCGCCCGTAGTGGTGGGCGTCGGCGATGGCGAATACTTCGTCGCCTCGGACGTGCCCGCCATCCTTTCCCATACGCGCGACATGTTCTTCCTGCACGACGGCGATCTGGCGATCTTAACGCCCAGCGGCGTGCGGGTGACGGACTTCGGCGGCCAGGCGCTCGAGCGCGCGGTCTCCCGCATCCAGTGGGACCCCATCATGGCCGAAAAGGGCGGCTACAAGCACTTCATGCAAAAAGAAGTGCACGAGCAGCCGCGCTCGACGCGCGATACGATGCTGGGCCGCTTGGGCGCGGAATCGGGCCGCGCCTTCCTCGACGAATTGAACATTCCGGCGGCAAAGTTCCGCGAAATCCGCTCTATCCGCATCGTGGCCTGCGGCACCAGTTGGCACGCGGGCCTGGCGGGCAAGTTCATGATCGAAAAGCTGGCGCGGGTGCCGGTAGAGGTGGATTACGGCAGCGAGTTCCGCTACCGCGATCCGATCGTCGAGCCGGACTCCCTGACCATCGTGATTTCGCAATCGGGCGAAACGGCCGATACCCTGGCGGCGCAACGCGAGGCCAAGCAAAAGGGTTCAACGACCTTGGCCATTTGCAACGTGGTGGGCTCGGCCATTACGCGCGAGGCCGCCGGCACGCTCATCACGCACGCAGGCCCCGAGATCGGCGTCGCCTCGACCAAAGCCTTCACCAGCCAACTGACGGCGCTCTTCGTGTTGGCCCTGTATTTGGGCCAGGAGCGCGGAACGCTGAGCGAAGAGCAAGTGCGCGGCTATATCGAAGAGGCCCTGACGATCCCCGGCAAGATGGAGCAAATCCTCGCCGCCGAGGTCATCTACCAGAATCTGGCCCGCAGCTTGCACAAAGCGAAAGACTTTCTTTACCTTGGGCGGGGCATCCATTTTCCCATCGCGCTCGAAGGGGCGCTGAAGCTCAAGGAGATCTCCTATATCCACGCCGAGGGTTACCCGGCCGGGGAGATGAAGCACGGCCCGAATGCCTTGATCGACGAGAACTTGCCCGTGGTGGTGCTGGCGGCCTACGATCCGGCGGACGCGGAAAGCCGCACCCGCTACGAGAAAACGGTCTCGAACATCCAAGAGGTAAAGGCGCGCTCGGGCATTGTGGTCGCCATCGCCAACGAAGGCGACAAAGAGATCGCCGACATGGCCGACTACGTGATTCCGATTCCCACCTCGAACGAAATCCTGTTGCCGCTCTTGGAGATCATCCCGATGCAGATGCTGGCTTATCACATCGCCGTTCGGCTGGGCTGCGACGTGGATCAGCCGCGGAATCTGGCTAAGAGCGTGACGGTCGAATAGGGACGCACTAAACTAAAGGTTTGGCGCAAAACAAAACTAATAGCTCGGAAAGCCGGCGCATCCGCTCAACCACGATTCTGTGCGTGCGGCGCAACGGCAAAGTGGTAATCGCCGGAGACGGCCAGGTGTCGATGGGCTCCGAGGTGCTGAAAAGCGGCGCGAAAAAGCTGCGGCGGCTCTATAACGGAAAGATTCTCGCGGGCTTCGCGGGCTCGACGGCGGACGCCTTCAGCCTCTTTGCCCGCTTTGAGGCCAAGCTCGAACAGCACAACGGCAACCTGCCGCGTTCGGCCGTCGAACTGGCCAAGGACTGGCGCACGGACAAGATGCTGCGGCACCTGGAAGCGCTGCTGATCGTGGCCGATGTGGACAACATGTATATTGTGGGCGGAAACGGCGACGTGATCGAGCCGGACGACGCGATTGCGGCCATCGGCTCCGGGGGAAGCTTCGCGATGGCGGCGGCGCGGGCGCTGCTGGACGCCACAGAGCTGGACGCGCGCACGATCGTGGCCAAGGCCATGAAGATCGCCGGGGACATTTGCGTATATACGAATCACAACGTCGTGATTGAGGAATTGGGCTAGCCGATTGATCTATCTACCGAATAGTGGGAACGAAGACGCGCCGCTGCTGGACGAACTGACGCCGCGCGAGATTGTCGCCGAGCTCGACAAGTACGTCATCGGGCAAGCCGACGCGAAGAAGGCCGTGGCCATTGCCTTGCGCAACCGGGTACGGCGGCAGCGCCTGGAGCCCGAGATGGCCGACGAGGTGATGCCAAAGAACATTCTCATGATCGGCTCAACGGGCGTGGGCAAGACGGAGATTGCCCGGCGGCTGGCCAAGCTTGCCAACTCGCCTTTCCTGAAGGTGGAGGCCAGCAAGTTCACCGAAGTCGGCTATGTGGGCCGGGACGTGGAGAGCATGGTGCGGGACTTGGTCGAGATCTCCATCGACATGGTGCGGGAGCAACGCCTGGACGAGGTGGAAGACCGTGCGGAAGCCAATGCCGAGAATCGAGTGCTGGACCTGCTGATGCCCGCGCCGCCGGAGGGAGCCGAAACGGAGTCTCTTGAAAAGACCCGGGAAAAGCTCCGCGAAAAACTGAAGGCGGGCAAGCTGGACGATAAAGAAGTGGAGCTAGAGGTAAAGGAGAAGGCCCCGCAGGTGCACGTGGCGGCGGGGCCCGGTCTCGAGGACATGGAAAGCAACATCAAGGAGTTGCTGCCTGGGCTATTCGGGCCGCGGATGCGCAAGAAGAAGATGAAGGTGGCCGAGGCGCTGGATTACCTGGCCGAAGAAGAGGAAGAGCGCCTGATCGATATGGATCAGGTGACGAAGGAAGCGCTGGAGCGCTGTGAGCGAAGCGCCATCATCTTCCTGGACGAGATCGATAAGATCGCGGGGCGCGAAGGCGGCGGGGGTCCCGACGTTTCGCGCGAAGGCGTGCAACGGGACATCCTGCCGATCGTCGAAGGCACGACCGTCAATACCCGCTATGGCTTTGTACGGACGGACCATATCCTCTTTATCGCCGCGGGAGCCTTTCATGTGTCCAAGCCCTCGGATCTGATCCCCGAGTTGCAGGGACGCTTTCCGATCCGCGTCGAGTTGAAAGCGCTGACGAAGGAAGACTTTGTGCGTATCTTGAAGGAGCCCAAGAACGCGCTGACCAAGCAGTACCAGGCGCTGCTGGAGACGGAAGGCATCAAGCTCACTTTTAAAGACGACGCCATCGACGAGATCGCGAAACTGGCCGAGCAGGTGAACCTGACGACGGAGAACATTGGCGCGCGGCGCCTGCACACGATTCTCGAAAAGGTCCTGGAAGAGATCAGCTTCGAGGGGCCGGACTTGAAGAAGAAGAAGATCACGATCGACCGGGCCTATGTGACGAAGATGCTGGGGGCGATCGTGAAAGACCAGGACTTGAGCCGGTACATTCTCTGATGCGCTATTGGTGGCTGCCCGCGATGTATTTGACTGGATGCGGCTATGTTGGGGATCCGCTGCCGCCGGCCTTGAAGATTCCCGCGCCGGTGGCGGACTTGGCGGTCGCACAGGTGGGCGCGTACTTGAACGCCAGCTTCACCGCGCCGAAGTTGACCATGGAGAATCTGGAAATCGGCACCCTGGGCGCGGTGGAAATCCTCTTAAGCCCGAACTGGCCGGAGGGTGGCAAGACGGTCCAGGTGGCGCCAGGGGAAACGCTGGCCCAAATTCCGGTGGCGGAGTGGCAAGGCCGGGAGGTGACGGTGGGCGTGCGGGTGGCCAACCCGAAGGGGCGTTTTTCGCCGTGGTCGAATTTGGTGCGGCTGCGGGTGTATCCCGAGCTGGCGCGGCCGACGAACGTGCGAGCGGAAGCTACGGCGCAGGGTATCGAAATTCAATGGACTGCGAAGGCGCAAGAGAGCCAGGAATGGAGGGTGCTGCGGCTGGGGACGGTCCATGGCGTGGCGGACAAGGAAGCCGTTGAGATGGGGCGCGTGAAGGAGGCGCGGTTCCTGGACACGGGCGCGGAATATGGCGGGAGTTACCGCTATAGCGTGCAAGGGGTGCTGGGCGAGGCGGTGAGCGAAATCAGCGAGGCGGCGACGATCGTGCCAGTGGACCGTTTTGCGCCCGCCGCTCCGCAAGGATTGAGTGCGCTGGCCGGGGCGAGTGCCGTGCAATTGAGCTGGGAACGGGGCACGGAGCCGGACATCGCCTTTTACCGGATTTACCGGGCGGTGGGCGGAGGAGACTTTGCCGTGTTAGTGCCGAGGCAGGAAACTGCGACCTTTGCCGACGCGGGAGCGCAGGCGGGCCAGACGCTGCGCTATGCTGTGACGGCGGTGGATCGGAACAATAACGAGAGTCCGCGATCCCAAACGGTGGAGGTGCAGGTTCCATGACGAAATATGTTCGCTTTGCTTTGTCCAAAGACGCCGAGCCAACGACGGTGCACGGTTTGTACGGCATTCTGGACGGGGATAAGGTAATTGAGACCCACGGCCCCTTCCGGAAAGAATTCGCCGAAGACCACACGTTGCAGAGTGTGCGGTTGCTGCCGCCGGTGGCGCCCTCCAAGATCGTGTGTGTGGGACGCAACTATGTGGACCACGCCAAGGAGTTGGGCAATGAAGTGCCCACGGAGCCGTTGATCTTCCTGAAACCGCCGTCATCGTTGATAGGCGAGAGAGACGCGATCGTATATCCGCCCCAATCTTCGCTAGTGCACTTTGAGGGCGAGATTGGGCTGGTGATCGGCAAGCGAGGGCGGAATATTTCGGCTGCTGCCGCGATGGAGTATGTGTTTGGGTATACGTGCGTGAACGACGTGACGGCGCGAGACCTCCAGAAGAAGGACGGGCAATGGACGCGCGGCAAGGGCTTTGATACCTTTTGCGGGGTAGGACCCTGGATGGTGTCCAAAGACGAGCTGCGGCTGGAGGATATGGTGCTGCGGACCCGGCGCAATGGAGAGGTGAAGCAGGAAGGAAGGCCCGCGGAGATGATTTTCAACGTGGGTGCTATACTCCAGTTCGTAAGTTCCTTCCTTACCCTCGAGCCGGGCGATTTGATCGCCACCGGCACGCCGGCGGGCGTTGGGCCGCTCGAGCCCGGAGACACCGTTAGCGTGGAGATCGAAGGTCTAGGCACGCTCACCAATCCAGTAATCAAAGGTTAGGACGAAATTCAATGAAGATCTTTCTCGATACCGCGAATCTCGATGAACTGAAGAAGGGAGCGGCGTGGGGCATAATCGACGGCGTCACGACGAACCCCTCACTGATTGCCAAAGAGGGCAAGCCGATTGAAGAACAGGTGGCCGCGATCTGCGACATCGTCGACGGCGACGTTTCGGCGGAAGTCGTGTCCGTGACGGCGAAGGAGATGGTGGAGGAAGGCCGGAAACTGGCCAAGATTCACAAGAATATTGTGGTGAAGCTGCCGCTGATCCGCGATGGCATCCAGGCCTGCAAGGAATTGTCCAAGGACGGGATCCGGACGAATGTGACCTTGTGTTTCACGGCGCCGCAGGCGATGCTGGCGGCTAAAGCCGGGGCCTACATCATCAGCCCCTTTGTGGGCCGCCTGGACGACATTGCGCTACAGGGGATGGAATTGATCGAGAGTATCCATACGATCTACGGCAACTACGGCTATACGACGCAGATCCTGGCGGCGAGCCTGCGCAGCCCGCTGCACGTGCGGCAGGCGGCGGAGATCGGGGCCGATATTGGCACGATGCCGTTCAAGGTGGTGGACATGCTGTTCAACCATCCGCTGACGGATGTGGGCCTGGCGCAGTTCCTGAAGGATCACGCCAAGGCGTTCGAAGCGAAATAAGCAAGATGTTTGGCTGGTTCCGGAAGCCGAGTCCGGAGGAAAAAGAAATCGCCCGCTGCGCGGCGCTCCAGGAAAACGGGCGCCGCGTGGAGGGTTATTTGTTGGATATCGAGGACCAGACGGTTTTTTATCGGTATGAAGTGCGCGGGGTCACGTATCAAACCGCGCAGGATTTTCGTCTGATGAAATGTGCTTTGCCGGAGGATCGCAGCGGACTGCTGGGTCCTGTGACGGTGCAATACGCAACTGCCAACCCCGCGAATTCGATGGTTGTACTGCAAGAGAAGAGCGGAACGAAAGAGGAAAAAAGTATGATTCTGAATGCAATCAAGAAGAGCCTGGTGGCGATGGCCCTGGCGGGCGCGCTGCTGACGGCGCCGGCCGTGGCGGCGAACAAGCCGAAGACGGTGATCCATGTGATCAACGTGAAGTTTAAGGCCGACGCGAGCCCCGCGTCGATTCAGCAGGCGATCGACGGCATCTATTCGATCGTGGGCAAGTACAAGGGCGTCAAGAACGTGTGGTTGAAGCCGATTAAGGTGCAGGGGGGCGCGGCGAAGTTTACGCACTGCCTGGTGATGGAGTTTGAAAGCGAAGCGTCGCTGGCCGCTTATACGGGTTCGCCCGAGCAGAAGGAATGGTACAAGCTGTGGGAAGCGGTGCGCGAGTTGTCCAACACGCACGACGTAACCAACTAAGCAAGCCGGTTATCAAGAGAATGAGGGCCCTGGGCGCATCCGGGGCCCTTCGTATTTGCATCCAACCAAGAGGACTCTATGATCATTTCCGCGGACACCAAGCGAGGGCAGCGCATTCCGCCCGGACAAAGCCAAACGACGAAGTGGCCGGTGCTGGACGCCTCCGGCACGCCGGCTATCAACCTGAGTAAGTGGCGGCTGGATGTGATTGGATTGGTGGAGAATCCGGTGTCGCTGAGCTGGGAGGAGTTCCAGGCGCTGCCACGGGTGGAGGTATTCAGCGACTTTCACTGTGTGACCCGCTGGAGCCGATTGGACAATACCTGGAGCGGAGTGGCGACGAAGACGCTGGTGGAGATGGCGCGGCCCAAAGCGGAGGCAGGCTATGTGGTGTTGCACGGCTACGATCACGGTTGGACGACGAATCTGCCGCTAGCGGACTTTCTGAGCGAGGACGCTTTGATTGCAACGCATCACGACGGCAAGGCGCTGGAGCCCGATCATGGCGGGCCGGCGCGGGCGGTGGTGCCGTTGCTTTATGCCTGGAAGAGCGCCAAGTGGATTGGGGCGATCGAGCTGGTGGCGGAAGATCAGCCGGGCTTTTGGGAGCGCAATGGGTATCACATGTACGGGGACCCTTGGAAGGAGCAGCGCTTTGGCTGGGGGTAATTGGACGCGGCGGGGGCTGGTGAGCGCGGGCGTACTCGGGGTGGGGGCGGTGGCCGTCTATAAGCAAGCGCCGCTGTTTTGGCGGCAGTATGCCAAAGAGATGTTTGCCACGATTTCAAAAGCGCCGCACCGTCCCAATCCGCAAGCATGGCCGGACTCCGGGCTGCAGGCGGCCTGGCTGGGGCATGCGACTTGTCTGCTGAAGATGGACGGGATGACCATCCTGACGGACCCGGTGTTTAGCGACCGTTGCGGGATCGATTTGGGACTGACGACGTTGGGCCCGAAGCGGCTGGTGAAGCCGGCCTTGGGAATCGACGATTTGCCGCCCATCGATTTAATTCTCTTGAGCCACGCGCACTTCGATCACTGGGATCTGCCGAGCTTAAGGCGTCTGGCCAAGCGCAATATTCCGGTGCTGTGCGCGCGGGAGACATCGGATTTGCTGGCGGGGATGGATTGGAAGACGGTGGATGAGTTGGGCTGGGGCGAGCGAAAGCGGGTGGGGGCGGTAGAAGTAAAGGGCGTCGAGGTGAGGCACTGGGGGGCGCGGGTGCGGCGGGACACGCATCGCGGATATACGGGCTATTTACTTGAAGGCCCGAGCGGAAAGATTCTGTTTAGCGGCGATACGGCGCATACGGAGAAATTCCAGGCGTTGCGGGGCGGGCGGGAGATTGACCTCGCGATCATGCCGGTGGGCGCGTATAACCCGTGGATTGCCAATCATTGCACGCCGGAAGAGGCAGTTCAGATGGCGGACTGGGCGGGGGCGCGGCAGATTATGCCGGTGCACCACAAAACCTTTGTTTTGAGTGTGGAGCCCGTCGATGAACCGATAGAGCGCTTCCAGAACAAGACCGACCGGGGGGTGGCTGGGGAAGTGGGTCGGGAGTGGGTGAAGGCCTAGAAGTGGTTTAAATAGAATCATTTAGACGGAATCTGTGCAAACTGGAAGCTGGCTTTTAGATTTGCATGCAAATTGGAAGCGACGATTCTGTTTTGCATTATTTTGGATAAGTGTCTTATTATCAATTTCCTAGACGTGTGCTGGGAAATTTGGAGCTGGTACTTCTAATTTGCATGTATATTGGAGGAGGTGCTTCCGAAGATTGCAGGACTAGAACGCTGGCTGAGAATTCCGTTTTATCCGAACCCGCTGACGGGGTCGGCGGCGACGTTGGTATTGGGACCGCGGCAGACGGGAAAATCGACGCTCGCGCGGGCGCAATTTCCCGACGGGCTGCATTTGGATTTGCTCGATTCGGAGCTGGCGGGGGAGTTGAACGCGCGGCCGGCGCGCTTCCGCGAAATGGTTTTGGCTTCTCAAAAGGAAGTGATCGTCGTTGACGAGGTGCAGAAGGCGGCGGGGATTCTGGACGAGGTGCATTGGCTGCTGGAAAACGGGGGGTGGAAATTTGTGCTGTGCGCCTCGAGCGCGCGCAAGCTCAAGCGGGAGGCGGTGAACCTGTTGGGGGGAAGGGCGGCGACGTGCGAACTTTTTCCGCTGACGTGGCCCGAGATTCCGGACTTTGATCTGGACCGGTATCTGCGGCACGGGGGACTGCCGGCGTACTATTTGCGGGACGATCCGGGGACGATGCTGCACGCCTACACGAAAGCCTATTTGCAGGAAGAGATCGTGGCCGAGGCGCTGGCCAAGAACGCGGGAGTGTTCCTGCGCTTTCTCGAGACGGTGGCCCTGACGCATGGGAGGATCTTGAATTACTCGAATATTGCGCGCGAGTGCGGCGTGTCGCATCACACGGTGCGGCAATATTTTCAGATTCTGAAAGACACGCTGTTGGGCTTTGAACTGGAAGCGTGGCGGGAATCCAAGAAGCGGCGGATGGTGGAGACGGCGAAGTTTTATCTATTCGACATTGGCGTGGCCAACGCGATCCCGGCCGAGGCCATCGTACCCTCGCCGGGGACGGATGCCTACGGGAGGGCGTTCGAACACTTTATCCTGCGCGAGATCCAAGCCAGCCACGCCTACCGGCAGAAGCCGCTGCGGATGAGCTTTTGGCGGACGAGCTCGGGCATCGAGGTGGATTTTGTACTGGGGAAGATGCGCCACGCGATTGAAACCAAGGCAGGGCGCGATTACACGGCGAAGGACCTAAAGGGACTGCGGGCCTTGCGCGAGGACTATCCGGACTGCGAGGCCACGCTGGTGTACCGGGGCGAAAGAGCGGCGCGCACCGAGGACGGGATTGCGATCCAGCCCTGGAGCCTCTTTCTGGAGAGGCTCTGGGCGGGAGAGGTCTAGAAGCTGTAACGGAGCGCGACTTGGATCTGGCGCGAATCGATGCGGGTGTTGGTGATGACGCCGTAGGTGGGGGTGCGGAGAGTGGTGCCCGGCTGGCCGAAGAGGGCTTTGTTGGGGAGATTGAAGAATTCGCCGCGGAGTTCGACGGTGTGTTTGCCTTCGAGGAAGCGGAAGAACTTGTTGACGCTGGCGTCGAGGCTGGAGATGCCGGGTCCGATGATGGTGTTGCGGCCGGCGGTGCCGTAGCGGAAGACGGGTGGGGTGGCGCCGGGGGCAACGCCGAGGCGGTCGACGAAGGCGTCGGTATTGAAGAAGCGATTGACGGTTTGTTGGTCGTCGGCGAGCTTGGTGGTAGCCCCCGAGATGGCGTCGGGTTTGCAGTAGCCGCCGCCGTTTTGGACGTTGCCGGGCCCGCAGAAGGCGGTGGCGGGGAAGCCGTCCTGGAAAGTGAGGATGCCGCCGAGTTGCCAGCCGCCGAGGAGGGTGTTGACGATGGGGTTGGCCATGTTGACCAAGCGGCCCTTGCCGAAGGGGAGTTCATAGAGGAAAGAGGCGGTGAAGCGCTGGCGGAAGTCGAAGGCGGAGAGGCCACGTTCGGCGCGGAGGTTGTAGTTATCGGAGGGAGTGAGGGGGTCGCCGTCGGTGGTGCGGATGCCGGAGCCATTGTCGATGGACTTTGAGTAGGCGTAGGAACCGAGCAGGGTGAAGCCATTAGAGAAGCGCTGCTGGAGGCGCGCCTGGAGGGAATGGTAATTGGAGTGGCTGGAGGCGTTCATGACCTGAAAGCCGCCCAGATCGGGAAAGGGACGGTTGGCGTTTTGGTTGCCGGGCCTGGGCTCGGGATTGTTATAGGACTGGAGACGGCGCAGCTTAATGCCGGCCGAGCCGAGGTAGGTGACCTCGAGGGACATATCCTTGGTGAGTTGGCGCTGGATGGAAGCTTGCCACTGGGCGACGTAGCTGGTGCGTTCGCCGAACTGGTTGGCGAGCAGGAAAGTGGCCGCGGAGGGATTGGTGAACAAACGGTTCCAAGTGAGGTTCGGGGAAGAAATGTTAGCCGGTTCCGACTGGCGGACGGTAAAGGGTTGATTGCGGACGATGTCGAAGACGGCGTTGGCGATGTCGCGGACGAAGTAGATGCCGCCGCCGGCGCGCAGGACGGTCTTGTTATTGAGCTGGTAGGCGAGACCCAAGCGGGGGCCCCAATCGTTGCGGTCGGGCACGAAAGCGCCGCGGCCGAAGCGGCCATCGCGGACGTAGTTGAAGTTCGAGGGGAAGGGGAACTGGGGATTGCCGGCGAGAGGATCGCCGGTGCCGGCGCGGATGAAATCCGGACGGCGCGAGTTGTCCCACAAGAAGTCGACGTTGACGATGGCGTCGTACTTATCGAAGAAGGGGGACTCGTATTCCCAGCGGAGGCCCCAGTTCATGGTGAGCTTGCGGGTGACCTTCCAAGCGTCCTGGACGTAGAGGCCGATGTAATTCTGGCGGAAGTTGGCAACGGGGGCGCCCACCTGGCCTTCGGTATTGCTCATAAAGCCGAGGAGCATGTCGGCCATGGGTTCACCGGTGTACTGTCCGTTCCAGGAGAAGCGGCCGCGGGGCACGACGGCGCCGATTTGGTTGTAGCGCAGGCGGCGGTATTCGCCACCGAATTTGAAGGTGTGCTTGCCGACGGTCCAAGAGAAATTGTCACTGACCTGGAAGGTGGTGTTCCAGTTGACGAAGGGGCAGTCGTTGCACTCGCCGACGTTGGTGAAGCCGGAGATTTGAAAGACGGGAATGCCCCAGAAGAGGGGATCCTGGCTGATGCCTTGGAGGCCCAATTCGCCGACGACGTTTTGGGTGTTGGCGCGGGTTTGAATGTTGGCCGATTTGAAGTAGTTCATGCCGAACTTGAAGTCGTTCACTTTGCTCGAGCCGATGACCATGGTGTGGCCGAGGACGCCTTGCTGGCCGAGGATGTCGACATTGTTGCCCTGATTGTTGATGGCGAAGGGAATGTATTGGGGCTCTTTGGTTTGAGAAAAGCGGAAGAAGAAGGTCTGCTGCGAGGAGATGTTCCAATCGCCGCGGGTGGTGAATTGGTCGCCATCGGTGCGGCGGCCTTCGTCGTTGAGGTAGTTAGCGGTGAGGCCCAAAGGTCCGCCGCCGGGCTGATTGGGCAAGGGGAAGAAGTCGTTGAGGACCTTCAGCGAAGTGGCGTTGACGCGGCTGGCGGGAATGACGCCGTTGGGAAAATTGGTACCGGGGGCCAGGGGATCGCGCAGGGGCCGGTTGAGGAAAGCGAAGTTGCCGGTGCGGTAGTTGGCCGGCGGGAGTGTGCCGGTCTGGGTGAGGGAGCGGCGTTCGCGTAGGCCTTCGTAGTTGAACAGGAAAAAGAGCTTGTTGCGGCCGTTGAAGAGTTTGGGCAGGATGATGGGGCCCGAAAAGGTACCGCCAAACTGATTGCGCTTGAAAGGCGGATTTACGGGCGCAAAGAAGTTGCGGGCGTCGAAGTAGGCATTGCGGACGAAGGAGAAGGCCGAACCATGAAAATCGTTGGCGCCCGATTTGGTGGAGACGTTGACCTGGGCAATGGCGCGGCCGTATTCGGCGGAGAAGAGGCCGGACTCAACTTTGAATTCCTGGAGCGCGTCGAGGGAGGGCAGGAAGAGATAGGTGTTGAAGTTGGGGTCGGTGTTTTCCATGCCGTCGAGGGAGTAATGGTTAAAGTGGACCCGCTGGCCGGCGATGTTGAGCGCGAAGGCATTGCGGGCGCCGCCCATGCGCTGCTGGCCCTGGCTGGAGGAGGGACCGTTGGTGGTGGCGCCGGGGATCAGGGAGGCGAGTTGGAGGTAATTGCGGCCATTGAGGGGCAATTCGACGATGCGCTTGTTTTCGATAACGGTGCCGACGGAGGTGGATTCCGTTTCAAGGACGGGGGCGCCGCCGGTGACCTCGATGATTTCGCTGACGTTGCCGACGGCGAGGGTGAAGTTAAGCGAGGGCGATTGGCCGACCTGGAGTTCGACGTTCGAGCGGGACTGGGATTGGAAGCCTTGCTTTTCGACCTTAATCGTATAGAGGCCGGGATTCAAGGCGGGGGCGGAATAGATGCCGCCCTCGTTAGTTTGAAGGGTGCGGGAGAAGCCGGTGGCGGGGTTGGTGATGGTGACGGTGGCGGCGGCGACGGCGGCGCCGCTGGAATCGGCAACGGTGCCGTTTAAGTCGCCTGTGCCGGACTGCGCGAATGCCATCGACAGCAGGGTCAGAAAGCTAAGGGTGAAGCGCATAGTAAGGGAGTTCTATCAAGATGAAATCATGAAGTCAACGAATAAATTCCCTGTGGGCGGTTGGCATAGAATGAGCGCATGACAAATCGGAGATCGTTTCTAGGCGGAGCCGCGGCGGCGGGCGCAATGTTGACGGGCGGTGCGGCGGCACAGACGGGATCAGCGGAGGCGGGTGGCGTGAAGTTGGGAATCGCCAGCTATTCGTTCCGCGAGTTCAGCCGGAATCTGGCGATTAAGAACACAAAGGCACTGGGCGTGCCTTTTATCAACATCAAGGAATTCCACTTGCTTTACCGGAGTACGCCGGAGGAGATGGAACGGGGCAAGAAGCAGTTCGAGACAGCGGGGCTGAAGATTGTGGGCGGGGGGACGATTACGTTCGCCAAGGAAGACGAGGCGGATATTCGTTTCTACTTCGACTATGCCAAGCGCGCAGGTATGCCGCTGATCGTGGCAGCGCCGACCACGCGAGTATTGCCGATGCTGGAAAAGTTTGTCAAAGAATACGACATCAAGATCGCGGTGCATAACCACGGGCCCGAGGATAAGTACTTCCCGAGCATCCGCGACGCACTGGCGATCATGAAGAACATGGACCCGCGGATGGGCGTGTGCTGCGACATTGGGCACGAATCGCGGGCGGGCAAGGATATTCTCGAATCG
>CAYLXK010000029.1:0-70282 GCA_964387685.1 uncultured Bryobacter sp.
TCAAGGCGCTCGACAAGATTGAAAAAATCGAGTTACCGAAGAAGCGGCAGGTCGTGAAGTTCGATTTCCGCGCGCCCGCCCGGTCCGGCGATCAGGTCGCCGTCCTTGAAGGCTTGCATAAGGCCTATGGCCAGCGCGTGATCTACAAGGATTTCTCCCTGACCATCCGCCGCGGGGAACGCTGGGCGGTGATGGGCCACAATGGCGCGGGCAAAAGCACACTGCTCAAGATGATCTCGGGGGCAAGCCAACCCGACTCCGGTACGATCCGGCTGGGCGCGAGCCTTGAGATGGGCTACTTCGCCCAGCAATCGCTGGACGTATTGGACCCGGACTTAACGGTCATAGAACAACTGCAGAAAGACTTCCCGAAGGACAGCCTGGGTTCGCTGCGCTCGCTGGCCGGGGCCTTTCAGTTCTCCGGCACCGACGCCGACAAGTACATTCGCTCGCTTTCCGGCGGCGAAAAATCCCGCTTAGCAATGGCTCGCATGCTGTACAACCCGCCGAACTTCCTGGTGCTGGATGAGCCGACGAACCACTTGGACTTGGCCACCAAAGAAATGCTGGTGGAAGCCTTGCGGAACTTCGAGGGCACGATGGTCTTTGTAAGCCACGACCGAATGTTTCTGCGCGGACTCGGTTCACGCGTACTTGAGCTACCCGGTTCGGCCGAGCCTAAGCGCGAACCGCGCACTTATCTCGGCAGCTACGTCGAATACGTGGACGCCATGGGCCAAGAAGCACCCGGCATTCACACCTAACGGGCCAGGCCCGGCACTTCCACACGGAAGCGAAACAGAGTCTTACCGGCCGTGACATACAAGGTCTTGCGGTCGGGGCCACCAAAGGCGTTATTGGTAATCGTATCTTCCGGCACAGGGATGAACTGGAGTAACTTGCCCGTGGGGCTGATGATGTGCACCCCGCATTTGGTATCGAGCGTTTCGCTGGTGCCGCGGGTACGGTTTAGGCCGGCCGAGACGTAAAGGTTGCCTTGCTCATCAATCGACATGCCGTCGCCGGAGCGGCCGGGGTAGAAGTTATAGTGCACGCGCATGCGGGAGGGCTTGCCTTCGGCGCTCAAGTCATAGGCGCGAATCATCCGCGCGCCGCCCGCGGCTTGGTTGGCCTCGACCAGATATAGAGTCTTGTCGTCGGGCGAGATCTGGATGCCATTGGGACGCTGGATATCGGGGGCGCCGAGGATTTTCTCAAAGCGGTTGGGCGCATCGATGCGGTACACGGCGCCACCGGGCAAGTCTGTAAAGTAAAGCCGGCCGCGGCTATCGATGGTCACGTCGTTGGGCGTGACAAAGCGCGGGGAGGCGGCGAGAACCTCAAGCTTGCCGGTGGCGAGATCGGTGCGGGTGACGCGGTTGCGTTCGCAGGCGATGAGGCGGTCTTGGTTGTCAATGAGCAGGCCGTTGGCGCCATTGGAGCCGTCGCGGTAGACACTGAGCTTGCCGGTGGTATCGAGCTTCATGATGCGTTCGGGCACGGTGTCGGTGAAGTAGACGTTGCCGGCGCGATCGACCGTGGGGCCCTCGGTGAAGGCGACGGAAGTCGCGACCTCGAGTTGTTGGGCAAAAAACAAGGCAAGCCAGAGCATGCGATTGAGCGTATCGAAAAAAGGCTCCCCTTGCGGGGAGCCAGGAGTGAAGAGGATTTACATGGATACCTACTGGAGGGTTTCGACGCGGGTGACCTCCGGGAGTTGCTTGAGGGCTTCGAGTTTGGCCACGTCCAGGGTGCCGGTGAGGAAGAGGGCGCCGGTGGGCGAGGGGTCGGCCAGGAAACCTAGGTCCTTCAGCTTTTTGAGGGTGGCGGCGGAGGCGTTCTTGAGCAGGACCTTGATGTGGATGCGGCCTAGGGCGGCATTGCTCTCAAACTTGGCGCGGCGCTCATCGCGGGTAGACGGCGGGGCAACGGCGGGAGCGGGCATGGGGTGTGGCACAGGCGCGGACATGCCGGCGATGGACCCATGGCCTTGGCCGATGAAGGTTTGGCGGATGCTCTTGGCCCCACCGGCGCCCCGACCGTAGATGCCGTCGTGGCTAACGCCTTCGGGCATTTCGACCGGAACCTCGACGCTGCGCATTTGGCCGCCTTCGTTGACGATCTTGTTTTCGACGGCGATGTAGCTGGTGTATTGGGTCATCAAGCCGTAGGAGAGGCCGAGCTTGGTGACGGCTTCGCTGTTGGCGGGGTCGTTGTCGAGCGCATCAATGCGATGGCGGGCCCAGAGGAGCGGCACGGCGGGGTGCGCGGATTGGGCGGCGGGAAGATCCACGCGGAGTTCGCGGTAGTAGGGACGCGCGCCTTGCTTGCCGCGGATTTTGATGACGCCGCTGGCGGGCTGGCTGTAGCGGCCGGCGACGATCAAGGGCTTGGCGCTAAAGAGGTCCGGCAGGCGGGTGGGAGTAAGTTCGGCGACGGGCAAACCGTTCCAATCGATTTGAATATCGGTGAGCAAGGGATTACGCACGCGCTCATGGAAGCGGCGGGCGGCGGCGCTGCCATCGGAATTGAGGGTGACATATTCGACTTCGCCACGGCCGACTTCCGACATCTTGTCCAGCAGGAAGCGGTTGACGCTGGAGCCGATACCGAAGCTGAAGACGCGAGCGTTGGGGTGGCGCTGGATCTCGGAGATGATTTCGTTTTCGTTGCCCACGTAGCCGTCCGTCATGAAGCAGACGATGCGGAGGTGCTCCTGGGAGTCTGTGCCATCGAGAGCGGCGCGGATGGCCTTCATCATCTCCGTGCCGCCGCCGGAATTGCGGCCGGCCAGGAATTGCTGCGCGGCGGCGATGTTTTCCCGCGTGGCGGGCATGGGCCGGGGCCAAAGGATACTGGTGTCGCCGGCGAAGGTGATGAGGTTAAAGGTGTCGCGCGGGTTCAAGCCATCGATGGCGAGACGCATGGACTCCTTGGCCTTATCGAGCGGGAAGCCGTGCATGGAGCCAGAGGTATCGATGACAAAGACGAGTTCTTTGGGGGTGATGTTCATCTCTTGCGTGCGAATGGCCGGAGGATCGATCACGAAGCTGAAGTAGCCCTGATTATTGACGCGCTGCGTGAGAAGGCTGGGAGCGATATCGCGGGAGGCGATGCGGTAACGGAGGATGAAGTCCTTATTGGGGATTTCTTTGGCGACAGCGAGGCGGATTTCTTCGGCGTTGCCGCTAAGCTTCTTGCGATCGATGGCATGGCTTTCGCTGGAGATGGCGCCGAGGGGCGTGCCGGATTCGAGGTGCACGGCGACGGAGATGTCATGGCCGGCGCGGGTGCCCTTGGCGGCGACAGGCGGGTTGACCGTGGTTTCTTCTCCGCTGCGATGTTGCGGGAAGTAACGAGGCCCGACGACCATGGGAAAGACAAACTCGTAGGTGGCGTTTTCGTATTTGACTAACTCGACATAGTGGATCTCGACGCTGACCTTGGCACCGGGAGGGATGTTCGCCAGGGATTGGCGGAAGACGTTGGGACGCTTTTGGTCCAGCAGGCCGGCCATCTGGCCGTTGCGGCGGGCTTGATCGTAGGCTTGCTGGGCCTCTTCCTTCCTGGCGATCTTGCCTTTGACAAGGCGGTCCCCAATGCGCATTTGGTAGCCGTGGACGGCACCGAGGACGGGGAGCGGGAAGTTATAGATGGCTTCAATGGTTTCGGGGGATTCGTTGACGAAGTCCTGGCGCACGACAACGGTGGCGATAGGGCCGCTGATGGTGGCTTTGACGTCGGTATGTTTCAAGGGGCAATCGAGGCGTTGGCCACCGCGGGTGATGCGGGAGAGACTGCCGGAATCGGCGGGCTCTGGGGCAGCGGCGTGGGCCGGGGGGCAGTTGTTGATCAAGAGCGCGAGACCGCTGGCGAAAGCGGAGGCGGCGAAGGCGGTCCATTTGGTTTTGAGTTTCATGGGAAGGGGTGAGAGTTCCTTTCACAGGGGGAATGCCCCCAGGAGAGGAAGCCTTTCAGAGAATGTTGGGCGGGTCTGGCGGGAGGGAGGGTGGGAGGAGTGTTGGGGGAAGGGGCTTCGTTTTGTATTCGGGGAGAACGGGCAGGAATTGGGAGTCCGGATGGTTGTCGTCTACACCATCGGCAGGGAGATCGAGGTCGGCGGGCAGTTCGGCTGGGGGAATGACCGGCTTCGTTTTGCGGTGGGCTTCCAGGGCGCGTTGGGCGCGGAAGAGGGTGCGCTCATGCTGGGCGCGGTAACGCGAAAGGTTGGCGAAGGCGGGGTTGCGCAGGGTGAGGGCTTCGGTGGCGAGCCAGGCGAGGATGGATTCGTCAAAGGGCATTCCCTCTTCTTCGTGGGCGAGGCGTTGCCGCTGGATCTCAAGACGGAGGGCGGTGCGCTCCATTTCTTTGCTGCGGTTGATGAGCCAAATGGCTTCGACCATTTGGGAGACGAGCTCGAATTCGTAGGCGTCGCGGGGTTGGAGGGCCTTCTCAAGTTGGAGCTTGTGGGCGAAGAAGAGCTCGCGCTTTTCGGTGGGCAAGAGGACGAAGGATTTGCTGCTGAGGCCGTGCTTGGTTGCGTTTTTGGAACTGGCGGCGAGGCCGGCGGGGGATTTGCGGCCTTGGCCGAGGCGCCCGTGCTGGGCGTGAAGATTATCGGTTTTGTCGGTGTTGGTTGTTTCGGTATTCGTTGTATCGGGATTCGTCGCTTCGGTATTCATGTTGAGGGTTCCTTGGCCTGAGGATGGAACGGCGCGGCGAAGAGGCGGGGCGATTTCCGAGGGACCGCGATGCAGGGAAAGGAGAAATAAGTTTTGGCGGGGTGTGACTGGGGGGGCTTGGGGTCAGACCAATGCTTATGACCGTTATGGGAATCGCTGGGCGACGGGGACGTCGCAGAGCGATGCTACGCCGGATCAGCAGAGTCGCATTGATGCCGCAACGAACCGGGTGACAGTGGCGAAGTTGGGGGCGGGGACGGGGGCGATCACTTACGATGCCGCCGGCTTCATGACATCGCATCCGCATGTGACGGGGGCTTTGAGGTATGACGGCGAGGGTAGGCAGGTGGCTAGTGGGACTTCGACTTACCTTTACGACGGCGAGGGGAGACGGGTCAGGAAGATTGCGGGTGGAGTGACGTCGTGGTTCTGGTATGGGGCGGATGGTTCGTTGGTGGCCGAGGATACGACGGAGACGCAGGAAGCAGGGCGGCAGTATTTGCATGTGGATGCGTTGGGGTCGACGCGGCTGGTGACGCGGGCGGATCAAAGTGTGGCGGCGCGGATGGATTATTGGCCGTTTGGGGAGGAGGTGCAAGGATCCGCTCTTTATGGGAACCGGGATTTGGTGAGTGGGTACACGTCGGCTTCTACGGTGAAGCAGAGGTTTACCGGCAAGGAAAGAGACCAAGAGAATGGGTTTGATTATTTTGGGGCGAGATATTACGCGGGGGTGATGGGGCGGTGGACGAGTCCGGATGAGTGGCAAGGCGGGGTTGTTGATGCGCACACTGGCTTGTCCGCTGAACAGCCGGGACCGTTGCCATTCTCGGACATTACGCAACCTCAGACTTTGAATCGCTACGGGTATGTGTTGAACAATCCGATGCGGTATACCGACCCCGATGGGCATTGTGTGGACGTAATGACTTGCGGGCTGGAAGGGGCGGCCATCGGCGCACCCTTGGGACCGCTTGGTTCAGCATCGGGCGCGATCATCGGCGGGGTGATCGGCGCTGGCATTTCGTACGGACTATACAAGGCCTACGTTTACTATCAAGAGAACAACGATAATAAAGATGGAGCGCCTCCGCCTCCGCCTGGGCCAAACGCGAAGGATGCAAAGAAGACTGAGGGAGCAACGCCGGCGGCTCCGCCGCCCAGTCCTTCTGATCAAGGCAAGCAAAAGAAGAAAGCGGACGAAAAGAAGAATGATACTCGGGCTACAAAGCCTGAAAAGAATACGCTTGAAGGGGCGCAAATCAACGCGACAGTATCTCCAAGGCCCAGGCTAAATTCCGCAGTCAAGGTAAAGGCGAAAAGATTCAAAGCATATCTAAGAGCATGCAACGCGAGGCTAATCTTCTAAAACGGATTAAAGAGTTGAAAGACCTTAACGAGAAGTAGGTGCGAATGGACGAACTCGAAGCGGTAGAGGCAAAACTAGACAACGGGGAACTTGAAGCCGCAAGGAAGATGTGCAATGAACTGCTCTTGCGTAGACCAGTCAACGCGAACGAACTGGTTTGCCTTGGTCGATTGTTTGAAAAAATGCTCGATGTGGAATCGGCATACGACGCCTACACCAGAGCCATGGGATTGGAGCCGCAGAATTCCAGTGTCATAACTGCCCTTGGAATGCTCTTGTATCGACAGGGAAAGCTATCGCTCGCATCGAGTTACCTTAGACGCGCAGTTGTGTCCGATCCGCGCGATCCAGGTAAGCAGACTTTACTGGGCGTGGCCTTGATCGATCAAGGATTTCGAGAGGAAGGAATTAGGCATCTTGGGCTAGCATTGAGCTTCGATCCAGAGTACGAAGAAGCGCACTTTAACATGGGACTAGCCTTTAGAGATGCAGAACCTGCAAAAGCACTTATGCATTTTCAAAAGGCAATAAGTCTCGACGCCCATTATTGTAAGGCTTTTCGGGAGCTCGGCTATACCTTCACAATTCTCAAGGATCTTGACCAGGCAGAGCAGATGCTTCAGCGCGCGTGGGCTTGCGATAGCACGGATGTTTGGGTGCCAATCTATTGGGGAAATGCAAAATGGGAGGCGGGCGACATCCTTGGTGCGCAAGAAAAATTCGAACTTGCCCTCAAGCTCGCGCCGGGATTTAGCGTTCCGTACTGGTCATTGGGAGCGCTTATGGAGAATATCGGAAATGTTCCTGAGGCTGCTCAAATGTATGAAAAAGCTCTTGAGCTGGATCCTGAAGATGAAATCGCGCAAGAAAAGCTTTATGCGCTCCGCAACAGAAATTCGGAACTTCGGCCTTCGTCCTAAGCCTTGCCTGCAGAGCGTGGGATTAATCATCCTTGCGATTGCAACATTACCATGGGGTATGAGATGCTGCTCGGCGACAAGCTTCGAAGCATGCGGATTTCGAGGAAGATCCGTCGGGTGATTTGCGTGCTAATGGCCGCATGGTTGTGTTGCGGCAAAGCTACTGCGTGGGATGATTGCAACCTGAGCGACACGTTTGAGTGGGGTTGGAATCAGGGGCCGGACTATGGGGGCGATGTAAGCCCGATCGGTTCGTGTCCGTTGATGAATGCGGTGAGTTTGGCGGGATATGCGCGGCGGCGGCATGAGGAGAACTGGGCGAGCGCGAGTGGTAAGGAGAGCTACCGGCGGTGGAATGCGCAGTTGGTGCGGTTGGAGAGCGAGTCGGTGACGACGAATGGGACGGTGGTGGTGGCGGCGCAGACGTTGGTTAGTTTTGACGATACGGGGTTGGAGGGATCGGCTTCGAGCGTGGGGAGTGTGGCGGTGTCGCATCCTCGTGGGAATGCGACGCGCGAGCGGGTGATGAAGGCGGCGGGGTCGGAGATGTTGACGGAGACCTGGTATGACGCCAATGGGCAGCGGACGCGGGTGAAGGATGCCGGGAACAATCAGGCTAGTTTCAGTTACGCGGATAATTTCGGTCCCAATACATTGCCGAGCGGCACGAATGGATTTTTGCGGACGCTGACGTATCCGGTGGCGAAAGTGGGTGAAGCGGCTTTGACGGAGAGCTGGAAGGTGGATCCGTACTTGGGGATGCCGGTGGAGGCGGCGGCGTCTACGGAAGCTTATGTGACGAATGCCGAGTATGCGGCGCATGGAGCCCTGGCGAAGTGGCAGTTGGGCAATGGGTTGTGGGAGGTGGCGCAGTTCAACGATCGCTTGCAGATGGAGCGCAAGCGGATTGGGTTAACGAATGCGGCGCAGAATTGCGGGGTGGCCGCGGATGATGAGTTGTGTTTGGAGTGGGGGTATGGGTCGGCGTCGGCCAATAACGGGAATGTGATGGAGGCCAAGCAGTGGTCGAAGAAGACTCCTGGGGGCTATCTGAATTTGCAGAGCACCTTTACTTATGACGGGCGGAATCGGCTGCATACCTTTAACGAGAGCGTGTTGAGCGGTGGGACCTCTGGTGGGGCCGAACACGCCAAAGACGAGGAGCAAGAGCCATAATGGAAGCAATGGCAACCGTCCACATGAGCGAAGCCGAAGTGGCTCGCGATCTTCATGCCGTGCTGGCCAAAGTGCAGCAAGGCGTCGAGGTCGTGATCGAGCAAGACCACCGGCCCATCGCCGTGCTGAAATCGCCGGTACCCGCGCGACCTGGCCGCAAGCTAAGTGAATGCATCGCGCTGGCGAAGGCCTACGAAGCCAAGCTTGGTTACGCGCCCATTCCGGACGAGGACTTCGCCCAGGACGTGCAAGCGGGCATCGACTCGCGCCGCGACTCGCTAGAGCCTCCGGCATGGGATTAGGCGAGCCGTCCGCATGGGATTAGTTCTCGACTCCAGTGTGCTGATCGCAGCGGAGCGGGAGCAGCGTCCGGTCAGCCAGCCTCTCGCGTCGCTCGCCGCGGAGCACTCCGAAACCGAGTTCCTGCTTTCTTCCAGCTCCGTGATGGAACTGGAGCATGGTTGGCACCGCGCCAACACACCCGAAGCCGCCGCTAAGCGCCGCCGTTATGTCGATGAGGTGCTGGCCGTCCTGCCGGTCGAGCCATTCACGCGTGAGATGGGCGTGCTGGCCGCCAAGATCGACGCCGACATGAAGAAGGTGGGCTTGGTCATCGCGACCGCCGATCTGTTGATCGGGATCACGGCCCTGCATCTGGACTACGCCATCGGGACCCGCAACGGCCACCACTTCAAAATGATCCCAGGGCTGAAGGTCCTTCCTCTTTAGGCGCCGCTGGCCTCCATCCAGCTTTCGAGCATCGGTGCTTGGAGCAGGGCGTAGGACAGCCTGTCCCGGTTCCCCGGTTCCTGTCCCGGTTCCCCACGTATCAGCGTTGCTGCCATCCAATGGCGCTAAGCGACAAGTGGCGTAGGCGATCCAAATCTTCTGTGCCAGGTAAGTGCCTGGGACAGCCTATGCTGCACCCCAAAGTTGAGACACAGCCGTGGCCAAAAACATACGGGCCGAGTACTCGTATGACAGCTAGAAGCGGGCGACGGAGATACGGAAACTGCCCTGGAACGGTTCGGCTCCCGTGGAGGACCGATACCAGCGGGCGAACTACACCGACGATGGCGGGGGCGAAGGGTCTTGATTCATTTTTCGATGGTTTCGCGCTCCAATAAGTAAAAGCCATGCGCATTCTTCGTCCCCGACACCTTGCAATTTTTCTCGTCCTGGCGTGCTCGGCTTTTGTGCAGGCCCAACAACCTGCTTTGCGGCCAGGCATTGGGGAGTTGCAGTTTCCCCTGGTACCCAGCAACGTTGTTTATGGGCTTGCCCGCACTTCGTTGGTCGTCTCCGGTAACCTCAATCAGTCTGGAACTCTGCTGCGCTCCGATAACGGCGGCAACACGTGGACTGCTCTTAACGTCGTGCCCCAGGGCGAATTGCAGTTCGTGGATTCTTTCGCGGTTCATCCGGAGCGCCCGGAGGTCGTTTACGCCGTTCGGACCCGTGCGCGGGGAGGAGTATTCCGTAGTACGGACAGCGGCGCGACCTGGGAGAACATCAGCGCGGGGCTGCCCGCTGCGGGGGAACTGCGGAACGTCTCCTTTGTCCGCGGCCCCTCCGAGGAAGGCCGCATTCGCATTGCCGACGTTTTGTATCGCTTCAACCCAACTACGAAATCCTGGTCCAAACTGGCGGACCTACCTTCGAACACCACCACGCTTCACTTCGACCCCGCCAGCCCGACGCGCGCGGGGCTCTTCACGCCACCGAGCAATTTTTATGTAAGTACCGATGGCGGCGCAACCTGGAGCGTCCGTGGCCGCTTTGCCGATGCGGCCAACCGCACGCCAATCACCATCGGCTTCGATGCCAAGGACCCCAGTTTCATTTACGTTCGCAGCGAATCCCCGACCAATCAAGACGGGCGTTGCCCGGCACCGGGCGGCGGTTTGTGGCGCTCCACGGATGGCGGCGCGCAATTCACAAACATTTTCGAGACAGGAGCCTGCAACGTCTCATCGCTGTTTTGGATCGATCCCTCGCGGCCTAATGTTTACCTTCGCAATGGGTTCATCGCACAACCTTACTGCATCAGCCAAAATCGAGGCGAACGCTTTCAGTGCATCAATGATCCTATCTCGGCCACCACTCCCAGCCTGATGGGGATGGATCCCCGCAACGGCGTACTCTATCGGGGAGCCCTGCAACAAGTAAGCCGCGATGGCGCCGCTTCGTGGAGCGATTTTTCCTCCACCTTCCGTCCGACGCTATGGGCTCCCCCGCCCTTCTCTTTTGCGGTAACGGAAGGCATGAGCACAACCGTGCCTTTGCCCATCGGCCTTGCCGACTATTCTTCCACCGTTGCGGTTCCATACCGGGCTTCTCTCGTGGATGGTCCTCCTTGGCTGCGCATTCCCACCCCGGAAGGCACCCTCAGCGGCGGGCGGGACCTGAACCTCAGCGTCGACGCGACTTCGCTGGTTCCGGGCCAATACACGGCGCGCATTCGCATTGAATCCACTGCCACGGCGAACGCTTCGGTTACCGGCACACTCCTTCTCACCGTGACGCCGCGAGCTGCAACGGGGGTTCGTTTCCGCTACGATCTAGTCGCCGGCACTCGCAGCAATCCGCAGTCCTTCGCGGAGAATGTATCCGCCCTTACACAGTCCTTGAGCTTGACGAGAGCCATGACCCGGGACGCCGACGGCAACATTTATGTCATGGTGGAGAACCGGCTTCGGAGGATCAATCGCAATGGCGTCATCCAAACGATTGCGGGTGACGGAACGCGGGGGGAAACCGCTGACAACACCCCGGCCTTGCAAGCCAAGTTCGGTTTTCCGGATTTCCTTGCCGTGGCGCGCGACGGCACCGTCTATGTTGCGGAGAGCAGTGGAAGCCGGGTTTATGCAATCAAGGACGGCATTGTTCGCGTCATCCTCAATTCCAATTCCCCGGGCAATATTCGCCTCAGTACGGTAAGGGGCATGGCCACCTCTCCCGCGGGTACCGTCTTCGTTTGCGATGCGGGAAAAATCCTGCGCTTGACGCCCGGGCAAACACCGGAGGTGGTTAGCGGATTCAGCAATTTCTTGCAACAGGTGCGAGGCCAGGTCTTTGACATGGCGGCCGAAAGTGAAAATTCTTTTTTGCTTAGCGATTCGTCGACTGCTCGCATCTACCGTTGGAATTCCAGCGGTCTGAATGTAATTGCCGGGACGGGCGTGGAAGGGTATTCGGGCGATGGTGGTCCAGCGGTGGAAGCGCGTATCGATCGCCCAGGCACGATTGCGCGAGACGCGGATGGCAATATTTTTTTCGAAGATGCTTCCAACAGGGTGATTCGGGTGATCCGTCCCGATGGAAGGATTTTCTCCATTACCAGCCCCAGTGGCGGATTTGCGTTTTCGAATCCGAGCGGTGAAGCCGCGGATTCTTCCTTCTTAAGCATTGTGCGCGTGGAAGCCGAGCCAAACGGATCCCTGGTGGTCGCGACGAGTTCGGAAGTCTACCGCTTTACGCGGCTTCCTTTCAACGCGCCGCAATTGCAATCCGGTGCCGTGGTCAATGCAGCGAGCAACATGCCTAGCCTTAGCCCCGGAGCGCTAGCGACCGTGTATGGCGCCAATCTTTCGCTCGAAACGCGCGCGGCCAACTTCGCTCCCTTGCCCACGGTATTGGGCGGCGCCGAAGTCTTCATCAATGGCCGGGCTGTCCCCGTAGTCTTCGCAAGCCCCGGGCAGGTAAACTTCCAGATTCCCTCGAACCTTGCGCCGGGCCGGGCGCGTCTCGAAGCACGCGTAGACGGACAAACCAGCACGGCGATCGACATTCAAATTACGGCTGCCTCGCCGGGCATCTTTGTTTACGGAAGCAATCGCGCCGTCGCCCAGAATCAAGACGGTGCGGTGAACGGCGAATCCACCCCAGAAGCGCCGGGGCGTTTCGCTGTGCTTTATTTCACGGGCGTGGGCCCGCTCGATAATCCCGTTGCCGACGGCGCACTTTCTCCGGCCAGCCCTTTGTCCCGCGCAGCAAACCCCTTTGAAGTTCGGCTGGGAGGCCAGATGGCCAATGTGCTGTTTGTCGGGCTGAGTCCCGGCTTCGTCGGACTGGGACAAGCCAACTTCCAGGTGCCCAGCCTTCCGCCTGGCGACTACCCCCTTGTGCTGACCATTGGCGGGGTGGCCAGCAACGCACCGCTGTTCCGGGTGGGCGAACCCAACTAGGGCCCGTTGACACTCATAAAACATTCGCGCAGGAAAGTGCTTTCAGCATAGAAATCACCGAAGAGCAGTTTGCGCGGCTCAAGAATACGCTGCCGGTGCAGCGCGGGAATCTAAGCCTAAGTAATCTTCAAGCCCTGAACGCTTATTTTATAGGTGGCCGAGCTGGAAGAAGAAGGGACGGCCTGACGGGTCCCAGTTGTATTTGTTGAGATTTGTTTTGTAAACTGCTGGGCGCGCGAGAGCGCATCTATTTCGGAGGAGCCTTATGACCGCGCAACGAACGATTTTGAACATGGCAACGGCCGCGCTCGCGTTGCTGAGTGCCGAGCGGGCGGCGGCACAGTTGATGACAACTTGCGCGCCGGATTCGCCGGAGCGGCGAGGCGAATTGGGTTGCGCGATCCTCGCCAGCAAAGCGCTCCCCGCGGACCTGAAGGAGCCCGTATTCTGGCAACTCTATCGATTTGCGTCGCTGAAAGAGGCCCAGGCGGCCGTCGGAGCGGCGAGCGTGGCTTTCGATGCCGGCGGCGTTTCGTGGCTGGCGGCCATTGAGCCGCGGACCGCCAATTATCGTGGGGGAAAACATGTCGCGCAGGTTGGGCCATTAGCACTGCCAAAGGCGGCACACTACACATTGCAGGTCCAGACATCCGCGTTCACGCCGGGGATGTACTCTTTAGCGCATCATCATTCTGGCGTGGAGGCGGTGTATGTGATCGAGGGCGAGGCGTGCTATGAGACTCCGGACCGTGCGGTCAAGCTGGGGAAGGGCGAAACGCTGGTGATTCCGTCGCCTATTCCCATGCGGGCGGTGGTAACGGGACCCGCGATGCGCCGCGTGCTGGCGATTATTCTTCATGACGCGGCGCAACCTGCAACGACGAGGGAGAAGGAGGGCGCGGGGCCGTCCCTTGTCGCATGTAAGTAAGGTGCGCGGGCAAAGTCAAGCTTGACTGCCCGCCAGAGGACCCGACGCCCTGAAAGACGCTGACCGAGTGTGCAGTGTTGGTTCGCTGGTATGGGCACGCCCGAGCAAGACTAGTTCAGCGTCAGGACGCTCCACATGCGGACGGGAAGGATCTCGACTTTTTCCAGGCGGTCGAGTTCAGGGTCGGCGGCGGGGGCCAGGAAGGCGTGGATGGTGCCGGGAGCTAAGGGGAAAGAACGAGGGGAGTCCGCGTTGATGGGGGCGCTGAGGACCTTTACAAAACCGGACGGGTCGCGCCGGAAGGCGTAAAGGTGGCCCACGCGGGGCGCCTCCACAAAGATTTGACGGCCGGAGACGCGAAGGGGAGCTGACACCGCCGCCTGCCGGGCGACGGCTTTGGCGCGGAATTCGGAGGCCGCTTCCGACTTGGCCTCTTTGGCTTCGTCACGGAGGGCTAAGACTAGGTTGTCGGCCGCGGTGGGGGCGGGAGGCGGGGCGACGGCAGGGGGAGGCGGAGGCGCCGGGGAGGGGCTGGCCAAGCGTTCATCCAGGGGGAGGGGTGCAGGAAGCGTGGGCGCGCCTTGGCCTGGGCGAGTGGCGGGCGGGTCGGGTCTTGGATTAGCGGGTTTTGAAGCAAGAGGTGCGGGGGAAACGGGCGTGGCGGCAGCGGGCGCCGCGCTTTCCAACTTACGAAGCGTCTGTGGCGCAGGCGCTTGGGCGATTTCAACGGCTGGCTGAGCCTTGGGCTGCAAGAAGGTATAGAGTCCGAGGGATGCCAGAACGACGCAAGCCGCGGCGGTATAAAGAGGCCAGCGGGAGGGGCGGATCTCTTCAAGGGGAGCGGGCGACGCGGCGGCGGCGACATCCCGCAGCGGCAGTTTTGCTTGGCTGAGCGCATTGTTGAGCGCGCGTTTGACCAAAGGACTTTCAAAGGTCGCCCGGAGGGTTTCCTCGTCGGCCAGTTGGTTGAAGAGCTCCTGGTTGCCGAGGGCTTTTTCAAAAAGGCGCTGGCGTTCCGCGCCGCTAAGGGTGCCCATGGAGTAGGCGCTGAGCAGGGCGCGCATTTCGTCGTCGAGAAAATCGGAATTCATTGCGGCCTCCTAACTTCCGAGAGCAGACGCTTCAAGTTTTCGCGGCAGCGGGCTTCCCAGGTATAGACGGTGTTGATGCTGGCGGCGCCGAGAAGTTGTTGAATTTCGGGGAAATTGTGGCCGGCCAGCTTGAGGCGGAAGATTTCCTGGCAGCGCTCGCCGAGCATGGGGAGGGCGAGTTCCAGGCGGCCTACCAGTTCGCGCTGTTCGGCTTCGAGGGCCAGATTGACGTGGGGGTCGGCCAGGGGCAGTTCGGCGACATCGACGGCGGTGTTTTCGCCGCGGCGGGCGGCTTTGCGGAAGTGGGCCATGACTTTGTAGCGGGTGATCTGGAGGGCGAGCGGGACGAGTTCGGCCATTTCCTGGACGTGCGGATACTTTTCGTGAAGCACAAGCAGGACCTCCTGAGTCAAGTCTTCAGCGACTTGCCTCCCATAACGAGATGCCGCAAAGGAGAGAATCCTTTCACGCAGGGCGGCCAGCACGTCCATAATGTGAGAATAGAGGAAGACCGCTATGGAAATGTCACGATCACTCAAAGAAAAGGGCGTCCGGCTGACGAAGCAGCGCCAGGTGCTGCTTGAGCTGATCGACCACAGCGGGAAGCATCTGGATGCTGAGACGCTGTACAACATGGCGCGGGAAAAGGATTCGAAACTAAACCGCGTGACGGTGTACCGGACGCTGAAGATGCTGAAGGAGTCCGGCTTGGTGGATGAGCTGGACCTGATGCATAAGGACGGGGACCAGCACTATTACGAGACGAAGATGAAGCGCGAGCATGCGCACATCATTTGTCTGCAGTGCGGCAAGGTGGAGGAGTACTTTGGGGAGCCGCTGACGCGCTTGCGCAAAGAGATTGAAGAGAATCTGGGCTTCCAGATTGTGGCGGCGCGGACGGAGGTAGGCGGGTATTGCTCGCACTGCCAGGCGATGCGGGCGGAAAAGCTGGTGAGCTGAGCCCAAGTCAAGACCGGAGAGCGGCCGGAGCGGCTTGGAACTAGGCGGCGGGTTGTTATATGATCAGCGGGCGCGGAGGGGGCCTGTTCTTCTTTCCGTCAGCGGAGTCCAGTAATGTTCAACCCCTTTAAGATGCCGAGAATCTCCTTTTCTACCCTTGTTTTATTCTTAGTCCCCCTCCTGATTTCGCTTGCGCTGCCGCGGGCCGCAGCGCAAAGCGGTGCGGGGTCGATTCAGGGCACGATCCAGGACGCCTCCGGCTCCACGCTTCCCGGCGCTCGGGTCCGCATTGTGAACAATGAAACCGGCGTCGCCATCGAAAGCAGCGCGAATGCGACCGGTTTTTACAATGTGCCGGGTTTGTTTGGCGGCCAGTACACGGCCGTTTTCACTTCTCCGGGAATGAAGAAGATTCAGGTAGCGATCATGCTCCGCAATGCCCAGGTGGTCGTGTTCAATCCCACGCTCCAAGTGGGCGACGTGGCCGAGCAAATCACCGTGAATGCTTCGGAAATCCAACTCGTCACCTACGATAGCGGCACCGTTAGCAACCATCTGGACCGTACCCGCCTGGACCAGCTTCCCCAAAACACCCGCAACGTCATGCGCTTGGTCGCCACCACTACTCCCGGCGTCGAAGCCAACGGCCAACGGGTCAATGGCCTGATGCACGAAGGCTTTGAGTACACCCAGGACGGCGCTCCGATGACCAATCGGAACTTCGGCGGCGGCCGCAATTCCGAAAATGCGCAACTACCCGACCCGGACGCCGTCGAGGAAGTCAAAATCGAAACGCTCAACTCGGGCGCCCAGTTCGCCACGCCGGCCACGGCCATCATCACCACTAAGTCCGGCACCAATCAGTTCCGCGGCACTATGTTCCATACCATGCGCAACAACGCTATCGGGATCGCCCGCGCACGGCAGAATTCCCCCACTTTCGCCGCGCCCCACCTTGTCCGCAACGAGTTCGGCGCCTCCGGTGGCGGCCCGGTTTGGATTCCCAAACTCTACAAGGGCAAGGACAAGACCTTCTGGTTTGGAGCCTGGGAAAAGTTCAGCCTGCGCCAAGCCGCCGAGCAGCGCGTCTTCGTACCCACTGTCGCCATGCGGCAAGGCGATTTCAGCAATCTTCCCACCAGCGCGGGCGTCGACTTCACGCTCTACGATCCCAACACCACCACGTCCACTTTAAGCCGCACCCCTTTCCCTGGCAACCGCATCCCCATCTCGCGCATCAGCCCTCTGGCCAAGGCGCTCTATGAAGCCACGCCGCTCCCGACTTTCGCCGACAACCCCCGCGTACGGTCCAACATCACGGACGTGAACAACACTATACAAGACATTCCCAATTTCAACGTCCGTCTGGATCATGTCTTTGATCCGGACAATCGCGCCTACGCCCGCTTCACCCACATCGACCAGTTCCAGCAAGCGCTGCGCAATTTCCCGAATGCCTCTCCCGCCAATATCGCAGGCGGCGGTCTGCCGGAGGGAGCTACTGGATATCAGCAAATTCTCGTCACTACGATCAGCGCCGCGCTTGGCTACTCCAAGGTCTTCTCGCCCACCCTATTCAGCGAAACGATTTTGAGCCGCCAGTGGATGCGGCAGTATGTCCAGGGCGCGGGCGACGTCAACCAAAATTACGAGAAGCTGCTCGGCCTGCCCAATAACTTCGGCCAGTCCGGCTTCCCCAACATCGGCGCCAATCTGATCATGCCCTACGGCGGCTCGCAGTTTAACTACGGCATGAGTCAGGCAATTACCAACCTGGACCAGAACCTGACCAAGATCTGGGGCAAGCACACCCTGCAATTTGGCGCCCGCTACCGGCACGAAAAGTTCGGTTACCTGCCCGACCGGCAATCTGACACGGTCGCTTTCTCCAACCTTGCCACGGCCGTCTACGACCCGGCTACCGGCGCCAACTACGGCGCTCGCGCCAATACCGGCTTCGTCGACGCCGACTTTTTCCTCGGCGCGGCCAGCTCGTATAGCCAAGTGAAAAACGCGCCTTTCGGCGACTTCGGCAAGAACGAATTCGCCTTCTACGCTCAAGACAACTGGCGGGTCTCCCGTTCCCTGACCATCAACGCCGGAGTCCGTTGGGAGGTCCATCCCGCGCCCACCACCCGTGACGGTCTCAATGTGGGTTTTGACCTGCGCAACAACGCGCTGATCCTCAAGCATCCCCTCGAGTTCTATTTGGAACGCGGCTACACTACCCCCGCCATCCTCACCAACTTACGAAACCTTGGCGCCAGGTTCATGACGCCCGAACAAGCCGGCCTGCCCGATGCGGGTATCTACGGCAATTACTACAACTTCATGCCGCGCCTCGGCTTCGCTTATAACCTTAGCCGCTTCGGCACGGTCATTCGCGGCGGCTTCGGCACCTATATCTATCCCGTTCCGATTCGCAATTCCATGCGGATTGGGATCACCAACTTACCCTTCTTAGCTAACTACTCGCAAAACTTTAACGCCGCCGCCCAAGCCCCCGATGGCCTTCCGAATGGACTCCTGCGCGGTCCGCAAACCGTGGTGGCCGGCCTTAACAGCGCCAATGTCGTCAATACCGCGCAGACCAACGCGCTGCTGCCCGGCATCACGAACCAATCGTTGGATCCCCGTTATCCCCCGGCCAATGTCCGTCAAACCAGCCTCACCATCGAACAGCCCTTTAAGAACGGTTCCGCGTTCCGCGTCACTTATCTCTACCTCCAAAGCACGAATCTCGACCAGAACTACCAATACAACTTCAACCCCTCGGCTTATACTTGGGCCCTCCAAACCGGGACGGCGCTCCCGACCGGCCCGCTCGCCAATGTCGCCACCCGGCCCTTCGACAATCGCACTTGGGGCAATAATGTGCAATCGACGAAGTACGGTTTCGCCAATAACTCGTCCTTCCAATTCAACTACCAGCGCCCCTACAAGAACGGCTACGCCTACCAGATCTACTACGTGCTGTCGAACGCTTTTCGCATCGGCGGCAACACGTTCCGCGATAGCGTTCTCTATCCCGCCCAAGCTTTCGCACCCGGCGTCCTTCCGGCCAACCTCAACACCGGTACGATTCTGGAGCCCAGCCAGGATTTAAATCGCTACCTGCACTACCGGATCGACACCGACATTCCGAAACATAGAGTCAGCTTCAATGGCGTCGTCGATCTGCCTTTCGGCAAAGGCAAGAGGTTCCTCGGCAATTCCAATCGCTGGCTCAACGCCCTAGTGGGCGGCTTCCAACTCGCCTACATCGGCAATGTCGTCTCCCAATACGTCGTCCCTTCGGTGAACAACTGGGGCCCCACCGCTCCCATCAAGGTGTATAAAGACGGCGTGCCGGTCACGGACTGCCGCAGCGGCGTTTGCCGTCCCGGCAACCTCTGGTTCAACGGCTATATCGCGCCCAACCAGATCAACAACCCCAACGGCGGCGTCACCGGTCTCCCCGCCGATTACGTCCCCTACCAAACGCCCATCAACAACACGGTCGGCCAGCCCAACTACGGCACTAATAATGTCACCGTTCGCCTGGCCAACGGCCAGAACCTACTCACAGCCTTCAATCCCGGTCCGATCGGCGTGAATCCCTTCTGGAAGACCAACTTCCTCGGACCCTTCAATTACACTGCCGACGTGTCCCTTTTCAAAGTATTCAGCCTCACCGAGCGCTGGAAACTCCGCTTCAACGTCGATGCCTTCAACGCGCTGAACATCCAAGGCAACACGAACCCCAATGGTCTTGACGGCATCCAGCAGTTCATTAGCTCTTACTGGACTCCGCGCCAGATTCAAGTCTCCGCGCGTTTGAGTTTCTAGGCTTAGGGCGTAGGAAAGGATGCGGGGCATGGCGTCCGGACGGATGCCCGCCCGGACGCCCGCATAGAGCCCACGGCTTGGAGTCTTTTTTCACGCGGGGCCGGCCGAATCGAGCGGGAACCGTGCCGATTGGGAAACTCGTGGTGGGGCGCGGTGGGGATCTGGGCACGCGGGCGGACAGGCTCGCGCCGCTGCTGCACTAGACTGGAGCAGAGGCGACGAACCGAGCAACTTGGCCTTCGAACTGACAGTCATTAACCCTTCCGGGAATGCAACCCGGGTGATGCTGGACGTATTTCCTTTCACGATTGGGCGGCACTCTGAGAACCACCTGGTGTTGCGGGACAGCCGGGTTTCCCGCAAGCACGCGCAAATCACCAACGGCGCGGGTGGATTGCAGATTGAGGACCTGGAATCTCTGCATGGGGTGCGCGTCAATGGCGAGAGAATACCTGCGGCACCGCTCCGGGTGGGGGATATTGTCGATTTTGGCTTAGAGGACGGCTACCGGTTAGAACTGGCCGAGCGCAATGAAGCGGAGATTCGCAAGCTATTAGGGAGAATCCCGGGCACCCAGCAGGGGACGGAACTTTCCAAGTTACGCGCGCTGACGGAAGTGGCGCGGAGCCTCGAACACGCCTTGAGTCTGAACGACGTGCTGGCGACAGTGATTGAGGCGGCGTTGACAGTGACCGGATGCGAGCGGGGCTTCCTGTTGCTGGAGAAGAACACAAAGTTGATGGTGGAACTGGGTCGGGACGCAGGCGGCCGCGCGCTGAGCGCGGCGGATCTGCCGGTGCCGGCCAGCCTGATTTCGCGGGCGCTGAAAGAGCGCAAAGACTTGCTGAGCCTGCACTTTGATCCGCTGGCGGATTGGAGCGGGCGGTTTAACGATTCCCTGGATGGGCTCGATTTGCGCAGCGTGTTGTGTATTCCGCTGATCCGGCTGCGCGGCGGCGTGGGCGCGGGCGAGACGATGGCGGCGACCATGGACGACACCATCGGCGTGCTGTACATGGACTCGATGACGCTGGTGCTGCGGGAGGAACAAGGGAACCGGGAGCTCTTGCAGACGCTGGCGCTGGAGGCTTCGTCGATTCTCGAGAATGCCCGGCTGCTGGAGGAGGAGCGGCGCAAGCACAAGCTGGAGCAGGAGCTGGAGCTAGCGCGCACGATTCAATCGAATCTGTTGCCGCGGCATTTGCCCACGGGCGGCTATCTGGAGGTTACGGGCAGTTCCATCCCGACCTACCAGGTGGGGGGCGACTTTTACGATGTGATTGCCACGCCCGGCGGCGGACATTTGGCCGCGGTGGCGGACGTCTCCGGCAAAGGCGTGGCGGCGGCCCTGCTCGCGTCCCTTTTGCAGGGCGTGATTATGGAAGCCGCGGCCGCGGGAACGCCGCTGGAGGAATGGCTACCCAGACTCAATCGATTCCTGCTGGAACGCACGGAAGGGGAGAAGTACTGCACTATCTTTGCGGGGCATCTAAACCGCGAGGGCGTGCTGCGCTACGCCAACGCTGGGCACTCGCGCCCCTTCCTGGTACGGCCGCGGGGGGCGAGTGGACCTGGGATAGAGGTACTGGAATCCAATGGCTTTCCGGTGGGAATGCTGGAGGAGGCGACTTTCGAGGTGGCCGAGGTACGGCTGGGCCCAGGGGATACGCTCGTGTTGTTTTCCGATGGAGTCGAGGAGGCCCGGAGAGCGCCGAAAGAATTTTTCGGCCGGGAAAGAATCGCCGGCGTTTTGGCCAGCCATGCCACGGCGGCTCTGGGGCATGTGGAAGCCAAGTTGCGCGAAGCGGTTAAGGAATTCTTAAAGGGCGCCGAGCCGCACGACGATGCGACGTTGCTGCTGGTGCGCTATGTGGGCGCCGGGGACGGGCATCGCGGCGCCGCCGCTACTTGACGCTGCCTAGCAGTTGCGCCATGCCGGCGGAGAGGCGCAAAATCGCCGGTCCGAGCGTGACCAAGAGGACACTAGGGAAAACGAGAAAGAAGACGGGGAAAACCAGCTTGACGCTGGTCTTACGGGCTTGTTCCTGAGCCGCTTGGCGGCGCCGTGTACGCAGATAGCGCGCGTGGGTGCGGAGGGCGGGTCCGAGGGAAGTGCCGAAGCGGTCCCCGTCTAAGAGCAGGTTGCTCAGTTTGCGGACCTCGATTTCGCCCGTGCGGGCGGCAAGGCGGGACAGGACATCGGCGCGGGATTGACCCGCCTTCATTTCGAGGCAAGCAAAGGCGAATTCCTCGCTCAAGTCGGGGTAAATGCGTTTGAGCTCCCGGCTGGTTTCCAATAAGGCGCTGTCGAGGCCTTGGCCTGCCTCGAGGCTAAGGACCAACATATCGAGGGCGGGGGGGAGCGCTTGGCGCAAACGCGCCTGCCGGCTGGAGACGCGGCTACGCAGCACGCGCTCCGGAATAAAGTAACCGGCGCCTAAACCGCAAAGCGAGAAGACGAGCGAGGGCGCAAACGAAGCGTCCAGCAGGATCGCGATCACTACGAAGAACAAAGAAAACACCAGCGCGGCCACGGCCTTTACGCCGAAGAAGGCAGTGAGCGAATCGGCATCGCGATAGCCGGCCATAGCCAGGCGGCGGCGCAACGGATGCTCGGAGTGGGCCGATTCCGGCAGGACGCTGCCGATTCTTTCCAGCGTCTGGCGAATTCCGCCTTCGTCCTCTTCGGGACCACCAATCAGGACCGGTATGCCGGCTGGCGCGGCTTGCTGCTCAGGCTCCCGCAGGAACCACCAGCCCCCCGCGAGCACGGCACTGAGCACGAAGAAAAAGCAAGCGCCAAGAATGAGAAATTCGCTACTCATGTCAGATCCGGATATCCAGAATTCGGCGCATGACGAAATGCGCCGCGACCAGCAAGACCAAGGCGCCCACGATCATGAGCCTGCCGACGGGGTGTTCCGTCAAGATGTCGAGATGTCCGGGCGCGGCAAAGTGGAGCATGGCGGCGATCCCGAGGGGCAAGAGGGTGAGGATCAAACCGGTGAGCTTGCCATGCGCGCTGATGGCGCGGACCTCGCCGTCCAGGGCGCCGGCCTCGCGCACGCCCTCGGATATGCGGCCTAAAACCTCGTGCAGTTTACCGCCGGCTTTGGACTGGATGCGGACACTGGCGACGAAAAGACTGACACAAGTAAGGGGAACGCGAGCCGCCAAGTGCTCCAGAGCCTCGTCCCAGGATTGGCCCAGCCGCCATTCTTCGAGCGTCTTACGGATTTCCACCGAAACCGGGGGCAGGCTCTCGTGGGCCACCATTTCCATGCCGGCGGAAAAGGCGTGCCCGGCGCGCATAGCCCGGCCCAGGGAATCCAGCGCGTCCGGGAAATGAAGTTCAAACTCGGCAAAGCGGCGCTCCCTTTTATGCCTTATATAAAACACCGGCGCGGAGGTAGCGACCAGGCCGCCCAAAATTACGGCTAAGGCCGGGACCCAGGAAACCCGCGTTAAGACGACCGCCATGGAGGCGCCACACATAAGCATGAGGGCCGTACAGCGGCCTACGGACCAGGTGAGGCCGGCTTCGGCGACGAGGCGAGTAATGTTGCCGCTGAATTCAAAGCGTTCCAGCAAGGCCGCCCAAAAAGAAATCGAGGAAACTTTTTCGCTCTTGAGGAGGACGGGAAATGCCGAGGGGTCGGACGACATTTCGGACCAGGGCCCAGCGCTAGTGGCCCTACCAATATTGGCCCCAGCACCATTAGACCCAGAGCCGCTGGCCCCAGCACCTGTCGCACCTTCACCAAGGCCACCAGCGTCCGCCGCCTCCAAACGCGGGGAAAAAAGATAAAGACCGGCTACAATCAGGGCGAAAGTGGCGAAGAAGATCAGGGTCAGCAGCCAGGGCATTGGCATGGGGAGCCTACGGGGCGGGCGAGATTAATACGGCCAGTTCGCTGCTTCCCGTTGAATCGGGCAAGCGGCGATGCGGAGCAAATTTTTCCCTCCAGGCCGCCGCCTGGCTAGCCGGGAGCAGTCCTGCAATGGCGCTGCCTTGCCGTCCGGAATTCCAGGGTAGTTCACTTCGCCGGAGTGCGTCATGGCCCGGTCCAAGGGAGGTTTCGGTGCGCGCGCGCCACTCGATGCCGCCATCGGGGGCGGTTCGTGTTTCCAGGCGTACCCGGAGCGAAGCGGCGGGATCTTGGCCTCGCCACGTCACTTCCCCGCCCTGGGCGGTTTGCAAACGCGACGAAGCCCAGACGGCCGGCGTGCCCGCTGGGATGGACGACGGCGATTGGCTCCACTGGCGCAGTTCTTCTGGTGAGGCTTCCACCAAGTGAATTTCAAAGTGGATTCCTGGTTCAAGCGGCTTTGCCGGAGAACTAGGCAGAGCATTGGGTGTAGGATTAGGCGTGAATTGGCTGCGGACGATCGCTTTGGGCGTGGGGGGGATCTCAGACCGGCTCAAGTTGACCGGGCTGACAGGCAGCAACGAGGAATCTTTCCGATTTCGTAAAACTACGCGCAAGCGCGTCGCAGCGTCGGACTGGCTTAGACGGGGGGCTTCCTCGGGCGCGACCAGCAGCGTGAGAACGCCGCGCCCCCCAGCGCCTCGTTCGGGCGCCCCGACCTGAAACACAGTCGCATTTTGGAGAATCGTGCGAACCTCCCAGTCCGCTTCGCTATAGCCGTCACGGGGACGCGTTTTGGCACTGAGGCTATGCACATCAATGTGATCGCCGGCGCGGAGGATTTCCAAGACGCTTGAAGAATCCGAAACATGCACCGTAACGGCCCGCTGGCCGTCGGGAATGGCGCTGGCTAAGCTCCGGGCGCTTCCCGGGCTTAGGAGCTTGTCGGTCAAGACCTGGCCGCCGTCCACCTTCTCTAGCAACGCGCGCCCTTCGGCGTCCTCGAGCGTCATGGGACCCGGCTCGGCATTTTTAGCCTCATTTTTGGCTTCGGCCCAGCGCAAATCATTCGCTTTCAAGACGTGGCCTTTTTCCAGAGAGGTGGCCGCAACCGGGCGCCGCAGGGGCGTGGACTTCGCTGAGCCGTCCATACGGCTGACGATCAATCCATAAAAGATACCGGTGGACAAGACCGCTACCACCAGGGCGATCACAACAAGCGGGAATACGTTTTTCTTCATAGCGGCGGGTGCGCGGAGCGGCGACGAGGCATTCGCCTCACTCGTAAAGTTATCGGCCCACTGCGGAAAATCCTTTAGCCGGAACGGCAATGCCATCCTAGATGTAATGGCACATCTGCGATTGCTCTTAGCTCTTTGGATACTGCTGCTGGCCACAGGCTGCGCCAACAAACCACCGCATTTTTCGAGGATCGCCGAAGAATTCGTCTTCAATACGCTCACTTTCTTCCCGACGACGGCGACCGCGGTGGGCTATCACCGGCATAACGGCGTCCCGCTAGACGAGCTGGTCGAGGAGTTCTCGCCGCCGGCTCTCGACCGCCAACGGCTGTATTATCAACGCTTTCTGCAGGGCTTGGCGCGCGACGTGAGCCCCGAAAAGCTGGCGCCCGAAGACCGCGTCGATTACGAACTGGTGCGGCAGCAAATTGCGCTTGCGCAGTTCCAATTGGACGAGGTGAAGTGGTGGCGGCATAATCCCATGGGGTATGTGGAGATCTTCGGCAATGCCTTGTTCGTGCCTTATGTCCAGGAGTACGCGCCCCGCAACGCCCGTTTTTACCAGATCCTGAAACGCCTGGAGCGCTTTCCCACCCGCGTGCAGCAAGCGCAGGGAAATCTACGCGAGGTGCCCCCATTCTGGGCCGAAATGGCCCTTGCGGCTAACCAGGGGAATCGAGCGCTCATCGCGCAACTGAAAGCGGAGCGCCCGGACGAGATGTCGAAAAAATTCGACGAGGCGGCCGCCAAAGCGGTCGCCGCACTGGACGCCTTTGACGCGCATCTGCGCGATACGCCCCCAGGGCCCAAAGAAAACTGGCGGCTGGGGCCGGAGCGCTACAAGAAGAAGTTCCAACTGCACCATGCCACCGCCGCGGAACCCTCGGCCGTGCTGGCCGAGGCGGAGGCCGAATTGGCGCGCTTGCAAAAGGAGATGGCGCGCCTGGCTGGCGCCTCCGGCGATGCCAAACAAGCGATTCGTGCGAAGTTGGATAGCTTGGCCACCCAGCACGCCAAGCGCGACGACTACTTTGCGGCGGCGGAGGCGGATCTGCGCGAAGCGATCGCGTTTGTGAAGTCCAAGGACCTGCTGCCGCTGCCGGATACGAAAAACCTGAAGGTGATCCCGACGCCGGCCTTTATGCGCGGCAGCTATCCTGTCGGAGGCTTCAATCCCGCGCCCGCGATGCAGCCGTCGCTGGGTGCGCAGTACTGGTTAACGCCAATCCCAGCGGATTGGCCCGCGGAGCGCGCGGAATCGAAACTGCGGGAATATAACCGCTACGGGCTGAAGCTATTGACGATTCATGAGGCGATGCCGGGGCACTATGTGCAGTTCGAGTTCTCCAATCGCCTGGAGCCGCGCGGACGGCGACTGCTGCGCAGCGTGTTTGCCAATGGCGCCTTTGCTGAGGGCTGGGCGATCTATTCAACCGAGATGCTGATTGATCAGGGCTATTTGAACGGGGACCCAAACCTGCGCTTTACTTTTCTGAAGCAACAGTTGCGTGCGGTGTCGAACACGATTCTGGACATTCGCTTCCACACCCAAAACTGGAGCGAAGAGGACGCCTTGCGCTTTCTGCTCGAAGAAAGCTTCCAGGAGCGCGAGGAAGCCACCGCGAAGATCCAACGCGCCAAGCTGGGCAGCGTGCAGTTGACGGAGTACTTTATGGGTTATCGGGACCTCTTGCGGCTGCGCAAACTAGCCGAGCAAAGCAAGCTGAGCTTGCAGGACTACCACGCCAAAATCCTCAGCGTGGGTGCAATTCCCGCGACGTCGGCGGCGAAGCTGCTCTTTGGCCGCGAACTGCCTTAATATCAGGCGATTGGGGGGATTCCGCTGGAGCTGGCGGGCCTGTATACTGCAGAGTGACTGGCTCTGTATGAACGCCCTCCTTCGACCGCTCGCGGCCTCGGCCTTAGTTTGTCTTGTTGCGCTACAAGCGGCCGACCCCGGCTGCCCACGTTACCCCTCGGCTCTGCGAAGCGAGTATGCGGATTCGCTCGAACTCGACCGGGAGTTTCAGCAATACCGCAAGGCGGCGCGCGCCCGCTTCAGCGTGGGACGGGCGACGGTCGAGAAGTCTAATTTCATCGACCAGGCCATCTTTTCCAAAATGGAGGCCGATGGCGTTGCGCCGGCGCCAACCAGCGGCGATGCGGAGTTCCTGCGGCGAGTTTCCATTGACCTAACGGGCCGCATCCCCACGCCTGAAGCGGCCGAGGCGTTTCTGGGCTCAACGGACCCCGACAAGCGCGCCAAGCTGATTGAGCAACTGCTGGCCAGCCCCGCCTATGCCGACCAGATGACGACCTTCTTCGCCAATAAATTCAAAGTGACCCGCTCCCACGAATCGATCGGCACCCTGGGCCGCAACGTGTTCTACGAGTGGCTGCGGAAGTCCATGGCCGAAGACCGGCCTTATGACGACTTCGCGCGCGAACTGATCGGCGCGGCGGGAGAAGTAGACGAAGTGCCGGGTACCCAGTTTTTCGCCCGCTGGATGGATGTCGCCGGGCCGGTGCAGGATTCCTGGGACGACATCACAGACAAGATTACGACGACGTTTCTGGGCTATAAGACGGAATGCATCTCCTGCCACAACGGACGCGCGCACCTGGAGAAAATCAACCTCTTCCTGACGCGGCGCACGCGCACGCAGTTCTGGCAACAATCGGCCTGGCTGAGCCGGATGTATTTCATTCGCTGGTCGGACGACAACATCGGCTTCCGGCCGCGCGTGAGCGTCAACGACCGCCTTTACGGTTCCTATACGGGCGCGGTTTCGACCGGCAATCCGGGCAATCGGCCGGCGCGCGTGGATGCGGTGCAGACTCCGGTCTACTTGACGACCGGCGAGAAGCCTTCCGGCAACAACTGGCGGCAGGAGTATGGCCGCATTCTTACGGCGGACCGGCAATTTGCCAAAGCTACCGTAAACCATTTGTGGGCCTACTTGTTTGGGCACGGAATTGTAGATCCGCCCGAGGCTTGGGACTTCGAGCGGACAGACCCGCGCAAGCCGCCGCCGGGAGATTGGCCGCTGCAGAACTCGCATCCCGAGCTGCTGGAGGCGCTCGCCGACAACTTTATTCAAAACGGATACCGCCTGAAGCCGCTGATGCGGCTGCTGGTTTCGACCGAGGCCTATCAGTTGAGCTCCCAATATGCGGGGCAGTGGAAGCCCGCCTACGTCAAATACTTCGCGCGGCACGAAGCGCGGCGATTGACGGCCGAGGAGATCTACGACTCTCTGATCACGGCCACGCGTACTGAGCAGCCGATGCAGGTGGTGGGGATTCCCCGGGTGCTCACTTACGCCAATCAGCTTCCGGACCCCACGGAGCCGTCCACCGATTTCCGAATTGTGGACTTCATGAACAATCTGGGGCGCGGCAACTGGTTGACGATCGACCGCTCGAGCGAGCCCACCATCCTGGGGCTGCTTTATTCCATGAACGACACGCAGAACGTGAACCGAACGCTGGGCAATTCGAGCGCGGCCGTGGCCAGCCGGAGCCGGGTGCTTGAGATCGATGCCTCGGCCGCAACGGACGAGGAAGCCGTGAGCCGGATGTTCCTGGCGACGCTATCGCGCTATCCCAGCGAAGAGGAAATACTGGCCACGCGCAAGTACCGCGTTGGGCCGCGCGCGCAGTGGCTGAGCGACCTGCAGTGGGCGCTTGTCAACAAGCTGGATTTCATCTTTAACCGCTAGGGAAAACGCATGCGAAATCGAATCAACTGTAACGGCCACGCCCCCTATACGCGGCGGCACTTTTTGTTCGGCGCCGCGGCGGCAGCCAACGTGAGCCTGCTGGGCGCCCATGCCGACGCGGCGGTCACTTCGGCGAACGCAGCTACCCGGGGGACGGCGCGCACCTGCATCTTTATCAACCTGAACGGCGCGCCTTCGCAATTGGATACGTTCGATCCGAAGGACGGGCCCTGGAACCCGCGCGACGCCGATATAAGGGACTATCCGGGCGGCATTCGCCTGGGCCGGCGTTTCTTTCCCAAACTCTCGACAATGACCGACGACCTGCTGGTGATTCGCAGCGCGGCCAGTTGGGAGGCGGCCCACGAGCGCGGCCAATTCTATATGCAGACGGCGCACTCGCAGAATCCGGCGCTCGCGGCGGAGATCCCGCACATCGGCGCGGTGGTGGCGCGCGAGAAAGGCTCGCAGGGGCTCATTCCTCCCTTCCTGGCTTTCAACCAATCGAACCTGCAGGGTGCGACTTTTTTGGGCGGCTTGTTCGCCCCTATGATGCCGCCGGCGCAGCAATCGGGCATCGGCACGCTGACCCACAACTTCTTTGGCAATGCCACGCAAAGCCAGGAGCGCTTTGAGCGGCGTTTCGCGCAACTGGAAGAGCTGGACCGCACCTTGCGGCAGAATCCGGCGAACGAATCGATGGCCGCCTATGCCAGCTACTACGGCCGCGCGAAATCGATGATGTACAACGCGGCGGTGGACGCGGTGTTTAAGTTTGACGCCGCTGATCAAGGGCGCTACGGCAATACCTCGCTGGGCCGCAGCTTGATCGTGGCGCGTAATGCGGTGCGGGCCAAGAATGGCGCGGTCTTCGTAAACGTGACGCAGGGCGGTTGGGATACGCATGTCGGCCAGTTCGACCCGGCGCAGGGAACAAACATCTATACGCTGACCAACGACCTGGACCGGAGCGTGGGCTCGCTGGTCGAGGATCTTAAGGCGAGCGGCGACCTTGATTCGACTCTCATTGTGATGATGGGCGAGTTTGGCCGCACGCCAGGCGTGCTGAATTCCCGTGCGGGCCGCGACCACTATCGCAACGTGATGAGCGTGGCGATGCTGGGCGGCGGCGTTAAGGGTGGGCGCGTGATTGGCGCCAGCGACGCGAGCGCCGCCAACATTGTGGACTTTGGCTGGAGCGGGAAGCGGGCCATTTACCCCGAAGATTTGGTTGCGACGATTTACTCCGCGCTTGGCATCGATTGGACCAAGGGGATCGACGATACGCCCTCGGGACGTCGTTACGAGTACGTGCCGGGCAGCGTGGAAGGCAACTATCGCGTCGTCGAAGAGGTCTTCGGTTGATGCGTTTCGCGTTTCTCTGGGCGGCGGCGGGTGCCTTGTTCGCGCAAACGCCGGCGAGCGTACAAATTCTTTCCGATGCGAGCCAGGTGCTGGTGGGCAGGACGCTCGCCATGCGCGCCGTGGTGCGCGACGCGGGCGGGAATCCGATTCCCAACGCGACCGTTACCTGGACGACCAACAACGGGACGAACGGAACGATTAACGGCAGCGGAGTGTTTAGCGCGCTTCGTTTGGCCGTCGTTCGAGTCACCGCGCGCTCGGGTGGGGTTGCCGCCGAGACGGCGGTGCAGACCATTCCTTCGCGCGTCGAAATCAGTCCGGACCGGCTGCAAATCGGCGTGGGCTCGACGCAGCAATTCAGCGCAACCGCCTATGACGCCGACGATCAACCGATCCCGGGCGTGACGTGGACGTGGTCCGTATCGAACTTGCGCAATGGTACCTCGCAGACGGCGGCGATCACCACGGCGGGGCTGATGACGGCGCGGGCCGAGGGCGCGAATTTCGTGCAAGCGACGTTCAACTACGGCGACGTACAGACCGGCCTGCAGCGGCAGTGGATCGCGGTGGCGCGCGTGGAAACCAACACGCCGACGCCTTACCGCGTGCGGCGGCTCTATCACAACCTGAATTCGATGCGCTCAAACTATCAACTGCGCGCACGGCAATCGATGTTGTGGCTAAGCGACGAGGGCGACCTCTACTTCAACGCCTCGCTCAGCGGCCTGGCCCAGGCGCTGGTGCACTACAGGGACGGGAATTTCAAGGCGGTCGCGACCGCGGGCATGCCGCGTTTTGCACCGGGCAGTTTTGCCAACGAGTACTTCGCTCACTCGGTTGCGCGCACGGGCGGCAAGCTGCTGGTTTACGAAGACACCAACATCAACGGCCGGCAGCTATCTCTGGGCGATAAGAACGGCGTCGAACCGTTTTTCTCCAACAACACGCCGCTGACGGACACCATCGGCACGGCCAACATTTTTACGACGCGCAACTCGCTCACCAGCGGCGGGCAGATGATTGTGCGGGCGACCTTCCGCTTTGAAAACGATCCCGTTACCTACACCGGGCTCTTCCGCGGTTACAACTACAAAATCACCGAACTGCTGGTGGGGACCAATGAGGCGATCCCGACGCTGGGCACGGGCACCTTCACCGTGGACAACGACTTCGGCATCGCTAACGACGGCACGGCTTACTACAGCCTGACGCTGGGCTCGAACCGCGTCTACTTTAAGCATCCTCCCAGCGGCCAGCGCCGCAAGCTCATTGGCATAAACGATCCTGTGGCGGCGACCACCGTGCGGAGCTTTCCGGGCGGACGCGGCAATCACCCGCACTTCTGGGTAGACGAATCGGGAGCGATGCTCGTGGCGGCCACGCTGAACGACAACAACAACCACTATCTTTACTTCGCCCCGAACGGCGACATGCAGACCTTGCGGATGGCCGGCTTGACGGGCATCATGAGCTTTCATCCCGGCTTTGGCGCGCTCTTGCACGCCAACCCCTTTGGCAGCCGCGGCAACGGCGTTTATAGATGGAAACCGGGTGCGGATCCCGAGAGCCTGTTTCTCTACTCGGCGGCGCGCATCGGCAACGTGACGATCGAGGATTTCGAGAGCGGTGCCGTCAATGGCCAAGGCCAGGTTTACCTGATGGCGCGGACCAACAACTCGAATATGGCGGTGGCCAGGTGGGGAGCCGAGCCCGAATGGCTTTTCTGGCACGACATGGAAGTTAAGCTCGAAGCGCCGCTCAATCTGGTGACGCTGATCAATGGCGGACGCGTGGGTCCTCCGCATGTCTTGAGCGGTGGCACCACGGGCTCTATCGCCGAATTTGACGGGCGGGACTTCCGGCCGACGCTCGCTTTGGGGGAGCGTCTTTTCGGCGCCTCGATGTGGTTTGGAGGCTTTCACGGCGGCACGGCCAACATCCGCAAGGCGCCCAATGGCGACGTGTACTTGATTGGCGGCAACGCGATCTCTCGGGTGGTGGGCAACGGAGCGCCGGAGCGCTTGCTTAGCTTTCCGCTTAGCTTTAACGGCCACACCATCAACACGCCGGGCAACCTGGAGGTGAACTCCCAAGGAGACCTCCTCTTTTCGGCCAGCACGAATCAGGGCGACAGCCGCATCTATTTGCGCGCCGGAGGGGTGTTGCAACAGATTCTGGTCTATTCGGGAACTTCGGCGAACGCCAGCACGATCGACGGCCGCATTGCCAGCGGCTTCGATAGCTACTCGCTCGACGATCAGGGCCGGGTGCTGGCCAATTTGCGCTTCCGCAATCTGAATGTGCCCGTGCTGCATGTTTACATGGGCAATACTTGGACGCGCCTGGTCGAGCCAAATCTGACCGTGGTGGGCGAGCATCGCATCACCGGCATCGCCAACCCGCCCCGCGCGGTGGGCGATCGTCTCTTCGCACTGCTGGCGATCCAGGCGGGCGGCAACATTCTGGTTGAATTCCAAAACAATACGCCGCAGATTCTGATCAACAATTCGACCGTGATGCCCAATGGGCAGGTGACCTCCAACGTGAGCCTGGGCGAGGGCAACCGGCGCGGCGATTTTCTCTTCCAGCAAAGCAACGGCGGCAACAATTTTCTGATGGTGAAGCCCGGAGATTCGAACGATCCCAAGGCCGTGCGGCAGGTGATCAATCTTTTCCGCCCCACGGCGGACGGCGATTACCTGGTGCGCATTAACGCGATCGACTTCCGGGACGACGGCACGGTTTACTTTTTGGCTATGACGCAGGATGATGAAACAGTCCTGTACGAGGCCGTTCCCCAACCATGACCTTGCTGCTTCCTTTTCTCGCTTATCTATTTCTCCAAGCCCCGGCCCCCGCGCCACCTCCGCCCGTGCCGCCCGAGTTGAAGCCAAAGGTCGCGGAACTCTCGCGCCAAGTAGCGGCGTTGAAGGCCAAAGGAGTAGACCCGACGTTGCTCGCCGACGTCGAAATCTATCTCAAGGCCGGCCAATGGATGGACGAGTTTCCCGAGGAGACCTTTAGCGCGGCAGACGTACCGAATTACCTCGCCGTCCTCGACAAAGGCATCGAACGGGCTAAGGCGTTGAGCACCGGCCGTTCCCCCTGGACCCGAGAGACCGGGCGCCGCATTCACGGCTTTTACTCCGCCCTGGACGGCAGCGTACAGCTCTACGGCCTGCGCGTGCCGGAAAACTACGATCCCACCAAGCCCGCGCGCCTATACGTTTGGCTGCACGGCCGCGACCAAAAGAATACGGAGCTCAACTTCATCCATCGCTTCGAGCGCCCCGGCAAGAATCAATCGGACCCCGAGCAACTGGGGCAATTGCAGCTTGACGTGTATGGGCGTTGGAACGGCATGGCCTATCACATTGTGGGCGAAGCGGACGTGATGGAGGCGCTGGCCGAAGTGAAGCGGCGCTACAAGATCGATGAAGACCGAATTATTCTGCGCGGCTTCTCCATGGGCGGCTGTGGCGCCTGGCATATCGCCATGCACTATCCGAGCCTGTGGGCGGCGGCGGAGATCGGCGCGGGTACCTGGCCGCGGCGCGCGATGATGGACGGATTTCCGCCCTACCAGATGGGCCCCCTGCATATCTGGGAGAACATCCTGGAGTGGAGCCTCAACTTCTTCAACCTGCCGCTGGCCGGGCATGGCGGTGAAAAGGAAGCGGGCACGAGTTCGATCCCCGGGCCGCCGCCGGGCACGCCCACGCGTGGGCAACTGGAGAGCTCGATCCGCGTGCGGGAGCAATTGGCGGTGGAAGGCTTCGAGGGCCAAGGCGATTCCTATGAAATGCGGGCCGCCGGCACGGACGCCTACTTCTTCGTATCGAAAGACACCGGGCATTCCACCAGCCCCGAGGTACGCGTCAAGCTGGACGCCTTTCTCAAAAAATACGGCGACCGCGGCCGCGTCTCTCCCGACCACCTGCGCTTTCTCACCTACACAACGCGCTTCAACCGTTCGCACTGGGCCACGGTGGACGAAATGAACACGCTCTATGAACGCGCTGAGGTAGAGGGCATCCGCACTGGCGGTCAAGCGGGGGCGCGGGCCAAAATTGAAGTGCGCACCGCGAACGTGGCTCGGCTCACCTTGCGAGAGACGGAAGCCGCGACGCAAGTGGTGATCGACGGCCAAACGATGGATGTTAAGTCCGCCGCGCAGCTTAGCTTCGCGCGCACGGCGCAAGGCTGGGAGGTGGCCACGAAGGCCCCCGAGGGCCTGCGCAAGGTGCACGGGCTGCAAGGGCCGATCGAAGATGCGTTTCTCGACCCCTTCCTGCTGGTGCGCCCCACTGGCACGCCCTGGAACCGGGCCGCCCACGAGCAAAGCCTGCGGATTATGGCTCGCTTCGACAAGCTTTACGCCAAGCACTTGCGGGCACATCCGCGCGTGAAGGACGATAAGGACGTCACCGCCCAAGACCTCGAGCGATACCACGTGATCGTCTTCGGCGACCCTGGCAGCAATCGCCTGCTCTCACGCTTGGCCGCTAAACTGCCCCTCACCTGGACTAAAGAGCGCGTGGGCTACGGCGGAGAGACCCAAGCTAGCTCCGCCGCGCTGCCAGCCCTGATCTACCCCAACCCGCTAAACCCGAAAAAGTATGTCGTAGTGAACAGCGGGCTCACCAGCGAGGAGCGCGAAATCCGCGGCGAATACCAGTTGCCGCGCCTGGGCGATTACGCGCTGCTCAAGGTCGCCGAGGGCGTGGACTTCCCCGACATCGTCACGGCCGGCTTGTTTAACGAGCGCTGGCAACTTCGCTAGCGTCGATCGCCTTAGTGCTCACGCGCAGCGCCGCCAAGGCCAGGGCAAACAACATGGCCAGTGAAGCCTCGACCAGTACGAGGCCGCGCCCGTCGGGCTGGGTCAAATTAAGTAGCAACATTGTTTCCAAGTGAAGCTCCGCCCAAAATGACGCCGGGCTCCAGAACCAGTACAGGCCCGCCAATAGGCCATAGCGCAGGACTCCGAGCGTGACGGCAACCAGCGAAGCGATTCGCCAAAGTGTTTTCGATACGAGATGCTTTTCTTCCATCGTCTTTCCTTACCGGATAGACGGGTGCGCCACTGGGAACGTGGACTGACTCAGCTGGCTTGGTCGCCGTGCGGTGCCCATAGCCTTCGTCCTTTGGCTCGCGAATGACCCGCGCGCCCTCCGCCCAGTCCAATGCCAGGGTCGAGGCGAGATCCTTCACGATCAAGTGCACCGTGACAGAGTGAGGCGCCACCGATGCAAAGTTCCGCATGGCCGATTTCACCGCCCGGTTGCTTCCATCGAGACAGCTCCTTTGCGCCAAACACACCTACGTGAAGGGCAATGGCGGGGGCGGTGGGGCAGCAGCAAAGCTAAGGGACTAGAATGCTCCTGTGTCTTCGATCATCGCCGATGTGAACGTGGATGGATTGTAGAAATCGGCGGCCACGTGGTTGGTCCAATGCAACTTGAGCGCGGCGTACTCGCTAGGCGTAAAGCCGCAAAAAGCGCGGAAGTCGTGCACGAAATGCGCCTGGTCAAAATAACCGCAATCCTGCGCCAATGCCGCCCAGCGCAATTCCCCGCCCTCGGCGGCTTGCCGCAATGCTTGCTGGAAACGGAGGATACGCAGATAAACTTTCGGCGGCACACCAACCTGTGCGCGGAACACCTCGCGAAAGCGCCGCTCGCTGTAGCTTATCTTCCGCAGGACGTCCGGAAGAGAATAGCTGCCGGGCTGCCGCCATTGGCGGATCGCCCACGACACCGCGGGGTGCCCCGGCGAGCCACAGCCGGCCTGTGCGAGCAGCCAAGCCTCCATCACGGCGAAGATTGCCGGGGCGGACTCCGCTTCCAACATCCGCTCGCGAAGGCTGCCCGCCGCCAGGTCCACGTCGAGGTTGGTGAATTCATGAGCCGGTTGGCCCAAAATCGCGGGGGCCGCTCCGGGCCGGAAAACGATGCCCGCAATGCGACGCATGTCCCGCGTCGAAATCAGCATGGGGCGCGTTTGAACGCCCGTGATCAGCACGGGGCCGCGCGCGACGCGTTCTAGCCCCCGCGGGCCCGGCGCCCAATTGTCGATTGCCTCGCGGTCTAGATTGACGACCAGTTGAAACGCTCCCTGGGGCAGTACGCATTCCCGGGGGTGGGCGGCCGAATAGCCTTCGCAAATCCAGAACAATACGACGTACTGCGAAAGCGGCGCCGAGGGTCTGTGCTCCCGGTAGAACATGCCGTCAGTGTCTCATTGCGAGCGCTGGGCGGCGGAGTTTTGCTCCTTCAAGCCCCGCTCCAGCAGCCGGACGCCGCGCGCAAAGCCGCCGCGCGGTCCCGAGTCTCCAAACAAGCCTTGACCAGCGAGCACGCAATAGCCATGCAAAAAGGACCAGACCGCCACCGCGGCAGCCGTATCGTCCGGGTCCCCCGTCAACGGCGCCACCAGCGCCAGAAGAAATTTCCAAAGTTCCCTGCGCTCTACATTGGGCTCAGCATAGCCTTCAGCGTGCAACAAGAGGTAGAGCCCGCTCTCGTCCTGGGCGAAAGAGGCGTAGGCGGCCAGGGCCCCGGCGAAACTGCGGGTACGACGCAGACGCCCCAGCAGAAGGCGCGCAGCTTCTTCGGCCAAGGCTTGGCGTAGCGCTTCCTCACCCGCGAAGTGGCGGTAGAGACTGGGCGCCTGCAGGCCCAGTTCGGCGGCCACGGGACGCATACCCAGCGCGGGCAGGCCCTGGCGGCGGACGAGTTCCAGGGCGGCGGCCAGGATCGCCTCCCGGCTGGTTTTGGCGGCGAACGGCATCGCTAACATTGTAAGGCTTGACTCGCCCCTCCGGATCTAGGCACAATAGAGATATGAAGCCTAACACCGTTCACAATGAAAAATGGCCCCTGCTGCGCCTGGAGGCGGCGCTCGCCTTCGCCATCTCTGTGGCGGCCTACGCGCTCGCAAGCGCCTCCTGGCTGGCCTTTGCCGCGCTTTTTCTGGCGCCGGACGTCTCAATGTTGGGTTATCTCCGCAGTCCGCGTTGGGGGGCCCTGATCTATAACCTGGGCCACACCTATACGACGCCGCTGCTGCTGGCCGGTGGTGTGTGGCTTTGGCACCGGGATATGCCCTCGCCTCTCTGGTTAATTTGGCTAGCCCACATTGCCTTTGACCGGATGTTGGGATTCGGACTGAAGCAGGCCGCCGGCTTTCATTTCACCCACCTGGGCGTTCACGCTAAGCCGGCCCACACGCGAGCCTAAAGGGGGTGCCTTGGCGAAGATTTTCCGAAGAATGCGGCCCTGCCATATTGACGCTGGCCCTCTTTGCGGGGTCTAATAGCAAAACGGTTCGTGGGGATTTGTCTTGCACTCCGGGCGCCCGTTGAATCGTAAGAAACAAAAGAATGGCAGAATCACGTTCCAAGAGCGATTGGCCCGCGTGGGTGAAAGAATTCGCACGGAATCCAGTGCAAGTGGCGGCGGTGGCGCCCAGCTCCAAGTACCTGGCCGAACGCATGGGAGAGTCTCTCGAGTTGGGCAAGGCTCGCACCGTTGTGGAGTTGGGCCCCGGCAGCGGAGCGCTTACCAAGGCGATCCTGCCCCGCATGGCGCCCGGGGCGCGCTACCTTGCAGTGGAGCGAAATCCCCGGCTTGCCAAGTGGTGGCGGCGCAAATTTGAAGGCTATCGCCTGGTGGAAGGCTGCGTGGGGGACCTCGCGCAAATCTGCGCTGCGGAGGGCCTAGGAGAGGTTGATTGCATCGTCAGCGGTTTGCCTTGGCCGGCTTTCTCCAATGGCTTGCAGGACCGCGCGATAGAAGCGATCGTGGAGGTTCTGGCGCCCGGCGGGCAGATTGCCACCTTCGGCTACGCGGTGGGCCTCATGATGCCCGGCGGCCAGCGCTTCTTGCGGGAGGCCAAGCGCCGCTTTCAGCGGACGGAACGCCTGCCTTGGGAATGGCGAAATCTGCCGCCTGCCTATGTACTTCGCTGCACGAGATAGCCCAGTGCATAAGGTAAGCCCGCTACAGCAAGCGAATGGCGCTAATCAGGCGCCCGGCCGCCTCCCCGTCGCGGCGAAAGCTATGGAAAAGTTCCGGGTCGCACCGCGTGCAACTCTTTGCCTGCCAAATCTGCTCCAGGTCCAGGCCGCCGTCGATCAACTGCCTTTCATTGATCGACGCAAGATCGAGTAGCGTCCTGCCTTCCCGGCCAAAAGATGCGGCCACCTCGGGACCCACCTCATAGCAACAGCCGCCGATCCCGGGGCCGATGGCCGCGCGAATGTCTGAAAGCTGCGCGCCTAGCTCTTGCATCCGCAGCAGCGTTTGGGCCGCGATCCGTGCGGCGCTGCCTCGCCAGCCGGCATGCACGGCCGCCGCGACGTGCGCGGTGGGATCTACTAACAAGATGGGAAAACAGTCCGCTGTCTTGACGCTGATCCAGAGTTCCGGCGCCGTTGTCACCAAGGCGTCGCCGTCGCCGGCTAAACCGCCGGCTTTGGGATAGAGGATCTCCGCCGAATGGATCTGCCGCAGCCAGGCATGCCCGCTTTCCCCGACCCAGGCGCCATCCGCACGAGTCCCAAAGCCATGCTCGACGTTCGGCAATTCCTTTAGCAGCGGCGCGTGGATCATCCGATTTGCACGAGATCCGCCTGCACCACGCGGACTTGCTTCCTGAAGTCGTCGAGCATATCCTCGCTCAGCCGCACGTCTGTCGGCCGCTTCACGATCGTGCGCATCTGGTCAATCTTATCCTGCAGCTTCATCAAGCCATAGAAGAGATTTTCCGGCCGCGGCGGACAACCCGTAATGTAAACGTCCACCGGCACGATGAGGTCCACACCCTGCAGCACGCTGTAGGTATTGAAGGGTCCGCCGACACTAGAGCAGGCGCCCATCGAGATCACCCACTTCGGCTCCGGCATTTGATCGTAGAGCCGCTTAATCACCGGCGCCATTTTCAGCGTAACCGTGCCGGCCACGATCATCAGGTCGGCCTGGCGTGGCGAAGGACGGAAAACCTCGGCCCCGAAGCGCGCAATGTCGAAGCGGGCGGTGCTGCTGGCGATCATTTCAATGGCGCAGCAGGCCAAGCCAAAAGAAAGCGGCCACACTGCACTCTTACGCGCCCAATTGAAAACGTAGTCCACCGACGTGGTGATCACGTTCTGTTCGAATTGATTTTGCAACGTCAAACTTCTATTTTAGCCAGTCCCGCGCCAAGGCCTCAGCGTCGCTTTCCAGATCGACGGCAATGGGATCTTGCGCGACGCCGTCCACACTCGAAATGGCCACAATGCCACTAGGCGTAGGCTTCAGGTCCAGGCGCTTGTCTTTCGCCTCCAGCCGCAGCACCGTATCCAGCCACGTAATGCGCACCATCGTCCGTTGCGCGTGGCCCAAGGTGCGCGCCGCCACCAGCAGCTTCTCGGTGAAGGGGCTGGACTTCAACGCCTCGGCAAAAGGCTGCGCCGCCAGCGCCGCCGCACGATCTTCCTCGCGCCGCTTGCCTGCGTTTGGATCCTTTTCCTCGCGCGATTCCAGCGCCTTCAAATTATTCTCAAGGTTGTCGAGAAAGCTCATGCCTCAAAGCTCCTGGTTCACAGTATTCTGAAATCGCTACACTACGGTTATGTTCTTTCGCCGCCCACAGCCGCGCGTACCCACCTTTGAAGACCGTTTGGAAGCCTTAAAGGCTGCAGGAATGGCCATCGCGCGCAAAGGTTCCGGCAAGGTCGCGGTGATGCGCAAGGGAAGTGCGGCCGTTTTGGCCGAAAAAGATTCCAGCGCCGAAATTGAAACGGCGGGCATTGTCATCGGCCACGAAATTGGCGAACTGACCCACGGCGGCTACCAGATGTTCTTCACCACCGCCAGTGGCGAAAAGGTGCCCGCGCTGGCCGAGCAATTGCGCGAACTCCACGAATTCCTCGAAGACCTGCGCGAAGGCCTGGGCCACGACAGCCTCTACAACACCAGCCTGGGTACCACCAACCAAAAACACCTTTACGACCGGGTAAAAGGCCGCGACCCTAAAGCGGCCACGGCCCACTAAGTCGCTAACTGATCTTGACGCTGGTCAGCTTGTCGCCCTGCTGGATCTTGTCCACCACTTCCTGGCCACTAAGCACTTGCCCAAACACGGTGTGCTTGCCGTCCAGCCAATCCGTAACAATGTGCGTGATGTAGAACTGGCTGCCGTTGGTGTTCGGGCCGGCATTGGCCATCGCCAACGAGCCGCGCTGGTGCTTCTTCCACTGGGTGGTCTTGAATTCGTCGTTGAAGCGGTAGCCGGGACCGCCACGGCCCGTGCCTTCGGGGTCCCCGCCCTGCACCATGAAATCCTTGATCACGCGATGAAAGACGGTGCCATCATAGAAGCCCTCTCCGGCCAGAAACACGAAGTTGTTTACCGCGGCGGGTGCATTCTCCGGGTACAACTCGCAGACGATGGTGCCCTGGGAGGTCTCAAAGGTCGCGGTATAAGATTTCGCGGTATCGATTGTCATCGGCGGCGGGGCCGCGTACTGTTTGGATGCCATTCTTTGAGTGTAGTATTGGCGAGAGTCCGCTCTCGATTAAAGCCGCTATGGAAGGGCTTTTTCGATCGCCGCAGAGAGTGTCGCGGACAGTTTTTGGTAACCCGCGGCATTGGGCAGCAAGCCATCGGCCGTGAGCTCTTTGGCAATCGCCCGCCCCTGAGCGAGGCCTGAATAGAGGTCCAGGTACACCGCCCCGCGCTGCTTGGCAAAGTCCTTCAGCCACAAATTCATGCTGAAGATCTTCCCCGCCGGCCGGCGCGCGCTCCACGATTCCGGGCAATTGCAGACGGGCGTCAAGGAGGCGATCACCACCTTAATGCCATGAGCCTGGGCCAGGTCCACCAGGGATTCATAGTGATCCTGAATGGTGCCTTGCGTGGCCGGGCCTGCATAGCCGGCGAGGTCGTTTAAGCCCGCCTGGATCACCACCACCGCCGGCTTCAGCGCCACAACATCCTGCCGAAAGCGCACCAGCATCTGAGGCGTGGTCTGCCGCGCGACGCCGCGATTGATCCACGGCTTGCCGGTGAAGAATTCCTTGGGCCAATTCTCTGTGATCTCGTCGCCAAGAAACACCACGCGCTTCTCGCCGTCCTTGAGCTTCAATTCGGAGTTATCGCTGCCGTAGCGCGTCAACCCGCCCCAATCGCTCAACAGGCGCTTCTGCGCCAGGATCTCGCGCTCCAAGTCCTCTTTCGAGGGATCGATCGCCAGCAGCGCGAAGAGCAACAGCGCGGTCACGGCTTCAACCCAAAGGCGTACAGCATGCCGTCGTAGGTGTTGATGTAAACCTTGCCGTTGGCCAAACCCAGCCCGCCCCAATGATTCCACGTGGCAATTTGCTTGCCGCTGTTCCAAAGCTCTTTGCCGGTGCGCGCATCCAACACATAGAGCACGGCGTGCGTGGAATTCGGCACGCGGCGCTCCATGCGGAAATCCAGGCCCACGTCCGGGAAGGCCTGCGCGGTATTCTCGCCGCTGCCATAAGCGAAGATCATGCCGTTGGCGATCAAGGGCGGCTCTGCCTGATCCATATCGCGGGAAATCCAAGCCGGCACGAGCGTCACGCCGCCGTTGGCCGTCGATTCCATCTTGAACGCGGCAATCGCGCCCTTCTTCACCAAGCCGTTCTCGATGGGCGCCTTAAACTTGGAATGCTTCGGGCCCCAGAAAGGCGTCAGGATCCAGCGCGTGCCGTTGTCTTCCCAGGTGGCCAATGAGCCCCAGATGCCAGCTTCGGCAAAGTCCACCATTTCGTTGCAGATCAGATCTGTGCGGTGCGCAGGCGTGCGGTGATCGTCGCCGCCGATGGATTCTGTGTCCATCAGATAGATGCGGCATTCCTTGCTCGCGTCGATCATGTATTCCTTGCCCTTGAAATCGAAGATGGCGGGCGTCACCTGCATGTCGAGATCCCGTTTCACCAGCCACTCGGCGTTGGAGGGGCCGTAGTAGTCCACCAGGTCCAGCGCTTTGGTCTTGGGGTTCTGCTTTACGCCGATGATGCCGTTGCCATAGACGCCATTCTCCGGGTCCCAGCGGCCGTCGCCCGTGCCGGTGTACATCACCTTGTCTTTCGAAACGGCCGGGCCGCTTCGCCCCCACATGCCGCCACCCGCCGGTCCCCAACTGCCAACCTTGTCGGTGGCCAGATCATAGGTGTAAGCCGTGTTCGGGTTACCGCCGCAGCCCTGGGCGCTATGCGTGTAGATCACGTTGTCCACCAGGTTCATCGCATAAGGCTTGCCGTTGGGGGGCATGAAGGGCATGGGCGGCGCCAGCTCTTCGCCATCCGCGGCATTTACCTTGTGCAGGCGCCCGTCCCAGGAGGCGGAATAGATGATGTAGTCGCCCGGATTCTTACCCGGTCCAATGGTGGAATTCGCTGTCTGTCCGCCGGGGCACAGCACACTGGGCCCGCGCGCACCCGGCGCGTCGGCGTAAGTGCTTTCAAAATGCCGCTTCCAAATCAACTCGCCGGTCTTGGCGTCCAGTCCATAGACGTTATCCGAAACCCCTACCTGGATCACCATCTCGCGCGGACCCTTCTTGGTATTTACGCGGCCGATGACAAGTGGTTCCAATAGCGAATGCATCTGCCGGGGCTCGTTATCCAGCTTCGTTTTCCAAAGCAGCTTCATGCCCTTAATGTTGGCTTGGGTCAGAATTTTTTCGTCCTTCTGCCAGTTGTTGCGCTTGGGGTCGCCCCCGTCGGTCAACCAATCCGCGCCGAAGCTAAGCGCGGCAAACGTGAAGCAAGCGGTAAGGAATACGGTCCAATTTCGATGCATGATAAAGCCTTCCAAACAACATATACCAGTTCTCTCGATAGGGGCTACGATTTGGGTATATCATCGAGAATCGACGCGGGACGCAAGTCGGCAGCGTAAAGGAGAAGACCTTGTTTTCGAGAGCGAAAAAGTCCGTTATCAGTCTCTTGGCGGCGGGAAGTTTAGCTTGGGCGCAGCGCGGCGCCAACGACTCAATGACGATCGGGCACGACGCGCAGCGTTCCTCTTGGGTCCGCATGGATGCAAAAATCGCCCCCGAAACGATGTCCAAACCGGGCTTTGAGTTGATTTGGAAGTACCAACTGAAGGGCGCCTCCACCCCGCCTTCCCTGCTTGATTTCTACATCAGCTATCGCGGCTTCCGTACGCTCGGCTTCTTTGGCAGCCAGAACAACGTCGTCACCGGCATCGACACCGATATCGCGCGGCTGGAATGGGAAAAGGTTTACCCGGTCGCTACCACGCGCGAAGCCTCTACGCCCATGTGCCCGGGCGGCATGACGGCCGCCGTAACCCGTCCCACCGGCGTCGCCATTCCCCCGCCGTTGAGCGGCCGCGGCGTAGGCCGTGGCACCCCCGCCAAATCGGGCGTCGGAGAAGCGGGCGCCGGCGCGGTCACCATTCGCAAAACAACAGGCGCACCCCCTCCGCCACCTAAGCCCGCCCCCGCTCCGCCCAAACCGGCGGCCGCCCCCGAATCCAGCCCCTTCGCCCCTCGCGTCCAGTACGCGAACGCCATCACCTCCGACGGCCAGTTTCATTCCTTGTGGGTTTCAAACGGCAATGAGCCCAACCCCGCGATTCCCTTCCTTCCCCGCGGCGCCAACGCCCGTGGCCTAATTGTCGTCAACGGCGTAGCCTATGTATCCACCATCAACGGCTGCCAGGGCGTGCCCAATGGAATCTGGGCCCTGGACCTGGCCTCTAAAACCGTGAAGAGTTGGAAGGCCGATATTGCGGGCACCTACGGGCCTGCCTTCGGTCCAGACGGCACGCTTTACGCCACCACTACAGCCGGCGAGGTGGCCGCCCTCACGCCTGGGACGCTGGAGCTAAAGAGCAGCTTTCGCGCCCCGTCGCTCCGTTTCAGCTCCTCGCCCTCCGTATTCGAGTTTCGGGGCAAGATCTTACTAGCCGCCACCTCCCAGGACGGCAAGCTCAACATTTTCGATACCGCTTCGTTATCCAGCTCGGAGCCCTTGGCGCAAAGCCCCGCCTTTGCCACGCCCGGTTACAACGTCGGCGCTCTTTCCACCTGGCAAGATCCCGCGGGCACGCGCTGGTTCCTGGTACCCACCGGCAGCGCCATTGCCGCTTGGAAGCTGACGGAAAACGCCGGCGCTTTCAAGCTGGAACGCGGATGGTCTTCCCCCTCGCTTTTGAATCCGATGACGCCCATCGTGGTCAACGCGGTCGTATTTGCCCTTGCCGGCGGAGACGCGAAAACCCCGGCCGTCTTGCACGCCCTCGATTCCCTCACCGGTAAGAGCGTTTGGAACAGCGGCTCCAGCATTGCCGGCCCGGTAAGTCTTGGGGGCCTTGCCGCCGGCGGCAGCCGCGTCTACGTCTCCACGCCGGACGGCACCCAGTATGTTTTCGGCTTCCCGATAGAACACTAGGGCGAACACTAGAGCGAACATTAATAGAATGGTAGTGATGAAGCTCGGCTTAATCCTTTTTACCTCTATCGCCTTGCGCGCCCAGTTGCCCGAGGGCCCCGGCAAGGACGAGACGATGCGCCTTTGCAAGACCTGCCACGAAGTGGCTCGCTCCGTGTCTCCCCGCCAGGACCGTGACGGTTGGAGCGCCACCATCAACAAGATGGTCGCCTTCGGCATGCGTCCCACGGATCAGGAATACGCGATTGTGCTCGATTACTTGAGCAAGCATTACCCAGCGGAAGCCGTCCAGAAGGTAAACGTGAACACCGCCACCGCCATTGAGCTCGAGAGCGGACTCTCTCTCAAGCGCTCCCAGGCGAACGCGGTCATCAAGTATCGCGAGCAAAATGGCGACTTCAAAACCCTCGAAGATTTGAAGAAGGTGCCCGCCCTAGACCCCGATAAGCTCGACGCGAAGAAAGACCGGATCGTATTCTAAATGCGCTATTGGGCTCTGGCTGCGTTCCTGCTGTCCTCGTGCTCAAAGGCGCCGGAACCAGCCGCCAAGACTCCCGCGATGCCGCCCCCGGCCTATCTGGTCTATGTCACCAACGAGGGCTCCGGAGACCTTTCAATCATCGATCCCCGCTTGGACAAAGCCCTCGAAACCATTGCCCTAGGTAAGCGTCCGCGCGGCGTGCAAACGGCCAACGGCAAGATCTACGTCGCCTTGAGCGGTTCGCCCTCGGCGCCCCCAGGGGTTGACGAGAGCACCCTCCCCCCGCCCGACAAGAGTGCCGATGGCATTGGCGTCGTGGACCTCGCTCAAAAGAAACTGCTCGGCAAGATGTTTGGCGGCTCGGATCCAGAGCAGTTCGCGATCAGCGCCGACGCTAAGCGGATTTATGTCTCTAATGAAGACGCCGCCGGCGTGAGCATTGTCGACGTAGACGCCGCCAAACTCCTGAAGACCCTGCCCACGGGCGAGGAGCCAGAAGGCGTTACGATCAGCCCCGACGGCAAATTTGTCTACGTCACCTCGGAAGATGAAGGCACGGTTTCCGTCGTCGACACCGCCAAGGAAAAGGCCATCAAAAAAATCAAGGTCGGCCGCCGTCCGCGTTCCGTTGCCTTCCTGCCCGATGGATCCCGCGCCTTTGTCACCAATGAGAACGACGCCTCGCTCTCGGTCCTCGACGCCCGCAAGCATGCGGCCCTCAAACCCATCGCGCTCGAAGCCGGCCTGAAGCCCATGGGCCTGGTCATCACGAAAAAGGGCGACCGCCTCTTTGTCTCCACTGGCCGCGGCAAAAAGGTGGTGGTCATCGACACCGCCACCGAGAAAGTGCTTTCTTCCTTCGAGGTCGGCATGCGCCCCTGGGGCATCGCGCTTTCGCCCGACGAGAAGTGGCTCTTCACCGCGAATGGACCCTCCAACGACATCAGCGTCATCGACGTGGCCACTGAGAAAATCGTCCGCAAAATCGCCACGGGCGAGCGTCCTTGGGGCCTCGTCGTGATCCCGCAGTAGAAAATGCCCTTGCTCCGGCGCCTGATCCTTCTCGTCGCGATCTTCCTGCTTTCCTGTGGGGAACCCGCAGCCGTGAAACCCTTGGGCGAGTTGATCGAGATCCGCGTCCCGCTGGGACTGCCCCCCTTGCCTAAGTCCCTGCCGCCCACCCAAGCCACCGTGGCGCTGGGTGAGAAGTTGTTCTTCAGCCCGCTGCTCTCCATCGACGGCACCCGCAGTTGCGCTGCGTGCCACAAGCCGGAAGCGGCCTTCACCGACGAACTCCCTTTGGCCCTGGGCCTGCGCGGACAAAAGACCAAACGCAATTCGCCCACCGTCCTCAACGCCGCCTACAACCGGGTGCAGTTCTGGGACGGCCGCGCGCCCACGCTCGAAGCCCAAGCCGAAGCGCCCATCCTAAACTCACTCGAGATGGGCCACGACGCCCCCGGCATTGAGAAGAAGCTCAATGCGAGCGACGCCCTGCAGCCCCTCTTTCTAGCCGCCTTTGGTCCCGGCCCGGCCACGCTGCAAAAAGCCGCAATCGCCCTCGCCGCCTATGAACGAACCCTGCTGAGCGGTAACTCCGCCTTTGACCGCTTCGTCTACGGTGGCGATCAGACTGCCCTCAGCGAGTCCGCCCAGCGCGGCCTCGCCTTCTTTCGCGATCCCGCCCGCGGCAACTGCACCGCCTGCCACGTCATCGCGAGCGACCACGCGCTCTTCACCGATCATCAATTCCACAACCTCGGCGCCGGCATGAACCCCCGCGGCGAGTTAAGCGACCTCGGCCGCTACGAAGTCACCCGCCAGGATTCCGACCGCGGCGCCTTCCGCACCCCCAGCCTCCGCAACGTCGCCCGCACCGCGCCCTACATGCACGACGGCAGCCTCGCGACGCTCGACGATGTCATCGCCTTTTACATCGCCGGCGGCAACGCCAATGAGCACCTCGACCGCCTGATGAAGCCGCTGGCCATGACGCAGCAGGAGCGCCGGGATCTGCTCGCTTTCCTGCTCTCCCTAAATGGAGACGACGCCCGATGAGATACGCCATCGCGGGCTTAGCCGCACTGCTCGGCAGTTGCGCTTCCCCGCCCCCCGCCGCAACGAAAGCCGAAAAAAAAGCTCCCGTTTATTTCACAGCAGACCCCGCCACGGCCGGCAACGTCACGGGCCAGGTGCGCTGGAGCCCAGCCAAAGCCGCCGCTAAAGCCATCTCCATGGCCTCTGAAGAGGCCTGCGCGAAACTCCACCCGGAGCGCGTCTTCGACGACCCCGACCGCTTCGCCCTTGTCTACCTGAAGTCTGGCCTCGAAGGCAAAGCCTTCGCGCCCGCCGAATCCACGGTCCTCATCGATCAAAAGGGCTGCCTCTTCACGCCGCGTGTCCTCGCCGTCCGCACGGGCCAAACGATCGCCGTGCGCAATAGCGACCCCGTCTCCCACAGCATTCACCCTCTGCCCAAGAACAACCGCGAGTGGAATCAACAGCAAGCCCCGGGCGCGGAAAACCTGGAGCGTCGCTTTGCCCGCCCTGAGATCCTCATCCCCGTCAAGTGCAACATCCATGCCTGGATGAAGGCCTACATCGCCGTGCTCGATCATCCTTTCTTTGCCGTTGTCGAACGCGGAGGCACTTTTCAATTCAAGGGCCTTCCTCCCGGCGACTACACCCTAGCCGCTTGGCACGAGCGCCACGGCGAAAAAACACAGACCCTCAAAATAGAAACGAAGGCTACGGCAAGCGCAGCCTTCGTGTTTCCGTAACGGCTAGTGGATTTTAGCGCTGCGCGACTTCGCGCCAATGGAAGCGCCGCACCGGTAAGGGCATTTCCGAATCGGCGCCCTTCACGCTCTTCCAGACGATTTCGTTCAAGGCGAACATCGGCGTCCGGTCGTACTCGCTAAAGTCCATTTCCATAGACTCCTTGGCGCCCCATGCGGTCATCGTGTTCTTGGCGTTCACGTCGATCTTCGGGGCCTCGACCGTATAGGGTCGCAGATCCGGCTCGGCGTTGAAGGCCGCGTACATGGGCGTCGCCGCCGCGTCGTATTGCGTCATCGGCGGCAAACCCAGCAGCAGTTCCATCGTGCGCAACATGGAAGACGTCGTATAAAGCGTCGAGTCCACCACACCGCGCTTCGTGTACGGGCTCACGATAAACGCTACCGTGCGGCGGGCGTCCACGTGGTCTGGGCCGTCCTGCGCGTCGTCTTCAATCACGAAGATAGCCGTCTTCGCCCAATACTTGCTGTGCGAAACGCGGTCGATCAATTGCCCCACCGCCCAATCGTTGTTGGCGACCGCGGCGGCCGGCGTCGGCACGCCCGGGCGCGTGCCCTGCGTATGGTCTTCGCCCAGGCTCATCACCACGTAATTCGGCAGCCGCTTCGTCGGGTCGCCCGATTCGAAGTTCTTTTCAAACTCGTCGAACTCGCGGAAGAACACGGCGACATTGTCCGTATCGCGCATCCCGGGCTTCTTGAAGTCCGGCGAAACGTGGCCAATCAATCCACCTACGCCCTGTGCAGCCTCCATCGGTCCGCCTTCGCTGGAACGCATGGCGTATTCGCCATAGCTGCGGTAAGTTAGCCCTTTTCGCGCGGCCAAATCCCATACATGCCCCGCCGAGGGAATATAGGCCGCCGAGGGCCGCGCCTGGCTATGGCCGCCATAAGTAACCGGCCAAAGCTTCTCGTTGAAGTCCGTCGCGTAGGCAGAATTCGACCAGGAGTGGCCATCCACGCTCACCTCGCCATCGCAGTAGAGGTTGTCGAAAAGCACGAATTCGTTGGCGATCTTGTGCGCATTCGGCGTTACCTTCTCGCCAAAAATCGTCAGCCTCGGGTCGCCGTTGCCCTTTTTGATGTCGCCAAAAACCTGATCGTAGGTCCGGTTCTCCCGGATGATGTAGATCACATGCTCGATCGGACTGCCCGCGCCCACCGTCGAGGGAACCACGCTCTTGGTGCCGGCCTTGGGCGGCTTGGCTTCGGCCAGCAACTCGTCCCGGTAGGGAGAATTGGCCAGCGCCTGGCGCGTATAGCCCGCGATTTCGTTCTTTAGATTCGTCAGGCCGACGATTTCAATCGACCCCTTCATCAACTGCTTCACGCTGCCTTTGCCTTCGGTCCCGCCGTCGTTCTCCAGCGGCGAATGCGGTCCGCGGATGTTGGCGTAACCGCCGCCGCCCTTGCCGTTGCCGATGTAGAGCTTCTTGCCGTCCGGCGAAATTGCCAGCCCGCACGGGTACCAGCCCGTCGGGATAAAGCCCATTACGTTAAATTCTTCCGCTTCGCCCACATGGATCACCGCCACGTTGTTGTTATCCGCATTGGCCACAAACAACATCTTCTCCGTCGGGTCCAGCGCCAGCGCGTTCGGCGTCGACCCCAGGGGCGCATTCTTGTGCATCGCCGTCGAAATCTGTTGCACCGCGCGGCCCTTCTTGGTGTCCACCATCCACACGCTATTGGAGTTGCCGCAGGCCACAAACAATCTGCCGTCCTTGGTCAGCGCCATGTCGTTCGGGTTATCACCCACGGGAATATTCCGCACCAGCTTGCGCGCCGCCACGTCGATCACGCTCACGCTATCGCTACCCCAGTTGCTCACGTACAAATACTTCGCTTCGGCGTCCAGCACCAGCTTGTAGGGGTTAACTTCGACGGCGATCTCGCCCGCCGCCTTGCCGCTATTCGTATCGAAGATCACTACTTGCCCGGCCAGGTTCGACGTGCCCCGGTTGGCCGCAAAGAGCAGCGGCTGCTTCGGATGATGGACGATACCCGCCCAGTACGTCTCGCCTGCGCTAAAACGGGCCCGCATTTCCTGCACCGGCTTGTCGCTCACCTTGCCGCCCTCGTAGCTATAAACCGCAATCGGCGCGACAGATGGGTTCTGACGGCTGACGGCGTTGCCGCCGCTGGCGTACATTTTCTTGCCGTCCGGGCTGAAGGCCAGACCATACCAGGCGGACTTCATCGGCACCCTCTGCTTGGCCTCGTCCGTGAGAGCGTCCACCACTACAAAACCGTGCTGATTAAAACCCGAGTGCAACGCGATCAGGTTCTTAAAGTCCGGCGCCATCAGCAGTCCTAGGGGCATGTCTTCGCTGCGAATTTGTTTCCCGGCCGGGCTAAGTTTCCAGCCGTTGGGGAGATCCGCTTGCGCCCACAGCGCGGCGGTGACTAAGAGGGATCCGATCAGTTTATGCATCCTACGCAGTGTATTCCGGCTCCATGACATCCGCGTGAACGACGGTCGGTCCGAAAGCGGCCGCTATTTTTTTCCGCTTCCCGTCCCCATTTCGCATTCCTTCTTAGCTGCCTCCATCGTTCCATGCGCCTTCTTTTTGTTAGCCTCGTTTGGACGGGGTGCATTATTTCGAAATCTGATCCGGCTGACATCACTCTGCTGCTCCAGCAGTGGTCCGCAGGCGACCAACAAGCGTTTTCTTCCCTGATGCCGGCGGTCTACGACGAATTGCGTTCGCTGGCCGGCTCTCGTATGCGCCAGGAGGCGCCCGGCCACACGCTTAGCCCCACCGCGCTGGTGCACGAAGTCTATTTACGCTTGGTTGATCAAAACCGGGTCGATTGGAAGCATCGCGCCCACTTCTATGGGGTGTCGGCTCGTCTCATCCGGCAGATTCTGGTCGACCATGCACGGGCCCGCAATGCCGCCAAACGCGGCGGCCCCAACCGGCCCCTTTCCTTCAACGACGCCCAGGAAGTGGCCGTCTTCACCGACGGAGAAATTCTGGATCTCGAAGACGGCCTCAACGCCCTCGCCGAGATCGATCCCCTCCAGGCACGTATCGTCGAACTGCGCTACTTCAGCGGCCTTTCCATCGACGAAACCGCCCACTGTCTTAGCCTGGACTCGCACCAGGTCAAACAGGAATGGAGCATGGCCAAGGCCTGGCTTTATCGCTTCATGCGGGGTCTGTAATGAATACGGTCCGCCGTGAGGAACTTAAGTCCCGCTGGCGCGGCTGCCAGGACTTGCCCTCCGACGCCCAGCACGCCTACCTCTCGGAGCTTTCCGCCCACGACCCGGAAATGGCCGGCGAACTCACCAGCCTGCTGCGAGCCTCCGAGGCCAGCGGCGATTTTCTCGAACGAGGCTTTGCCCCCACCCTTCCGAAACGCCTGGGCGTCTGGCAGCCCATCCGGGAACTCGGCCGCGGCGGCATGGGCCAGGTCTTCCATGCTGTGCGCGCCATCGATGGCTTCGAGCAACAAGCCGCCGTCAAGACCCTCCGCTCGGATCTGGCCTCTCCCGGCCAGGCCCGCCGCTTTGAGCGCGAGCGCCAAATTCTCGCCCGCCTCAACCACCCCAACATTGCCCGCCTTCTCGATGGCGGCGCGGACTCCGAAGGCCTTCCCTTCCTGGCCATGGAGTTTGTCGACGGGGTCGCCATCGACGTCTGGGCCGAAGGCAAGACTCTCGACGCCAAGCTCGCCCTCTTTGCCGAGGCTTGCCGCGCCCTGGACTACGCCCACCGCCACCTCATCGTGCACTGCGATCTGAAACCTTCCAATATCCTCGTCAATCGCGATGGACAGGTGAAAGTGCTCGATTTCGGCATTGCCCGCCTGCTTACGCCCGAAGGCGACCTGGCCACCGCCCAGCACCTCACCCCTCAATACGCCAGCCCCGAGCAACTTCGCAACCACCCTCTCTCCACCGGCAGCGACATTTATTCTCTGGGCGTGCTTTTGTACAAGCTTTTAACCGGCCGCCTGCCCTACTCCGCCACCCAAACCCGCACCACCGATCCCGTCGAACTCGCCCGCCAAATCTGTGAGGCTAGGGCGCTCAGCCTCGGCCCGGGTTTCCCTGCGGACCTGGAAGCCATCGTCGCCAAGGCCCTGGCCAAGGAACCCGCCGACCGTTACGCGTCCGCCGCCGCCTTCGCGCAAGACCTCGAACGCTTTCGCCTGGGCCGCAGCGTCGAAGCCCGCCCCCTGCCACGCACTCTTGAGTATTGGCGCTGGTTAAAACGCCACCGCTGGGGTAGCCTCGCCGCCGCCGCCGCGCTTCTGGCTTTGCTGGCCACCATGGGCTGGGCCTTGCGGGAGCGCGAACGTGCCCAGCGCATGCTGGTCCAATCCCGGGAAATGAGTGGGTCGTTGATTTGGGAAGTGGAAAAGGCTCTTCGCCACGAATCCCCTACCGAAGCCCGCCGCATATTGCTCGCACGCACCGCCTCTTACTTGAACGACCTCGCAGGAGGCGAAAGCCTCGACCGGGAACTGGCCATCGAAGTGGCCGAGAGCTACCGCCTGCTGGGCAATGCCATGGGCGAACAGAAGGACGACAAGTCCACCGCCGTCTATGAACGGGGCCTGGCCTTGCTCGAACCTTGGCGTGACGACCCGCGCGCCCGCTTCACCCAAGCCCGCCTTTTGATCGACGCCGGACCGAAGAAAAACATCGACCGGGCCCTCCTGCTTCTGGACGAGCTCGCGCGCCATCCGGAATCCCTGCCCCGCTGGCGCTGGGCCCATGCCAGCGCTACCGCGCAGGAACGTCTGGGCGTGTTTGTGGTTCGCTCGGGAGACTACCAGGCCACCGCCCAGCTCTGGACCAAGGGCCTTCTATTGGCCCGCCAGTCTCAGAGCCAGCACCCGGGCCCCGAGGCCGACTCGCTCGTCGCTCGCCTGGAGCGCCGCATGGGCGCCATTTCTACCCAGTTGTCTCGTCTCGACGAGGCCGTCCGGCACTACGCCGCTTCCAGCACCCTTGAGGAAAACGGCTACCGCCAAAATCCAGGTTCCGCCAACGCAACGAACCTGGCCACCAGCCTCAGCGAAACCGCCTTTGCCCTGCGCGCCCTATCCCGCTACTCCGAGGCCGCCTCGCCCATCGACCGTTCTCTCCAACTGCGCCGCAAGCTCTATGAGAGCGATCCGTCCAGCGAATACTACCGCTTTGCCCTCAGCAACATTCTCACCATGAAAGGCGCAAATCTCGTCGCCCTTGGCCACCTTGCCGAAGCCGGACCCTTGTTGCGGGAGGCCGAAGCAATCGCTTCCCCCATGAAAGACGGCGGCATCCAAAAAGCGCAAGTGCAACTGGCCTTGGCCACTTGGCTGAGCAAACAGCCCGCCGGGGCCGCTGCAGGCCGCGCCAAAGCGGCCGAAGCCCTGCGTACGGTTGAGGCTCTCCATGGCGCCGGGATGCTACCCGCCTACAAAAGTTCCTTGCTCGACAACCTCCGCGCCTTGGCTCGTTAAAGGCCCCCCAACAAAAGCGCCCTAACAAAGTTCGTCCAAAAACAAATGTGCCGGTGTGAGGTCGGAGGGAGGCTCACACCGGCTCGAGGCGGCCACGAAACGGAGGAGCGTGGTCCCAGCCTGCTAGCCAGTTAGTCTACCCCATCACCGTGCGAATTGCATAGTAGCCCACGACGATAATTATCGTCACCGCCGCTATCCACAAACCCAAGGTCGAGCCCAGCCCGGACTTAGCCTCCGCCGGCATCTTCCGGTGATGCAAATACAGTGCCGCCACCGATAACAGCGGCAGCATGAAGGCCTGCGCCACGCCCCCCGCTTTCACCATCCCGACCGGTTCGCGAAAAATCAAGATCAGAATCACCGGAATGACCGTCAGCACCCACACAAAACCGTTGCGGTAGCGGCAACGGGCCGCGTAATCCCCCGACGGAAAGTAACCCATCAAACGGCACAAATCGGCAAATACCCGGCTCTCGGCCGCCGTCGCCGCAAAGATCGTCCCATAGAGTGTCGCAATCGCCCCCAGATAGAACAAGGGCAGCGCCCATTCCCCCAGCGTCTCCGTATACATGCGCGACAAAACCGCAATCGTCTCGTTGGATTTCGGCACCAACCCTTGCTTATGCAGAATCCCCGCCCCTAAGAGATAGAACGCCGCCGTCGCCAACGTATAAATCACCATCGTTGCGAAGATATCCAGGTGCATCACGCGTAACCATCCCGCCGCGCGCGCCTTCCATCCCGCGCTGCCATCCTGTTTACCCGTGTAACGCGCGTAGCCTTTCTCAACGCACCAATACGGATACATCACCAGTTCGCTTGCGCCCACGCCGGTGATCCCAAACACCGCCACCGCCGTCGCCAGCCCCGCTCCCTGAAAGTTGAATTGAAAACCCTGCCCTAGTTCTTGCCAGGTGAAGATATCGCTGCGCCGCGTGAGTAACACCGCACAAAGCACCGTCAGCATCGTGAATAGACAAACCTTGACCGTCGCAATCCCCTCGATCCGTTCGTAGCCGCCGCCCAACAGCAAAGCCAGCGTGATGGCCAGCAGGATCGCGATCCACGCCTCCTGCGGCACCGCCGGAATGATCGTATTCAGGGTAATCGCCACACCCCCAAACATGGCCCCGATCTGGAAGCGTGTCATCGTAACCATCGCCACCCAGCCCCACACAATCCAGTTCACCCGCCAGCGCGGGCCCGGTACCTGGTTCAATCCTTCCAGCCCCGTCTCCCCCGTCGCCACCGAATAACGCCCCAGCTCGGCCTGCACCGCCGGCTTGATAAAACAACTCAGGATGATCACCCACAAGGCCGTATATCCGACCTCCGCCCCCAGCGTGGTCGTCGCGATCAACTCGCCGCTGCCCACAATCGACGCCGCCAGGATCATCCCGGGGCCAATGCGCTTGAGCGTATTCCAAAGACCGCTGGGTGGCAGCGCAACGTCTTCGGCGTGATACTGGTAAGGGTCTTTAAGCACCTCGATGCAAGGTATCACACTCGCTTTTCTCTTCTCCTCCCTCCTTTCCGCCCAGGATCCATACCGATATCTCCCCGCCCTGGAATGCCGCGAATTCGACTCCTGCCTGCGGGAGCTGACGGCTCAGGCGGGTCCCGCCAAAGTGGTCGCCACCACCGTCTACCTGGCCGACATCGCCGACTACGCCGCTATGAACCGAGCCTACGAACGCTACTTCGCTCCCGACCTGAACGATGGCTTGAAACCCGCCCGCAACACGATCCAGGCTCGCCTGCCAAACGGGCAACGCATGTCGTTGAACGCCATCCTCTACGATGGCCCCGCGCGCCTCCAAGGACTCACGCCCCCCGGCGTAACCAACCTCGTCCCCATCACCCCCGCCATCCGCACGCCCGATCGCCTCTTCATTGCAGGAATTCTCGGGCGCGACTCCAATTCGGGCGCCATTCCCTCCACCCCCGCCGCCCAAATCGACCTTTGCCTCTCCCGCCTGGCTAATGTCCTAAAGACCGCCCACGTCGCCCCCAGCCAGGTCCTGCAGTTGACTGTTTATCACACTGCCTCCATACCCCGCCCCCCGCTCGAAGCCGCCCTCTCGGCCTACTTTGGCCCCAATCACGGCGTCGCGTTTACCATTCTCGAGGTCCCTGCCCTCGCCCTCGGCGCACAAGTCGGTCTAAATGGAATTGCCGATGCCAGCCGGGACTACTTCCAGGACGTCACATCCATCGATCGTTTGCTCGCCGCGCTCTTTGCCTCGATCTCCGGCCCCGCCGGCCAAGCTCGCGATTGGGACCGTCTGCGTTACCTGCTGCACCCCACTGCCCGCTTCCAAGCAGTCCGACCCCAGGGCGGCATCGCTACCCTCACCGTCGACGATTACATTGCCCGCAACGCCCGCGCCCTCGTCGAGCAGGGATTTTACGAAATCGAAACCAGCCGCAAGCTCGAAGTCTACGAAGCCATCGCCCACGCCTTGGTCGGCTTTGCGATTAAACGCACTCCGGACGGGCCCGTTCTCCGCACGGGGACAAATTCGTTGCAACTGTATTGGGACGGAACGCGGTGGTGGGTAATGAATATCTATTGGGACAATGCGCGTTGAGTAAAATTTCCACTCGCTTGTGAAAATCCGACACGCACACCGCGCCCAATGGGAACGGTCAACGAAAGAAATCTACTCTAGTTCTTTTTCTTGCGGCGGCCCCGAAAGCATAGCGAAAAACAGCCCCACTATGATCGTGCCCGTCAAAAATGCTGCGATGGTCATCTCGTTCCTCTCATCTAGATACGCGTCTAATATGCACTTCAAGGGCCAAAGCATTCCGCTATTTTTGTGTGCTAGCTTTCCTCTATGAGCGTGGACCAGCATGAGAGTTGAATTGGCCTTCGGCAAGAACGGCCTCCAGGTGGAGCTTCCCGCCGGCCCTCGCTACCAGTCGCTCGAAGCCAAGAGCGCTTCCGCGCTTCCGGACGAAGCCGCCGCCCTCCGCGCCGCTCTTGAAAACCCCATCGGCTGCCCGCCTTTAGCCGAACTCGCCCGCGGCAAACGCAGCGCCGCCATTAGCGTTTGCGACATCACTCGCCCCGTTCCCAACCGCCGCACACTGCCTCTGATTCTTGAAATCCTTGAGTCCGCCGGCATCCCCCCCCACGCCATCACCCTTTGTATCGCCACTGGCCTTCACCGTATCGCCACCCCCGCCGAACTCGACGAGATTCTCTCCCCCGCCATTGCCGCCCGCTACCCCATCTTCAATCACGACGCGAAAGTATTTGCCGATCACAGTTCCCTCGGCCAAACCCATTCTGGAATCCCCGTTTACATTGCCACACCCTTTGTAAACGCCGATTTACGCATCACCCTCGGCTTCATTGAGCCTCACCTCATGCTCGGCTATTCCGGCGGCCGCAAGCTCGTCGCCCCCGGTCTTGCCGCCCAGGAAACCATCAAAGTCATCCACAGCCCCCGCTTCATGCGCGACGCCCGCGGCGTCGAGGGTTCCATTGAGGAAAACCCGCTCCACCGGGAGCTCCAGGAGATCGCCCGCCTCGCCGGCCACGACTTCATGCTCGACGTCGCCCTCACCCGCAAACGGGAAATCGCCGGAGTCTTCGCCGGCCATCCTGAAAAAGCCCACGCCGAGGGCGTCTCCTTCGTCAGCCGCGTCATGCTCGAGCGCATCGAGGCCCCCGTCGACGCCGTCATCACCACCTGCGCCGGCTACCCCCTCGATCTCACCCTCTACCAGGCCGTCAAGGGCGTCACCGCCGCCTCCCACATCGTCAAGCCCGGCGGCCGCATCCTCATCTGCGCCGAATGCGCCGAAGGCGCGGGCGCCCCCGAATTCCGCGAGATGATCCTCCGCCACCCCACCGCCCAGGGCTTCCTCGACGCAATCGCCAATGCGCCCGTCACCGTCGATCAATGGCAGCTCGAAAAACTCGCCCTCGTCCTCCGGGACAAGCAATTGCTCTTTTTCACCCCCGGCGTCCCAGCCGAATACCGCCCCACCATGTGGGGGCCCGTCTTTGACCATTTCCCCGCCGCCTCCGCCGCCCTCCTCGCCGGCCTGCCCCCTGCCGCCACCATAGCCGTCATCCCCGAAGGCCCCTACGTCCTGGCCCGCGTCGAAGAACCCGTCGCCGCCTAGGCCTACCTAACGGAAAAGAGAACTGAAGCCGCGCAGGACTCTCCTGCTTCGAGGCGGGGCAAGAGAGCGCCGCTACAATTGGTTAGGACAGATGACGTCGCAGGATATGTTGAAGGGCGGGACGATTCGCCAATGGCGTTCGACGAACGACTACGGCGATACGGCGAACAACGGCAACTTGCGCAAGCAATGGACCGAAACCGGCGCGGCGACTTACGGCGTGAATTACGCCTACGACTTCGCGAACCGCATTCGCGCGGCGGCGGAGAACCCGGCGAACGAGTCGCAGGTGGGCATCGCGCCCTGCTCGACGGTGGGCGGCAACTGGTGCGTCACCTACGGGATCGACGGCTTCGGCAACGCCTGGACGGAGAACAAGAGCGCGACGGCGCGGGGGCTGTTTGCGGCCTCGTCGAACGCGTACAACCAGCTCAACCGGCTCGCGGCGGCGGGATTCTACGCCAACGGCAACCAGAAGCACTGGCTGCCGAACAACGCGCAGAGCCGGGCGGAGTACGACGGCGAAGGACATCTCACTCGGGCCGGATATGTTACGACCGACAACGGGCTCACTTGGGACCCCACGCGGCAATCTGTAACATACACTTACAACGGCATGGGGCAGCGGGTGAAACAAGCGCGGACGCAGGGGTCGACGACGGTCTCGACGCACTATGTGTATGGAATCGACGGGGAGCTGGCGGCGGACTACGAGACGCCAACCCAGGCGGGCGTGGGGCGGCAGTATCTGATCGGGGATCAGCTGGGAAGCACGCGCGTGCGGCTGGACGCCAACGGCGACGTGGTGCAGCGGATCGATTACGAGCCGTATGAGCTGGAAATCGACCGCACGGGCGTGGCGGGCTATACGGCTGCCAATGACGTGAAGCAGAAGTACACCGGCAAAGAACGAGATTCAGAAACGGGCCTCGATTACTTCGGGGCAAGGTATCTGAGCGGTGCGCAGGGGCGGTTTACGAGCCCGGATACTCCGCTCGTCTACTCAAGACCCGACAATCCACAAACGTGGAATCTCTACTCATATGTTGGCAACAACCCTTTAACGATTGTTGACCTTGACGGGCACTGCGGCGTCGATTGGAACTGTTGGGGCCAATTCGGATCGGGCTTCGCTGACACGACTTATCGTCCGATTGTTCAAGCTGTTAGCAATCCAGTTCAAACAGCACAGAATCTTGCGAACGCTGTGACGCACCCCATCGAGACAGCTGTTGCAGTAAAGAACGCAGTCGTTGAGACTACCACCGCAGCACTTTCGGGGGATCCAAACGCGATTGGAAAGGTTACGGGTACGATTGTTTCAGCTTTAGCTACGGCAGGCGCTGGAAAAGCTGCAACAAGCCTAATCCAAGGAGCTCGTAGCGCGGAAGCAGTTGCCGCTGTTGCCAATCCGGTCTCTGGAACGCTCGCGCGAGTAATTCCGGGGGGATTAAACACAACGACTCTTGGTGCACCAGGCGCTGCTGATGTTTTTGTGACGAATGCAGCAGAGTTGAGCGGCTTAAACGCAACTCAGTTAGCGAACAAATTGACCATCCCAGGGAGCAGCACTGGGTTTCAAGTGCTCGAATTTCCGACTCCTTCCTCTGGGCTGGCCTCGCCAGTCTTTAGATCAAACCCAGGATTTGTGGGAGGTGGGCGAACTGCCGGTGGAGCCTCGGAATTCGTCATCCCTAATGGCCCAATACCAGCTGGCACCGTGAGGCGCGTTGTTAAATGACTTCATCAATGATTGGACCGCTTGAGCGAGATATTGTTGGGACGTGGACTTTAGAGGGAGGAACGGTTCGGGCTGACGAGGTTTGTGTCCGGATCGAGAAACTCGTGAACGAATATCTGGTGAAAGTTGCAACCAGTGCGGTTTGGGGCGATTGGCAAGTCCTCTATCGTGATCCCGGGGATGGTCGGTATTGGGAGAAAACGTTCCCTCAATCCGAAATGGCTGGCGGCGGTCCGCCCAGCCTCACTTTAATCGATATTGCTACAGCGCAAGAAAAGTACTCTCTTTTGTGACGCCTCTGTTTACCGGCAAAGAACGCGACGCCGAGACGGCGCTGGATTGGTTCGGTACTCGTTACATGTCAAGCGCCCAGGGACGCTTCACATCCCCGGATAAGCCGTTCGCAGATCAGCATCCTGAAGACCCGCAAAGCTGGAACCTGTATGGGTACGTGCGGAACAATCCTCTCGCTCATATCGATCCTACAGGCGACGCCTGTTTCGCTTTGAACCGGGGAAGCGCTTTCTGTGGTCGTGCAACGGAGTACGGGCAGATCGATGCAAGGGTCAGTGGCCAAACTAGATTCTTTGCGGCGGCATCCGCTGTATCGCAGGCTTTAGCCAACTCGGACGTTGGATACGGCGGTTTTATTAGCCGGTCATTCCCACAGATTTCCGGATCAACGCAGCAGTTCCTTGGTGCGGTTGGTCAAGATCTTCTGCAAATGAATCGGACCGCCGCCGCTGAAATTCAATCTGGCAAATTGAGCGGTCCGGACCTGGATGCGCGGATGGTGCATATGGAGCAATCGAAGGTGGAGTCTTCCCTCAAGGCACTTGAAAAGAAGGACCCGGCAGCGTACAAGACGCTGATCGCGGAGAGCAACGCGGGGCTCAATCCAACGGGTGCCACGCGCACTCTCGGCAACCGATTTCCTACCGATGCTGCTTACCTTAAGGTTCTAGACGGAGTAAGGAAAAGCCTCGGTCGCGACATTAATTTCTCAAAGCAATCTGATCGAGAAGCGATCGGCAATGCGCTCATCCAGCATATACGCCAGACAGGTGGATGCGACGTGGGCGGCGAGAGGCTTCAAGGATGTCGCTGATCATCATGAAGCGTGTGTCAGTTTGGCTCGGCGAAATGGTGTGCGTACTGTTGCTTCTAACCGTGCTTTCATTGACACTCGCGGGCCGCTCTAAGCAATGGACCCGCTGGGAAGACTTCGTTCTCGTTTTGGTGTGGACCGCAGCGGTTTTCATGTTCGGGTCCGGTTACCTTATAACGACCGGAGTCGTGGGGGTCTTCTTTCGGAGCCAGCATGTGTGGCTGTACCCCACCGTCGCAGCCCTACTTTTCGTCGCTCATGACCAGTTTTTCTATAGGGGCTGGAAAGCGCCAGACATGGAGCAGGTGCAGTTCCAGGTTGCCGGTGCGTGCATCGTGTTCGGTTGCACTTTCGTCGGGGGTCGGTATCTGCGGAAATGGGCACAAGCGGCCTCTGATGGTTCCCCCATGACCAGTCAATCTTGAACTATGATTGCGGCCTACAGTTACGATCCGCTCGCGGGACAGTTTACCGGCAAAGAACGGGACGCCGAAACCGGACTCGATTACTTCGGGGCGAGGTATATGAGTTCGGCTCAGGGGCGGTTTACCAGTCCTGATGCTCCGTTTGCTGATCAGCATCCAGAAGACCCGCAGAGTTGGAACATGTACGGGTACGTTCGCAACAATCCGTTGGCTCACGTCGATCCGAATGGCAAGGCGTGCTCCGCACTGAACAATAGCAGTGGTTTCTGTCAGCGTGCAGACCTGTATGGCAATCTGGATGCCCTGGTACGGTCGAAGACTCGGTTCTTCGCCGCTGCATCGGCGGCGTCGCAGGAACTTGCGGGCGTGGCTGTTCCAGGGTTTGGCGCAATGGCGGCGTCGGCTGGAACTCGGTCCTTTTTGGAATCAACGGGGCAAGCACTGGAGAAGCTGAATCTCGAGGCGGCAGGCCAAATTCTCTCGGGACAAATGACGGGTAGCCCGGAAACCTTAGACCGCTCAATGGTCCGTAGAGAACAGACGGAAGTGCAGAAGCAGTTGGACCAGTTTAAAGGTGCCAACCCAGAAGGATTTGGCACCGCCCTTAAGGAAATCAATTCGCTTCTCAACAACACAGGATCAAGGACCCAAGGCTTGGTCCTGGGAGGCAACCTACTCTTCAGTACGGACAAGGCTTACTCTCAGTTTCTGGGTGGAGTCCGAAAAGGCCTCGGTCACGACATAGATTTCGCAAATCAGAAGGATCGTGAAGCAATCGGAAACGCACTGGTCAAGCACATACGTAATGGTGGGTGTGATGTCGCTGGCGACAAGGTAAAATGCAACTGATTCTTAAGCGACTGGCTGTGTGGCTATTAGAGGCCCTTGTCACAACGGCATTGCTGGGCGTCCTCTTTGGCGCTTTGTCGTCGCCCGATCTGAGTGCGTTCATCAACCTGCTCCCTGGAGCATGGGCATTAGCGTTCGGCGTGGGGGCCATATTGTTCTTGCATGGCTACTATCTGACAACGGCACTGGCAGGCGTGGTCTGGAGAAGCCAGAAATTGTGGCTGTACCCGGCGATCACAGCGACACTTTTCGTAATCCACACTCATATCGTCTTCTTCCGATTGAAGCCGGATTTAAGTTCATCAGGCAAAGCAGCGGAGCTTCCATTCCTTATTGGTGGTGTGTGCATCGTTCTTGCTTGTACCTTCAGCGGCAACTGGCTTCTTCGGAATTGGACACGCTCAAGCAACAACCCGCAGGGTGCACTACCCACAAATCCGCCACGTTTAGCATGACAAGCCAATGTTTCAGTACGACGGCGACCTACGGGTATGGCGTACCCGTAGGCCAGTTCACCGGCAAGGAACGGGATCAAGAGACGGGGTTGGACAACCCAGGCATGATCGGTTGGACGAACTTCCCATGATGAAGATCGAGCAGCGAGGTTGGGCGCGCCCTATCCCCTACGGCACATCGGAGGAAACATCGATTGTGCTTGATAGGGCGAGCCACGATGACTTCAGTGCTTGGGATTTCGTGAGCTGTGCTCCAATGCCAAACTGGCCGGTCGATGCACGGATGTCGTGTACCGAGTTGGAGGGCGACCGCAAGCCTGACGATGTGGTCCCGAACCACCTGGGGATCATGGTGGTTTCGCAAAGATGTCGAGAGGCCCTCTTAACGGTGCCGGGCGCGGGCGACTGTGTTCAGTTCCTGCCGCTGCGCCTCGATTATCTTGCGAACGATCTCGGCGTGTACTACGCCGTCAACGTCCTGAAATCTATTTCAAGTCTCGACCGAGAGCGATCTCGCTATAACGTGTACACGTCGCTCGATGGAGGCGGTCAGCCAGTGGGCAGCGTGAAGTCAATCCGGAATCTCGTCTTGCTCCCTGGATTGCTTAAGCCGGATGTTCCGGTATTCAGGCTACAGGAAATGCCGGAGTGGGTTCTCTTCAGCCCATCGGTGAGGAATGCCCTGGCCTCCGCAGGTGTGACGGGCTTCGAATGGTGGGAAGTGGCCCTGTCCTCCGATCCGGGTTATACGCAGTAACCACGCCGAATCAACAGGTTCGCGGGAGTCGGCGTGAAGAGGCCATTCGTAGAATCAACAGGTTACCGGCGCGTATAACCTTGCAGCTCTCCGCTAAGCTCCGAAAATCGCGCAAGCCTCACGCGTGCAACAGGTTACCGCCGTATAACTTCGTATAACCGAAAGAGCGAAAAAGCCGCCTATGGCGGCTGAAAAGTGGGGTGACACGTCACCGCGAGCGGGGCACTTTGGCACCCGGGAAGTCTCCGTATGCAAGGTGCCCGTGACCCGTATGCGCAAGTGGTTGATGCCGCAAGGGATAGCGCCTAAAATCTGGCCCGACATCCGTAGACTTCTTTATGTTCCACTACCGGGGTGGTGGAACTGCGGTCTGCGCCTTTACAGAAAGCTTCTGTAAGGGCGGTTCTGGGCGTCTGTAGCTCTAAGTGGTTGCAGGGATGCGAGTTAACCACGAAAGCCGCCTCGCCGATACAGACGCTTCTTTATGTTCCACTACCAGGGCTGATGGCAGGGTGGACGGCCGACGGAAGGCTGCTGCTTAGAAAACGTTGGAGTATCTTAGAACTTCCTGGAATGCCGGCCGGGGTGTTAGAACTCTTCAGAGCTTCTTAGAAGAACTTGGAACGTTCCTTTTTCCCGCCCTTGGGGGCGGCGGTTTAGCGATACGCCTCGGAGCGGTGGCGGACGCCGAAGATGCGCATATCGTTGTCCTCGAGGGCGAATAGGACGCGGTAGTCGCCGAGACGCAGGCGGAAAGAGCCTGCCATGTCGCCGTGCAAGGGAGCGACATCGCCACCGCCGGTGAGGGCGTAGTGAAGGATGCCGTCGAAGATACGCATGGCGGTGGGACGGTCCAGGCGGCGCACGTCGGCCTTGGCTTCATCGAGCCACTCAATACGGTAGGGCGGCACTACTTGCTCAGCGGGAAATCTTCCGGCTTCATGCCGAACTCGGCCAGCACGTCGTCCATGGGAATGCCTTTGCCGCTGGCAAAGAAGGCTTGGCCTTCATGGAAGCGGCGGCGGTCCTCATCGCTGACTGGTTCATTGTCATCGAGCATGACTTCGAGGAGGGAGAGGACGGCGCCGAGCTTGGCGGGGGGAAGCTGATCGAGCAAGGCGTGGGCTTGCTTGCGTTCTTGTTGGAGGTCGAGGGCCATGAGGGTTACTTCCTTTCGCCGCCGTTAGAGACCGTCTGCCAGCGGCGGGCTTCGTGCTTGAGAAGCATGCCTTCGAGCAAGGAACAGACGACGCGCTTCTCTTCTTCATCAAAGTGTGAGACGGCCTCGAACTGCAAGCGGAGATCCTCGTCGGGGCCGCGTTCGTCTTTGCCGAAAAGGAGCAGATCCGCACTCACTTGGAGAACGGTGGCGAGCTTGCGGATGACATCGAGCGTGGGTTGGGAGGAGCCGGCTTCGTAGCGGCGTAACTGGACGACGTGAGTGCCGACGCGCTCGGCGAGTTGCGCCTGGGTGAGGCTGTGGCGTTTGCGGAGCTCAGCGAGCCGTTGGGGGAAATCGGGAGGAGAAGCGGCCGTGACGCTCACATGACCAAGATACAAGATAAGGGGGGAGAACAGAAGCGTTGACGTGGAGAGAGCATATGCTGACCAAGGGATAACGCATATGCTTGTTGACGGCAATCTCATCTGCAACCCGTTTTGGGAGATCTTCTAATGGCCAGAGTCCCCGACAAAAAAATTGACCGGCTAAAGAAAGGAGTGGCGCTGGAGCGGCTGGTGCTGGGCTTTGGGGTGGAACTGAAGCGGCACGGGGCGGAGTTGTCGGGCGATGTCCGTTCATGACGACAAGACCCCGAGATTGGTGGTGTCGCCGAAGACGAATCTGTGGCATTGGCTGGGGAAGTGCAACATGGCCGGCTCGACCATCGACTGGGTGATGAAGACCAAGGAGTGAGCTTCCGGCATGCGGTGGAGTCGTTGCGGGTGGATCATTCTTCTTTAGCCGCTGGCGAAGCTCGCGTGGTGAAGTAGGGCACGACGGCGAAGCTCGAAGCGCCGTTGAAGTGAACACTCCGGTTCGCGCCTGGTCGAGGAGCGCCGCTACAATTGGTTAGGACAGATGACGTCGCAGGATGTGTTGAAGGGCGGGACGGTTCGCCAATGGCGTTCGACGAACGGCTACGGCGATTCGGCCAACAACGGCAACTTGCGCAAGCAATGGACGGAGACGGCTACGGCGACCTTCCTGGGGTAGAGGAACCTCAACATCGCCTCATGTACCTGCCCGTCGCCGCCTAAACCTACCGCTTCGGCCTCGGTAAAAACAGCTGGTGCTCCCCCTCCACATACGCCACAAACTCCGTCCCCTTGGACGCCGCCATCGAATCTTCTGTCGTCACAACTAGGTCGCGGATATTTACCCCCCGCGCCGGCGCGGAGCGCAAAGAGATCCTCGCTCCCCCCAGTCCATCCACCTCGGTCAGTTCATACTGAATCCGCACGCTTTTCCCCCTGCCGCGGATGCGCTTCAACACGATCCCCCGCGCCGGCGCCCCTTTCGGTATCGCCACGCTGCCCACCACGCTCACCTCGCTCGCCACCACAAACGCCAGCGGCGCGCCCGGCTGCACGTCCCCCAAGATATCGGCGGCCAATTCCAGCCGCAGCGGCGTCCCATCCGGTATCGTCAACATCGCGCCGCCTAAACCCGGCGCTCGCGGCGGCCCCGGAGGAATCGCCTTCGGATTCCGCATCGCCTCAATCACGCTCTCCGGCACACCCGCCTTCACCAGCTTGATCACCTCATCGGTCGACATGTCAAAGCTCGTCTTGGCGTCGCGAATCTGCCCAATGATGACGGTGTCCGGCACCTTCGCCTTGGCCATCTCGACAATCGCGTCGTTGTCCAGCTCTTCCCTCTGCAGATCCTCCGCCGCCTCCCGCAATGCCTCCGCCACCTTTTCCTTCACCGCCTCCGCCTTTGCCTTTGCGGAGCTATCGCGGCGCCGCTCCTCGCGCTCCGGCGTGCCCTCCACCACGATCGCCTTCTTCCCGAGCGGTCCAAAAAATACTCCCGCCGCTACCGCGATCCCCACCAGCCCCCATTTGCTCCGCAGCAGCCACGGAGCCCGCCTCGAAGATCCCGCCTGCGCTCCCGCCTGGGTTCCCGGTGGCGGCGCCGCAAACGGGCTCGGCTCCGGCTTCGGCATCGTCGCGCTCCCCGCCCCGCCGGGCAACGCCGCCGGCATCGCCAGCGTCGACGGGTCCGCCCCCCGGTCCAAGATCCCCGAATCCGCCGATTGCTTCAGGGCCGCCAGCGCCGCTCGCACCTCTTCCATCGTCTGCCAACGCTCACCCGGCTCCTTGCGCAAACAACGGTGGATCAGCCGCTCCAGCGGCACCGGTACATTCGGCATCAGCTCCATAATGCTGCGCGGCTCATCCCGCAACACCGCCGACAGCGTCGTGATGTTGTTGTCCCCCTGAAAGGCCCGCTTCCCCGTCGCCATCTCATACAGCACCGCGCCAAACGAAAATATGTCGCTCCGCGCGTCCACCGGCTTGCCCTGCGCCTGCTCCGGACTCATATATGCGCACGTGCCGAGAATAAATCCTTCCCGTGTCATGGGCGCCAAATGTGTCGCCTCGGGGTCGTTCGCCCCATTCGGGTCGTCCAGCGGCGCACCCAGCTTCGCCAGACCGAAGTCCAGCACCTTCACCAAACCCCTCTCCGTCACCATCACATTGCCCGGTTTCATATCCCGGTGCACAATCCCCGCCGCATGCGCCGTCGCCAACGCCTCCGCAATTTGCACGCCGTACTGGATCACCAGGCGGTAGCTTAGCTGCCCCTCCTGCAGCAGGTCCCCCAGCGTCTTACCCTGCACAAACTCCATCACCAGGTAGTCGTGCTCACCCTCGTTCACAATGTCGTAGATCGTAATGATATTCGGATGATTCAGCGCCGAGGCTGCCTGTGCCTCGTTAAAGAATCGCCGCCGCCGCTCATCATCGGCCCTCTGGTCCGCCCGCAACACCTTCATCGCCACCAGACGATTCAACTTCAAGTCGCGCGCCTTCAGCACCAGGCCCATCCCGCCCTTGCCCACTTCTCCGATAATCTCGTACTGCCCGCGTATGATCTCCGCCACTGCTCTATTCTTACGAGTCTCTCATAGGCCCCGCACCCTTGGACGTTCATGCCCGCTTAATCGAAGACTGCTAAACTTTCCCCCCATGCGAGTCATCCTTTTCCTGATCGCAGCCCTAGCCGCCGCGCAAACACCGCCCTCTACACCTGCCACATCCGGGACGATGTCGCCCGCCGAGAAAGAGATCCGCGCCCTCGAGCAGCAATGGCGTACCGCGCGCGTTGAGGGGGACACAAAATTTCTCGAGCTCTTCTATGCCCCCGACTTGAAAATTCAGACGGCCAGCGGCGACGTCGTCACTCGCCAGGCCGATATAGACCTATTCGCCACTCGCGCCATCAAACCCGAATTCATCCGGGCCGAAGAGCTAACCGTGAGAGTTTATGGCGATACCGCCGTCGTCACCGGCCTCGACCATCTCCGCGGCACCTACCGCGGTCAGCCCGGCGATATGTACTTGCGCTTTACCGACGTGCTCGTGCGCCGCGGCGGGCGCTGGCAACTGGTCGCGCACCAAAGCACCACCTTCAAAAAGCCGGCGCCCTAATCCCGGAAGTCCGCGCCCGATTCAATCACAGCCGCGCTAAATCGACCTGCCCCTGATAGCTCTGCCGACCCGCGATCAGCTCCTCCCACGTCATCGTCCCGCCCCGATAGCAAGCCTCCCGCGCCAGAATCGCCGTCAGCGCGCTCTCAGCCCCCGTCGCCGCCTCGTTCAACAACCGCCCCGACACCACGCTCTCCGTAAATGCCTTCGCCTTCAATTGGTCGCTCTTGCCCAGCCCATCAAAAGCCCCATCGAGCGAAAACTTCCCCGTTGCCGCCTTCGCCTTGATCGAACTTGCCGGCTGCCCGTCAAACGGCTCCGGACCCGTAATCCGCGACACCCCCGAATAATACGCCTCCCCCACCCCCCGCTCTCCAAAGAACCGTATCCCCGCGTCCCAATACGTATCCCCAAACTGCGTCGAGTTGAACGTCAACTGCGCCCCACCCGGATACGTCAGCACCACCCCCCACGTATCCCAGATATCGCTCGCATCCTTTCTTACATAACGCCCCCCCTGCCCCGTCGCCTTCACCGGATGCGCCCCCATTGCCCAATTCGCAATATCGAGTATGTGTATGTTCTGATCGACGATGATATCGCCCGAAATCACGCGGTCCCAGAAGAATCGCCGAATCCGCTTCTCCAGTTCGCTCTTGCCCGGATACTCGGGATATGGCGTCGCCGTCGCATAGTAATGCCCCGCCATCGCCGCCACCTTCCCAATCGCCCCCTTCCGAATCCTCTCGACGACCGCCTGAAACGCCGGCGCCTTCCGCACCTGAAACCCCACCGCCAGGCTCGTCTTCCCTTGCGCCTTCTTGCCAATCTCGGCAAAGCGCAGGCAGCTCACCACGTCCACCCCCGCCGGCTTCTCGCAGTACACATGCTTCCCCGCGCTCACCACCGCGTCCAAGTGCTCGGCGTGGAAGTAATTCGGCGTCGAAATCAAAATCGCATCCAGCCCCGGGTCCTCGGCAATGCGCTTGTACGCCTCCGCACCCGTAAACAGCCGCGACCGCTCCAGCTTCAGCTTCCTCTTCGCCTGGGCCGCCGCAATCTTATCGGCAAACAAGTCCCCCAGCGCCTCCACGCGCACCCCGCCGCCCTCCTCGATCCCATTCAGCACCGCCGTCCCCCGCGCCCCACACCCCAGCCAACCCAGCCGCAGCGCCGAATTCGCCTGGTAACCCCGCACCGTCCCCGAGGCCAGTATCATCAATCCGGTCGCCCGGCTAAACGCGCGTCTTGTCGTGCTTCCCATTCCCGCCATCATAATAAAGCCGCCAGCGGATTCCGCACCGTCAGCCCCGGATACCGCGAAAAATCCCGATCCGCGCTCCACAATTCCTTTACGCCGCTCGCCCGGCACGCCGCCGCGATCCGCGCGTCGTGCACCATCGCCCCCTTGGCCCTGGCCAGCCGCGTCATCATTTCAAAAACCTCCCAGAACGCACCGGACTCGCCAATCACCACCAGACTCGGGCTCTCCCTCCACGCCCCAATCGCCTCGTGCACCTCCTCCATCGTCAACGCCGGCGCATAGATCTTCGGATGCGTCGTCACTCCGGCAAATTCAATAAAACAGTGCCCCGGAATCGCCCATTTTTCGCCGCTCTCGGCCAACCTCTCCACGCATTCCCTGGCGCGCGCATGGTGCACGGAACTCGTCATCACGGAATAAACCAGTAGATTCGTATCAATGGCGATCACGCTTGCCGCCCGCTCCCTGTTTCGGGTGGATAAAGATGCTCCGCAATCTCGCCCCATCCTCCCTCTACCTGCAACCGGGGCGCGCTAAACGTCACCCGCCGCAACCGGAACGTTCCCTTCTTAGCCCGGCCCAGATGCGCTACCAGAGCCTCCTCCACCACTCCCTTCAGGCTCGTCCCTTCCTCCAGCGCCTTCCGCTTCGCCGCCGCCAACAAATCCGGCTCTAGTTCAAGCGTTGTCTTCACTCACCCATATTACCGTACTTTTCATATACGGCAGTACTGCTCCCGTCTCTACCCATTCCAACTCGCCGTCGCCGCAAAAGCGCTCGTCCCGTTCGGCGTAATCGTCTGCAGCATCGTGGATCCCCCCACGCCCGTATAAGTCATCGCCGTCGTCCCCCGCGGCCCGCTCGTCGCCACCTCCTGCCCGCCATGGTGAAAGGAGAACGTCGTCGTTAACCCAACGCTAAATACACCTAACGACAGTTTTATTCGGAAGAGTCATCCTTGCTGGTTGTCGGCCAACGGATCGCGAGTGTCAGCCCAACTAGCGTCAACAATATGAAGATCTTGGCCGTTACATAGGCAAGCTGATCCCACGTCAATCTCGCAACCTCATTACATATGGAAACGCCTATGATCGCTCCACTCCCCGTCCGAGCGAAAAACTTGATGCTGCGCGTCCACCGACCGAAACGATAACTCATGCATCACCTTTTACTTGTGGAAGGTCTGCTTTTCTTTACCAAGAATCGCTGCTCACAATCCCTCATCATTCTTCGAAACTCCTCAGCATTCTTACTATACTTTGGAAAGAACGTCATCTTGTCTTCACGCTGCATATCCATATCAAGCGAAATCTCAGCGGCTGTCCACGCGATAAAGTATGCAATGAGAAACCCACCGCCAGACAATAAGGAGGCGACCCCAGCCCCAGCGGCGCCTATATGTGCCTGCCGACGCTTGTACCGGTACAATTCCTCCCTTACTCTCCAAACATCCAAATTTGCACCGGTCAAATTCAACTCCGCCTCCCGTTCGCATTCAACTCGTAAACGCTGCGAACGCTCGCTTATTCCCGAGTCAACGCTCTCCTCGTCGCCATCGTCCATCCAAAACGTATCGGAAAAACAACGCCGGATTCCCACAACTATCAAATTTCCGTGGCCATCGTTTCTGTATAGTTCACCATCATAACAGACCTCGATATCGATTCGGATCTCATCAAGTCCTCTAGGATCATATAGATTCACAGGATCACCGAAGCTGTATGTGAACAGATTCGGGCGAATTGTCGTATCTTCGTCGCGTACGTACGGATCACTCGTCGTAAACCTCCCCGCCCCACTCGCATACCACCGCTGATCCGCATAATCCAACCCACTCCACTCCCTCGTATACGTCGCAAAATCCTCCTTCCCCTGCGGAAACGCGGCCGTACTCTTATACTCCCCATACGGAAAGAACCCACCGCTTTCCTGGTTCGACATCAGCCGGTCCGTCTTAAACGAGGTAAAGCTCCCGCCAGCATCCGCCTTCCCCACCAACCGTCCCCCAAGCTAAACATTCTCCTCCAGCGCCGTCGTCACCCCGCCATCAAAGCAGTAAGTCCCCAGTTTCTGCCCTAACACCGAGTACAGAATCAGACCCGGCGTCGTCGCATTCCCCCCGCACACCTTATACCGCCACACCCGCTTATTGTCCGGCGCATACTGATAACTCTCATTCCCATTGGTATTCGTCACCCGCACCATCCGGTTCGACGAATCATAAGTCATCTCCGTCGTACTCTGCGGCATATTAGTCAGGTTGCCATTAGCGTCATACGCATACCCGAAGCTCGAAATGCGGTTCGTATTGGCATCTGACCTGCTCCCCAAGAAATGTACCAGCCTAAACTGAAAACATCAGGAAAGGC
>CAYLXK010000030.1:0-64113 GCA_964387685.1 uncultured Bryobacter sp.
CCCCACGAAAAATGGCCGCGATCTGCGCGAAGGGCAGCTGCCACTTGTATTCGACTTGCGCCGCGCTCATCAACTGAAAGCCCTGCGCGTACGCGCAGATCTTGGAGCAGTAGAGGGCATCGTGGATGGCGGCCACCATCGCCGCTTTATCTCCGGCCCAGGCGGCCTTCGGACCGGCGAGCAACTTTGAGGCATTCACCCGCTCTTCCTTGACGGCGCTCAAGTAGCGTGCAAAGACGGCCTCGGCCACGGTCGGCGCGGGCGTGCCCATGTCCAGAGCATTGGCGCTGGTCCATTTGCCGGTACCCTTTTGGCCGGCCGTGTCGAGCACAATCTCCACGAACGGAGCGCCGGTGGCCGGGTCCGTCTGCTTTAGTATGTCGGCCGTGATCTCGATCAAAAAGCTATCCAGCACGCCGCTATTCCATTCGGCGAACACTTCGCCGCATTCGGCGGGGCTCATGCCCAGCAGGTTCTTCATCAGGTCGTAGGCTTCGCAGATCATCTGCATGTCGCCGTACTCGATGCCGTTGTGCACCATCTTTACGTAGTGGCCCGCGCCATTGGGTCCGATATAAGTCGTACAAGGTACGCCGCCCACGATCGGCTTGCCGGGGCTCGCGCCCATCAAAGGCTTGCCCGTCTGGTCGTCCACTTTCGCCGCAATCGCTTCCCAGATCGGCTTCAGATAGGCATAAGCTTCCGCATCTCCGCCGGGCATCAGCGAGGGACCGAAACGCGCGCCTTCCTCGCCGCCTGATACGCCCGATCCGATAAAGCGCAGACCCTTGGCTTTCAGAGCCGCTTCCCGCCGGATGGTGTCCGTCCAAAGCGCATTGCCGCCGTCAATGACAATGTCGCCCTCTTCGAGAAAAGGTACCAACGAATCGATCACCGCATCCGTGCCCGCGCCCGCCTTTACCAGAATGATAATTTTCCGGGGCCGCTTTAAGCTGGCCACAAAGCCTTCCACCGTGAGATAGCCATAAAGTCCGCCGGGCGTCGCGGGGTTGTCGGCGACGAACTTTTCCATGGTCGTCGTGGTGCGGTTATAAACGCTGATCGGGAAGCCATGATCGGCGACGTTCAGGGCGAGATTTTGGCCCATCACCGCGAGGCCGATCAAGCCAATGTCGGATTGAGGTTGAGACATATCGTAAGAAGTAGCTATCAGGCTAGCAAACGGTCCGCTGGCCCGGAAATCGAGACGATTCATCCATTCGAAACGCGCGCCGTTTAGTCTGTAGAACGATCATGACCGAGATACCCAAGCCTGCCTTCGATTACGACTTGCTGGTCATCGGCAGCGGCCCCGCCGGTCACCACGCCGCCATGGAAGCCGCCAAGCTCGACAAGCGCGTGGGCGTCGTCGATAAGCATTTCGACCTCGGCGGCGTCTGCCTGCACACCGGCACCATTCCCAGCAAGACCCTGCGAGAGGCCGTGCTCTACCTCAGCGGCTTCCGGCAACGCTCCTTCTACGGGCGCGGTTATCGCGTCAAGGCGCGCATTCAGATTGAAGACCTCATGTTCCGCGTCTCCCAAGTCATCAAGCGCCAGTACGCCGTGATCGAGGACCAATTGCAGCGCCACTGTATCGATGTCATCGATGGGCACGCCGTCTTTACCGCCGACCCGCACGTGCTGGCGGTAGAATCCTCACTAGGCCGGCGCGAATACTCCGCGGCCAACATCCTCATCGCTTGCGGCACCCGCCCTGCGCGCCGCGCCGACATTCCCTTTGAAGCGCTCCAGGTTTACGATTCCGACGAGTTCATCCAGGTGACCAAGGGAGAGTTTCCGCGCTCCGTCATCGTTGTCGGCGGCGGCGTCATCGGTCTCGAATATGCATCGATGGCCGCGGCTCTCGGCAGCGAAGTTACCGTCGTCGAGGTGCGCGATTCGCTGCTCCAGCATGTCGACCACGAGATCACCCAAAGTCTCATGTATCAGTTGCGGCGCGCCGGCGTTTGCTTTCGCCTGGGCGAAAAAGTAATGGCCGTCGAAGCCTTGGACACCACGCCTTTAACGGCCGTGGCTCATCTCGAAAGCGGCAAAACGCTTATCGCCGAAGCCCTGCTCTACGCCGTCGGCCGCCAGCCCAATACAGACCGTCTGAACCTCGAGGCCGTCGGCATCGTCGCGGAAGAACGCGGCCAACTCAAGGTCAACGACCACTTCCAAACCTCCCTTCCGCATGTCTACGCGGCCGGAGATATTGTCGGATTCCCCAGCCTGGCTTCCACTTCCATGGAGCAGGGGCGTCTGGCCGCCTGCCATATGTTCGGCGTCGCCACCAAAAGCCGTCCCGACATGTTGCCCTTCGGTATCTACACGATTCCAGAAATTTCCATGGTGGGCCGCAACGAACTGCAGCTCACCGCCGCGCGCATCCCCTATGAGGTGGGCGTCGCTTCGTTCGACGAGGTGGCCAAGGCGCAAATCTCCGGCGACAGCACGGGCTTGCTAAAGATCATCTTCCACGCGCATTCGCGCCAGATCCTGGGTATCCATATCCTGGGCGACAACGCCTCCGAACTCGTGCACATCGGTCAAACGGCCATGATGGCGGAGGCAACCGTCGACACCCTGCGCGATACGGTTTACAACTATCCCTCCCTCGCGGAAGCCTACCGCGTGGCCGCCGCCAACGGGCTTGACAAGCTACGGCGGAGGGCAAGTTAGCCGTTCATGCACAAGTGGGACCCCAGCCGGATTGGGCTCGCGGCCCTCGCCCTCTTGAGCGTTGTGGCCTTGGTGTCTTTGGCGATCTACCTAGGGGGAGAACAAAGCAAACGCCAGCTTGTCTTCGCCGCCGGCTCACCCGAAAGCGAGAGCTTTGTTCTCTGTAGCGCCCTGAAAACAGTGGTGGAACAGCATCATCCCCATGTGCAGATCCAGATCGCCCCCAGCGGAGGTACCAGCGAAAGCCTTCGCATGTTGAGCGAGGGCCGCGCACAGATGGCCGCCGCGCAAGCCGACATTGCGGCTCCGGCCCAGGCGCGCATTGTGAGCATCCTATTTGCCGACGTCTTTCAACTAATGGTGGATGCATCTTCGAAAGACGCCTCCATTGCGGATTTGAAAGGTAAGCGCATCGCCCTGCCGCGGCGGGGCGGCCAGTTCGTCTCTTTCGTCCGCCTGGCGGAACACTTCGGCCTGAGCGAGAACGATTTCCACTTCGTCGGCCAAGACGACCGGCAGGGCGAAATCCTTTTTGCCGAAGGCCGTGCCGACGCTTTGTTTCGCGTCCGGGCCTTGGGCAGCGTGGGCATTGCCCGCTTGATCCGGCAGAGGCCCGTGCGCTTTTTGCCCATTGCGCAGGCCGCGGCGATGCGCATCAAAAATCCCGCCATGGAACCAGCCTCTTTGCCGGAAGGCGCCTATCTGGGCAGTCCCGCCATTCCGGCTGCGGATTTGCCCACGGTCGCGGTGCCCCGCACACTCCTGGCTCACAGCGAGGCCGATGCTACCGCCGTCCGCGCGGTCACCGAGACCTTAATGGAACGGCGCCAGGAGATCTCCGATGCCATCGATCCTCGCTTTGCCGAGTTACGGCCCTTGCTGGCTTCCATACGGCAACCCGACCCCGGCTTCGGCCTCGGACCCGGCCTCCACGCCGGCGCTCAGAGCTATTACGACCGCAACAAACCGTCCTTCTTCATCGAGCACGCCGATTACGTTGGCTTCCTGTTGACGCTCGTCGTCTTGGGCGGCTCCTGGCTTTGGGAGCTCAAGCGCCTGATTGAACGCCGGCAGAAAAACCACGCCGACATCTACAGCGGCAATGTGATCGACCTGATGAACCAGGCTCGGACCGCCGCCTCCCCCGAAGAACTCGAGTCTCTCCACTCGCGCCTGCTCAATCTCCTCACCGCCGCCGTGCGCGACCTAGACGCGGACCGTATCTCGGAAGAGTCTTTTCAATCCTTTCGCGCCATCCTTCAGATTGCTCTATCGGTCATCGAACGCCGTCGCGCGGCCCTTGCTAACGCGGCCGTTAGCGAGTAGCATTGTACCCGCAGTACCAGTAGCAAATAACCTAGGAGACCCAAATGAAAAAAACTTTAGCGCTGATGTTCTGCACTATCGCGATTGCCACACTTAGTTTCGCCGCCGACTTTACCGGAACCTGGAAGCTCAATGCCGCCAAGAGCAAAGCCGAGGGCATGCCCGCCCCGAAGGAACAAACCGTCACCTACACCCCCAAAGGCGCAGGCTACGAATACATGGCCAAAGGCGTCACCTCCACCGGAACGCCGATTCAGGCCTCCTTTGTTTACGTCAAAGACGGCGAGAAAATCCAGACCACCGGCTTTCCCTTCTGGGACGCCATAGTCATCAAGGGCGGCACCATGTCCCGTTCGAACGTGGAACTCCACCGCGGCGGCAAGGTGGTGGGCAGCGCCTATCGCACTCTTTCCGGCGATGGGAAAATCATGACCATTTCCGGCAAGTTCACCATGCCGGATGGCAAAGCCGCCACCTATAACTACGTCTACGAAAGACAGTAAGCGGCGCTACTCCGTCTTGGCCGGCAACGGCTTACGTTGGGCCCAGGAGCGGCGGTCATGCCGGGCGTCGATAGCCAGGTCGAAGAAGCCATAGGCCATTTCTTCCCAGCTCTGTTCGCCCCAAGTGACTTCCGCTTTCGGGTCCGGATTCCATTTGTTGTTCGGCGAGTTATCCCAGGTGGCGGTGATTTCGATCTTCATCCCGCGGGTCAGCGGACGGGGCTCTGCGAGCAGATAGTTCAACTGCCAATTGAAGTCGTAGTTGTTCACCTTCAGCAGTGTCTCCGTCTTCTCGCCTTCTACCAGCCGGTACTCGAAGGCCTTGCCGCGCAAATGCATGTGCGGGAAGAAGCTCAGCAATGTGGCGTCGTTCGGAATCGTTAAGGCTCCGGTAGCCTGGTAGTTGGGGTCGCCGGGCGGAATCTTGAAGTTCTCCGTGCCCGCAATGACCGACATGATACGGATATCGGGCGCCTGCTTGGCGAAAACCAACCCGATCGTGGTACGGTCCTCGGCGTCCGTCTTGTTCGACGTATAGTGCATTTGCATCACCAGGTCCGCGCCGGCGGGAATCAACTTGGCTTGGTTCGGCTTCCAGATGTCGGGCAGATTCCCCGGAGTGTAGGTGTGCAGGATTTCGTTACCGCCCCCGCCTACGTCTATCCGGCGATCGCGCCCCGTTCGGGTTGGCACATAAGGAACCAACGGCTCGGCTTCGCGCAACCATTTCGACTTGGGGTCGCGGATGAAAATCACCGCGTGGTGCACGATCGAACGGTCCGTGGGCCGCGCCTCCACCATGTTCACCCACTTGTCTTCTGTGAAGCCCGTGGGGATGACAATGTACTGGTAGTCGATCTTGGCATTGGCGGGAACCTTAAAGGCTTCTTTCATCCCTAACACCGCGTCGGGCTTCTCGATGTTCCAGCCCTCCACATAGGCGCGCGGCGTCATTTTTAGCTTGGCGTCTCCCTGCGGCGCACCCGCGTCGGCCCACGCGCCGATCGCGGCAATTTCGTTTTGGTTTAACGCCCGGTCGTTGGCGAACTTGCCATGCGCAGGATCGGCAAACCACGGCGGCATCCGCTTCGTCGAGACCGTCTGCTTGATGGCCTTGGCCCAGGGGCGCACTTGTTCATAGGTCAGCAACGGCATCGGTCCGATTTCGCCCGGCCGGTGGCAGCTCTGGCAGTGCTTCGTCATGATCGGTTCAATCTGCCCGTAGTAAGCCGGTGGCGCGGCGGCCAGGCCCGCAACGGCAAGAAAAGTGGCGCAGAGGAGGCGGCTAGTGGTCTGCATGGAGGTTCTTCTAGTGTAGCTTCGGAAGCCCAGGTCGCCTTAAACAACAAAAGCCCGCGCAAGGCAATTGCGCGGGCTCATTATGTCGGGGCGGGGAACCTAGTCGGGAATGACGAGTACGTCGCCGGGATGAATGACGCTCTTCTCATCCTTCAGGCGCTCCGGGTTGGCGGCGATGATCTTGGGATAGTCTGCGCCGTTGCCGAGCAATTCGGCGGCAATTTTCCAAAGGCTGTCGCCTTTTTCAACCGTATAGGTGCGCGTAGGCTTCGGGAGGCTGGTGTCCACGCCCAGGTCCGCGCGAACTTCGCTGGCCCAGTCGGCGTTCACTTCTTTGATCTTGTTCCAAACGTCGTTCTTGATGTCTTCTGTCGGCGCGTTGCCTTTCAGGAAGAGCTTGTCTCCTTCGACGTGGAGGTTGGAGAGCACGACCCCGTTCTCTTTGATGAAGTTGAGCACGGGCTGGTACTTGAGCTTGAGTCCTTCTAAAAGATCCATCGTTGTTTTCCTCGTATCCTTTTGCCTTTCGGCCCCTTTATTGTTGCACTCGGAAATGAATATCGGATGGAAGATCTGCCCGTGATACTTTGAGTACAGCGGAATGAAACATGCCGTTGAGACGCCGCTCCAGGCCGAAAAGCTCGCCGAATTAAGCAGCATGCTCAGCGGCAGCCTCCTGGGCAAACGCGAAGCGGTGCGCATGACGCTCGTATGTCTCCTTGCCCGCGGTCATCTCCTCATCGAGGATGTCCCCGGCGTCGGCAAGACCACCCTCGCCGAGAGTCTCGCTCGTCTCGTGGACGGCAACTTCCGCCGCTTGCAATGCACTGCGGACCTATTGCCCGGCGACATCACTGGCGTCAACATCTACCGTCCGCAACAGCAGAATTTCGAATTCCGCCCCGGTCCCGTCTTCACCAATTTTCTCCTCGCGGACGAAATCAACCGCGCCACGCCCAAAACCCAATCGGCCTTGCTCGAGGCCATGAGCGAGCATCAGGTTTCCACCGACGGAATAACCATGGCCCTGCCCGATCCCTTCCTGGTGCTCGCCACGCAAAATCCAACCGAGCAGCAGGGAACCTATCCCTTGCCGGAATCCCAGTTGGACCGTTTTCTGCTGCGTCTGGAAATCGGCTATCCAGCCCGCGATGAAGAAAAAGCGATCCTGCGAGGCGAGTCTAAACGCCCGGAAGATCTACGGCCCTTGTTGACGCTAGAGGCATTGCGGGAATTGCAATCCCGCGTGGAGGCCGTGCACTTCAACGCAGACCTGCTCGATTATCTTCTGGTCTTGGTGGAAAAAACCCGCACGGCCGAAGGCGTGCTGCTGGGCGTAAGCCCTCGGGGCGGGCAAGCTCTCTATCGGGCGGCCCAAGCCAGCGCGTTGCTCGACGGCCGCGAATTTGTGGTCCCGGACGACATCAAGGGCCTCGCGGTAGCCGTCTTCAATCATCGCCTTCGTCTGGATGCGCGCGCGGTCTTTGGCCTCAAGGCGGCCGATGCCTCCAAACGCGTAATCGAGAAAATCCTTGCCGAAACTCCCGTCCCCGTCTAGCGGCCATCCAAACGGACGCGCCAAAGGCGCAGGCTATTCAGAACCACGCTTACGCTGCTGAAGGCCATCGCCGCGCTAGCCAATACGGGGTTCAGGTAGCCCATGGCGGCGACCGGAATGCCGATCGCGTTATAGAGAAACGCCCAAAACAAATTCTGCCGCATCACGTTCATCGTGGCCCGGGCCAGCACGATCGCCTGCGGCACCGCCAAAAGATCGTTGCGCAGCAGCGTCACATCGCCGGCTTCGAGTGCCACTCCCGAACCCGAGCCCATCACTATGCCCACACTCGAGGCGGCCAGCGCCGGCGCGTCGTTCATACCGTCCCCTACCATCGCCACGTGGCTTCCCGAGGCGATTTCCTCCTGGATCGCCGCCGCCTTGTCTTCCGGCAGCATCCCAGCGCGGAATTCCCGCAGGCCTGTTTGCGCGGCGATGGCCCGGGCCACCCCTTCCCGATCGCCCGTGAGCATAAACACCCGTAAGCCCATAGCCAACATCTCTTCAACCGCTTTGGGCGAGGAGGGCTTCAATACATCCGCCACCGCTATGGCGCCGACGGTTTTCTCGTCCACCCGAAGATAGAGATGAGTCGCTTCCTCCGGCAAGCCCGCGACCGCCTCGTCGCTGCCTTTCGCCAAAAAAGCCTCGCTGGCTCTTCCCAAAAAAACACTATGTCCTTCGATGCGCCCTTCCACGCCCCGTCCGGGCACCGCGCGAAACCCTTCAGCCTCGGGAATGGCCAATCCTTCGGCCCGCATCAGCACGGCCTGCGCCAGCGGATGTTCGCTGTTCCTCTCCAGCGCCGCGGCATAACGAAGAATCCTTTCCTCGCTCCACGCCGACGGCGCCGGATGAACGGAGACAACCCTGGGCCGGCCAGCCGTCAAGGTACCGGTCTTGTCCAAAACTATCGTGTCCACCTGAGAAAGCCGCTCCAGCGCTTCGCCGCCCTTAATTAAAATCCCCGCCTGCGCCGCTCGCCCGCTCGCCACCATCGCCGCGGTCGGCACGCTTAGCCCCATTGCGCACGGGCACGCAATCACCAAAACAGTGATGCCTATGGCCAAAGCCCGCAGAGCGTTGTGCTCCGGGGAGAAAAACCACCAGGCCAGCGTGGTAATCGCGGCGATGCCCAGTACGGCGGGCACAAACACCGCGCTTACCCGATCGGCCAGGCGTTGCAGCGGCGCGCGAGAGCTTTGCGCTTCACGCAAAAGCCTGACGATCCGCGCCAGCGTCGTGCTTTCCCCCACCGCCGTCACCCGAAACCGCAGCGCCCCTTCCAAATTCAATGATCCGCCAATCAACGCGGCGCCGGCCGCCTTCTCCACCGGCAAACTCTCCCCGCTCCACATCGATTCATCCACGGAACTGGCGCCGTCCAGCACCATCCCGTCCGCTGCGATCCGCTCCCCGGGCCGTACCTGGACCACGTCGCCCACCTTGAGTTCAGACGCGCCTGCGGGTTGTAGCTCCACCAATTGCTCGATCGCCCGCGTCGTCTTGCGCTTAGCCCGCGCTTCCAGCGTGTTCCCCAGCAAAACAAAGCCCAGGATCCACCCAACCGCCTCGTAGTAGAGCGCGGGAGCCAGGCCCTGCCGCGCAAACCATTCCGGCGCGAAGGAACCCGCTGCCGAGATCACAAATGCCGAGCCCGTCCCAAGCGCCACCAGCGTATACATGTCCATCGCGCCATGGCGCAGACTGGCCCAAGCCTTCCGATAGAAATGCCGCCCCGGTCCCGCCATCGCCACGAGGGTAAGGCCGAATAGGATCACGTGCAGCCATGGTAAATGGCTATGCCCCCCCATGAGCGGCATGGATGCCGCAGTCAAGCTCACCGCCAGAATGAGAGCCAACGCCGTTCGCCGCAGCAGCGAGCGATACTCAATCTCGAGGTCCCGCTCGAGCGCCCTCTGCTCTTCCACTGCGCCGCCCAGCAAGTCGGGCATCCGTGCCGGATACCCCGTGTCGGTCACCGCCGCCACCAGGGCCTCCAGCGTCGTTTCGCCCGCCTCGTAATCCACCGTCGCCTGGTGCAACAGCAGATTGACGTTAGCCGCCTTCACGCCCGGCTGCTTGGTCAGCGTTCTTTCCACAAAGGATTGGCACGCCGCGCAAGTCATTCCCTCAACGGGAAAGGTCGTCTTCATGGAAGCACGGCAAAGCCCGTTTTTTCGATGGCGGCGCGCAACTCCGCCTTGCGCTCCGTTTCGGTCTCCACCTGGGCCGTCCCGATGGCCACCTCCAGCACACGCACCTCTGGCACCTTCTCCAGTGCGGCGCGCACCCTGCGCACGCACGCCTCGCAGTGCATGCCTTCAATGCGAATTTCTTGGATTTTCTTCATGGCTCGCTCTATTTGTAGATGAAGGAGGAGGCTATTTAGTTGCCAACAGGTGCCGGCGGGCATAGCCGCTGGGGCTCGCCTTGCCTTCCTTGGCCAAGCTTCGCCAATCCCCGCTGGACCAGCGCGCCGCAAACGCCGCCACGTCGCGCTCGTATTCGGCAAGCATCCGCTCCTTCAGCGCCGCCGGGGCAAAGGAATGTTCCAAGCTCATCCGTCCCAGCGCCCGCACCTCCTCCCACGTCAGGCGAAATTCACGCACCGCATGGAAGTATTCGTCTGTCATGTTCGAGTCCCAACTCCCTCGATCGTCGGTATTCAAACACACCGGAATGCCAAAACGCAGATACTCGGGGAAGGGATGCTTGGCCAGCTCCGGCGTGTATTCCAGCAAACGGTTGGAAACCAAATTGATCTCCACCAGATTCCGGCCCTGGCGCATCAGTAGCATCGTATCGGGGTCGCTGATGAGATTCACCCCATGTCCAATCCGCTCGGCCCCCAGCAACAGCGTATTGCGCACCTCCGGGCCGGGAGAGTCCTTTTCGCCCGCGTGAAGGCTGAGATGAATGCCCGAGTACTTGCGACGGGCCAGCCGCATGGCGTTCAGCATCCGCAACGCATAGCCCTTGTCGTTGTCCTCTCGGCCTGCCGCGTTAATAGCCACCCACCAGTCCCGGTGCTTGTCCACGAAATCGAATTGAAAAGCGATTTGCTGCTCCAGATCCTCCCGAAAACGAATGATCGTCGTCTGGAAGCGATAGGCGATGGGCAGCGCACGCACGTCCGGTTGCGCCAAACGCGCCTTCACGATCTCCAGCGCGTCCTCCGCCGCATATCGAGTGCCGTCGGGCTTTTCCATCGCGGCCGGCAGAAACTGCGGCTCTACATAGCGCACCCCCTCCGCCGCAAACAGCTTCAGATTTTCGGCAAAAGCCTCGGCAAAGAGATACGGGTTGCGCACCAAAGTCGTCACCCGCGCCACGATCTCTTCAAAAAACTCGTTACGCCCCTCGCCCGCTTGATCCACGATCAGGGCTGAGACCCAACCCTCCTTTTCAGCCGCACTCAAGTCCGAAAGCGCCTTAAAATCCGCCTTGGCGCACTCGCTCAAGCGGTCGTAGGCGGCGCCGCCGATGTTTTCGTAAATCAGAAACGGCCCGTTCAGCGCCGAGTTGCACGCATGCACGGCTACCCGCGTGTAATACCGATAACCCCACTTCTGGCTATTCGCGGCCAACGAATAAAGACGATGCGCAAAGAACGCCAAGCCCGCATGCTGATGTAAATCTCCGCCCTTCGGCAGTTGATAGAGCATCTCATAGAGCTCCGCCGCGCTGGCCTGATCTCGAACTTCCGCAAAACGCGCGGCAAAGCTATCCTGTGCTACCGCGCTGACGACGGCAAAAATAAAGGCGAGCAGGCGGCGAAAGTCTGTCACATACTTATGGAAACACAGCTCTTGCTCACTCCGGATTAGGACCAAGGTAGGGGAACCAAGTGCTACGCGGTACTAAGCCCTAGGGATCAGGCTTATCGCGTAGTCGACCGATCTATTTCATACTAATAGAAACGCAGCCGTGCATATATGACCACACTGGAGTGGCAGAGGATCGAAGGAATCGTTCGGGAGGCCCTTACCAAGCCCGAAGGGGAGAGGCACGTGCATTTGGCCCTCGAACTGGGCGAGGAGCCCGAACTTCTCGCTAACGCCAAGCGCCTGGTGCGTATGGCCTCCCGCCCGCAGGCCGACGAGGAATTGCCAGCGCTCCAGTCCGGCTGGCATTTGGTGTTGGCCTTGGGTATGGACGGCCTAAGCATGGATTATCTGGCCGAACGCGCTGACGGAACCATGGAAAAGATGGTGCTCGTCAAGGTTAGCCGCGTTAGCCTCCATTCCTCCGAAGCCCAGCAGCAGTTCACCATGGAACTGCGCACCCTAACCATGCTCTATGACTCGGGTGTCGCGCGCATGCTCGATTCCGGCTGGATCTCCGCCGGCCGTCCCTTTGTCGTGGTCGAGTTCGACGCCGGCGTACGCATTACCGACGCGGCCCGCGAGCTCGAAGTCAAGGACAAGATGCTGCTCTTCCGCAAGGTCCTGGCCGGTGTGCAATATGCGCATCTGAAAGGCGTTTTGCACGGAGACCTGCGTCCGGAAAACGTCCTGGTTCTGGGCGACGATCCGCGCCTCTACGATTTTGGCCTCACTCGGCTGCTCACCACCGGCACCGATAGCATCGAAGCCCAAGACGTCATCGACGCCGAATCCCTGGCCTACAACTCGCCGGAGCAAATTCGCGGCGCCCCCATCACCGAGCAGAGCGACATCTACTCCCTCGGCGTTATCCTCTATGAAATGCTCCTCGGCCGGCGGCCCTACGGACGGCCCGGCGACGACATCATGCAAGTGGGTCGCGCCATCTGCGAGCAGATTCCCCCCAAGATCGAAAGTCTCGACGAAGACGCTAACTACATCGTGCTCAAGGCTCTCGAGAAGAATCCCATTGGGCGCTACGCGAGTGTGGCTTTGATGGCCCGCGATGTGCAGGACTATTTGGACGGCAAGGCCGTGGCGCCTCGCACCGAAGCCCTCGGCGAATTCCTGGTGCGCTCCCTGAAGCAGAACTGGATGACCGCCACCTTGATCGCGGCCGTCTTGGCGGTGGGCGGCACTGCGCTCTTCTATAAGGGCAAGGCCGATCAGAAAGCCGACAAAATCCAGGCGATTACCAAGGCCATCTTCGCTTCCAAGTCCGGAGCGAAAGGCGCCCAAAGCGCCTCCACCATCCAAAGCGCCAAGAAATATCTCGACGACATGCTCTCGCAAAACGCCGGCAAGCCCGAGGTTGTAGAAGAGTTGGCCAAGGCTTACTTGCAGTTGGCCGAGGTCGAACTTAAGGGTAGCGGCATCTTGCGCGGAGACCGCGGCGCGGCCATCCAATCGGCCCGCAAGTCCTATGAATTGACCATGCAGTTAATGGAAACCAAAGGCACTAGTGAGCAGAAGCTGCTTGAGTATTCCAAGTCCGCCAAAATGCTCACCGAAATGTTGCGTGAAGCCCGCGATTACAAGGAAGCCGTTAAAGTGGCGCAAGACTGGAAGCAACGCCTTTCTACGCTGTCCTCCACCAACCCCGAGTACCTGAAGCAGCAGGCCGCCGCCAACCAGGCTCTGTCGGATCTGATGTATCTGAACGGCGAAAAGAAGGAAGCCATGCCGGTTGCCCGTACCGCCATGCAGCAGTTCGCCTCGATCTTCGAAGGCGACAAGGGCAATGTCCAGAAGGGCCGCGACTATGCCCGCGCGGCCAACAACGTCGGCGATAAAGCGCTCGATCAGGGATTGTTTGGCGAAGCGCTAAGTGCCTTTGGTATTGGCGCGAAGGTGCTGCGTCCGGAAGCGCAAAAGAAAGAAAGCGAAGTGGGCCCTCTGCTCGATCTGGCAAAGTCCTTGAGTGGGCTGGGCGACACCCTGGCCAAGACTAAGCAGAGCGGACAAGCCCGCGCGAGCTTCCTCGAAGCCCGCCAGGTGTTGGAACAAGCCGCAAAGAAGGAAGCCGCCAACGAGGACGTCAAGCAGAGTTTAGCCGACAACTACATCCGCACCGCCCGCATGGGCCGCGAACTCGCCGAGTACGCGACGGCCCTTGCCGAAACAGACCGCGCCGTCGAGATTCTCCGTACTCTCGTGCAGCAGCCGGGAGCCAACCCCGAGTTCCGCCGGGATCTCGCAGTGGCCCTCACCATCAAAGGGGAGATTTTTTCCGCCCAAGGCAAGCGCACCATCGCCTCCGAACTTTTCCAGGAAGCCGTCAATCTCTGGATGGCCTATTCGAACCAAAGCGTTCTTAAACCTGAAGAGGAATTGGAATTTAATCGTCTGAAGGGGCTTGTATAGAAGTGGAAATCAACGCAGCCGGACAAATCTGGGTGGTACGTCATGGGGAAACCGCCTGGAGCCTTAGCGGCCAGCACACTGGCCGCACAAACCTTCCTCTCACCGCCCACGGCGAAGCCCAGGCGCGCGCCGTCGGCGAGTCGATCAAATCGCGAAGCTTCGCGCGCGTTTGGTCCAGCCCTTTAGAACGCGCTGCGCGCACGGCCGAATTGGCCGGCTTTCTTCCCATCCTCGAGCCGCTCGCCATGGAGTGGGACTACGGTAATTTTGACGGACTCACCAGCGCTCAGATTCGCGAGCGCATTCCGGGCTGGAGCGTCTGGAAGCAAGGTCCCGATGGCGGAGAAACCGTCGAAGAGGTGGCCGCCCGCGCTCTGGCGCTCATCGAGCGGCATTTAACGCTCACGGGCGATACCCTCGTTTTTTCTCACGGGCACTTCTCGCGCGTGCTCGCCGCCACTTGGATGGGGCTCGAGCCGCGCATGGGCGGCCACCTCGCGCTCGATACCGGCAGCCTCAGCTGCCTGGGCTTTGAACACGGTCGCCGCGTGCTCCGCGGCTGGAACCGCTTGCCCGGCGCCCTCTAGCCGCTACGCTCCTCGCCCGATCACGCTAGCATGTGGGAAAACCATGTGGCGTGCCTTAGTCTGGGTCCTCGCCGCGTTAACGGCCAGCGCGATCGAGCTCCTTTATTTCAGTCTGCCCGGCGCATTCCTGATGCAGCTCGGCTTCGGCGAATGCTTTCGCTCTTCGCCCTGGCACGCTTTTTGGAGCCTCTCGGCCTGGCTGATCCCCATTGCCGCGCCGATCGCGGTCTGGTTCGCCGCGCGAGAACTGCGCACTCGCCCGAAGCACCCCATCTTCGGCCTCTATCTGCTCATCTTGTTTCTCAGCGGCGTTCTGGCCACCAGCGGCTTCTTCGCCATGCGCTTGCTGTGGCGCCTGGACAGCCCCTTCCTGCAGGCCAGCCTTTTTGTCGGCTACTGGCTTGCCCTCGATCTCTGCGCCGACGCCGCCGGCTGGCGTAAACTCCCGCGCTGGATGTGGGTGAGTTTGAGTTTTTGGGTCGTCTTGGCGGGTGCCTTGACCATGGAGCGCTTTCTGCCCGTGGTGCGGGAAAGCGACTTGGGAGAGATGCGCGTCCGCCTCTTGGGAAGAGTCGTCTACCGCGCGCCCACCCCCGTCTGCCTCAGCCGCGCCGCGCTCGCTCGTGTCTCCTGGCGGGCCGATGAGCTCCAGCGGCGCGACTTGCGCCAAGCCTGCGTCGCTTGGCCCTACTCGCTGGAGCTGCCTCAGGTCTTCCGCCATTGCGTGCGCGCGCCCATCGTCTCCGCCGACCGCGCGGCGGGAGAATTCGGCGCGGGCCGCCGCGAAGAATCCACCGTCCTCGCCGGAGACCCCGCCGTCGGCTCCGTCTGGTTCCTCGGCCAAGTGCATCACCGGGAAGAAGATACGCCCCAGCAGCGCTGGAACGTCGTCGAAAGCCAGCTCGCCATCTACCGCGAATTGGTGAATCATCCCCAGTGGCCCGTCTTTAGCGAAAGCACCTGCCTCGGTGAGCTCGACCCCGTGCGCCAAACCGGAGATCGCGCCCGGCGCCTATCCCGCGCTTACGCCTCCAAGGTTGCGGGGCCCGAGCGCTGGAGCCCTGCCTACACCCGCGTGCTCTTCGCCTCGCTCGGCGTGGTGGGCGCCCTCGACGATGCCGGCGACCTCGAAAGCTACGCCACCAGCCGCTGCGACGATCCCAAATTGGCTGAGCTCGAAGCGCTCGAAGGCCGCTTGGAACTCACTTCGCCCGACGCGCCCCAATACGAGTCGCTCTACGCGCAAATGAACGAGCTGCGCATGGACTACCGCGAGCGCGAAGCGATCGCCGAAATCGAAAAGCATTTGCGTCTCTATCCGGGCACGTCCTTATATCTGGTCTACGGGGAAGCCCATCAGTTCGCCGAGCCGCTCTGGCGCCAGGCCTTCGGCGGGCGCGTTCCCCAGGTGACGGCCCTTCGTTGGACCACCCCCGTCAGCGCCGGTTGGGACCTCGAGTCGATGTCCGACCACCAGGAGCGCCTCGACTGGATCGGCTCCTCTCCCGCTTTCCTGACCGGTGCCGTCACCCTGGTGCGCAACCGCAACGAGCTCTTTGCCCTGCTTCCCAAGCTCCTGCCCGAACCCTTGCGGGACCGTGGCAAACAAGCCGCCTTCGATCGCTTGCGCCTGGCCCTCGAATCCTTGCCTTTTGCCCTCACCGCAACGGACCATCTCCGCGTCGCCGAATGGCTTTGGCGCACCTATCGCTCGAACTCGGGCCCTTTCCATGGCTATGAATTGAATCCCGACTGGGCCCGGCGCTTTGCCGCCTTGCCCTCTCCCACGCAGTCGAGGCTTCTCGGCGAATTCACCGAACCTTTTCTCCAATGGATGGCCCTCGAAAAAATGCCGCGCCTCGACCTGCTCCGCTATCCCGACCTCATGATGCCGGAAGCCCGCCTCGCGGCTTTAGATCGCTTGGACATCCCCGCCGCCATGACTGCCGCCGAAGTCCGCGACTTCCTGGAGGCTGCTAATCTTCTGACGGTCGATATGGGCGGCGCGCTGGCCCGCAAAATCAACGAACGCTGGCCCCTTGAATCCTCGCAGATCCCCGCGCCCTAGGCGCTGCTCCCACGTTCTTCCCGTTCCGCTTGCGTTGCATAGCCGGCCACTTATATTCGAGGGCCGCCTGCGGCGTCTGCTCTAAGTGGACCGTCGAACTCAGCGGCCGGGGCCCGTGCAACGCGAGCTTCTTTGCTTGCACTTCAATGGAAATGGCCTCAAACAGGGCCGCGGTCAGAATCAAATCACGGAGAATTCGGAATGGTTGCATACCTGGATCATTGGAAAACGCGCAAAACCAGGGCCGCGTCGGATCGGCTAGCCTGAAAGAGTGCCGCCGAAAGTGGAACTGCCCTTGCTCTCGCTCACTCCCCTCGCTTGGGGGCACGCCGTTCTCCTTCAGCCTCTGGCCCTGTTGAGCGATCACGCTATTCTCGAAAAAAAAGCCGCCGCCAACGCCCTGGATCTCCTCACGCGCTGGCCCTCGGACTGGGTACCCGGCTGGGTCGAAACCATGACCGGCGTCGCCCGCGATGAAACCGCCCATCTCTCCCAGGTCACTCGCATTATCTTCCGTCGCGGTGGGCGCCTGGAGCGCGGTCACACCAACCCTTACGCCAAAGCCCTTCGCACCCACGTGCGCAAAGGCGGCGTGGCCGAAGGCATCGACCGCCTCCTGGTTTCCGCCCTCATTGAAGCACGCAGTTGCGAACGCTTCGCCGTTCTCTCGGAAGCCGCCCAGGGCCAAGACGACGAATTGGCGGGCTTCTACGCACGCCTCTTTGCCAGCGAATGGGGCCATTTCAACACGTTTCTAAAATTGGCCCGTAAATTGGCCCCCAGCGAGGAAGTAGAATCCCGCTGGCGGGAATGGCTGCTTTGGGAGCGGGACATTTTGGGGCGGCAATCCCAGGGTCCCCGGATGCATTCCGGTTGGACGCCCCAGGAGGGTTAGCATCTTCTCGCTCATCGCTTTCCGGTCCCCACCTCGGGCCAATCGTTATGGATTCCTGGGCCTCGCCGCCGTCGCGTTATTGGCCATGGCCGCCGCTTGGCGTTTCGGCTGGACGCCCTTGCGCAATCCCGCCGAACGAACCCTGCGCGTCGGCGCCGACCAGGCGCCCCCCTACTACTATCTGCCCGGTAATGCCCCAGAAGATGGCGGGTCCGTTCGCGGCTTTGCCGTTGACGTCTTAAACGAGGCAGCCCGGCGCGCGGGAATCCTACTCGAGTGGGTCCCCGTGCAGCGCGGTTTGGACGCCTCGCTCTCCGAGGGCTTGGTCGATCTTTGGCCGGTGGCCGGCATTACGGAAACCCGCCGCGCTCGTCTTCATTTTTCCGAGCCCTGGGTCGACAATGAGTTCGTGCTGGTCGAGCTCGGAGACTCCCCGGGTAGAACGCCCGCGGATTCCTCTGGCCGCTTTCCCGTAGAAAGCCTCAGTCACGCCCGTTTGCCCATCACCACCGCCCTGGCCGGTCATCTGATTCGTGCGCGTTCCACCTTGATCACGGCTACTCGCGAGGAGGCCATCGAGGCCGTCTGCACCTCCCGCGCCAGCGCGGCCTTCGTCGAAGAACGTTACTTGCACACCATCCTCCTGCAGCGGCCTGAGGCCTGTGCCCGCGCCCAGTTTCGCTTTCACCATTTACCCGGTGCGGCCCTTCCGCATGCCTTGGCCACCCGCGCCGGAGACGAGCGTACTCGCCGACTGAGTGAGGAACTGCGGCAGCGCATCTCCGAGATGGCCGCCGATGGCACCTTGCCCAACCTTTTGGACCGCTGGGCGCCCTCCACCTCCAATTCCATTCGTACCCTCCTCGCGCACGAGGCCTCCCAGCGCAGGAATCGCGCCCTCTCTCTCACCTCTGGCGGCCTTGCATTTTCTGTCCTCTGCCTTGCCTATCTCTATCGCCGTTCGGCTCGCAACGCCCGCCTGCTCGCCCTCGCCCACAAAGAATTGAGCGCCGGCCAGGAACGCTGGCGCATGATTGTGGAATCCAGCGGCGAAGGAATCTTCGAGTGGAATCCCGAGGAGGGTTCCGTCTACCTCAGCCCCCAGTGGAAAAGCCTCTTGGGATACCGCGACGAGGAACTGCCCAATCGCGTAGATACCTGGGAAAGGTTGATCCACCCCGAAGATGAGCATTGCGTCCGGGATGAAGCGGAACGCTACCTGCGTGGCGAAACCCCCCGCTTTGAAACCACCTACCGCATGCGTCACAAAGACGGCTCCTATCGCCGCTTCCGCTCACGCGCCCAGGCCGTTCCTGGCGCCTCCGGTAAGGAGTTCCGCTGGGTCGGTTCGATTCGTCCCGATGAGAATCTTTGAGCGGTGGGGAACCAATACCTAGCTTTCTACGTATAGACTGCTAGGTATGCTAGATCCGTCGAAACCGGAGCGCGCCAAGAACGATGCCCTCCAGGGAGCGCTCAGCCTCCTCATTCTCAAAACCCTCGCCGGACGGCCCCTCCACGGTTATGCCATCTCTACTCAAATTCAGCGCCTTAGCCAAGAGCTCCTGCGTGTAGAGGAGGGAAGCTTGTACCCGGCTCTGCACCGGCTCGAACAGGACGGCTTCGTCTCCAGCGATTGGGGCACCACGGACACCAATCGCCGCGCCCGCTTCTATCGGCTCACCGATCTGGGGCGCCAGCGCCTCCACCACGAACTGGCCACCTACCGCCGGGTACAGCGCGGAATCGAACTTGTACTGGGAGAAAGCTAGTTCCATGGGTTTTTGGCAGAAACTGCAATCCACCTTCGCCTCCTCAGGCGCCCGCCAGCGCGCGGAAGAAGAAGCCCGCTTCCACCTGGAAATGAAAGCGGCCGCCTACGAGGAGCAAGGCCTCTCCCCGCAAGAGGCGCATCGGCGCGCCAGGCGAGAATTTGGCAACCTTCTCCAAATGCAGGAGGCTACCGGCGATCAGGACCTCTTCGCGGGCCTCGAAGCTCTCTCGCTCGACGTCCGCGTCGCCTGGCGCCGCCTGCGCCGCAGTCCTGTATTTCTTGTAAGCGCCGTCGCTTTACTCGCCTTCGGCATCGGCGTCAACACCGCCGTGTTTAGCGTAGTGGATCATCTCCTGATCCGTCCTCTGCCTCTACCCGGTAGCGAGCGCTTGTTCGTCATGGAAGAGTCCCGCGCCGGCCAAGTCTCCAATAGCAATCCCCTGCGGCTGGCCGATTGGGGCGCACGGGTACCGGCCTTTGAAGTGGTAGCGAGCCAATATGGCGAGGTGGTCGCTCTCGACGACGGCCAAGGGCGGCGTGGCGTTCCGGTCTTGCGCGCCGTGGGCGATTGGCTTGGCGTTCTCGGCCTCCAACCCATCGAAGGCCGCAACTTCACGGCGGGCGAGCTCCAGGGCGAAAACGTCGCACTCCTTACGGAATCCGGCCGCCGCTACGGACGCGTGGGCAGTCGTCTCCGCTTAGGTGACGGCATTTTTGCAGTCGTCGGCATTGTTCCCGACGCGGCCGTGCTGGGGGAACGGACAGCCATTCTCACTCCGGCCCCGGCCTCGGTACTCCATGCCTCCCGCAAGGCCGGCTTTCTGAGCGTTGTTGCTCGCCTGCGCAACGCGGATGCCTCCGCTGCCGCTTCCGCGCAGATGCAGGCCGCTGCCGCCTCCCTCGCGAAGGATTTCCCCGCCACCGACCAAGGCCTCGACGTTCGCCTGGTCGATGCTCGTTCTGCCTGGACCAAAGATCTGCGCTCCTCGGCTTGGCTGCTCCAGGCGGCCTCCTTCACGTTGCTTCTAATCACGATTGCGAACCTCGCCGCGCTGCTGGCCGCGCGCACGCTCGATCGCAGCCGCGAAAGCGCCATACGCGGCTTTCTAGGCGCCAGCCGCTGGTCGATTTTGCGTCTGCATCTGGTGGAGGCCGGTCTAGTCAGCTTCTTGGGCTGTCTGGCCGCGGCGCTGGTGGCAGTGTGGGCTTTGGCCTTTTTGCAGGAATCTTTTGCCGAAAAATTCCCGCCCCTCGCCCTGGTCCAGCTCGATACGCGCGTCTTCGCATATTTGTTTGCGCTTGGCCTTGCCTCCGCACTCCTGTGCACGCTGGTCATGGCCTGGCAAAGTTCGCTGTCCAAACGCCCCGCCGCTCGTCAGCGTCCCTGGTTGCGAGCCGCCCTCGTCGTCTTGGAATCTGCGCTTGGACTTTTGCTGCTCATGCTTGCCCTGGGCCTGGCTGGTGAACTGGCCGCGCGCCAAGCCCGTCCCCTGGGCTTTGCGCAGCAACGCATCGTCGTCGCCAGCGTAGACCTCCCCTGGAGTGCCGATCATGCCGAACTCCTCAAGGTAATGGAAGGCGGGCTCGAACGTTTTGCCGCCTTGCCCGGAGTCTCCCGCGTCGGCTTGGTGGATCGTTTGCCCTTGCATGGCGGAACGCAGTCGGCCCACGCTTTGATCCGCGGCCTGCCGGAGCCCACCCGGGAAGAAGTCGGCTTTCGGATGGCTAGTTCTTCTTACTTTGCCACGATGGGGATTCCCCTTCTCGCGGGCGCGCCGCTAGGCGAAGCCGATGCGGTCGTAGTCAACGACGCACTGTCCCGCCGCTACTTCAACGGCCATCCCATCGGCCGTTACATCTCCAACGACGGCCAAAAATTCTGGCGCATCGCGGGTGTCGTAGGCAGCGTGCGCAAAGAAAGCAACGCCTCCGAAGCCCAACCCGAAGTCTGGCTTTCCTACCGCCAGTGGTCTTGGCCCAAACTCGAATTCGTTCTCGAGACCAGCCAAAGCCCATCGGCGCTCGCCGCACCCATCCGCAAATTGGTCGGCGAACTGAGCTCGCTTGCCCTGCTCGAGGAGGTCGCCGCCCTCGAGGACCGCTTGGCCCGTGTCGATCTTGAACCGCGCCGCCAGCGCGATGTCCTGAGTCTTTTTGGTTTCGTCGCGCTCTGCCTTGTGGTGGCCGGGGTCTACGGCGTCATGGCGGGAGAAAGCCTGCGCCGCACCCGCGAAATGGGCATTCGCCTGGCCGTCGGCGCTAGCCCCTCCCATGTTTTCGCCTTGATCTTTGGCCATGCCGCCCAGATCGCCGCCGCTTCCTTGGCCGTCGGTCTGGCCCTCGCGCTGAGTTTGCCGCGCGCCTTTGCGCAAATCCCCACCGTGCTCGCGGCGGCCGCCACCATCGCCCTCGCCATTCTCTTGGCCGCGGCCGGCCCGGCCTGGCGTGCTTCCCGCACGGCGCCCTCTCACGCCTTGCGCACTGAATAGATTCCGCCTAGGCGCGCAACATCTCCGGGTGCGCCAAATGCAGTTGCCGCGTGCCGTCGGCGGCGATGCAATCAAAGCAGATCGTTCGGCCGTCGCGTGAAAAGCGCGGATGCAAATCGCAACGCAAGTCTGTTGATATGTACTGCCCCACAAAGAAGTTCCCTAGGCTGTAGCCCTGCTTGCGGCCCGGATGGTACAGCAATAACTCCTTCTTCTGTTCCCCTGTATGATTGCGGTCCGAAAGCACCCACTGCGTATCCGGCGAGTAACTGCAATGGCCGTCGCCCTGAAAGAACTCCCCTCCCACTACGCGAAAGTCCCGGCTTCCGTCCGCAAATAGGTAATGCCGCATCTGGCCTTCGTCGTCGCGAAAGGTCGCCAAAATCTCTCGCCCGTTCTTCCAGTCGAAATGAGACACGCCCCGCCCATAAGGCACCGCTTCGCGAATGTCTCCGCCGTCCAGATCCGCGCTGAACATCGCCGATTCCAGCCGCCCCTTCTCAAAGCCCCTCGAAAGCACGAAGAAGCGCCGGTCGTCCTTGGAGAAAACCGTGTGGTTAAAAAACATCGGCCGCTCGCCGAGCTCCGGGTGCCTGTCCTTCAGGCGCTTGTAGGTCTCGGCCACGCTTAAAACAATCTTGGTCTTTCCTGTTTCAAGGTCCATCAGGAAGGCGCCGTCGTCTTCCGGATGAGGGGCATTGCTCGACCTGTCTTTTACGCCTTTCACGCCCACCACCGGCCGCAGCTTAGCCAGACGCGCATAGTTGAGGCACAGCGCGTAACGTCCTTGGTTGGACACTCCGCCCAACGCCATCGGCAGTGTCCGCCGCTGGCCGTTCTCCACGTCCAGGATCACCGTCACCAGCTCGTCTCCTTGCCGGTCGTTAAACAGGATCTCTCGTTCCGGCGCCAGCGGATTCCAGTGCAGCATCGCCCCCTGCTGCAGGTTCCACGCGCGGGTTTCGGCCACCCGCGTCATCTTCTTGCTGCGCGCGTCGATCAACATCACGCCCGCCGCTTCCTCGCCGTTTGGCAAATGGTCCTGGAACGTCGATTCCAGGCATACCAGCAGCTTCTGCGAGCCATTCCACGGAGGGATTCCGTAGTATCCAAAGAAATGATGCTTAGGCCCGGATGTTATCGCTTCAATCCGCGCTGGCTGGGCAGCCCACGTCATCGCCACCGTGCTGAGAAAGCTTCGTCGCCGCATCGCTAGACTGAAGTCTATGCCAATGGAAAGCCTCGCGGGCAAGCGCATCCTCATCACCGGAGCCGCGCGCCGCATCGGACGCGCCCTCGCCTTGCGCCTCCACGCCGAAGGCGCCCGCGTCCTCATCCACTACGGGGCCTCTCGCGACGAGGCCGAAGAAGTTTCGCGCCTCTGCGGCAACGCGCCTTTGTTTCAAGCCGACCTCACCCGCCACGACGAGATCCACCGTCTCTTCAGTGAAATCGATACGCCTCTCGACGGGCTCGTCAACAATGCCGCCCGCTTCACCCGCTTCGATCCCCTCGACGTCACCGAAGCCGACTGGGACTACATCCACAACATCAACCTCAAGGCCTACTTCTTCTGCGCGCAACTCGCCGCGCGCCGCATGCTCTCCCAGCCCGAAGGGGGCCGCATCGTCAACATCAGTTCCATCGGCGGCGTCCAGGCCTGGCCGGACTATGCCCACTACTGCGCCTCCAAGGCCGGCGTCATCCACATGACGCGCGCTCTCGCTCGCGCCTGGGCCCCCCAAATCAGCGTTAATTCCGTCGCACCCGGGGCCATTCCTTTCGAAGAGGCCGACACGCCCTCCCTGCAATCCGCCCTGGCCAAAACTCCCGCCGCCCGCTTTGGCACCGGTGACGAGGTCGCCGACGCGGTTGTATTTTTCCTGCGCGCCACCCGCTTCGTAACCGGACAATTGACCATCGTCGACGGCGGCCTCACCCTTGCCTAGTATCCGCGCCAAGGCTTCGGCTATAAAGGTACAGTGTCCAACCACCCCTTAGCCGGCAAACCAATTCCCGCGTCCCTCCACGCCAACATTCCGCGTCTGATGACGGCCTATTACGCCGCGCGCCCCGATCCCAGCCTGCCAGAGCAGCGGGTTTCCTTCGGTACCTCCGGACACCGCGGTTCGTCGCTCAAGCACTCCTTTAATGAGGCCCACATCGTCGCCATCACCGCTGCCATTTGCCGCTACCGGCAAAGCCAAGGCATCACCGGTCCTCTTTTCCTGGGCATGGACACCCACGCGCTCAGTGAAGCCGCTTTCACCACCGCTCTTGAGGTCCTGGCCGGACATGGCGTCGAAACCCAAATTGACTCGGCCCTGGGCTATACGCCCACCCCGGCCGTTTCGCACGCAATCCTGAGCTACAACCGGGGCCGCTCGCCAGCCGAAGGTCTGGCCGATGGCATCGTCATTACCCCCTCCCATAACCCCCCCGAGGATGGCGGTTTCAAATACAATCCGCCCCACGGCGGCCCGGCCGATTCCGCCGCCACCGCGGCCATTCAAAACGAAGCCAATACCCTTTTGGCGCAGCGGGAAGCAGTCCCCCGCTTGCCTTTTGCCGCAGCGCTGCGGGCGCCGAGCACCCATTGTTTTGATTACGTTACGCAGTACGTGGAAGATCTGGGCGCTGTTGTCGATCTGGGCCTGATCGCGGCGGAAGGGGTGCGGATGGGAGTCGATCCCCTCGGCGGCGCCGGCCTGGCCTATTGGCCCCGCATCGCCGAGCGCTACCGTCTCGACCTGACCATCGTCCGCGAGGACGCCGACCCCGCCTTTCGCTTCATGACCGCCGACTGGGACGGCAAGATCCGCATGGATTGCTCCTCCCCTTACGCCATGGCGAGCCTCATCGCCCTCAAAGAAAAGTTCGATATCGCCTTTGCCTGCGACCCCGATCACGACCGCCATGGCATCGTGACTCCCGGCGCGGGACTGCTGAATCCGAACCACTACCTCGCCGTCGCCATTCATTACCTCTACGGTGCCCGTCCCGGTTGGCCCGCCGCCGCGGCCATCGGCAAAACCCTCGTCTCCAGCGCCATGATCGACCGCGTGGCCGCCTCTCTCGGTCGAAGCCTCTGCGAAGTGCCGGTGGGCTTTAAGTGGTTTGTCGACGGCCTCCTTAGCGGAACGCTGGGCTTCGGCGGCGAGGAAAGCGCCGGGGCGTCCTTCTTGCGCCAGGACGGCGCGGCATGGTCCACCGATAAGGACGGAATCATCCTGGGTCTGCTCTCGGCCGAAATTCTGGCCCGGACGGGGCGCGATGCCGGAGAGATCTACGCCGAACTGACCCAAAAGCACGGTGCGCCGCTCTATGAGCGCATCGACGCTCCCGCTAGCCGCGAGCAAAAGGCAAAACTCGCCGCTCTCGCGCCGGAACAGGTTAGCGCCACGGAATTAGCCGGCGAACCCATTAGTTCCATCCTCACCGCCGCTCCCGGAAACGCGGCCCCCATCGGCGGCCTGAAAGTCTCCACCGCCAACGGCTGGTTCGCCGCGCGCCCTTCGGGTACCGAAGACGTTTACAAAATATATGCCGAGAGCTTCCTTAATCGCGAACACCTTGCGCTAATCCAGGAGGAAGCCCGGGCGCTCGTGGCCAAGACCTTGGCCTAAGCGCATGCCTGGCAGAAAACTTTAAGGGGGTTGGAGAGATGGTTGAATACGGTGTGGTGCGCGGACGGGTCCATTCTTGGCATCGCGCCGAAGATGTGCAACAAAGGGTCCGCGCCAATGGCGAGACCGGCTATAAGAGCAATCATTTCCACATTCTGGTGGAAGCCGCAGGGAACCTTTGGCGCTGCCCGGTCAACGTCAAATCCGGCGACGGCAGCGAAGTCTGGTTTAAGGTCCGCGATACCTTTACCGGCCACCCGATCCTGAGCGTGCTGCCCAGTCTGCCCATCGGCCTGCGGGAATTGCCCGAACGGCGGGCCGGTTCGACTCTGGACTATGTTCGGGAACCGCTTTTTGACCGCCGGACGATGCGCCAGTTGCCGCTTGGCTCTCCCGGCGTCAGCGACGACGTCCAAGATCATCTGCAGCTCCATGTAGAACAAGCCCGCGTCCAAGCAAACGCCGAGGTGTATGTCTTCGGCAGCTTCTGGAAAAACCGAAAATTTCCCCCGGATCGGGTTCTAAATACAGATGATGGCGTTCACGACGTGCACATGAATCAGGGCAACAGCCAGCAGTACCGCGGCGACGACGGCGTCTTCCAGGATGGCGGCGTGATTCTCTCGTTTCCCGCCTCCAATCGCTATGTCGGCATTTTTTTATGCTTCCAGTCGCAGGTCTGGGTCACCGACAACCAGAGCGGCCACCGGGTGCCCGGTTACGCCGAAGGACCCCTGGCGGGCGGTGAGGTCGTGGAAGACCCCGATGTCATCATGCCTCCGCCGTCCAAGCATCGCGTCTTCGTCGTCGCGGCCTATCTCAATCCCGAAGGGCACGATGTGGGCCAGGAAACGGTGACGTTGTTTAACGCCAGCCTCCGGGCGGTCAATCTCGACAATTGGAAGATCCTCGATCGCCAAAACAAGGCCGAACTTATCCAAGGTCTCACGCTGCCGCCCAACGAAGGCAAAACCATCCGCTTATCGGGCCAGGGCGCCCAACTGGGCAACAGCGGCGGCGGCATTCGCGTGCTCGACCCCGCCGGGCAACTCGTCCATGCGGTTACCTATACCGCGGCGGACGCCCAAAGCGGCGTCATCCACGTCTTCTAGCCTGCGTCTTCTGGCCCGCGCCGTAAGCCGCTACCACTCCGAATAGGGTGTACCCTCGGAGCTCTTTTCCAGCGAGCCGCTGCGGACGTTAGAGATACCGGGTTCGCTCTGGTTGACGCTCGCCAGCGCATCCTCCATTTCCACCCGCCAAGTGTCACTGCGGCCCGTCATCGGATCCACGGGAATCGTGCGCAGGTAGCCGGCGTCCACCAGATCGCGGAGGTCCTGCGGGGCCTTCTGCTTGTCGTAGGTATACTCGTCGATAATCGTGCGCATCGTGAAGAGATTGTTCTTCAGCACCGTTTCGCGGGCGCGCACAAGGGACTTCTGGTAGATGGGAATCGCGATGGTGATGATGATCGAGATGATCGTCAGCACGATGATCAATTCGATGATCGTGAATCCGCGGCGCAGCAACGATCGACGGGTCATTTCGAGCCTCCTCACCATTCCGAATAGGGCGTCCCGTCCGGGGCGCGGTCCAGGGTCTTCGAAAAGACGTCAAAGACGTTTTGTCCACCCCAGGATTGGCTCTTGGGGTCGTCCTGGGTCGAGCGTTTGCCCCAGTCCGTCGAGTTTGTAAACGGGTCTTTCGGCATGCGCCGCAGGAATTTGATTTTCTTGTCTTCGGGTCCGGGGATTTTGACGCCTTCGACGAGAATATCCAGGGTCTCCGGATAGTTCTCGGTGCCGAGCTTAGTCTGCCCCAGTTCGCCACGGTCCGCCATGTCTTTGTACTTGTCGATGGCCTTCCGGATTTCGTCCAAGCCCCGCTTGAGGGTCTGCTCTTTCTCGCGCCGGACCTTGTAGCGCGCCATCGGCAGCGCCATGGCCGTCAGGGTAAGAAGGATCGTGAAAGCCACGATCAACTCCACCAAGGTCAGTCCCGACTGCGAGCGGCGGCGCGAAGCGGTTGGCAAGAAGGGGGCCGGCATGGCGCGAAGGCGTTCCTTATTGCACCTTGACAAGAATTTCTGGCAGGGGGGCGCCGGGCAGAGGTTCCTTGCGGCCGTTTACCAACTCCGCACTCGCTACCCGGATGAACGCTTCTCCCTTAGCCAGCGTGGCAAAGGTCAGTTTCAAAAGCGTGCCGTTACCGCTGACCCCGCCAGAGCCAACCAACCGCTTGATTTTGAGCTCGCCCTTGGCTAGGTCCGCGTTGAACTCTTCCTTTTGGCCATCGGCACTCAAAAAGCCTCCCGAGGCGGCCCCGATCAGTTTTAGCACTTGGCGGTCGTAGTCGAGCACGAGCGGCGCGTCGGCCAGATCTTCGCCATACTCCACGTCCACATTCACCGTGATCGGCGCACTTAAGAATACTTCGCTGTTTTGGGCATTCAAGATCAACTTATTGCGCCGCTCGGGCGGACGGCCCACGCGGGCTGTTGCATTCATCATGGCGGCGCTCAGTGGCAAGGTGGCGGCGCTCAAATCCTCGCCCCGGCGGGGCGCATTTGCCGGCGCCGGCGCGCTCGGCTTCACCGCGGGGGTTGCGCCCGCAGGCGTGTTGGGAGTTAGCGCGTTGGGGGAAGGCGCTGTCGGTATAGCGGAAATCGACGCCTGCTGAGCCATGCTAGCCACCGGCACGCCCCCCAAGACGGGCACGTTGCCCAGAACCGGGAGGTTGCGGCTGGCTGGCGCATTACCACTGATGGGAGGGCTTGCGGGCGAGCTTGGCTGAGGTGATGTCGCGCGGGGAATGATGACCAGCGGCGGCGCCGATGAGGGCGGTGCCGAGGAGGGATTTGCCGATGCGGGATTGGCCGATGCGGGACTGGGAGTCGTGGCCGGTGCGGGACTGGCGGGCATCGACGAACCTGGCCTGGGTGCGGCCGGCGGCGCTTCTCTCATCTGGTAGCTCAATTTCACGGTCGCGTCAGTGCCCGTGTTCACGCCGCGCAGGTTCAAGTCTGTCACCTCCGGTGCGCGCACCAAGTGCGGCACCAGGATGATCAGTAATTCGCTTTCGCTCTTGTCGCTGCCGTCGCTGCCAAAGAGCCACCCCAAGCCCGGCACGTCCAACAGGCCAGGCAGGCCGCTCTTGGTGCGCGTCGAATTCGTGCTCGACAAGCCGCCCATCACGTTGATTTCGCCTTCTTTGATCCGGATGTCCTCGCCGATCTTGCGCTGGCCGATGACCGGTTGCCGCAAGCCGCCAATGTCCACCTGGTCGCGGATATTCGAAACCTCCACCTCGACGCGCAGCGAGATTTCCTCGTTGCCGTGAATCTTGGGGGTGATGTCGACGTTGACGCCGACTTCGGCGAACTGGAATTGCGTCTGCACAACGGGCGAGATGCCGCCCACGCCGCCGCCAATACCGCCTGTGTTCAAACTACCCGTCGCGTAGGGGTAGCGGTCGCCAATGCGCAGGGAGGCCTTCTTGTTGTCCACGGTACGCACCTGCGGGTTCTGCAGAACGCGCGTCTGACGGTCTTCCAGCAAAGCCTGTAAAAAGCCGCCGGGGAGATTGATACTAAAGTCGTTGGTGGAAATTTTTCCGATTTGACTTAAGGCGACCAAGCCCGAATTGGTGGACGTCGACGTGTCGTCGTCCGAGTTGGAACCGCCGGTGAGGGTTGGGTTGCGGGGCGTAAAAGAGATGGTCTGGTTGATGCCCGCGCGGCCCGCATTAGCAATGGCCGCGGCCAGGGAGCGCGTGCGGGTGCGATTGGCCTCCAGCACAAAGACGTCCAAGACCACCTCGGAGCGCGGCTTATCCATATCGTTGATGATCTTGCCCACCAAGGCCACCTGATCGGCAGTGCAGCGCACCATCAGAGCCATCTGCGCGGGGTAGGGAACCACCTTGCGGCATTCGCCCACCACCCGGACGGCGTTGGCGATTTCATTCAGTTCCTGCGGCTCGAGGGCATGCTGCAGGTAGAAGACCTTGAGAATGTAATCCTCATAGTCGCGCCGCTTCTGCGGGTTATCGAGCGTAATGTAAATGGCGTTGGCTGAAATCGGTTTCCAGTAGGCCTTGGTGAGAATGCCCAGATAATCGAGCGCTTCTTCAAGCGTGGTGTTCTGGAAATCGACGGGAAAGTTCTTGCCGGAATTCTGGCTGATGAAGTCCGGGTCGAACATCACGTTGATGCCCGCCATCTTGGCCAGAGTCTCAAACAAAACGCGCGCCGGCTGGTTGTTCATCTTGAGATTGACGATCTCGCGCTGCAGCGGCTTCAGCACCGGCGCATCCATCAGCGAATTGATCTTCTTTTCGGCTTCGATCCGCACCCGGTCCGCCGGCGTCTGCCCTCGCAGCGACTCGTCTTCTTTGGGCTGGCCGGACTTTTCGCGATCCTGTTCCTTTTTGATCTGCTCATAGGTCTGCCGCATGCGTTGTTCGGCGATCGTACTGGCGGGGTCTAAGGCGAATGCTTTCTGAAAGATCTGCAGGGCTTCTTCGAGTTTTCCTTGCGCCCGCAGCTTTTCGCCCCGGTCCACCAATTTTTGGGCGGCTTGGAAGCGCAGCCGGTTCACGCCAAGGCGGTAAGCGGGTTCGCGGGGATCGAGCGCGAGGGCCTGCTCAAAGAGCTCGAGCGCCTTATCGTAATCGCCTTTGGCTTCGGCCAGTTGCGCGTCTTTTACGAACTTGTCGCCCTTGCGGCTTGCGCCCTCTAGCGGGGAAAGCCCCGTCCCGGGGGAAAAGCCGAGCAGCAGGCAAAGCACAATGCTGTTTAGTCGAGCGCAGAATTTACGAACGGCGATGCGGCTCGCTAAACCTTTGGAAAGAGGCATCTTAGTCGATTTGTCGTGATACTATCAGATTGGCCGCCCACTTCGTTGCGACGCACCTATCTAGGATGACGCAAAAATGGCGGTTTGCGTGCAGATGAAGCCAGAAAACGAGGGGAATAAAACGATCGCGGATAACCGTTATGCGCGACACGAGTACTTCCTGAGCGACGAGTTTGAGGCCGGGGTGGTGCTGACGGGCACGGAAGTAAAGGCCGCTAAGAACGGCAAGGTGACGCTCAAGGATGGCTGGGCCGAGATTCGCGGGGGCGAGATGTGGCTGGAAAATGTGCATATCTCCGAATACAGCCATGGCAATCAGATGAACCATACGCCGGTTCACGCCAGAAAGCTGCTCTTGCACCGGCAAGAGATCAATAAGCTCATCGGCAAGGTGCGGGAAAAAGGTTTGACATTAATTCCCACCCGTATGTATCTGAAGGGGGGACGCATCAAGTGTGAGTTGGCGATCGCTAAAGGCAAGAAGTTGCACGACAAACGGGAAACCCTGCGTACCCGGGAGCAGGAAGCCGAAGCGCGGCAGGCCATGAAGGCCGCCAGAAGGTAAACAAGCAGAAATCATGAATACGAGCATATTGTTCCAAGGCTGGGAAAAGGCCGCTCCAGCGGCTCTAGTTTTAACCGCGGCGGAAGGCACGGCGCCCCAGTCCGGCATCGAAAGCGTCGATGCCTGGGCCGCCGATCTCTACGCGAGCGGCGAGTTTACGGGTAAAAGCGGCGAGATGGCCATGTTGTATAAGCCTGCGGGGCTGGGCGCGAAGCGACTGCTGCTGGCTGGCCTCGGCAAGGCCGAAAAGGCGGACGCGGCGAGCCTTCGGCGATTGGGCGGCGCCGTGGTGCGGGCGCTGAAAGCCAAGAGCATTCTCGATATCGGGCTAGCGTTGGACAAGACGCTGCACACGCCGGCTAACGTGCAGGCGCTCCTGGAAGGGGCCGTGGCGGGGGATTTCGAGCCCGACGCGCATAAGTCCAAGAAGGACGCTAAGCACGCCGAGCACTTCACTGTCTATGCTCCGGGCGGAGCCTCGGAACTGGCCGAGGCCGCGCGGGATGGCGCCGTGATTGGCGAGAGCCAGAATTTTGCCCGCTCACTGGTAAACGAACCCGGCAACCTCCTGACGCCGCAAGTGATGGCCGAGCGCGCCCGTAACATGGCGCAGGACCACGGGCTGGAGTGCGATGTATTGGACGAAGACCGCATGCGGCAATTAGGCATGGGCTCGCTGCTGGGCGTGTCCCAAGGCAGCGCGGAGCCGCCCGCCCTGATCGTGCTCTCCTACCGCCCGGAGGATGCCAAGGAAGGCATCCATCTTGGCATCGTGGGTAAAGGCGTGACCTTCGATACGGGAGGCATCTCGATTAAGCCCAGCGAGAGCATGGAAAAGATGAAGTACGACATGGCGGGCGGGGCCGCGGCGATCGGCGCCATGATGGCCATCGCGCAGTTGAAGCCGAAGGTCCAGGTTACGGCCTTCATCCCAGCGGTCGAAAACATGCCCAGCTCCCGCGCCATGCGCCCCGGAGACATCGTCACCTCGATGTCCGGCAAGACGATCGAGGTCCTGAACACGGACGCCGAGGGCCGCTTGATTCTGATCGATGCCATCACTTATGCGAAGAAGCAGGGCGTGACGCATCTGATCGACGCGGCGACCCTTACCGGGGCCATCTCCATTGCCTTGGGCGCCGTGAACGTGGGCGCCTTCACCAACAACGAAACCTGGCAGACGCAGGTGCTGGATGCGGCCAGGAGCGCCGGGGAGAAGATGTGGCCCCTGCCGATGGACGACGACTATAAAGAGCTCCTGAAAAACGCCTTTGCCGATATGCCCAACATCGGCGGTCGCGGGGCCGGCTCCATCACGGCCGCTCTCTTTCTGAAGGAATGGGTAGAAGACACGCCTTGGGTACACTTGGATATTGCGGGAACGGCATGGATCGACGAAGCGAAACCCCACCTGGCCAAGGGCCCTACGGGCGTGGCTTTGCGCACCTTTGTCGAATTAGCGCGGCGCTTGGGCTCCTAGCGGCTAGCGCCTTTGCGGAAACCCAGCCCCGGGGCTGGACCAGCTATTTTGGCGACCATCGCCTCTCCAAACGTTGGGGTGTCCACTTTGACGGCCAGTACCGGGACAGTTGGGCCGACGGGTGGACGCAATTGCTGCTGCGTCCCGGCGTGAACTTTTACGTGAAGCCGAATTTGTTTCTGACCCTCGGCCATGCCTACATTCGTACGACTCCGGACGGGGCGCGCCCCGTGCCCGAGCATCGCCTGTGGGAACAAGTGCAGTGGATGCCCAAGGCCCTGGGGGTCACCATGAGCCACCGCTTTCGTTTGGAACAGCGCTGGGCGCAAGGCTTGGCCGTACAGGATCGCTTTCGTTACTTCTATCGGACAGAACTGCCGGTGCGCGGACCGGTCTTTTATTGGGCGCTGCAAAACGAAATCTTCGTGAAGGCGGGGCGCAGCGCGAACCGGCGTTTTTACGATCAGAACCGCGCGTACACGGCCTTGGGCAAACGCTTTGGAGACCCCAAACGCAGTTGGGGGCGTCTCGAGGGCGGCTATATGTACCAGCACGTTCTGCTGCGGGATGGTGTGCGGCAGGAGCATAACCACATTCTGGTCTTGTCCTTCCTGTCGGGCTTCTCGCGCAAGCTCTAGCTAGAGCCGAGAGTAGAGGAACGTAATCGCGCCGATCACGCTCGCCAGCAGGATCGAATGGCCGAAGGTGAAGCGGAAGAGTTTGGCTTGGTCGGCGGTGCTCATCTTGGTGGCCGCCGCGGCTACGGCAATGGTTTGAAGCGAAATCATCTTGCCCATCACGCCGCCGGAGGAGTTGCTGGCCGCCATCAGCACGGGGTCGAGACCGAGCTTCTGTGCGGTCACGACTTGGAGATTGCCAAAGAGCGCGTTGGCGCTGGTGTCCGAGCCGGTCAAAAACACTCCAAGCCAGCCCAGCAGGGCGCTAAAAAACGGGAAGAGCACTCCCGAGGCCGCGAAGGCCAGCCCCAAGGTTCCCGTCGAACCGCTGTAGTTCATCAGGAAGGCCATGCCCAGCACGGAGCAAACCGTGAGCGTCGGAAGGCGGAGCTGCATGGCGCTGGCGCCAATGACGGATAGAAATTTACCCGGCCCCACGCCCAACGTTAGCGCGGACAGGATTGCCGCGAGCATGCAACTGGTGCCCGAGGCGGCCAGAAAATTGAAATTGAAAATCGCCGCGTAGGGCGTGGGTTTGGCCAGCACCGGCGGCATGCGGTCCACTAGATTGTGCAGCCCCGGCCATTCGATCTTGATGGCCGACGAATTCAAAAACTTCGAGACGGGTTCGAAACCCCACACCAGCACGCAAGCCACCAGCAACAGGTAGGGGCTCCAGGCGGAGAAGACCGCGCCCGTATCCAGCGTCATCCGCGAGGAATGGCGCAGCACCAAGTAGACCAGCAACGCCACAATCGCACTTAGGCTCGACAGAATATCCACCAGTTGGGGCCCAAGAAAATTGGAGACCAGGAATTGAACGCTGGCGAAGGCGCCGCCACAGAGCAGGGCGGGGAACCAGACGCGCTTGAGCGTTTCGCGGCCTTCCATGGCGGCAATCAAATAGGCCGGCACGATAAAGCTGACCGGTGCGCAGATGCGCCCCACCGCGCCGCTCAGCTCATTCAACGGCAGGCCGGTAATGCCCGCGAGCGTCACTACGGGGATCCCGATCGATCCGAAGGCCACCGGCGCCGTGTTGGCGAGCAGGCAAATCGCCGAAGCCTCGAAGGCGCCAAAGCCTAAGCCCGTCAGCATGGCGGCGGCCACGGCGACGGGAGTGCCAAAGCCCGCCGCGCCTTCAATGAAAGCGCCAAACGCGAAGGCGATAAGCAGGGCCTGCAAGGGCCGCTCCGTGGTCAACGAAGCGATGGATTGCTTGATCACTTCAAACTTGCCCGTCTCCAGCGTCAGCCGGTACAAGACAATGGCCCAAAAGATGATCCAGGTTATGGGAAAGAGCGCAAAGGCCGCGCCGTAAGCCACACTGGCCAGCGCCATGGCGGCCGGCATCTGGTAGGCAAGCAGTGCGACTGCCAGCGCGCTGGCCAGTCCGGCCAAGGCCGCCATCCACGCCGGTTTGCGCCATACCCCCAGCATGATTAGCAGCACGAAGATAGGAATGCCAGCGATTAAGGCGCTGGCGGAAAGACCGAGATTGGCGATTTCGTAGTGTTGAGCCCAGACGGTTGGCATAACGAATTTGCTATTGCATCACAGATGCGGGCGCGGCGTGTGGAATTCTGGAGGCGTGCGCGAATGGATTCGATGGAGTTTGCGGCTAGGCTTGGCCGTGGCTTTGTTCTATGTGGCGTGGACCTTCTTGAACCGCTGGCAAGATACACGAAGATTGGCTGCGGAGGCGGAGTCTCGCCAGCGCGTTAAGGCGGAAGGGGAACTGGACCGCGCCGGCGGGAGCTCGCTCAAAATTACTCAGTTTTACGCTTCGCCCGCCGTGCTTTCCTCAGGGGAAGCTGCGGAGCTTTGCTATGGCGTGCTGTTTGCGGAGAAGCTGGAACTGACGGCCCAGCCCATGGGCGAGAAGCTCGACCACGTGTGGCCGAGTTTACAGCGCTGCATCGCCGTGAAGCCGAAGCGAAGTACCGAATACATGCTCAAGGCGACGGATAAGGCGGGCGCCGTTGCCGAGCGGAAGCTCACGGTTGAGGTGCGGTAGCCGGTGGATTTCCTAGCCCCAGGACCTTGGAAGCACTGGCAGCACGCCGCCCATGCGGCGCGCGATGAATCGGTTCCCGAAGCGCTCCGTTGCGCGGCGCTGCTGGCAATCGGCCACCTTTCGAATGAGCGTGGCAGGAAGGCGCTCGAAGAATTCCAGAGTCCGCCCGGCAGCAGGTTGGAGGAGGCGCGACGAGAGGCGCTCGCAATCTGGCAACGCCGTGCCAACGAGCGTGAGCAAGCGGAGTTGGCGAAACGCCAGGACGAGGCGGTTCGGGAGAGAGTCTGGCTCAATGCCGAATACGCTTGGAAAGTTCTTGTGGATCGGAGTGAGTCTTATGAGAATCGCGAACGTGCCGCAACCGCGCTCGGCGAACTCAAACACAAGCCGGCCCAACTGGATCTGATCGCTGCGATGGGCGAAGACAACTGGCGGCTTGCCTTCGCTTGCTCCAGCGCCCTCCATGCATTTCGTAGCCAGCGTCACATGCGGCGCGTGGTGGCGTACCTGAAGGCGGGAACACCCACGGCGAGCAGGGAGGCGGCTATTTATACGCTTTGGTGGTTGCGCGAAAAGCGCGGCCAATCCTCCATTGCTCGTATCGCTCTGGACACGAGACGGGAGGCGACTCACACACGCCAGATGGCTGCTGAAGCTCTTGGCAACACGATTAACCGTCCAAGAACGGCGCGCATCGTGGCCAAGCTATTCCAAGACGAGGCGATCGGCGTGCGAAAATCCGCCCTTTGCGCAGCCGGGTTGGCTTGGCCAACACTTCCCGCCCTCTTGCGCCGCGCCATGGAATCACGCCTCAATGATCCGGAAGAGATTTATGGCCAACCTTTCGGAGAGCAGGTGCGGGAGGTTTTAGAAGAGTTCGAACGGAGGCGGGCGAGCCTTTCCGATTACTCTTGACGAACCATATCACAGTGATATCATTTTGATAGGAGAACCGCTTCCCATGATTAAAGAGTTCGACTTTCCCTCCCTGCCTGGAGTCGGAATGCTCGTGCTAGTTCTGACTGTCCTGTGCCTGTCTGTTTACGGCATCGTCTATTTCGCCAATAGCGAGCATCGGAGTCTCGCGATGGTTTTGCTAATCGCACTCCTCCTCATCGCCGACTTCATCGCGATGGGCGGGTTCTTTAGCGTCGCCCCCAATCAGTCTATGGTGCTTACCCTGTTTGGCCAATACAAGGGCAGCGTGCGCAAGAGCGGCCTGCACTGGGCGAACCCGTTTTTCGCCAAGCAAAAGATCAGCCTGCGGGTCCAGAATTTCGAGACGCAACACTTGAAGGTAAACGATCACGACGGCAACCCGATTGAAATTGCCGCGGTGGTGGTTTGGAAGGTGACGGACGCCGCCGAGGCCGTCTTCGAGGTCGAAAACTACGACCATTATGTGAAGGTCCAATGCGAGGCCGCGCTGCGCAACTTGGCGACGGCCTTTCCCTACGACGCTCACAACGACGGGCAGATGTCCCTGCGCGGCAACTCGCAGGAAGTTGTGGCGCAACTCAAGATGGAGATCGAGCAGCGCCTAGAGAAAGCGGGCGTGCAAGTGATTGAAAGCCGCATCTCGCATTTGGCCTATGCACCGGAAATCGCCACCGCGATGCTCCAACGGCAGCAGGCCTCGGCCATCATCGCCGCCCGCCAGAAGATCGTCGAAGGCGCCGTGGGAATGGTGGAAATGGCGCTCACGATGTTGAACGAAAAAGGCATCGTCGAGCTCGATTCCGAGCGGAAAGCCGCGATGGTCTCGAACCTGCTGGTGGTCCTGTGTGGAGAGCGCGGAACGCAACCCGTTGTCAATACGGGAACGATCTACCACTAAAGCAACATGGCCGATAAGAAGTCTTTTTTGCTGCGCATCGACGCCCAGACGCTGGAGCAACTCAGGCGCTGGGCGGACGATGAATTTCGCAGCTTGAATGGCCATCTCGAGTTTTTGCTGCAAAAATCTCTAAGCGAGGCGGGACGCACAAGCCCGGCAACCCCTAAAAAAGGCTCCGCAAAGTAAACGCAGACCGCTTGCAGTCTGCTTCTTCCCGGTTGTCCTTTTGAGTCCTTCCTCTCAAGAAATAGGGCAAAAGCGCCCCTAAAATAATACTGGACAGGATCAGTCCGGCATGTTAGCTTCGAATACATGCTGCAAACGACTTGCACCAAGGAATTGGCCAGGAGAGGCCTTGCACCCGTCTGCCAGGGCCGTGCCGCAATCGTTTTGGTTTCGCGGTATGGGATTTAGGAGCCAGTCCATGCGTACGTTTTTGACGAAGCCGCAGAGACTCTTTTGGCGTCAAGCGCTCTTCCAAGTTCATCTTTGGAGCGGTCTGCTGGCTGCCCTTTACGTAATTCTGATCGGCGTGACGGGCTCCGCGCTCGTGTTTCGAGAAGAGGCCGAGGCCGCCCTGGAATCCGATCTCCGCCACCGCGCCAACCCGACCGGTGCCCGGGCCGATCTTCTCGCCATTAGCGCCGACCTGCAGCGCCGGTTTCCGGGCCAGCAAATCACGGGCGTCTATGCGGCCGAATCGCCTGCGCATTCCGTGGTTGGGTACGTGCGCACGCCTTCCAAACGTACAGAACCGCATTACTACCATCCCGCCACGGGCGCCTATCTGGGCGCGGGCCGGGAGGGGGCCGGCTTTTGGCGCTGGCTCGCCGATCTCCACTTCAACCTCCTGGCCGGGCGCAACGGCCGGGTAGCCAATGGCGTGGGAGCGAGCGTGCTCCTGCTGCTGTGCCTGAGCGGTATGGTGATCTGGTGGCCCGGCATCAAGAACTGGCGCCGCAGCTTGACGGTGGACCCGCGCCGCAGTTGGAAGCGCGTCAATTGGGATCTGCACAGCGCTACGGGCTTTTGGACCTTTAGCGTGATTGCGATGTGGGCACTGACGGGCATCTACTTTGCCTGGCCAGATACTTTCCGTTCGACGGTGAACTTCTTCTCGCCGGTTTCCATGATGAAGAATCCCAAGTCCGATCCGGCAGGCAAGGGCGCCCCGCCTCCCCGGCTGGCCGCTCTGCTCGATTACGCCCGGCAACAATCTCCTGGCGCGCCCCTGCACCGGTTGAACCTCCCCGTGGACGATACACAGCCCATTCGCCTTTATTTGTCCCGCGGCCATTTTGCCGACAACCTCAACGCGGACATCTTCTATTTCGATCAGTTTACGGGCAAGCACTTGGGCACGTCGCGCCGGGGCTTGAACCAGACTGCGGGCGATATCGTTATGGCCTGGATCGGTCCCTTGCATTTCGGAACCTTCGGCGGAGTGCCCGTGAAGGTACTGTGGGTGCTGCTGGGTCTAGCTCCCGTCGTGCTGACGATAAGCGGGACGCTCATGTACTGGAACCGCAGCTTAAGTAAAAAATGGAAAGCGATGCGGGCCGGGGAATCCACTCATCGTGTGGACCAGCCCACTCGTGAAATTTCCGAAACTGCCGCCGTCGGGAATTGAAGACAATAGAGAGGAATGCAACGTCGCAGCCTGCTCTCGCTCCCGTTCTTCCTACCAGCCGTTCCGGAGATTCTTCTCGCCAAGCCCCGTGGCGGCAAACCCAAGAACATAGTCTTTTGCGTCTCGGACGGCATGTCCAACGGCGTGCTGATGATGGCGGAGTATTTTTCCCGCTTGCATCGCGGCAAGGGGACCCGTTGGGCCGCGATGATCAACGACCCGAACGCGACGCGCGGCGTGCAGGACGTCGCCGCCTTGAATTCGCCGGTGACGGACTCTTCCAGTTCCTCGTCAGCTTGGGGCTCCGGCAGCCGCATCTTCAACGCCGCCGTGAACGTGCTGCCCGATGGTACGCGTCTCACGCCTATTCTCCAGTTGGCCAAGCAATCGGGCCGCCGGACGGGCCTGGTTACCACCGCCACGGTCACGCATGCGACGCCCGCGGGCTTTGCCGCCATTGACCCGCGCCGCGACAACGAAGAGGGCATCGGCCTGCAGTACAAGGGCGTAGTCGATTATGTTTTAGGCGGCGGACAGAAGTTCTTTCTCCCCACCAAGCGCAAAGATAAACGCGACGCGGTGGGGGAATTCACCAGCGCCGGTTACCAATACGCCGATACGCGCGCGGCCTTGCTGGCCGCGTCGAAATCCAAGCCGCTGTTGGGGCTGTTTTCGGATTCGCATATTCCGTACTCGATCGATCAGCCGCGGATGAAAACGCCGCCGCCGACGCTGGCGGAGATGACGCAATTCACACTCGAGGCCTTGGGCGCGAGTTCGCCCAAAGGCTTCGTGCTCCAGGTGGAAGGCGCGCGCATCGATCACGCCGCCCATGGCAACGACATCGCCGCGCAGTTGCACGACCAGCTTGCCTATGACGACGCGCTGGGCGTGGTCCTCGATTTCGCCGCGCGCCGCGGCGACACGCTTGTCATCACCACCTCGGACCACGGCAACGCCTCACCCGGCTTCAACGGCATGGGCCCCGAGTACGCCGATTCCGCCAAGCACTTCGCGCGCATTGCCGCCGCCAAAGCGAGTTTCGAAGTCATGGCGCCGGTCTGGGGGCCGCGGCCAAACGCCGCCGCGATTCAGGATTTGCTGCGCACCGAACGGGGCCTCGAATTCAACGCAACCGAAGCGGGCATCCTGGCCGACTCTTTCGCCGGCAAGCGGGGCATCTCGCTCAATCAACAGCAGGACAAAGCCGACGGCGTTCTGGGACAGTTGCTTTCTAACCACTACGGCGTGGCCTACACCGGCATGAACCACACCGCCGAGTACACCGCCATTTGCGCCTACGGTCCCGGAGCCGCGCCCTTTGAAGGCTTCGTGACCAACACGGACATCTTTCCCCGCATGACCGCTTATCTCGGCATCAAGCATAAGAACGCGAGCATGACGCCCGAGCAGGCCAAGAAGTTTATGGCCTAGACGTACACTAAGGCTATGGCTCAGGCCGTCAAACAGCACGCGCCGACGATGTCGCTGGAGGAGTATCTTTTCTCCGAAGAGCAGGCAGTCGACAAGCGCGAATACCACCAGGGGCACGTTTACAGCATGGCCGGTGGTAGCGATTCGCACGCTGCTATGCAACTGGCCGTAGGTGCGGAATTACTGAACCTATGCCGGCGCAGCAAATGTTCAGCACGCGGCCCCGATATCAAGCTCTGGGTGGAAAAGGCGGAGTGCGCGCTTTATGCCGACGCTTCGGTAATTTGCGGCCAGCCGCTCTACTTTCGGAATGACCGCCATCTTCTCATCAATCCGACCCTGATTGTTGAGGTGCTCAGTCCCTCCACGCGCGATTACGATCTGTCGGGGAAGTTCGACCTCTATAAGAAGATCCCGTCTTTCCGGGAGTATCTGCTGGTGGAGCCCGACGAGATAAAAGTCATCCACTACGCCAAGGAAGCCACCGGCCGCTGGTCGCGCAAGCAATATACGGAGCGCAAGGATACGTTCGGCCTTCGCTGCCTGGCCAAAGACCTGAGGCTTTCCCGGCTTTACCCCGCTGTTTAACCGCAGAGCGCTTATGGCTCATCCCATCAAACAGCACGGACCGATGATGTCGCTTGAAGAGTATCTATTTGCCGAACAGGGGCAAAAGGATAAGCACGAATTCCACGCCGGCTATGTATATTCGATGGCGGGCGGTTCTCATAGGCACGCCATCATGCAGTTGAATATTGGCTCTGAGCTTCGCGCCATGGCTAGAGGAAAGAATTGCGTTGCCAGCGGGCCGGATATTCAAATTTGGGTCGAGGAAGTGCAGACGGCTCTTTACGCCGACGTCGCCTTGGTCTGCGGCAAGGCCGCCTATTTCAAGAAGAATCGCAACATGCTTGTGAATCCGCGCCTAATTGTCGAAGTCTTGAGCCCGGGCACCCGCGACTACGATTTGAGCGGCAAGTTTGAGATCTACAAGAAGCTCGCTTCGTTCCACGAATACCTGGTAGTGGAATCGGATAGCGTTCTAGTCATCCACCACCAAAAGGACAGCGCCGGAGTTTGGACGAGAAAGTCCTACAAGAACCGCACAGCCGAGATCCTAATTCCGAGCCTTGGCTTACCGCTAGCTGTCTCTGCGCTCTACGAAAATCTCTAAGTCCGCAGACTCCGGCCCGTCATCTCGGGCGGCGCCGCTATGCCCAGCAGATCGAGAATCGTCGGCGCGAGATCGCGCAGGCTGCCGCGGGCTTCCGGTGAGGCGTCGCGCAAGGGCCGGCGCGCCGAATCGACCAATATCACAGGCACGGGGTTCGTCGTGTGGTAAGTATGAGGCCCCTTGGTGACGGGGTCGATCATCGTCTCCGCGTTGCCGTGGTCGGCGGTGATGATCCAGGCGTAATCGCCATGGGCTTTGAGCGCCGCTTCGATCTTGCCTACGCACACATCGGCGGCTTCGACGGCCTGGACCGCCGCTTCAAAGACGCCCGAGTGCCCCACCATATCGGGGTTTGCGAAGTTAACGACGATCACGCCGTACTTCTTGGCCGCGATGCCGTTCACGACGATCTCGGCCACGCCCGAAGCCGACATCTCCGGCATAAGGTCGTAGGTGGCTACCTTGGGGCTCTGCACCATTTCGCGCGCTTCGCCTTCGTATACCTTTTCGACGCCGCCATTAAAGAAATACGTGACGTGCGGATACTTCTCCGTCTCGGCTACGCGCAGGTTGGCCACGCCGTGCTGCGAGAGCCAATCGCCCAAAACATTCTGGTGCGTTTCTGGTTTGAACACAAAAGGATGCGTAAAGGTGCGGTCGTATTCCGTCATCATCGTGAGCTGCAGGTTGCCGTCGCGTGTCAGGCGCTCGCTGATCTCCCGGGCACGGTCGGCGCGGTAGTTGAAGAAGATCGCCCCGTCTCCCATCTGGATCGGTCCCACCGGGGTGCCGCTCGCATCGACGATGGTTAGGGCATCAATAAACTCATCCGTCACGCCCGCGGCATAGCTCGCCTCGATGGCCGCCGTGGGGCTGGTGCTGGTTTTCTCGCCTACGCCGGTCATAGCCAGCGCCGCCTTTTCCACGCGCTCCCAGCGCTTATCGCGGTCCATCGCGTAGTAGCGCCCGATGACGCTCGCGATTTTGGCGCGGCCTAGCTTGCCTTCAAGTTCCTTCACGAAGCCCAGTCCGCTTTGGGGCGGAGTGTCGCGGCCGTCCATAAAGCAATGGACAAAGACTTCCGGCACCGCTTCGCGCTCGGCCATTTCGAGCAGCGCATAAAGATGCGTGTTCATGGAATGCACGCCGCCGTCGGAAACGAGGCCCATCAAGTGCAGGCGTTTAGTTTGCATGGCGGCCTTGAGTTCCGGCAGCGCGAAGAACTCGCCCGTCTCGATGGCGTGATCGATGCGCGAAACGTCCATCCGGATCACGCGCCCGGAGCCAATGTTCAAATGGCCCACTTCGGAATTGCCCATCTGCCCCACCGGCAGACCCACCCACGGCCCCGAGGCCTCGATCAGCGTGTGCGGATTAGCCGCCCACAGCCGGTCGAAATTCGGCTTGTGGGCGGCTAGCACCGCGTTGCCTTCGGTCTCTTCCCGCCAGCCGAAGCCGTCGAGGATCGTCAATACCACCAGCTTCGGCGCGGCCATTACTGCTTGAAGGCCTTCTTGCCCGCGTAGCGTGCGCTCGACCCCAGCTCTTCTTCAATGCGCAGCAACTGGTTGTACTTGGCGATGCGGTCAGTCCGCGAAGCGGAACCCGTCTTGATTTGCCCGCAGCCGGTGGCCACTGCCAGATCGGCAATGAAGGTGTCTTCCGTTTCCCCCGAGCGATGCGAGGCCATCGAGGTGTAGTTGGCCGCCGCCGCCATGCTCATCGCCTCCAGCGTCTCGGTCAGGGTGCCGATCTGGTTCACTTTGATCAGGATCGAATTCGCGATGCCCTTTTCGATACCTTCGGCAAGCTTCGTCGTATTGGTGACAAACAAATCGTCGCCCACGAGTTGGATTTTCTTGCCCAGGCGTTCGGTCAATTGCTTCCAGCCCGCCCAATCGTTCTCGTCGAGCCCGTCTTCAATGGAAATGATCGGGTACTGCTTCACCCAGCTCTCCCACAGATCGATCAACTGCTCGCTCGTGTACTCGCTGTTGTCGCTCTTCTTGAAAACATACTTGCCTTTAGCCTTGTCGAACATCTCGCTGGCCGCGCAATCGAGCGCCAGGCCAATCTGCTCGCCCGCCTTGTAGCCGGCCTTCTCAATCGCTTCGAGAATCACGTCCACAGCTTCCTGGTTCGATTTCAACGACGGCGCAAAGCCGCCCTCGTCGCCCACCGACGTCGAATAGCCCTTCTTCTTCAGCACGCCCTTCAGCGTGTGAAACACTTCCGCGCCCATACGCAGCGCTTCGCGGAAGCTAGTGGCCGCGACCGGCGCAATCATGAATTCCTGCGGGTCGACCGAATTGTCGGCATGCGCGCCGCCGTTCAAGATGTTCATCATCGGCACGGGTAGCAGGCTTGCGTTCACGCCACCCAGGTAGCGATAGAGAGGAATCTGCAGGCTTTCCGCCGCCGCGCGCGCGGTCGCCATGGAAACGGCCAGCAGGGCGTTAGCGCCCAGGTTGGCCTTATTGTCCGTGCCGTCAAGCGAAATCATCAGCCGGTCGATTTCCGCCTGGCGCGTCGCATCCAGGCCCAGGAGGTTCGATTGCAGCACTTCGTTGATGTTGTGCACGGCCTTGAGCGTTCCTTTGCCCAGGTAGCGCTCTTTGTCGCCGTCGCGTAATTCCACGGCCTCATGCTCGCCAGTGGAGGCGCCGCTCGGCACCGCCGCCCGGCCCAAGGAGCCATCCGCCAGAATCACGTCCGCTTCCACGGTCGGGTTGCCGCGCGAGTCGAGGATCTCGCGGCCAATGATATGAACGATGTCGGTCATTGTTATCATTGTCTCGTATCCCGTCGCTCCGAGTCCTTTTTCTTGTTCTGGAAAGAGGCAATGCAATTGAAACACTCCTGGCTCTTTTTCGGCGCGTTATTGCCGCTCTTTGCGCAATACAGTACCGATCCACGCCGTCCCCTTACAATGGCTTCGAGCGCCAACGGTGAAATTCTTTGGTTCACCTCCCACGTACGGCCCACCGGGGCGGGCCTGGTGCAGGGCGAATCGCTTTGGCGTTGGGACGGTGAGCGCGTCGAACTGGAATCTGTACCCGATCAAAGCCCCGGTGCCCGCACGATCCGGGCTGTATCTACCGGGCCGCGCCCCGGCCAATTGGCTTGGCAAACTTACGGCCCTTGCGTTACGGGAGGAGGCTGCGGTTTCGAAAACCTGATCCGGGCCCAACTTCGCCGCCAAGGAACTGCCGTCGGGCGCCGCGACCGCTTCCTCGGCGTGCTTGGCTTCACCCAAGACGGGCGCTATCTCTACAATTACTCCCAGGACCGCTCCGTATTGCCCACCCGGCGTGTCCATCGGCTGGAGGATTGGGAGTCGGGCCAAACCTGGGAAATCCCCGCGCTCGGCTTTGGATACGAAGGCCGGCATTACGCCAACGATGCTTCTTTCTTAGCCCAGCGGGATGGCCGCGCCGTCCTGCTCTCGCCTTTTGCCGAGCCTTTCGATTGGGGGCCCTTGCCGGAGACGCAAGATAACCGCACCCGTCCTCGCGCGGTCCTCGATCCGCGCGCCCGCTTTTTCGCCTATGAACGCGCCAAAGTTGAGCAGAGGGGCGAGCTTCGCGTCCGGGAACGCAACGGAACGGAGTTCACCGTCCATGCCCAGGCCCAATTGATCGACGTCAATGGCGATGGCGAGGTGCTCTATTTGGCCGCGAACCCGGAAGGGCTTGACGAGTTTCGCGCTTTCTCCTATTTGGATCGCCAAACGCGAGTTCTGTTCCGCCAAGAGCCAGGTCCGGATAACGCCTTGGAGGACGCTCTCCAGAGCCACGACCGTTCCACCCTCTTCCTTCGTACTGCCGATGGCCGCATCCTGCGCCAGCGTGGCCTGGAGCAAAGGCGGCTTGAGGGCTTCGCCTCCCTCCTCGAAGGGACCTTCCGCAGTACCACTCCCTCACTCAGCTTGCTCACCCTGCCCAGCTATTCTCCGGGATTCACCTATGTCTTCGACGGCCGAAATTTTCCGCCCGCTCCGGATCTCGAACTGCTCTTTGGACAGCGCTCCCTGCCCATCTTAAGTGCGACCTCCACCCGTATCGTCTTCCAGATTCCTCCGGACTTCGCCCCCGAGCCCCCTGCCTCCAACTGCTTCGGAGACTGCCTGGACATGCTCATTCGCGATCGCCGCCTCCAGACCGAACTGCGCTATCAGGCCGCGGGCATCCTTCTCTCCGGCTATCGCCCCGAAACCATCCGCGTTGCCCAAGATCCCACCACCCTCGAGAACTTCTATTTGCTGCACGGAGACTGGCGCGGCCCCGTCACCTCCACCGATCCCGCCCAACCCGGCGAAATCCTCCACTTCTATCTCTCGGGTTTCGGGCCGGTCTCGCCCTCTGTTCCCTTCGGCCAGCCGGCGCCGGCCGAACCCCTGAGCTGGATGGCGCGGAATCTTTCCTGCTACGCCAACGCGCCCGCGGGTCCTCCGACTCTGCTTCCCGCCATCTTTGGAGGCTTGGCTCCGGGATTCATTGGCATCTTTCAGGTTTCTCTTTCGCTGGCGCGACCCACGCTCGACTTCAACTCGATCAATTGCAACAACGAATTCTTTATCCCGCTTCCGAGTCCTCGCCCGTGAAGACGAGGATCCTGGTTGCGCCGCCGCTGTTAAGATCCCTACATTAAGCTGGTCGTTATCCGAACTTAACCGCATTGCCACGCAAGGCCGCTACCCTCGACCCTATGCGATATCTCCTGCTCGCTTGGGTTACGGTCTTCAGCGTCTTCGCGCAGACCTATGGTGGCGTCTCAGGCACCGTCGTCGACCCCTCCAAGAGCCCCCTTTCGGGCGCCACGATCAGCCTTACCAACATAGGTACCGGCCAGAAGCGTCAGGCCTCCACCACCGAAGCGGGCACCTTTTCCGTCCCCTTTGTCCAGCCCGGCGAATATGAAATCAACGTCTCGATGACCGGCTTCAAAAACGCTATCCGCAAGGGCGTCAACGTGCAAGTGGACGTCGTGGCGCGCTTGGACTTCGCCCTCGAGCTCGGCCAAGTTTCCGAAAGCGTCGAAGTCGTCGGTGACGCGCCCCTCCTCAATGCCGACAACGCCAGCGTCGGCACCGTCATCGAACGCAAACGCATTATCGAACTACCTTTGAATGGCCGCAACTGGCTGCAAATGGTGGCCCTGAGCCCGAACGTCAGCGCCGAGCAGCGCGCCAGCGGCCACGTGGATTCCCGGCAGGGCGGGGAACGCGGCCGCCAGTCGATCTCCATTGCCGGCCAGCGCCAGTTCTTCAACCGCTATACGCTCGACGGCGTTGAAAACACCGACGTCAACTACAACACCTACGTCGTCCGCCCCTCCATTGAAGCGCTCGAAGAGTTCAAGGTTCAAACCGGCATCTACTCCGCCGAGTTCGGCCGCGCCACCGCGCAAATCAACGCGACCACGCGCCAGGGCGGCAATACCCACCATGGCGCCATCTTCCACTTCCTCCGCAATGACAAGCTCGATGCTCAAGAATGGCAACAGCAGGGGGGCAAAAATCCTTACCGCCGTAACCAATATGGCTTCGTCTGGAACGGCAAAGTGATTCGCGACCGCCTCTTCTTCCTTTCGAACTTCGAAGGTACGCGCGACGTGAAGACCTTCCAGGGCACTGCGAACGTCGCGCCCACGCCTTGGCGCAATGGGGATTTCAGCGGCCAAGCCGCGGTCATCTTCGACCCCGACACGCGCACTTATACCGGAACGGGCTCCACCGAGCGCGCCGTTAGCGCGACGGCCTTTCCCGGCAATATCATTCCCGCCTCGCGCCTGCACCCGATCGCCAAAAAGCTACTGGAGTTCTACCCAGAAGCCACCCGCCCCGGTCAGGATATCGTCCAGAACTACGTGCGCCAGCGCAAGCGGCCCCTCAATAGCGATCAGTTCACGCAGCGCTTCGACTTTAACGAGAGCGGCAAGAGTCAGTGGTTTGGACGCTTCAGCATCGGCGACGAATTCGAACGCCGCATCGAAAACTTCCCGCAGCAGGAAGGCGGCGTGCAAGTGAAGGTATGGCAGGTGATGGCGGCCAATACGCGCGTCCTGTCGCCCAATATCGTCAACGAGACTCGCTTCGGCTACAACATCTTCGACAACGACTTGATCCTGCGCTATGCCTACGAGCGCGACGTCACCAAAGAACTGGGCATTCGGGGCCTGGTTTCTCCCCCCTCCAACGGCTGGGGCACGCCCGCCATCCAATTGGGCAGCGGCCTGTCGGGCTTTGGGGAATCCGGCAACGGCCCCTGGATCTACCGCAATCGCACCATGCAGTTCTTGAACAACACGAGCATCGTGCGCGGCAAGCATAACCTGCGCCTGGGCTTCGAAGTGCGGCGCGACATCTACAACGCGCAGGGCAACACGGTGCCCCGCGGGCGCTTTTACTACAACGGCCTGCTGACCATTGCCCCGGGTGGCCGCGCTCAAGCCGGCAACCTCTTTGCCGATTACATGTTGGGCCTAAACCAACGCTCCGAGCGCGCCCTGGGCCTCGCCGCCTCAGACCTCCGCTCTATCAGTTATTACGGCTACGCGGAAGACAGTTGGAAAATCACCCCCAAGCTCACGCTGAATTTGGGCTTACGCTACGAGTGGACCCCGTCCTGGACCGAACCCAACGACCGCATCATGAACATCCAGATGTTCGGTTGGGAACCGGGCTCCCGCACGCCGATCATGACTCGTCCCGGCGACGGCAACTTCTACGACGGCGTCGAGTTCCGCTTTGCCGACGTGATCCCCATTCAGACCGGCGACGACAAGCTCGGCAAGGCGACCATCCGCACCGACAAGAACGACTTTGCGCCGCGCATCGGTCTAGCCTGGTCGCCCTCGGCCAACTGGATCGTCCGCGCGGGCGCGGGTATCTTCTTCACCCAAGACCAAGGTAACCCGCGCTTCGATATCGCGCGCAACCTCGCGGGCCGCGGCGATTTTACGTCCAGCGACCAGCGGCCCAATTCGCCGCTCGATGATCCGTGGCGCTCCGAGCGCCAGTCCTTCACTTGTACCGGCTGGGCCGGCAATTGTGTAGGCCAACCTTTCGTGCTGGGCAACGTCAACAATCGCCGCACGCCCTACGTGGGGCAATGGCTCTTCAATATACAGCGGCAGATCGGGAACCATACCTCGCTGGAGATCGGTTATCTGGGCAACGTGGGCCGCCGCCTGGAACGCTTGCGCTCCACCAACGAACCCTACTTGCGCAACGGACTTACGGACACATCCAGCGTCCAGTCCCGCCGCCCTTTCCCAATCTACGGAATCATTCAACAGGTGGATAACGTGGTGAACTCCAATTACCACGCCTTCAGCTTCAAGGGCACGCGGCGTCTGGCCGGTGGCTTAACACTACTAGCCGGCTACACCTGGGCCAAGGCCATCGACGATTCGAGCGGCATCCGCTCTTCCTCCGGCGAGCAGTCCATTGCCGTCTACGACTGGGACTTGCGCCGGGAGCGCGGCTTAAGCCAGTTCCACACCGCCCACCGTTTCGTATCGAGCGTTCTTTACGAAGTGCCCTTCTTCTCGAGTGCACCCCGCTTTGCTCGCCTGGCTCTGGGCGGCTGGCAGGCTAGCGGCATCCTTACCTTCTCCACCGGCAACCCCGTCCGCGTGGGCACTATTGGCGACACCAACGGTATCGGCGGCGAAGGCAATTACCCCAATGCGACCGGCATCAGCCCCTTTGAGGGCGCCGGCACGGTGAACCGCTTCTGGAACATCGCGGCGTTCGAGAACACGAGTCCTGAACTGCGCTTTCGTTTCGGCAACGTGGGCCGGCATGTCTTGATCGGTCCCGGCTACGGCCAGTTCGATGGTTCGCTGCTGAAGAACATCAAGCTGCCGCTCGAAGGCCACACGCTGCAATTCCGCTGGGAAATGTTCAACGCGACCAATCATCCCAACTGGAACGTGCCCGCCACCGACATCCGCAATGCATCGACCTTTGGCCGCGTTCTTACGGCACGGACAATGCGGGAAATGCAGTTCGGGCTGAAGTATTTGTTCTAAAGTCGCGGGCTTACCCTGAGGGTCCTGTAGACCCGACTACGAGTTCAAGTGGGTGTTTAGGCGCTCGATTGCCTCATCGATTTCCGCCGTCGACTTAAAGCCGATCGTCATCGCCTCGACCTTCGTATTCTTGACGACATAGCGCACGCTCGCGTCTCTCTGCTCGGGCGTCAAGAAGCGTCCTTCGCCCATGATCTTCATGCCCAGGATGCCGGTCCCCTGCGCGCTCACCTGGTTCATGATCGGGATCACTTCTTCGATCACGCCCTTATCGGCGTTGCTGTTGGCCAAGTTGTCCATCATCGTCCCGTCGTGGTTCACACGCATCAACGCCACGTCCATCCACTTTGTGCCGGGATAGGCGCGGATCGGATTCAGCCCATGCCCGCTGCAACCGTGCGAGGCGATGATCTTCTTGTGCTTGGCTTCGCTTAAGGCGTCGCGCAAGCGCTCAAGATCCGCCGGCCAGGTCCGAGACTGCACGTTGTGCAGTAGGAAGATGTCGAAGTATTCGCTATTCAATTCGCGCCGGAAGCGGTCGATCTCTGCCATCGGATTGTAGTCGGGTTTGGCCAAGTCCCGCCAACGCAGCTTCGTCATCAGCCGGTAGCTATCCCGTGGAATCCCGCGCAGAGCCTCGGCCAGCATCTCGTGCATCTGGTCGTAGTTGTCGGCCGATTCAAAGAAGCGAATGCCGCGGTCGTAGGCATGCCGCACCAGCTTGGTGAATTCCTTCTGTCCCAGGTCGCGCTGCACGCGGCCCCCATGCGTGCCGGTTCCAAACGCGAGGCGCGTCACCTTTACACCGGAGTTGCCTAAGGTTACCCAATCGGTTGCGCTTCGCTTGGCGGCGGCCGGAGCGGGCAAAGTCGCCAGTGCGGCGCCGCCAAGAGTCGTAGCCAGAAATTTACGGCGGGAACTACGCGGACAGATATTCATACGCGTAGTCTACTCAATTGCTATGCCGGGTTCCAGCCCCCAAACGGTTTTACCGTGGCGAAGGTGGGGCGGCCGTCTCGCGCCGTGCCCGGCACTCTGGCTTCCAGGGCCTTCGCATCCGCGGGGATTCCCGTAAGCGGAATCTTTAAGCGCCCCGACCAGGGCGCATGCGCCTGCCCGGCGTAGGAGCCGATACCGATATAGATGAATCGCTCCCCGCGCTTGCCCTGGACCGCCGGCCCGCGGAAATCAGGCGGCTCGGTTCCTTTATCGGCTTGGGAAACCTCAACCTCAAAGCGCAAATCCTTTCCCTGAGATCGTTGGGTCTGTTCGATGCTGAGTTTCGCGCCGGAACCCATTTGTACTCCGTAGTCCACTCCCGGTGGCGGCTGAATCACGAAAATCCGTAGTGACAAAGTTCTTTCGGTCGGCATCCTTTAAGAGTATGGAATACAGACAACTCGGTGGATCCGGATTTCGCGTGCCCGTCCTTAGCCTGGGCACCGGAACCTTTGGCGGTAGCGGCGATTTTTTTAAGGCTTGGGGACAAAGCGATGTTCAGGAGGCGTCCCGGCTCATCGATATCTCGCTCGATGCCGGGCTGAACTTTTTCGATTCGGCCGACATCTATTCCGACGGCGCGGCGGAAAGTATCCTGGGCGCCGCTATCAAGGGCCGCCGCGACAAAGTCTTGATCTCCACCAAAGCCACCTTCCGCAGCGGCCCCGGACCCAATGACGTGGGCTCTTCGCGCTTCCACCTGATTGCTGCGGTCGATGCCGCGCTGCAACGTTTGGGCACCGATTACATCGACCTCTTCCAACTGCACGGCTTCGACGCGATGACGCCTGTTGAGGAGGTCCTCCAAACGCTCGACGTGCTGGTCCGGGCCGGGAAGATTCGCTACATCGGTTGCTCCAATTTCTCGGGCTGGCATCTGATGAAGTCCCTCGCGGCCAGCGACCGACACGGTTGGCCTCGTTACATTGCCCATCAGGCCTACTATTCGTTAGTCGGCCGCGACTACGAATGGGAGCTCATGCCGCTCGGCCTCGATCAGAGAGTCGGCGCCGTCATCTGGAGCCCCCTCGGTTGGGGCCGCCTCACCGGCAAGATCCGCCGGGGCCAACCCCTGCCCGATAACAGCCGCCTGCGGTCTCAGTTGGTAGTGGACAAGGGCCCGCCCGTCGAAGACGAATACCTCTTCCGCGTCGTGGACGCCCTCGACGAGGTTGCCAAAGAAGTTGAAAAGACGGTCGCGCAGGTGGCCCTCAACTGGCTCCTCCAGCGCCCCACCGTCGCCAACATCATCATCGGCGCGCGCAATGAGGAGCAACTTCGGCAGAACTTGGGCGCGGTCGGTTGGAACCTGACGAAAGAACAGGTCGCCAAGCTCGACGCCGCGAGTGTGCAAAAGCTTGCCTACCCCTACTGGCACCAAAGCGGATTCGCCGAGCGCAATCCCGCGCCCGTCTAAATCGCTGAGGCATTTCCCGATGCTAAGTCGCTTCATTGGATATGAAGCATCTGGTTCTCGTCCTACTGGCGGGCGCGTGGGCGTCCAGCGCCGCGCCGGTCGGCTACTACAAGCTGAAGCTGGTTAAGATTGTCGATACCCAGGGCTTCGGCCAGCCGGTCGAGGTGTTGCGGCTTTTGCTCCCGGCCGATTGGCGCGTGGAATCCGGCGTTCACTGGGATCAATCCCAGCTCCACTGTCCCCTCAACATCGTCAAGATTTCCCTCGGCGCCACCTCGCCCGACGGCCTCAGCGCCGTCGAAATCGGGCCCGGCTATACTTGGACCTCCGCCAGTGATCCCATGATGCAGCAAATCCTGCGTCAGTCCGCCGCCAACCGTACTGGCTGCGATGTCGGCCCGGTTACCGGTGCGGTGGACTATCTCCGCGGCTCCGTCGCTCCCCGCCAGCGCCCCGGCGCCCGCATCGTCTCCTCCGAGGCCCTGCCCGCCGTCTCCCAGGCCAAACAAGCGCTCCTCGCTCCCAGCCTCGACCCCCTCGTCCGCGCCGGCATCTACCGCGGCTATCGCGCCGACGCAGGCAGCGTCCGCCTTGCCTATGCGCAGGCCGGCCAGCCGGTCGAGGAGTGGATCATGGCCAGCGTCGTTAGCATTGCCAGCAGCTCGGCCAACACCGCCGCCCTCATGCAAGGCCAAATGAACAGGTCCGCCTCTACTTATTCGATGATCAGCGAAGGGACTCTCTCTCTGCGGATGCCCGCCGGTCGCTTCGACCAGAAGCTGCTCGCCACCATCCTGGCCTCCATCCGCCCCAATCCGCAGTACCAGGCCGCCGTCGGCCAGTTCCTTGCCAACATGAACCAGATCGCCAACCGCGGCGCCATGGAACGGGCCCGCCTCTGGCACGAAGCCGGCCAGCAGATCTCGGCCACCATCAGCCAGACCTACCGCATGCAACAAGCTACCCAGGACCGCGTCGCCGCCCAGTTCAGCCAGACCATCCGCGGCGTGGAAACTTACCTTGATGCGGCCACCGGCGCCCGCGTAGAACTTAGCGGCGGCTACGACAATGCTTGGGTCAACGCCCGCGGCGAGTACCTGCTTTCGGATTCCCCGGGCTTCAATCCCGCCGTGGCTTTGCGCGAAGAGTGGCGGCAGCTAAATAAGACGCAGTAGGGTGCGCGTCGGCGGCTGCGCGCCCTCCTCGCGGTTTTCCTTGGCCATCCATATCTTGGTCCGCATGTTTCGGCGAGAGGGATCGCTAAACTCCCGGCGCCCTCGCGCTGGTAGTGCCGGCCCACTAAGCGGGCCGCCAACAAACCCGGTTCCGCGCGCAAAGTGCCGATCGGCCCCAGCAAAAACGGCGGCATCCCCTCGCAAGACATTTCGCTACCCAGCTTGCACGGACCCTGGACGCGGCACCATCTACAGAAGCTGATTTAGTTAGGGCCCGTCTCTTCGTAGCGGCGTTAGCGGTTGCGCACCGGCAAAGCAACCACGGGAGATGGGCGCCCGTTAACCACCACGGCCACGCTTTGGTTTCCATCGCCTACGCCTTTCGGTAGGACAAAGGTGCTCTGAAACAGGTTCGCTCCCAGCCGGGTTACGCGCAGCGTTTCCACAGTGGCTGTGCCCACCTGCAGGCTGACCTCGTTGGCCCGCAGCGTAGATTCAAGCGGCACCGAGGGTTCCAGAAAAGTGATGGAAAGCGTATCGCCGGGCACGGCCGGCCGCGCAGAGTCGATGACGAATTGTTCGCTGGACTCGACTTTTTGGATGAAGGCTGCCGGACCGTATACCGGCACCAGGGCGGGCGTAATCGTCTCGCCTTCGGTTTCCAAACGCAGCAGCGCAAATCCTGGCTGCGTCGAACCCGGTATGGAAAGGACTACGCGTCCGCCGCCAGAGCCCAGCACCGGAACCGCTTCGCCATTTAGCGAAGCCGTTACCCGCGCCGCCACAAGACCCGGAACATTCACAACCGCATTGGAACCGGGCGTCACGAAAGGCGAGCCGTTTTCGAGCGTCCATTTCGGATCGACTCCCAGGCCGGCCCGGAAGGCCGCGGTCACGCCCGAGGCCACCTGGAAACCCGAGCGTAATTCCATGTGGTTGAGACCGGATAGCACTGTCACCATCTGCAGGCCGCTGGCGGCCTGGGGCGCGGCAACTACACTGGCGAGTAATCGAGTAGACGAGACCACCTGCAGTGCCCGCACGGTCAAATCGCTGGTGCCGAAGCCCACCCGCACCCGTCCCGCGGCGAAGCGCGCACCGGGAGCGTTGATTTCCACGACCGTCTCCGTACCCGGCATGACGACATTCGGAACGATCGTAAAGGCATTGCCGGTTTCGCCTTCGTTGTAAGCCAACTGCACGGGATTGTCCGCCTGCAAGAGCAGCGAACTCTGTCCGTCGGAGTTGACCGCCAGCACGCGCGCCACATGCCCCGCGGCGGCCACCGGGGCCTGTACGGTAAGGGAGCCAGGACCGTCCATGCTCCGTACCGGCGCCAATTCTCCGTCGATATAGACTCTCGTATTGCCGTCGAAGTTCGCTCCGCTCAAGATCGCCAGGCGGGAGCCGTCGGCGGCATTGCCAGCCCAGGCGACATTGGAAACCTGAGGGGGGCGCCGCGTCGAGACGACAATCGCCGAAGGCAAAACGGTCGTCTCCGTCCCGTTGTCCAGAACCAGGTGCCGCTCACCGTCGCTCAAAAAGCCCGAGAGAAAGAGATCGAAAATCAGGTAGGAGTCCTGGAAGCCGCGGGTACCATTGATCGCCGGGGAGCCGCCCAGAATGGTGGAGCGCAGCCCCGGCACAGGCTGCGAAGACGGCGTCACAAACCCATAGCCGGTGGCCACGAACAAAGGGGTAGTGGTCTGGGGAGAGATAAACGCCGGCCGGATGTAAGTGCTGCCGTAAACGCTAAAAGTACTCGGGTAAAAAAGCGTGGGCGCGGACTGGCGGCGATTTACGGCGAAGTTAATCTCGGCGGCGGTCTGGCCCGCTAGGACGTCCAGCGACCGCGCTAACGCCGCGTCGCGCGTGCCAGGAAAGAACTGTAAATCAAACAGGTTGTTGGCCGCAAGGGCGTTGTTTTCCGGGTCCCGCGGCAGGATCAGGTTGCCCGGCGTGATCTCGCCCGTCACGGGCGGCGGGACGGGATGAGCGTACACGATGTAAGGACCCGGCGGAATGCCTTGGATCAGGTAGGTGCCGTCGGGGTTGGAAAGCGTCGAGACCGCCGTGCCCGTTAGCGATAGCGCGACGACGCTCGCCAGATTGACGCCCTGTCCGTTCTGCGTGATGCGGCCCGCGACACTGCCGAAAAGCGTTTGAAAGTTGCGCGAAGGGTAGAGAATCGAGATCCCCGCCACATCGTCGGCCGCCAAGGGTTTGGAGCGAGTCGTGGCGCGCGTGAGCTGCGTCGACATCGCGCTCGAGGTAAAGGTGTGCTGGAGTCCCAGCGCGTGCCCGAATTCATGGACCGCATTCAGGAAGAAGTTATCGCTGAAGCTCTTATAACCGTAAACGTCTTTGCGGAAAATGATTTGGCTGCGCAAAATGGGAGTAAAGGTTTCGCCCCCGCTGGTCGTGGTTTCGGCTTTCAAGGTCGGACCGGCATAAGAGATGATGCCCGGGGCGACGTCTTCAAAAACAATATCGATGCCGGGAGATGCTTGCGGAGCAATCGCCGCCGCCGGCGCATAGCCGCCAAACGCCACCCGCAGCTCTGAGGTCGAGACGTCGTTCCAGGCCCGGCCCGCCGCAATGAGATTACTCATTACTGCCGTCCGGTTGTCGCCGTCGGCTACCTTCTCCAGACCATCCGGCACGATGAAGAAGGGAACGGTCTTGTTCACCAGCGCGTTCAGGTCGAACTTCTCGTAGATCGGCTTCTGGAATCCCAACTGATTGGAATACTTTACGAAGTGATAGTTCGCCGAAAGGCTGAGCGTGGCGATGAGTGACAGGACGAGCGCTCTTCTCATTGCCGCAGTCCCTGAATTTTCGCTCGCATCTCATTGAGGTGCATCGACAAACCCCGGTCCTGCACTTCCTGCCCCGTCGAATCCAGCATTCTCTCCTCGGTTTTGCCGCGGAAGGCCACGAGATTGCCCTTTTCGTCTTTCACAATGTTGAGCAGGCCTTGGCAGAGTCCCATAATCTGCTTAAGCCCGCTTTTGCCCTGCCAGAGGAAAAAGAGGTATTCCTGATCCCGCTGGAGTGTGGGCGCGCCTGCGTAGCTTTGCCGAATCCCAGAACTGACCCCACCAGGGATCGCGACGCTTACCCGCGCGCTCGGGGCGCCTTTGAGCCGTTCCGTTACCTGGACCTCGCACAGGGTAAACACCACTGGTGGGCGGTAAGTGCTTGTGCAATAAAGGACTTTGCCGCGCACGATTTCGGTGGACTCCGCAATCAGGCGCTCCGTCGAGAGGCGTTCGAGCGTCGCGGCCTTCCCGCCGCTCACGCTCAACGCGCAGGCGGCCAGGATCGCAGCCAGAATTCGCATCGACCTTTTGCCGTTTGAGAACATCGTCCGAAACACCATCAGCAGCACGCCCGGGGCCGAACTACCTTCCTGATTCTAAAAGATTTTCCGGAGCGAGTACAAGGCGCGCTGGTACTCCCTGACACAAGGTGAGGCGCTTTGTCCCAATTTGGCTTCGTTTTGGCGGGACGGGCTCAGGCTGAGAAAGACTGGGTTTTGGCCGCGAGCACGGCCAATTCATCGCAGCGGTTGTTGTCGGGATGATTGGCGTGGCCTTTGGTCCAGGTCCACTTGACCTCGTGATGCTGCACCTGCGCGTCGAGCGCTTCCCAGAGGTCCTGGTTCTTGACGGGCTGCTTGGCCGCGTTACGCCAGTTGTTACGCTTCCAGCCGGTGATCCACTGAGTTATACCTTTGAGTACATATTCGGAGTCCGTGGTGACGGAGACGGAGCAGCGTTCCTTTAGAAGTTTTAATCCTTCAATGGCGGCCATCAGTTCCATCCGGTTGTTGGTGGTTTCCGGCTCGCTGCCATAGATCTCTTTTTTGTGGGCTCCGAATTTGAGAATGGCGGCCCAGCCGCCGGGTCCGGGGTTGCCGGAGCAGGCCCCGTCGGTAATCAATTCGACTTGCTTCATGCCGCGACGGCTTCCAGCTCCTCGGCCTTCAATTCCTCGGCAAAGAAATGGTCTACAGCGGCGAGCACTTCCTTTGCCTGCTGCTTCTGGTAGATACTGGCGCGCAAGCGCGAACCGTTGCGCACGCCGTGGGTAAAGTAGCCCGTGAACTGTTTCATTTTGCCGACGGCCTCGGGCCAGTTGGTTTCCTCGAGCATTTCGAAGTAGCGCTTCATGATGCGGTAGCGGTCGTCCTGGGAAGGCTGCCAATAGGAGCCGGTTTCGAGATACTCGGCGATTTGGCGGAAGATCCAAGGGTTATAGGAGGCTGCGCGGCCGATCATGACGGCGTCGCAGTGCGTTTCGGCGATCATGCGGACGGCGTCTTCGGGCGTCGTGATGTCGCCATTGCCGATGACGGGGATCTTCACGTGGGCCTTCAGTTCGGCGATGTGTGCCCAATTGGCGCGGCCGGCATAACCTTGCTCGCGCGTGCGCGGGTGCAGGGCGATGGCGGAAAGGCCGTTGTCCTCGGCAAGCTTGCCCATGCTAAGAAAGACCAACTCGTTCTCGTTCCAGCCGGAGCGGAACTTCATGGTTAAGGGAATCTGGATGGCGGCCCGCACGCTCTTCAGAATCCGGTCCACGAGCGGCATGTCGCGCAGGCAGCCGGAGCCGCCGTTGCATTTCACCACCTTTTTCACCGGGCAGCCGAAGTTGATGTCGACGAAATCGAAACCGAGATCCTGGCAGTGGCGGGCCGCGTCGGCCATGATGGCGGGATCGGAGCCAAAGAGCTGCGCGCTGATGGGATGTTCTTCGGGCTCAAAGGCCAGGTAGCGCTTCTCCGTTTTGGAGGGCTTGCGGTGCCGCAGGCTGGAGACCACGCCGTGCGAACTGGTGAATTCGGTCATGATCAGTCCGCATCCGCCTTGGCGACGGATGAGGCGGCGGAAAACCGTGTCGGTGACGCCCGCCATGGGCGCCAGGACCGTCGCGGGTTGAATTTCGGCCGAGGAGATGCGGAAGCGGCCGGGAAACAAAGACATTCCCTTTCATTATGACGGGTGGTGGAAACTAGCGGCAAATTGTGCGCATCGTAGTAGGCATGAGCCCGAAGATTCTCATGGCCTTTGTCGGCGGGGCGGCACTTGCCGGCGTGATTACGATGTTTGTCGCCAACCGGCCGGCGGAAAGGCCGCAAGAAAAAGTGGAAGCTCCCGCTAGCTCGGTGGAATTGCCGGTAGCTAGCGATGTCGCCAAGGAAACGCCTCTCGAGGTCGCCGTGGAGGCTCCCAAGCCAATTCAGAGAGCAGCTGAGCGCCCGAGTGCGGCGCCGAAGCCCGTAGCCCGCGTAGTGGCGAAGCCCTCCGCCAACACCGCAAGTCCGGCGAAAGCCGACGATACGGGGGCCGTCACACTGCCGCCTTTCTCGACCTCGACCTCCAACTCGAGCTCGACAACACCTGCGCCTGCGCCAGTGGTGACAGCCGAGGCGCCGCGCCGCAGCGAAATTCTGAGGCCCGAAGCGCCAAAGGTGCCCGAGCGGGTTCCGGAGACGGTAACGATCGCCGCGGGAACGACCATTAGCGTGCGCTTAAACGCGACGCTGAGCTCGGACAAGAATCTTCCCGGCGATACCTTTACGGCCGTGCTGGATCAACCTTTGGTCGTGAACGATATGGTGATTGCCGAGCGTGGGGCCAAGGTGGACGGGAAAGTGGTGGAAGCCGTCAAGGCGGGCCGCGTAAAAGGTACCGCGCTGCTTTCCGTGGCGCTGACGCGGGTGCGCACAAGCGATGGGCAAAGCATCGCCATTGCGACCGATCCCTTTGTGCGGGAAGGCGAGAAGAGCGTTAAGAGCGATGCGGTGAAAGTGGGCGTGGGTGCGGCCATTGGCGCGGCGATTGGAGCGATTGCCGGCGGCGGAAAAGGCGCGGCCATTGGCGGCGCTAGCGGCGGCGCGGCTGGAACAGGCGTCGTACTGGCTACACGAGGCAAGCCCGTGCAACTCGACGTGGAATCCAAGCTGCCCTTCCGCTTGGCGCAGGCCGTGACGATTACCGAGAAGATTCGCTAAACTACGGGAGTTGAACGCCACCGGGCCGGCGTAGCTCAATTGGCAGAGCACCTGATTTGTAATCAGAAGGTTGTCGGTTCAATTCCGACCGCCGGCTCCATTCGTGGTCTGGCAGTTTCGTAACACCCGGATGCTAGCCTGAGAGAGGCGCGGCGCGTGGTCTCCCCTCCGCCGATCCCGCCTCCTCGCTTTGGAATACGTGCCTCCATTTTTGCGTTCGCCGCGCCGCCTGGTGACGCTCGGTCTCATGATTGGGAGCTTCATGGGTTCCATGGAGGCGACCGTAGTGGCAACCGCCATGCCGACGATCGTCGAGCAGATGGGCGGTCTGAATATCTATGGCTGGGCCTTTTCGATTTACGTCTTGGCCTCTAGCGCCGCCATGCCGGTGGCCGGCAAACTCAGCGATATCTTCGGCCGCCGGATTGTCTACGCCTGGGCCATGGGCCTCTTCCTGCTGGCCAGCCTGCTGTGCGCTGTCGCGCCGTCCATGTATTGGTTGATCGTGTTTCGCGGCTTGCAGGGGCTCGGCGCGGCGGGCTTGCTGCCGCTGGCCTTGGTGATGATCGGGGACATGTTCAGCCTGGAGGAACGCGCCAGGGTACAGGGCCTCTTTAGCGCGGTGTGGGGACTTTCGAGTGTGGCCGGCCCTCTGCTGGGCGGCTTCCTGGTGGACCGCGTGGGCTGGCCCAGTGTCTTCTACATCAACGTGCCGTTTGGGATGCTCTCGGCCTGGCTGGTATGGCGATGGTGGGCGGACCGCCACGAAATCGCCAAGGGGAGGCCCTACATCGACTATCCGGGCGCCCTGCTGGTGATGGCCGCGGCCATTGTGCTGCTGCTGGGCTTGGTGGACGTCTCCCGCTGGCAGGGTTGGGCGCTGATCGCCCTGTCGCTGGGCCTGTGCGTAGCGTTGTGGAGGGTAGAGAAGGGGAGCCCGGATCCTGTGCTGCCGCTGCAACTCTTTCACTGGCGGCTCTTCACGATTTCCATCCTGCACGCCGCCGTGATTGGGTGGATTTTGAACGGGGTAACAGCCTACATACCGCTTTTCGTGCAAAAGGTGCAAGGCAAAAGCGCGCTCGAGGCTGGCAGCGCGTTGACCCCGCTCTTGCTTGCCTGGGTGGTGGCCAGCACGGTCAGCGCGAAGCTGCTCTTGCGGACGGGCTACTGGTGGCCAGCCTCGGTTGGCATGGTGCTGGTGGTCTTGGGAAGCGCGCCGCTGGTGGCTTTAAACGCGGGCACGAGTTGGGCCTACCTTTGGGCGAGCATGGTCGCGCTCGGCACTGGATTCGGGCTGACGGTACCGGCCTTGTTGATTGCCGTACAATCCACGGTGGAGCGCCGCTGGATGGGCGCGGCCACGTCGATGATGCAGTTTGCGCGCAGTATGGGCGGCAGCGTGGGGGTGGGCGCCATGGGAGCCGTATTCAATCTGCGGGAAAAGACAGACGGCTTCGATGCCGCACTTGAGGCGGCTTTTTGGGTGGCGGCGGGAGTTACCGTGTTGGGACTGGGAATTTTAATGGCGGCGCCCCGGCTGAGCGTGGCCGAATTGAAGCAGCGGCGCGGCGAGACGGCCTAGCGGCGGCCGAAGCTTCCCCGGACACAGACGCGGATGTCTACCGCGATCGGACCATTGACCACGGCTCGTCGAAAGTGGAGGGTGATCTTTGTGGAGGGTCCACCTACTTTTCCCCCTAGCGTTTGATGGCCTTCCACCGACCCCGTATGATTCTGCACCACTTTGCCGTCCCAGCTTTGGCCGGTGCTGAGATTCATTCGGGGCACGTTGAAGCCATTGGCCTTCAGCAGATCCTCGTAGCCATAAACGAGATCCGTCATGGTAAGGGCGGCCGTCACATAGCGGCTTTCCAGGCACGCCGCGCCATCGATCTTCTTCTGCACCGGGCGCGGCGGCTGAGAGTGGCCACGCAGCACCAGCCAAGCGGGCCAGGCCAGCGGCGGCGCGTCGTTGTTGTAGAAGTTATCGCGCATGGCGGCGGCGCCGACGGGGGCATCGTATTGCGCCATCTCGGCGCGTTGGCGTTGGCGGAAGTCTTCTAGCGAAGCGGCCGTACTGCGGGCGCGGCCCGAGTAGGGCAGGGAAGAGTTTGACGGGGGAATGTAGAAGTCGGCGGCCGGGGCGGACTTGGCCGCGCAATGGATGCGCACGGTGGTGCCCCCCGGCGCGGGATGAAACTGCAATAGAAGGTCGCATTCCGGCGCCGCCACCCGCGCCGAGAGACCGATGCCGTCGGCATTCGGGGAATAGGCCAGCTTCGCCTTGGCAAAGACGGTTTGGAAGTGCGCGGCGGCCTCGGTGGGCTTCATCGCGAGCGTATAGCTGCTTTCGAGCAGCCCCGGGGATTGGCTGGATTGGACCTGGGCGCCGGGGTGGAGCTCCAGCCAAGGGGGCAGGGAAAGGGCCAAGCAAAAGACGAGAGCGAACATGGCTAGAAGATCCTCGCAAGGCTTCGGACAAAGCTCTCCCAAAGCGACGGAGCCGGGTCACGAGCATCCATCTGCAGCAGGGAATGTTGGAGGTTATAGGTCACGATCAGCATCGCCAGTAGAGCGCCGATGAGGATTTTGGCCAGCCGGAGGTGGCGCGCGCGCACTGGTACGGGCCCAACGGCCGCCTTGGGTACGCGGTGCAGGATCCGCCAGGCAAGGGCGGCGAAAAAGAGCAGGCTCGTGACCAAGAGCAGCACGGGAGATAGATCGGCGGCGGGAGCGGCAACGTTTAGGGACATATAATTGCGCCATGAAACGCCGGGACTTAGTCGGCAGCCTGATGGCCGCCCCTTTCGCCATGCTTGCGCAGGAATCCAAATGCCGCATCGAGGCGGTGGAAATCTGGGAATATCAGGGGACCCGGGAGGGGGACGGCGGCGCCAACCGCCAATACCAGGCGCAGCCGCTGCATGTGTACCCCTCGCAACAACCGCCCGTTTACCGGGAGCCGGCAATGAAGGCGAAGACTCCCGTAAAAGCCACGGCGCTCTACCTGCATCTGAAGGCGACTGGGGGGCTGGAAGGCGTCTACGGACCCGTGGACCGCGAGGCCGCAATCGTGATCGACCAGCAAATGCGCGGCTTCCTCAGCGGCAAGGACGCGCTGGCCGGGGACGTGCTCTGGGATCAGCTTTGGCGCCTGAACCGGCACGGGCGCGGCGGGCATTTCATGATGGCCATTAGCGCCGTGGACAATGCGCTGTGGGACTTGCGCGGGCGTTTCTTTGCAACGCCGGTCTACCGTCTGCTGGGCGGGCCGTCCCGCGCTGAGGTGGAAGTCTATGGCAGTACGCTCGGCTCGTCGCTGGAACCCGAGCGGATCCGGCAACGGGCGAAAGAACTCCTCAGCCTGGGCTTCCGCAACCAGAAGTGGTTTTTGGCCGACGGGCCGGGAAGGGGTCAAGAGGGGATGCGCCGAAACATTGAAATGGCCCGCATTCTGCGCGAGAGCCTTGGTCCCGACGCTGGGATGATGTTCGACGTATTCAACGGTTGGGATCTGCCCTACGCTCTGCGCTGGTGCCAGGAGGTAGAGGATTTGCGGCCGCGCTGGCTCGAGGAGCCATTCTCTAGCGAAAAGGTGGACGCCTACGCGCGCCTCAGCCGTTCCACCCGCGTGCCGATCGCCACCGGGGAGCATTTCTATGGGCGCTGGGAGGTGCAGGCCTTCCTGAAGGAGGACGCGATTCGCGTAGTGCAAGCCGACCCCGAGTGGTGCGGCGGGGTAAGCGAGCTGAAGAAGATTTGCACGCTGGCGAGCGTCTACGACGTGCCCGTCATCCCGCACGGGCACAATTTGCATGCGGCGTTACACGTTGTGGCGAGCGAGGCGCCCACGACTTGTCCGCTGTGTGAGTACTTAGTCCTCAAGATGGGCTCTTACTACTTTTTCGACAAATATGAGGTAAAACCCTTAGACGGAAAGCTGACTTTGAGTGAGCGGCCCGGCTTCGGGATGGAGATAGACCGTACTAAGGTAGAAAAGTCGCGCAAAATTTCCTGGACTATCTAAACTAGAGCTGAGTCAGAACCGATTCAGGAGACATGCCCCGGAAGGGTGTATCTAGTATGCAGGCGAACATAGTACGAAAACCAACTTGGTACGGTAGGCAGAAAATGCGGCTGCGGGATCGCCGCGGCAATGCGATGGTGGAGTTTGCGCTTTGCGCGCTGCCCTTGTTCGGCATGTTCTTTGGGCTTTCCGACGTGGCCCTGGCGGTGTTTATCAAGAACATGATGCAGAGCGCAGTGCGGGACGCCGTCCGCTTTACGATCACCTACGAATTGAAATACAAGAACACCACTTGTACAAGCCAAACGGAGTGCGCCAAAGTGGTGGCCAAAGAGCAGGCGCTGGGTTTTCTCGAGGGCAAAGAGAATCTGATTGAGATCAAGTATTACAGCCCGGATAACCTGTCGCAGCCGCTGAGCGCGGGCGATGTCGGGCCCGGCAAGAAACTGGCCAACGGCGAAGATCTGATGTACATGAACCAAACCGGCAATGTGGTGGAAGTTTCGGTGGTTAATTTTCCCTGGAATTGGATGGTGCCGCTGCCGGGATTTATGCCTTCGACACAGGTGAAGATGAGCCAGTACGCGAGCGATATCTTCCAGGGCTACCCAATCGGCACGGCGGCGCCGCCGGCACCGTAAACGATACCGTAAACGATATCGACTAGATTGCAAGGACGAAACATGAGACCAATAAGTGCAAAGCGATTACGGAAACAGCGCGGCAATGTGATGGTGGAATTTGCCTTGGTCGCGCCCTTTCTAATGGCGATGTTGACCGGCAGCTTCACGATGGGCATGAGCTTAACCAAGGCCGTGCAAGCCAGCCAGTTGTGCCGGAACGCGAACGTCTTGATGGTGCGCGCCATCGATATGTCGAAGACGGAAAACAAGCAAATTCTGCTGCGCACCGGGAGCGGCTTGGGGCTGAACGTTGCGGGCACCAATACGCCGGACCCGAACGGCAAGGGTGTCATTATCCTGACCAAGGTGGTTAAGGTAGGCGACAACGCCTGCAACCTGGGGATCACCGCCTGGAACGGCAATCCCACCAGTTGCGCGAATCATGGCCTTTACGTGATCGGGCAGCGGATCTTGATTGGCAATACGAGCCGCTGGACGAGCTTGACCGGTACCCCGTCCATCACGTCCGCCGCGGACGGGAGCTTCACCGATAACCAGATCGCTACCTCGACAGGGATCCGGGCGAATGGTTTTCCAGGCATCGTCGAGTTGGAAAACGACGACTTCGTGTATGTGTCGGAAGTATTTTGCGATGTGAGCGAGATCAGCATTTTCAAATGGATCACGGCTCCCATTATTAACGTTCGCAATGTCAGTTAGTCAGCGCGGGAGAAAGTCTGCTATGAATCCAGAATCCATCCGTCCAGAAGAAAATGCGGGCTTCGGCGTTTCGCCGCGGCGGGGTGCTGTTTCGCCCCGGCGGGGTGCTGTTTCTCCCCGGCGGGGTGCTAAGGAGAAGGGCATCGCGATCATCATCTCCAGCATCATGATGATGTTCACGGTGGGTATTGTCGGTTTGGCGATTGACGGCGGCGTTGCTTACTTCGTTAAGGGCCGCTTGATGGCGGCGGTGGACTCGGCGGCGCTAGCGGCCGGGCGCAGCTTGAATCTTGCCGACGATTTGAGCGACGTCGAGCAGGTGGCCACCACCGGCGCAGAACGCTTTTTTAAGGCGAATTTCC
>CAYLXK010000031.1:0-60874 GCA_964387685.1 uncultured Bryobacter sp.
GGCAACAATGGGAAAACGGGAATTCCCGAGCACATCACGGGCCCGCTGCGGCCGCAAACGCTTAGTTTCGATCACATGCGCCAGGCGTTGGGGATTCTCCGCAACTGGTTGCGCACGACCGTCCAGTGCGCGCACCCTTATGCCACACACGAAGGGTTTGAATATCACAAGCTTAGTTCGGTGCTCGAGAACTACAACCGCGATATCGACTTTTTGGCGCGCAGCAGTGGCGACAAGCGTTGGAAGCGCTACCGGATGCACGCGGCCGATCCTTTCTATGCAACCTGGGTCGTGGGGCTGAACAAGGGCAAAGACGTAAACGCGATGGAGACGCAATCCAACCTGGAAATTCCTTTCCGGGCCATCGGCCAGCAGAGCGGCGGCACCGACCTCGGCGATCAATTCGGGCCCCGCAACAAGGGTTACTTCTTCGCCTGCCGCAAGTACGCGCAGGAATTGACCCAAGCCAAATTCGCCGCGCGGCGGCGCGAACTGATGGGCAAGAAACCGGGCGAGACGGTGAAACTGGAACGCTTGAATTCGCTGTTCACGCTGTACTATTTCGCCGTTGTAATGCACGCTCTCAACTCGCGCCCCAGCCAATTGAAAGGAGCTTTGGCCGAGTTGAAGCAAAATGGCAAGATTCAGAGCCACGAGACCGAAGAGAACCGCGCCACCAAAAACAAGAACCAATGGGGATTGTTGCCCAAAGTGCGCTGGACGGAACTTTTCGACAAGGCGATCTCGGAGGTGGACCGCAAGATACTCAACGAGCATTTCAACAACGGCGTGAAGTGGCAAGCGCTCAAGAACGAGATGACGACGCACCTGCTCAAGATCGACGCGTCCCTGGACGCGGGCTTTGTGGCCGGCATGCACGAAAGCATCATAAAGGCGCACAGCGTGGGCCTGTCGAGCACCGGCAAGCCGCTCCCGGTCGAATCTCTGCCCGGGACCAAGACGGTTCACTACCAGCAGAAGGATGCGCTGGGCAACATCGTGAAGGAGTGGGACGAAGAGAAAAACGTCAGCGAACCGATGATCGTGTTTGAATTCCGCCACGGCGGGCACGACCATTCGAAGTTCAATATCCAATACCTGGGCAAGCCGGAGATGAAGCTATCCAGTCAGTTGCTGGTGGCGCTGGACGGCCTGCAGGGCTACGCCTAAAGGCGGCTAAGAGCGCGGCGCGAGAGGCGCGTTTCGGGATGATCGGGGCCCGCGAGCATAGCGAGGGAAGCGGCGCTTTCTTCAAAGGCTTGGCGGGCCTTGGATTTATCGGTGGGGGCGAGGGCTTCGCCGTAAAGGCGGAGGGTGATGGAGCCCTCGAAGGTGTTTTGGCGGCCCAGGGCGCGCAGCCTCGCCAGGCCAGCCTCGGCTAGCGGGAGGCCGCTTTTGGTTTGGCCGGTGAGACATAAGAGGCGACCCAAGCGAAGGCGGGTAAGCGCGGTGCGGAAGTGATCGGGCCCAAAGCCTTTTTCACTCAAAGCCAGGGCGCGGCGCAGCAGGGGCACGCCTTCGGCGGTGCGGCCTTGGGCTTCGAGGCTCATGGCGAGCAAATTGAGGGAATCGGCAAGGCGGGGATTCTCGCTTCGGGCTTTTGTGTGGATGGCGATCGCCTCGCGTGCGGCGGAGGCGGCATCGCCGGGCCGCTCCAAGCCCAAAAGGGCAAAGCCGAGATTGGTGTTGAGGGAGGCGAGATTGAGGCTTTGCGCGCCATAGACCTGAGCGACAATCTTGATGGCCCGGCGCAGGACGCCTTCGGCTTCCGCGTAGCGGCCGAGGCGGTTGAGAGTGATGCCGAGCTCGTTGTTGGCCGGCCCAGTTTCTAGTTCGCCCCCGAGAGCGGAGAGGGCGCGGATGGCTTCCTCGAAGACCGGCACGGCGTCGGCATATTTTTCCTGAAGGCGCAAAGTGCGAGCGAGAGACTCCAGCCGGCCGGCCACCGCTATAGTGTTGGTGCGGTTGTGTAGGCGGTCCAAATCGACGGCTCGGCGGGCAAGGGGTTCAGCGCCGGAAAGATCGCCAGCGGCCGCCGAGATCGTGGCGAGGGCGCTTAAGGCGTCGGCCACCAAAGGATCGCTGGGAGGCAGATGCTTCTCCCGCAACTGCAAGGCCTTGGCGCAGGCGTTGGTGGCGGCCTGGAAATTTCCTTCGTTGGAATAGGCGTTGCAGAGTCCGTTCCAGGATTCGGCGCTAGCCAGAGAGTCCTTGCCGTAAGCGGCCTCGCGAATCCGGAGGCTGTCTTCAAAGGAGCGCTTGGCCTCACTAAAGGGGCCGAGGACGTTGTAAGAATAGCCAATGTTGTCCAGCAGGCGGGCGCGGATTTCAGGCTGGGAGGCGAGGCTCTTTTCCTGATCGAGGCGTTCGCGGCCGGAACGCAGAAGGTCTCGCGCGGAGAGCTCCCCTTTGCCGCCGGTCTGAGAGGGATCGGCGCGGCGGAAAAGGTCGACGAGGAGTTCGGAGACTTGTTTGGAGGCGGCGGCTTCCTGGTTGGCGCGGTCGCGCTCGGCGCGAACGACGTTGGATTGTTGCAGGGTGACGGCGCTGAAGACGACCAGCAGGAGGATGGCGGCCGCGAGGCCGAGCACGGCGCCGCGGTTGCGCTGAACGAGCTTACCCAACTGGTAAACGGTGCTGGGGGCGCGGGCAAGAATCGGCTGATCGGCCAGATAGTGATCCAGATCGGCCGCGAGCGCTGTGACGCTTTGGTAGCGTTGCGAGGGCTCCTTTTCGAGGGCCTTGAGGCAAATGGTTTCGAGGTCTGGATCCCACTTGGCAAAGTGCTGGCGGAAGGGGGCGTGCGAGCGTTCGCAGATGAGGGCGATGGCTTCGGGCAGGGCCGGAACCGTTTCCATGTAGGGATGGCGGCCGGTGAGGAAGACGTAGAGCAGGACGCCGAGCGCGTAAATGTCTGTGCGGGTGTCGATCTTGTCGGTTTCGCCGCGGGCCTGCTCGGGGCTCATATAGGGCAGGCTGCCTTGGACGGTACCGGCTTGGGTGAGCTGGTCGGCACTGGGGTCTGTGCCGGTAAAGCGGGCAAGGCCGAAATCAAGGATTTTGACCAAGGCGCGCTGGCCGCTGGAGCCGGAATCGGTGGAGGCGCTTTGGTCCTGGACGAAGATATTGGAAGGCTTGATGTCCCGATGGATGACGCCGTTCTGGTGTGCATAAATGACGGCGTCGCAGATGGCGCGGAAGAGATGGATACGCGGGACGGCGTCGGTTTTGCGGAGCGTCTTGAGCGCGGGCTGCGCGGCGAGCCAGGCATCGAGTTTCTGGCCATGGACCAGTTCCATCGCGAGGTATGGCTGGCCGTCTTCGGTCTCACCGGACTCATAGATGGTGGCAATGGCGGGGTGCTTTAGGCGGCCGAGGGCCTCCACTTCGCGCTGGAAGAGGCGGCGCATGCGCTCGCCGGCGTAGCGGCCGGCGCGGATCATCTTAAGGGCGACGCGGCGGCGGGGGCTCTGCTGCTCAGCTTCAAAAACGACGCCCATGCCGCCTTCGCCCAGTTCGCCGAGGATCTGATAATGGCCAACGAATGGCGCGGTGGGCGCGAGGTCCCGGGCCGCGGTTTCGACGGCCTGGGCCAGGATGCCGGTGTCGCTGGAGGCGAGCAGGTTCTCGACTTCGCGGCGGAGGGATAAGTCCTGGGAGCATTCGCGGTCCAGATACGGGCCGCGCTCGGCGGGCGGGAGCGCTTCCACGTCGTGGAAGAGTTGCTCCAGGCGCTGCCAGCGATCGGCGTTCATGAACTAATCGTCTCCCGCTAGGGATTTCAATTCGTTTTGCAGGAAAGCGCGGGCCATGCGCCAATCCCGGGTGACGGTGGAAAGCGAGACGTTGAGAGCTTCGGCGGCTTCGGCGGTGGTGAGCCCGGCGAAGACAATCAAATCGACGAGATTGGCCTTGCGGGGATCGAGGGCGGCTAGTTTCTCAAGGGCTTCCTGCACAGCCAGCACGTCGGCGGTGTCTCCGGCGGATGCGGCGCGGGCTTCGTCGAGCGTGACGCGCTGCCAATCGGCGCCACCCCGCTTCTGGGAACGGCGGCGGCGGGCGTGATCGACGAGGACGCGGCGCATCTCGCGCGCGGCAATGGCCAGGAAGTGCGCGCGGTTGTTGAGCGAAAGGCCAGCGTCGCCGAGGCGCAGATAAGCTTCATGGACGACAGCCGTGGGGGAAAGGGTATGGTCCGAGTGCTCGTTGCGCATGTAACGGGCGGCGATTTGGTGGAGGTGGTCGTAGACCAGACGAGTGACCGAGTCCAAGGCCTCACGGTCGCCGGAACTCCAGCGCTCCAGCAGAAGAGTAATATCGGCTTCGGGGTTCACAACAAGCTTTCTCTATCGTATCGGACGCAGGAATCGAGAGGTTTAGCGTTATGGCTTATGTCGGACGGCGGCGTGGGTGGCTTCGTTTTGTATTCCCGCGTTTCTGAGACGAAGAAAGGCTCCTGGGGCAGCTTGACGGTCGGCTGGCAAGGATTAGCCTCGAGCCCGGCGGCGGGGATGAGGCTTTTGTTCTTGCGATGGGTGTCTAGGGCGCGCTGGCAGCGGAGGAAGGTGCGCTCATGCTGGGCGCGGTAGCGCATGAGGTTGGTGAAGGCGCGGTTTTTGACCTGTAGCTCTTCCATGGCGAGCCAGGAGAGCATGCACTCTTCGTAGCCTTCGCCGCGTTCGTCGAAGGCGAGGCGCTGGCGCTGGATTTCCAGGCGCAGGGCGGCGCGCTCCATGTCCTTGGAACGATCGATGAGCCAGACGGCTTCGGCCATCTGGCCGACGAGTTCGAATTCCATGGCGTCCTGGGGGCGGTAGGTGATTTCGAGTTGGAGCTTGTGCTCAAGGAAAAGGTCCATGCGCTCGGTGGGCAGGACGACGAAGGTTTTGCTGCTGAGGCCGTGTTTGCGCGCGTTGAGGGCGCTGGCGGCGAGGCCGGCTTCCGATTTTTTTCCTTTCGCCATGGCGCCGTGCAAGGCGTGGATGCTGGGGGCATCGACCGTCAGGGCGCCTTCCTTGTTCTGGTACAAATTTTCGTTCACTTGTGTGGTGTTCATGGCTTGAGGGTGAGGTGGCGGCGGCCAAGATTAGGCGGGGTGGCGCGGGAAAGCGAGGTAAGACGTTGAAGTGGTTGAGGAAATAATTTGGGGGCGAGCCGTGAAGCCGCCTTTTTGTGGCGTCCGGTATGCCATCGGCTTCGCGCGGTCGGAAGCTGTCGCGGTATTACTGGAGTTGGATCTGACACATTTCTTCGCTCTCATTGGGCAATACTACGAAGGCGCGGCTGCGGGGGCCGCACTTGATTGCATTGCGGGTGGAGGCGACTTTGCCGCCTGCGGATTTCTTGCCATGGCCCTTCACGCCGAATTCGGCGGGGCTGTTTTCGCTGCTGGGGCGGCCGGATTTCTCGGGCTGCTGATCTAACTGTTCTTGAGAATCAAATTTATTGGGATTCATGCCCAATGTTCAAGCGGGTGGGTAGAGGGAGTTGGGCGGGGGTGGGTGCGAAGGGCTCCTGGACAGTGGGTTGTGTGGGTCTCGGGTTAGACCAGCATACGTAAAGCGGCTATGGTTTGCGCCGGGGTGATTTTGCCACCGAATAAAGCCAAATAGGCAGTGAAGGCCGCCGAGAGTAGAACTTCGTAATGCAGAGCCATCGCCGCCCGTCTGCAAAGCCTAGGAGACCGCTAAAGACGAGAATGTTTCATTTAGAGCGACCTTTCTGGACAAAAAACGCGCACAAGGCTCTAAGATTTATCCTCGATCTGAATTTCACGTACAATCGAGCAAGTGCTCTACAAGTTTGAGTTTTCGAATCACGGCTCCTTCCGGGACCCGCAGACTCTGTCATTTGTGGCCAGCAATCAGGCTCACAGCGATCGTATTCCCTTCCAATCGGGCAAGCATAGAGTGTTGCCCATGGCAGCAATCTACGGGGCGAATGCATCGGGGAAAACTAATGTCCTACGAGCGCTAGATTTCTTCTCGGGAGCAATTCGGCGGTCCCACCGTTCCTGGAACCCAGACGAGTTAGTGCCTCGCGACCGGTTTCTCGGGCAGAGCATCGAAGGAAGTACGGTATCTCGCTTCGTCGCCGACTTTGCGTTGGACGACATCGAATTTCAGTACGGATTCGAATTGAACGACATTGGAATACAAAGCGAGTGGCTATATGCATTTCCACAGCAGCGTAAACAAGAATGGTTCGTCCGAAACCTTGAGGGTGGTTTTCGATTCGGTTCAAAGCTCAAAGGGCCCAACTCGGCGGTACGCGACATCACGCGACAGGATAGTCTCTTCCTATCCGCCGCAAGGCAATCCGGACATCCCCAGCTGAGGCCCATCGCCAAATTACTTTCAAGCGGGCTGCGAATTCGAATGAGGCCACCTGTTTCCCTAGCTTTGGATCTTGAAAATTTTTTGAACGAGAGCCCAAGCGAGCGCGACCGGCTCTTGACACTTCTGCGGGCAGCTGACAAAGGAATCGAAGACTTGCGAATTGATTTCAGGCTCAAAATCAGAGACGGCATGGGCATCACGAGCCAGCGTCAGTTGGAAAAGGAGCCGAGTGAACCGATTGCTAGCCGAGTCACAACAAGCCGCGATTTGGTATATGTGCACCGTATTGAAGGAGAGAGAGTTGATCTAGGCGAGGCGGCTCAATCGGAAGGAACTAGAACCCTCGCCGGAGAACTTCCGCGAATACTGATAGGGCTAAGAGAAGGTAACCTCGTCGGAATCGATGAATTAGATCGAAGCCTCCATCCTCAATTGACGCTCGCGATATTGGGTTTGTTCGCGTCGCCAGAGTCCAACCCGAAGGGCGCGCAACTGGTGTTCACGACACACGACACTTCGCTATTGAGTTCAGGCATATTGCGTCGTGACGAGGTTTGGATGTGTGAGAAGGACAGTGATGGCGCTAGCAGCCTTTTTCCGCTTAGCGATTTCGCTCCACGCAAGAACGAGAATCTGGAGAAGGGATATTTACAAGGGCGATTCGGCGCGGTGCCGCACTTGAATGCCGAAAGCTTGCTTTCGCTCGTTGATTCCATAGAGGTTCCCGTTGACGATGGTCGGTAGGGGACTGGGCCGGCAGAGACCGACCCGGCAGGCGAAGCCAAAGTTGTTGGTTGTATGCGAGGGTAACACCGAGCGCATTTATCTCGAGGCTTTGAACGCCAAGCAGGGGCACCCAGTTGTACTCGAAATCGTCGCCGATCATAGCTCGCCTCGAGAGATCGTAAGGTTAGCAGCAGGCCGTAAACGCGCGGCTAGAAAAATGGCTCACCGGGATCCCGACGAAGCGTTGGGTGGAGTTTGGTGCTTCTTTGACCATGACGAACATCCATTCATCCCGGAAGCGATTAACCAAGCCGAGGACAACGAAATCCATTTGGCGTTCTCAAATCCTTGTTTCGAACTTTGGCTCCTCTTGCACTTTCAAAATCAGACAGCGGCTTTGGAACGACAGACCGCCGCGAGCCTCTATCGAAATCATGATGTGAACTACGGCAAGTCTCCAGCAGTCGGGCCACTGATGGAGCGCGTCGATGATGCCGTCGCGCGAGCTAGATTGTTGGTCCAAAGACAAACCGAGAACGGGAATGTTCGTGAAAACCCCTGGACCACCGTCCAGGAGTTCGTATTGGCGTTGCAGCAGAGAGTATCCCCGGCCAATTGAATGTCGTTAGAGGGCGTGGCGATTGAAAGCGTAGGCGCCAATCTTTGGGAGTTTAGAACGGGCGCGGAGATGACACAGTTTACGTGGATGGAGACGCGCGCTACCTCGCGAGGCATTTGAGTCATTTCCCCTCCGGCTAACGCTTAACTAGTGTGACAAGACTCTCGATTCTTCTCTCCATTTCCTCCCTGGCCCTGCTGGCGCAGGCGGGCCCGACGCTGACCGTCGATCAGGGCTACCTGAGCCGGCACAGGACACCGGGTACGACGGCGCATGTTTGGGCGCAACAAAACACGGCAACGCGGGTCTTTGCCGGGTGGGCGGGGGATACGCAGCATTTACTCGATGCCTCGGCGCCCTACACGACTTTCCTCGTGCCCACGACCAACGTCGCTCTGCGGGCGACCTATCGCACGGTCCCGGCCTGGACTCATACGACGGCCAACTTCAACAGTATTCCGGTCTCCTACTACATCCCTCCCAGCCCGATTGGGCTGGTCTTTTTGTTTCACGGTACGGGAGGAACGGGTCTGGGGCATTTCACGGGTTCGGAGTTTCTGTCCTTGGCCCGTGATCTGGTCGCGGGCGGTTTTGCGGTGGCCGCGTTCGATTGCCTGAACCGGGAAACTGGCCAGTGGAATACGACGATAGCGGGAACGGAAAACCCCGACGTGGTGCGCCTGAACGGCGTGATCACGGCGATGAAGGCGCAGGGCCTAGTCGCGCAAGACATCCCCTTGTTTGCCTTCGGCCACTCCAACGGGGGACAGTTCTCGCACTTCTCGAGCCCGGTGATGCGGTGGACCGCGGTGTACATTTCGTGCGTACAAGGCTCGGCTTCGGCGTCGGCTTCCTACACCGGTCCCGTGGCGTGGTGGATGGGCAAGAATGACGACCATCCGCAGGTGGGGCCCGCGGGGGTGACCGCGTCGGTCGCGCGTTACGAGCAACACGTAAACCGGGGCCTAACGGGCCGTCATTGGATCACGCCAGCGATGCCGCTGTATCCGGAAAGAATCGCGCGTTCGAATCTCTATGTGTCTCTCGCCGATTCGCAAGAGGTTTACAACATTTTCAAGGCTAAAGGCTGGCTGGACGCGAACGACTTCCTGACGCGGAATCCGAATGAGGACTACTGGCGCTCCTCGATGCCGGCGCGATTTACGGCGGCGCAATTGACGTCAACGACAGGGCAACTGGAGGCCACGAACGCGGGCCATGAATTTTCGAACATTACTCCGCACATTATTTTGGATCATTTCCTGCAGGCGCTCGGCCGGCGGCCCGTTACGCGCCCCGTGTCGGGCGCAAGCTTCACGGGCACGAGCATCGCGGCCAATTCCATCGCGACGATCTTTCTGGGCGGTTTGGCCGATGGGTTGGAAGTGGGCGCGAATGGCGCCCAGGCCAATCTCCGCAATGTAAGAGGCGCCCTTCGTTCGGCCGCGGGCGTGGAACTACCGGTGCAGTGGTTCTTCGTTTCTCCGGGCCAAGCCAGTTTTCTGGTTCCGGCGGGGGCGGCGCTGGGCAATGCGACGCTGAAGATCGATGCGGGGGACCGGCGCTGGTCCTTCCCAACCACGATTGCGCCCACGGCGCCGGGGATCTTTGCGGCCAATGGCAACGGGCAGGGAGCGCCGGCGGCGGTGATCCTGCGGGTAGCGCCCGACGGTTCGCGGTCGACGGAGTTTCCGTTTGCGGCAGGTAGCGCGGGCTTTGTGGCGGCGCCGATTCGCTTTGGAGAGGACCGCTTGTTTCTGGACTTGTATGCGACGGGGGTCCGGGGCTCCTCCGATGTCCAGGTGATTTTGGGGACGGAAACGATTACGCCGCTCTATGCGGGCGCGCAACCGCAGTTCCCGGGACTAGATCAGGTGACCATCGAGTTGCCGAAGGCTTATGCGGGGCGCGGCACGGTGACTGTGTCCCTCGTCGCGGGCGGGGTGAGATCGAATGCCGTTGCGTTGAACTTTGCGGGGCAATAGAGATTACTGTTTCGCTAGAGGACGGAACGGGGGACGGCCTGATGGTGGAGTGAACCCTTTGCCTGAAACAATTGAAGTCGGGACAGCTCAATTGAATTTGGTTTCCTCTGGGCGAGGCATGGGGCTGTCCCCGATTCCCGATTCGTCCGGTTCAAGATTTAAGGAATACGCAGGAACACCGCGACAAATCAAAGGCCAGATTTGCATATGCCCTTCAATGAAGCTTATGGAATAATTTCGGGCATTCTTATAGTCGCAAGTCTTGCCGTCGGTGTGTATAGCGGAAGGGTCATGGAAGATTTTCTTCAATCGGCAGGGGAGATGGATTCGATACGCAGGAGTGCAAAACCGGCTGGAAACTCCTATCAAGTCAATGGCCTCATTCGGAAGCGCTATTCGAAGCTGGCAATAAATAGATGGCCAATCATTGGCTTTTGGGTGGGCCATGTTGGTCTGATGCTGGGCTGGCTTGGCATGATGCGGGCCTGCGGTCGCGTCTAAGCTTTCTCCTTTCTCACTCCGGCGGAACACGGCAGACGGTTTCGCGGCGCGAAAACACCTGTGAACCGGTGAACCGGGACAGCCTGACCCGTCCCCGTTGCAGTTTGCCTTCGATTTCGGTTAAGTTCTAGCTGCCTACGCCGTTCTTCGAATGGCGCTATTGGTCCCCGGCCACTCTGGAATGGTTGTTTTCCTGACCAGGGAATTGGCGGGCTCGCGTCGGCGGAATGGGCTCGGCGGGAGCGCTGTCACCGGTCGCGGAGGAGGCTGTTCTTTTGTTGGTAAAGTCCGCAGAACCAAGCGGTTGGCCGGAATAGGTGGCGGCCCGGAGGCGCTTCCGTTCGGATTCTGAGTCTGGGGAGGCGAGTAAATCACTCCACGCGGTGACCCCTCCCCAGTGGCGCCAGAGGCCCATATCCAGCAAAAGCGTGGCGTCCCTTCCGCTGAGGTGAGCCGCGGCGCTGGACCAGCGAAACTGCGCGGGCTGCTCGACGAGACCGGCGCGGACGGGGTTCAGCTCGACGTAGCGGATCGCGGCCCAAAGGTGACTTTCTTCCATGGCACACGAGTAGAAACGGTTCTGCCAAAGATGGCCGCTGCGGACTCGGCGGGCGTTGTAATACTGGGCGTAGCGGCCGTGAGTGCGGCGTAGACAAACGGCAAGGGATTCCTCGTGTTCCGGAACCGCGATCAGATGGATGTGGTTGGTCATCAAGCAGTAAGCGAGAATGCCGACGCTCGCTTGGCGGCTATGCTCCCGGAGCAAGTCGAGGTAGACACGACGGTCGCGCTGGGTGTGGAAGACGATCTGGCGGTCGGTTCCGCGTTGGGTTACGTGATGAGGGAAGCCCGGAAGGACACGGCGGGGGCGTCGTGGCATATGTCGATGTAGTGGGCGGAGCGGGGGAGTTTTCTCAGATTTTTTGCGGGGGGGACGGGTCAGGCTGTCCCTACCTAATCGCTAAGCCATCTGGCCAAAGCGTCAGGCGCGAGCAGGCTGTCCGCCTCAACCTTCAGGCAAAGGCATAGCGCAATCTGAGGTGTTACTGCATATGTGGTATACGGGAAGAGCAGGGAGTAATACGATGAAAGCTTTACGTGCGGGGATGTTGCTGAGTCTGGCGGCGGTCTCAGCTTGGTGCCAAGTGAATGTGGGTGAGCAGAAGCCAGAGGCTTCGCTGCCCTTCAAGATGACGACGACGGCTAGCTTTGGGCTGCCCTGGCGGATTGCCTTCCTGCCGGACGGGCGGATGCTGGTGACCGAAAAGATCGGCCCCATCTGGCTGGTCTCCGCCGAGGGGGAAAAGATTGCTCCGCTGGGCGGGACGCCGCCCGTGTATTGGCAGGGGCAGAATGGCATGCTGGGCATCTATCTGTCGCCCAATTACGCGACCGACGAGCGGGTTTACATCACCTATATCGAACCGGGCGAGTACGGCGGCAGCCAGGTGCTGGCGCGGGCGAAGCTGAACGCGGGGCGCTCGCCGAGGCTGCAGGAGTTTGAGGTGATCTGGCGCCAGATGCCACGGGGCAAGGGTGGACAGGCAGGCGGGCAGATTGCGTTTGCGCCGGATGGGAAGTCCCTCTTTATGACGGTGGGTGACCGCCAGCGGATGACGCCGGCCCAGGACCCAAACCAGCCGGTGGGCAAAGTCCTGCACTTGACGCTGGACGGCAAGCCGCACCCGGAGAATCCGAACTATGGGAAGACGGGGGAATCCACGATCGCGCTGATCGATCCGCCGAGGGACACCGAGGCGGCCAAGACCGCCAAGCCCGTGAGCACCTACACGTTCCCCGGTCCGAACCAGACGCCGGCCGAGACCTGGGCCAGCGGCTTTCGCGCGCCTTATGGGTTGGCGTTCTCGCCCAGCGGCGAACTGTGGGAAGTGGAACATGGTCCGCGGGGTGGCGATGAGTTGAACCTGGTGCAGAAGGGGAAGAACTACGGGTGGCCGGTTGTGTCCTATGGCATGAACTATAACGAAGTGCCGATCCCGAGCCATGACACCCGGCCGGAATTCACGAAGCCGGTGCTGTACTGGGTGCCGGTGATTGCGCCGGGCAACCTGATGTTCTACAAGGGCAACAAGACCTTCCCGCAATGGAATGGGAGCGGTTTCATCAGTGGCTTGGGAAGCCATTCGATCGTGCGCGTTATTTTCGACGGCAAGGGTGGCGCGAAGACGGCGGAGCGCTGGGACGTGGGCAAGCGGATTCGCGATCTGGAGCAGGCGCCGGATGGTTCGCTGTGGATGATTGAGGACGCCAATCCGGGCGCGCTGATTCACGTAACGCCCAGTCGGTAGGGCGAGGGGTCAGGCGCCGTGGTCTGGAGCACCGCGCCGGGGTTCTTGGGCCGATCCAAGCTCGGCTTCGAGTTCCTCAATGGTGGGCAAGCTGCCTTTGAATTGGTCCGGTAGTTTGAGCGAATGCGTGAATTCGGCGATGCCCATGGGCGTGGTGGCGCCGCGCAAGGCGTATTCGACGACCAGTTCGGTCTTCGACTTACAGAGGATCAGGCCGATGCTGGGCTGGCCGCTGGGGTGTTTCAGAGTGCCGTCGACGGCCGCCAGGTAGGAGTTCATCGTGCCGGCGTATTCGGGTTTGAACTCGCCTCCCTTGAGGTCGATGACGACGTAGCAGCGCAGTTTGAGGTGGTAGAAGAGGAGGTCGATCCGGTAGTCCTGGCCGGCACTCCCAAGGGGATACTGGCGGCCGGCAAACGCAAAGTCGGTGCTGAGTTCAAGGAGGAACTTTTGGATGTGCTCGACCAAGCCGTTTTCGACGTCTTTTTCGCGGGCATCCTGGGCCAGGGTGAGGAAATCGAAGTTGTAAGGATCCTTAAGAATTTGTTGGACAAGATCGGACTAGGGAGCGGGCAGGGTTCGTTCGAAATTGGTGGCGGCCTTGCCTTGGCGGTGAACCAGATTGCTTTCGATGTGAAGCATGAGCACGTTCCGGCTCCAGCCGTTTTCGAGGGCGGCCTGGGCATACCAGAGGCGCTCCGCGCGATCTTTTACCTTGTCCAGAATGACGCAGTTGTGGAACCAGGGTAATTGTCCGGCAAGCTGTTGGACCATTGCTTCATCGGGCCAAGCCTCTGAAAACGCACGCATGTAAAGAAGATTCGTGCAGGAGAAGCCTTGCATCCCCGGGAACTGGGACCGCAAATCCTTAGCCAGCCTTTCGATCACCTTGGCGCCTTAGCCTTCGGCCTGCTGCCGGGCGAGGATCTCTTTTCCGATAAGGATGCTGAAGGCCTCGACGGGTTTTACGTAGCCTGTGTCGTCAAAGAAGCGCTTGCGTTCGAGGGCGATGAACTCGGTACCTTCCACGGCGGGCTTGGCTGTGGACATTGGTGTGGCTTGAGGGTCGGCAGCGTTGCATGCATTGAGCAAGAGTAGGGCGGCCAGGGGCTAACGCGTATGTCGAGTGAGCATTACAGACACGTTTGCGGGCGGCTTATCAAAACAGGAACTTTAAGGCGAACTGAACCCGGCGTGGCTGGCGGGCGGAACTGACCAGCCCAAAGAGGGCTGGGGCGCCAACGTTGCCATTCGGGCTGCCGAACTGGGCATGGTTGAGGGCATTGAATAGTTCAGCCCGGAACTGCAAAGATTTTTGCTCATAGAGGGCGAAATTCTTATGCAAGCCGATGTCGTAATTGTGGATTCCAGGGCCATGGAGCGGGGCGCGGGAAGAATTGCCAAAGAAAGCGGTGGGAGGCGCGGCGAAACACGCGGTGTCAAAATACCGGCCCCCGTTTGTGCGCAGATTAGAGGATAAATCGGAGGAAGCGCCCGAGCAGAGGCGGTTGGCGCGGTGCGTGATTAGAGGCGAACCGGTGGTGTTGGGCGCGCTGATGTCAAAGGGGATGCCGGATTGAAAGGAGGCGATGCCGGTCGCGGTCCAGCCGCCGGCGGCAGCGTCGAGCGCGGCAGGGATATTGGAACCATTGCGGCGGCCGCGTCCGAAGGGAACCTCATAGACGGCGCTGAGAACGGCGCGGTGCCGGACGTCGAAAGAAGCGTCATTCTTGTCGCAGGCGCGGCAGGAGGTGATCTGCGAATTGGTCGAACCGGAGCCTTCCCAAGTATCGGTGATGGCTTTGGCCCAAGTGTATTCGAAGTTAATGTTGAGGCCGTTGCGCATGCGCTGCTGGAACTTGGAAAGGAAGGCATTGTAGGAGGAGTTGCCGTTGAAGTCCGCGCGCAGGAGGCTGGTGTAATAGGGCAAGTAAGGCCGGGTCGCGAGGTCGCAGCGCAGATTGGCATCAGGGATGCATTGATTGAAGTCGTAACGATTCTGAAGAGCGTGGCTCGATGAGCCGAGATAGACGAACTCCAGTAAGGCGCCAGTGGTGAGGCTGTGCTGGATGGAAAAGTTCCATTGCTGCATATAGGGGTCGCGCCCTTTGGGATTGACGATGAAGGGCGCGGAATTTCGGAGGTTGGCCGCATAGTTCTTATCAAGAGGAACCGTGGGCTGGCGCGGGAAAACATTCTGTCCCATCTGCCATACAGGAATGGGATTGCTGAGGCTGGTTACCAATTCCACGCTGTCGTTAAAGGGCGGGCCGACCATGGCGAACTGCAATTCGATGAGGCGGGTGTCCGAGTAGTAGTACCCGCCGCCAGCGCGGATGACGGTACGGGGGAGGAAGTCTGGCTGCCAGGCAAAGCCGAAGCGAGGGGTGAAGTTATTGCCGTCGCGGCTCAAGATTCGTGGGTCGACCTCGCCGAGGGCGGCGAACTTGAGCAGGCCCGTGGACTCATCGAAGTCATGAGGGATTTCGCGCGCGAAGCCCTGAGGGTCGGGAACCTGGGCGAAAAAGTACGAGATGCCGTAATTGAGGGTAAGGTTGCGGGTGATCTTCCAGGTGTCCTGGAAGTAGGGCATGGCCTGACCGAAACGGTAGGGCAACATGGGCAGGCCGCGATAGGAACCAGTGGTGGGCAGGCCAAGGAGGAAGTCGGCAAAGGAATTGCCGCTGTTGGCGCGGAGTGGAGTGGGGCGTCCTTGGAGGTCCAGGCCGACCTGCGTGGTGAAGGTGCGCTGGAAGCCGAGAGAACCGACGGCCCCCGCGTTGGCGTTCTGCTGCCAGGTGCGCCGGTAGCGCAAAGAAACGCCGAACTGAAAGTTGTGTTTGCCCTTGATGAGGTTCATGCCTTCGTCGAGCTGATAGCTGTTATCCAGGTTGCCCAGATCGCCGTTGGAGCGGCCGAAACCGCCGTATTCCTGAAAGCTCATGCCGGGGATTCCGCGCGGGTCCAGGGCATTCACGATGCCGAGCTCGGGGGCGATGGGGCCAAGTTCGCGGCCTTCATTGGAGAACAGAGCCACGTTGCGGACGGCGCCGAAGCGGAGCGTGTTGACCAGGGTGGGGCTCAATGTCCAGGTGTGCTGAAGCATGCCGTACTGCGTCTCATTGGGGTAAGCCGCGCCGGCGAAGGGCTGGAGCGAGCGCTGGAAGGCGGGGGTGTCCTGATAGAGCCACTGGCCAAAGAGTTGTTGCGTGCCGGAAATCGCGTAGTCGACACGGAACCCCCACTGGTCGTCGTTGAGAGTGTTGCGGGGGCTGCCGAAGACGTTCTGCGGGCGTTGGGCGAGGCTGGAGCCAGGGAGATAATATTCCTTTAAGCGATTGGCCACCGGGTTGATGCGGTTGGTGGGGATCGTTTGATTGGGGAAGGCTGTACGGGTATTGGTGGCGGGGTTATAAGTGAGGGGATCGTAGATGATTTCCGGCACTTCCGCGAAGTTGCCATTGAACATTTGGGAAGTGGGGCTAAAGGCACCGGCGCTGAAGGCGTTGATTTCGCGAAGTCCTTCATAGTGAGCGTAGAACCAGATCTTGTCTTTCTTGATGGGTCCGCCGACAGCTCCGCCGTATTGATTGCGCTTGAGGTCTTCGGGAACTTGAGCAAAGTAATTGCGGGCGTCGAATTTTCTATTGCGGACAAACCAGAAAGCTTGGCCGTGGATGGCGTTTGCGCCGCCCTTGGTGGTGACGTTGATCAGCCCGGGGTTGGGACCTTGGTCGGGCATGAAGAAACTCTGCTGAATCTTGAACTGGTCAATGGAGGCGATCGAGAGATTCATCGCTAACTCTCCCAAGCGTCCTCCGCGAACGGCGATACCGTTGATGAGGTAGCCGGTAGAGCCGCCGAGGTTGCCCGCCACGATGACTGTGCGGCCTCCGCGCCCGACTTGATCGGCATTGTTGGCGCGGCCAGTGGCTTCGTTGGCCCCGGCGGAGAGGAGAGCGAGCTGCAAAAAGTTGCGGCCATTCAGGGGAAGAGCGTCGACGCGTTGGGAGTCAACTACCGTGCCGACCGTGTTCGATTCGGTTTCGAGCACGATTTGACGGTCTCCAAGGATTGTGATGACATCGCTGACCTGGCCTAGCCTCAGCGTGGCATTCAGGCTGGCCAGTTGGCCGACTTCGATCTGAAAGTTGGTTTGCTCGAAGGTGGAGAAGCCGTCTTTGGCGACACGAATGGTGTAGCTGCCAGCGGGTATGGTGGGGAAGACAAAACGGCCAGCTTCATTGGACGCGGTGGTGCGAGTCTGCCCGCGAGAGGGGTCGAGCAGGCTAATTCGGGCGGCCGGGATCAGCGCGCCGGAGTCATCGCTGACAGTGCCATTCAAGGCAGCCGATCCGAGGGTAGTCTGAGCGCAAAGAGGAACAGAAAAAATGACAACCAGCGAAAGCAAGATTGTGTTCGACATAGTGGCAACCTTTTCCCGATTTGTGAACAACCTATCAGCGGAAGCGCTCTGCGGTATCCACGAAATCGACACTTTATGATTTTGCGCAAATCGCAAAAAGTTCCGGCGGCTGATAGCATCGGCGTGGATGCGCGAGCGAAATTCTCAGAGCGAATTGGCGACGGTCTCTCGAGCCTGTCTGATATTGAAGAAGGCGGCGGAAGGCAGACTTGGCTGGACGTTAAGCGAACTGGCCAGTAGCTGCGGGATTGAAATGACATCGGCATTCCGGTTGGTGAAGACGCTTGAGACCCAGGGATTTTTGCGCCGGTTGGACCGGCGGCATTACGTAAGCCGGGTGAAGTGGGAAACGGAAAAAGCGCTTCGCGTCGGGTTTGCGCAGCAGGGAAGCGCCAGTTCGTTTTCGAGAACGGTGACGGAGAGCGTGCGCTGGGCGGCGCAGCGGCGGCAGGTGGAGTTGATGGAGTTTGACAATGCCGAGAGCGGGGCCAACGCTTACCGCAATGCCAGATGGATGATTGAGGCGGGAGTGCAGGTGGCGGTGCAGTTTCAGATGGTGCAACGCAGGGCCAACCAGGTGGCGGCGGTGTATCTGGAAAAGGGCATTCCGCTGATCGCGGTGGACATTCCTCATCCAGGAGCTTCCTATTTTGGGATCAACAACTACCGGGCGGGTCAAATGACGGGCGAAAGGCTGGCGGCGTGGGCTCAGGAGAATTGGAATGGGGAGGTTGAGGAAGTGGTGCTGCTCGAAATGGGCCGGGCTGGCCCCTTGCCTAATTCACGTCTGGTGGCGATCGAAGATGCATTCCGGAAACGATGGAGGGATGGGCCGCGTTACACAAGACTGGACACACGGGGCGATTTCGAATCTGGCAACGAAGCGATACGGCGTTTCCTGCGGCGGAATCCCGTGCGGCGGACGCTCATGTCTTCCGTCTCGGAGCGATCCCTGCTTGGGGCACTGAGCGGGTGGGAAGAGGCGGGCCGGGCGGGATCTGTCGCCGCGATGGGAATTGGCGGGCTCCAAGAAGTACGGAGAGAAATGCGGCGGGCAGGCAGCCGGGTGATTGGCTCAGTGGGCGCATTTCCGGAGAATTACGGAGAAGAAATTGTTGAGCTGGCGTTAGGCGCGGCAAAAGGTTTAACGCTTCCGGTGGCGACGTACACAGACGTGGCGGTGCTGACCCTGGAGAATCTGGCGCAATACTATCCGCTGGATTAGCGAAAAGAAATTGCGATATGCGCAATTTCGTCGCAGCAAGATTCGCGGCTTGCGGCAGGAAGATTGCCTGCATAGACTCGGGCACTATGGAACAGTTCACGCGAAGAGCGGCGATTGCCACTACGGCGGGGGCATTGCCGATGTCCTCCAGTTTGCAGGGAGCAGCGAGTGCGCCAAGGCCGAACATTATTGTCGTGCTGGCCGACGACATGGGTTTTTCCGATGCAGGTTGCTATGGCGGGGAGATCCCGACGCCGACGCTGGACGCGTTGGCGCAGGGCGGACTGCGGCAAACGCAAATGTATTCGACGTCGCGGTGCTGGCCGTCGCGCAGTTGCCTGATGACGGGCTACTATCCGCAGCAGGTGGGGCGGGACCCGGCCAATGGGGTGTTTCCAAAGTGGGCGCGATTTACGCCCCAAATGCTGAAGCTTGGCGGATACCGGACTTATCATGCCGGAAAGTGGCATGTGCCAGGGAAAAAGCCGATTGGCGACGCGAAATTCGACCACTCCTACTTTCTGCAAGACCAGAATCGGTTCTTCAACACTCAGGAGCATTATCTCGACGAGGAGCGTTTGCCGGAACCGGGACGGGGCAGCGGCTTTTATGCGACAAGAATGATTGCGGACCGGGCGGTGGACTGGTTGTCGGATCATGGGCGGCGGCACGCCAATTCGCCCTACTTCCTGTACCTCGCCTTCACCGCGCCACACTTTCCGCTACATGCACTGCCCGATGACATTGCGAGGCAAAAAGGCCGCTACGACAAGGGCTGGGACGCGATCCGGGCCGAACGCCACGCGCGGTTGCGGAAGATGGGAATCGTGAACTCGCCGTTGCCGCCGCAAGATCCGCGGTATGTGCCAGGTTGGAATTTGACAGATGCCGAAATGAGGGAAAAGATCGGTCCAGGGGAAGTGAGCCGGGTTGTGCCTTGGCAGGAGCTAACGGGCCCGCAGCGAGAGTTCCAAGCGCGGAAAATGGAGATCCATGCCGCGATGATTTCGCGGATGGATACAGAGCTTGCACGAGTGCTCGATCAGGCCAAAAACGCAGGAGATTGGGAGAACACACTGGTGGTGTTTCTGAGCGACAACGGGGCGACGGCGGAGATAATGATTCGCGGCGATTTGCATGACAAGGATGCGGCGCCTGGCTCAGCCGCGACCCACTTGTGTCTGGGGCCAGGTTGGTCGACCGCGGCGAACACGCCGTTTCGGCTGCACAAGCACTGGAATCATGAAGGCGGCGTGAGTTCGCCGGCGATCTGGCATTGGCCTAAGGGGATCAGGGCGCGGGGTGAATTGCGCCGCAACCAGTCGCACTTCGTGGATATGGTTCCAACGATGCTGGAGCTTGCTGGGGTGGAGACGCCCAAGGAACACAACGGGGTGGCGCGGCCGGAGTTTCCGGGTTCGAGCCTGGTTCCCCTTCTTAGCAAGGACGGGACGGTGGCGAAGCAGTTTATTTACTTCCGGCATGAAGGCAATCGCGGCTTGCGCAAGGGCAATTGGAAGATTGTCCGGGCGGGTGAGGGCGGGGAGTGGGAAATGTATGACCTCAGTGAAGACCGCGGTGAGATAAAGAATCTAGCGAAGAGTATGCCTGACCGGTTGCAGGAGATGACGAGCGAATGGGAGAGGCTCGATCAGCAATGGGCGAGCGATAACCTGCGCGGCCGGTAGCAGGGCCTTTCGAGCCAAACACGGCTCTAGACCAACTTTCGACAAAATATAAAGGCTCTGGCGGCAGCCCTAAACAAGACATGGCGCAAACCTATTCCAACGATTTGCGAGCGAAGTTTTTGCAGGCCTGCGCGAAGGGTGAGGAGGGGCTGAGGCGGCTGGCCGAGCGGTTTGGCGTCAGCTATGGCTGGGCGCAAAAGATCCGATGTGCGGAGATGAAGACGGGCAGCACGGACCGGCCCCCGGAAAACCTCGTGGGCTTCCGAGCCGAATGACGCCGGAGATTCGACAGAAGCTGCAATGATGGCTGAGCAAGAGCAAGTTTCCATCAGCGTCACGAGATTGCGCGCGGTTCTTCTGGATTTGGGACTGCGATCTCCCAGTAAAGGAGTACGAGTTCCCGATTGACAGACACCGAGGCGCGCAGTTGGGCACTCTGGACGCGCTGCTTGATGCCGGCGAGAAGCGCGGCGTAGCTTTGCGTGCGGGGAGTCTGGCCGGCCATCAGCTGATGCGGTCGAGGTTGAGGAATTCGGCGATGGTCTCGTCGTCGCATTCTTCCAGGCCGTCAACGGGGCCGAAGTAGGCGACCTTGCCGCCGCTTAAGAAAACGACGCGGTCGGCGACTTTGCGCATGAGCTCGAGATCGTGGGTGACGACGACGCTGGTGAGGTGAAGCTGCATTTTGAGGCGCATCAGCAGGGTCGATAAGTGATTGGACATGATGGGGTCGACCATCGTGGTGGGTTCGTCGAACAAAACGCAGTCGGGCTGCGCGGCCAAGGCCCGGGCAATGGCGACGGAGCGCTTATAGCCGGTGGAGAGATCGGTGGGGTATTGGTCCTTGAAGGGGAGGAGGTCGACCAGGTCCAGGAGACCGTCGACCACATCTTCTTTGTTTTGCTCGTCGTAGTCCTCGCGGAGTTCTAGCGAGAAGAGGATGTTTTCCGCGACGGTGAGCGAATCGAAAAGGGCGCCGCTTTGAAAGACCATGGTGACTTTCTTGCGGATGCGGCGGAGTTCCGCCTCGCCAAAATCGGTGATGTCCTGGTGGGCAACAATGATGCGGCCGGAATCGGGCTTGAGGAAACCCATGATGTGCTGCAGGGAGACGCTTTTCCCCACGCCGCTGCGGCCGATAATGGCGATGGTTTCTCCGGCGGGAACAAAAAAATTGACGTCGGCCAAAATGGGGCGGTCAAACGTCTTATGGACGTGCTGGAATTCGATGTAATTGGGAAAGCGGTCGGCCATCAGGGCGTAGCGTCGAGATCCGACGGTTCATTCCAGTTTGCCAGCATTTTGGGATCTTCGAGGGGCAAAAAGACGCTGGGCAGGGCAGCGATCACGTCTTTTACGCGGAGCTTGTCGCGGTCTAGGGCAGTCTGGACGGCGGGCAACGCGGAAACGTGCCAGAGGGCGCAGAGGGGATGCAGCCCTTTTTCGGCGCTAAGGGGACAGACACAACTGGTGCCGTTGGGCGAAGAAAGGGCGATAGTTTGGAGGCGCGCCATCCACTCGACGTCCAGGAAGGGGAGATCGCAGGCTACGATCCAGTTCCAGGGGAAGGCAGTGAGGGAGAGGGCCGTTTCGATGCCGGCGAGGGGTCCGAGGGAAGAAGTTGGTCCGGAGCGGAGATCGGGGATCGAAGATATATGCAAGTGGGCATACCTCTCGGCGGGGGCGAGGACGTGGACCGAGGGGGTAAGCGTGTGGAGTTTGGCCAGCGTATGTACAAGCAAAGGTTGGCCTTTGACAGGGAGGAGAGCCTTGTCGGATCCCATTCGCCGGCTCTGGCCGCCCGCCAAGAGCCAAGCGCCGACCGTTGGGCCATCCAGCATGCCGACAGTATAATTCATTGATTCAAAAAGAGATTGAGGTTATGATGAGAAAGAACAGAATGGGGCGGTTTTGTTTTAATATGCGCTTTCTGCAGAAATCCCACCAACAGGGAGTGCTGCTCCCAATGTTGCTATTGGTTGGTGTGGCGGAGATTGGATGGGCGGCAAACGCGATATCCACGCCGCTGTACCGGCCAGTGGAAGGAGCAGCCGTTCGTACCACGGTGAAGGTAGACCGGAGCACGGGACGTTTGGTACGGACGCAAGTGATATCTCCCCGCGAGGTGCCGCGGGTACAAATCCTGGCGCAGGAAGCTCAGAGCGAGACCTTGGCCGCGCCGCGGCGCAGCTCCCAAGCAGACGCAAGCCGAGCGGCTGTAGACAAGATCGTGGAGGAGGCGGCGGAGCGGCATGCAGTGGATCCGCTGCTGGCCCGGAGCGTGCTTGCGGTGGAAAGCGCGTACAACCAATTCGCGACTTCGCCCAAAGGGGCCATGGGCTACATGCAACTAATGCCTTCGACCGCCAAGCAATTGGGTGTGGCTAACGCTTACGACGCGCGGCAGAACATCGAAGGCGGCGTGAAGTTTTTGCGGTATTTGCAGGGGAAGTTTAGCGACGAGCGGCTGGTCTTGGCGGCTTACAATGCGGGCGAGGCGGCGGTGAAGAAGCATGGCTGGATTCCGCCCTATCCGGAAACGATCGATTATGTGTATAAAGTAGGGAAGAGGTATGGCGAGGCGCGGCGGCGGGAGGGCCGCAGCGCGAAAGCGGTGGCGCCCGAGGCGAAGCCGGAACCTAAAATTGCCCAGATGGTGGATGCGGAAGGCCGCATCCACTTGCGTCTACCTTAGGAGGACAGAATTTCCACGCGAGCCAATACTCGGCTAAGCATGGCGGCCTATGGGGCGGTCTGGATGTGCTTGGCGCAGGGGCCGCTGGAAGCGCAGAAGCTGGCCCGTCTGGAAAGAATCGAGACGCAGAGCGGGGCGGGGCTGACGAAGATCTTCGTCGATCTAAATGGGGACATCGATATCAGCAGCCAGCGGATTGAGAACCCGGCGCGTGTTTTTGTCGATTTCCAGGCCGCCGTGCCGGCATTGAGCGTGAAGGCTGGGGGGATTCTGTCTCGGGCGCCGTACGTCCGCGAGGTGGGCGACGGGCTGGTAAAGCAGGTTCGGGTAGCGGAGAACCAAAAAGGCGTTACCCGCTTGGTGTTAGACCTGGTGCGGGAAGATGTGGAATTCCGCACGGCGGTGGTGGGCAAGAGCCGTTTGCTGATAGAAGTGAAGGCGGCGCCGAGTGTGGGCAAGATGAGGAATCCGCTGGCGGAAGCGCCGGTCGTAAAGGCCGTGCTTAGGCCGGCGGCGGTGGAGCCGAAGGTCGCCGCCCGGCCGTATAAACCTAATCCGACGTCCCTTTACTCAACTGCCTACGAGGCCCAACGCCGTTTCTGGATGAGCGACCCGCCGGTGCTGCGGGTGCACTACCGATTGCCCAAGGCGGAAGCAAAATCGATTCCCTACCACGTTTCCGGTTTTGTGACGAGGGACTTCCAGGCGGGCAGCCCTGCCAGCCTCCTTTCCGGCGCCCGGCGTATGACCCGGCAGGCTGCAAACGTCACGGCCGAAGCCGTGGCGGCCACGAGTACAAGTAGCGGGCGGCGTTCCCTGACGCGGGTGTTGGGGCTGAAGATTGGGCGCGTGGTCATCGATCCGGGCCATGGCGGGCACGATGCGGGGACGACCGGCCCGAGCGGATTGACCGAGAAAGAATTGACGCTGGACGTGGCCAAGCGATTGGGCGAACTTGTGGAAGAAGAGATGGGCAGCGAGGTGGTGTACACGCGTACCGACGACCGCTACATCTCACCGGAAGAGCGCGGGGCCTTTGCCAATCGCAACAAGGCGGATCTGTTTATCTCGATTCACGTAAATTCGTCGCCGCAGCGTTCGGCAACGGGCGTGGAGACGTACTACCTGAATTTCACATCGTCGCCCGAAGCGCTGGAAGTAGCCGCTCGTGAGAACGCCGTGGGCGAGCGCAGTGTGAACGATTTGGGCGATCTGATCAAGAAGATTGCCTTGAAAGACAAGATTGACGAGAGCCGGGAGTTCGCCGGCAAAGTGCAGGCGGCCTTGTTCAGCGGAGCGTCGAAGGCGGGGAACCGGACGCGGGATCGGGGCGTGCGCAAAGCGCCATTTATGGTGCTGATTGGGGCGACAATGCCGAGCATCTTGACCGAGATCGGGTTCTTGAGCAACCCCAAAGAAGAGGCGTTGCTAAAGAAGCCGGAATATCGCCAAAAGGTCGCTGAGGCGCTTTTTCAAGGGATCTCGCAGTACGCTTCAACGTTGAGCCACTTTAGCGTGGCCCGTGGAGGCGCGCCGGTTGCGCCAACGGCTGCGCTGCAGGACGAGAACGACTAGACTGGGCCAGCTAGAAGGGGCCAGCTAGAAGGGGCCAGCTAGAAGGGGCCAGCTAGAAGGGGCCAGCTAGACTGGGCCAGCTAGACTGGAACGCTGACGTCGCCAAGAACCGAACGAAAGGTGACGCGATTACGGCCGGCGCGCTTGGATTCGTAGAGGCACTCGTCGGCAATGCGGAGCAGAGTTTCGGGGGACACGCGCAGGCCGGGCAAGGCGGTGGTGCTGCCAAAACTTGCCGTGAGCGCGAGAGACGTATCGCTGGATTGCTCCTCGTGGATGGCCATCGGCTCGGAAGCCAAGGCCTTGCGAATCCGCTCGCTCTGGCTGCGGGTACAAGCCTCATCGCAGCCCGGAAGGATGATCAGGAATTCCTCCCCCCCATAACGCCCGATGGAATCATACGAGCGAATGGTCGCCTTGATGCGGCGCGCCGCTTCCCCCAGCACGGCATCACCCGCGATGTGGCCGTAGGTATCGTTGACCTGTTTGAAAAAGTCGATATCGAGCAGCGCTAATCCCACGGGAAGATTTTCCCGCTCCGCGCGGCGCAGTTCCTTGTCGAGAACTTCAAAGATCGAATGGCGGTTAAAAACTTTTGTCAGCGCGTCGTGAGTGGCCTGTTCCCGCAAGGCCTCCTGAGTGCGGAGCAGTTCCGACTGGAGTTCCACGATGCGGCGGCCGGCGCGAATTCGCACCTGTAGCTCGTGGTGATTGAAGGGCTTGGTGATGTAGTCGTCCGAACCCGATGTCATGCCTTCGATGAGATCTTCGCGCTGGTTCTTCGAGGTGAGCAGCAGGATATAGGTATAAGCGTCGCGCTGCTGCTGCCGGACCAGGCGGCAGATTTCGGGGCCCGTCAAATTAGGCATGACCCAGTCCAAAATGGCCAGCTGCGGCGCGTCGGGCCTTTGCAGGATAGACCAGGCCTCCTGGCCATCCGAGGCCACTACGGGCTCGTAACCCCACTTCTTTACGGTTGCTTCCAGCATGTGCCGACTGACGATGCTGTCGTCGGCGATGAGTACTTTCATTTTTCGCTTTCTTTTGGCGAGCGCGACAGATTCTACTTCTTATTGTTGAGTCCACTAGCCGAGCATTGCAAGTTTCGCGAAGCCCTGCTTTGGCGCTCATCGACAAATCAGGTACACTTTTCGGAAGTTTATGAAAATACTGATTCTCTTCTTGGCAGTATCCCTCCTTGGGGCCGACGGAATCCAACTGAATTCGTATGCCGAGTTTCGTATGACTACATATCCCTCTGGGAGCGAGGCCGCAGTGAGCCACTTCCATGGCACGCTGAATGAGACTAGAACGAAAACGGGCGCGATTTGGATGAAGGAAACGCGAGGGATCTTGCGGAAATCCGCCGCAGACGGGTCGCTGTGGGGGGAGACACGCCATTTTCACAGCCGGCGCTATCTGCCGTGCGACGAGGTGAAGCGGCTGGCTCCGGAAACGGAGGGCAATGGCGAGGGAGTTTGGGTGGAGACCGCCTGCGGTATAGCCCATCTGGAAGCCGTGCCGATGACTCTGGAGCAAAAGGCGGCGCAGTTTGAAAAGCGAGTGCGCGATCGGCATGACCGGCACGGCATGGTGGCGGATTCGCGATTGCGGACGCCGGGGGATCTAACGTCGAACCAGACTTTTTCCAACGACAATGACGGCTTGTGGACGGCGATGTACGCGGCGGCAAAGCTGTTTGAATACCGGGCGACGAAATCGAAGGAGGCGCTGGCAAGAGCCGAGAAGGCGGTGGAAGCGGTGCTGTTTTTGGAAAAGGTGACGGGCACGGCAGGTTACCCGGCGCGCTCCTGGCGAACGACCGAAGAGGAGAAGCCCAAGGACGGGCACTGGTATTGGACCCAAGACAAGAAGATCGAATGGAAAAGCGACACAAGCTCCGACGAAAGCGTAGGACATTTTTTTCTTTTCGATCTGGCCTGGGATCTGCTGCCAAAGGGGAGGCTACGCAACGAGGTGAGGGCGACTTGCCGACGGATGATCGACTATATCCTGGAGAACAAATACTATTTGATCGACCCCATGACGGGAAAACCCACGCGGTGGGGCAAATGGTCGCCGGAGTATTTTGCGGGGGAGGGAAGAGGCGATAGCCCGCTGAATTCACTTGAACTGCTGAGTTTCCTCAAGACGGCGCGGCGGCTAACGGGAGATTCAAAGTACGACCGGGAGTTTGAGAAGGCGGCGCAGGATCTGGGCTATTTGAAAATCATGACGGAGGTGAAGGAGCGCCGGGAGGAACTGAACTATTCCGACGAAGAATTGGCACTGCTGAGCTTTTACCCCTGGATGCGGCATGAAAAGGATCCCGCGCTGCGGAAGCCGCTGGAGGCGGCCTTTGAGGGATGGTGGAAGAACATCGCCCGGCAACGGAATCCGTTGTGGAATACGATTCGGGAGGCGGGGATGAAGCCGGACCTTGCGCTACGGCGGGACTCGATTGCGACGCTGGAGAGGATTCCGATGGACCTGATTTCCTGGCGGGTGGAGAACTCCTGGCGCAAAGATCTGCCGCTCGCGCCGGCCAAGGATCGATTTAACCGCGCGGAGACGACCGTGCTGCTGCCACCCGACGAGCGCGCGGTGATGAAGTGGAACGGGAATCCGTTTGTGCTGGATGGGGGCAACGGAGGGCGCAGCGAGGATGACGGAGCGTTTTTCCTGCTGCCTTATTGGATGGGGCGCTACTACGGATTCTGGCGGGAGCGCTGAAGCCCGACCAGCCAGAGCAGAAAACCGCCGATGACGCGCGGCATGCGGCGCATGTCGTGACCCAGGGATTGCGAGCCGGCACCGGTGACCATGACGCCCTCGCGCATGGCGTAGGTGTTGAAGAGCATGGAAAGCGCGGTGAAGATGACGCTGACCAGGATGCTGAGCTTGAGCTTGGGCGTGCCACGGAGCGAGTGCACGATGAACTCCGTGGTGTGATTGAAGAGCGGTAGAGCGAGGCCGACGACCAGGGTGGCGGCCCAGCGGGGCTGGGCAAAGCGCAAGCGTTGCGTGAAAGCGCCATAGAAGCCGGAAGCCGAGAAGCGCCAGATGAATTCCGCGGCGAGGGCCGCGAAGGCAGCGGCGCGGCCGGCGCCAAGATTGGTCGTGAAAAAGATGCTGCCGCGGATCACGGCGCTCATCAAGGCGGACTTCCAGTTCCAACGCAGGATGAGCTCGCGCCAGGGGTCCCGGGCGAGCTCTGACAAGATCGAGCGGACACTTTCGCTTTTGTGATAATCCGGGTTGGTCGTTCCGTTCCCCATAGACACATTCACTACCATCGCGCAGACCGTCTCGTATGTCTTCCTGACGCTGGTAAAAAGTTTGCTGGCGCCGCTATTGTTCGGCTTGATCGTCAGCGCGTTAGGCAAGCCGAGCGCCGATTCGGCTTCGGCGCGCGTGGCCTGGAAAGCGGTGTTTTATTTTGAGTGCGTCACGGGCGTGGCGCTTTTGCTGGGCTGGGCGGCGATGGAGGCGTTTCAACCGGGCGTGGGGCTGGGAGGATATCGCGGGCCGGCGCTGGCCGTGGGGGAACGCGTCAGCATCGCCGAGACCTTAGTGCGGAGCGTACCCGCCTCGGGCTTCGAAGCGATGGCCAAGAACGACGTGCTGCCGATGATATTGTTCTTTGGCTTGATGGGGCTGGCGGCGCGCAAAGCGGGCGGGCAGCGGTTGGTGGAGTTCGCGGCGTCCGTATACGAGGTGACGATCCGCTATGCGCACTACGTAATGAAGCTGGCGATCCCGGGCATGATCGCGGCGATCGCTTACACGGCCTTGAGCGGCGGGTGGGAGAGCGCGCGCGGGCTGGGCCGCTTTGTCGCGGCGGCGCTGGCGGCGCAATTGACGATGGGCGTGGCCGTGTTTGGCGCGATCGCGCTGCTGAGCCGCGTCCCGCTGGTGCGTTTCCTGCGCGAGACGCGCGAGGCGCTGCTGCTGGCCCTGACCACCACTTCCAGCGCCGCGGCGCTGCCGAAGGCCATGGAAGGCATGGAGCGCTTCGGAGTGAGTCGGGATAGCTTGGCGATCGTCATGCCCCTGGCGCTGAGCTTTAACTCCGCCGGCAGCCACATTCAATTGATGATGGGGGTGCTGTTTGTGGCTCAGGCCAGCGGGCTCGAACTGGGCTGGCGCGACATGGCGCTGTTGTGGCTGACGCTCAAGATTGCCGCCAAGGGAGTGGCCGGCATACCCCGGGCGAACTTCGTTATTTTGAGCGCCACGCTGCCGGTCTTCGGGCTTGCCCCCGATACCCTGCCGCTGTTGCTGGCCGTGGACGGAGTGATCGATATGGTGCGGACGCCGGTAAACGTGATGGGGCATTGCCTGGCGTCGGCGGTGGTGGCGCGCTGGGAAGGGGAGCGCTTCTAGAAGCTGGCCACCAAACCCAGGCGAAGAGTGCGCGGTGCGCCCGGCAGGATGTTGTTGTTGCTGTGGGCGGTGGGAAAGTAGGTGGTATCGGTGAGGTTTTCGAGATTGGCCTGGAGACGAATCGAATCCGTGAGGCTGAAGAAAGTGGCGACGTCCGCGCGGGTAAAGGCAGGGAGGCGGACGGTATTGTCTACACCCGGAAAGAGACTGGCTTGGTGGACGATGCCAAGGCCCATGCTCCAGCGGGGCAGGAGGCGGTAGTTGTTCCAGAGGGAAAAAGTATGGCGGGGAACCAGGGCCACTTTGGCGCCGAGCGGAGCGGCGAGGGTCGGGTTTGAGATAAAGGCATCCTGGGTCGAGTAGCCGCCGGATACTTGCCAGCGGCGCGTGACGGAACCTTGGATGCCGGCTTCGAAGCCATTGGTGCGTTGGCTGCCGGTTTGGACGGTGACGGCGGGATTGTTGGGATCGCGGGCAGTGGTGTTGCTGCGATCGAGACGATAAAGAGCGGCGCTGAGGCTCAAGCGGCGAGACAGATCGAACTTGGCGCCGAATTCATAGTTTTCAAATTTTTCCGGCTTGAGGGTTTGGCTGGAGGCCGTGAGGGAAGAGAACTGGTCGCCGGAACTAGGCAGATAACTTACGCCGTAGCTGCCATAGAGAGAGAGATTCGAAACCGGCTTCAGGACCAGGCCAAGGCGAGGCGAAACCAGATTGTCCGCGCGGTTGAGTTGGGCGCCGTTGCGCTTGTCGCCGAAGTCTATGGTGAAGCGGTCAAAGCGCAGGCCGGCGACCACCTGGAGGTGGCGGCTAAGCTCGATTTGATCCTGCACGAAGGTGGCCGCGATGTAATTCGTGGCGCCATTATCGGCATCGGAGGCCGATTGACGGAAGACCGCCGGCAGGGAGACGTTGGGAAGCGCAAACGGAACGCTGATGCTGGAGGCGTTGTTGAAAAAGGCCGTGCTACGGAAGTTATCCGAGCGTTGGCGGCCCAACTCGGAACCGATTAGGAGCGTATGGCGAAAGCGGCCGGTGGAGAACTGGCCGGAAAAATCGGTTTGGTTAAAGAGATTGCGCCGGGCGGTGGCGTTGTTGTAACCGGAGATACTCACATTGCTGAGGCCGGCACTAACCGCGCCGGGGAAGATGTTTTGGTAGTACTTGTCGTAATCGCCCACGAGCGTAGTGTTACGGAGGGTCCACTGGCGCAGTTGGCGCTCGTAAGTAGCCGAGCCGATGTGCACGATGGCATCGGCATAGCTGGCCGATGGATCGCCGAAGAAGGTGGAGCGATGGGAGGGGGCCGGACGGCCTTGGAAAGAAGGAAGTCCACGGTCCACGGTGCGGCCGTCGCCAAAGAATTCGTAGGCGATGCGGAGCTGCGATTTCTCGTCCGGACGGAGGGTGACAGTGGGTGAGACGCCGTAGCGCTCCAGAGAGACATCGTGGCGGAAGCTGTTGGAGTTCTCGTACATCGCATTGAGGCGGAAGGCGGCGAAGTTTTTGAAGTTGTGGCCGAGGTCCGCGGTGGCTCGTTTATTGCCGAAAGTGCCGCCCTGGAGAGTGATCTCGCGATAGGGAGTGAACTGAGGCTGCTTGGTGACGCGGTTAATGACGCCGCCCCCGCCGCCGCGGCCGAAGGTGAGGGCATTGGAGCCTTTGACGGCCTCGACGCGCTCGACATTATAGAGGTCGCGGAGATACTGCACGTCATCGCGGACGCCGTTGACATAGAAGTCCGCGGTGGTGGCGTTACCGCGGATGACGGGGGCGTCGCGGTGGCCTTCGCCTTGGGCCATGGTGATGCCGGGGATGTAGCGTACGACGTCGGCCATGTTCTGCATGGACTGGTCCCGGATGAGGTCGCGAGTGATGGCGGTAATGGATTGAGGGACATCGAGCAAAGGAGTGGGGGCCTTGTAGGACGAAGCGGTGGAAACCTGGTAGGAGCCGGATTCGACAACCGTGACGACCTCGCGGTTTTCGGGAAGCTGCAGGACAATTTCGACCGAGGCCGAACTCGACGGCCGCAGGTCCAGGGATTGAGAGTAGGGGCGAAAGCCTCCGGCGTCGATCTCGACAGTGTAAAGGCCCGGAGGGAGAGAAGCCGGGGGGGAAACAACAAAGCGGCCGGCAGCGTTGGTGGTCAGGGAAAGGTCCGCGGCTTGGCCCTCGGAGCGGACCCGCACGGTGACTCCCGCCACCGGGCTCCGGGAGGGATCGAGAACGATTCCTTCGAGGATGGGCGATTGCGCGTGCGCTGCCGGAAGTAAATAACTTGCAAGTAACACGGCAATGGCAGCCAGACTAGTGGAGGCGCAGCTATGGCGGGAAAGCATAAGGAATCCAGGCTCCTAGAAATAGCGGTTTTTCACGCCCAAACACGACAACTGAGACTTGGGTTTGGACGGCTTTTTCTATTTAAGACCGTTATGGTCCAGGTGTCAACAAAAAATGCAAATGACTTGCAAAAAGAAAGTTTGGACTTTGCCTGATACGAAGAGGGGAGGGATTACAAGGGCAGCGTGCGAGCGGTTACCTTGAAGGGGCTCTTGGCAAACGCGCCCTACTTCCACGTTTCGATTCCGCGATCAATAGCGACATCGAATCCATCGCGGGGCGAGGCTGGTTTGCCGCCCGGGATGCGCTGGCGGAGGCACCGACCAGTGGCGCGCCTTTGATTGCGAACCTGGGAGCGCTGCAGAATCCTTATTGGCTAGCGAAGCAGCAGTTTTTCCAGCTTGGAGCCGGGCACAACGATCGTTTCGTTGCGCTCGGGGCCATTGGAGACGCAGCCGACTTCGATTTCCGTGCGCTCGGCGAGGAAGCGAAGGTAGTGGAGCGCTTCCTTCGGCATTTGGTCCAGGCTGGCGACGCCCTTGGTGGGTTGTTTCCAGCCTGGCAGTTTTTCGTAAATTGCCTCGATGTGGCTGACCTCTTCGTTGGTGGCGGGCATGTCGGTGACTTCCACGCCGTTCACCTTATAGCCGACGCAGACGGGAATTTCTTCTAGGTCGTCCAGCACGTCGAGCTTCGTAATGATGAGGCTATCGAAGCCGTTGATAGTGGCCGTGTAGCGCAAGAGCGGCACGTCGAACCAGCCGCAGCGGCGTGGGCGTCCGGTGACGGAGCCGAATTCGTTGCCGGCTTTGCGAATTTTGTCGCCCACCTCGCCTACCATCTCGCTAGGGAAAGGACCGGCGCCAACGCGCGTGATGTAGGCCTTGGAAACCCCAATGATGCCGTCGATCTTCGTGGGCGGAACGCCCGCGCCCGTGCAGGCGCCGCCGGCGCTGGCATTGGAGGACGTGACGAAGGGATAGGTGCCGTGGTCGATGTCGAGCATGGTGCCCTGCGCGCCTTCAAAGAGGATGCGCTTGCCTTCGCGCATGCGGAGATTCAGGTAGCTAGCGGTATCGCAGACCAGCGGGCGCAGCTTCTCGGCAAAGTCCTTGTAGCGGGCCAGGATCGCATCGAATTCGATGGGCTCGCTGACCTTAAAGGCGGTGGCCAGCGTGACCTTGTCCTCGGTGAGCATGCGGTAAAGATTGTCGAAGCCTTGCGGGGAGACCAGGTCCGCCATGCGAATGCCGCGGCGGCCGATCTTATCTTCATAGCAGGGGCCGATGCCGCGCGAAGTGGTGCCGATGGCCACGCGATCCTCGCGGGCTTCGCTCACCTTTTCCACCATGCGGTGAAAGGGGAAGATGACGTGGGCGCGGTTGGATATGAGGAGTTGGGAACGGACGTCGACGCCGGCGCCCTCGAGCGCGGCAATTTCGTCCATCAGGGCCGAAGGATCAACCACGACGCCGTTGCCGATGACGGCCTTGACTCCAGGGCGCAGGATGCCGCTGGGGATGAGCTTCAGGACAAATTTCTTGGGCCCGATGTAAACGGTGTGGCCGGCGTTATGCCCGCCTTGGTACCGCGCGACGACGTCAAAACGGTCGCTAAACAGATCAACAATCTTGCCCTTGCCCTCGTCGCCCCATTGCGCGCCCAATACGATCAGATTTGCCATTTACGAATGTCCAAACTTTTAAGTGTATCGCGTACACTGAAGGCTTAGCCTTTCAATGAAGTTACACGAACTCTTCGTCGCGCTGGGGGAGGAATCTTTCCGGGGCCAACTGCGCGGCATTTCCATGGGCACGCTGCGTACCTACAAGTTCTACGAACGTCTGAAAACGCGCCTCCACCTGGGTAAGCTCAACACGGAGAGCTTGCGGTTGAGCGCGCCGAAGACCTTTGCGCGATTGCAGGAAGGCGAGGAAGACCTGGCGCTGGAAATCAGCCAGTGTATTCTGATTTCCAACATGGGGATGATCGTGGAGATCCTCGATTTTCTTCAGGTGCCTCATCAGGACGGTTTTTTCGCGGAAGGAATGAAGCCGGCCGAACATCTGACCGGGGATTGGCAGGCGCGGGCCTTTGCCGAGTTCAAAGAGAAACACCCGGTGCCGGTGCTGGTGCTGTATTTAAACTATCTGGCGCATGAGATGGATCCGGAAACGCCTGTGTTTCAGCCGGTTGCAGCCTAGACCATGATCGAGACGATTGCAGCAATTGCCGGGGAAACCCGCGCGCGGATCGAAGCCGCCGCTACCCTCGAGGCCTTGGAAGAAATTCGTGTCGATGTACTGGGGCGCAAGGGTAAGCTGGCTTCCTTTGGCAAAGAGATGGGCAAGCTTTCCGCAGCCGACAAGGTGGAAGCGGGCAAGGCGCTGAACGCGGCCAAGGAAACGCTGGAAACCGCCTTTAGCGCCAAGCAGACCCTGTTCGCGCGGGCCGCAATGGCCGCGCGGCTCGACAAAGAATGGCTTGATTTAACCATGCCCGCTCCCGGGCTGCGGCCGGCTGCCCTGCATCCCTTGACGCGAATTCAGAACGAGATTGAAGACCTCTTCTACTCTATGGGTTTCGCAATTTTAGACGGGCCCGAGGTAGAGACGGAATTCCATAACTTCGACGCGCTCAACATCCCGGCCGATCATCCGGCGCGCGATATGCAGGATACGTTTTGGCTCGAAGGCGGGCACCTTCTCCGCACGCACACCTCGCCCGTGCAGGTGCGGGGGATGCAGCGCCTGGGTCCGCCGTTGCGCATGATCGCCCCTGGGCGCGTGTTCCGCAACGAAGAAGTGGACCCCTCGCACGAGCACACCTTTTATCAACTGGAAGGCATGATGGTGGACCGCGACGTGTCGGTGGCCAACCTGCTGTATTTCATGAAGACCCTGCTCAAGGGGATCTTCCATCGCGACGTGACAGTACGCTTGCGGCCGGGATTTTTTCCTTTCGTCGAACCGGGCTTCGAGCTGGATATTGAATGCATGGTCTGCGGCGGTACGGGCTGCCCGGTGTGCAAGCATTCAGGCTGGGTGGAGCTATTGCCGTGCGGGCTGGTGCATCCGAATGTGCTGCGCGCGGGTGGAATCGATCCCGACGAGTGGAGTGGCTTCGCCTTCGGCTTGGGGCTGACCCGGTTGGTGATGATGCGCTATGCGATCGACGATATCCGGTGGCTGCAGTCGGGCGACTTGCGCTTCTTGAATCAATTTGCGGGGGGCGGCGCGGCGTGAAGTTCTCGCATCAGTGGCTGGGGGAGTTCCTCGAAGATTTCGATATCGACGCCAAAGAAGCGGCGCGCCTGATTACGCTGCACACGGCGGAAAGCGAAGGCGTGGAGGCGCATGGGGAGTTGCTCCAGGGCGCTTGCCTGGCCACGGTGCTGGAAGTGGAAGAGATCCCCGGCGCCAAGAATCGCAAGGCCGTCGTCGAGACCAAGCTTTACGGCCGCAAGACGCTGGTGTGCGGCGCGCCGAATTGCCGCGTGGGCCTGAACACGATTTACGTGCCCTTAGGCGTGAAGAAAATCAGCGGCATCGAATCCGACGGCATGCTGGCCGGTCCGGACGAGATTGGCGTAAGTGTGGACGGCGAAGGGATCATCGAGATCGACGGCGAGTGGGCAGACTTGAAACCCGACGCGGTAATCGAGATCGACAACAAGAGTCTGACGCACCGGCCGGACCTCTGGGGCCACTACGGCATGGCGAGGGAACTGGCGGCCATCTTAAAGAAAGAACTCGTGGACCCGGTGAGCCTGGAAATGCTGCCCCAAGGGGCGCCGGGCATCGAGGTGGCGATCGAGGATCTGGAACTTTGCCCCCGCTATTCCGCGCAGGTGTTTGCGAACGTCAAGGTGGCGCCGAGCCCCTGGTGGATGCAATACCGTTTAACGACTGTGGGGCTGAATACCCGGAACAACATCGTGGACGTGACCAACTGGCTGCTTGCGGAGTTGCCCCAGCCGACGCACGCCTTTGACGCCGACCGGATTCAGGGCGGGATTACCGTCCGGCGCGCCCGGCCCGGAGAGCGGCTGCTGGCGCTGAACGATGTCGAGTACGAGCTGACGCCCGAGGACCTGGTGATTGCCGACGAAGCGGGGCCGATTGCGCTGGCCGGCATCATCGGCGGCAAGCTGAGCGCCATCGGGCCCGGGACGACGCGCATCGTTTTGGAAAGCGCCAACTTCCATGCTGCCACCATTCGCAAGACGTCCTCGCGCTTGAAGGTGCGCACGGATGCGTCCATGCGTTATGAAAAGGCGCAGGACCCAGAGAACACGCTGCGGGCGATTGCGCGTGCGGCGGAATTGCTGGAGCTGGTGTGTCCGGGCGTGGAAGCGGTCGGGGGGCCGCGGGATGTGCGGGCCGTCGCGAAGACGCCACCGGTGATGGCGCTCGATTTTGCCTGGTTGACGCGTAAGCTCGGGCGCACGGTTGAGAAAGCGGAAGTAGTGGGGATTTTGGAGCGCTTGGCGTTTCAGGTGGAGGACCGGGGCGCGGCCCTGGAGGTCCGCGTGCCCACCTGGCGGGCCACGAAGGACGTCTCGATTTCCGACGACCTGGTGGAAGAGGTGGGCCGCATGGTCGGCTACGCCAACATTCCGCCCGTTGCGCCGCAGATGCCGGTGGCGCCGCCGCCCATTAACACTGAACGCCGCTACCACGACCGGTTGCGCGGCATCGCCACTCAGCAAGGCTTTGCCGAAGTCTACAATTACTCCTTCGTCAGCGAGGAGCGGGCCGCCCGGCTGGGCGTGCCAGTCCAGGAGCACGTCCGGGTGCTAAACCCGATTGCCAGCGACCAAAGCCTGATGCGGACCACGCTGCTCCATGGCGTGTTGTCGAACTTCGAAGAGAACCGCAAACATTTTACGAATTTCCGTTTTTTCGAGATCGGCAAGGAAATTCACAAACAAGCGAGCGGGCTGCCTCGGGAGCTCCCTCATCTGGCGGCGGGGGTCTACGGCGAAGGCGGCCTCGCGGAATTGACGCGCTTGGCCGAGTGCCTTTGCGGGGCGGTGGAGATTCGTCCTGTGGCCGCGCCGCGCCCGTTTGAACATCCGTTACGGACGGCGGAGGTATGGGGCGGCGAGGGCCTTTTGGGACGGCTGTTTGAATTTCATCCGGATTGGGTAGAGGGGCGCGCGGCGGTGCTGGATTTGGATTTGACCGAGACCGCAGCCTTAGCCCAAAGCAAAACTGTAAAGTATCAAGCCGTGCGCCGCTTCCCGGCCAGTGAATTCGACCTAAGCGTGCTGACTCCGCCGCGCACCTACGCCCGCGCGGTGGAAACAGCCTTGCGCGGCGCGGCCGGCGAGCACACGCAGTCGATCCAATTTGTGACCGAGTTCACGCTCCCCGATGGGCAGCGAAGCCTGAGCTTCCGTATCGTAGTGGCGGCGCAGGACCGTACCTTGACGCAGAAGGAAATCAACGCCGAACGCGAGCGCTTTGTGGAAGCGTTGGCGGCGGCGGGCTTCGCGCTGCGCTAAGGGCGATTTCGCTTAGGCGGTAGAGGGGAATCGGGCCCGTCGAGATTAAACGATTGGCCGATCACATAAAGCGGCCGGCCTTTGATCTCTTCAAAGATCCGGCCGACGTATTCGCCGAGGATGCCTACACTCATGAGCGTGGCGCCGGAAGTGAGGCCGGAGAAAGCGATGCTGGAGGCCCAACCGCGGACCAGGTCCCAATTCAGCAGCACGGCCGCCATGGCAAAGACGGCGTAGCCCACGCTAAAGAGCACCAGCAAGAAGCCGATGCTGAAGGCTAGACGTAGCGGCAGGGGTGAGAACGAGACGGCCGCGTTCCAGGCGAATTGCAGCATCTTACGCAATGGATATTTGGTTTCCCCCGCGGCCCGAGGGGCCCGGACGAAGCGCACTTCTGTTTGGGCGAAGCCGACCCAGGTGACCATCCCGCGCAGGAAGCGGTGCATTTCGCGCATAGCGTTCACCGCCTCGAGACATCGGCGCGAGACGAGCCGGAAGTCTCCCACATCGACGGGTAAGTCTTTGTGCACCAGGGTGCGCATCAGGCGATAGAAGAGCCAGGCCGTGGCGCGCTTGAACCATGATTCGCCGTTGCGGGATTCGCGCCGCGCATAGACGACGTCGTAGCCTTGGCGGTATTGGGCGAGCATGTCGATCACGAGCTCCGGAGGATCCTGGAGGTCGGCATCCATCAAGACGACGGCCTCGCCGCGGGCGTGATCGAGGCCGGCCGTGGCGGCGATTTGATGGCCAAAGTTGCGCGCGAGCGAAAGCACGCGGAAGGGTGCGTGGAGGCGCGCGGCCTCGGCCAGCAATTGAATGCTCGCATCGTGGCTGCCGTCGTTGACGAAGATCACCTCCGCCGGGCAAGGCAACTTCTCCAGCAACGCGAGCAAGCGGGGCAGCAAGAGCGGCAAGACTTCTTCTTCGTTGTAGATCGGAACGACTAACGAAAGCAGGGCGGGATTTGGACGGGCGCTAAGTAAGTGTTGAGTTTGGGCCATGGGGGCGGCGCTTGGTTAGTTCTTTTGGGCAAAGACGGCATACTGCCCGCCCAGGGGCACGCGGCGAAACACATTTTCAACGGCCGCCAGGGACGCGTAAAGCTTCTCGGGAAAGTAGAGAAAGTAGTCGGCGGAAAGCGTTTGCAGACCGCTGCCGCGCAACAGAGACGTGGCCGCAGACGCGCGCAGCAGCTTGGCATCGGCATCCACCGGAGTGCGGCTAACGATCAATTGCGTGGCGGGATTGAAGGGATTGTGTTCGATGATCGCAAAGATGCCCTGGGGCCGCAGGACGCGGACGACCTCCGCCGTCAAGGCCGCCCGATCGGCCGGTTCCACATGATGGTAAACGCATACGGCGGTCGCAAAGTCGAAAGAAGCGTCGGCGTAGGGCAGGCGGAGCGGATCCTCTTGGCGGGAGACGGGAACGCCGGAGACCGAGGCCATCATGCCGGCCGAAGGATCGCAGCCGGCGACGCCCGCAAAATGAGACTGGCCGAATCGCAGCAGGTCCCCTTTGCCGCAACCTACATCCAGCCAGCGCAGCGCCGAGGTGTTCTGGCCGCGGCGGCGGAAGAAGTCCTCAATCAGAATCCATTTGCGCCGGTGGAAGAAATCGGGGTTGGCGACGAAGCCGTCCCGAATGGGATCGGCCAGCATCTTTTCGTATTCGCTGGCGTATCGGTCAAACTCGGGCTGTTCGGACAAGGGCGAAACCTCCCCTTATGGTACCCGAGCGGCTTGGCCAGGCTCGCGGGCGGCCCATGCTTAACTAGCACTTATGCGCATCGCGGCGATTTTGATCGCCTTGGCCAGTCTGGCGGTGGGAACTTGGCGAATGTCCACCACCTGGCGTCTCTATAGCCAGACCTACGATGAACCTTCCCATCTGGCCGGAGGCATGGAGTGGTGGGCCAAAGGCACCTATACGTTAGAGCCCAAGCACCCGCCGCTCGGACGCGCGACCGGGGCCCTGCCGCTCTATTTGCGGGGCTACGGCTACCAGGCTGCGAAGACGGACCGCTTTCTGGATTGGTGGGACGAGGGAAACCGCTTGATCTACTCGGGCAAAGACTTCCGCGGAAATCTCGCGGCCGCACGCGGCGCCATGCAGGTGTTCTTTTGGCTGGGCGGGCTAGCCGTGTTCCTGGGCGGCCTGCTTATGGGCGGCTGGGGAGCGGGTGCCGCGGCGGTACTTTTCTATAGCTTGCTGCCGACGGTGCTGGCCAATGGATCTTTGGTCACGACCGACATGCCCATCGCCGCCACCTTGCCGCTTGCCGTCTGGATGCTGGTTCGTTGGTGGGACAAGCCGGCCCTCCGAAACAGTGCCGCCTTGGGTGTGGTGCTCGCTCTGACCTTTACCTCAAAGCTTACGTCGATCGCTTACTTGCCCGCCGTCACTCTGGGAGTCGGCGCGGCGTGGTTAGTAGCGCAAAGGCATCACCTGCGCTGGCCGGCCATGGCTGAGCTCCGGCGTCTGACGGGTCTGGCCGTGCTGGTGGCACTCGTCTTCTTCATGAGCGTCTGGGCCGTCTATCGCTTCTCCTTTCTGAAACTGGAAAATGCAAAAGGTAGCGAGGCCATTCTGGCTAAGGCCGACCCGCAGACCTGGAAAGGGCGCGCGCTGCGGACATTGATGGCGACCCCATGGCCGGCGGGATCGGCTCTCTGGGGTGTGGGGGCGAGCCTCCTGCACAACAAAGACGGGATGAAGACCTATTTCCGCGGCGAAGTGAGCGACAAGGGAAGCCGTTGGTTCTTTCCCACGATGATCGCCATCAAGACGCCGGTCGCTTTTTTGCTGCTCTGGGGAATCGGCCTGGCGCTGGGCTTAAGGGCGGCTTGGAAGGGGCAGTGGATCGCCGCAAGCCTTCCTTTTGCGAGCGCGGCGGCCTTGGGCATCATGCTGCTGGCGTCGGTGAATCTGGGCGTTCGCCATGTTCTACCGGTGCTCACGTTAGCGTCCGTATGCGCGGGCGCGGCCTGCCTGGCCTTGTGGAACGGCGAGCGGCTCCGCTGGGCTAGCCGTGCCTTAGCGGCGGGTTTGTTGCTGTGGTGCGCCGCCGACGGGGTCGCCGCGCATCCGGACTATCTGCCCTGGTTCAATTCGCTTGCAGGCGGACGGCCCGAGTTCTACTCCATCGATTCGGACCTCGATTGGGGCCAGGACCATACGCGGTTGAGCGAAGCCCTGCGGCGCGTGGGCGCTCAAAAGGTCTGGCTCAAAACCTGGGGCATGGTGGCCGTGGACTACTCGTGGCACGAATTTCCGCCCGTTGAGGAGCTAGAGCCGGGCAAGCCCGTCACCGGATGGGTGGCCGTCAGCCTACACTACCTGACGGTGCATCCCGAAGACTACGCGTGGTTGTCGACGTACCCGTATGAGCAGGTCGGTAAGACAATCCGGCTCTACCAGATTCCCCAACGCTAGTTGCCGCCCGCCGAACTGGGTGTCGGGGCTGGGGGCGCTTCGCGGCGGGCGGGCGTAGGCTTTGGCAGCGGCTTGCGCGGCAGCATGGCATCGCGATTGGCGGCGTGATAGGCAAACGAGGCGAGGATCGCCGACATCTGCATCAGGTCCGCCTTCGGCACGCGGTCCATGGTGTCCATGTTGGAGTGGTGGGTGCGGGCCATGTAGTCCAAGGGATCCTGGATGAATTGGAAGCCGGGGACGCCGACGGCGTCAAAGGCCTGGTGATCGGTGCCGCCCGTGTTGCGGTTCGAGACGGTGGTGACGCCGAGATCGCGGAAGGGTTCCAGCCACGGCCCGACAATAGACTTGATCATGTCGTTGCCCTGGGTATAGATGCCGCGGATCTTGCCGGAGCCGTTGTCGATGTTGAAATAGGCCGTGATCTTCGAGTGCTCGTCCTTGAGCTTCATGTCGGCGGGGTCGGCCAGATGCTGCTTCACGTAGGCGCGGGAGCCAAAGAGGCCCTGCTCTTCGGCGCTCCAGAGGCCCAGGCGGACGCTGCGCTGGGTCTTCAGGTTGAGGGCCTTGAGAATGCGCGCGGCCTCCATCATGACGGCGACGCCGGTAGCGTTGTCCGTGGCCCCGGTTGCCCCCTGCCAGCTATCGAGGTGGCCGCCGAGCAGCACATATTCATCCTTGCGCGTGGTGCCGGGCAGCTCCGCGACGACGTTGAAGGTCTTGGTGCTTTCGTCGTGGAACTGGGCCTGGATGTCGAACTCCATCTTCACCGTCACCTTCTTTTCCAGCAGGCGGATGGCGCGGTTATAGTTCTCGGCGGCAATGGCCACCGTAGGCGGCGGGACGGGCTTGTCTTTCTGGTAGGGGCCGGCCGAGGAGCCAAAGACCGCGCCGCCGTCGCCGGCATAGCTGGTCTTCACGACCACCAGGACACCTTCGTCGACCAGAAACTGATTGACGCGGTCGCGGAAGGCCATCAACTGCTCGCGCGACATGGCGGGGCCACCACTGACGCCCGCCGGACGTCCGCCACCCGCGCCGGGCTCGGGCGCGTCGGCCAGCTTGGCCAGGTCTTCGGCGGTGTAGCGTCGGCCATAGGGCTTATCGGGCAATTCGAGAGTGCGCGGCGCGTCGGCCAGCACGATCTTGCCCTTTAACTTGCCCTTCCATTTCTCAAGGTCCTGCGGCGTGCGCAGTGGGGCGTGAACAACTTCGCCCGATACAGGCCCATGGGTGCCGGGCGTCCAAGCCAAGGGGAAGCCGATCAGCTCCGAGTAGGCGGGCTCAATCATGTGGCCGGCAAACTTCGAATGGCTCCAGCCGCGGCCAAATTCGAAATCTTCAAACTTTACATCGGCAATGCCGTGTTCCGTCAGGCGCTTCTTGATGTACTCGGCGGCTTTGCGGTAGCCGGGAGAGCCCGTGATGCGAGGGCCATTCACATCGCAGAGCCAAAACATCGTCTCCATGATCTGGGAGTTTTGGAAGGCTTCGTTCTTGATCTGGTGGATGACGTTCAGGTCCACCGATTCGAGGGATTGCGCACTCAGGAGCGACGGCAGGGGGGCAGCCAGAGGCAGGGCGGAAAGAGAAAGGAAATTGCGTCGGCGCATGGGGTTAAAGGTAACACCCCGGGCCGCTAAAATGAAACCTGGTTGCCATCCATTTGAAAATCACCATCTCCAAGGAAAACTATCTCAAGGCCATTGCGGAGGCCGAAAGCGAAGGAGAAGTGGTCATCGCCGCGACGCTGGCGCGTTGGTTGAAGGTGAGCCCGCCCGCGGTCACGATGGCGCTGAAGCGGCTGCGGCGCGACAAGTTCATTCAGGTCGGCCCCGAGGGTCATATCGCACTTACGCCCAGCGGACGGGAGATCGCCCAGGTGCTGATCCGGCGGCACCATTTGATCGAGCGCATGCTGGCCGAGGTCTTCGGGATGGACTGGTACAAAGTGCACGAGGAGGCCGAGCAACTGGAGCACGCCGTCAGCGCCGAGTTTGAAAAGAAGCTGCTCGAAAAGCTCGGCGACGGCGACGCGTGCCCGCATGGAAACCGCATGGGGCTGGATTCCCCGGCCCAGCGGCGAAAGGCGGGCTGGCTGCCCTTGCATGAATTGCCCGCCGCGCGTGAGGCCCACGTGCAGAGCACTTATGAGCGGGACCGGGACTTGCTGGAGTATCTGGACCGTCTGGGAATCCGGCCTGGGGCGGCGCTCAAAATGCTTTCGCACAACGTGGATGAGACTTTTACGCTCGAGATTGCCGGGGCCAACGTGCCCCTCGGCTATGGTGCGGCCAGTAAAGTCTGGGTGAAATAGGAACTAAGCGGCAACCATGCGCTCGGCGAGCTTGCCGCGGAAGTACTCGATAGTCTCGCTTAAACCCTGCTCCAGACCCACGCGCGGAGACCAGCCCAATACGCGGCTCGCCTTGCCGATGTCCGGCTGCCGTCGCATGGGGTCGTTTTCCGGCAGCGGGTGAAACTCAAGCGGGCAATTCGTGCCCAAGAGGCGCTGGATGCGCTCCGCAAACTCTAGCAGGGTGATTTCCTCCGGGTTGCCCAGATTCACCGGCTCGCGTTCGTCGCTTAACATCAGGCGGTACAGGCCGTCCACCAGATCGCTGACGTAACAGAAGCTGCGCGTTTGCGTGCCATCGCCGAATACGGTGAGGGGCAGATTCTCAAGCGCCTGGCTCAGGAAGGCGGGCACCACCCGGCCGTCGTTCAGCTTCATGCGCGGGCCGTAGGTGTTAAAGATACGGGCAATGTTCGTGCGCAGGCCGAACTTGCGATGGTAGGCCATCGTGATGGCTTCGGCGTAGCGCTTGGATTCGTCGTAGCAGGAGCGCGGACCGATCGGGTTTACGTTGCCCCAATAGCTTTCTTTTTGCGGATGCTCCAGCGGATCCCCGTAGCACTCGCTCGTGGAGGTGACCAGGAAGCGCGCACCGAACTCGCGCGTTAGCTCAAGCATGTTGCGCGTGGCCGTGGAGCCAGACTCGAGCGTCTCCAGCGGATACAGCAAATAGTCCTTCGGGCTGGCCAGAGAAGCGAAATGCAGCACGATGTCAAAGGGCCCCAGTGCGCTCATCCGCGCCGCCGCGCCGTCTTTGGTCACGTCCATTTCCAGGAAGTGAAACCGGTGATTTTCCGACAGATGGGCAATGTTTTCGGCCTTGCCGGTAATGAAGTTATCCAGGCCCACGACCGTGTGGCCCTCGTTCAGCAAGCGGTCCACGAAGTGCGAACCGATGAATCCCGCCGCGCCTGAGATAAGAACGTGCACACTATTATTGTAAGGAAGCGGACAGAAACTTACCGGTGCCTGAAAATCCTAGTACGCTCGCGAAAGTACTCCTGACTTTGGTCCTAACAGTAAGTTTGGGCGCTTTTTTCTGGCGTTTCCTGCCGATCTTGCGCATCATCCGGGCCGCGAAGCCGGAGCCGGGCTACAGCTTAAGCGATTGGCCGGCGCGCCTGGGCCGTTTTGTGTGGGAAGTGCTGCTGCAGGCCAAGGTGATTGAACAAAGGCCGCTGCCGGGGCTGGCGCACGCGTTTGTATTCTGGGGTTTCCTCGCGTTTGGGCTGGTAACTGCCGACCATATCGCGCGGGGCTATGGGCTTAGCCTGATGAGCCACGCCAGCGGCTGGGGGCAGATTTACTTTGGTTTCGCCGCCGGGTTTGCCGCGCTTACCGCCGTCTCTATCGCGGGGCTTTTCGTGCGGCGCTTCCTGGTACGTCCCAAATGGTTAGGGGAAACGCTCTCCTGGGAGAGCGGCCTCATCGCGCTGTTGATCTTTGTGCTGATGCTGACCTACCTCTTCGATTGGAGCCGGGCGGGGCAGGGGGGCGCCATAAATTGGTGGGTTCACACGTTGGCGTTGTTTACCTTTCTACCGCTAATTCCGCACACCAAGCATCTCCATCTGGTAATGAGCCCAGTGGCTGTCTTTGCCATGCGGGGCGGCTTCAGTGCTATCCCGCCGCTGGAAGGCGACGACGATTTCGGATTGGCCATCGGAAAAGACGTGACGCAGGTGGCCGCGCTGCAGGCCTACTCGTGTGTGGAGTGTGGGCGCTGCACGGAACATTGCCCGGCCACCAATACCGGCAAGGAATTGAACCCGAAGCAAATCATTCTGGGCCTGCGAAGTTATTTGAATGAATTCGGCCCCAGGAGCGAAGAGCCTCTACTGGGCAAGCACCTCAGCCAGGAGGCCGCCTTTCAGTGCACCACCTGCGGCGCTTGCGAATTCCAGTGCCCCGTGGGCATCCAGCATTTGCCCGTCATCGTGGGGCTGCGGCGCGGGGCCACCAATACCGGCGGCTGGGAGGACGACTACGGCGGAAAGCTTTTTCGCAACCTCGAAAAAAACGGCAACCCGATGGGCTTGAGCGCCGCCGGTCGCGTGTCGCCCTATCCGCTTTACGACGGCACCCAGGATTACTGCCTCTGGCTCGGTTGTATGGGCAATTTCGATACGCGCGGCCGCGAGATTGTCGAGGCTCTCGCGCGCGTTCTACGGCATTTGCAGCTTAGCTTCGGCGTGCTGGCCAAAGAGCGCTGCACTGGAGACCCCGCCAGGCGCCTGGGAAACGATCTCGCTTTCGGCGAACTTGCGCAGGCGAATTTGAAGACCATGCCCGCGGGAGTGAAGCTGATCAGCATCTGCCCCCATTGCGTGCGGACGATCGCCGTGGATTGGAAGGAATTCGGCGCGGTGCCCGAAATCGAGCACCATACCGAGTTTCTGGCCCGTCACCGGCATCTGCTGCCGAGCGGGGATCTGGGGAAGGTGGTTTACCACGACCCTTGCTATCTGGGCCGCTACCGGAACGTCTACGACGAGCCCAGACAGTTAGTGCAGATCAGTGGAATTCTGCTCGAGGCTCCCCGCCACCGCGAGCGTAGCTTTTGTTGCGGAGCGGGCGGAGGGCTGGCCTTCCTGGGCGAGGAAGTGGGCGAACGCGTCAACGAGAATCGTGCTCACGAACTGGTTGCGACGGGGGCCGATGTGATCGCTACCGGCTGCCCGTTTTGCCAGACCATGTTCCAGGCGGCGCTCACTTCCAATGCCACCCCGCCACGCCTTAAGGATGTGGTGGAATTGATCGCCGAACGCTTGCCGTCACCGGAAGCGCCCGTGGTAAACTGACGTTTGTCCGTCCGATTGTGGGCGCGTAGCTCAACTGGCAGAGCAACTGACTCTTAATCAGTAGGTTGACAGTTCGATTCTGTCCGCGCTCACCATTCTCATTTCCCACCTTACTTATAGCGTCGTAGCACATCGCGCCGAAATAGGGATTAGATACGGTTCCGCCTTGTCTTGGTCAGCGTCTTTAAATGGAGAGACTTGGCCAAGATCCAGCTTCGAACTACGGCAACGCGACCAACACACTCTGCCGCACTTTGATGTTCCAGGATATCGCCACCAGAGGAAACTGCCTTGCAACCCTACTGCCCCGCGCCCGCTTCCGCATAGCGATCGATCCGGTTCAAGACCTTCCTCACATACTGCCGCGTTTCCCGATACGGCGGCACACCGTGGTAGCGCGCGACCGCGCCCGGGCCGGCGTTGTAGGCCGCCAACGCTTTCACTAACTGGTTCGGGTCGTCCTGGTATTTGATCAAAAGCTCCCGCAAAAAGCGCGTGCCCCCGTCGATGTTCTGCTCTACATCGTTCGGGTCCACACCTAATTGCCGCGCCGTGCCGGGCATAAGCTGCATTACGCCAATGGCTCCCTTGTGGCTGACGGCGTCGTTTCTCATGCCGGATTCAACCCGCGCCACGCTCTCCACAATGCTGACGGGCAGCCCATGTGCCTTGGCCGCGGCCCGGATCAGTGCCTTGGTGTCGGTCTTGGTGGGGGCTGCGGGCACGGGCGCGGGCTTGCGCTTGGGGTCCGGCTCCTCTTCAATGCTCAAGACTTCGGAAGCGCTCAGGATCGTAACGCCCGCCGGGGTGTTCAAGAAAATCTGGTCGCCGTCGCGGTCCGCCCGATCCACCGTATAGGCCAAGCCGCTGTGCAGGCGCACAATTTGCCGGGCCGTGGCAAGCCCCGCGCACAGGAGGAGAAAAACCAAAACCCTTCCTAGAACCATGAACCCGAAAACCATGAACCCTTAGTCTAGATTTCGGGCTGGAAAATGCGAATCGGGTGAAAGCCTTAGACCGCGGGCAGCGCGGCCGCTTTTTCGAAGGCCTCCCGGTCTACTAATTCGAGAAAGGCCTTGGCGGCATGACTCAACGCCCGCTTGGCCGGGTAAACGATCCGAATCTTGCGCTCACACACCAGTTCTTTTACCTTCACTTCGCGCAGGGAGCCCGCTTCGATTTCCTGCTCCACACACATCTTGGGCAGGAAGGCGACGCCCTCGTTGCGTTGCACCAGACGCCGGATTGTCTCAATCGTCGGCATTTCCACGTCCATGTTCAACGGCACGCGATGGCGCTGAAACTCCCGCAGTACGATTTCCCGGTACGGGCTCAAAACGTTGTGCGCAATGAATGTTTCCATGCCCAGATCCGTGATCGATACCGTGTCGCGGTCCGCCAGCCGGTGCTGTGGCGAAACCACGAAGACCAGCCGGTCCGTATAAATGGTGGAAGAGATGATGCGGTCGTCGCCTGGATCGTAGGAAATCAGGCCCAACTCCAGATCTCCGTCCACCAGTTGCATGGGAATCTTCGACGACAGGCTCCGGCGCACCTGAACCCTCACTTTGGGGTACATTCGGCGATACTGCTCGATGTGGTTCAACAGATACAGGCTGGTGGACTCGTTAGCGCCAATCGAAAGGCGCCCCGCGGAATTGTCCCGCAGCTCCGCTAGCGAATTACTCATTTCGGCTTCCAGGTTTTCGAAGCGGCGGGCGAATTCCAATACGATTTTGCCCGCGTCAGTCAGGAGCAGCTCTTTAGCCGAACGGTCAATGAGTTTTTCTTCCAGCTCCGCTTCCAAACGCTGGACCGCTAGGGAGATAGCGGGCTGGGTCCGCAGCATCTTTTCGGCCGCACGGGAAAATGAACGTTCATTCGCTACCGAGAGAAAGACCTTAAGGGAATGCAGAAGCACTGGGCACCTCGTGTATCGCTTATTGAATAAGCGAGTCTTATTTGATTATCACTGATTATCGCTCCCTCAAGCAATATAAATTTGCTAAATCGATGCGCGCCTTCCATAATAAACAGGGAAATAGGAGGCGCCAATGACTGAGGCTCCACTGACGGCGGCAAAACCGCAACCGCGCGTCTACATCTTCGACACAACCCTGCGAGATGGAGAACAATCCCCCGGCTGCAGCATGACCGTTCCGGAAAAGCTGCGCATGGCGGCCAAGCTGGTCGATCTCGGCGTCGATATTCTGGAAGCGGGTTTCCCCATTGCTTCAGAGGGAGATTTCGAAGCGGTACGCCGAGTGAGCGAAGACTTCCCTTGGGTTAGCGTCGCGGCGCTGTCCCGGGCGATGAAGCTCGACGTGGAGCGTTCCGCCGCGGCGTTGGACAAAGCCAAGCGTCCCCGGATCCACACCTTTATCGCCACCAGCGATATCCATCTCCAGTACAAACTGAAAAAGAGCCGCGCACAGGTTCTGGAAGAGGCCGTGCGGGCGGTGGAACTGGCGCGCAAGTACGTCGACGACGTCGAGTTTTCCGCCGAGGACGCCACCCGTACCGACCTCGACTATCTGGAGCAGATCTCAAAGGCCGTGGTCGCGGCCGGCGCGCGCACGGTCAACTTGCCCGATACGGTCGGCTACAGCGTGCCGGAGGATTACGCCGAGCGCATCTCCCACATCGTCAAAGTGCTGGGCGATAGCGCGATCGTCAGCGTGCATTGCCACGACGACATGGGTCTGGCCGTCGCCAACTCGCTGGCCGCCGTGAAGGCGGGCGCCCGTCAAATCGAATGCACGATCAACGGTATCGGCGAGCGGGCGGGGAATTGCTCCCTTGAAGAAGTCGTGATGGTAATGAAGACGCGCAACGACTTCTATCCCTACGAAACCAAGATCGTCAGCGAACAGCTCTACCCTTGCAGCCAATTGCTTTCGAGCGTCATCACCTTCGGCCCGCAGCCCAACAAGGCCATCGTCGGCGCCAACGCCTTTGCGCACGAGGCGGGTATCCACCAGGATGGCTACCTAAAGAACAAGAGCACTTACGAAATCATCAGTCCCCAGAGCGTGGGCATGCCGGAGGGCAAATTGATCCTTGGCAAGCATAGCGGCCGTCATGCTCTGAAGAAGCGCTGCGAGGAGATGGGTTACCCCGAACTGTCCAAAGAACAGCTCGACCTCGTCTACGAGCGCTTCACAATGGCCGCCGACAATAAGAAAGGCTTCACGAACGAAGAAATCCAGGGCTTCATCGAAGCGGCGCTGGAGAAAGTCAGTCCATGAAATTGAAAGTACTCGCCCTGCCGGGCGATGGTATCGGCGTCGAAGTGACGCGCGAAGGAATCCGCGTGCTGGAGCACGTGGCTACGAAGTTTCACCACGAGCTGGAACTATCGGAAGGATTACTCGGCGGAATCGCCATCCACCAAACGGGCAGCCCCTATCCGCCCGAAACGGAACGCCTGGCCCTGGAGGCCGACGCGACCGTCATGGGCGCCTTTGGCCTGCCCGAGTTCGACAACGCGCCGCCCGACCGCCGCCCCGAAAAAGGACTCCTGGGCATCCGCAAGACCCTGGGCGTTTTCTCAAATTTGCGTCCCGTTCGGGCCTATGCCGCCCTCGCGGATTCTTCGCCCTTGAAGAACCACCTGCTGGAAGGCGTGGACATGATCATCGTGCGCGAGCTCACCGGCGGCCTCTACTACGGCACCCCGCGCGGCATCGCGGGCTCAGGCCCCGATGAACGCGGCACCAACACGATGACCTACACGCGCGCCGAGATCGAACGCGTCGCCCACATGGCCTTCCAGCTCGCCGCCAAGCGGCGCAAGAAGCTCACCAGCGTGGACAAGTCCAATGTCCTTGAGGTCTCCCAGCTCTGGCGCCGCGTCGTCGTAGAGGTCGCCGCCCACTACCCCGGCGTGCAATTGGATCACCTGCTGGTAGATAACTGCGCCATGCAATTGATTCTGCGCCCCGCGCAATTCGATATTGTGCTGATGGAGAACATGTTTGGCGATATCTTGAGCGACGAAGGCTCCGTCATCACGGGCTCCATCGGCATGTTGCCTTCGGCCTCGATTGGCGCGCAGAAGGCCAGCGGCGCCTGGGTGGGCCTCTATGAGCCGGTCCACGGCTCGGCGCCCGACATTGCGGGCCAGGGCATTGCCAATCCCTTGGGCGCTATTGGCAGTATTGCCGCGATGCTCGAATACAGCTTCGGGCTGCTGGAAGAAGCCGCCGCCGTCAACCGGGCCATCGAGGAAGTCCTCAATGCGGGGCAGGTGACGAGAGATTTGAAAGGAACGGCCACCACCGAAGAAGTGGGAAAGGCCGTTGTCGAAGCCATATGAGCCAACCGAAAAACATCATTGAGAAGCTGTGGGACTCGCACGTGGTGGCCACGCCCCCAGGCGCCCCGTCGCTGCTTTATGTCGACCTGCATCTGGTCCACGAGGTCACCAGCGCCCAAGCGTTCGACGGCCTGCGGGCGCGCGGTTTAAAGGTACGCCGCCCCGACTTAACCTTCGCGACGACCGATCACTCGACGCCCACCACCCCGCGCCACCTGCCCATCCTCGACCCCATCGCCAAGAGCCAAGTGGAAAAACTTGAGCGCAACGCCCAGGACTTTGGCATTCCCTACTTTGGCTTCCTCAGCGATAAACAAGGCATCGTCCACGTCATCGGCCCGGAGAACGGCTTGACGCAGCCGGGCATGACCGTCGTCTGCGGCGATAGCCACACCGCCACGCACGGCGCCTTTGGTGCGCTCGCCTTCGGTATCGGCACCAGCGAAGTGGAGCATGTGCTGGCCACGCAGTGCCTGCTGCAACGGCCTTCCAGGAGTTTTGCCGTCAACGTAAATGGCGCGCTGAAGCCCGGTGTGGCCGCCAAAGATATCATTCTGGCCTTGATCGCTAAGATCGGCATCGGCGGCGGCACCGGCTGCGTGCTCGAATACCGCGGTTCAACCATCCGCGCTCTCTCCATGGAAGAGCGCATGACTGTCTGTAACATGTCCATTGAGGGCGGTGCGCGCGCGGGGCTGATCGCGCCGGACGACCAGACCTTTGAATACCTCCATGGCCGCACTTTTTGTCCCAAGGGCGCTGAGTGGGATGCGGCCGTCACCCGCTGGAAACAGCTGCCCTCCGATGAAGGCGCAAGCTACGATTTGTCCCTCGACATCGACGGCGCCGCGCTCGAACCCATGATTACCTTTGGCACCAACCCGGGCATGGGCATGAGCATCGGCGCCGCCATTCCCGATCCCGCCTCGGTCGGCAACGCGCTCGAACGCGAGAGCCTCAAAAAGGCATTGGCTTATATGGCCCTCGAACCCGGCAAGCCCCTGCTGGGCCATCCCATCGACGTCGTTTTCATCGGCAGTTGCACCAACTCGCGGATGAGCGATTTGCGCAGCGCGGCCGGCATCTTGAAGGGACGCAAGGTCTCGGAAAGCGTGCGAGTCCTCGTCGTGCCGGGTTCGCAGCAGATCAAGCGGCAGGCGGAAGCCGAGGGCCTCGATCAGATCTTCCGCGATGCCGGCGCCGAATGGCGCGAAGCCGGCTGCAGCATGTGCATCGCTATGAATGGCGACCAACTCTCGCCCGGTCAATACAGCGTTTCCACCTCAAACCGCAACTTTGAAGGCCGTCAAGGTAAAGGCGGGCGCACCTTTTTGGCCAGCCCACTCACCGCCGCCGCCAGCGCCATCACGGGCCAAGTGACCGACGTCAGGAGCCTGCTCAACTAATGGAAAAGTTTACGCCCTTTCGCAGCCGCGTCGTCGTTATGCGGCAAGACAACATCGACACCGACCAGGTCATCCCGGCGCGTTTCCTCAAAAAGACCGACAAAACCGGCTGGGGCGACCTGCTCTTTTACGATTGGCGCTACGACGCCGAGGGCCAGCCCAAGCCGGACTTCGTTCTGAATCAGGATTGGGCCAAGAGCGCGCAGGTGCTGCTGGGCGGCGATAACTTCGGCTGTGGCAGTTCCCGGGAGCATGCCCCCTGGAGCCTCACACAGTATGGTTTCCGCGCCATCCTTAGCACCAGCTTCGCCGACATCTTCAAGAGCAACGCGCTCAAGAATTCGCTTCTGCCGATTGTCATCTCGCCGGAGGTCCACAAGAAACTCTTTGCGACGCTTGAAGCTAATCCGGAGGCGACCGTGCACATCGATCTCGAGAGCCAGTCCCTCACGTTACCCGACGCTTCCCAGGTGGAATTCGCCGTCGATGCCTTCTCGAAGACCTGCCTGCTGGATGGGGTGGACGAGCTAGGCTTCCTTCTGAAACAGGAAGCCGCGATTGCCGCCTATGAGGCGCAACGGAGCTTCTCGCTCAACACGCTCGCCACTTAAAACCCAGGCGAAAAAATATTCTCCCTAGGCGACAAATTTACTGGACCAAAGCAGTCCGCGATGATATTCTTTGGAAAGTAGCTGCAACCGAGTTGCAGTTCATGGAGTTCCACGAAGATGTCGCAGCCTCTAGTGATGATGAGAACGGTTTGTTGCGAGAGCTACAAATGTCCAAGCGGTCGCTGTTCCATCTGCCCGCACCGCCCCGAAAATCGCGAAGCGGTGCAGCGCTTCCAAACGCAAATCATCGGCATCAGCCGTTCCTCCCGGCTCAACCGGCCCCCCAGCCCTCTCGCCACTACGCCGAGTACGCCGGCCCGCTAATACCCGCTTCTTCGCGCGGAATGATGATCCAGCACACAACATAGGCCACGAGGCCCGTACCCGCGCAAATCACTGCCAAAACCCACAGCAGCCTCACGAGCGATAGATCCACGCCCAGGTAACGCGCAAAGGCCGCACAGACTCCCGCAAGCCAATTGCCGTTCAACGGGCGAAGCAGCCGTTTTTCTTTCGGGGCCTGGTTATAGTGAGCTTGAGTCTGGTTAAACGGCGGCGGCGGAGATCCCGAGGCGGTCTTGGCCGCAGTGCCGCACTTTCCGCAAAAGTTCATCGCCTCGTTCAGGTTTTCTCCGCAATGTGTGCAGTACATGGGCGTCCTTTATGCCCTAAGATACGCCCCGATTCTAGGAAAGTTCCACCTTTGCATGCAGGTTGGCGACGCCCGCCGTATAGCGCGTGTCGGCGACCGTGAAGCTGATGGCGTCCTCCACCCACTCATGCCACACGCCGTCGGGATCGTGGGACGCCGCCGTCACTGTATAGCTTTGCGGACAAAGCTGACAGGAAAAGCGAAACGTCAGCGTTTTGTTGTCGCCCGCGGCAGCCGGTCCGAAAGAGAGCCCTTCGAGTTCCGTGTTTGTGCCAAAGACTTCCATCCCGATCCGGGTGCGAATCAGGATGCCAATCACGGGGTCCGCAACCTCGGCCTCATATTCAACCTGCACCCGAATCGCGGCGGGCTGCCCCGATTGCAGGACGGCTACCGGCTGGTCCAGCGCATCCAGGCACTCGAGGCTCAGGATGCGCGCACGACCGTCGCCCCGCCGCAGCGTTGCATGCAGCGACCCCGCGGGAATCGTCAAACGGCATTCCTGAATCACGCTGCGCAGGTAGGCGGGAATTACCTCGCGAGGATCGCCCTGCGCTGCCAAGGACCCCGATTCCAACCACCAGACTTCATCGGCCAATGGCCGCAATGCCTCCGGGTCCGCCGACGCCGCCACCACCACCTGGCCCTGCCGCCGGGCAAGTTCGGCTTGGTGCAGCCAAGCTAGGCGCGCCGGCAGGGGCATCGCACTCAGGTTCGCGCAGGTCACCGCCGACGCTGCAATATGGTCCAACAGATCCTGAATGCCGGAATTCCCATGGCCAATCAAGCCAATAAAAGAGCCCGCGGGAGCGCTGGCGCTAAACTGTAGAAGGCTGCCGGACGTCACATTCTCTAAGCGTATGGACATTCTCTTTAGAATAACGGCGGTATGCGTGTTCGGCGCCGCTTTGCACGCCAAGGATATCGAATTCAAGGCCGGCGTGACGGAGCTCGACCGCCCGCTGGTGCTGGAGGCGGACGAGGCGGGCGTCCATCTGCGAGGCGCGCCTTCGGGAAGCACCCTCAAGGCCTCGGCGAAATTCACCGGTGCCGCCCTGATTATCGCCCGCGGCATCCGGCATCTTTCCATTGAACGCCTCAAAATCGACGGCAATCGTGGCGTGCTCGAAAAGCCCTTTCCCATCGCGCCTTACGACCAAGCCTTTGCCGACTTCTACCCCCTGAATGGCATCCTTGCCGACCGCTGCGAAGGCGTGATCCTGCGCGACCTCGACATTCGCAATGTCGTGAACTTCCCCATTCTTGTCTCGCGCAGTCAACAGGTGCGCATCCAGCAATCGCGCATCGACGCCTCGGGCTCCCGCGACGAAAAGGGCCGCAACAATACCACCGGCGGCATCCTGCTCGAAGAAGGCGTCGGCAACTTCGAGGTGCGCTACGTCAAGTTCCGGAACATTCGGGGCAATGGCCTCTGGACCCATTCCCGCTACGAAAGCCCACGCAATCGCGACGGCCTCATCCAAGAGAACGACTTCAACGCGATTGGCCGCGACGCCATCCAGGTGGGCCACGCCTCGAGCGTCCGCGTCATCCTCAACACCATGGCCAATATCGGATTTCCCGTTGAGTTGGTCGACGTCGAACATGGCGGCATTCCCGTAGGCATCGATACCGCGGGCAACGTCGACAAAAGCCTCTACGCCGAAAACCTCATCCTCGAGGTCAATGGCAAATGCATCGATCTCGACGGCTTTCATCACGGCGAAGTGCGCCAGAATCGTTGCGTCAACGTGCGCGCGGCCAAAGACTACCCCCAAGGCCACTACGGCATCGTCATGAACAACACCAACCCCGACATGCGCAGCGAAGCGATCCTGATCGAGGACAACGAGATTGAAGGCATGAAATACGGCGGCGTTTTCCTGATCGGGCGCAACCACATCGTCCGCAAGAATCGCCTGCGCTGGCTGAACACAGGCGGCTGCACGGAGAGCCATTCCAGCGCTGCCGGTTGCTATGTTTCGGTCGACGAGCCCGGCATGCTGCGCAGTGGCATCTACTTTGGCGCGGGCGCCGAACGCCTGGACCCCGCCCGTGCCAACATCGTCGAAGACAATCTGATTACCGGCTACCGCATGGGCGAGCGTTGCCTTGAATATTCCCCACGCGTGGATGCCCAAGCGCAAACCATCGCCCGCAACGTCTGCCTGGACGCGGACCCTTCTATCCGCGGAAAGAAAAAATGAACGACATTGCCGCCCAGATGCGCGACGATTGGAACCGCCGCGCCCGCGAAGACGCCAATTACTATGTGGCCTTTGGCCGCCACGAGCAAAGCGAAGCGGACTTCGCCGCCACCGCCGCGGACGTGCTCCGCAGCTTCGATAAAGAGCTTGCCCGCGGCCTGCCCGGTGAAAATCCGCGCGCGCGCCGGGCCCTCGAGATCGGCTGCGGCCCCGGCCGTCTCTTAAAACCCTTGGCCGCGCGCTTCGGTGAGATTCACGGCGTCGATGTCTCGGACGAAATGATCGCCCTGGCCCGCCAGCGCCTGGCCGGTCTACCCCATGCCCATGCCCACATCGGGAGCGGCGCCGATCTCGCGCAGTTTGCCGACGAGAGCTTCGATTTCATCTACAGCTATGCGGTGTTCCAGCACATCCCCGAGTTGGCGGTGGTGCAGTCTTACCTCGAAGACGCCGCGCGTGTCCTCAAGCCCGGCGGCCTCCTCCGCTTTCAAGCCAACAACCTCAGCGCCGTCCGCACCAGCGAAGCCACCTGGCACGGCTGCAGCCTGGAGCCCGCCGAAATCCGCGCCTATGCGCTTCGCCACGCTTTGCAACTCCTCGCGCTGGAGGGTGCCGCCACGCAGTACATGTGGGTTACGATCCGCAAGCCCCTCCCAGTCGCCCCTCTTCCGGCGGGCCCCGCGATCATCCGCCGCATCACCAATAGCGAGTCCAGCGAACCCGTCGCCCCGGCGCGCGGTCGCTACGCCGCCATCTCGGTCTGGATTGAAAACGCACCCGCCGATGCGGATCTTTTGACGCTCGAACTGCGCGTCCGCGGGCTCCCCTCACGCTTAACCTATCTGGGCAAGCCGGAAGCGGACGGCATCCGGCAATTGAACGCCGTCTTGCCCGCAGGACTCGCCACCGGCATTGCGCCGGTTGAACTGCTCTACCGGGGCGCCAGTCTGGCGTCGTCCGCCTTTCGCATCATTCCCGCCTCGCCGGCCGTGCCCCGCTTGGTGGAAGCCGTCGATGGCCACAATATCTCGCTCGGCACGCGGATCGTCAGCCGGACGGTAAAGCTCTTCCTCGAAGAATTGGACGCCCCCGAGCACCTGCACGCCAGCGTCGCCGGTCAACCATGCGAGGATTATTCAATCCTCTGTACTGACCCCATGGGCCCCCGGCACGAAGTGAATTTCCGCCTGCCCGACGGCCTCCACGGGCCCCAAACGCTCCGTGTGGAATTAGGCCGCCGCCTGCTCGGCGCGATCCCTATCGAAATCCAGGGCTAGCAATTAGGCTGTCCCCCGCCGGCCTCACAAAACAGGCCCAGCCCATGAAGCTCTAATCCTGGCGCGCCGGCGCCGCCAAGATCGACATCACGCCCGTTCCACAGCGTTTGCACGGGAACTCGTGTGCCACGAAACACGGGCGTTCCATGCATCACTTCGGGAACGCGTAAGGGCTTCCTGCAGGATTCGATTGTTGCTCAACCCGGGTCAGTGCAGATAGCCCACGAACAACGGCGAGACCGCTACTTCGCCAACATTCAGATGGCGCGTGATCCGACCAGTGCCTCGCCGAGGGTCCCTCTTAGCATGGACAGCTCAACCCTGCGCGACTTCCCGGGTTCTATCGAAAGCGTTGCTCACTCGCTATATCCAACTTCCTACAACGGGACTTGGGGGCCGCTATCTTCCGGATCCTGCGTGCTTCGGTAGCTATCTAAGGGGGCCTCGGTTGTAGGCTCTACGAGACGGCCACTGACTAGCTTGATCAGTGGCCGTACCGAGGAACCCACGCTAATCAACGCCTTCGCTGACGGTGTGCCTTCTGTGTGCCAACCTCGCGGAACGTCCGTGAAGCCCCCCACCCTGCAACCTCCGGCAATGTATTCGCCGCCAAACTCGTGGCCGATTCCAGTAGAATATAGGTCTGTTTTGGTGTTAGTGCACCGGTTTACATTGACACTTTGCAAGAGCCCGGGCATGCTGCCGGAAACGCGTGGTCGTGGCTGGATGAAGGAGAAGCAATGGATTTTAGAGGCTGCAACGAATGATCGTTGTCCTCTATCAAAGTGGGTGCGATGAGATCGCCTCCAAGACGGCAGAAACTCTCGTTAAGGCATTCGCGGACAAGGTGGGCGTAACTCAAATGTCCGCCGATGCGGCAGGCGCCTGGCCAGGCGATGTTTCGTGGGACGATCTTCTGATCGTCGTTTTTGACAGTGGCGGGTTCCCGGTAGCAGGGAATGCCTTCATTGAGGACTACCTGTCCAAACGGTCCAGTAACGCGTTGCTTCTGCCGGTGAGTATCGACGCTAATTCTCGCAAGCCGCCAGATGCGGCTCACGCGATAAAGGCTCTGCCGTACCAGTTCGGGGAGCCCGCCTCTGACGAACGCCTTTTGAAACGCGTTGGCGCGATGCTTGGCCTGCGTCTACAGGGGCGCGACGGCAAAATGTTCATCTCGTATCGTGCCAAGGATGGCACGGCAATTGCTCGCCAGATCCACACTCACTTCACCAGATTGGGACATCATGCGTTCCTGGATGAAGCCCGCGAACTTGACGGGGAAACTCGGATACTGCCTGGTACGCCCGTACAACGGCAGATCGATGAGGCTCTGGAAGCTGCCAATCTCCTCCTGCTCGTGGACACGCCTGCGGCTCCCGATTCTCCCTGGATTAAGCACGAAGTCGATACGGCAGATGCCCTGTTACTACCGATCCTTCCGCTCTGTTTTCGTGACGCCGAAGACAAAAAACAAGGCCCAAGGTTTCGCTCTCTGGTGGCGCTTCAGCGTTGGGTTCAATTCGTAAGACCGGCGGATTCTGATGATCTGCCCCTCAGTGCGAGCCAACTCGACAAGATAGTGGAAGAAACCGAAACGTATATGTGCGAAATCTTCCGCAGAAAATGCCGGGTGCCGTTCATCGTTGAAAGGGAGTTCGTCTCCCACGGGTTCGGCTGGAGGCCGCTCGACAAGCGGCTATTGATGTTTGAATCGTCAAAGAGCCACGGTGTCCGCCTCAACATGAAGGTAATGAGCCATTGCTCACTGTTTGACCAGATATACTCTCCCGCCATCAAGAGGTTTAACGACTTCCTCGAGTCGAGTGGTCGCGGCAATTTCTCGCTCTTCATCTACGACGGCGAACTACTGCCAGCACCGCAGCTCGAAGAGATTGTGAAGGCTCATACCGAAGACGTGATCATCCTGCACAACCAGGAACTCGGGACACTCCTCGAGTCAAATTTCACGGCTCTGGGCGCATCCGTATTGGTGGCTTCATGAGTATTACCAGGTTAAATGTTTCGTTGCAGCACTACGAAATCGGATTGTCAGGCGCGATTCCCAATCGCTCGGATTGGTCCGAACCCGCGATGGATCGCGGCATCCTGGAGTTTGTTTCACTGTTCGCTGGCATTGTACTGAAGTACCGTGGCCGGATCGTCCACGGCTGCCACCCAACGTTCACACCGGTCATTCTCCGCCAGGCGCGGCTACAGGCAAGCGGACGACATCGAAGGCCGGTCACGCTGGTGATGTCTGAGCTGTGGGCACAGACCTACAGGAAGGAAGAGATCGATTCGATGACGGACATCGCGGAGATTTTGGTGACAAAGAAAGTCGGCGATAAGGGGCAAGATGATCCCGACACCCGGAACCGTAGCCTTACGGCCATGCGTAGCGTACTCATCAGTGCCCAGAATGTGACTGTAGCTGTTGGTGGGATGATGCACAGCGGCGATGGGATCGTGCCGGGCGTGGCCGAGGAAATTGCCATTGCGCAAGACAAGGGCTTGCCACGTTTTCTTGTCGGCGGCCTGGGAGGCCTGACGCGGAAGCTGGCAGACTCCATTGATCCCTCAAAACTCGGCAATTTCCTCTCCGATGAGGTGAATCTGACGTTGTTCCGCACCGATAATGTGGCGGCGTGCGTGAACGTTCTTTTTGAACACTTCGCTAGCTCTGAGTCACTCGAAAAGTCCACGCAACCGCCGGTGAGATGGGACCCCGAACAGCGGGCCATCGTGGATCAACGCAGGGGAAGAGTGGACGGCGAGACGAGCAACCGCATCCTGCGCTCCTATTGAAGGCTGTTAGCCAACCCAACTCGCGAAGTTGTTGTAGCCATCGTCCGCGACCCAATCGTAGGTGTGATAAAAGTTCCCGAGATGGAACCCCTTGCCTCGGTATTTCTGTGCAACCTCATTGATGCGGAAGGATGCTGCCCCATCGATCTCCGCGTACTCGTACCACCTACCGTTCGTCTTTTCGTGTAGTGTCGCGGTGAGTCCACTGTCGGAGAAGGTCACACCGACATGTTCGAGTGGATTTGGGCCAAGCGGCTTTGTCAACCGATCCTTGCCGGCTATGGAGTTGATATGCACCGCCAGTATGGCGTTTCCGCGCTTGAAACTCTTGAGAATTTCATACCGGACCCACGGCCTTGCAAAGGTCTGGGAACCAATCAGAATGCACGTGGTCGAGGTTCCTTCAAGGCCAGAGTTGATCAAGCGCTTCAGGCCGATTGGTCCTTTGTCGTCGGCCTCTTCCCAGAGCGATTTATCGAAGAACCCTGCGGCGTCACGGTGTTCCTTCATCACCCAGTGATTGCGCACGACGTTCGCTCGGAAGTCGATGACATCCTGATAATGAAACCCAAAATAGACGCGCTTTGCCATGCTTCCCTTCAACCCGTAAAGTAGACGCCGACCCCCTTGGCCGCCTCTGCCAAGGGGAACTCCTCGCGGGCTGACCCAACATTGCTAAATCCGAGATTCAACCGGCCTGACAGGCTGGCAAGCTTATCCACGGTCGGGTAGAGGCCGAGATACTCCTGTCCTTTGAACTCGGAATCGTACGTGGTCACGAGAGGCAGAATCCATACCTGCTGTGGCTTGTAGCCATCAAAGTATCCCAACTCCCAAGGCATCCAAGCTGAGTCCGGCGAACTGGCCGAATGGACGTAGATGATCGACGAACACGAACGCATTCGAGTACGCAGGAGGGCGGCGGTCTGCCGTGTGACTCTGCTGCGATCCGCTTGAGCGTCGTCAATCCAGTCCACATACACCGACAACCCAAGGTTCTCGATGATCTTCTTCACGCCGAGAATAGTCTCGGCATCCTGATGAGAATGAGATAGGAAAATATCGTACGTATTAGTTGCGGAAAAACTTCGCGCCTGCTCGGTTAAGAGTTGGCCAGCGGTCTTCCTAAGCGGGTTCACGATGCCGCTGGCCGCTGTCCTCGCCTCCGATATTCTGAGGTACGCCATCTCAAATAATCCTTTGCTAAGGCTGCCTAGTTATTCGAACGAATAGAGATCGCCTCTTCAACCCAAGATGCAATGTTGTCTTTGATAGTTTTGTAAATTTCACTACTGGTCAGGCCAGCAGGGTCGTACAGCCTAACGACGGATGACAGCGACTGTGTGCGAGTTTTTAAACTAAACTGATCGAAAGGATTGTCTCCATACCCTCCCAAGTTCCCGGCTTGATCCTTCAGGCCGTGGATTCGGACGCCAACAATACCTTTGCCTGCATTCCACGATTCCTTGATTTCGTGGATGACCCATTTGCGATTAGCGGTTTGCCCGCCGACCAGAACGACTGTGCAGGACCGGCCTAATAACTGCTCTGAAATCCACTTTTCGATTGCGCGATCACCGCGCTTCTTGATGGTTTCCCAGTCGTTGTCAGAGCAAGGCGCGTTGCCTTCAAGCGCTCCCATGTTTCTGACCTGGGAGGCCCGCCAGGAATCCACGTCGTAATGAAAGCTGAAAAATGTCTTTCTTGCCATGTGCTCTCCCGCGCTGTTTGCGCTGTCGCTGGCGTAAGCCCCAAGACTCGCTTGCGCCTTGTTATCAGTGAGTTGCGAATCAGTATCATAGCACAATGAGACTGGTCGTTTCTAGTTCATTTACTTCTCACGAACGTGTCGCGCGTCGAGACTTTCGGCATGCAGGATCGTACCTGTAAGCGAGTATCTAATGCGAGCGAAGTTTGAAATCGCATCTTCGATGACATCCAGCTGCGCTGCGCCGAGTTCCTACTATCAATTTCAGTTCCGACTGCACACTTTACGCACCCAGCACGGTCGGTTGGACATGACGGAGAGTCCGAAAGTACTCAATTGCGATGGCCCCGACATTGATAAAAGGCGTCAGTGGCTAATTCACCGACGCGGCGTTACCGCGAACTAGCTGAAAGGTGAGTAGCTGTTATGAGAATAAACTACAGCGTGGCGTATTGTTGGCAATCCGGAAGTTGGCCACAAACGGCGTTCGAGGAAGTAGGAGTGCACATCGACGGCCAACGGCCAAACCCTGGATGAGGCGCGGCTTTCCGGCACTTCGACGAATAGCTCGTGCCTAACGGCATCGCGTTTACCCATTGTGTCCGCATCGTCGACCATCCCGAACTTGGCCTCAACGAGGTTATAAAAAGATACTCCCGCCCGGCCGCCCGACGTAGCGCGCTCTTTTTCCTCAACCCCAACCTGCATTCACCTTCCGCCAAACTCTTTATCCCCTTTCCCTGCAACAAACTCCTTCGCCGTGCCTGCTTCTCCCCCTCCCCCCCTCATGCATCCTGGAACCGAGGAATTTTTATGTCTAATTCGCACACTGTCGTAGCATCCGCTCCCTCCCCCAGCGCCCACGCGCTGCACGGGCAAATGGCCAAGGGCCACAAATCCCCCGCCGGCCTTGCCGCCAGCGCCCTCAACGCGCGCAAGCACGGCCTCAGCAGCAAAACCTTCGTCG
>CAYLXK010000032.1:0-49750 GCA_964387685.1 uncultured Bryobacter sp.
CCGTTGCTCCGGCGCCCGCCTCGCCTCCCAGGAAATCCTCGGCTACCCCGACTGGGTCAGCCCGGCCACTTCTCCAACGCCTCCAGCAACCCCGCCCGGTATAAGCCAAAATCCGCGCCATAGCTCAGGAAGCTGAATCCCTTTGCTTTCCACGCGCGAAACTGTTCGGCCGAGCCTGGCTGGATCGCCGACGCCTTGCCCTGCTTCCTGGCCGCCTCAACCACGGTCTCCACGGCCGCCAGAAACTCCGGATGCTCAAACTGCGCCACGATCCCCAGGTTCGCCGTCAGGTCGAAATGTCCAATCCAAAGCACGTCTACTCCAGGCACCGCCGCAATCGCCTCGGCATTGCGCACCCCCTCGGGATGCTCTATCTGACAAATCACCGTTGTCTCGCGATTGGCCTCCGCCAGATACTCGGCCGGCTTCGGCATGGCGTAATCGTTATGCGCCGTCCCCAGTCCCAGCCCGCGTATCCCCAGTGGCGGATACTTCGCGCATTGCACAATCGCCGCCGCCTGTTCGGGCGTCTTCACGTTGGCCACCATCACGCCCATCGCTCCCGCGTCCAGCACGCGCGCCACAAAATGATACTGCCCCTCGGGCACACGCACCATCGGCGTAAAGGAGCACCCGTGGGTCCACGCCATCAAATCGGCGATCTCGCCGATCTCGAAGTTCGAATGCTCCATATCAAACACCACAAAGTCTAGGCCGCAAGTATCCAGAATCCGTGCGATGCCCCGCGTCGAAAACTCCCACACCATATGCCCGCGCGGCATGCGCCCTTCGGCCAGCGCGCTCTTGAGTAAGTTCTTTCTCATTTCTATCTCCGGAAGCTTGCCAACTTAGCCTGGAACACTGGGCTTTCCAGCACGGCCCGATTTACAATACCGCCCGGCAATTCTCCGCGCGCCACCGCGGCGATGTTCTCTGCTGCCTCGAGCGAATTATCCCGCGCGATTTCCTCCGTCCAGGCCAAGGCATGCGGCGCCAAAATCACGTTCGGTGCCTCGCGGATCGCCGCTCCCACAGGCAGCGGCTCCACTTCAAATACATCCAGCCCGGCTCCAGCGATCCAGCCCTCCCGCAGCGCCTCCACCAGGTCCGCTTCCTTTACAATCGGCCCCCGCGCCGTGTTGATCAGATACGCCGTCGGCTTCATCAGCCGCAGCCGCTCGCGGTTCACCAGCCCCCGCGTCTCCTCGTTCAATAGGCAGTGCACACACAAGTAATCCGCCTCGCGAAACACCTCTTCCAGGCTCAGCCGTTCCACCCCCTCCATCGGCTCGCCATACGGATCGTATGCGATCCGCCGCCCAAAGCCCAGGCTGGCCGACATGCGGAACATCTCGCGCGCAATGTTGCCGAGGCCAATCGAGCCAAGCGTGCGCCCCGCCAGGTTCCACCCCAAGCGCGGCAGGTCCTTGCGCCACCCGCCCTTGTCCACCACCGTGTGTTGCCGCACCAGGTTGAGCGTGCACGCAAACACGAGCCCCAGCGCCGCCTCCGCCACCGGCCGCCGCACCGCGTTGGGCGTAATGGCCAAGACCACGCCCGCCCGCGTCAGCGCCTCGGTGTCAATCCGGTCGTAGCCCACGCCCCAGCGGCCCACGATGGCCAACCGCTTTAGGCCTTCAAGGTTCGCCGCCGTTAGCTTGGTCCCCAGGGCCAAAATGGCGTCGTAGCGGTCCAGCACCTCCCGAGGCGGCAGATCGTCTGGCGCCTCCGGCATCAGTTCCACCTGTACCTTTGGATAGCGAGAGAAAACAGATTCAATCGCCGCCTCGTAGCGGCCTTGCGCGTCGGTCGCGAAATCGTGGCTAATGCCGACGCGATAATAGGAGTCCATACGGAATGAAAACGAAGATATCAGCTTTACTGCTGCCGCTGAGCGCCAGCCTGGCGCTTGCTGCCGAACCCTTCCCTGCCCTTCTTGATCGAGGGGACCCCGATCTGGGCATCGTCGGCCAAGGCATCGTCGACCAGAACATCGTCGATTCCGCCTCGGAGCCCAAGGGCGCTCGCATTGTCATCGGCGGCGGCGCTATCGGCCCTGAAATCTGGGCGGAGTTCCTGCGCCTGGCCGGCGGCGTCGACGCACCGCTCGTCTACATCCCCACGGCTGGCGACACCGAGCCCGGCGCCCGCTCGGCGGACTTCCTCCGCATGGCCGGCTTCCGCGACATTACCGTCCTCCATACCCGCGACCGCCGTCTCGCCGATACCGAAGCCTTCGCCGCACCCCTGCTCCGCGCCAAAGCCGTCTTCTTTGGCGGTGGCCGCCAATGGCGCCTGGTCGATTCCTACGCTGGCACCCGCACCGAACGCGAACTCCGGGGCGTGCTCGAGCGCGGCGGCGTCATTGCGGGTACCAGCGCGGGCGCCACCATCCAAGGCTCTTACTTAGTTCGAGGGGCGCGCGAGAATAACTTCATCATGATGGCCCCCGGCTACGAGCGAGGCTTTGCCTATCTTCCCAATGTCGCCATCGACCAGCACTTACTCAAGCGTGGCCGGGAAAACGATCTTTGGCCGGTCCTCGACAAGCACCCCGAACTCCTGGGCATCGGCATCGACGAAGCGACGGCCATCGTCGTCGAGGGCGACCGCTTTCGCGTCGTCGGCGCCAGCCTCGTCGCCATCTACGATCCCGCCCGCCGTTCCCAATCCCCGCGCCATTACTTCCTCGCCCCTGGCTCCCACTTCGATCTCCGCCGCCGCGCGCCCGTCTTCTAGCGCTATCCTGAACCACAAATGCCTCGCCTTACCGGCCGAATTTTCTTGAAGCTCATTGCCGCCGTGCTGGGCGTCCTGGTCATCTCGCTCGTCGCCGTCGACTTCATGGCCTCCCGCATCGCCGCCGACACCTATGTCGACACCCTGAAGATCGAGCTCGAGCAAAAATGCAAGATCCTCGCGCTGGACCACGACCTGTTGGCCAACACCAAACGTCTCAACGATCTCGCTCGCGCCGCCGGCGGCCGCATCACCGTCGTCGAACCCGAAGGCCGCGTTCTCGCCGACACCGGACAGGATTCCACCCGCATGGAAAATCACCGCGACCGCCCCGAGATTGCCGCCGCCCTGCGCGGCGGGGTCGGCTCGGCCACCCGCCTTTCGGCCTCCACCGGCCTCAAGTACCTTTATGTCGCCGTGCCCGCCCCGGCGGGTGCTCTGCGTTTGGCTGTGCCTTTGAAGGAAGTCCAAACCCAGGTCAACACCATCCGCGGCCACCTGCTTACGGCCACCGCCCTCTCATTTATTCCTTCCATCCTCCTCACGGCCCTTCTGGCCCGTTGGGTTTCCAATAAGCTCGGCCACATTATCGAATACGCCGCGCAACTGGCCATGGGCAACTTCCAGGCCCGCATGCGCGATCCCGGCTCGGACGAACTCGGCATCCTGGGCAGTAAACTCAACGAAACCGGCGAAAAACTCGAAGCCATGTTCGAGCAGCTTGAACGAGAACACTCGGAACTGGAAAAGCTCGAACGCGTTCGCAAGGACTTCATCATTAACGTCAGCCACGAGCTGCGTACGCCCCTGGCCTCCATCCAGGGCTATACGGAAACTTTGATCGATGGCGCTATCCACGATCCCACCCACAATATGAAGTTCCTCCACATCATTAAGGCCAACTCGGAGCGCTTGGGGCGCCTCATTGCCGACCTTCTCACCCTGTCCCGCATCGAACTGGGCATTACAAAGTTCCAATTCGCCAGCTACCGCGTCCAAGATCTCCTACGCGACTGCCAGGAGAGCCTCCTGCCCATCGCCGCCAAGAAGCAGATCGATATCGTCGTCGAACCGGTTCCCGCCGAAAGCGACGGCCATCCCCTCGAAGTGTTTTGCGACTCCGAAGCGGTCCACCAAGTGATCTCCAACCTGCTGGATAACGCCATTAAATACACGCCCGCGGGGGGGAGCATTTTCCTGCAATCCCGCGTGCTTAGTGCCCATCCCAAGGGCCCCTTCGTGGAGTTAGCCGTGCGCGATACCGGCGCCGGAATCCCCAAAGAAGAGCTCAGCCGCCTCTTTGAGCGCTTTTACCGTGTCGATAAAGCCCGTTCCCGCGAATTGGGCGGCACGGGCCTGGGCCTGGCGATCGTCAAGCACATGGCCAAGGCCCATGGCGGCGAAGTGGGTGTCGATTCCGAACTCGGGCATGGCGCTCGCTTTTGGTTCACCCTGCCCACCCGCGATATTGGCCTTGAGGAGGTGCAGAAGATCCAACCCGAATTGACCGCCTCCATACGTTAAAAAGCCCCCAGGGCGGCAGGCTCGCCGTACTGAGGGCTAGGGTGGGAAGAGAGTGCCCGGAGGGTTGGGCACTCCCCGTCTGGAGAGTTCTTAGGCCTTGCGGCGCAACACGAAGAGGCTCAGCAAGCCGACGCCGGCCATCACATAGGTGGAGGGCTCCGGCAGGTCGCCGCCACCGCTCGGCGGTTCGCCGCCGCCACCGGTCAGGGTCGTATTGCCGTAACTATAGTTGTCCAGGATCACGTAGGCGCCATCGGCGCCCGTGATGTTGCGGGTCAGGATCTCGACGCCGCTGATATCGCCGGAAGTGGCAACGCCAAAGAAGGCTAAGTTCGGCCGGTCGGCCCCATTCACAGTGTAGGAGTTAGAAAGCACGCCGCCCTCGTAGACGCGGACCAAGAACTCAGTCGAGGAGGTCGAGTTCGAGCGGCCGCCGGCCGTGAGTTCGTAATAGCCGCCAAAATCGAAGCCGATGGCCCGGCTGCCGGCCACCGGGGTGACATTTAGGCCCGCGCTGAAGTTAACGATTGAACCGGTGCCGCCGCCGATCATCGCAAAACCGTAACTGGCTAAGTTGAGGCTCGATTCGGCGCCCAGGGCCAGGTTATTCCGGTAAGTAAAGTTGGCCGCGCCTTCGTTATAAAAGCCGACAAATCCGACGCCTCCGCTCGGCAGCCCCGCATTGGTGAAGTTAAAGACTACCGGAGTAGCAAAAGGGATGTCCACTTGCGTACCCGCGCTTACGACCGCTTCCCAACTCGCGCGGTCGGAGTAAGTTCCTAAGATAGCCGCGTTAGCCGCGACTCCAGACACAAGGACAGCCAGCACTGTCCGTGCCCCAGCACTCCATTGAATTTTCATGATTCACGGGTATAGTGCCGCCGAGCCCAGGTTTTTCTCTTAGCTTAATGAATGGGGGATCACGAGTACGTAGGGGATACCACCATTATTTGCGAAGGGATAGAACTACCTGCCGTTGGTACTCCTGCGCCTTGGCTAAAATCGCTGGAGCATTGAGGGTCAACAACTTACGGTCGCGCATGAGGGGTCTTCCTGCGACGAAAACGTCTAGTACGTCTGCGGCCTTAGCGGCATATACCAGCGTAGAGTAGGGATCGAAGCTGGGCTGGGTGTTGGGACTTGCGGTACTAACAAAGATAAGGTCCGCCAGCTTGCCCACCTCCAGTGAACCTAGCTTATCGGCCTGCCCCAGGACACGGGCGCCCTCGCTGGTGGCCATGGCCAAGGCCTCCGGAGCGCTTAAAACCTCGGGGTCCAAGCGGGTTACTTTCTGTAACTTGGCGGCTAAATCCATTTCTTCGGTCAAGTGAAAATCGTTATTCGATCCCGCGGGTCCGTCCGTACCTACGCCGACGGCTAAGCCCGCGGCGCGGAAGGCCTGTACTGGAGCTACGCCGCTGGCTAACTTCATGTTTGAGGAGGGGCAATGCGAGATACCCACCTTCTTGGCCGCCAGAATGCGGATATCGGCTTCGTCCACCCAGATCACGTGCGCGGCAATCGTCAGCCCGTCCAAGATCCCCCAGTCGGCCAGAGTGGCAACGGGGGACTTTCCATGCCGGGCTTGCATGTCGTCGCGCTCGCGTTTGGTTTCCGAGACGTGGATCACGAGGGGCTTGCGGTAGCGGTTGGCCAGGGCGCGGCAGGCGGCCAGCGTATCCCTGGTATTGGTATAGAGGGCGTGCGGGGCGACGGCGGGCGTGATGAGGGGATCGTTGTCGAACTGCTTCAGGAATGTCTCGGCCCGCGCGAGGGCGTCGGCCGGGGTCTTGGCGTCGGCGACGGGAAAGCCAATGACGGTCTGGCCCAGTACGCCTCGCATCCCCGCCAACTTGGTGGCGCGGGCGATCTCCTCCTCGAAGTAGTACATGTCGACGTAAGTAGTGGTGCCGCTTAGGAGCATTTCCAGGCAGGCCAGTTGCGTGCCCCAAAAACAGAAGTCACGGGAAACGTTTCGGGCCTCCGCCGGGAAGATATAGTTCTCGAGCCAGTCGGCCAATCGCTTATCGTCGGCGAGACCGCGCAACAGGCTCATGGGCGCGTGCGCGTGCGTGTTGATGAGGCCCGGCGCGAGAATGGATTGGGGGCGGTGTATGCGGCGAGCGCCTTGCCAGGCTCTCTCGATCTCGGCGCGCGGGCCAACGGCGACGATCTTGTCGCCGGCCAAGGCGACAGCGCCTTCGTCGATGACCCGTCGGGCCGGGTCCATGGTCACCACTTTGCCGGCACTTAGAATCCAGTCCGCACGCTGTCGGGCGGGGGCCGCTGCGGCCAAGGCCAGGGCACTAAAGCAACGACGAGGGATTAAACGGGTGGGGGAAGAGGTCGCCGAAGAAGAAGCGACGCAGTGGGTAGGAATCGGGAGTAGGGCCACACAATATGATCTCAAGCTCGGGACCACAAAACTCGCTCAGGGCCTGACGGCAAAGACCGCAGGGCGGAGCGGGAGTGGAGGCGGCGGTGGCGACGGCCAGAGCGCGAAACTCGCGGACACCTTCGGAAATCGCTTTAAAGAATGCTACGCGCTCGGCACAGACAGTAGCGCCATAACTAGAGTTTTCGATGTTACAACCGGTAAAAATGCGCCCATCGGCCGCCTCAAGAGCGGAGCCGACGGTGTACATCGAATAAGGAGCATGGGCGGCCCGCCGCGCATGGCAGGCCGCCACAATCAGCTTCATGTTCTTAGTAGAACAGAACCGGGGAGCTAGTTGGTCGCGGCGATGTCGTCGTCGAGGAAGGCGGCCACCTGAGCGGTACCGATGTTAAAGCCGCCGGTGAAGGCCGAGATGCCAAAGACCGTGTTGAGGGCCGTGGCCGCGCCGGCGCTGAGGGTAAGGCGGGCGCCGTCCAGTTGGAAGTACTTGCCGGAGACGGGGCGCAGAGGCAGGGTGATGCCGGCCGGAAGGGCGATATCAAACAAACGGATGCGGCCGACGACGCTCCCATTGGCGATGACCAAACCCATGAGGCCCGGAGTGGCGGTAGTCAAGTCGATGTTGAAGTCCATCAGGCGCACGCTGGTGCGGCCCGCGGTGAGGAAAAGACCGCCCTTGTGAGTTACTTCGCCTCGCGCGGCGGCTACGTCCAGAGAGCCGCCATTAATCGGAAAACTGGCGACACCATGGAGGATGCGAGCCTTGCCAATGGGACCGGCGAAGACATTCAGGGCCGTAAGGGCACCGGCGAAGTCGCTGGACAGGGTCACATAAGTGCGGCCGCCCTCAACGGGGTACGTCTGCGCGAAGGAGGTCGATACGGAAAGGACCAAAAGGGCCGCCGCAAGGGCGGCGCGTTTGGCCAGTTGACGAAGCATCATACGAGGATTTTCCTTTTTGTTTTTTGTAAAGAGCAACGATTGGTTCCCGTCGCTCCAAGTGCAAGGATGACGTTCCTGCAACAGGTGATCGATTTTTGTAAAAAAATATTAGCCCTCCGAGTCCTTGCATACCCCAAGGCGCGGGTGATATCAGTAGAGACCGGTAGCGATACCGAGAATTGGGGAACGTCGCATATGACAGATGGATTCAAAGCGTTTTTGATGCGGGGCAACGTGGTCGACCTGGCCGTGGGCGTGATTATCGGCGCCGCCTTTGGAGGCGTGGTCGATTCCTTGACGAAGGATATAATCGGCCCCATTTTGGGGATGGTGGGCGGACTGGGAGACTTTTCCGCCTACAAGGTGGGCCCCTTTCTGATCGGAAACTTTATCAACGCCGTCCTCGCGTTCTTGATCAAGGCGGCGACGGTTTATTTCTTTGTGGTACTGCCATTGAACAACATTGCCGCGCGGATGGCGGCGGCGCCCCCGCCGCCGCCGCCCCCTCCGCCGTCGGAAGAGTACCTGCGCGAGATTCGCGACCTACTGGCCAAGTCCCGCGTGGCTAGCGCCTAGGACCAGCCGCGCTTTGCGGTTGGGCGGCGGCCAAGCGCACCTCGAGGCAAGCGCCGCCGGTGGCGCGATTAGAGGCCGAGATGCTGCCTCCATGCTGGTGGACGATTCCCTCACTGACGGTGAGGCCCAGACCGGTGCCTTGGGAATCCAGGCGCGTGGAAACGAAGGCGTCGAAGATATCGGGCAACACTTCGGCGGGAATACCGGGACCGTTGTCCTCGACCAGGATGCGAATTTGCTCGGCGCCGCCGGGAGCCCGCCCTTCGGCGAGACTGGTGACGCGCACCTCTCCCCCCGAAGCGGGTACGGCTTGGATCGCGTTGCGGATCAGATTGAGGAAGACCTGCAAAAGGCGGTCGGCATTGCCTTCCACGCTATGCGAGGCGCAGACTTCGTTCAAGAAGCGTACGCGCGAAGCCTTTTCATCGAGGGAGGCAATCTGCCAAGCCTCTTCCATCAGGGCATGGACGGCCACGGCCTCGTTTTTTTCTTTGCGCACCCGGGAGAAGCCGACCAGACTCTCTGAGATGCGGCGCAGGCGTTGGGTCATCTTGAGCATGCGCTTCAGGCGCTCGGCGTCCTGGCCCCGGGTCCGTTCTTCGGCAAACTTTTCGATATAGCCCTGCAGCACGGCGAGCGGCGTATTGAGTTCATGCGCGACGGAGGCCGAGAGGAGGCCCAAGCTGGCGAGGCGGTCCTGCTCGAGCAACTTTGTGCGGGCGGTCTCGAGTTCCTGGTTCTGACGCCGTAGGCGAGCCATGGTTTCATTGCGGCTGACCATGATCTCGCCGATTTCGTCGGCGAGGATTTCGGGTTCGGGGATGAGTTCGGCATCGCGATCGCCGCGGCGGGCGGCATTATCGGCATCGCGGAAGAGGGAAATGGGCCTGTAGACGAAGGCCGGCATGATCAGAAATTCGAGCAGGATGATGGCCAGCAGATACAGAATGGCCAGTACGATGAAGAGAGTGTATTTGGCCCGCACCACGAGGCCATCGTAGTAGACCTCGGGAATGGTGATGGCGCGGTAAAGGCCGGCAATGGGGGCGCGCTTGTATAAAGTGTCGGTCAGGGCGGGGGCAACGTAGATGCGGGCGGGGTTGACGTTTAAGTAATCGACGGCGGCCTGCGGGATGGCCAGACTCGCGGCATCCCCCTGGCGGTAGTGGTAGATGCCCATCGATTGGAGCGCGCTTAAATAGCGGTCTTCGCCGAAGAGCTCGGCCAGCAAGGTGAACTCGCGCAACTTGGCGCTGGCCACACGGCGTTCAAAGAGGGGAATGACCGAGAAATAGACCGCGGCCGTGAGAATCAGGAAAAAGGCGTTGTGCAGCAGGAGCAACTTGGGCCGGAGGCGCAAGTTGCCAAAAAGGCGAAAGGCGCGTTGGCGGAGCTGCCGGTTCATAAGGGGCCATTCCCGGGGGAACGCATTAAAGATTATGACCGATCCGGACGATAGAACGGCTACCGGGAGCAGTATCGTCCTTTCTGGGGAGCCAGAAGAGGACGCTGGGGCTAGCGTCTAACCAGACGGTACTAGTCCACAGACAAAGGAAGGCGCTAATTCGTGCCTTTCTGGAGCGGAATAGACCATTCTAGGCATAACACCCTAAGGTTAGGACCAAGGCATACCTGATTTTGCCCTCAATCCCAACCTACTGACTAGGAATCGGTTCTAGACCCAAGTATTCTGTGTTTGAGAAAGCGGTACCAGCCTCATGCGCTGCCAACATTGCAAAGGACAAATCGGGTTTCTGAGAAGCTTGACGGACCGCAAGTTCTGTTCAGACGATCATCGCCGCCGTGGCGTACAATCGCGGGCGAAGATGGCGCGCGAGAGCATGATCTATGGCGACGAAGAGATGTATGAGATCGTCACCAAGGACGAGAAGGCGCGCCAGAAGCACGCCAAGATGCAGGCGCAGGTGATCGTGGTGTTGTCGACGGTGATGATTGGGGTGTTGGCCTTCTCGGCGGCGACGGGTTCGACGGGCGGTTCGGGATTTGGGCCCAAAACGGTTTCTCTGACAGGGGAATTGTCCAAGAGTTCCCCGCTGTTTGCGCAATTCTCGGAGTACTTCAAGGCAGTCGTTCCCTCGAGCACGCCCGTGCGGGTGCACGAGGACTTCCGCGCGGGTCTTTCCGGCTGGATCGGGGGACGGGACGGCGACTGGAATTCCACGAGCGGGCTGGTGCGGCCGGGGCGCATGCGGATTTGGAAGCCTTCGCTCAAGCTCAGCGACTACCGGATGGAGTTTGAAGGCCAGATTGAAAAAAGCGCGATGAGCTGGGCATTCCGGGCGCCCGATCTCAAGAACTACTACGCCTCGAAGATCGTGGTCCGCACCAGGGGCAGCCTGTCCACGGCCGATATTGTCCGCTACACGGTGCTGAATGGAATGGAACGCGAGCGGACGCGGCTGCCGCTGCCGATCTCCGTAAGGCCGGATACGCTGTACCACGTGCAGATGAGCGTGCGGGGCGATTCGTTTGTCACTCGGGTGAACGGGCAGATTGTGGATACCTGGTCCGACGCGCGACTGAAGCGGGGCGGCGTGGGTTTCTTTAGCGAACGTGGAGAACAATCGAGCATCCATTGGGTGGATGTGCGCGAGGAGCGCGAAGGGTTATTGGGACGTCTGTTCGCGATGGGCTTCTTTGTGCCGCCGGTCGAGCTGTACTACTAAAGCGTCCGTTGCTTAGATTTTGGGCTGGAACTCGCAATATTCTTTTTTGCCAAAGAGGCGGTAGCGAATGCGGGCGATGAGGCTGTATACGGCGTCGCGCAGGAAACGCGGGAGAAAGCGTAGCCAATAAAACAGCGACCAGGGCCGCCCGAGGAGGCGAAGAACCTCCAGCGCGGCGTCGCTTTTTAGCCAGGCTTGGCCGCCGCTGACCACAACCACGGAATCCAGATAGCGAGGGTCGAGGCCTTGGGCGGTGAGCAGTTGCCTGCCCTCTTCGCTTTGGAGGGGGGCATAGCGGAAGGCGTGATGGCGGTCGCGGCGGGAGACGAAGCGGACGGCGTTATCGCAGAGGTTGCATTCTCCGTCGTAAAGCAGCACCGCGCGCTCCTGGCTTGATACCATACCAATAGGATGCACGCCGGGATGTGGGGTGTGCAGATTAGGAATGCGGTCGTGGCGGAATTGGCAGACGCACTGGATTTAGGTTCCAGCGGGGAAACCCATTCGAGTTCGACCCTCGACGACCGCACCATTTTCCCTTTTGCTTAGGCTCAGCCGGGATCGCTGGTGAGCTTCTTGCCGAGGTTGCGGGCGAGTTCTCGGATTGAGGACAGGATCGCGTCGATGGAGCGGGAATTCATATCGCGCTGGAAGGCGCCTACAACCGCGCCGCAGCCATCGCAATAGACAAGGCAATACCAGGTACTGACAGCGCTGCTGTTGCCGGAGTCGGACCGGAAGGTACCTTTTCCGCACTTGGGACAGATAGGGGTGGCCATGGCGCTGAGGATAGCCAAGGGCGGGGCCGGAAGCAAGGCTAGCGCACCCGGAATCAGGGCTAGCGCACGATGAGCACGGGGGCTTGGACGGCGTGGCGGACGGCGTTTATCGTCGTGCCGAAGATCAAATCCTTGAGGCCGGTGTGGCCGTGGGCGCCCATCACCACGAGATCGGGGGCTTCCTGGCGAACGGCTTCAATGATGGCGCGGCGCGGAGAGTCGCCGTGGACCAGGCGCAGTTCGGCGCGGATGCCTTGGGCGGCAAGTTCACTCACGAGGCGGGTCAAGTAGAGAGTGCCGGCTTCGACTTCGCCGGTTTCGGCGATGTCTCCATAGACGACGCTGGTTACGCCCTCTTCCACGTGCAGCAGGATCAAGAGGGCGCCATGTTGTTTGGCGAAGGCGCCCGCGTGGGCGAGGGCGACGCGGTCGTTGGAAGAATGGTCGAGGGGGACGAGGATTTTTTGATACGACGGCGCGGCCAGAGGCTGTAGTTCCGCTGGCGGCATCACGGTGACACCGCGGCGCTGACGGTCGAGCCAGGGCGCGAGCGCAATCCAAACCAGCAGGCCCAGGATGGGCGCGACGAAGAGCATGGTCCACCAGCCCAGAGGGAGCAGCGTCTGCCAGGCAAGGCGCAGGTTCAAGCCGACTATGATGGCCGCTACCACCCAGGCCAGAATCTTCACCCAGCGGGCGTTGGCAAATTCGCCCATGCCGGCGCGATCGGAGGTGAAATGGATGAGGGGAATGATGGCGAAGGGTAGCTGCAGGCTCAGAACGACCTGGCTGGCAATCAACAACTGGTAGGTAGACTCTTCGCCCGCGACGAGGATCGTGATGACCGCAGGCGTAATGGCAACCAGGCGCGTCACCAAGCGGCGCAGCCAGGGCTGCACGCGCAGATTCACAAAGCCTTCCATGACAATCTGGCCGGCCATGGTGCCCGTAACCGTGGAAGACTGGCCGCTGGCCAGCAGCGCAACGGCAAAGAGGACGCTGGCGACGGAGGTGCCCAGCAGCGGCGCGAGCAACTGGTGCGCCTGTTGGATCTGGGTAACCTCCTGGCCGCTCTTGTAGAAGACGCTGGCGGCCACCACCAGAATGCTGGCATTTACGAAGAGGGCGAGATTCAGGGCGAGGGCGCTATCGAAGAAGTTGTAGCGGCAAGCTTGGCGCTTTTCTTCGACGCTGCGGCCAATGCGGCGGGTTTGGACGAGGGCCGAATGCAAGTAGAGATTGTGAGGCATGACCGTGGCGCCCAGGATGCCGATGGCGATGTAGAGGCTTTCGGCGCTGAGGCGCGGAACGAGGCCTGTGGCCATTTCGCCGAAGTTTGGCTTGGCCAGAAAGATCTCAATCGCAAAGCAAGCGCCAATGGTGACGACCAAAACCAAGACCACGGCCTCAATGAGGCGGATGCCGTAACGCATGAGCCAGAGCAGCAGAAGGGTGTCGAGGGTGGTCAGGAAGACGCCGTAGAGCAGGGGCAGTTTGAAGAGCAGGTTCAGGGCGATGGCGGCGCCAAGCACCTCCGCCAAATCGCAAGCGGCAATGGCCAGTTCGCAGAGGATCCACAAGGCCACGTTGACCGGCTTGGGGTAGGCCTCGCGGCAAGCTTGGGCGAGGTCGAGGCCGCGGATGATGCCGAGGCGCGCCGAGAGCGTTTGCAAGAGGACGGCCATGGCGTTGGACATGACCAAGACCCAGAGGAGCTGGTAACCGAAGCGCGCGCCGCCCTCCAGATCGGTGGCCCAGTTGCCGGGGTCCATATAGCCGACGCTCACCAGGTAGGCGGGGCCGGAAAACGCTAGGATTCGTCGCCAAAAAGAGAGGTGGTTGACCGGAACGCTGGCATGGACTTCGGCCAGGCTCTTGGAAGGCGCAGTCATAGGCTATGGAGGTAGTTAACCATGGTTAACTACCGTATGTCAACCGCAGGAATCAGGCGGTAGCGGCGAGGTTGCCGGCGTTTTCGTTGAAGCTGTAGCCAAAGCCGCGGACGCTGCGAATGTAGTTGGGGCTGGCGGCGTCGACTTCGATTTTTTGGCGCAAGCGGAGGATGTAGACGTCGACGGTGCGATCGGTGACGGCGCGATCGTGGCCCCAGACGGCGTCCAGGAGCTGTTCGCGGGAGAAAACGACGCCGGGGCGGCTCATCAGGTACTCGAGCAGGCGAAACTCGGTGGCGGTCAATTGGAGATCGGAGCCGCCGAGCTTGACACGGCACGCGGTGCGGTCGAGTTCCAGTTCGCCGGATTTTAGCGTTTTGGTGGAAGACTGCTGGCCGCGAAAGTGGACCTTGACGCGGGCGATAAGTTCGCGGACGAAGAAGGGTTTGACGATGTAATCGTTGGCGCCGAGTTCCAGGCCGAGAATGCGGTCGGTCTCGCTGGCGCGTGCCGTGAGGAATATGACGGGAATGTGGGCCAATTCCGGATGGGTGCGGATGCCTTTACAGATGTCCAGGCCGTCGGAATCGGGGAGCATGATGTCGAGCAGGATGAGGTCGGGCTTCTCGCGTCGGCAGAGGTCGATGGCGCCCTTGCCGGTTTGCGACCCCACCAAGGCAAAGCCTTCCTTTTCGAGGTTGTATTTCAGTAGCGAGAACAGGTCCGCGTCGTCTTCAATCAGCACGATTTTTTTCATTTCGATTACCCTAGCGTCAATTCTCCCGCGCGAAAGCTAGTCTTTCATTTCAATTATGTTGCAGGTTGGTTACGACGAATCATTTGAAAGCGGGGTAGAAAGTGGCATTCACGGGAAAGAGAATGAAATAAGTCCTTTGATACGAGTAAGAAGAGCCTGGGAGGAAGCATTGGCGGAGGAAGGGCGAGGCCAAACTGGTGGCCAGAGGATCTCATTTTGCCCGAAACGATCACGAAGCTCCAGCCGAACCGCACGATGCAATTGCGCGGCTTCGACGCTTTTGGTGCGGCCGCCGCCCTGCACAGCGCTACCGCGAACTCATTCACCGTCAGCGGCGTATTCCGCGACAGCGCGGATTTTGCCGTTTTGGTGGCCTATGACGCCGATAATTTTTACGAGCACGCGAGCCTGAAATACCTGCCCGACTTCGATTTTGACGGCCTGACGCTGGCCTTCGACGTGCGCTACACGGGCTTGCGGCCGCTGGACAGCCCTCGATTCGCCACCATCGACTGGCCTTTTCTGGACGTGATCCGCGCGGACAACACAACGGCGCGTCTGCGTCTTAGCGACCACGCAACGCTGGTATCGGGCAGCTACTCGCAGGCCAGCGCGCAGTTTACGATCATAGATGCGGGACTGGCGCAGTTTGACCGCGTGACGCTGTGGTATCAGAATTTCGCCTTCGATTATCTGGTGCCGCAGGTGGCGTGCGCGTATGCGTTCCTGGGTGGGGGCGTGGGAACGGTGCACCGGATCACCGTCAATGGAGTGGACTACAGCCACACAGAGACGGCGAGCGACACGAACACGTCGATCGCCGAAGCGCTGCGGGATCTGATCCATGCTTCGCCGCTGCTCTCGGCCACCACCGCACCCGCCAACCAAGTGAATCTGCGGGTGAAGACCGATACGGGCGCGGCAATCGCGGTATCGTCCTCGGCGTCGGCAACCGCCTTCACACTGTACGCGGTGGGCAGGCAAACGGTGGCGGCAAGCCTGGCGGCGCAGATCAACGGCGTGGACTGGGCGGGCCTCCAGATTGCCTTGCCGCTAACGGCGACGGCCACGGCGGGGGTGATTACCGTGCAGTGCACCAAGCCGGGCGTGGACGGCAACGCAATCACGATGTATTCGGTGGCGAAATCGGAACGTCTGCGGGCGGAAAGTGTGTTTACGCCCGCCGAGCCGCTAACTTATCACGCAAGGTTCACAGGGGGGTCGTCGGATTGCACCTGGAGGGTGACGCTGGACTTTGCGGCGTTGGGCGTGCCCGAGATCCGGCAGATGTGGTTTACGTTTGCGCCGCCGCTGGCCGATGGCGCGGCATTTTCTTCGACCGAGTGGAAGGCGGAATTTAACAATTGGACTCTAAGCGGCCCATCGGCCAAGCGCGAATTGAAGGTGGCGGGACCGGATAGCGTGCGCGTGGAGGAGAATTCCACCTGGGCGAAGTACACGGGAAACTGGAGCCAGTTTGTGGGCTTCTATTCGGGCGGCTTTTGCCGGCGCAGTACGACGGTGGGCGACCAGGTGGAGGTCTTCTACTCGTCGAATGTGACGCACGACTTATATTTAGGCACGACGCTGTTTGCGGACCGCTCGACGGTGGGTGCGCGTCTGGATGGAGACACGCGGAGCACCCACAATCTGGCAGTCTCGGCCGACGCGCCCATCTATGCCAGGCGCAAGCTGCGCTCGAACGTAGCGCCGGGCCGGCACAGCGTAGTGCTGGACGTGGCGAGCGCGGGCATTTTCGATTTCGACTTTCTCGAAGCGGCCGCGCCTGCGGCCATTCCCGCTCCCCTGCCCGCCCGCACGCACGCGAGCCCCGCCCTGGACTATTCCACGGACCATACGTTCAAACTGTCCCCGGCGCGGATTCATTGGATCTTCGACCAACTGGGTTTTGCGGGGCCGATGAACGAGTATCTGGGCGTATTTTGGTGGAACCAGCGCCAGCGCGTGAATGCGGTGATTCCCCAAGCCACCGTCACGCTGAGCGGCACGTTTGTGGCGGGCGATCAGGTGATAGTTTCGATCGGCGGCAGCCCCGTGGGCAAGACGGTGTTTCCCGACGAGAGCCAGGGCGTCATCGCCCGCCATCTGGCCTACTTCATTAACGAGACGCTGGTGGGGGTATGGGCCAGCGCGTCGGGGGCCACGCTTACGATTACGGCGCGAAGCCCGGAGGCGGCCTATTCGTTCTCGCTCAGCAGCGAAGTACAGAGCTTGAATGGCTTCGCCACGATCAGCGGCGCGTTGACGGGCGGGCAGGCGGGGACCTGGGAGATCGACACGACCGCCACAGAGCCTTTGAACCGCGCGGCGCGCGATTGGCATGCGGACTTCTTTGCCGAGGCCGCGGCGCGCAACCGCGAACTGGTGGTGGCGTGCTCGATGGAACTGGTGAACCCGCCCGCGGGCTTTGCAGCGTACTATCCCGACGGGCTGCCGGTGGTGACGGATGTGGGGTTTGCGAGCCTGAAATCGACACACTGTGCGTTTAACGACGCGATGCGCGAGTTTCAAAAGAAGGTGTACCTCTCGCTTGCGGCTTTGCAGGCGGCGGCGGGCCTGGTGCCGTCGCTGCAGTTTGGAGAGTTCTTGTGGTGGTTCTTTAGCAACCAAACGGAGGCCAATCCCGCCGGCGGCATGGGCTTTTACGATCCGCAGACCGAGGCCGACGCCCAAGCCGCGCTAGGGCGGGCGCTGCATGTGTTTCGACGGCCAACGGATTCGCCGCTGGTGAACGCGAGCGCCGACGCGATCTTTTTGCGCAACAAGGTGCGGGATCACATTGGCGCCCTGCGCGCGCACGTGGCGGCGACGTATCCGGCGGCCCGCTTTGAGCTGCTCTTCCCCTATGACGTGAACCATCCGGTGCCGGTGGGCGTGTTTAATCTGGGGGGAGCGCTAAACCGCTTTGTGAATTTTCCCGTGGAATTCGAGACGAAGCCAACCAGCGGCCTGGATGTTTTGAAGATGGAAGCGCTCGATTTCGGGGCGTGGTCGCGGAGTTTGGATTTGGCGCGGACGGCGATCCGTTTTCCGCTGGAGCTAGGTTGGCCGAAGGATTCGGTGCGTTATCTGGTGCCGGTTTTCCGGGCCGGCGGCGCGTGGGAGAAGGAATACCTGGAGGCTTATGGGCTGGGGATTCCGGTGATTAACTTCTGGGCCCACGACCATGTGAACCTGTATAACCTAGACTGCCGGGAGCCGAAGGGCGAGGCGACGCTTGGGCAGCAAGGCTAGCGGGGCGACGGCAGAAGACAAATAAAAACGGGAGCCTCACCGGGAGGCTCCCGTCTTAGCGTTGACAGTCTAGTTCAAAAACGAAGGGGAGAAGTTACTTCACTTCCACGGTCGCGCCGGCGTCGACGAACTTCTTCTTCATCGATTCGGCCTCTTCTTTGGAGACGCCTTCTTTCACCGTCTTGGGGGCGCCGTCTACCAGGTCCTTGGCTTCTTTGAGGCCGAGGGCCGTGATTTCGCGGACCACCTTGATGACGTTGATCTTGTTGGCGCCCACGCCGGTGAGCACGACGGTGAATTCCGTCTGGGCTTCGGCGGCGGGAGCGGCGGCAGCGGCGCCCGCGCCCGGGGCGGCCACAGCCACGGCGGCCGCGGCGGCGCTGACGCCGAGCTTCTCTTCAAGCAGCTTTACAAGCTGCGACGCCTCGAGCAAAGTGAGGCCCTGGATGGATTCTGCAATCGCGTTGATGTCAGCCATGTGATTAAACTCCGTTTTTCCTATGCTTGAAACTTATTTTCTTTGACGCCTTGGTCGACCACGACGGCCAAATTGCGGCCGACACCGTTCATGGCGGTGACCAACTGTTGCGCCGGGGCATTGATGACATAGAGAAGCTTCGAGAAGATCTCTTCCTTGGAGGGCAGGTTGGCGAGGTCGTTGATCGATTTGACTTCGACCGCCCGGCCTTCCACCACGCCCGCCTTGAACTTAAAGGAAGGATTCGTCTTGGCGTACTCGACCAGCGCCTTGGCTAAAGCGACCGGGTCGCCCGCCGTGTACGCCATCGAGTTCATGCCCGTCAGGCCCGCAAACGCTTCCGCGCCGCTGATGCCCACCGAGGCCTTCTCAGCCAAAGTGTTCTTTAAAACCTTATAACGCCCGCCGGCCTTACGAACCGTCTTGCGCAACTCAAAATCCTGCGAAACCGTCATCTTCTCGAAGCCCGCCACAAAGACGTTGGGGGAGGATTCGAGGGCCTTGCGGATCTCGTCGAACTCGATTTGTTTATCTGCTTTGCTCTTCATGAGAAACTCCGTTCCGCGCGCCGTTTAAGCGACCTTGGCGGCCAACTCCGATACGTCGATCGAGATGCCGGGGCCCATGGTGGAGCACAGGGTGGCGCTCCGCACATATTTGCCCTTGGCCGCCGGCGGTTTGGCCCGGAGGATGGCGTTGATGAGGCTCTCCGCGTTCTCGACGAGCTTGCCTTTGTCGAACTCGATCTTGCCGACCGGGGCGTGGATGACGCCGGTCTTATCGACGCGGAATTCCACCTTACCGGCCTTCACTTCGTCCACCGCCGTCTTGATGTCGGTGGTAACGGTGCCCGTCTTCGGGTTGGGCATCAGGCCGCGGGGGCCCAGCACCTTACCGAGTTTGGCCAGCGACCGCATCATGTCGGGCGTGGCGATGACGGCATCGTAATCGAGCCAATTTTCTTTGAGGATCTTCTCGACCATCTCTTCTCCGCCGAAGAAGTCCGCGCCGGCCGCTTCGGCCTCGCGTACTTTTTCGCCTGAGGCGATGACGAGCACTTTTTTGGATTTGCCCAAGCCGTTCGGGAGTACCACAGTGCCGCGGACCATCTGGTCGGCATGCTTCGGGTCGACCCCTAAGCGCATGTGGATCTCGACGGTCTCGTTGAACTTCGAGTATTTGATTTTTTTAGCCAGATCGACGGCTTCAGTCACCGTGTAAGGGCGAGCCTGCACCTGCTGAGCCGCGGCTAAGTACTTCTTACCTTGTTTTTGCGCCATGTTTAGATGGTTTGGAACGACTGTCAACTACTGCCGATGAATTACTGCCGATGAATTACTGCCGATAATTAGCTACCGACGAGTTACTACAACTGAGAGGGGAAACTTTGAATGGTCCAAACGGCTTTGCGGCGTTACAAGCTTGCCCGCGCGGCCTCCCAAGCGAAGGGTCCGAACTTTTCAATTATGCGACAGCTAGCGGCTTTTTGTCAATTCGGCTAAATGGGCGCGGAAATAGGGGTTTTGCGGGTACTTGCGAGCAAGGCCTTCGATGGTGGCGCGCGCGGCCGGGTCGCGGTCCTTTTTCCAGCGCACCCAGGCGAGGGTATCTTGCGCTTCGGGCACCTGGTTGGTTTCAAGCGCCCGGCGGGCGAGGCGTTCGGCCTCGTCCAGAGAGCGGCCTTCGTCGGCCAGGAGGCTGGCGAGATTGTTCAAGGCGGGAAAGGAGTTCGGTTCCAGCGCCAAAGCGGCGCGGTAGTGGGCTTCGGCGTCTTTGGAGGCGCCGGCTTTGGTTTCCAGGCTCGCCAGCCGCAGCAGCAGAGCCGCGTTTTGAGGAGCCTGGGCCTGGGCTTCTTTTTGGGCGGCGATCGAAGCGGGCAGGTCGCCGGCGGCTTCGAGGGCGTCGGAGAGTTGGAGCCGGTACTGCATGTTTTGTGGTTCGCGGCTGAGCAGCCATTTTAGGAGCTCCACGGAATAGGCGGCTTGCCCGGCGGCGAGGGCTACGCGGGCTTCGAGAAATCGTAGCGGCAGGGCCTCGGGGTTCGCTTTGCTTTCCGCACGGATCAGCGCGAAGGCCTCCGGGGCCTGTTGCGCGTCGACCAGCGCGCCGGCCAGGCCCGTAAGCGGGCGGGGGTCCCGCGAGCCGGGCCGGTAGATGGCGCGAAAGTGCGCGATGGCTTCGGTGGGCTTGCGCTCGGCGAGCGCGACCATGCCTTGCAGCAGCCGGGCGTCATAGAGTTGCGGGTAGGCTGCGGCAATCTCGCTCGCGCCCCGGCGCGCCTCTTCGACCCGCCCCAGCGCGGCCAGGCACTTTAGCCGCAGGAGCTTGGCGTTGACGTTGGCGGCGTCCAAGCGTAGGGTTTCGTCGGCGAGGCGCAGGGCATCGGAGGTCTTGCCGTCTTCGAGCGCCATCTCGCCCAACAAAAGGCGTGGGGCAAGATAGCCGGCATCGAGCTGCGCAGCCTGGCGAAAGCGCTCCATGGCTTGCGGGCGTTGCCCATTGGTGCGCAAGGCGACGCCATAGTTATGGATGGTGACCGCGTCCTGGGGCGCCTCCCGGGTGAGAGCTTCGAATTCGGCGAGGGCGGCCTGGCGGCGCTCGGGCTTCTGGTCTTGCGAGAGCAGGGCCGCGCGGGCCGAACGCAGTCCGCGGTCCTTGGGCGTTTTGCTGAGCAGTTGTTCGTTGTAGGCGATGGCCTCGGCGCTTTCGCCGCGGGCGATCAGTGCGTCCAGGATGCGCCGCTGAGCCAGATGACCTTCTCGTCCGGGCAAGGCGGCGGCCTGGTCGTAGCGGCGGCGAGCTGCCGGCCAATCGGCGCGGGAAAGCAGCAGGTCTGCGGCGGCCACCAGAACGGTGCCGTTGGCCGAGGCGGGCAATTCGGCGAGTGTTTTCTTCGCTTCGGCATCGTTTTGCAGGCCAAAGTGGTGGCGGGCGATTTCGACCCAAACCATTGGGTTGGCCGTCGAGCGCCGCTTGGCTTCCAAATGCTCGAGGGCTCCGGCGGGATTCTGCTCCAAGCGAGCGAGGGAATACAAGAGATCGTAGCCGGCGGCCCAGGCCGGATCGCGGCTTAACTGCTCGCTCAAAACGGCGCGGGCTTCGTCTTTTTGGCCCCCTTGGAAGAGCGCCTTGGCCAAGCCAAGACGGGGCTCGTGATTTACTGGAGAACCTTTGGCGGTGCTGAGAGCCATGGTCTTGCGAAAGGCCGCCGCAGCCTCGCTCCAGTTCCCGGTGGCCATGGCCAGAGCGCCTCGCAGGCGCCAGCTATCCAGGGCTTCCGGCTGCGCGGCGGAAAGATCGTCAATGAGGCGCGTGGCCTCATTGAGCAAGTTTGCCGGCTTGGAATCCAAGCTGACGTACGCGGCCAGGAGGTAGTCGGCCAGGCGGGCTTTGTAGTCGACGCGGGCGGGAAGGGCGGCCACAGCCTGGCGCCACATTTGAATTCCCTCTTGATCCTTGCGCAGCTGCAGCAGCGTTTCACCCAGGAGGAACTTGGCCTCCGCCATTGCCGGCGCAGTTTGCAGAGCCTTGCGAAAGTCAATTTCCGCCTCAGCATGGCGGCCCGCAGCAGCGTGGCGCTTGGCCTGCTCCACATAATCGGAGGCACTCTTGCCGCAGGAGGCGAGTAGTGCGAGAACAACAACGGTGAGGGGACGGGTCATAAATAGCAAAAGCCACCGTTGCCGATGGCTCTTGTTGAACTGAGAATAGCAGGGAAGAAGAGGCTGCCGTTAGCGGACCGCGCGGCGCTTGCGCATGGCGAGAGCCGAGCCAAGACCGGCTACGAGCAGGAAGGCGAAATGTGCCGGCTCGGGGACAGCGGAAACATCGCCCGTTACCTTGTCGCTGGCTCCGTTGTTGAAGCCCCGGAAGCGGACGGCGAGGAATTCTCCACCGGGTTCATTGAGCGCGTTGACAAAAGACTGGCTGCTGAGCGAATTCAGGTTGGTTCCCGTAAAGACGAAGCCGAAACTGGCCGTTTGACCCGCAGCGATACCCGCGTTCGGGCTGCCGCCACCCAGCCAACTGCCGCCGAGCGCGGCGCCAAAGTCGAAAGGAGCGTAGGGGGAAGCGGCGACGCCGTTGTTGACGTCGATCGAGAAGAAGTCAGGAGACCACCAGGGCGGATTCGGCAGAACGTCTTCCAGCCCGCTGCCCGTGAGCAGGGTCACGGAACTGATCTGGTTGGAGGGATTGTTCAGAGCGAATGCAGTTATATAGCCGCCGTTGGCCGTGCTGCTCGTGTTCGTTAACGAGACGGTCAACAATCCGAGACCGAGGTTGGTCGAGTAGTTCAAAGAGCCGGCAAAGGATCCGTAGGACCCCGACCCCTGGATAGCTACCGGGGCAGCGCTGAGGGTAAGGGCACCGAATACGGCGAAGGCAATAAAGTTCTTCATGTGTGGTTGACGAGCTTCTCAAGTCTAGTGCAGTTCCCTAGTTCGAAGACCCTGGAAATGGATGGGAAAGTACTAGGCCATTGGGTTTGGAGCAATTCGTTCTTCTGCGTTAGCCTCCTATTATTTGCTACTTGGAGACTGTTTCTGTTGTATTAGATTCAAGCTCAGAAGCTACGCCGGGAACCTGAGACGGCGACGTGGGGTCTAAATTTCAGCAATATGACCCTCGCACTCCTTTGTCTAGTAGCCCAATCCAGTGCGACGGTGGAGGGAATCGTGGTAGACGCCGCGACCGGCGGGCCACTACAGGGCGTCACTGTCGCAATTCGCTACGACGCGCCGCCTCCTGGGCAGGCGTCGCTTACCAGCCAGAATGTGATGGGCAAGAGCACGGACAGCGGCGACGATGGACGCTTTCGCTTGGAAGCGCCAGAGGGCGTTGCCTTTCATTTGGGGGCCTGGCGCCTGGGCTACCTATCTTTGGGCGAGGAGTTGGGATCGAGGGCGGGCGTTCCAAGTTACACGTTGAAGGCCGAGGAAAGGAAGGACGGCATCGTGCTGAGGATGTCTGCCGAAGCCGTGCTGGGGGGCCAATTGCGGGATCGCGAAACGGGCAAGCCAGTGGGGGGAGTGTGGGTAATGGCGCTGCGCAAGACCCGGCAGAGGGGCAGCCTTTATTGGAGTCCGGCGAAATCCGCTTTAAGCGACGACGATGGGAAATACAGCCTGAAGGGGCTTGCGCCGGGGGAATACAAGTTGATGACGAGGGCAAGCGTGGCGCCGAAATTGCACAGGCCTGCCGGGAAAGAAGCAACCCCGCTGTGGGCCTATCCTGGTCTTTACTATCCAGGCGTCGATGCCTTCTCGCAGGCTGCGATTGTTACGTTGGCTTCGGGGGCGATCCAGGACGCTCTCGACATGAAGATGGAGAAGGTCCGCTTTTATACCTTGCGGGGGGAATTGGTAGGCGACGCCGGAACGGGGGAGATCGAGGTGGGGAGCGTGGTGGAGGCGGACTTCGACATGAAGACCTTCAGCACGGTAGGCCGGAGCGAGGGCGTAGGGGCGTACGAGATCAGCGGCGTGGCGCCGGGACATCACCGCTTCGCGGCCTATTCCAAAGGGGTGGAGCCCGCCAAACGGAGGCAGGCAATTCTGGAAGTGGATGTCTTTAAGGACATGGAAAAGCTGGATTTTCTGCTGCAACCGGGAATGCCCATGAGCATCGAGGTGAGCCCGGCGCAGCGGAACGTAGCGCTATCCTTTGCGGCACTGGACCGGTATTCGTTCCAGGGAGAGCAACGGAGTTTCCGGACCGGCGCGGAGGGAAAGGCGGTGGTGGAGGCGGTGTTTCCCGAAGGGCATCGGGTGCTGGTGGGAGGCATCGAGCCGGGCTGGCTGGTAAAGCGCTATGTGTATAACGACGCGGAATTCGACCCGATCCGCTTCTCGATTAATCCGAACGCGACTGAGCACAAAATGCGGATCGAATTGGCAGAAGCGCCGAATTCGCTCGGCGGGCGCGTGATGCGGGGAGAGAAGCCGGCGGGCGGCGCCTACGTGGTCGCGGCGCGGGAACCGCTAAACGCCCGGACACTTGCTTATGTAGCCAAGCGGGCAACGGCGAATGCCGAGGGCCAGTATTCGTTTTCGACCTTATTGGCGGGTAAATGGCGCGTGGCGGCCGTGGACGGAGGCTTGTCCTACCAGGAAGCGTTGGAGTTGCTTTTACAGGACAAGGGAGAAAAGTGCGAGGTCGCCGAGGCGGGCGCCGTGTCTTTGCAACTGAAGGTCGATTAACGCGGTTGTAGCGGGGCGATGCTATTTTCTAGAGTTTATGATTTTCGTCCTCCTCTATTGTCTACTGCAGACTGAGCCGGTGAAGATTCCGTCGACTCAGGTGGTGGTAAACGCCAGGCGCGGGGCGACGGAGGAGGCGGCGCAGGCGGCGCCCGTGGGCACGGTTTTGGATCGCGAGGCAATCCAGGAAAAGCCAATCCTGACGCTGGGTAATGCGCTCGAAGGGCAAGCGGGCATTCAGGTGCAGCAGAGTACGACGGCGCAGGTGTCGCCCTTCTTGCGGGGCTTGACGGGATATCAGGTATTAAACCTGGTGGACGGCATTCGCTTCAATAACTCGACATTCCGCTCGGGGCCGAACCAGTATCTGGCCTATATCGAGCCGTCGCAGGCAGGCAGGATTGAAGCAACACTTGGTCCGAGTGGCGTGCCCTATGGCAGCGATTCACTGGGTGGGACCATTCACGTGCTGACCGAGCCGGTGCGTTTTGACAATGGCATTCATGGCGAATTCAGCCTCGGCGGATCGAGCGCGGACCTGGCGGGAATGGGAAATGCGCGGGTGGGGATCTCGCGGTCCCGCAGCTTTTTTCTCTTCGGGGCATCCGGCGCGCGGCACCAAGACTTGCGCGCGGGCGGCGGCTATGACTCGCGTAGCGTCTACCGTCGCTTTTACGGCCTGGGCGACGAGCAGGTGAAGGACTTGGTGGGCTCGCGTTTGCAGGATACGGGCTTCCAGCAATATGGACTCGAGGCGAAGGCGGCATTCCGGCCGACCGGCAAGGATATCTTCAGCTTCCACTACCAGCGCGGGGTGCAGGACAATGTGCGCGGGTACAAGGACCTGAATGGCGGCCTGGGCAGACTGATTTCGACGTTCGAACCGCAGATTCTCGATTTCCTCTATGCGCGCTATGAGCGGCAAAAGCTAGGGGTGCTCGATACCCTGAGCGGGACCTTTAGCTTCAACAGCCAGACCGACGGCGGAACGCGGCAGAACCTGAACGTCACCGATGCGATTACGCGGGACTTCGCCAGGGTGAACGCCTATGGCTACTCGGGCCTCGCGACGACGCACTTAGGCTCCTGGGCGGCTTTTTCTTTTGGTGGAGATATCTACGACGAGCGTGTAGAGAGCACGCGGACGGTAAATCTCGTGCCGGCACGGCCGCTCTATCCGAACGGGTCGAAGTATCTGAATACGGGCGCCTTTGTACAGAGTGCGTTGCAGTTGCACCGGCGCTTGCGAGCCAACTTGGGTGGGCGCTGGACGGGGATCCGCTATGGCCGGTGGTACCAAGACTTCACTTACGAAGCCAGCTTGCGTTACGACCTGGGCGCGGGCTTTGGCTTGCACGGCATCGTGAGCCGGGGCTTCCGGGCCCCGAATCTGAACGACCTGGGCAGCTTGGGGCTGAACGATTTGGGCTACGAGATTCCGGCGGCGGAGGCAATCCCATCCGGCGCCTTATTGAGCACGGACGCGGGCGAAGGGGCGCTCTCGAAGGGCACGGCGCTGGAAGCCTTGAAGGCCGAAACGCTGCTGAACTATGAATTTGGCGTACGCTGGGCGGCGAAGAACTCCTATGCCCGCGTGCAGCTTTTCGACAGCGAACTGGCGGACCCGATCCAGCGGCGGACGCTCTTGTTTCCAGCGGCCAGCGCGCCGACGCAACTGGCGGGCATCCCGGTGACGACCATTACTCCGACGGCGGCGCAGCGCGCCCAGGGCGTGGTGGCGGTGGCGACCGGCTTTGACCCGCGCGCGGTGAAGGCTTTTGTGAACGATGGGGCGTCGCGCTACTACGGCATCGAGGCGATTTTTGAATCGCGTTTTGCCAGCCGTTGGTTGTTTGCGTCCAACTATAGTTACATCCTCGGCCGGGACCTCAACCCGAACCGCAACATCCGGCGCTTGCCGCCGCAGATGGGCGCGGCGCGTTTGCGTTACTCGCTGTCGGGGAGCAGACCGTGGGTGGAGGTGGCATTGCAGGCGGCGGGTGCGCAAGACCGCTTGAGCGGCGGGGATCGCGACGATGAGCGCATCGGCGCCTCCTTCCGGCGCAGCGACATCGCCAGCTTCTTTCGTGGCGGGCGGGCGTTGCCAATCGGGCAGACGCTGAGCGAGATCCAAAATCGCGTGCTGCCGATTGGGGCGACGATCAACGGCGTGCGGGTGGTGGACGATAACTCGCGGGTGCCGCTTTATCTTTCGACGGCGGGCTGGGCGAGCCTGAGCGTGCGCAGCGGGATTCCTTTGACGGAGCGGTTGGATCTGCTGGCGGCGGTGGAGAATTTACTCGACCGCAACTACCGCTTTCACGGCAGCGGCAACGACGCGCCGGGCATCAACGCGTATCTACGGCTGCGCTGGCGATTCTAAAGGACAATAAAGCCATGGTGCAGATTACCTGGCTTGGACATTCGACTTTCGAGCTAAAGCTTACAACTGGCGAAGTGTATTTGCTCGACCCGTGGCTGAAAAATCCGAAGGCGCCCGAGGCCTATCAGCCTTCGCAACTGGACGGGATTCTGGTCTCCCATGGCCATGGCGATCATATTGGGAGCGTGGTGCCCTTAGCCGAAAAGTTTGGCTGCCCGGTCGTTTGCATTGACGATCTGGCGGAATGGTTTAGCGGGCAAAAGGTGACGAACACCTTGGGTCTGAACAAGGGCGGGACGGTGAAGGTGGGCGTGCTGAGCGTGACGCTGACCTTTGCGTCGCATTCGTCGCCGCATGGGGACCCGTGCGGGATGATCCTGGGCCTCCCGGATGGGCGGAATATTTACTATGCGGGCGACACGGATGTGTTTGGGGACATGCGTTTAATCGCCGAGATTTACAATCCAGAGATCGCGATCCTGCCCATTGGCGATGTGTACACGATGGGGCCGCTGCAGGCGTTTCATGCCGTGAAAATGCTACGGCCGAAATATGTAATTCCGATGCATTATGGGACCTTTCCAGCGCTGACGGGCAGCCCGGAGACACTAGCAAAGATGCTGGAAGGGTTGCCGGAAACGAAGCTGCGCACCCTGCAACCGGGCGAGACGATTGAGCTATGAAACTGGCCCTGATGGCCCTGCTGCTGGCGCAGGATTCGATCATCAAGGTGAACGTCAACCTGGTGCAGGTGGACGTGACGGTGACGGACCGCAAGGGCGTGCATGTGGAGGGGTTGACGGCGGAAGACTTTGAGGTTTTCCAAGACGGCAAGAAGCAAAAAGTAACGAGTGCGGTTTGGGTAGGCCAGAGGCCAGCTTACCCCGATCCGAAGGTGATTCCTGCGACCGTGGCGGGCCCTTCCGGCGAAGTCTCGCGGCAGTTGCGCAAGGATCAGGTGCGGCGGACGGTAGTGCTCTATGCCGACGACCTGACGCTATCGCCCGCGGGCCTTTACTACACGCAGGATGCGATGACGAAGTTTGTCGAGCAAAACATCGAGCCAGGAGACCTGGTGGCGCTGTTCCGGAGTTCGACGGGAGTGAGTTTTCTGCAGCAGTTTTCGAGCGACCGGCGGCAGTTGCTGGCCGCGATCCAGGGCCTGCGGATGCGGAGCTGGAACGGCGTGGATTCGCTCGCGGCGATCCCGAATAGCTCAGTCGAGGATTCGGGGGACCCCGTGCTGGCGGAGATGGCGCGGCGAGAGCGGCTGCGCGACGAGGTGGTGCGGCGGGAGCGGCAGGATATGGTGACGGCGGGCGTGCTGGGTTCGATGCAGTTTCTGATTCAGGGTTTGCGGGAGATGCCGGGGCGTAAGAGCGTGGTGATGTTCTCAGAGAGCGTGCAGCTATTCGACCCGCCGCAGACCATATTCAATCCAACGATGAGCTCGCAGGATTCTCTGGCGCCAGGCGCGCAAGGCGGGCAGAGGGCGCGGACGCTGGCGGCGCTGCGGGCCCTGACGGACCTGGCCAATCGGAACGGCGTGGTGCTGTATACGATCGATCCGCGGGGCTTGCAGACGCTGGGCATCACCGCGCAGGACCAACCCTCGACCAACGTGCGGCGCATGCAGGGCCAGATGCAGCAGCGCAGCTTTGAATTCAGTGCGAGCCAGGACGGGTTGTCGGTGATGGCCGAAGAGACGGGCGGTTTGTTCTTTAAGGGCACGAACGACATCACGGCGGCGCTGCGGGACGCGGTGAACGACCAGGAAGGCTACTACCTGGTGGCTTTCAATCCAGACGATGAGACTTTCGAACGCACGAAGGGCGCGGTGCGCTTTCATAAGCTGGAGGTGAAGGTGAAACGGGGCGGCTTAAAGGTGCGCTACCGCAAGGGCTTTTTGGGGGTGACAGATGAAGAGCGCCTGCCCGAGACGCCGTCGCCGCTGCTTGCGGCGATGATCAGCCCCTTCCGCGCGACGGAAGTGCCTTTAAAGCTGACGCCCATTTTGAGCCTTACGGGCGGCCAGGACGGAGCCGGGTATTTGCGGACGCTGCTGCATATGGACGCTTCCCGCTTTACCTATAAAGACGTGCCAGCCGAGGCCAGTGACCCAGATCAACGGCCCTGGAAGGCGACGGAGGTGGACGTGGCGCTTTTCTTGTTTGACCGCGACGGGGCGAGCATCGAGAAGACTCTGCACACGCACCAAGTGAAGCTGCGGGGCAATGGCTTTGCGCGGGCGATAGCCGATGGGCTGGTGGAGCAACTGGAGATGGCCATTGAGAAGCCCGGCAACTACCAGTTGCGGGCCGCGATTCTGGATAAGGGGAGCCAACTGGCGGGTTCGGCGACGCAGTTTCTACCGGTGCCGGATATCAAAGCGAAGCGGTTGGAAAGCTCGCACCTGATCGTGTCGGGGGAGAAATGGGAAAAGGGGGAAGGCGAGCGGAGTTCGCCGGCGTTGCGGGAGTTTAGTGCGGGCGAACAGTTGAATTACAACTTACTGATCTACAACGCGAAGATTGCGCCGGATGGGCTGCCCAAGCTAGAGACGCAGTTGAGCATTTACCGGGAAGACAAAGTGATTTACCGGAGCGCGCGGCAGACGGTCTCGCCCCCGAAGCACACGGCCGGGGAGGGATTGACGCTGAGCGGCGGCCTAAAGGTGGGCGGGCTGGGGGCGGCGGGCGAATACACGCTGGAGGTGGCCGTGCGGGACCTTGCGGCACCGAAAAAGCGGCAGTATCTGGTGCGTTCGACCGAATTTACGATTGCGGCCGCTACTGCAGCTTCCGCGCCACAAAACTGAGGATGTGGTAGCCGACTAGGTACTTGAAGGGCGTTTCTCCCATCGTGTAGTGGCCGCAGGGGAGCACGACGAGCTGGTGCGGGATTTGGTTAGCGCGCACATCGGCGAGAATCTCCTCGGAGTAGCGGGGTAGAAACGTCGTGTCGTAAGTGGTGTAAATGAATAAGTTCTTTTTGTGCCGGTGGCGGGCGTACTTGGCCATGTAGAACTTCGGGCTCATGGCATCCCAGACGCCCTGGAGGCGCTCCAGGGTGAGGTGTTCTTCGAGGCTTTTTTTGATGTGGCGCGTGGACAGTCCGGTCCAAGCCACATCGGCAAAGCGGGCCGAGCAGTGGTTATAGACGTTGACCTGGATGCGGGGGTCGTGGCCGCTGGCCAGGAAGGCATAGCAGGAGCCGAGGCTGGTGCCGACGATGCCGATGCGTTCAAAGCCCTCGCGCTCCAGCCAATCGACGGCGGCCTTAATGTCGAGCACGGCCTGGCGCGTGGCATGGAGGGTGCGGCCGATGTTGGAGCTGACGGCGTAATCGGCGCGGGTGAGCGGCGGCGGCATGCGGCGGTCGTGATAGGGGAGGCTCAAGCGCAAAGCGGGAATGCCGAGGCGCTGGAAACTTTGGCAAAGGGCGACGTGTTGCTGGGCGTGGGAATTCCAATGGGGAAGCACGAGCACGGCGCGCTTCTTGCGGTTCGGCTTGCCGGGGGGCATGGGAAACCAGCGGGCTTCGACGAGGTTATTTTCCGGGTGCGGGGATTCGAGAGGCGAAGTGAAGCGGAGCCATTCGCCATCGAGGGCAAAGTCTTTGGGAGTTTGGTGGGAGAAGTATTCGTCGCTCGACAGGATGGCCCGTTGATTGTAGGCGGCGAGCCAGGCTTCTTCCTCGCCTGGGGGGAGCGCGGGGGCCTGGAGCCAGTCTGTACCCCATTCAAAAGGGCGTACGACGCGGTCTGTGGAGCGGGTGGCGAGGTCGGTTTCCCAACGGTCGAGCCACTTTTCGTAGCGGGAGAGAAGCATGGGGTTAGCGGATGCGGTAGACGAAGCCTGTCTCAACGAAGCGACGCGATTGGGTATATGCGATCGAGCACGAAAACACTCTGTTGCTTTAGGCCAAAATCGCCGTCCCGGACAAGTCCAGCCTAGCTCGATTATAAGTGGGCGGAGGCCTTTGCGGTACCAGGGAAGGTCAATGAGTGCCCAAAGGTTCGAAGCGAATCCGGAGGCGATTCCCAGTTGCTTCCGCATACTTCTCTAGGGTTCGCGTTGAGGGTCTGCTACCTCCGCCTTCCAGACGGGCCACCACGGCTTGGGTAGTATTCATCCGAAAAGCCACTTGCTCCTGGGTCAATCCCGCTCTCGAACGAGCCTCGATCAGCGCCGCTGTGAGCGAAAACTCAGCTTCTAGAGCGTTGTATTCGCGAAGATACTTCGGTTTCTTGAGCCATTTCTGGTGAAGCTCATCGGCGGTCGTACGTTTCATCGGCTTTCTATTTCCTTACTTCTTTGGAGTGCGATCTCGATTTCGCGCCGGGGAGTCTTTTGCGTCTTCTTTACGAACACGCGAACGACAATCACACGGCGGCCCTTGGCGGCAACATAGATGGCGCGCGCAATCCCATCCCTACCCTTCATCCTCATCTCCCAGAGGGGACCTTCGAGATGCTTTAGGTGAGGCTCATGGACTCGTTCGAGGCCATATTCTTGGATCAATTCGACGATTCGGCGAAATCGGGCTTGCAGGTCCACAGAGAGGGTTTCGAGCTCTTGCAGGACGCGGTCGTCGAGCAGTTCCACGATCCACGCCATACTTCCAGGATAGTGCAATTTTGCAATACCAGTCCAGGCCAAACTAAGGCATAGAATAAGCGGCATGATGACAAGACGAGCATGGGGCGCGTTGGCGGGCGCGGGTTTACTAGAGGCGCAAGCGCCCACGGAATCGAAGGTGAGTTGGAAGGACGGGCGGAGCCTGACCGTCGAGGGTTTGGGGTTCAAGGATTCCAAGAGCCCCTGGGAGCGTTTCCCTGCCCGAGCGGAGGGCGTGGTGCGGCCCGAAGTATGGAACCTGAGTTTGCAGCCGGCGGGGGCGCTGCTGCGCTTTGAGACGGACGGGACAGAGATTCACGCGCGTTGGCGGGTGCGTAACGCCACCTTGACCGGGCCCACGAATACGGCCGTGGCCTCCAGCGGCCTCGATTTATACGTGCGGCACAACGGCCAGTGGCGCTGGCTGGCCATTGGCAGGCCGACGGCGCAGGCCAGCGAGCAGCGGCTGATTGCGGGCCTGAAGCCGGGCCGGCGGGAATACATGCTGTACCTGCCTTTGCACAATGCCCTCGAGGCGCTCGAAATCGGCGTCGCGCCGGAGGCGAAGCTCGAGGCGGCGGCCCTGCGCACGGCCAAGCCCATCGTGTTCTACGGCACCTCGATCACGCATGGCAGCAGCGCTTCGCGCGCGGGGATGATTCACACCTCGATTCTGGGGCGGCGTTTCGACCGTCCGGTAATCAATCTGGGCTTTGGGGGCAACGGACGCCTGGAGCTGGAAGTGGCGAAGTTTTTGGTGGAACTGGACGCCGCGGTTTATGTGATCGATTGTCTGCCGAACATTACGGCGCCGCAGGTGGCCGAGCGGACGGTGCCTTTTGTCGAGTACATGCGGAAGGCGCGGCCCGATACGCCGATGCTGCTGGTGGAGGACCGGACCTATCAGGATGCGTTCTTGGTGGAGAGCAAGTGGAAGCGCAACGTCGAGAGCCGCATCGAGTTCCGCAAAGCCTATGCGCAGTTGCTGGCCAAGGGCGTCAAGGGACTCGCGTACTTGGGAGGCGAAGGGCTGCTGGGCGCCGATGGAGAGGCTACGATCGACTCCTCGCATCCTACGGATTTGGGCTTTGTGCGGCAGGCCGATGCCTTTGAGCCCTTTTTGGCGGCCTGGCTGCGGCCTTAGAACTTAAGTTCCCTGGCACTAATGTTTGCGGGCGGAAGCGCCGAAGGACCCCTTAAGGTCCCTTATTCATGTTCAGAATCGCGTTGATCGGCCCGGAGGCCGAGTTTTCGAGCGAACTCGCCCCGTATTTGCAGGGAGCGCACCGCCCGGAACTGGTGAAACTACTGTCCGCCTATCCGTCGGATGTGGAGCTGGAGCGCTTCATGCGGGCGACGTTTCCCCGGCTGATCTTTGTGTCCATGGGAGAGCCCAAGAAGGCGGAATACATTGCGCGCTGGGTGAAGCAATTTGCGCCCGGAACGCAAATGGTGGGCATGGCGCGGAGTTGCAGCAACGAGGTATTGCGCAGTGCGCTGCGCGCGGGGATGCTGGATTGTCTGGCCTTTCCCCTCGATCTAGGCCAACTGAACGAAGCCCTGTCTCTGGCGGTGAAGAACCTGGAGGATGCCCCGCAGGATCTGCCGAACCGCGGCAAGCTGATTTCATTTCTTCCGGCCAAGCCCGGCGTCGGGGCCTCGACGATCGCCTTGCACACGGCCTTGGCGCTAGTTCGCCGCACGGGGGAGCGCATTCTGCTGGCCGATTTCGATCTGAATCTGGGCCTACAGGCCTTCATGCTGAAGCTGGACCGGGTGCACTCGGCCCAGGATGCCAGCGAGCACGCCCACCACATGGATGCCGACCTGTGGGAAGGCTTGGTGGTGCGCAACGGGAACCTGGATGTGCTGGGTTCCGGCTACGTAACGCCGGGCCAGCGCATGGAAACCGGCGCGACGCGAGACTTGCTCAGCTTTTGGCGGCGCAATTATTCGGCCGTGTGCGCCGATCATTCCGGCAACATGGAGCGCTATTCCATTGAGATGCTGATGGAAAGCGATGAGATCCTGCTGGTGTCGACGGCCGAAATCGCGCCTCTGCATCTGGCGCGCACGAAGATGAATCTGCTGCGCGAATACGGCCTGTCCGAGCGCGTACGCCTGGTCCTGAACCGGACCTCGCGGCGGGACTCGATCTCGAGAGAAGACATTGAGGCGACGGTCGGCATTCCCGTGGCGATGCAGATTCCCAACGACTACGCGCGGCTGGAGGCCGCTTTGCGCAAGGGCACCGCCGTCGATCCGGAATGCCCTCTGGGCCGGCGCTATGAAGCCCTGGCCGAGGCGCTGGTGGCCGCGCCGCGGAGCGCCGAGCCGACGGGAAAGAGCAAAAAGGGCTCGCTGTTTGGGCTGGGCGGGCTCTTCCGCTCCGCGGCGGCGGCTAAGGCCAGCTAAGCCGCGAGTTTTCTTCTTTTTAGAACCGCTAATACTCGCCGTCCCCGTGCCGATAAGCGTACTCAGGAACGGTACGCACACGATGTTGAGGATGGCGATCATCGGCGGGGACGCCGAAATTACGGAGCAGCTACTGCCCTTGTTGGCCGAGCAGTCGGGGCACGCTTCGTCGATTCTCGGTAGCGGCGCGACGCCTTTCCGGCACCTAGCGGCCTATCCCGACGGGGATAAGCTGGAACGGTTTGTGCGCGCGTCGTTTCCCAAGCTGATTTTCGTCTCCATGGCCGAGCCGCGCAAGGCGGAATACATTGCCCGGTGGATCAAGCAGTTTGCGCCGGGGACGCAAATTGCCGGACTCTCGCAGCGCAGTGATGCCGAGACGCTGCGCGCGGCCCTGCGCGCCGGCATGATTGATTGCTTGAGTTTTCCGATAGACGCAGTTCAATTAAAGGAACTTCTCAACTTAGCCAGCCAGAACCTGGAGGCCCAGCCGCAAGCGGCCATGAGCCGGGGCAAGGTGATCTCTTTCCTGCCGTCCAAACCGGGCGTGGGTTGTTCGACGATTGCGCTGAACGTTTCCATGGCGATTGCGCGGCGGGTGGATGAGAGAGTGCTCCTAGCCGATTTCGACCTCAATCTGGGGCTACAGGGCTTCATGTTGAAGCTGGCGGAGGTCCATTCGGCCAAAGAAGCCGGAGACCACGCCCATCACATGGACGAGGAAATCTGGAAGGCGCTGGTGGCCAACAAGGGCAATCTCGATGTCCTGGGTTCCGGCTATGTGCAGCCCGGACAACGCCTGGATATGGGGGCCACCAAGGAACTGATCGCCTTTTGCCGCCGCAACTATCTGGCCGTATGCCTGGACCACTCCGGGAACCTGGAGCGCTATTCGATCGAGTTGCTGATGGAGAGTGACGAGATCTGGCTCGTTTCCACTTCCGAGATTGCCCCGCTCCACCTGGCCAAGACCCGGATGCACCTGCTGCGCGAATACGGCTTGACGGAAAAAGTGAACCTGATCATTAATCGCGTCAGCGGGCGGGACGCGATGACCAAGGAAGCGTGCGAACAAAGCGTCGGCATTTCCGTCACCCAGATGCTACCCAACGATTACGCCCGCGTCGAGGCCGCCCTCTATAAGGGTACCCACGTCGATGTGGCTAGCCCGCTGGGACAAGGGATAGAAGCCTTGGCCGGACGCATCGTGCCGTCTTTGCGTAAAGTGGAAGCCGAGGCGCCCTCCAGAAAACTGATCGAGAAACTCTCTTTGAACCGGATCTTTGGCGGGGTTTCGCCCATCGCCGCCTTGCGGGACTTCGCCTCGAACAAGAGCGGGTCTGGTGCCGAAAAGGCTGGCTCAGAAAATCCTGGCTCCGAAAGACCTGGCTCAGAAATGGCGGTGGGAGCCCAGGCGGACTTGGAAAGCGTGGCCACGCCGCAGGCGTAGCGCCGGGATTCGCAGGCGTAGCGCAAGGGTTCGCAGGCGTAGCGCAAGGGTTCGCAGGCGTAGCGCAAGGGTTCGCAGGCGTAGCGCCGGCATCATCGTAAAGCGACTCTCGCGTTGCGGTTCGAGCGTCAGCTCTAGACGCCCAGGACCAGCTCTAGACGCCCAGGACCAGCTCTAGACGCCCAGGACCAAGGTGCCGGGAGTCTAGCGTTGCAACCAGAGTGCGGCGCTTCCAGTGCCGCTTCGACCGCGCCGCTGCAATAGCGCCGCCGCCCCTCTAGCCAAGCGCCTGAAACACCAAACGGTAGAAATCCGGGTGGGAATTCCAGGTCTGGCCCGTGATCAGATTTCCATCCCGCACCGCCTCGGAAGGCGCCCAAGCGCCCCCGGCAAGTTCCACCTCGTTGCGTACGTGCTCATAACAGGTGACTGTTCGGCCAGCGACGATGCCGGCGGCAATTAAGACCTGGATGCCATGGCAAAGGGCAAAGACCCACTTCCCCGCCCCATGCATTTCCCGCACTACCGCTAGTAGCCCCGCGTGGTGGCGCAGATACTCCGGCGCGCGTCCGCCCAGAATCAAGATAGCCGAATAGTCCGCGGCGCGGACCTCCGACAGCGATAGTTCACTGGCCAAGCCGTAGCCGGGACGTTCGACGTAAGTATCCCAGCCCGGCTCAAAATCGTGCATCACCAGATGCAAGCGGCGCACGCTGGGGGCCGCCAAGACAGCCGGAATACCGGCTTCGGCAAAACGGTGAACGGCATAGAGTGCTTCGTAGGATTCCCCGGCGTCGCCGGTTACCAAGAGAATTTTGTGGGACATCGATACTCCCGAGTGTAGAGGAGAAATACTTTTCCGGAACACGGCAGGATTCCGCATTTTGCATATGGGGCTCCATCCACGCTTTCACTGCTTTCGTTATCTTTGGCTGCCGCTTTTGGCCTCGACTCTCCTCGGCCAGTCCGCGGCCCTGGTAGGCAGCTACACCTTTCAAAACACGCTCAATTCCAGCCTGGCCACGGCGCCGGCCTTAACGGCCTCGGACCCGCTCGGGCGCAACGCCTATGTCACCGAGATGGTGCTGGGGCAGATGCGCAGCGTCTATCAATTTAGCGGCACGGCGGCGGAGCAGGCAGGCCTTTCCTTTAGCGCCGGCAATGTGCTCAATCCGCTGAGCTATTCCTTCGATATGGTCTTTGCGCTGACGGAACGCAGCGGAACCTGGAGACGCATCTTCGACACGCTCGACCGGACTTCGGACCGCGGCTTTTACCTGAATCCCCAAAATCGCTTCGATTTTTCGCGGCTCCGGACCGGCACGGCCGCTTATGAGGCGGGCAACTATGTGCATTTGACGATGAGCGTCGGGGCCAACCGGGCGCGCGTGTACGTCAACGGCGTGCTCGACATAGATCTTTCGACCAATTCGATGAATATCGACAACCCCCGGCGCATTCTGCATTTTTTCCTGGACAACACCAGCGATACCTCCCGCACGGACTATTCTTCCGGCAAGATTGCGCTGCTGCGCCTTTACACGAACGAACTCTCGGCCGAAGAAGCGGCGCGGATCGCCCGCGATCCCTTCAATTCCTCGGTGGGGCTGAGCGCTCCTTCGTTTTTGAGCAACGGCGTACGCAATGGCGCTACTTTTGCAGAGGCGACGCCGATCGCTCCGGGGGCCTTTTTTACAGTCTTCGGCTCAAGCCTGTCGAGCGGCAGCGGCGATTGGTCGGTGGGCTTTGTGGAAGGGCAAGCGCCGCGGCGGCTCAACGGGACGCGGGTGCTGGTGAACGGCCAGGAGGCTTTCCCGGTGTTTACGAGTCCGGGCCAGGTGAACGCGCTCGCCCCCGATGGCGTAGCGCCGGGAAATGTGAGTGTGGTCGTGGAGCGGGATGGAGTGGCGAGCCCGGCGGTGACGGTGGCGGCGCGAGGCCTGAATCCCAGCTTCTTTACCTATGACCAACGCAACCGCCGTTTCATTGCCGCGTTGAGCGCCGACAACACGGCCTACATTGCGCCGGCGGATCTCTTCGGCGTCACCTCGTTGAATGGACTCGCGGTGCGTCCGGCAAGGCCGGGTGAATTTGTCATCGCTTATGGCATGGGCATGGGCGCCACGAATCCGTTCGTGCCGGCTGGGCGCATCCCGGCGCCGCGCGAGGGCGGCTATCCCGTCGCCGGCGCGGTGCAGTTGCGCTTTGGCACGCGCAGCGTAACTCCTCTCTATGTGGGCTTGTCGAGCTTTGCGGGAGTATACCTGGTGGGCTTCCAAGTGCCCGACCTGCCCACAGGGGATTACGAACTGCAGGTAACGATCAGCGGCGTCTCCTCGCCTACCGGCGTGGTGATTCCCGTCGTTCCCTAGGGTCGTGTTCATTGCGGGTTAGGAACTGCACCGAGCGGGGCGGCCAGTCGAGCATTGACGCCGACCTGCCCACGTGGAATTACGAACTGCAGGTGACCTTGATGTCAGCAGCGGGCACCGGCGTCTCCTCGCCTACCGGCGTGGTAATTCCCGTCGTTCGGTAGCGCTGCAATCGCTTCGCTCGCCGGCCCTCTAAAGCCCCATCTGCCCACGGGCGAATGCCCAGCGCGGGTGAACCCATGCTCCGCCAACCGCGTCTGCTGCAGGCGGTTTGTGGGTCAACGGGCGCAATCTGGGTGCCCTCCCGCACCTTGCCAATCCGTCAAATTGCCATTTCTAGGGGCTTTTCCCGCAAAGTGGCATTGGCGCGGAAATTGCAAGAGGAGTGTGTATGCCCACGTTCGCTAAGATCCTTTTTCCGTGCGACTACTCGGACCCGTGCCTGGCGGCGATCCCGTTCATTCACAAGATGGCCGCCCCGCACACCCAGGTCTTTGTGCTACACGTCCTCCCGCTGTACCCCGTCGCGGGGTTTACGGGAGATTTCATGGGCGCCATGGTCGCCGCCCCCGCCGACGGCGAGCAGCGGGAGGCGGAAATGAAACGCCTCCGCGCTTTCACAGCGCAGCACTTTTCCACAGCGCAGCACTTTAGCGCCCACCAGGCCCGCCCTCTCCTGGCCGACGGGGACCCCGCACAAGCCATTGAGGAAACGGTCGCCCGCGAGGGCATCGATCTCGTCATGCTGCCCACCCACGGCGCTGGGCCCCTTCGCCGCCTGCTGCTCGGCTCCGTAACAGCCAAGCTCCTCCACGACCTCACTTGCCCCATCTGGACCAGCGTCCACGGCCATTACGACAAGGGGGCCACCGAGCTCAAATCGATCGTCTGCGCTCTTACGGCCGAGGACTCCGAAAACAACGAGGACGCGAAGGTGGCCCGCGTTGCCGCCGAACTCGCCGCCCAGGCCGGCGCGCGCCTGACGCTTGTTCACTCGGTGGAGCCCCCTAGCGGCGCCTGGGAATTCGATTTCGGCCCCTACCCCAGCCAGCTAATGGCCAAAGCGGAAGCCCGCCTTCTTTCTCTTATCGGCGAACTGCAGATCAGCGCGGGCGTGCGCGTGGTTTACCACCAGATCCCGGACGGCATCCGCGACGTGGCGGCCGAAGAGCATGCCGAGCTCCTGGTCGTCGGCCGTGGCCACGCCCGTAAAGGTCTCGGCCGCATTTGGTCGCAGCTATATGAGACCGTCCGCGAGGCGCCCTGCCCCGTGCTCAGCGTCTAGGCGGAAACCCTTCCATGCTCACTATCCAAAAGATCCTCTTTCCGATTGATTTCTCCGACCGCAATCTCGCAGCGGCGCCTTACGTGGCGGAAATGGCGCGGCGCTTCCGGGCCGCCGTGACCCTGCTCACCGTGGTCGGCCGGCGCGACCAAGTCTTCTTTGCCCCGGAATTCGGCGCCACCTCGCTCATGGAACAATTCGAGCTTCGCCTGCGGCACGCCAAGGAACTTATGTCGTCTTACCTGGCCGACCAATTCACCGGCATTTCGCTCGTCCGGCAAGTGCTGGAGGGCGACCCCGCAACGGAGATCGTCAGCCATGCCCACCGGCATCAGGTGGACCTGATCATGATGCCCAGCCATGGCTTCGGCGTCTTTCGCCGCTACGTCCTGGGCAGCGTCACCGCGAAAGTTCTGCATGATGCGGCCTGCCCGGTGTGGACCGGCGTCCACTTGGAGGGCGTAGCTTCGCCTGCGGCAATCCGCTACAGTCGCGTCGTGTGCGCGGTCGACTTCGGCGAACAAAGCCAACGCACGCTCTCGTGGGCATCCGGGTTTTGCGCCGTGCACGACGCCGAACTCCTCGCCCTGCACGCCGTCGCCTGGGAACCGCTCCGCGGACAAGCCGAACACGTCCTTGCCCAAAGCCTCCGCGATAAATCCCTCGAGACCCGCTTGGTGGTCGAAGAAGGCGAACCCGCCAAAGTCGTCCACGACTGCGCCGTGCGCGAACACGCCGACCTTCTCATCATCGGCCGCGGCTCGGCCGCCTCTGGGGATGGCCGTCTCCGCACCCACGCCTACGCGCTCATCCGCAGCTCTCCCTGCCCGGTCGTCAGCGTCTAGAAGACGCTGCCTGCGCGCCCAGGCATCTCCTGCACCCGCTGAAACGCCGCTCTAAGCTCTGCTTGCGCGAAACGCGAAGCGGCGTTCTCGGTGCTCCGCGAACCGTCGTCGAATTTTCTCGCGAAGGCGGCGCCCGTGGCGGCGCATCCAGTCGAAGAGCAAGTGGCTCAAGAACGAGACCCCACGCAGCATGCGTCCGCCCAGCCTCCAGAGGCCATAACTTGCCGCCAGCAACAGCACGCCGGCCGCGCCATAAAGGACCCCTTCAAGAGACGGTCCCAGCAACTCTACCGCTTGCCGGGCCGGGCCGTTCATTTGAATCACATTAGCCTCCAACAGGCGATCCCACATTTCAGGCCAATATACCCGCGTGAAAGCAAACGCCAGCAAGAGCGATCCGCACAGCGCCGACAAGGCGAGCACCACATAGTAACTGAGCAGCACCGCCGCCAGCGACCCCATTATTCCGAGTAAGACTGCCGCGCCACCCAGACCCAGCGGAATCCCAAAAAGTGCCAGAAAGATACCCGCAAACGTGTAAGAGGGTGCGTGCCATCGGGTGCCTTGCCGCAATAGCGCTTCCGGCAACCTTGCCGAAACCACCTCTGCCGGCTCGCCAAGCTTGCGCAGAACAGAGAGTGTGACGGCCACGTCGTCGCTTCCCTGCGTCTCCCAGTAGGCTTCGTAAATGTGGGATTCAATTTCGCGTAGAAAATCCGCTTGCTCGGCCGGCGCTAACGAGTTCAATTGGAGGCGCAGGCGTTCCAAATAATCCTGCACAAGGGTCGATACGGTGGGAGGGAGGGGGCGCATAAGTTACCTCTTGTTCACTACTAGAGAAATGGTTGGGGTTTGCATGGCGGCAGGTTGTTTCCTGTCGCCATGCACGAGCGTCACTAACTGATCAAAGGCCTCGAGCAGTTCCACGAAAAGGGCGTACCCTGCCGGGCTAAGTGAGTAGTACTTGCGAGGAGGGCCTTGGTCGGATGCAACCCATTCCGAACGAACCGCCCCTTCCCGGTCCAGGCGGGCCAGGATGGGATAAATCGTGCCCTCCTTTAAACCGCCGGCCCCGCGCTCGGAAAGCGCTTTGACCAGGGAATAGCCGTAATGCCGGGCCTCACTCAGGACGCCCAAGACAGCCAGTTCCAGAATTCCCTTCCGCAACTGCGTGATCCTGCGTTCTTTTGCCTCTTCTGGGCTTTCGGTCCGGTACTCCACGATGCCTAGTATACGGTAATGCTAGGTAGTGAGTTCCCGCATTTTTAACCTTGCCGGTGTATTGCGCTTCGGCCTGCTTTTTCGTCCGCTCCAGAAGACTTCCCCAGCCTTGCGCCACCCCGTTCCTTTAGGCTTCTGGCATAAAAGCCTAGGGCGGAGTGCCGCATCATTGCAGCTCCGGCAGCACGGGCGGCGCCGACACCAACGGCGGCCCCGTCATTTGCCCTCATCCTTAGAAATGCCCGGTCCGAGCTCCCAGGTCGCGGGTACCAGCGCCCGCCCGGCCAAGCCTCAATCTGCATCGGCAGCCCCGTTCCATCGGGCGTCTCGCTGCTCGGGCCCACCTGCTCCCAAAGCGCCTTAAAGCTTGCCTGAAGCGGAGCCTCGATGTGCATCTCCCATGAAATTTCGAAGCGCGGTCCTTTGACCGGTCATTCTTTTGCCATCTCTAGTGCGGTCCTGTGGTTTCTGTCTTTCCGGCATTCTCGGCTAGGAGTTACTCGGCGCCTTTTTTGACGGGCAGAAACTGGTTGTCCAGTACGCCTCGAAGCCACCGGCCCACTCGTGAACCGGCTGAATCGCCTGCGCATCTGTGCGACACAACATCTGCCTCCCCTCGCACCGCGCTACTAGCAGCCCCAACTCCGCCGATAGGTCGAGCTACATTGGAGGTAGTGATCAAATCCAGTTGGCTTCCCGCGCTGGTGGCTTCCGCTCTTTTGAGCGCCGCCCCCGCGCCGCCCGTGATGACGGTCTACAAAACCAAAACCTGCGGCTGCTGCGCGAAATGGGTGGAGCACATGCGCGCGGGCGGCTTTAAGGTAGTGGTAAACGAAGTGCCGGCCACGGCGCCTTACCGCCTGAAGGCCAACATCCCCGAGAAGTTCGCCTCCTGCCACACGGCAACCGTCGGCGGCTATACGCTCGAAGGCCACGTACCCTTGGCTGACGTGCAGCGCCTGCTCAAAGAGAAGCCCAAAGCCATCGGCCTCGCCGTCCCCGGCATGCCCATGGGCTCCCCGGGGATGGAGGGCCCTTACCGCGACGCCTACTCCGTCATGAAGGTTCTCTCCGACGGCCAAAGCGCGGTCTTCCAAAAGTATCCCGGCAACCGCTAAGCCCGGCCCTCAATCTAATAGATTCGCCAACTCTGATAGAATCACCCGCGCATGACTCGACGCGGACTCCTTCCCGCCCTTGCGGCGCCCCTTCTAGCCCAGACCCCCAATCGCGATTACACCAATCAGCGCCCCACGCGCTACCCCGAGCCCGACGTCGTGGTGCTAGACCCGCGCTTCGCCTCGATCAAGATCGGCAACACCACCATCCTGCGCCACGCCACAGGCTACCTTTGGGCCGAAGGCATTGCCTGGAGTGGTGTCGGACGCTACCTGGTCTGGAGCGACATCCCCAACGACAAGCAGTACCGCTGGGTAGAAGACGACGGCCACGTTAGCGTCATCCACCAGCCCGCCGGCTATTCCAACGGCAACACCTTTGATTACCAGGGCCGCCAGCTCTCCTGCGAACACGGCAATCGCCGCGTCACCCGCTATGAGGCGAACGGCACCATCACGGTGCTCGCCGACAAGTTCGAAGGCAAGCCCCTCAATGCGCCGAACGACGTAGTTGTCCATCCCGACGGGGGCATCTGGTTTACCGATCCAGGCTACGGAATCCTATTAAACTACGAGGGATTTACGGCGGAACTCTCTCAAAAAGAAGCCATTTACCGCATCGACCCCAGCTCCGGGGCGATCGCCAAGGTGACGGATGAGATTTACAAGCCGAACGGCCTTTGCTTCTCGCCAGACTACAAGAAGCTTTATGTTGCCGACACGGGCGCGACCCATTACCCGAAGGCGCCGCGCAACATCAAGGTTTGGGACGTAGTGAACGGCAAGAACCTAAACGGCGGCAAAGAGTTTTGCAAAATGGCCCTGGCTGGCTTCCCTGACGCGGGCCTTGCCGACGGCATCCGCGCCGACGTCAAAGGCAACATTTATGCCGGTGCCGGCTGGGTGGGTGCGGGCTACGACGGCGTCCATGTTTTTGCCCCGGATGGCGTGCGCATCGGGCAGATTCTCCTACCCGAAATCTGCGCCAACCTCTGCTTTGGCGGCTTCCGCCGGAATCGGCTGTTTATGTGCGGGAGCCAGTCGATTTACTCGGTTTACCTGGAGACGCGGGGTGCGCATATCTGCTAGGGCGACTGCGCGACCGCCTTCGCTCGCGGTTTGAGCCAGGGCGATTACACTAGAGTCATGTTGGCCTGGCCTGTCCTTCCCCTCCTCCTCATCACTGCGTTGGCGGCTACGGCGCAAAGTATCGAGACCAAGCCGGCGGCACGCAAACTGATGACGGGAGCCGACTTAGCGGCGCTCGCCTCCAACGAGGCGGACTTGAAGATAGCCTACGGCAGCGATCCCAACCAGTATGGCGAGCTGCGCCTTCCGCCTGGGCCAGGGCCACATCCGGTGGTAGTACTGATTCACGGGGGTTGTTGGATGGCCATGGGGCGCGCGTCCCTGATGGGCGCGATGGGTGACGCGCTAAAGGCGGACGGAATCGCAACCTGGAACATTGAGTACCGTCGGCTGCCGCAGCCTGGCAGCGGCTGGCCGGGCACCTATCTCGATGTCGGGCAGGCGCTGGACCATCTGCGCGCGATCGCTGGGAAGCATCGTCTGGACCTGGGCCGCGTTGTCGTTGTCGGCCATTCGGCCGGCGCGCACCTGGCGATGTGGACCGCGCTCCGGCATAAGTTGCCCAAAGACAGTCCTCTCTTCATCCCCAACCCCCTCCCGCTGGCGGGCATCGTCAATTTAGCCGGGAGAATCGACATGACGGAAGACATCGAGCATTACCATTCGGCTTGCCGGGGAAACCCGGTGGTGACGAATCTGCTGGGCGGCACTCCCTTGGAGGTGCCGGAACGGTATCGGCAGGTTTCCGTCAATCGCTTTCTGCCCCTGGGCGTTCCTCAGGTGCTGGTCTGGGGAGACCAGGAAAATTATGTGCCGAAAGAACTTGCTATGCAGTATGTCCAGGCGGCCGAGCGGGCGGGGGATGCTAAGGTCCGCTTGCTGGTCGTACCCAACGCGGGACACTTTGAAACGGCCAGCCCGGCTTCTTCCACTTGGCCGGCAGTGCGAGATACGATCCGCACGCTGCTGGCAGGAAAGCCCTGAGCCGGGAATCGACTCAGAGCACGCCACTCATCACGATATGGTGTCATTTTGACAACACCGTGACAATTTGTTACTCTTTTTAGTGGCTAGCCAGTCCATCCAATTAGCCCCACACACATTTTGACCCCAACTGCGTTCTGACATGTCTTTTCGCCGGAGAGCCAGGGTTTTAGCCCCTGGGGCCGGCGCATGTTTGTTTAGGCGGCTCCTGCCGCCTGTTGTCGTTTAGTCCTTTTCTGAAGCGCATCCGCCCACGGCGGAATACGGAGTTTGCAAAGCATGCAACAGTCCTCTTCTCTCCCAGTTACAACTTCTGCGGCCCCCTCGAAGAAGCCCATCGTACGCGTCGATTTCTCGCGCATCAAGAGTTCGATCCCCATTCCGAACCTGATTGAAGTGCAGAAAATGAGCTACGAGCGCTTCCTGCAGATGGATCTACTGCCGGACGAGCGTGACGAAATCGGCCTGCAGAGCGTTTTCAAGAGCGTTTTCCCGATCACGGATTTCCGCGGCCTCTCGCAATTGGACTTTGTCGATTACGCCATCGGCAATTGGGAATGTAAGTGCAGCTCGCTCAAAGGGCTGAACCATTTGCGCAGCGTCTGCCGGGCCTGCGGTTCGACGATCCAAACGGACCCCTTCCATGCCGGCGACATCCTGTGCGGCGCCTGCGGCACCTTCAATAAGAACATCGTCACGTTCTGCAATCGCTGCGGCGACCCCGTCGGTCTGCAGCTGAAATACGACATCGCCGAGTGCGAAGAGCGCGGCATGACGTTTTCCGCACCCCTCAAGGTCACCATCCGGCTAACGGTGTACGACAAAGACCCCGAGAATCCCGACCCCAAGGCGCGCACCGTCCGCGACATCAAAGAGCAGGAAGTTTTCTTCGGCGAAATCCCCTTGATGACGCCCAACGGCACCTTCGTCATTAATGGTACGGAGCGCGTGATTGTCAGCCAGCTGCACCGCTCGCCGGGCGTTTTCTTTGAACGCATCCAAACCCAAGGCTATTTCCTCGGCAAAATCATTCCCTACCGCGGCTCGTGGGTCGAGTTCGAATACGACAACAAGAACTATCTCTTCGTTCGTATCGACCGCAAGCGGAAGTTCTACGGCACAGTCTTTTTGCGCGCCCTCGGCCTCAAGACCGACGAACAGATCATCAAGGCCTTCTACACCGAGACTTTGTCGAAGGTCTCGCTCAAGAAGGGCAAAATCCTCTTGAACGTGGGCGACGCGCTGAAGGGCCAGAAGCTCACCTATGCCGTCACGGCCAAGAATGGCGACGTGGTGGTGCCCCAGGGCAAGAAGATCACCTCTTCGGTGTTCAAGGCCTTGCGCGACAGCAAGATCACGGACGTGGAAGTGGCTCCGGCCGATCTTGAGGGCGCGCACCTGGCCGCCGACGTGATCGACATGGAAACGGGCGAAATTCTGGCCGAAGCCAACCAGAAGCTCCTCGAAACCCACATTGCCAAATTCCTCGAAGCCGGAAAGGAAGACTTTGAAATCTTCTTCCCCGAACGCGACGAAGTGGGCATCGTCATCTCGGAAACGATCCGCAAGGACGAGAAAAAGAGCCAGAACGAGAGCCTGCTGGAGATTTACCGCAAGCTGCGCCCTGGGGACCCGCCCACGCTCGATACCGCCAGCCAGCTCTTTAACGGCATGTTCTTCGACGCGCGGAAGTACGACTTCTCCCGCGTGGGCCGCATGAAGTTCAACATCAAGATCCACGAGAACGAGCAATACGCCCCCGAGGGCTTTGCGGGCGCGAATCCCCTGGATCGCCGCACGCTCGATCATGGGGACTTCATTGCGACGATCAAGTACCTGCTGAAGCTGCGCCGCGGCATCGGCGCCGTTGACGATATCGACCACTTGGGCAATCGCCGCGTGCGCGCGGTGGGGGAGCTGCTGGAGAACCAGTTCCGCATCGGCCTGGTCCGCATGGAACGCGCCATCAAGGAAAAGATGAGCGTCTATCAGGAAATGTCGACGGCCATGCCGCACGACCTCGTCAATGCGAAACCCGTGATGGCGGCGATCCGCGAGTTCTTCGGCTCTTCGCAGTTGTCGCAGTTCATGGACCAGACGAACCCCTTGAGCGAAATCACGCACAAGCGCCGTCTGTCCGCGCTTGGACCGGGCGGTCTTTCGCGCGAACGCGCGGGCTTCGAAGTCCGCGACGTCCACACCACGCACTATGGCCGCATCTGCCCGATCGAGACGCCGGAAGGCCCGAACATCGGTCTTATCTCTTCGTTGTCCTGTTTTGCGCGCATTAACGACTACGGCTTCATCGAGTCTCCCTATCGGCGCGTGGAAGGCGGCAGCGTGGTCGACGAAATCCGCGTCTTGAATCCGGGCGACACGCCCTTCAAGGTCAACGATGTCATGACGCGCGAGGCCATCGAAAAGGCCAACGCCGCCCTCAATAAAGACAAGCAGCCCGCCGAATTCGAAAGCCACTGCGACTATCTAAGCGCTTGGAAAGAGGATTTGTACACCATCGCCCAGGCCAACGTGCCTCTCGATGCGCGCGGCAAGATTACGTCCGAGCTCGTCAACGCCCGCCAGGCTGGCAACTTCGTCCTGAAGCACGTCAACGAAATCCAGTACATGGACGTTTCGCCCAAGCAATTGGTCAGCGTCGCCGCTAGCTTGATTCCCTTCCTTGAAAACGACGACGCCAATCGCGCCCTGATGGGTTCGAACATGCAACGCCAAGCCGTGCCGCTCCTGCGCGCGGATTCGCCCGTCGTTGGCACCGGCATGGAACGCGTGACCGCGCGCGATTCGGGCGCCGTCGTCATCTGCAAACGCTCCGGCGTCGTCGATAGCGTCGACTCCGAACGCATCATTGTGCGCGTGGATGGCGGTGGCGTGGCCGAAGGCCAGATGTCCCGCGAAGTGGGCGCCGACATCTATCCGCTCACCAAGTTCAAGCGCTCCAACCAGAACACCTGCATCAACCAGAAGCCCATCGTCGACAAAGGCCAGCGCGTCAAAAAAGGCGACGTCCTCGCCGACGGCCCCTGCACGGATAAGGGCGAACTGGCCTTGGGGCGCAACGTCCTGGTCTCGTTCATGCCCTGGCGCGGCTATAACTTCGAGGACGCCATTGTCGTCAGCGAAAAGCTGGTCAAGGAAGACTACTACACGTCGATCCACATCGAAGAGTTCGAAATCGAGGCCCGCGACACCAAGCTGGGTCCGGAGGAAATCACGCGCGATATTCCAAATATCAGCGAGAGCTTCCTGCGTAACCTCGACGAATCCGGCATCATCCGGATCGGCGCCACCGTCAAGCCCGGCGACATCCTGGTCGGCAAAGTGACGCCCAAGGGCGAAACGCAGTTGACCCCGGAAGAGAAGCTGCTGCGCGCCATCTTCGGCGAAAAGGCCGGCGACGTGAAGGACGCCTCGCTCTACTGCCCGCCCGGAATTGAAGGCGTGGTGGTGGACGCGAAGGTCTTCTCCCGCAAAGGCGCCGACCTTGACGAGCGCTCTAAGCTCATCCAAGAGGAAGAAGTGATTCGCCTGGAGCGCAACCTCTCCGACGAAAAGCGCATCCTCAACGACGAGCGATCCAAGCGTCTTGAGCAGTTGCTCGGCGGCCGCATTCTCCAGGCCGACCTGCACGACGAAAAGACGAATCGCAAGATCATGGGCAAGGGCCAGGAAATCACCCGGGACTTGCTCGAAAAGATCCGCTCCCGCGACCTGAAGCGCATGCGCCTCGATAAGAAGGACCCGCTTCTGAACGAGAAGCTGGACGAGATCGAAGACATGACCTCGCGCCAGATCGCGGTGCTCGAAAAGATCACCGACGAGAAGAAGGCCAAGCTCAAGAAGGGCGACGAGCTTCCCCCCGGCGTCATCAAGATGGTGAAGTGCTACATCGCCATGAAGCGCAAGCTGAGTGTCGGTGACAAGATGGCCGGCCGCCATGGCAACAAGGGTGTCATCGCCCGCATCGTGCCCGAAGAGGACATGCCGTATTTGCCCGATGGTACGCCCGTCGAGATCGTCTTGAACCCGCTGGGCGTTCCATCCCGTATGAACGTGGGGCAGATTCTCGAAACGCACTTGGGTTGGGCGGCTCGTGCGCTTGGTGTCAAGTTCGCCACGCCCGTCTTTGACGGCGCCACCGAAAAGGACATCAAGGAACAGCTCGCCAAAGCAAACTTGCCTTCCTCGGGCAAGATCAAGCTGGTGGACGGCATGACCGGTATGCCCTTTGAGCAGCCCGTCACCGTCGGCTACATCTACATGCTGAAGCTAAGCCATTTGGTGGACGACAAGATCCACGCGCGCAGCATTGGGCCGTATTCGTTGATCACGCAGCAACCGCTGGGCGGCAAGGCCCAGTTCGGCGGCCAGCGCTTCGGCGAAATGGAAGTCTGGGCTCTCGAGGCCTACGGCGCCGCCTATATCCTGCAAGAACTGCTCACCGCGAAATCCGACGACGTCTACGGGCGCGCCAAGATCTACGAAGCCATCGTCAAGGGCGAGGCCGCGGCCGAACCCGGCGTGCCCGAGAGCTTCAACGTTCTCATTCGCGAACTCCAAAGCCTCTGCCTCGACGTCGAACTGATGAAGATGAAGAAGGCCACCGACGACGAAGTGCCGGCCGACACGGCTCTCGCCGCCGACTAGTTGAAGAAAGAACAGGAGAAATAGCACATGTATCGTTCCTCACCTTACGATCGCGCCAATTTGATCGCGGACTTCGATTCGATCCGTATTTCGTTGGCATCTCCGGAGAAGATCATCAACTGGTCCCATGGCGAAGTCACCAAGCCGGAGACCATCAATTACCGCACCTTTAAACCCGAACGCGACGGCCTCTTCTGCGCCCGCATCTTCGGGCCGGTGGCGGACTGGGAATGCCTCTGCGGCAAATACAAGCGCATGAAGCACCGCGGCGTCATTTGCGACAAATGCGGCGTGGAAGTGACGCTTTCGCGCGTACGCCGCGAGCGCCTCGGCCACATTGAACTCGCCAGCCCTTGCAGCCACGTCTGGTTCTTCAAGGGCCTGCCTTCGCGCATTGGCTACCTGCTTGACATCACCTTGCGCGAGCTCGAGCGCGTCCTCTACTTTGAAGCCTACGTCGTAGTCGATCCCGGCTCGGCGGCGGAAGAAGTGAAAGTCGCCGAAGTGATTTCGGACGAAAAGAAGCGCGCCCTCGACGCCCAATTCGGCTATGGCAGCTTCATCGCCATGATGGGCGCCGAAGGCATCAAGGAACTCCTTAAGAAGATCGACGTCGATTCGCTCTCGATCGAAATCCGCGAGCGTATGAAGACGGAGACTTCCGCCCAGAAGAAGCTCAAATTCGCCAAGCGCCTGCGCGTTACCGAAAGCTTCCGCAAGAGCGGCAACAAGCCCGAGTGGATGATTCTCGACGTGCTGCCGGTCATTCCGCCCGACCTGCGTCCCTTGGTGCCGCTCGACGGCGGACGATTTGCGACGTCGGATCTGAACGACCTCTATCGCCGCGTCATCAACCGCAACAATCGCCTTAAAAAGCTCATTGAGCTGCACGCCCCGGACGTCATCGTCCGCAACGAAAAGCGCATGCTGCAGGAAGCCGTCGACGCATTGTTCGATAACGGCCGCCGCGGCCGTGTGCTCCGTGGCGCCAACAACCGCCCCCTCAAGAGCCTCTCGGATACGCTCAAGGGCAAGCAAGGCCGCTTCCGCCAGAACCTGCTCGGCAAGCGCGTCGAC
>CAYLXK010000033.1:0-32655 GCA_964387685.1 uncultured Bryobacter sp.
GTATCGGAGACGTAAACGTTGTCGAAGGCGTCCACGGCCAGATACGTCGGCGAATGTAGCTGCGCCGTCTTGGCCGCGCCACCGTCGCCCCGAAAGCCCGCCTCGCCCGTCCCGGCGACTGTATCGATGCGCCCATCTGGCGTAATGCGGCGGATCCGGTGGTTGCGCGTGTCCGAAAAGTATACGTTGCGTTTGGAATCGAGAGCCATCCCCGTCGGCCTCGACAGTCGCGCCTCGGTTGCGGGCCCTCCATCGCCGCGAAAACTCTGGAAGCGGTTATCGATCACAATCTCAAGAAGCCCCTGCCGGTCGAGACGCCGCACCCATGTGCCCCCGGCCATAATCGTGCGGCCCTGCGCGTCCACGGCCACGTCGCGGCCACCGGGGAAGACCGGGCTCGGCATCCCCCCCTCGGATACTTTCCAGTGAAAGTCCCCACGGCTATCGGCGATCAGCAGGTACCCTTCCGGATGCCAGGCCAGGCCCGTGGGGCGTTCCAGGCCCTGCGCGTATACGGTGTAAACCCGCTGCCGCGAATAACGTAGCACGCGCGCTTGGCCCGAGTCGGCAATGTAGAGGTTTCCCGCCCCATCCAGCGCCAGTCCCGTCGGCGCGGCCAAACCGCCCGGGGGCGTTGCCAGTTCCTCTACGCCTAATCCGGAAATTGCGTAAACGCGGCCCGCGCCAAAGTCCGATACAAAGACGCGGCCATCCGGCGCGGCCAACACGTTGCGCGGCGCGTTAAAACGAAAGCCCGGTACCAGCGTTTCGATGCGCCCGTCCGGGGCGATCCGTCGCACCCGCGCGTTGCCGAGGTCCGCCACATAGACGTCGCCCCCCGGTCCCACCGAAACCCCATACGGCGTATGAAGGCGTGCCCGGCGCGAGGCTTCCCCATCTCCGGCCAAACCCGGCAGTCCATCGCCCGCAATCGTCTCGATACGGCCGTCCGCGCCGATGCGGCGCAAACGATGGTCGTCGGCGTCGGCCAGATAAATCTCCCCGCGCCCGCCCACGGCGATGCCTTGTACAAAGCGCAGCGAGGCGTCCAGCGCCCTTCCACCGTCGCCCGCCTCAGAGCCCCCCGCTAACGTACGCATTCGCCAGGGTGCCTGCCCGCACAGCTCCGCCGCCAGGATTAACCAAAGGAGCAATAACCGCACAAAGAGGAGTGCCCGGCTATCCACTTTTTTCTCAAGATATTTTGCCCGCTCCGATAAGAGGTTTACAGGACAGAAACATCAGAATGAAGCACCGCCTGGCGGCCGCGATTGCGGCCTGGACGGTTACCGCCGGTCTTATGACGGCCGGGGAACTGCGCCTAAAAACCCGGACCATCGCGACCGCCGAGGAAACGGGCCTCCTGCCGCGCCTTTCCAGCACCAAGGCCGCCACCCGGCGTATGGATGCCGGCCGCTCGCACTGGCTGCTCTCGATTGAAAGCGACGCGGTCCCCGTGCTGGCCGAACTCACCCGGCGCGGCGCGCGCGTCCTCTCGCACTTGCCGCCGACGGGTTACCTGATTAGCGCGGGCGACGAAACAAATTGGGAGGGGCTCTCTTTGGCCTATCGCGGCTTAATCGCCCCCGAGGATAAGCTCAGCCCGCTGCTATCCGAGCGGTTGGAGTTGGCAGAGGCGCTGGCCGTTACTCTGGACGGAACTCGAAGCGGCGAAAGCGCCGCCGACCCGAACTCGCCGCTGCTCGTCTTGGCGCGCTTCCACAAGGACGTGGAGGCGTGGCAGGCCGACGGAATCCTGGACGCCGAGGGCCTCCTGCCCTTTCCGCATGCCTCGCTTGAGCCGACGGACCGGCTCCTCCAAGTCAGGCGGGAAGATCTGGAGCGCCTTCAACTTTGGGACGAGGTGGAGTATCTTTTCCCCGCCCCCGCGGCGATGAAAGACGGAGAGGCCTTCTTCGTTTGCGGGGGCGTTTTTTCCCAGCCGGAATTCTCCGGCGCGGAACTGGAGATTTCCTTGCTCGCCGCCACCTACGGCCCCGGCTGGGACGGGCCTGGGCGAGGCCGCGCCGAGCTTACCTATAGCTTCGGCGCTCTCGGTGCCTCCACCGATCCCGCGTCGCTAAAAAATGAGGCCCGCCGGGCCCTCGAAGAATGGTCCCGCATCGTCGCCGTCACCTTCCGCGAAACACCGCAGCGGCACTCCCCCCGCAGCCTCGACATCTTGTTTGCCACCGGCGAGCATGGAGATCCTTATCCCTTCCTCGCCGGCTCCCGCACCCTCGCCCACGCCTTCTATCCCGCGCCGCCCAATGCCGAACCTCTGGCCGGCGACGTCCACGTCAACAGCGCCTTTGCCTGGACCGTGGGCGGTACCTGGGACGTCTACAGCGTCCTCTTGCATGAAATCGGGCACAGCCTGGGCATCGGCCATACCGACGCGCCCGGTACCGTCATGTACCCCTACTACCAAATCGCCACCCATCTGAAGTCCGAAGACATCGCCTCCATTCGGCAGCTCTACGCCGACTCAGGCTCTGCGCCTGCCCCGGCCCCGGCCCCGGCCCCTACTCCCCTCTTCAGCCTGGCGGTCGCGAGCCCCACCGAAGGCGCCTCCACCGCGCTAGCGCAAATGAATTTCAGCGGCTCGCTGAGCACAGCCGCCTCCAGCTCCCGCCCGCGCGTCGAATACCGCAACGAAAGCTCCGGGGCCGCCGGCGCTTGCCTGGTCAATTCGACGGGAATCACTTGGAGCTGCGCGGCCGTGCCCCTCGCCCCCGGCGACAACCGCATCGCCGTCACCGCCCTGCAGGGCCAGCAGACCAGCGTCGCCCGCCGAATGGTCACCCGCCAGGCGGACTCGGACGTCGCCCTCAGCATCACTAGCCCCGCCGCCGCTCGACCTTCCACCACCGCGGCTTCTCTCACCTTCTCGGGTTCCGCCCAACATGCCTCCGGCCTCGCGCAAGTCCGCTGGTCCACCCTCGGCGGCTCAAGCGGTACGGCGACTCTCCACGGAAGCTCTTCTCTCAATGGGAGCGCCTGGAGCGCCACCATTCCCCTGACGTTGGGCCCCAACGAAATCACCTTCCGGGCGACGGCCCGCTCCGGCGTCTCGGCCTCGCGCACGCTCACGGCCGACCGCCTGGCCGCGTCGAGCCCTACGCCCCCAACACCGGCCAACCCCGCCGGAGATAGGACAGCACCGCAAATGACCATCCAAACCCCCGTGGGCAGCTTTATCTTCACCAGCGCGGCCCGCATTACCTTTCGCGGTTCCGCAACCGACAACCTCGGCGTCACGCGCGTCAGTTGGAAAAACAGCGCCGGCGGACAGAGCGGCGACGCCATCACCAGCCCCAAGGCAAGCGGCCTCGAGTGGAGCTTTGACGTCAACCTGCTGACCGGTTTTAACTCCATCGAGATCAAGGCCTGGGACGCCGCCGGCAACGCCTCGGCCTATTCCGCCACCGTTCGCCGCTATTAGCCCGCACAGCGTCATTAGAATAGGACGGTGATTTGCCGCCGTTCTTTTCTTGCCGCGCCCTTTCTAGCCTCCCCGCTGCCAGCTGCCCCCTTTCCTTGGCCCCATGGCCGCCGTGCCGCCGTCAGCCTCAGCTTCGACGACGCCCGCGCCAGCCAAATCGAAGTCGGCCTGCCGCTCTTTGAGCACCTTAAAATTAAGGCCACCTGGTACGTCCTGCCTGCCGCCATGGAAAAAAACCTCCCCGGCTGGAAACGCATGCTCGCCCAGGGCCACGAGATCGGCAACCATTCCTCCACCCACCCCTGCTCGGCCAATTACGGCATCGGCTCGAAAGGCCTCGAAGCCTTCACCCTGGAGGAAATGGCCGCCAATCTCGACGAAGCCTCCCGGCGCATTGAAACCGCCCTCGACGTCAAACCCGTCAGCTTCGCCTACCCCTGCGGCCAGAAGTTCGTGGGCCGTGGCGAGCACACCGCCAGCTACGTGCCCCTCATCGCCCGGCGCTTCTCCACCGGCCGCGGATATCTCGATGAGGCCGCCAATCACCCCGAGCACTGCGACTTCGCCCAACTGCTCGGCACCGCCTTTGACGATCTCGATTTCCCCGCCATGAAGGCGCTGCTCGAAAAAGCGCGCGCCTCCCATCGTTGGACCGTCTTCTGCGGCCATGAAATCGGCCGCCGCAAATACCAGACCACCGATACCGCCGCCCTCGAGGAACTGGCCGCCTACCTGAATGATCCGGCCAACGGCTTCTGGGTCGGCACCGTTGCCGAAGTAGGCGCATACCTGAAGCAACGGAGAGCCGCATGAAGGCCGCCGTTTGCGGCTCCGGTATGATGGGGCCCGGCATCGCCTCTACGCTGGCCTTGGGCGGCGCCGAAACCACGCTCGTTTCCCGTTGTGAGGAGCGCGCCTGGATCGGTCTCGACATGGCCCGCCGACAGGTGCTCCTGCTTGAACAGAACGGCCTGGTGGAAACCGCCCATTCCAACCGCGCCCTGGAGCGCCTCTCGGCCACCCACCACTTTGCCGAAGGCATCGCCGGCCGCGATCTGGTCATCGAGTCCATCCCCGAAGACATGGCCACGAAACAGGCTTGGATTGCCCAAGTCGAGGAGCTAGTTTCTCCGGAGGCCTACATCACCTCCAACACCAGCGGCCTCAGCATCACCGAGATGAGCTCGAAGGCCAGGCGCCCCGAGCGCATCGCCACCACCCACTTCTGGAACCCGCCCCATCTGGTACCCCTGGTCGAAATTGTGCGCTCCCCCGCCACCGCCGACGGCATGGTCGAAGACCTGAAGGCTCTGCTCCGGCGCTGCGGCAAAGTGCCCGTCGTCGTCCGCAAAGATCGTCCCGGCCAGTTGGGTAACCGCCTGCAAATGGCCCTCGTGCGCGAAGCCGTTCACATCGTCGCCGAAGGCATCGCCGACGTCGAAGATGTAGACCTCGCCGCCAGCCTCAGCTTCGGCCTCCGCCTCCCCGTCTATGGCATCTTTGAGCATGCCGATCTTGTCGGGCTCGATTTAAGCCATAAGGTCTGCGACTATGTCAGCCAGGATCTCTACAGCGAGAAACGCGCGCCCGATCTCTATGGCCTTCTGCTCAAGCAAGGGCAATTGGGCGCTAAGACCGGCAAGGGCTTCTACGATTGGTCCAAGAAAAACGCCGAGCAAGTCCGCAACCGCCGCGATCGCTGGCTCCGCGAATTCTTGAAGGGGCCCTTTGGCGAGGACATCCGCGCCAAAGATAGCTAGCACCAGGACAGCTAACTTGCCCTCCCCTTTTCTGCGGACCATCACGACCGATTCCAGCCGCTATCGCCCCGGCGAGTTCCCCTTCACACTGCCCTTGATCCAGCGCGGCTTCTCCCTCCGCCTCACCGCGCCCGTCACCTTCCTCGTGGGCGAGAACGGTTCCGGCAAAAGCACCCTGCTCGAAGGCATCGCCGACAAATGCGGCTTTCTGCCCCATGGCGGCTCGCGCAATTCCCGCGCCGCCTACGACGACTACTGGACCCTGCTTGCCCCCGCCCTCCGCCTCGACTGGAAGCCCAAGGTCAACGCGGGCTTCTTCCTGCGCGCCGAGAGTTTCTTCGATTTCGCCGGCGACCTCGACCGCAACAACCCCGATCTCCTGCGCTATTTCGGCGGCAAGAGCCTCCACTCGATGAGCCATGGCGAAAGCTTTCTCACCCTCATCAACTCGCGTACCTCCACCGGGCTCTATCTCTTCGACGAACCCGAGGCCGCGCTCAGCCCCATGCGGCAGTTAACACTGCTCCGCGCCATCCAAGTCCTCGTCGAAGATACCGAAAGCCAGTTCCTGATCGCTACGCACTCGCCCATCCTCATGGCCTACCCCGGCGCCGTGATTCTGAGTCTCGATGGCGAAGAAATCCGCCCGGTGGCCTGGCGCGACACGGAGCACTACCAGGTCACGCGCAGCTTTCTCGAAAACCCCGAGCGCTACCTCCGCCACTTAATGGCGCCCGAGGATTAGATCGCTCGTGATCCAGCCCCCGTAGAAGCTTCCCTCCTGCGGCGCAACGCGCTCCCCATCGACGTAGCAGGCCTGCATCTTGGCGGCATAAAAAGCCAGGTAACCCTGGATCATCGCAAAACTGGCCGTGGGCTCTTCGTAGCTCCAGGCGGCGTCGCTCGTCCGATGGCCTTCCCCCTCCCCACTAACCTCCACCGACCAATAAGTCGCCACACCCTTCCACTCGCAGTACGTGTTGCGTGTCGAGGAACGCGTCAGCTTCCCGCTCACGTCCTCTCGCGGGATGTAATACACCGGCGGATGGCTTGTTTCCAGCACTCGATAAGCCCGCGTTGTCTCCGCAATCACCTGTCCGCCGAACTCGATGCGAATCGGTTTCGTCACCGCCTCCACCCTCGGCGGCCGCGGATAGTCCCACACAGATTCCCGTTTGCTCATGCTTCCAGGCTACGACGGGCCCGCGCTCCCCGCTCTCACGAGCCGCTTTTCTTCGCCTTCGGTAGAGACTGCCACACAATATGCGCAATCTTCCAAGTCCCGTCCGCCTTCACTAGCTGCAAATAGTCCACACCCCATTCCGCCACCACTTTCGCGCTGGCCGTGTGGCTCTGTACCTCGAAGACCCTTACCTCCTTGGGCCACTCCGCACGATCCTTCCGGCCCTGGTTCCAGGTCTTGGCCAGCGCCACCAGCCGCTCATAGGGCATCAGCGTGAGTTGCCACTGATTCTGCTTTTCGTTAAACCAAAAACCGCGTTTGGCCAGTTCCGGCAGGACGCTTCGTTCAATGTACTCCGGCTTTGCTTCGTAGATTCCCTCCACATAATCGAGAGCCGCGCGACGCACCGCTTCCTCCTCGCTCTGGGCCGCTAGCGGAACGGTGCAAACCAGCACGCTGAAAACCAGCGCCTGCGCAATTTGTAGGTATAAATTCCTTTGCATACCGCTACTGTAGGTCCGCACGGAATTCCTCGTACCAACTTTGGGCTAGCCCGGCGAGCCTTTGGGACAAGCCGTCCAGTTCTTCCCGCGGAAAGTCTTCCGCAAACGCAATCAAGGCATCCGCCGGCGCCGACCCATCGTGCCCGGAGGCCCGCAGGTGCGACCAGGCCAACAAGCGCGCCTCGATCAATACAATCTCGCCCACATTCGCCTTCGCCCGCTCCAGCCGCACGCGGTCTTCCCGCGGCACCAGTTCTTTAAGAATAAAGCTGCGCCCGCCTCCCGATACGGCGTGCAAAAAGGCCGGCGGAATCGCCTGCAACGTGCGCTGCCCCTTCCAGATCCGCAGCGCCACCGGTAGCCAAGTCGGCTGCGGCGTCCGCGAATGGATGGCCAGCGAGCTCTTTTGCGCGGCCTTCAAATCCAGCAGATATCGCTTGGCGTCGTCGTCACGCTCCACCAGCAGCACATAACGCTCCACGCCTAAGCTCGAATTGCCCGCCACGCGCCGCGCCGCCTCAATCGGCGTAAACCCGAATTGACCCAGATCCACCGGCGGCGCCTCCTCGATCAACGGCAGCGCATAGCGCCCGTCCTTGCGCAGCGCGCCCTTGGCCGTTAAACGCTTCGCAAGGAATTCCTTGCGGCTGCGCCCCGTCAGCGTCAACAGCAATCGCCCCACACTGCCGCGCGCCGTTTCCCGCTCCACCCACCGCGCTTTGCCGCCCGCCAGTTCCAGGCGGTAGGCCTCTAGTGCCGGCGCAACCAAAGCGGCTCCCGCCGATAGCGCTACGCTCGTGGCAAAGCGCAATACGTCCCAACACAGCGGCGCCAGGCACGCCTCGTCAAAGTCGTTGAGATCAAAGTAAGCCAGCCGGTTATCGCCCCGGTAGACACCGAAATTTTCTAGATGCGCATCGCCGTTGGCCCAAACAATGGGGCTCTCCGGAACCTGGTTACGCCCTACTTCTTCGTAAAAGAGATCCGGCAACCCCCGGTAAAATGCCTTCGGGCTCTCGCGCAGCAAGGCGTACTTCATGGCCACCCGCTCCGGGTCCCGGCCCTTGTGTTGCGCCTCAATGCGTTCGCGCAGCGTCATAAGTAGAGCGTCATAAGTAGAGCGTCATAGCTAGCGGGTCAGGCCTCAATCGGGTTCCGTAACACGCCAATGCCCTCAATCTCGATCTCCACGCTATCGCCGGGCTTCATCTTCTTCGTCGCCCCCGGCGTGCCCGTATAGATCACGTCTCCGGCTTCGAGCATCACAAAATTCGACACATAGCTCACGATCGTCGGGCAATCGAACAACAAATCGCTGGTGCTCTGCTTCTGCACCACATCGCCGTTTAGGCGCGTCCGCAATTGCAACTTTCCATAGTCCAGATTCCGCACCAGCACCGGACCCAGCGGCCCAAAAGTATCGGCGCCTTTCGCCCGCCACCATTGCAGGTCCTTCTGCGCGCCGTTCTGCCAATCCCGCTCGCTCACGTCGTTGCCGCACGTCACCCCGAAAATCGCCCGCTGCGCCTCTGGCTGGCTCAACTTCCGTCCCCCCTTGGCCAACACCAGCACCAGTTCTCCCTCGTAGTGCACGTTCTTCGCCCCCGTGGGGATCCGAATCGGCTCCTGATGCGCAATCAGGCACGTCGGAGGTTTATAGAAAATCTCGGGCTCCTTCGGCGCCGGCCGGGCGCCCAGATGGCTCCGGTAATTCAGCCCCACGGCCAATACCTTGGGCGGGTCCGCCGGTGGCGCCAGCCGCAAGCCCGCCAGTTTCTTTTTGCCGCCTAAGGGCCGTCCATTTAAGTACGGCGCCGCGCTCAAGGCCACCACCTGATCCCCCTCCACGCGGCCCCAACTGATCCGGTCGCCGTTCTGGAAGCGGACATACTTTTCGATGGGGCCCTCCGCCGCGGCCATCGCGACAGCCGCGCTCAGCGCCGCCCGCCGGGTCATTGGACCTTCTCCGCGCTAGCTAAGTACAGCGCATTCAGCACCAGCTTAAACGTCCCATAAGGCTGTCCGCGAAACTGTGGCCGAAAGCCATACAGGTAAACGCTCCCCCGGCCCATCCGCGCTTCCACTGCAATCGCTTTGCCCAGCACGGCCCGTTCCCCGCTCAGCCATCCGCTCGCCAGCAAATCCTGCTTGGCGTAGCGCGCAATCACCTTCACCTCCCGCGCACCCCGGTTGGCCTCCGGCATCAACGTGGTTTCATACGCCTGCCCGCCGGTCGTCATCCCAATCGGGTCCGCCTTCATGCCAAATGCCAGCGGATGCGTCGTATCCACCTCCAGGCGGATCAACGATCCCGGCGCATAATACGCGTTCGGCGACGTCTCTTCGTCCCGGCCCGCCGGCGGCGCTAGCAAGGTCCTCACTCCCAGCGGGAAGTTCTGCACAAACAGGCTCGTGGCCGTATCGAAGGCCAGCAGCGAGCCCCCCGCCTTCACGAATTCTTCCAGCGCCAGCAGTCCCTTTACCCCGATCCCGCCCGTGAATTCCGGACGCTGTTGCCCGTCGCTGCGGCTGCCCGCCTCGCCCGCCCGCGTGCCATGCAGGATCGACGCCGGCGCTTGCTGCGTGATCAGGATCGCATCGAACTTGCCCTTTAACCCGCCCGCCTGGATCGCTTCGTTGTTGAGTTTTGTGTAGGGAATCCGGAAGTTGTCCAGCAACCACATTGTCCATCCCGCGTCCATGTTCGCCGTATACGGTTCATACACGGCCACGCGCGGCGTCTTGATCTTCCACGCCGCCCCGGCCGCCTCCGTCGCCATCGCACCGTCACCCTTCCAGTACACCGGGCTCCCGCCCTCTAAGGCCTCGGCGAGCTTCAGAAAACTGGCGGAATCCCCCCGGCTCCACGTCGCCTCCGGATACTCCACCTTCGCCAGCTTATGCGTTGCCGTACCCGCCGGCAGCGGCGCGGCCAGTTTTCGCACTTCCACCCCCATCTGGTAGCTCAACGTCCAGCCGGCCAAATCATAAGGCCGCTTCGTCGGGCCCGTCTGCCCGCTCCGCAGTTCCGGATACTTCTGCGGCTCCAGCAAATCCACCAGATAGCCCCGGAACGCCTGCTGCGCCGGAATCCAATAGCTCCCCTGCGGATAGCTGTTAAAGTCCAACAGCAGCGGCTGGTCCAGCGCATGCACTTCCACGCCCGCTTGCTGCAGCCGGTCCGCCAAGCCCGCCGCCGCATGCGGATCGTGCTGGTTCTTGGCGATCAGGTAGCCCGCCACGGTCTTGTTCTGGATGTTAGCCCTCGCCAGGTCCCACGCCTTCCGGATGAAATGATGGCTGCGCAGCGCCGCCGTATCCAAAATCGCCCAGTCCACCGTCAGCATGTAATCGATCGCATCGCGCAGCTTCCACTCCCCGCCCATCCACGGCAAGGGATAAAACACCGTCGGCAGCTTGGTCGGAATCCCATTGGCAAAGCGCTCGCCCAGTTCGCCCGGCTTATAGGTGTGCGGCGTCGCGTAGCCATATCCCGCCACCTCCGTCAGAATCCCGTGCATGTTATGAAACGCGGGCACCGTTCGTAGCCCGCCGTTCCACCACGCGTCAAAGCCCACATAGCTGATTGCCCCGGGCTTGTTCTCGCTATGCAGACGCTCCCGCATCGCCGTGCCGATCAGGTTGATGCCCTCCATCACCGACGCCGGAATGTTCGGATTCAGCGGTTCGGCGTAAGGCGGAATGAAGATCCGCGCCGGGAACGGCGCAATCTGGTGCTGGTTGTAGACGATCTGCGGAAAATACTCATGAAAAAGCTGCCGCGTCAGGTTCCGCGTCTCCGGCAGATTCAGCATGAACCAGTCGCGGTTATTGTCGTGCCCGGCGTACTTCTGATAGAGCTGCGGCAGCGGCGCCATTTCATAGGGCGTGCCCACGTTCTTGCGGTACCAGTGGCTCACCATCGTCATCCCGTCCGGATTCGTGCACGGCACCTGCACCAGAATCACCCGCTCGCGAATGCGCTTGGTCTCCTCCGATTCGTCCGTCACAAACTTATAGGCCAGCTCCGGGGCATGCTGCGCCGGCGCCACTTCCGTTGCATGCATCGAGGAATCGATCCACACAAACACCTTCCCGTTCTTGGCGAATTCCTCGGCCTCCGCCGCCGTCGCCTGCCCCAGCGCCATCTTCCGGTTCATCTCTTTCCAGCGGTCGAGATTGCGCAGATTCTCCTCGCTCGACAGCAGCGCCAGCAAGTGCGGCCGCCCATCGGAGGTCTTGCCGATTTCCACTAGCTTGATCCGCCCAGATTCCTTGGCCAGCACTTGAAAGTATTGGTACAGCTGCTCATAATCCATCAACTTGTAGTCCGTCCCGGGACGAAAGCCGATCACGGTCTCCGGCCGCGGCGGCGCGGCGGCAATCGAAAAAGAAAAAGAAATCGCCAGGAAAAGCAGTCTGCGCAACATAGAGGCGATAATAACAGCGATGCAGAATCCGCGCGCGTTTCAAGTAGGCCTGATCCAGATGAGCTGCTCGCTCGATCCCCGCGAAAATTTGGAGAAGGCGGTCCAAAAAATCCGCGAGACCGCCTCGGCCGGAGCCCAGGTCATTTGCCTCCAGGAACTCTTCCGCAGCCAGTATTTTTGCCGCGAAGAAAAGGCCGAGCTCTTTGACTTGGCCGAAACCATTCCCGGACCCTCCACCCACGTCCTCGGCCAAATTGCCAAAGAATTAGGCGTCGTCCTCATCGCGAGCTTGTTTGAACAGCGCGCCGCCGGCCTCTACCACAACACCGCCGCCATCCTCAATGCCGACGGCACCCTCGCCGGCGTCTTCCGCAAGATGCACATCCCGGACGACCCTCTCTTTTTTGAGAAGTTCTACTTCACCCCCGGCGACCTCGGCTTCCGCAATTTCGATACCCCCTTTGGCCGCCTCGGCGTGCTCGTCTGCTGGGATCAGTGGTACCCCGAGGGCGCCCGCCTCACTGCCATGCAAGGGGCCAGCGTCCTCTTCTACCCCACCGCCATCGGCTGGCACCCCTACGAGAAAGAACAATACGGCGCCTCCCAACTCGACGCCTGGAAAACCATCCAGCGCTCCCACTCCATCGCCAACGGCGTCTACGTCTGCTCCGTCAATCGCGTCGGCTTCGAAGGCACGCCCGAATCCGGCCTCGAGTTCTGGGGCAACTCCTTCGTCTCGGATCCCTTTGGCGTCGTCCTCACCGAGGCCTCCCACGATCGCGAGGAAAACCTCATCGCCACCGTTGACCCCGCCCGCATCGAAGAAGTCCGCCGCGGCTGGCCTTTCTGGCGCGACCGCCGCATCGATGCCTACGGAGGGCTCACGCAGCGATGGGGCAGCTAGCCATGGGGAATCTACGAATGCCGGCCGAGTGGGCGCCCCACGAGGCCACCTGGCTCGCCTGGCCCCATGAGACCTCCGATTGGCCCGGCAAATTCACCCCCATTCCCTGGCTCTATGGCGAGATTGTCCGCCATCTCTCCCAGGTCGAGCGCGTTCGCATTCTCGTCGAATCCACCGACGCCCGCGAGAAAGCCCGCAAAATCCTCGCCAAGTGCCACTCGAACCTCGCCGCCGTCGATTTCTACGTCTTCCCCACCGACCGCAGTTGGGTCCGCGACACCATGGCGATCTTCGTCCACAACGGCGCAGCCCTCGAGGCCACGAACTGGAAATTCAACGCCTGGGCCAAATATGAAAACTACCGCCGCGACGACAAACTGCCCACCTTCGCGGCTAAAAAGTTAAAAGTCCCCGAACACCTCTGCGAACACCAGGGCCGCCGCGTCGTCCTCGAAGGCGGTTCCATCGAAGTCAATGGCGCGGGGCTTCTCATGACCACCGAGGAGTGCCTCTTGAGCGACGTCCAGGCGCGCAACCCCGGCCTGCTCCGCGAAGATCTCGAAGCCATCTTCGCTCAATATCTCGGCATCGAACGCACGCTTTGGCTTAAGAACGGCATCGCGGGCGACGACACCCACGGCCACATCGACGACCTCGCCCGCTTCACCGACGAGCGCACCATCGTAATCGCCTCGGAAGACGACCCCAGCGACGCGAACTTCGAGCCCCTGCGCGAGAACCTGGCCTTGCTTAAGCGCACTGCGAAAGACTTCCGTATCGCCAAGCTGCCCATGCCCCAGCCCGTTTACTTCGACGGCCAACGCCTCCCGGCCAGCTACGCGAACTTCTACATCGCTAACGAAATCGTCCTCGTGCCCATCTTCCACGACCCCCACGACCGCCTCGCCCTTGACATCCTTGCCAAGCTCTTCCCCACGCGCCGCGTCGTCCCCATCTACTGCCGCGACCTCGTCCTCGGCCTCGGCACCCTCCACTGCATGACCCAACAGGAACCCAAACCCTGAGTTACAATCTGAATAGATGCATGCGCAAGCTCTAGAGCGTTCCCCCAACCGCCTTGAGGTGATCGTACCTCTCGTGGCGCATGCCCTCTCCGTCTTTGGCGACGAAGCCAAGGCCACGCACTGGCTTCGGAGTCCCTTGGCTTTGTTGAACGGACACTCTCCTCTGGAAACCCTGAACGAACCGGAAGGCGCTGCCCAGGTCGATGCGATCTTGACTCGCATCGAACACAACGTCCATAGCTAATGGCCCGCCCCGTTTACCGGGTCTGCCGTGCCATCCACTCCCGACTGGATGGACTGGGTGCCAAACTCGTCGGAGGCAGGTGGAACTCCCCCGGTCACGCCGTAGTCTACATGTCCCAAAGCGTTTCCCTCGCTGTGCTTGAGAATCTAGTTCACATGCAGCGAGTCGATTTTCCGAACGGCTATGTCTGCATTTCAGCCTTGATCCCGGACGACATATCGATCTTGAACGAATCGCAGCTACGGCACCTAACCGCTAATGTCCCCAACAAAACTGCCGGCGACCTTTGGCATAGGCGCCAAATCTCCGCAGTCCTCGAAGTTCGTTCAGCCGTCGTTCCGGCCGAGTTCAACTACCTGCTCAATCCCGGCCACCCGGATTTCTCGCGGATCACCGTCGCATCCTGTAGCCCCTTCCATTTCGATCCCAGGCTCTTTGGCGCTACCCGCGAAACCCCACATGGCTCCTCGTAATCGCCCCTAGCGTCGGCGTCCCGCACTGCCGCATCGTCAGCAGCAGCTCTTCCTTCAAAATCGAAAGCACCTTCGCCACGCCCTCTTCTCCAAACGCCCCTAAACCCCACAAATACGGCCGCCCCACTAGCACCGCCCTCGCCCCCAGCGCCAGCGCCTTATACACATCCGTCCCGCGCCGGAATCCTCCATCCACCAACACCGGCACTCTCCCGCCCACCGCCTCAATCACTTCCGGCAAACACTCCAAGCTCCCCCGATTGCTCTCCACCGCCCGCGAGCCGTGATTGGACACCACAATCCCGTCCACGCCCAACTCCGCGCACCTCCGCGCATCCTCGCTCGTCTCCAGGCCCTTGATCACCAGCTTCATCGGCGTCAGCGCTCGCAGCTTCCCAATCACATCCCACGTCTGCGCCGTATTGTGCGTCGAAATGCCGTTCAAATCGAAGCCATCAAACATAGGCTTCTTCCGCCGCACAAAACTCGGAATCTGCACGCCCGCCCGATCCGCCTCATGACATGCCGCGCAAGGCCGCGTATCCAGCCGCGTCCACCGCGACTGCGTCTCCGTATTGCGCCCGCCCTGCGTATCCACGGTCAAGAACAATACCGGGCAGCCCGCGCCTTCCGCCCGCCGCACCAGCTTCTCTGTGTAGTCCCAACGGTTCGTCGGATAGAGCTGAAACCACAGCGGACCCTTGTGCGCCTTGGCCACTTCCTCAATAGGCGTCGAAGTGACCGTCGACAGAATCTTCTGGTAACCCATCGCCGCAGCCGCTCGCACCGTCGCCATCTCCCCCTGCGGATGATACGCCTTCTGGCTCCCCGTCGGCGCCACTATGATCGGCAACTCAAGCTTCTGCCCAAACAGCGTCAACGCGCTGTCGGTCTTCGACACATCCACAAAGCGCCGCGGCCGCAGATACAACTTGTCAAACGCCGACCGGTTCGCTAGCAGCGTCTTATCGTCGTCGATCCCCGTCGCCATGTAGCCGTAATGCGCCGGCGGCACCTTGGCCTTCATCACCGCCTCAAACTCAAATACGCTTAAGGCGTCCGCCGCCTTCTCGATCATCTTCTCCTGGCTCATCCCCAACGGGCTCGCCGCCAGAAACGCCAAAAACTCCCGCCTGTAGCGCAGATTCCTCATACCCGGCTCAACCTTTCTATCCCTTCCCGGCTAAACTTCACACCATATCCCGGCCCCTCGGGAATCCGCAACATCCCCTCGGCATCCAGCCGAAACGGCGTCTCGAGCACATCTTCCAGATACGGCTCCGGCGTCAGATACTCCACCCACTTCGCATTCCCCGCCGCCGCGCACAACTGCAAATCCGCCGCCAGTCCCACGCCTGTATTCCACCCGTGCGGCACCACCATCACGTTGTGATCGTCCGCATATTGCGTTATCCGGAACTGCTCGCTCAAGCCCCCCACCTTCGTCACGTCCGGCTGCAAGTAATCCACCGCCCGCCTCTCGATCCAAGGCAAAAACGTCTGCCGCCGCGTCAACACCTCGCCGCTCGCAATCGGCACCGGCGAATGCTCGGTCAGTTGGATATAGCCCTCTAAATCGTCCGGCCGCAACGGCTCCTCAAACCAAGCCACTCCGTATTCCCCAAGCATCTTCGCCGTCTCCATCGCCCACTTATAGCCATGCGGCCAAAACGCGTCCGACGCCCCGGCGTCCACCATCAGGTCGCACTCCTCCCCCACCGCTACCCGCGCCGCATGCACAATCGCCTGGTCCACCCGCGCGTCGCGCCTCCCAAACGGTCCCCATCCAATCTTGAAAGCCCGAAAGCCCCGCTCCTTCGCCGCATGCAAGCGCTCCGGCATCTCCTCCGGCTCCACCATCAGCATCGACGCATAGGGCTTCACCCGGTCCCGGTAGCGTCCTCCCAGCAGGCGCCAAATCGGCTGCCCCGTCGCTTGTCCCAGCAGGTCCCACAACGCCATATCGATCCCCGAGATCGTATGCGTCACCGCGCCCCCCCGCCCCTGCCAAAACGTGTTCTGATGCAGCCGCTCGCTCGTCGCCGCCGGATCGATCGCGCTCGCCCCTTCGTATAACGGCCGCAACAACGCGAGCGACGCCTCCACCAACACGGCCGACGTATACACGCTGCCGAAGCTCTCGAGCCCCTCGTCCGTCCTCACCTCCAGCAGCGTTCGCGTCTGCTCTTGCGCTCCATAGCGCGCCGGCCAGTCTTCATACGCTTTCCCATAGAGCGGAATGGCGCGGATGGATACGATTTTCACCGCCCTAGACTATCGCGCCTGCCCCACGATCGCGTCTGTCAGTTCCTCCGGCGCCTCCGCCTGCGGATCGTGCCCCGCCTCGATTTCCACCACCGGCCAGCCTGCTTCCCGCGCTTTCTGAGCAAACGGCGCAAAAAATGGCCGCGCCGGATAGTCCTCCGCCACCGACGCCACATAGCTGCGCGGCAGCGCATCCCCATCCCCGGCCGGCAGCGCGATCTTCTCTTCAAAACAACGCAGGCTAAAGTCGCATAGCCGCGCCTTCACAAATTCCCGCGCCTCGCCCTCCTTCAGCCCCCACATATCCAACTGCCCTTCCCCTCCCGGCAAACGCCATCCGCCCTTCTCCTCGGCCACCTGCCGGAACATCGCCACTACACTCTCCGGCAATAGGTCCACCACCGCCTCGCCATCTTCCGGCACAAAAGCGTCTACATACACCAGCCTCCCGATCCGGTGTGGCATCACGTTCGCCACGCCGCTAATAATCATCCCCGCATAGCTATGCCCCACCAGCACCGCCTCCCGCGCCGCCGCCTCCACCAGCGCACAACCCACCTTGTCGATGTGCTGCCGCAGCGTCGCCCCTTCCTCCACCGGTCCCCAGTCCGGCGCCAATACCATGTGCCCCCGCGCCTCCAGAATCGGCCTCACCCGGTCCCAGGTCCCCGCCGTCTGCCAAGCCCCATGCACCAGCACGAATGTCGCCATCCGCCTAGCCTAACGCGTACCCCTCCCTCTTTGCCACCGCGTCTAGACGCTAACCTGAATAGAGAAATCTAGAGAGAGTATTCATGAATAAACTGCTTCTGGGCATCTTCGCCCTGGGTCTCCTTGCGCTCAACGCCCAAACCATCCGCTTCAAAACCAACCTGGGCGACATCGACGTCGAGATGCTCCCCGCCTCCGCCCCCCGTAACGTCGAAAACTTCCTCCGCTATATGAACAAGGGCGCCTACAACAACACCGTATTCCATCGCAGCGTGCGCGACTTCATCATCCAGGCCGGCGGCTTCAACGTCAACGGCAACACTCTCGGCGAAATTGCCCAGGATTCCCCCGTCCAAAACGAGTTCCGCGAATCCAACGTCCGCGGCACCATCGCCATGGCCAAGCTCGACGGCAACCCCAACAGCGCCACCAACCAGTTCTTCTTCAACTTAAGCAACAACAACGCCGCCAACCTCGACCGCCAAAACGGCGGCTTCACCGTCTTCGGCCGCGTCAAAGAAGCCAGCCTCGCCGTCATGGACCGCATCGCCGGCGTCCCCGTTCCCTCCCCCGGCCCCCTCGCCTCTCCCTTCGACGCCATGCCGCTGCAGAACTACACGAGCGGCGCCCCCACTGCCGCCAATTTCATCGTCATCCAATCCGTCTCCACCCTCGTCGATGCCGCCCCGCCCCAGATCTCTGAAAACGGCGTCGTCAGCGCCTCCGCCTTCGGCGCCTACCCCTTCGCCGCCCCCGGCTCCTTCCTTGAAATCTACGGCTCGAATCTCTCCGGCGACACCGCCCGCGGCTGGTCCCCCGCCGACTTCAGCCCCACCGGCGGCGCCCCCACCAATCTCGAAGGCGTCAGCGTCACCGTCGGCGGCCAGCGCGCCTTTGTCAACTTCGTCAGCCCCAATCAGGTCAACGTCCAAGTCCCCTCGACGGTCTCGGTTAACACCACGCTCCCCGTCGTCGTCACCTCGCGCGGCCAGGTCGGCGCCGCCTTCCCCCTCTCCATCCGCGCCCGCGCCGGCGGCCTCCTCGCTCCCGCCTCTTATAAAATCGGCGACCGGCAATTCGTCTACGCCGCCCGCGCGAATGGCGCCGCCACCTCCCCCACCGACGGCGTCTCGGGCGGCGAAACCATCATCCTCTACGGCACCGGCTTCGGCGCCGTCTCCCCCTTCAGCTTTAACTACGCCGGCCAGATCGTCCCCGCCGACCGCCTCTACACCCTCGGCTTCCCCACCGAGTTCAAAATCGCCGGCCAAACCTGCCGTATCGCCTTCCAGGGCCTCATCTCCGGCTTCGTCGGCCTCTACCAATTCAACGTCGAAGTCCCCTTCGGCATCCCCCCCGGCGACCACCGCCTCGAAGTCACCCAGTCCAGCGAAGCCATCCCGCAAACCCTCTGGATCGCCGTGAAGTAGCGCTACGTCCGCACCGCCAATCAGGACTCATCCTTATCGTCGATTCTTCGGTGCATATTCGGCCTTGAGTCTACTCCAATTCCATCGCTTTTCGTCGCCCAGTCGAATCCCGATCCCCTCCAGACTCACCATATCTGTTGCCCGAGGTACTGTGAAAGACGCCCCGGCGGGAACTTCCATAATCCGGAAGGGCGTGCGGGAAATCATCTCCTGTTCACCCGTTTCCTCTCCCATCCGCTCCCTCAATTCGAGCATTGATCGGAACCGCTCGACGCTGTCGTCGGCACCTGCCGCCATCAACAGGAGACGCCCCTTTGCCTCAGCAATCAGAAACAGCCGGCAATACCGTCCACTCGCGCTTGGTTGCAAGGAGCGCTCTGAACTATGCCGCGCGGGATCTTGGTCTGGAGTCAATCGCTTCTCCAGACAGTTAAAGTCTCCAACGCTTGCCCTCACCGTTTCATACTGCCCCACTAATTCAGTCCTACCAGCGAGGATAGTGTACCGATGCCACCCAGGGTTGCGATCGGCTCGCGCAAACGAAGCACTGCGATTCGCCAGTTCCTCCTCGAAAGGGTTCCCCAACTTTTCCAAAAGGACAAACTCCCTCCGCTCATTCGCGTGCAGCGTGATCTTGGGGAAAGTACAGCCTTTCACCATTTCGTAGGCGGCAGCAGGAGTCCTTGGCAAAATGCCCGGCGCGGAATGACGCACTGCGACGCCCGTCGCTTTTTGAAAGTCGGGAACCTCAAGAGAACGCGCCGAGCGGTTCGTCGCCACGATTACCGGCGACAGTGCCTCGCCCGCCAGCAGCGGGCTATCTGGAATATAAGTGCCGATCTCAATACCAGGCTGCCGCAGCAGTTCCTGGAAGTTCTCGCAGCGGCTGTCAACCTGCGCCGCCGCTTCGATGGAAAGTCCGGTGTACGCCACCAGTACTCCGATTGCGCTGGAGCTTAGTCTTTTGTTCATTTCGGATTCCTATTTTTGGAGCTGTATTTTCGGGATTAGGTCCTGCATAGTGTACTGATCGAGATTAGCCTCCGCGATGGGAAACAGGAACGCATAACTCATAATCAATGTTCGCTGGTAAGTAAGCAGCCGGGCGCTCGATTGGTAACGGGAACCAACCGTAGCTAGTGCTTGCTGGGTCGTTATCTCGTGGACGGCGTCAACTAGTTCGCTCGTGTTTGGAGTCGGAGGATTATCGAAGTCCAGCAAATTGACGCCGATCTCCTTCAAGCCATTGAGTGCGCGTAGTTCGCTCGAATCAGTATAACTCGCGTCGTAGTCGAAGACATCTACCGGCAACAGCGCGAAGAGGCCCGCTGAACCGGCGCGGCGGTACCGCAGCCTCGCGAAAAAGACATTGTTGTCGGTAGATGACTCCACGTACACTCGTGGCGAAGCGGGAAGTGAGTTAATTATCTGGACTGCGGCTGCAGCCTGGACCGCGCCAGCGTAATGCGCTACTTCTGCCTCGTAATGCCGAAGATGAAAACGATGCCCCACCTCGTGCGCCACAAGCACCGCAAGTGCGGTTCCCGCGAGCTGCGTTCCCGATTGCGCCATGGCCTCTATGTTGGAAAGACAAAACAATATATGCTTACTGGATTTTCCTAATTCAAACGCAGAGCCGTAGACTTCCGGCGACTGACATTCCTCATGATCGGTTCTTGAGAACAGGACGAGTGGGAAGTTACGCAGATTGAGTGGAGCCTCGGAGTTTCGGTTTAAGGACTCTGAAGTCTCGTCTGATATGACTTTGATTTGATCAAGGGCAAGCCTAAAGAATTCAACCACTCCCGCCAACTGAGGTACGAGCAGGGCTTCAAAAGCCTGTTGAAGTTTCGCTCCCGGAGATTTATCGTGGTAAAAGCTGGTCAGTTTTGCTGGATCGGTGCGTCTGTGTTGGGCGGTTCCCGAAGAATTAACCACATGAAACCCCCGATACTCGTCGTAGGCCCCGTAGCCGTCGCCAGCCAAGACCCCCGATGCAGGATTTGTAGTGGTCTCTCCATCCCAATCATGCGGAAAATGCGCCTCCCCAATCTTTTGCAGCGCCGGCCCCCGCTCCCAACTGTCCGCAATCCAGTTGCAATCTGTATCGATCGGAATCTGGATAAACGGTCGCTCGTCCCCGGCTGCCACCGCGCAAGTCGCCTTCGGCAGGGGCAACTCCTCGTCATCTACAGCCGGTGGCGGCTCCGCATAGAACCATTCGCCTCCAATTAGCACCCGCGCCCGCAGAACGGTGATGCCACCGTAGTCAAAAGAGGAGACCACAGCGGTAGCCGCATCTACTGGGTCTTTGCTCTCTATACTCTGACCGTCCGTTCCCACCGCGTCGAAGTCCGCGTTGCGCATGGTCTCAAAGCGAAAATCCGGCTCGGAAGCTGCCGCGTCTCCCATGTTGCTGGACACGCCGGGCCGGTAACCCGCCACCCCCAGGTACCGGCTCAGTTCAAAACGAAAGGTGCCATAAATCGGGCGGTCCAGGTAAATGCCTTCAAAAGGCGCATTGAAAATGCCCACGCTTACCTGCAACGTTTTTCCGTCCATGGCGGAGCCGACGCTAGGCGCCGCGTTCGGAGAAGAATCCATCGGCAGAAAGCCCCACGGCGTGTTCGTCATGGCGATGTAAAAATAACTGGTGTAAGCGACCTCGACCAGATGCACCTGATTACCCACCGCTCCCGTCGTGGACATCTCAAGCAGCAGCTCGCAATCAGCCGTTGCCGTGCACGCCGAAACGTCGTAAACCTTCGTGGTGTCTCGATAGTATAAAGTTCCGTCTGCCAAGGGAATTGCCGCCCAATTGCCAGACGGCGCGCCTAGTCCCGTGGTTGCCTCCGCAACTACGAATGCCGAAGCGCCGGGGCCACCCGCCCCGCCAGGGTTCACGGAAAGGAAGTAGCTGGAGCTGCACCAATCGGGAAAATCCTGTGTCGCAGCCACGCAAATTGGTGAATTTGCTACGTATTGCTCTCGGACTTGGAACGCCACTAGACGCTGGCCCTGCGGTGCCCATAACCTCTGCATGCAAGCCGCTGGCTGTGATTCACTCTCCGCTTCGAGATTGATGTACCCCACGCCTCCCCAAAAAGTGTCGACCGCATCGGGACTGTAACAAAACTGTTGCGCGGCGGCCGTCCACGCAGAAATGAGAATAAAAGAGATGAGGTAGTGCCAGCGCATGTCCAGAGTATCAGTCCACTTACTACTGTTAACAAGCAAACTCTTGTTCGGATTTCAGAACATACACGTCATTTGTGACAGTTATCCAATCGTAACTCCTACCGCCGCACCGCAGCCCGCGTCACCCCCAACGCAAAACTGCACACCGCCAGCTCATCCCCGGGCACCGGCGTCGCGGCCGCCACCACGCACGCCGCCACCGCCCCCACCGCCAACGCCCACCCCAGCGTCACCGCCAGGTTCGCCACCTCCCTCGCCGCCACCGGCGACTCCCCCGCCAAACCTTCCCCCGCCGGCTCCCCGCGCCGCGCCCTCTCCCGGCTCTCCCCATACGCCCTCCGCAGCGCCCTCTCCGCCTCCGGCGAAAACGCCGGAACCGGCCTCCCCGTCCCCGACCCGTGCACCTCATACAGCGTCACCCCCTCGGGCGGCGACTGCCGTCTCGTCGGCGCATAACAAATCCACCGCGCCAGTTCCCCCGCTTGCGGCGTCGTCGGCCAAGTCATTTGCCCCTCGCTTGGCCGCCACGTCGTCCCCCGCACCTCGAGCGACAACCCCACGCTCGCCCCCGCCACCACGCCGCTCAAGATCGCCGTCTTATCCCGCATCTGCCGGATCGCCGACGCCGCATTCCCCTCCGTCGTCACCTCCAGCAACTCCACCCTCACCGCCCGCCCCACCTCCGCCATCCCAATCCCATCCGGCTTCCGGAAGTCCGCAAAGCGCACATGCCTCCGAAAGTTATCGCTCATGCTATCCACCAGCGCCGTAATCTCGGGCTTGCCCGCAAAGCGCAGCGGTGTTCCGCCCGCCCCCGCAAACGACCCCCGCGCAATGTATTCGTACTGCGTCATCACCTCCCCGCTCGGATAGCGCCGCAGAAAATCCGCCCGGAACCACTCATAAGCCCGCATTTCCGCCACCTGCGCATCAAACCCCCTCGTCGGCTGATGCGGCGGACAGTTCATCGTTCCCATCCCTCTACCTCCGTACGCAACCAGTATTTCAAAGGCCGCCCCCGCTTGCGCAAGAGTCTCGTTGTGACAGGATCGCTCCATCCACGTTCTATCCGGCTTGCTACCCTTGAAACGGAGAGAGCCCATGGAAAAGAGCGTTCTATATCAGGCCAGAGAACTTTCCCCTGAGAAACGTCGCGCTGCCGAAGAGCTTCTCGGGGTGGCCCTTGACGAAGACGAGGTGGTGCTCGTCCGGACCTCGAAGGACAGGATCTTGAAGCCCGCACTTACAGGCCAAGCGCGAGCCAATGCCTTTTCTGAGCTAGCCCACTTCCAGCGAGAAATGCAGCGCAGAGTGCAAGGGGTCCCGGAAGCGGAACTCGATGCGGCGTTTGAGGAAGCCCTAAACTTTGTCCGGCACGATGGCCGGTGAGGCTCACCCTTGACACCGCAATTCTGGTTCGGACTATCACGGCCGGCGTTGGCCCAGCGCACGGCCTACTGGACGCAATCGCCAGTTCCGGCGCAACTCTCGTTCTTTCCCGCTACATCTTGGACGAACTGCTGCGCGTCTTAAACTACCCTCGCCTGCTCAAGCACTATCGCCTCGACCAAGCTTCCATAGCCGCTCATCTGCAGCACCTGGAAGCGCTTTCGGAATTGGTTGAGCCCGCCGACGGTCCGCCCATAGTGTTGAGAGATCCAAAGGACGACCCCATCGTCTATACCGCATTGGCCGGAGAGGCCGATGTCCTATGCACGGGGGACCGTCACTTCTACGATCCCAGTGTATTGGCCTTCTGCTCACGGCACGGCATTCAAGTAATGACCGACGTTGAGCTGCTTCATCATCTCAGATCGCTTTCCACTTAGCCAATCGCGGTCGAAGCGCGGTCGGAGCACGGACGCCGTGTGTTCTTCCCCTCCCCCGTGCGCTACCATTGAAATTACCGATGCGGGTGTGGCCTAGTGGTCGGGCAGTAGCCTTCCAAGCTACCCACACGGGTTCGATTCCCGTCACCCGCTCCATCCTCGCCCTCCTCTTCTTCCTCCTCCCCGCCTCCGCCCAACAAGATCCTCACATCCTCTCCGCCGTCGCTTACCTCTCCCACCACGTCCCCGCCTGGGAACGCGACAACCACTGCTTCTCCTGTCACAACAATGGCGATGGTCTCCGCGCCCTCCTCGCCGCCCGCCGCCAAGGCTACTCCGTCGCCCCCGCCCTCCTCGTCTCCCCTCCCTGGAACTATGGCGCCAATAACCGCCCCGATAGCGACCCCAAGCTCGCCCGCCTCCACTTCGCCGTTGCCGCCCGCGACGCCCAAGCCCTCACCGCCCTCCAAGACCCCAACGGCTCCTGGTCCATCCTCACCGGAGACCTCCCCGGCTCCCCCATCACCTGGGGCACGCCCCTGGCCACCGGCCTCGCCCACCAAATCACAAAGTCAAACGCCGCCTACACTTGGCTCCGAAATCTAAAGCCCCACTTCACCGTCGACCACGCCGCCCGTGCCTGGGCCACCGGTGAGCTAAAGGATCTCCTCGCCCTCCAATCCCCCTCCGGCGCCTGGGGAACCACCCGCTCCAGCCCCGCCGAAGTCTTCGATACCGCCGTCGCCATCCTCGCCCTCGCCGCCCATCCCAATCCTCCGCAAGACGCCCTCACCCGCGCCCGCGCCTACCTCCGCCGCGAACAACTCTCCACCGGCGCCTGGCCCGAAACCACCCGCCCCTCCGGCGGCAACAGCTACGCCCACCACATCTCCACCACCGCCTGGGCCACCCTCGCCCTCCTCCGCCTGGAAGAAATCCGCCTCGCATCGCAGTAAACTCGCCCTTAATGTCGTCAATATTGCGATCTCAACGCGGCTAAATCGGCGAGGGTGGAGTGAGATTCGGAGTTCCTCCGTTCCGAAGTTGAAGCAACCAACTTTCCATCAAGGCTTGCGACTTCGGAAATTGGATTGCCACTGCCTTTTCCAGGTAGCGGATCACTCCCTCTCGCTTTTGAAGAGAAAGAAGCTTGTTGGCAACCCGGAAATCGGGATGGGGACGCATCCATTGACGACTGCCGTCCAGGCTCTCTAGAAGTGCCTGCTCCGCCAGATCGTAGCGGCCCAGTTCCAAGTACGAACTGGCAATTACTTGGTGGATAGTGTGAGCCGTGTCGGCGATCGGAGGAGCGCCGCTCCCAATAAGCTTCAGGGCTTTCGTTGCGGCATCGATGGCCTCCCAGTTCTGTTTGGCTTGAGACGCAGCTAATGCCAACGCATAATAATTCAAAAAAGTGCCTGCAGACGCCGCCCGCTGTTGTGCCGTCACGAACGCTAGCATGGGGTCAGGTTGATTGCGCGCCAAATAGCGATGCGCGTGGAATGTCAACAACAGATTCTGCCGGTACGCCCCCTCATGGTCTTTCCGGGCAAAGTTGGTCTCAAGGCCACGGAGGATCTCCGATGCGGCAGGCAGCGCAACCGATAAAGGGTACCGATCCGTCATTTCGCGTGTAAGACGCGTGACCGAGTCGTCGCCGAGATCTTGCGAAAGTTCCCGGCTGAGCTGTTTGGACAAGCGGAGTACCTGCCCCCAGTCATTCGCATGAACCGCGGTTTGGATATCCATGAGCGAGGTAGCTCCCATCAGTGCGGAGCAGAGTGCGCTAAACAGACAAACAGATGTGCGCCGTTTCATTGTAAATTGCCATCCTTTCGCAGTACTTGGAAATGCACTAGAGACTCTAGTTACCCTCCTACCCAGTATCCTCGCGACGGAGGTCTTTACGAGACTCAGCCCTAGCGCTCCACCCGAAACCCAATCGCCGTCGTCTCCGCCACTGGCTTCTTCGTAATCGTGTCAAACACATCCACGTCAAACGGCCTTCCCGGCCGGTTCCCCGCCAAGTCCTCCAACCGATGATCCACCCGCACCCGGTACTCCCCCTTCAACCAGCGCGTCTCCGGCACAAAGCGCCACCCGCGCTCCTCGTCAACTAGCTCCACTTCCCCACCCACCAACCTTCCCCTCGCATCCTCCACCGTAATCAGCCTCTCAGCCAACGCCCGATCGAGCGGCCTCTCAAAGCGCAGTTCCAGCGCCTCTCGCCCGCCCGCCTTCGGCGCCCGCACCGTCCACTTCTTCACGTCAATCCCGGCGCGCTCCTCCGCCCCCACGCGAAACGTCTTGCGGAAATCCTCCACCAGACCCTTCCCCTCGGCATCCTTCCAACTCGCCAGAATCCGTAGCGTATATGCCTTCCCCGTCTCCAGCGACGTCCCCACTTCCTCCCTCGGCAACACCCCTCTCTTAATCCTCCCCGGATCAAACAACAGCGTCAGCCTGCGGTTCTCCCGGTCCCACAACTCCTGATCGATCTCGAGAAACGGCAGCTCCACCTTCGCCCCCGCCTCATTCAAAATCTCTAGATTCCCCCACGCCTCCCCCCGTCCCATCGGCCTCGAAAAATGCACATAGAACTTGAGCAAATTCGCCGGCACCACCGCGCCCGAGGGATACACCGCCTCCACCCTCGTCACCGCCTCCAGCTTCCTCGCCTCGCCCGCCAGCGTCACGGACACGTCCCCGCACACCGCCACCAGCTTCATCCCTGCCGCCAATGGAAAGCGCGGCCGGAAGCGCACTCCCCCCTCGACCTTCTCGAAACTCCCCAGCACCGGCGGATTCTCGCGCGCTTCCCCATGCACGCGGCAATCTTCATTCCCGCCCCGAATCGTGACGCCTCCCGCCTCGCGCACCAACGAAAGCGGCGGCTGGGCCCGTAAAAGGAACCCCGCCGCCGCCACTATCGTGTAAGCCAAACGCATCGATCGCAACAAAAACTACGGCAACAACACAGAGCGCAGATCGAGCGACCCCGCGTCGTCCATCAGCATCATCGCGTATTTGTCGTCCAGCTTGTCCAATTGCTGCACGCCCTTGAAGCTCGCAATCGTTTCATACGGCACGCCCTGCTTTTCCGTCTGCGCCGTAATCGCCGCATAGCTATCCAGTTTCTCCGTCGGCAGCTTCATCACGCCGCGGCTCGAATTCGCCATCAGGATGTACTGCGCGCCGCCCTTTTGATACACGATCATGTCCAGCGGCCGGTTGCGATTGCCGAGCTCGGCGATCGTCGCGCCCTTCACCTTGTTGCCCGGCTTCAATTCCGACACCGGAATCTTCACCAGCGGGGTGCACGTGTAAGCCGCGAGAATATGCGGTTGCTTGGCAATCTCAAACGGCACAAAGGTCCGCACCGGCGCATTCGTCTCAAATCGTCCGTGCGCGCCATGGAAGATCTCAATCGACGCCGCCTTCGAAGCGCTCGAGAACGGATAGGGAATCGAACGCAAGCTCGACGAGAACTCCTCGTTCGACAGTCCCGCCACAAACACCTTTCCGTCCACAAACGCGAGGTCGGTAATCGATTCCGTCCGCAGGCTCTGCCCGCGCCGGTCCTTCTGGTCCATGGCCGGCGCGTCCGGCAGGCTCACCTGCGTCGCCTTCGCGTTCTCAAGCGAAAATTCACTAATCTTGCCCGCCGCATCCACCCGCAGCAACAGCGCCGCCGCCTCGGGACCTTTGCCCCGCGCCACCGACAGATAAACTTTCTTCGACATCGGGTTCACCACCGCATCGGCAATCAAAACCTGATCGGCCGTCGTGCCCAACATCGACGCCACCTTCTCGTTGATCGCCTTCACTTCAAACGGCGCCACCGCCGCCTTTGCCGTGTCCCCCGTCTCAATCGCGTACACCGCCGCCGCCGCCGAGTCGCCCACAAAGAGCACCCCGTTTGGCCCAAACGCCAGTTGTCCCGCGGACTTCAGTTCCAGTTTCCCGGCCATCAAACTGCCGGCGAACAAAACACTCAAAGCGATTTTCATCTTCATCGATTCCGTCTCCTTCCTTCCCAGACTCGTTTTCCCGCCCCACAGTTACCTACCTCTTCACCCATCCCGCCAGCGCCTTTTCGATCCGCGCCATCGGCCTCTCCCCCGCTAGCAGCACATTCTGGGTAAACCACACCGCCTCCCCGCACGCCGCCCGGTTCGCCGGACAATCGTTCCGCTTTTTCCACTTGGCGAAGAAATCTTTCCCGTACGCAAACTCGTAACCCCGGCTCCGCAGCGTGTTCTCAAGAAACGGCTCTTCCTCGAGCGGCGCATACCCGCTGCTCGCCGGCACGCCCTGCGCCGCGAGATACTTCAGAAACTCCGCCCTCGGCCGCCCTCCAAAGCGCTTCGCCTCATAGCGAAACATATACAAGTGATACGCATTCCGCGTACACTCCTTCGCCACCCGGCACGGCGTCAGCCCTTCGATCTTCGCCATCGCCGCATCCAGACGTCGCGCATTCTCCGTCCGCCGCCGCGACTGTTCTTCCAACCGCGCCATCTGCGCCAGCAACATCGCCCCTTGAAACTCCGTCAGCCGTAGGTTCGCCCCCGACATCTCGTAGTGAAACTCCGTGCCCGGCTGCGTCCTCCCCCGCGAGTTGTTGTGAAAGGCAAACGCCTTCTCCGCCATTGCCGCCTCGCCCGTCAACAAGGCCCCACCCTCTCCGGAGTTCAAATTCTTCGACGCCTGAAAACTAAAGCACCCCATCGCCCCCAGCGTCCCCACGTGCTTCCCCGCATACTCGGCCAGATGCGCCTGCGCCGCATCCTCCACCACCGCGATACCGCGCCGCTTGCCAATTTCGAGCACCTTCCCCAGCTCCCCCACACCCCCCGCCATATGCACCATCACAATGGCCCGCGTCCGCGGCGTAATCTGCTCCTCCACCCGCCTCGGGTCCATCTGCAGCGTCACCGGATCGATATCGGCAAAGACCGGCACTGCATGAAAGCGCAACACCGCATTCACCGTCGCAATAAACGTGTACGGCGGCACGATCACTTCATCCCCCGGCCCGATGTCCAAGACGCCCATCGCCGTCAGCAGCGCCGACGTCCCGTTAGCCACCGCCAGACAATGCGCTGTGCCCGTCTTTGCCGCAAAAGCCTTCTCAAATTCGGCCACCCGTGTGCCATTGCCCCGCCCCCACTTGCCGCTCCGTACCACCTCGCCCAGCGCCCGCTCCTCGCTCCCGTCAAATACCGGCCAGCTCGGATACGTTTCCTCCGCCTCTAGCCATGGCGCACCCGCCAGCATCGCCGCCGTCCTTCTTGTCATTTCCTTATATAAGCACCATTGACATGCGAAGGAAATCGGTTATGCTCGAAGAACATGGCCGCCGCCACCCACAGCTTCCGCTATTGGTATTGGCACTTTACCTACGGTAAGGGCGTGGCGCGCTGTGTGAATTCGGAATAAACCCGATCCCAAGTTTTCAACGCAGGCCCACTCCGCCCCCCAGCCGAGTGGGCCTTTCGCATTTTTAGGAGATAGATCCATGTTGCTCGAAACCACCCCCGCAGACTCCCCTCACTTGCGCCAGCAATTGCTCGCCTCGGGCGTCCGCTTCCACGAAGCCGCCCACGAAACCCGCACCTACTTCGTCGTAGCTCAGGATCTACCCGGCCTTTCCGCCCGCCGCCACGATATCTCGGCCCCCTACCCTCTGGTCAGCCGCCAGCTCCACCCCTCGGGCACCCTCGTCCAGGTCGGCGAAGCCGTATTCGGCCAAGGCGCCTTCCCCGTCATCGCCGGCCCCTGCAGCGTCGAATCCGAAGACCAAATCCTCCGCACCGCCGATTCGATTGCCTCCAGCGGCGCGTCCCTCCTGCGCGGCGGCGCCTTCAAACCCCGCACCTCCCCTTACGAGTTCCAAGGCCTCGGCGAAGAAGGCCTCCGCCTCCTCGCCCTTGCCCGCGAGCGCTCCGGCCTCCCCATCGTCACCGAAGTCCTCTCGGAAGCCGACGTCCACCTCGTCGCCGCCTATGCCGACATGCTCCAGGTCGGCGCCCGCAATATGCAAAACTACGCGCTCCTCAAAGCCCTCGGAAAATGCGGCCGCCCCGTCCTGCTCAAACGCGGCCTCAGCGCCACCTTGAAAGAATTCCTCATGGCCGCCGAATACGTCTCCGCCCACGGCAACCCGCACATCGTCCTCTGCGAGCGCGGCATCCGCACCTTTGAAACTCACACCCGCAACACCTGCGACATCGCCGCCATCCCCGCCCTCCAGGAGCTCACCCACCTCCCCGTCATCCTCGATCCCAGCCACGCTACCGGCCGCCGCAGCCTCATCGCGCCCCTGGCGCGCGCCGCCTCCGCCATCGGCGCCGACGGCCTCCTCGTCGAATGCCACCCCAACCCGGATCAAGCCTGGTCCGATGGCGCACAAAGTCTCTCCCTCGAAGAATTCGCCGCCCTCATGCGCGGCCTCGCCCCCTACCTCGAACTCCGCGCCCTAGTAGGCGCTGGCCACCAGCCTCACTTCTTCGAAGCGGCCCGCCCTTAATTCTTCCGGGCGAATCAAAAACTGCAACACCCCTTCGCCGAACTCGTGCCCTATCGGGCTCCGCGTCGAAAGCTCCAGCAACAGTATCCTCTCCGCCAGGTGCTCCTCGGCATAGCCCTGCACATAGCTCGCCGGTCCCCACATATGGTTCGGACACGGCGCATGCACGCTACGCACCTCCTTGAGCGTCCCCGCCGCCTTGCGCGCCTCCCACTCCTCCCTTGCCTTCGCTTTGCTCCAATCGGGATGCTCATCGTGCAAGTAATGCGACGCCAGTCGATGCCTTTTCCTGCAAAGCGCCATCCACTCCGCCGGCAGCGCCCCGGCCGCCTCACTACCCAGACCCAGGCTCACGTTCACGCACTTCTCCACCACCGACTCCCAGCCCGGCGCAAGCAAAGGCTCCAATCTCTCCATCCATTGCCAAGCCTCGTCGGCGATCCTGGCTTCGAGTCTCGCCGCCGGCCTTTGCGCCGTAGCCATCCGGTAGTAACCGCTGGCTTCCCCTCGCCACTGCTCGAACTTCGCCGCGCCCTCGCTATCACCCAGTTCTTTCCGCAAGCGGGAATCGGGCGGCCTCTGCAATCGCTCCATCACCTCGGCCGCCACTATGCGGAGCGCCGCATAATCGTGCGGAAAAGCCGCAAACGGACGCTCGAACTTCGACGCCTTCCCGTCCAGCCGCTCCGCCGCCGGCACCCCCTCGGGATACTCCAAGCGCAGCAGCGCCTCACCCGTCGCTTCGTTATCGTTCCAATACCATCCGTGTTGCTCCCCCTCCTCCCCTGGCGGTACCGGCCCCACCGGATAGTCGAACGCGATTGGCGTGAAAGGCCACTTCGGCAGCAGTCGCGGAATATCCTGGCTCTCCTGGGGCACACGCGGAGAGCAAAAGGGAACCTGATACACCCCTTGGTCGCCATAGATCGGCGGTAGTCCTTCGGGCAGCGCTAGCTCCCGCCAGCCCTCCACGGGTCCAGGCATGTGGATAAAGCGAAACGAAAACGGGTCCCCCCATTCCAGATCCGCAAACAAATACAGCACCCCGTCCTTCGGCAGCAATCCGGTCGCATCCTCGCGCTTCAGTTCCCGGCAATCCCACTGCATCAGAAACGAAAGCGGCCGATTCCCCTTTTGCCCGTCCGCCCGTGGCCAAACCAACTCCGCCGGACCCACCGGCGTGCCGCCATAAAACGATAGCCCCATCGCGCTGGGCGGCGGACAGATCTCTCGAAACACAATCGGCCGCTGCCGCGCCTTTTCAATCCAACTCACTCTGTTTCCCGGCAGCCAGTCCCGCAACAAGCCCCAGTCCAGCAGCGCGGCCAGCACTCCCAGCATCGACGCACCAAACACCATTACCTTCAACGTAGCGGGGTTCGGCAACCCGCCCCCCAACCCAGCCTTTAAGATCCCCAAGGCCAGCCCCAACCCAGCCGCGCCCAAAAATACCGCCAATCCCCGCGGCATCTTCACCAGCTCTTCGTTCCCTTCGGCACTGCCCTTTCTATCGTCACCAAGGCGGAATTCTGTAGCCGCGCTCCTCGTTCACACCCCACGAAAACTTTGAAGCCCCCCGCCGCTTCACTAAGACGCGTCAGGCTGTCCCGGCTCCGTAAGGGAGCCAATTTAGGTGGGTGTTCAATTGAACTCCTGGAATCACTCCACTATACGAACAGGTACACTCTCCGGGACATCCTTTAGTACAATCTCTATCTTCTTGCCCATCTGCCGAAGTAGCAACGTCTCAGCATGAACCACGCTGTCTCCGTCAAAAACATGGAGTGACTGGAGGCCCATCGTAGGCTCGAAAAACTTAAACGTTCCATCGCTGCTTAATGGGGTCTCATAAACGCCTCGATCCGTAAGAGAATCGAGCCTCGCCCAAAGGCTAGTTCTTCTTCGACCACGAACCGATATGACAAGTGATGGAGAGGTGGGAAGGATCGAGCGAACGAACACCGTACCATCCCGATCAATAACTAGGTTCGGGTCTGACATAGCAGTAAGGCCTTGGGCCTCGCGCACCGCCACGATTTTTCCTCTAATGTCTGCCGCCGCGCTATTACCATCTGATCTTTTCAACACATACGAGTAGACGCTACAAGGTACGGAGCCAACAAGGTTGGAGAATGCTCCCGCATGGTCGACTCCGCTACTATCGAGAACGGTCCGCACCTCATACTGCATCCCCTTTCCTTCCTGGTCGACGACGCGAAACGCAATTTGGCATTTCGGCGTGCCACTTACTCGAGAGGTGTCTGCCGTTTGCGCAATGAGACTTGCTGCGAGCGCAACTAAAACTAAAGAGCCGTGAATCATTGTTGGATCCTTTATTCAAAAAAATCGTGCAGTCAAGGCACGGCATCGGGGACAACCGGACTCGCCCCAGCCGCATCTCTCTCAAATCAGGCCATTTCTCCCGTTCATAACATCCCGCCCTCTTGCCACCTTCTCACATCTTTCCGACACTCGTTCGGACGATCGAAGAGGGACAGCACTCTGCCCCGTTTTCTGCGGTCAGAGCTGCTCCGTCCCGTGCCAGTTCGCGCCCCCGATCCGTTCACACTCCAAGAAAATTTTCCCGCCCCCGCCGTTATTGCTCTACACACATGTCTCGACCTAACTCGCGCGCGCCCCATGCTCTTAATGAGCCATGAGCACCCCCGCCCAAATCGAAGCCAATCGCGCAAACGCGCAGAAATCAACCGGCCCTGTCACGG
>CAYLXK010000034.1:0-29487 GCA_964387685.1 uncultured Bryobacter sp.
GCCGCCAGCGCCCTCAACGCGCGCAAGCACGGCCTCAGCAGCAAAACCTTCGTCGTCCTCCCCACCGAGCGCATGGACCTCTTCCTCGAGCACAAGCGCCAATTCGAAAACACCTACCGTCCCCAGGACGCCATGGAGTTCGAACTCGTCGGCCAAATGGCGGAAGCCGTTTGGCTCATCGATCGCTCGAAGGACATGGAGCGCGCCGCCCTGCGCCTCGAAATCCAGCGCCAGCGCCTCGCCTTCGACGAACGCGGCGAAGGCTACGAAGAGTGCATGCTCTCCTGGCTCGCCATGGAAGAGCTACAGGTCAAAAACCGCGCCTTCACCAACCTCATGCGCTACCGCGCCCAGCATGAGCGCACCTTCCTCCGCTGCCAGCGCGCCCTCGACACCCATCGCAAAAACAAAAGCCTCATCCCCGCCGCCGGCCGCGCGCCTAACTTGGAGCAAGTCCCGCCCGGCGAAACCGCCCCCCAACCCGCAGCGCCCGTCGCAGTGCCCGTCATCGCGCCCGAAACGCAGAATTACAAAACGAAGCCTCCCTGCAACTATAGCCCGCTCCCTGAAGCGAGCCACGCCCCTGGAGCGATGGGCGAAGAGATCCGTCCGGAACCAACACTCCCCCCGCCCCCGCCTCAAGATCCTCCCTCCACACCACCCCAACCCTGACAAAATAGGCCCAATCCATGAAGCTCTTGCCCTTAGTGTTTCTCACCCTTTCTCTTTCCGCCCAAACCTGGCGCGCCGGCGCCGCCAAGATCGACATCACACCCTCGGGGCCCATCTGGATGGCCGGTTATGCCGCCCGCACTCACCCCAGCGAAGGCGTTCTTTCTCCGCTTCATGTCAAAGCCCTTGCCCTCGAAGACGGCCGCCAGGGCCGCGTCGTCATCCTCACCAGCGACCTCATCGGTTTCCCCCGCAGCGTGGCCGAAGAAATCGCCGTGGCTGCGCTGAAGCAGTATGGTCTCGAACGTTCGCAGTTAGTCTTGAATTCCTCTCATACCCATTCGGGCCCTGTCGTCTGGCCGAACCTCGAAATGATGTATCCCATGGACGCCGCCCAAAAGGCCGTCGTCCTGGACTTCACCCGCCAGCTCGTCGGGCAATGCGTCGAAGTGATCGGGGCCGCCCTAGCCAAACTCGAGCCCGCGCGCGTCTCTTATGCGCTGGGCGTGGCGAAATTTGCAACCTACCGCCGCCTGCCCCAGCCCGATGGCGGCATTCGCCTCGCCCCCAATCCCCAAGGCCCCACCGATCATGCCGTCCCGGTGCTCCAAGTACGCAACTCCAAAGGCGAATTGCGCGCCGCGCTCTTCAGCTATTCCTGCCACAACACCACCATGACGGGCGAGTTCTATCAGCTCAACGGCGACTACGCCGGCTTTGCCCAGATGCAACTCGAGCAGGATCATCCCGGCGCGGTCGCCCTCTTTGCCACCGCCTGCGCCGGCGACCAAAACCCCAATCCCCGCAGTTCGCTCGAATACGCGAAAGCCCACGGGCAGACCCTGGCCGCCAGCGTGAATGCCGTGCTGGCGCAAGCGCCTCCCCAGGCCCTCTCCGGGCGCATCCGTTCCCGGTTCCAGTTGACGGAATTGCCCTTCCAACCCTTTGGCCGGAACGACTTCGAGGCGGAACTCAAGAGCAACAACAAGTATGCCGTCGCCCGCGCGCAAGCGATGCTGAAACTGATCGACGAGCGCCGCATCCCCCGCACCCTCCAATATCCGGTTCAGGTCGTCAAGCTCGGGTCCCTCGGCCTCGTCGCACTGGGCGGGGAAGTCGTGGTGCAATACTGCCTTCGCTTGCGCCGCGAGTTGAACGACCCGCGCCTGATGGTCCTCGGGCATTCCAGCGACGTCATGTGCTACATCCCGGACGCCCGCCAAATCGCCGAAGGCGGCTACGAGGGCAAAGATAGCTTTATCTACTACAACCAGCCCGCGCCCCTGGCCCCGCGCGCCGAGCAAGAGCTTGTAACCGCAGTGAAAAGTCTCTGGACTAAAGTCAAATGATGAAGCGTCGAGACTGTCTCAGCCTGCTGGCCGCCCCCGCCTTTGTGCGCGCCCAATCGGATCGCCCCACGCTTACGCACGGAGTCACTTCGGGCGATCCGTCCAGCGACGGCGCGCTGCTCTGGGCCCGCGCCGACCGCCTCAGCCGCCTTCTGATTGAAGTCGCCCACGACGAAAAATTCTCCCGCATCGTCCAGCGCATTCGCGGCCCGCACATGATGCCCTCCCGCGATTTCACCGCCCGCCACGTAGTCGAGGCCCTCCCCGCCGGTGCCGATCTCTACTATCGCCTCACCGCGGAAGACGGTAAGTCCCTGAGCGAGCCCATCACCGGCCACTTCCGCACCGCGCCGGCAACCAAACGCGATATCCGCTTCCTCTGGTCCGGCGACATGGTAGGCCAGGGCTACGGCATCAACCCCGACCTGGGCGGCATCAAAATCTTCGACACCATGCTCGGCCGCCAGCCCGATTTCTTTCTCCATTCGGGCGATACCATCTATGCCGATTCGATCGTCCCGGAGCGCTGGCAATCCCCCGACGGCACCCCCTGGCGCAACGTCGTGACGGAAGCCAAGTCCAAGATCGCGGAAAGCCTTGACGATTTCCGCGGCTGTTATCAATACAACCTGCTCGACGAAAACGTCCGCCGCTTCCACTCTCAAGTCGCCCAGGTCTGGCAATGGGACGATCATGAGACCTTCAACAATTGGGCCCCCGGCAAGAAAAACGTAGACCTTCTCTCGGCCCGCGCCACGCAAGCCTTCCTCGAATACGCGCCCATTCGCCTGAACCCCGTGGAGACCGAACGCATCTACCGCAAGATCGCCTACGGACCGCTGCTTGATGTTTTCCTGCTCGACATGCGTAGCTACCGCGCCGCCAATAGCCACAACCGGCAGGAGCAGGAAGGCCCTGAAACTGTCTTCTTAGGCGCGGAACAACGCACCTGGCTCAAGCGCGAACTCAAGGCCTCCCGCGCCGTCTGGAAAGTGATCGCGGCCGACATGCCCATCGGGCTCCTGGTCGGCGACGGCAAAGATGAACAAGGCCGCCCGCGTTGGGAGAATCAGGCCAACGGCCCAGGCCCCGCCTTGGGGCGCGAGCTGGAAATCGCCGATATCCTGCGCTTTTTGAAGCGCGAGAAGATTCGCAACCACGTCTGGCTCACGGCCGACGTCCACTACACCGCCGCTCACCACTACCAGCCCTCCAAAGCCGTCTTTACCGACTTCGACCCCTTCTGGGAATTTGTCAGCGGTCCCCTCAACGCAGGCGCCTTCGGCCCCGGCGAAACCGACCCCACTTTCGGCATCGAAGTCGTCTACGCGAATCACCCGCCCAAGGGCAAGTTCAACTTCTCTCCCGGCTCGGGCCTGCAGTTTTTTGGCGAAGTTGAAATTGACGCAAAGACCTCCGCTCTCAAGGTCACGCTGCGCGACCTGAAAGGCGCTGACCTGTTCGCCAAAACTCTGGCCGCGCTTTAGCCTTGCTTCGTCGCAAACTTGTAATCGCCTGGGTCTACCATAACGGTATGCGCGCGTTTTCCTTACTCGCCTTTGCCGCCCATCTCCTCACTTGCTGTTGCTTACTTGCTCCGTTGGCCCCTTCCCAGTTACTGGCCCAAGTCTCCCAGCAGAGCTTCGAAGCCAAAGACCTCAAGGATCTCTCTGTCGTCTCCCGCTTCGCTGGCGCCACTTTGCTTGATGGCAACGAAGTCGGCTACGCCGAAGTGGAATTTCCTTCCCCTCACAACACCAAGAATCCTTTCATCCCCCAAGGCAAACTCAGTTGGCGCACCTACGTCGCCCCCGAAGGCCGCTCGCCCATCGAGGTCTACCGCAATTACGAAGCCGCCCTTAAGCAAGCCGGCTTTAACGTCAGTCTGACCTGCACTCCCCAAGCCTGTGCCTGGCGCGGCTACAGCCGGCCCGAAGGCTACACCAACCGCATCGCCGATCTCGCCCCCTCCAAACGCATCATTGTCAGCTACTCCGGCCGCTCCGCCCCGCCCACCGACCTGCTTAGCTCCAACAACACCGCCGGGCTCTACGCGTCTCGCACCCAAAACGGCGCCACCCAGCACCTCCTGCTCGCCGTGGGCGGCCGCATCGCCAACCCCAGCCTGACACTCCCCGACAAGAAAACCGCCCTCAAAGATATCGGCGAGCGCAGCTACATCTTCCTCGCGCTTATGGAAGAAAAGGCTCCCGAGCTCGGCAACGTCCAGGTCTTTGATGCCGCCGCCATTCGCAACAAACTTGCCGCCGACGGAAAAGTGGCCTTTTACGCTCTCTATTTTGATACGGGTAAATCCGACCTCAAACCCGAATCCAAACCGCAACTCGACTCCATGGCCGAAGTCCTGAAAGCCAACCCCAGCTTCAACGTCTACATCGTCGGCCACACCGACACGGTCGGCGAGCTGGCCATGAACCTCGACCTCTCCCGCCGCCGGGCCCAATCCGTGGCTTCCGCCCTCGGCGCTTCCTACGCCATCCCCCCGGCTCGCATCAACGCCCAAGGCGTCGGTCCTCTCTCCCCCATCGCCTCTAACGCCGACGATGCCGGCCGCCAGCGCAATCGCCGCGTGGAAATGGTCCTGCGCTAATACTTCTACGACTCGCGCACCCAGGGGTGCGGGGGCTGCGCTTGTGGTCTCGGCACCGTGCGCGCCCCGGCTAACAGAGCCGCCATCGAGGCCAGACGCGCTTCGTCGGTCGCGGCCAGGTCCTTTGTCTCCGAGAGGTCGGCCTTGAGGTTGTAAAGCTCCAGTGGCGCATCGGCTTTGGGCCGCAGAATCTTCCAATCCCCCGCGCGCAGCGCCGCTGGCGGCTTCTCGTCGCGAAACTCGCCCTTCGCCGCGTTATAGCCGGGCAGTTCCCAGTACAGGTACTCATGCGCCTTCTGCTTTTTGCCCGTCAAGGTGGGCATTACGCTCCAGCCATCGATACCTTTGGGCGCGCCCACGCCCGCCACTTCGGCCGCCGTCGGCAGGAAATCCATAAAGTTCCACGCGTAGCTCGAAACGCTCCCAGCGCGAATTCGCCCCGGCATCCGCGCGATCATCGGCGCGCGCAGCCCGCCTTCGTACAGGGTCGTCTTGTAGCCGCGGAAAGGCCCATTGGTCCGGAAGTAATCCTCGGTGTCGATGCCGCTGAAGTGCCCGCCGTTGTCGCTTGTGAAAAACACCAGCGTATCTTCGGCTACATTGGCATCCTTCAATTGCTTCATCACTTGGCCCACGTAGGAATCCACCTTCGAAACCATGGCCGCGTAGGTGGCGCGCGGCGCCGCATTGGAAGCCAGGCGCCCGCTCTTGTCCTCCCAAGGCTTCGGCTCCGGAAACTTTCCCGCATAAGCCGCCAGATCCTTCTCGGGCGCCAATGGTTCCCAATGCGGAATTGTCAGGGGCAGATAGCAGAAGAAGGGCTGCGACCGGCCCACCCGCTGCAACCATTGCAGCGCTTTGGCCATCATGAAGTCATTGGCATAAGTGCCGCGCTTGCGGCCTTCATTGCCCGGCACCGGCACCAGCTTATCGTTGACGAAAAGGCGCTCCGGGTACTGGTAGTGCGCGTGCATCTGGTGCAGGAAGCCGCAGAATTCGTCGAAGCCATGTTTCCAGGGCACGCCGTCCGTACCGATATCGCCCAGGCCCCATTTGCCAAACATGCCCGTCGCGTAGTTAGCCTGCTTCAGCACTTGGGCGACGGTTACGTCGGACGCCAAAATCGGCACGCCTCCGGGGTTAGAGCGCACGCTTGTATGGCCCATATGCGTGCCCGTCATCAGAACGCTGCGTGAAGGCGCGCAAACCGTGCAGCCCGCATAGGCGTCCGTGAAGCGCATTCCTTCGGAAGCAAGCTGATCGATATGCGGCGTTCGGATGTGCTTCTGGCCATAGCAACCGGGGTCGCCCCAACCCATGTCGTCCGCCATAATCCAAACGATGTTGGGCCGCCGCTTCGGCGCGGCCACCGCCGCTAGTGAGCTGGCGAGAAAACTTCTCCGCAGCATACTCTAGCTTTCTTCCGCCGCCACAAACTTATAGGCGAAGGCGCCGACCACCGCGCCGATGATCGGCGCCACCCAAAACAGCCACAATTGCTGCAACGCCCAACCCCCCACAAACACCGCCACGCCCGTGCTGCGCGCCGGGTTCACCGACGTGTTCGTAACGGGAATGCTAATTAAGTGAATTAGCGTCAGCCCCAGGCCAATCGCGATCGGCGCAAAGCCTTGGGGCGCGCGCTTGTCCGTCGACCCCAAAATGATGATCAGGAAGAACGCGGTCATCACAACTTCCGTGATGAGCGCCGCCGTCATCGAATAGCCGCCAGGAGAGTGAGCGTCAAAGCCATTGGAGGCAAAACCCGCGGAAACGTCAAAGCCCGCCTTGCCGCTCGCAATCAAAAACAAGACGCCGCCCGCCGCAATGGCGCCCAGCACCTGCGACACGATATAGGGCAGCAACTGCCCGCTCCCAAAGCGTCCGCCCAGCCATAAGCCGATCGAGACCGCGGGGTTCAGATGGCAGCCCGAGATATGTCCGATGCCGTAGGCCATGGTCAAGACGGTCAGGCCGAAGGCGAGCGAGACGCCATGCAGCCCTATGCCCACCTCGGGAAAGGCGGCCGCTAGAACCGCACTCCCGCATCCGCCCAAGACCAGCCAGAATGTTCCGAGAAATTCCGCCGCAAGTTTGTTCATGGAGTCCTCCTGGGAATCCCACCAAGGCTATCGTAGTGCGCCCCTAAATCCAATTACAAAAGCGATAATTCTTCCCGGATGCGGTCGGCTTCGGCCGCGGGGTCGGCGGCTCGCGTGATTTGCCGGCCGATGACGATGTAGCTTGCGCCGTTTTCCAGCGCTTGCCTCGGAGTAGCGACCCGCACTTGGTCCCCCGCCGCCGCGCCCGCGCTGCGCACTCCCGGCGTTACCAGCACCGCCTCGGGCCCGGCCAGCCCGCGTACCCGCGCCACTTCGAGCGGCGAACAGACAAAGCCCGAGATCCCCGCGGCCAGCCCCACCCGCACCCTCTTTTCCACCAGTGCGCCAATGCCGAGCCCGGCTTCGTAACCGTCTTCGGCTAAATCCGCCTGGCTCAGACTCGTCAACACCGTTACCCCCAGAATGCCGACGCGATGGCCCTGGCCTCCCTCCGCCGCCGCCCGCATCACCTGCCCCGTGGCATGCACCGTCAGCAGATCGACGTCCAATTCCCCTGCCCGCTCCACGGCCCTTTTCACGGTCTCGCCGATATCGTGGAATTTCAGGTCCAGAAAGACTCGCTTTCCTCGGGCGCGCAACTCGCGCACCAGCGCCGGGCCCTCCGTGCAGAAAAGCTCCAGGCCCACCTTGTAGAAATCGATCTTCGGGCCAATGGTTTCCATAAGCTGTAGCGCCTCGTCGCGGCGCGCCACATCGAGCGCCACGATGATGGGGTTGCAAGTTAACGGACCCAAATTGCCTTTTCCTCTCTCGCCAAAACGAAGCCAATCCGCGCCGCCGCATAGCGGGCCTGGTAGGCCACCGCGTCGGCTTCCGGCAGCGTTAACAAGAGACCGCCCGACGTTTGGGGGTCGTAGAGCAAGGTGGCCAAGTCTTCGGGAATTTCCTCGCCCATGTCCACCACCGCCGCGGCAAACTTCTGGTTGTTCCTCAGGCCCCCTGGTACCGCGCCCTGCGCCACGGCCTCTCGGGCTCCCGCCAGCAAGGGCACCCGGTCCGCTTCGATCCGGACCGTTACGCCGCTGGCTTCGGCCAGTTCCATTCCATGGCCCAAGAGGCCAAAACCCGTAATGTCGGTGCAGCCATGCACCTCTAGTCCTTCCATGGCTTGGCCCGCCTCCCGGTTCAACCGCAACATGCTGGCGGCGGCCGCCTCCAGGTACTCGGCCCGCGCTAGGCCTTTCTTAGCCGCCGTCGCAATCACCCCCGTGCCAATGGCTTTGGTCAGCAGCACGACGTCGCCCACGCGGGCGTGGGCGTTCGCGCGGACGCGATCCGGATGCACGGTTCCCGTCACGGAATAGCCAAACTTGATCTCTGCATCCGCCACGGAATGGCCGCCCAGCAGCAGGCAGTCGGCCTCGGCCATCTTATCGGCGCCCCCGCGCAGAATCGCCCCAAGCGTCTCTTCGTCGCCCTGGCCGGGATAGCAAAGGATCGAAAGCGCCGTCAGCGGCACGCCGCCCATGGCATAAACGTCGCTCAAGGAATTGGCCGCCGCAATCGCGCCGAAGGTATAGGGATCGTCGACGATCGGCGTGAAAAAGTCCACCGTCTGCACCAGCGCGCAGTCCGGCGAGAGCTTGTAAACACCGGCATCGTCCGACGTATCAAACCCGACTAGCAGATTAGGATGAGCCACCCTCGGCAGCGATTGGAGCGCGCGCGCCAGAAACTCCGGCGCCAATTTGGACGCTCAACCGGCAGCTTTGGCGTGGGCGGTTAGTTTCCGGTCCATTGCCTTCCATGGTAGCGGCAGCCGCCTGGGGCTTAGTCTTCCGGAATGTCTTCCGCCAGCGGAGTGTAGTTCTTCAACACCTGGATCGCCTGGCCGGCGCTGAAGCCGGCGGCCCGCAGTTTACGGAAGGCGCTAGCCACGTGTTTGGGTTCCTTGAGTAGGACCGCGAGATCCTTGCCACGGTACTTCTTTTCGAGGTATTGGCGGATCATCGCCACTTCATCCGCGCCGGCATAGAGAGCGGCGACGGTCTCCCCGGCCAGTTCACCTTGGATCTTGCGCTGGCGCAAATCCTGCAGCACGCGCCCCGCGCCGAAGCCGCGGCTCTGTTTGCGCGAGGCGGCATAGAGCTTGGCGAACTGTTCGTCGTCGATGGCCTTGTATTCGCGCAGACTCTCCATCACCGTCTCAATGTCGGCGGGATTTTCCGCCTTCAACCGCAGCTTCTGCCGTAGTTCCGCGCTCGACAACGGCCGCGCGGCCAGCGTGCGGTGCGCGTAGTTCTTCAGCCCTTCCAAATCCAGCTTTTTCGGCGCTCCTGGTCGCGGATTCACGTTCCGCAGCGTAGCACCCTCGACCACCCACATGTACACTGAAAGCAGAGTAGTTCGGATTCCCTACTGGAGGCATCATCGTGGAAGACAACAACAATAAACTTCCTTACTTTTTTCTGGGCATTGGCGTCGGCTTAGCCGTGGGCCTGCTCTTTGCTCCCAAGTCGGGTGAAGAAACCCGCGCGCTGCTGAAAAGCAAGGCCGACGAAAGCCGCGACTTCGTTAAGCGCCGCACGGGAGAATTGAAGGAGAACGCCGCCGATTTTGTCGAGAGAGGCCGCGAAGCCGTCCAGCGCCAGCGCGAGCAGTTCGTTTCCGCCGTGGATGCCGGGCGCCAGGCCTATCGTGAGGCCCGCTCTACCTATTCGCCGGAAGAAGAAGGCGTCTAGAATTTTTGGGGCATTTGCCGATATTGTGAGTTGAGGTAGCCGATGGTGGATTCCAACCTCTTAACCGTATTAATCGTTTTCGTGGGTCTCTGCGCGCTGTCGCAAGTTGGCCAGTTTCTGGCTATGTTTGGTTTGTACCGCAAGGTCCGCGAAATCCAGACGCAGGCCGTTCCTCTCTTGGGGAAGGCCGAGGCGGCGCTGGAGGCGGCGAAGTCGACTCTGGAATCCGCCAAAGGCACCATCGAAGACAGCCGCAAACAGGTGGCGGAATTGTCGCGCAAAACGAATCAGATTCTCGATTCCACCAACGCGCAGATGACCAAGATCGATCAGGTAATCACGGACGCAAGCGGCCGGGCTCTCTCGCAACTCGAGAAGGTGGACCTGGTGCTTGGAGACACCGTGGACCGGGTTCAGGGTTTGGTCACTTCTACCCACGATGGCATCATGAGCCCCTTGCGAGAACTAAACGCGCTCGCGGCCGGTCTCAAAGGCGGCTTCGGCTTCCTTTTCGGGACGAAGCGTCCCGCGGTCAACCGCGTCACCCAAGACGAAGAGATGTTTATCTAGCCAGCGGCGCTGCCCCCCCCTCGCTTGATCGATATCCATAGCCACGTTTTGCCCGGTCTTGACGATGGGTCTCCTAGCCTCGAGGTGAGCCTCGAAATGCTGCGTCTGGCGGCCCAACACGGCACCACCGACCTGGTGGCGACGCCCCATGCCAACCTCGAATACCGCTTTGAACCCGCCCGCATCGCCGCGCTCGCCGCCGAGCTTCGCCTGCGGGACTCGAGCGGCATCCGCTTGTACCTGGGCTGCGATTTTCACCTTGCTTACGAGAACCTGGAAGACGCGTTCCGCCATCCGCGTAAATACACCATCGCGCAGGGGCCCTATTTGTTGGTGGAATTTAGCGATCTCCTGATCCTGAAAACCACCTCCGAAATCTTCGCCAGTTTGCTGGCGGCGGGGATGATTCCGGTCATTACCCACCCGGAGCGCAATCTGCTCTTGCAACAGCGCCTGGAGGATCTGCGGCGCTGGGTGGACCAGGGTTGCGGGATTCAGGTAACGGCGCAGAGCTTGCTGGGCGAATTTGGCTCCAAAGCCCGGAAGTTTTCAGAAGTCTTGATGGACGAGCAACTGGTCCATGTCGTCGCCAGCGACGCGCACGATGTGGAGCGCCGGCCGCCGCGCCTGGATTCGGCCTTTGCGCACGTCGCGCAGCGCTGGAGCGACGCCTCGGCGCAGTTGCTTTTTCGGGATAATCCAGCCGCAGTGCTCGCCGGCGCGGCTTGGAAAGGCCGCTCTGAGAAGCGAAGCGGCGGCCTTTTTAGCTTTCTCCGCCGCTAAGCGCAGCTTTCCCTTCAAGACCGGGCTTTCGTGCCGATATGCTCTGTGTGGTGTCTGCCAGCGAAACAATTCAAGAATTGGAGCTGATCCATCGGTCCTCTCCTGTGGAGGCCAACAAGCGTTTGCGGGAGGCCAAAAGCGATAACTACCCCCAGTTCCTCCGCGAGGTGGTCGGCCTGCTCAAACGGGGCGAGGACACGAAGTTCGCCCGCCTCGTGATCACGGTGTTGCGGGAGGACGGGCAGAGCCTGGAAGACCTCCTGTTCCAGCCCCAGCCGCTGACTTTTGAAGAAGCCAAGCAGGCCATACGGCTGGCTACGCGGGTGGATTCCAGCTACCCTAGCTATCTATTAGACCGGGCCAAAGCCGAATTAGAGGCGTTCTTGCAAGACGCCGGCAAGAACACTCTAGGACCTGGCCAGGAGCTTGCCGGGAGCGCCCGGGAGCCGGAGGATGGATGGAGCGTCCGCCGTCTGACTCGGGTCCTCGAGTTGCTCTCGCAGACTGTGGAGCCGCCCCGATTGTCGTCGATGTTAACCCGGCTGTGCAGCCACACGGACCCGCATTTGCGTTCCAAAGCGGTGCTGCTGGCAGGCCGATTCTTGCCGCACGATGGAGCGCGCCGGGAAGTCCTCCAGGATGCCGACCCGCGGATTCGAGCCAATGCCGTGGAATCCACCTGGGGCCAACGGGATGCTAAAACCATCGAAATGCTGCTGCGGGCCACGAACGACCCTCACCACCGCGTAGCCGCAAACGCCGTCCTGGGTCTCTATTGGGCCGGGGAAGCGCGATGTTTCCGCCTGCTGCACAAAATGCTGCTGCAAGGCACCGAAACACGACAACTGGCGGCCGTCTGGGCCATGGGAAAGGCCGCCGATCCTCGATTTCAAGGCTGGATCGAAATGGCCCTGCCCGCCGCAAGCGGGCGTGCGCGTTCGGGATTTCTAAAAGCGGCCCGCGCGGTGAAGGCGAGGCGCGAGAAGATGGAGGGCCTGCCTCCGATTGAGGTCCAACTGATCCGAGTCCTGCGCTTCCCTCGCGGGCGCGTCCACTGTGGGCTGCACGTCAAGCAGGCTCGCGATGCCGCAAGCTTCGTCGCAAGCGCTCAGGCACTCCAGGCGCCGCAGAATAATTCAGACTCCCCCTCGCCCCAAGCCAAGATACCGTCGGCCAACTTGCCGCCCCCGGATTTGCCGTCCACCGGCGGATTGCCTAATGTCCCCACGCCGCACGATTTAAAGGCTGCTGATCTAAAGGCCATCGATCTAAAGGCCACCGACCTCATTGTCTACGACGGCGATCTCCGTGTGGATGCCGTCCGTCTGGAGGCCCGCGGTTCTGCCGCGCCGGGTCACGTATTGTTGCTTTTGCCGAGCCGCAGCGGCGTCGGCGATCCCTTTGCCCGCAGCCTGGTCGAAGCGGTTACGGGGGCCTTGGCGCAAAAACGCCCCTCCGATTCCTGGGCCTTGGTCAAATATGAACCTTTCTGGGAAAGTCCCGCCGAAGACCGAGCCCGCAACGCCACACCGGGCCCGGTGGAGTTCCTGAGCAGCGCCGAGGCGATTCGCACCGGACCTTTGCAGGCCACCCGTGGTTCAGCCCCCAGCTTAAGCCGCGGAGTGGAGGAGGCATTGCTCTCTTTCCCCATGGGCGCAGCGAATTGCCATCTTGTGATTGTCCGGGATCCGGATTTGCCAACTCAGGCACTCAACCTCGGCCCTTGGCTAGAACGCGCCGCCCAATTCGGAGTCCAGATCCATGCCGTCGTCTGCGGGCGGGCCGGCGCCGAAGAGATGCGCTATTGGCACCATTTGACGTTAGAACGCGCCGGCTTTGCGGTTGCCTGCCCACAGGCGGTAGATCTTGCGTCGGCAGTGTGTCGATTGTCGACCGCCTGCGCCGCCTCCTTCGATCTGACCTATGAGCTAGGAAGGCTCGGCCCCGAGCAGGCAGCCGCAAACTGGCCTCTCCGCATTGAAATCGTTTCCTCCCTGGGGTTGGCCAATCTGGAGATAGACACGCCGCCACCGGAGCCTAGGCTCGAGTTAGCGGCCTCGGTTACAAACGCGCCCAAGCAGCCGACGGAACCGGGCGCTGGAGAGATCTTGGAAAAGGCAACCTAGGAACAGCGACCCGGAAACACAGAATCCCGAAATCATACAATCTCGGAAACATAGAATAGAAAGCGTGAGCTTGATTGCCAGGGCGTTCCTTGCCCTTTGCCTACTTCTGCCTTTTCCCGGCTGGGCCGCTACCTCCCTCGCCTCCCTTAGCACTCAGCTCCGCGAAAACCTCCTCGATCCAGAGGCTTGTTTCCAGGTACGGGACTTCCCGTTCCGCCGCTACGAGGCGCGCCTGTACCTCACCGACGGCTTCCTGATCTTTCGCAAGCCAATTGACGGGAAACGTCCAGGGGCCCTCTTTGTCGCCGCCGAAGAAGCGGGCGACGCGGAAATACTCCTAATTCCACCCAATCGGCTCGAACGCCAGAGTCTTAACGCCTTCACCGGCGCCCCTACCTTAAACGAACACTTTCGCCTCGCCGCCTTCCTGTTTAGCGACGGTTCTGGCGAACGCTGGCTGGCGGAACTGGAGGGCAATCCGGCAGCCAAGCGCTTGCCCGATCGCGGCGTATTGCTCGCCGAGCGCTGGAACCCTACTATGCGCAACCTCGGCCTGAGTCTGGAAACGAGGCTCTTGGAGGATATCGTAAACGGCGGTGGCCCTGGGCGCGGCTTTTTCTTCGCCGCCATTTCGTCCGACAAGTTGGGCAACTTTGACTTACTTCTCGATCCACGGGCGCGGGAGGAACTTCTGGTCGGCCAACTCGTCAACGAGGACGGGCGCAGCCGTTATCACTTTTGGACCCATTACGAGCCCCGGCGGGGCACTCCCCGCGTGCCACCCGCGCCACCTCTCCGCGTGGACCGCTTTCGTGTGGAAGCCCGAATCAGCTCCGATCTCAAATTCCGCGCGCAGGTGCATTTGCAGGTGACCGCTACCGAACTCGTGGACGTGGTCCCCTTCGACTTGTCGCCTCGCCTGCGCCTAGGCGCGGCCCGCTGGAACGGCCAGCCCGCCGAGTTGTTTCAGCGGGAGGCGCTGCGCGCCAATCTGCTGCGCATGGGCGATTCGGAATCGGCCTTGCTCCGCGTACCCAGCCCGTTGCCGGCAGGTACGCAAGGAACTCTCAGCTTTGACGAAGAGGGCGATATCTTTGTCCGTGCCGGCAATGGAGTTCTTTACCTGGCGACGCGGGCCACATGGTTCCCGCAGATCGGATGGCAGGCGGCGCCGTTTGAGGCGCAGTTTCGTCATCCGAAGAACCTAACGCTGGTCTGCCCCGGACTCCGAACAGAGACGGTGGATAACGAGGAGAAGGTCACCACGTGTAAGGTCGAGCGGCCAGTGCGGCTATTCGGCTTCAACTTAGGCGAGTTTGAACACCGCGAGATCAAGCGCGGGGGGCTGGAAGTGGAACTCTTTGCCAATCGCCGCGCCGAGCCGGCTCTTGAGCGCCCGGCGCCGGCAGTTTTTTTGCCGCCTCCGGTCGCCCCTCGCCGCCGGCTAGACGTTCCTTCCGTGCTTAGCCAGTCGTTGCCGACGCGGGTGGACCCCCTAATGCGCTTGGAGGAGATGAGTGAAGAAATCCACGGCGCCCTGGACTATTTTCGGGGGGTTTTCGGTCCGCCGCCGATGGCTCGCGTGGTGGCGGCGCCGATTCCTGGCACCTTTGGCCAGGGCTTTCCGGGCTTTCTGTATCTTTCTACTCTGGCTTACCTGGACGACAAGTCCCTACCCGCCGAGCAGCGGGCGGAATGGCAAACGCGCCATTTCCGGGATCTGCTCTCCGCGCATGAAGTGGCGCACCAGTGGTGGGGCAACCTGGTGAACTTCGATACTTACCGCGACGAATGGTTGGCCGAGGCGCTGGCTAACTATTCGGCCTTGCTCTACCTGGAGAAAAAGCGAGGAGCCAAAGCGCTAGAGACGGTTCTCGATGAATACCGGCGCCGCCTCCTGCGGGCCGATTCGGAAGGGAAGACCCTGGAATCGGCGGGCCCGGTGGTGTTTGGAGTACGCCTCCGCGCCAGTAATCCCCAAGCTTGGCAGACCATCACTTACGAAAAGAGCAGTTGGATCCTGCACATGCTGCGGGGGCGTTTGGGCGACGCCGCGTTTTTGGCCCTGCTGGGCCAATTGGCAATCGACTTTGCCGGGCGCCCGATGAACTCCGAAGACCTGCGCCGCGCCGCCGCCGCGCGTTTGCCCAAGGGCACGCCCGACCCCGATCTTTCGCTTTTCTTCGACACCTGGGTTTACTCGACTGGCATTCCGCAGTACGAACTGACCTACGTGGTACGGGGCGCCGCGCCGCGGGCGCGGGTCGAAATTACGCTGAAGCAGAGCAAGACGGCCGAGAGCTTTTCCACGGACGTTCCGATTGAAATCCTGCTGCCGCGCGGGCAACGCCAGCGGCGCTGGATGCGTAGCGGCAGCGAAGCCGAAACGATAACGGTCAACACAGGCGCCGTTCCGCTGAAGGTTCAATTCGATCCCAAGATTGGGGTATTGCGGCAGACGCCCTGAACGGGGCTAGTGCCAGGTGTTGAGAAAAGCAGTTCCGGAAGGGAGCTGGACGCCAAAATTTACGGCTACGGTTTGGCCTAGATCGGCCAAGGATTCGCGGGTGCCCAGGAATTGCGGCGGGCGTTGCGGCGCATAGGCGAGCAGGGGCACATACTCGCGGCTGTGGTCGGTTGAGGGCGTGGTGGGATCGCAACCATGGTCAGCAGTGATGAGGAGCAGGTCTTGGGGCGTTAACTTCGCTAGGAGGTCCGGCAGCCAACGGTCCGTTTCTTCGAGGGCCAGCGCGTAGCCTTCGACATTGTTGCGGTGCCCATAGAGGGAGTCGAAATCGACCAGGTTGACGAAGATCAGGCCTTGAGGGAAATCCTCCAGCGCAGCCAAAGTTTTGGCCATGCCGTCGGGGTTGCCTTTGGTCTTTTCATAGCTGCGGATGCCGCGGCCAAGGAAGATGTCGAAGATCTTGCCCACGGCATGGACGGGAACCTGGGCGGAATCCAGGATGTCGAGCAGGGTGGCTTGCGGCGGTGCGATCGCGAAATCCTTGCGGTTCGTGGTGCGGGCGAAGTGTCCCGCGCTTCCGAGAAAAGGCCGGGCGATGACGCGCCCCACCTCAAGCGGCCCGCGCAGCATGGCGCGTGCGGTCTCACAGATACGGTAGAGCTCAAAGAGGCTGATGACCTCTTCGTGCGCGGCGATCTGGAAGACGCTGTCGGCGCTGGTGTACACGATGGGGTTACCGGTGCGGACATGCTCTTCGCCAAGTTCGGCGATGATCTCGGTGCCGCTGGCGCTCTTATTGCCCAAGGTGCCGCGCCCAATCCGCGCTTCGAATTCGGCCAGGAACTCGGCGGGAAAGCCGGCCGGGAACAGCGGAAGCGGGCGTTCCAACAGGACGCCGGTCATTTCCCAATGCCCGGTGGTCGTATCCTTGCCGGGGCTCTTGAGCGCGCACTTGCCGTAGCTAGCCAGGGGCGCCGCGGCGGGCGCGATGCCAGTAAGGGGCTTGATGTTTCCCAGACCAAGCGCCGCCAGATTGGGCAGCGAGAGAGGCCGCTGCCGCGCGAGGTTGCCTAGGGTATCGCTGCCGGAATCTCCATAGGCCGCGGCGTCCGGCATTTCGCCGATGCCGACACCATCCAGCACAATCCAAAGGACACGTTCGAACTTCACTTGGCGCGCGCCTCTTCAAACATCGCCTTGAGGCGTCCGGCGCGTTCGCGATCCATATTTAGATAGCGGTCGTTCTTGACGATCCGATTTAGCAGCGGAGCGTAAAGCTCCCAACCGATTAAGCGTTTGCGGTCCCAGGCGGATTCCACCAGCAGCAGAGAGCGATTGACGCCCAAAGGTTCAAAGCGCACGGTGCGGTCGAGCTCGTAGAAGAGGTTCACCGTCTCGGTCATCTTCTCGAACCAATCCTGCAGGGCTTGGGCGTCCAGGTCTTGCGTGTAGTTGAATTTGCTTTCGAAGCGATCTTTGCCGTCGTGGCCGCTCGTCCAACGGAAAGTCTTTTCACCCATCTTGGCTACGGGCAGGCCGCTTTCGAGGGGACGTTTGAAGTAATCCAGCTTGCCGAGCAGTTCCTGAATTGTTTTGAGTTCTTCGGGTTGGAGCTTGAACTTGACGGGCAGAGCGTCGTCGGCGGATTCCTTGTACTCGGCTTGTCCGTCGGGATGGATGGTGATTTCGAGGTAGGCGGGCTTGGAGCCGGGAAAGCTTTTCGAGTAAAACAGCAAACCTTCCCCGGCCCAGCCCCAGGCCGCGCACAAAAGAATCGCCCAAGCAAGACGCTGCATAGTGACTTCATTGTCGCGCGAATCCGGCTCAGGTTTAGACCTTAGAACCAAAACGCGAAATGGGACCAATGTTCCAGGACTAATGGATGGCGCTGGTCGAAATTGGGGGCGGGTACTAATGAGTTTTTTAGGTAGAAGCGGAGAACTCCGTGGATGGGATTGATCCGCGAAGCCAACGATAGTCAATCTAGAGTGGCTGCCTCCCTCACAACACCGTCGCTATTGGCGCTGCATGAAGCGCTGAGTTCGGCCGACCGCGTTTCCCGCCAAACGCGCCGTTACGAGTTCGATCTGCTGCGCGCGCTCGCCGCGCTTACGGTTTTCACCTGCCACTTCTTTGGCTTGGCGGGCGCGCTGCCGGAGGCGTGGGTGGAATGGAACGCAATTGGGCACTTTTGCCTGCATTTCGGCAGTTTTGGAACGGACGCGCTGATCTTCATCAGTGGTTTCTTCATCGCCAAGTCGATGGGGCAGGAATCTTACTCCTATCGGAACTTCCTGCGCCAAAAGATGGGCATCATCTACGGGCCCTACATCGCGGTGCTGGTGGTGGCGACGCTGGTGAGCGTGGTGGCGCCGGGGCTATCGAAATTTGAAGAAGGCGTAAACCCGGCGGCGTATCTGGTGCATCAGTTGCTGCTGCTACCGGGGCTGTTCCCGGAAGCGCCGATGCTTAGCGTGTCCTGGACTTTGGCCTTTATCGTGGCCGGATATCTGGCGTGCCCGCTGTGGCACCTGCCGGTGCGCTACGGGTCGGTGTGGAAGAAGGCGGCCTACTGGCTGGTGAGTGTGCTGCTGTTGGGGGCGATCGCGGCGCAGTTGGAAATGTCCGGGCGGTGCTTGCTGGCGCCCGCGGGAGTGGCGGCGTTTTATGTGGCCAAAGCGCTGGCCAGCAAGATTGTGGGTGTGTTTTTGCCGCGCGTGATGCTGGCAGGCGCGGCGGCGCTGTTGATCTTGCGGGGCTACGCGATCGTTCAGGGGTGGACGCTGGACGCGTTCACTATCCTGGCCATTGAATTGGGGGCGCTGCTGCTGCTGGCCGGGTCCATCCTTTCCAGTGAAGGACGGGAGGAGCCGACGGCCTTGAAACCGCTGGCGGGAATTGGCCGCTCCGGGTACTCCTTCTATCTGCTGCACGGATCGATCACCAAGATCGTGCTGCTTTTGCTCTTCCCGGGCTCGGGCTATGCGATCAGCGCGCCGTCGGATCTGGTGATGTCCTTTGGGTTGGCCATGGCGGCGGCGTTGATTGGCTCGCAAATCCTCTACCAGTTGGTCGAGAAGCCGCTGCGCAATGGGCTGATGTTGACGCCGGAGGTGGTGCTGAGCGACGCCGAACAGCGGCAGGTTATCGAATCCCTGCAGCCGCGCACGCCTTCGCGGTATTCGCGTGAAGACTCACGGTATCGTTGAGATCGGCCGCGTAGCCGCCGGCGAGAGTAACGAAAATGGGGATACGGCGGGAAAAAGCCTTCTCGAAAACCATGAGGTCGCGCTGATACATTCCTGCCATCGTCAGGTTCAATCCGCCTAGCTTGTCGTGGACAAAGGGGTCGCTGCCGGCGACGTAGGCGATGAGGTCGGGAGCGAAGCGGGAAAAGCACTCGTCCAGAGCGCCATGCAGGGCGGACAGATACGCTTCATCGTCCGCGCCGTCCGCGATGGGGACGTCGAGGTCGCTGGGGGGCTTGAGGGCGGGGTAGTTGTTTTCCTGGTGGATGGACAGGGTGAAGACGCTGGGGTCCTGGGCGAAGATGGCGGCGGTGCCGTTGCCGTGGTGGACGTCGGTGTCGATGACGAGGGCGGAGCGAATACGGCCCTGGCGCTGCCAATAGCGCAGAGCGACGGCGACGTCGTGCACGGCGCAGAAGCCTTCGCCGTGGTTGGGAAAAGCATGGTGGAAGCCGCCGCCGATATTGAAGGCGGCGCCCTGGTCGAGGGCGGCCTGCGCGGCGGCGATGCTACCGCCGGTGTGGAGGAGGAAGCCGTCGACCATGGGCTTGGAATAGGGGATTTCCAGGCGTAGGACCTGTTCATAACGAATCGAGCCATCGAGCAGAGCGGCGGTCCAGGCGGGGGTGTGAACCAGGAGGAGATCCTCCCGGCGGGCGGGCTCCGGGACGAGGGTATTGGCCTCTCCGCGCAGGCCTTCGGCGGCGAGGGCCTCCGCGATGCGGGCGAACTTGACGCTCGGGAAGACATGATCGCCGAGGTTTAAGTGATAGCCGGGATGGTAGACGAAGCGCAGAGGGAGCGGGGCCACGGAATATACTCTTAGTTTCACCTTCAAAACGGAAAGGAAGCAAGACGCAAAGCAATGCGCAAAAAAGTAACGGTAGTGGGAGCGGGGAATGTGGGGGCATCGTGCGCCCTGCGGATCGCCGATAAGGAACTGGCCGATGTGGTGCTGGTGGATGTGGTGGAAGGGGTGCCGCAGGGCAAAGCGCTCGATTTGCTGGAGAGCGGACCGGTGGAAGGTTACGACGTCTCCATCACGGGCTCGAACGATTACGCCCCGACGGAAAACTCCGACGTGGTGGTGATTACGGCGGGCTTCCCGCGCAAGCCGGGCATGAGCCGCGACGACTTGCTGATGGCCAACTACGAGATTGTGAAATCGGCGACGGAAGGCGTGGTGAAGTATTCGCCCAACGCGATCATTGTGGTGGTGACGAATCCGCTGGACGCGATGTGCTGGACGGCGGCGAAGGTTTCGGGCTTCCCGAAGCACCGGGTGATCGGAATGGCGGGCGTGCTCGACACGGCGCGCTACCGGACGTTTATCGCGGAAGAACTGAAGGTTTCGATGGAAAACGTTTCGGCCATGGTGCTGGGCGGGCACGGCGACACGATGGTGCCGCTGGTGCGGCTGACGAGCGTGAGCGGTATTCCGCTGACGGAGCTGCTGCCGCAGGAGCGCATTGACGCCATCGTGCAACGGACGCGCGAGGGCGGCGCGGAGATCGTGAAATACCTGAAGACGGGCAGTGCGTTCTATGCGCCGTCGGCGGCGACGGTGGAGATGGTGGAAAGTATTCTCAAGGACAAGAAGAAAGTGCTGCCCTGCGCGGCGCTGCTTGAGGGGGAATACGGGATTCAGGGCCTGTTTGTGGGCGTGCCGGTAAAGCTGGGCGCGAAGGGCATTGAGCAGATTTATGAATTGAAGCTCTCCGCCGAGGAACAGAAGGAACTGGACCGGAGCGCGAAAGCGGTGCAGGAACTGGTAGACGTGCTGCAGCAGAAGACGGCGTAGGCGGCTGGCCCTCCTTACTTGAACTTCCATTCGCTGGGTGCTGTGCAGCCGGGGATGCCGGCGGTGATGCGGATGAGGTCCGCGCGCCAATCGTGCGCATAGCGCTCCGAAAGGTGTTCGAGGCCGGGCGGGAATTCGAACTCGACCGGGGCGCCTACAGGGGGATTGGCTTGGTTATTTTCGGCTGGCGGCTTGGGTAAGAGAGCGATGCGGCGGAGCGAGGCTTCGAGTTCGAGTTGCTTTTCCGCGCGGAAGTGGCGGAGGGCGGCCTTGGCTTCGCGCGAGAGGCGCAGACGCGTTTGGACGAAGCGAATCCAGCGGCGTTCGAGCGCGTCGTCGCCGAAGGCGGCGGCCATGTCGCGCTCGGCCTGGAAGCGGGCGTAGGCGTAGCGATCGAAGGCTGCGAGGACGGTTTCGCCTTTTGGCTTCAATTGCGCCAAGAGGCGGGTGCGGAAGGCGGTGAAGTCTTCCTGGGCTTCAGGGATTTGCGCGAAGAGGTTCTCACTGGTCGAGTTGAGGCCGTGCGAGAAGGAATTGCGCGCGGACCGGGACGCGCCGGCGGTGGTGGTGGGTCCGGTGGAACGCTGCGCGTTCGATTGGTTGGCGAGTGCCTGGGCGGCGGTGGCCATGGTTACTGTCTCCTTGGTGATGCTGAGTAACTATAAATTTTCGAAAGACCAAGAGGCCTTTGCGATTTCACTTTAATAGGCGGGAGGGAGGAATTTGGCGGGGGCGGAGGGGAAGTGGTTGAAGGGAAGGGAGATGGGGTTTTGAAATTTCCGTGAACGAACCGCGTCGGTGCGGAAATAATGCCAGTGGGCAATAGGGCTGTGGCCCTGTAAGTTGAGGGTGACGTGGGAAAGATAAGCGCTGCTGAGATGGGAGCTGACTTGCCCCCGAATCTTCCTAGCAGGGATAACTAGAGCCTTCCCGGAATCCTAAGTCCATGACCGAGCGCATGGGGCAGGAAAGGGGGGATCGGTGCCAAGAGACGGCGGATTGCGTTGACGAGCCAAGAGTTAGCGTGGGCGGAGAGGAAGCGGTGACGCAACTGTTGGTCCGGGTTCGTTGTTCTCGGGGCCGAATGACGTGGGAAAGGGAAGTTGATTCGCTTGATCGGCAATGTCGGGGCTGCCGACAATCCATCAGCAGCGACGCCAAACGCGTCGATATGGATTAGGAGGTAGGAGATCGTTGCGCACTGGCAGTCGTAAGGTCCAATCGATCGGATAGAGGAAGGGGTAGGTGTAAATGGACCTGACCTTTACAAGGGACCCGCGCAAGGCTATTGCGGCGCTGGTGAAAACGATGCCTGCCCAATCATCCCACAGCAAAAAGTCATAAGCATCCGGGCGATCCAAATTCAAGCCAGTCCTCGCACCTAACTGGAACATCGACAACTTCGGCGACGAAGTCGCATTGCGATACTAAGTACTCATCGTCCCATCCATCCGCGACATCGCAACAGAGGAGAATCTCCCTGGCTCAAGGGATCGAAGCGTTTGAGTCGCGACAATATTTAGGCCGAAATCAGCAAAGTCCGCAACCCCAGACACTTCATTCTTTACCACCGTCACGAAACAGAAAAGCTCATCGAGATCCTTCGCATGCTTAACGGCGATCGTGATCTTGGTAAGCATCTCTTGGGACATTAGCCGCACCAAATGAGCAGGCGAATATCCCAAGAAGTGCCGCCAACCGGACAACGAAGCCCTATTACTGGCGAGTCACACCACGTTCCTGCACGACCGTCGTCATCGGGATCCGAAACGAACGATTGTCCCTCGCCAGCAAGTGCGCCGCCGTGGTGTGCTCGGGTAGCGAATCCCGCAATGGAGCGTTCTTCTGATCGAGGTACCGCCCGATTTCATTTGCGGCAACCCGTGCCATCCCGCGGCCAACCAGGAACGGCAACCTCGAGTGGATCAGCGTCGCAATCGAAGTCACATAGATTTCGACCTCGGGCAGCAAGCCGCCATTCTTTACCTTCGTCGTGCCCAGAGCGCCGATCTCCGTCTTTGACAGCGCTTTGATGCTCAACCGGATGTCCTTGCACTCTCCGGTTTTGCTCACTATGTGGAGCGTCAATCCGGACGTGCGCGCAATCGCCTTCAATTCGTCCCCGAACACCTTCATCGTGTCGGCGTCAAGGTCCGTGCGGCCTTGCAGGCAGACCGTTAGATTTTGCGAGAAGAGCGGCGTTCCAACTCCCGCACCCAGCATTGTGAGGATCATTGCCGATGTGCGGCAGACTGAAGTAGCAATTTTCGTGAGGTTCATTTTGGTATGTCTCGCTTTCACTGCGTACTTAGGAATTCCTCCGGGGAAGTTTCGCCGCTATCGCAAAAAATATGGATCGGCTCAAGATTCTCGTTATAATTTTCGAAGTTAGATGTTCTATCCGGCGGCGGGACCCAAGGTTTTTCCTTCGACGCGTTGGACGCTTGTGATTGCCGCTGGGGGCGACTACTCAAGCGCGGATCGCGCCGCGGCCCTGGAGAGCTTGTGCGCCGGATACTGTTCCCCCGTCTACGCATTTATCCGCCGCCGCGGTTACTCCTGTGAGCAAGCCCAGGATCTGACCCAGGATTTTTTTCTTCGCATCCTCGATGGGGCCTTCTTCGAACGGGCCAATCCCGGCAAGGGCCGCTTCCGAAGCTTCCTGCTCAAGTCGGTGCAGAACTTTCTCTCCGACGCATCCGACCGCCAAAGATCCCAAAAGCGCGGTGGAGGAGCTATCCCGCTGTCCTTCGATTTTGTAAGCGGTGAATCGGATTATGCCCGCGAGCCTCGTCACACCGAGACCCCGGAGCGCATCTTCCAGCGCAAGTGGGCACGCACTGTCCTCGATCGCGTCATGGCAAATCTTTCCGAAGAGTTCTCGGCTGATGGCAAGCTGGATCTTTTTCATCGCCTCAAGGGCTACCTAACTGGCGACGGCGACCTGAAATACGCCGAATTGGGGGCAGAACTGAAGCTCACCGAATCCGGCATCAAGAGCGTCATCCGCCGCATGCGCCAGCGCTATCGCGACCTGCTCCGCGCGGAGGTTGTCTCCACGGTCGCCGACCCGTCCGAGGTCGATGCCGAACTTCAATTCCTGCTACTTGCCTTGGGCAGTCAGGATCTGGAGGTGAGATAGATGGAACCGTGTTCGACCTGCGGCGAACCCCTCGAAACTGGCGCTCTCTGCGGTGTCTGCCTGCTCTCCAGCGCCATCGATTCCGCGCCCGAGTTGCCAGACAAGATCGGCAACTATCGCATCCTTCGCCTGCTCGGCGAGGGAGGCATGGGCTGCGTATTCGAAGCCGAACAGGACCAACCCCGCCGCATCGTCGCCCTGAAAGTCATCCGGACCGGCCTGTTGACCGCCCAGGTTCTCCAGCGCTTTGCTCAGGAATCGCAAGCCCTCGCCCGCCTCCACCACCCTGGCATCGCTCAGGTTTACGAAGCAGGCACCGCCGACTACGGCTGGGGGTCGCAGCCTTACTTCGTCATGGAATTCATCGAGGGTGTGCCGCTCGACCGTTACGCCGCCCTCCACCACTTGGACACCCGCCAGCGGCTTGCCCTCATGATTCAGGTTTGCGAAGCGGTCGAGCACGCCCACCGCCGGGGAGTCATCCATCGCGACCTCAAGCCCGGCAATATCCTGGTCGACGAGAACGGCCAACCCAAGATCCTCGATTTCGGCCTCGCCCGCATCACCGATAGCGATGCCCAAGCCACCCGGCAAACGGACATGGGCCAACTGCTTGGCACGCTCGCTTATATGAGCCCCGAGCAGGTGCTGGCAGATCCATCGGCTGTCGATACACGCAGCGATGTCTACGCTCTTGGAGTGATCCTCTATGAACTCCTTGCGGGCAAACTCCCCTACACCATAAACCGTCAATTGCCCGAGGCCGTCCAGACCATCCGGGAACAGGACGCCGCTCCGCTCAGCACGGTCAACCATCTCTATCGCGGCGATATCGAGATCATCGTGGCAAAAGCGCTCGAAAAGGACCGCGAGCGCCGCTACTCTTCGGCGGCCGACATGGCGGCCGATATCCGCCGTCACATGGAGCACCAGCCGATCACGGCCAAGCCCCCCAGCACGATTTACCAATTGCGAAAGTTCGCCCGGCGGCACAGGGCGCTCGTGGTTGGCGTGGCGGCAGTGTTTGTTGTGTTGGTTGCCGGTGTCCTGGCGAGCATGAGAGAAGCTTCGCTCGCCCGCGCCGCCGAGCGTGCGGCGCTGGCTGCCGAGCAGGCCGCCACCCGGGATCGGGATCGGGCTGTAAAGCTCGAACGTCAGGCCGTCCAGGATCGCAACGCCGCACTCGCCTCGGAGGCGCAGGCACAAAAAGACCGCAGCCTGGCAATTGAAGAGAAAAAGCGGGCCGACCGCGAAGCGGCAATCGCCGCCGCCGTCAACGCCTTCCTTCAGAACGACCTCCTCGCGCAGGCCAGCGCCAACAAACAATCCGCGCGCCGGGCCGCACCCGATCCTGATCTGAAGGTGCGAACGGCGCTAGACCGCGCCGCCGAGCGCATATCGGGCAAGTTTGACAATCAGCCCGAGGTCGAGGCCGCGATTCGGAGCACCATGGGAGAGTCCTACACTGACCTTGGCGTTTATCCAGAGGCCCGCAAGCAACTGGAGCGCGCGCTCGAATTGCAGCGCAAAGTATTGGGGCCGGAGGATCCCAAAACCATCCAGACCCTGCACGCGCTCAGCCGTACGACCCTCTATCAGGGCAAACAGGCCGACGCCGAGTCTCTCTCCTCGCAGGCCCTCCAGATCAGCCGCCGCACGCTGGGCCCCCAGCATCCCACCACCCTGATGGCGATGACCGGGTTGGCCAACGCCTACACCATTCAGGGCAAGAACGCCCAAGCCGAAGCACTTTACAAAGAGGTAGTTCAGATTAGCCGCCGCTTGCGCGGGCCTGGGGGTATTGACACGCTGGCCATGAACAACTTGGCTGGCGTCTACATGGCACAAGGCAAATATGCGCAAGCCGAAGCGCTCCAGATCGAGACCGTCGAGCTCCGGCAACGCTCGTTTGGGGCCGAGAATCCCTCCACGCTGGAAAGCTTGAGCGTTCTAGCGAACATTTACTTCATGCAGTTCAAGTACAAGGAAGCCGAGGCCGCGCACCGAAAGGTTTTGGATGCCCGGCGCCGCATATTGGGGCCCAGCCACCTCGACACGCTGATGTCGACGATGAATCTGGGTGCCACCCACGCGAACCAGGGCAACTACCAAGAAGCCGAGCGGATCTATAGCGAGAGCTTGCCGGTCATGCGCCGCGTCATCGGTCCGGAGCACCGTGTCACGCTGGCGACAACGTCAAATCTGGCTCTAGCGCTCTCGTCGCAAGGTAAGGCCGCGCAGGCCGAACCGCTTTACCGCGACGTTATGGAGACCCGGCGCCGCGTCATGGGTCCGGAGCACCCTGACACCCTCACTACAATGCATAATTCCGCCGTCAACCAGGCGACGTTGGGCAAGGATGCCGAGGCTGAGGCGCTCTTTCTCAAAACTCTGGAAGGCCGCCGCCGCGTTCTGGGCCAGGAGCACCCCGCCACGCTGCAGACCGTTGCGGTGCTTGCATCCTCTTTTCAGAAGCGGGGCCAATACGCCTTGGCCGAGACTTATGCGGCCCAAGCGCTAACAGGGCGGCGGCGCGCCCTGGGTCCGGACCACTCGGAAACTAGGAGATCGGCCGCCGACCTGGCGCTTGCTTATTACTCTCAAGGCAAATACTCGCAAAGCGAAGCGCTCGCGCGTGAAGCCATCGCCGCCGACACCAAGAAGCAACCGGACGATTGGGAGCGGCACCTCGCCGTGGCTCTGCTGGGCGCAAGCCTCTCGGCGCAGAAACAGTTTGAGGCAGCCGAACCGCTACTGCTCGGTGGTTTCCACGGCCTAGAGTCACTCAAGAACCGGGCCGGCGCCTCGGCCCTCCCCTCCATCGAACTCGCACGCGATTGGATCGCCGGCCTCTATCAGGCCTGGGGCAAACCCGCCAAGGCGGAGGAGTGGCATAGGAGATGATGAGGCCAACGCACTCAAGCCAGTCCAGAATACTCGGGGCATCTCGAATCCGCTGTTCAGCCTGGACCATTTGAACTGGCTCGAGGTATCGATACCGAGGCTTGGATTACGCACTATCCGGAAATTGACGGTTCGCCGACGATGCGGACGGAAGCGACAGCACTTCCTCAAGCGTGGCTTGTGGCCCGCATCCCCAGGCTGAGGCTGAGACTTACCGAGAGGAGATTCACCGCGGGAGCCCGTTGGGGTAGGATGGCAGCAGATCGTTTCGCCGGAGCAATCGCATGAATTTCCACTACCTCGTGCCGACCATGAGCTGCCTTCTGTTGGTGGCTGGCCACGCGTTCAGCGCGGACTTCTCGAAGTTCCAGCGCATCGAGCCGCAGTTCATCGCGGCGCTGGGAGCCCCTGAGGCCAGATCCGGCAACGGCGCGCAATCCTGGGGCTTGTGGAAACAGGACCCGGGCCCGCGCGGGTTAAGACTCGACCAATACCCCCGATTGAAGGCGACCGGCGTGGCGCCCGCACAGTGGAAATTCGACGCTGCGGATTGGTGGCTGGAAGAACACGGATTGATCATGGAGAGTCCGGCTTTTCCGTTGGCCGCCGGGAAATACCTGGTGACGGGTGACCGCGACGTGACGTCCGTGCTGACCGTTCACCCCAAGGACAAGGACGGCAATCAGCGTTGGGAACTCGCCGACGGCGCTACGCTCTACGATGTCACCCATCTTGGCTGCCGCTCCGCACGCTACACGCCCTCGAAGGCAGCCAAGTCGTGTTCGCCTGCAGACACTCCCGCTACAGGTTTTCCTGTGAACCCGGGGGCGGCCATGCCTGCGGTAAATGGCTGCCACAAGCAGGAATACACGGTCTTGATCGTCGTGGGGCTGCCGGTCACTCGCTGAGTGGCCGCACGCAGGGGCAACGACCAAGACGACAGCCGGGTGTTCCACATCGTTAGCGGAAGGATCCGGACGGCTGGGGAGCGGCCGTAGACAGTTCGCGCTGCTGTCCGGGCTTCGCCGGGGGACCTGGATTTTGCCCCGCAAGGGTGCTAGCCTCTTCCGAGATGAGCAACAATTCTGTGGCGGCTTTTGCGGCGATAAAGGCGGGAGGACCGCTTGAGCCCTGGAAGTTTGAGACGAGCGCGCTAGGTTCCCATGAGGTCGATATCGATGTTACGCATTGCGGTGTGTGCCATACGGATCTCCACTTAGTGGATAACGACTTTGGAATTACCTCATATCCGTTTGTTCCCGGACACGAAGCCGTGGGTACGGTGAAGGCAATCGGAAACGAGGTGACGCATCTGACGGCAGGGCAACGGGTGGGCGTGGGATGGCAGCGCGGCACTTGTGGCGAATGTGAGTGGTGCATCAAAGGCCTGCAAAATCTGTGCGCGAAATCCCGCCCCACCTGCCTAGCGGGTTATGGCGGTTTTGCGACGTCACTGCGCGTGGACGGCAACTTCGGGATTCCTATTCCCGATGCACTCGACTCGGCGGTGGCGGCACCGATGCTTTGCGCCGGCATTACGGTCTACAGCCCGCTGCGCAGATACCTAAGGGCGGGGAGCCGCGTGGGGATCGTGGGCATTGGCGGTCTGGGCCATTTGGCGATCCAATTCGCGCGCGCGATGGGCGCAGAGGTGACGGCCATTTCGACCTCGCAGGATAAAGAGGCGGAAGCGGTGGGGTTTGGGGCGCATCATTTTGTGAATTCTACGGATGCGGAACAGATGAAGAAGCTTGGCGGCAGCCTGGACTTGCTGCTGGACACGGCGACCGCAAATTTGGATTGGAGCGCTTACCTGGCCACCCTGCGACAGAACGGAGTTTTCTGCCTGGTAGGTGGGCCTCAGGGGCCGGTTGTGTTGCCGGTCCTGCAGATGATCTTTGGGCAGTACACGTTTGCGGCGAGTGTGATCGGTCCGCCGTCGGAAATCGAAGAAATGTTCCGCTTCGCCGCACTGCACAAGGTTCGAACGGCTATCGAAGAGATTCCTCTGGACCAAGTGAACAGCGCGATGGAGAAGGTGCGAACCAATCAGGCTCGCTACCGCATGGTGCTGAAGTGCGGCTGAGCGGTTCCCAGCCGTTGTGTCCCTTTGCTTAGCGCGAGCGCGGGAACTCCGCTAGGCAGGATTCAAGTCACCGGCGAAGATTCGGCAGTGTGCTAGCTGGTGCGAATCCGGTCGAGGAAGAAGACAGGATCGACGATCTGGAGGGGCGGAAGGGCTCGCGCTATTGACTGGGGCCGCGCTTGCGCAGTTCGTGTGCGTCGCCCAAGTCCTTGGGACGGCCGGTCGATTCCTTGTTTTGGATCAGGGCTTCGCGCCCGATGAAGGGAACCGGTGTGCCATCGATTTCACCTAAAACTCGGCTAGCCCAGGCCGAGTCGAAGTCGATGCCGGACAGGGAGGTAAGGAGGTCGATGCGATTTGGTTTGGCGCCGAGCTGCACGATTTGATCCGGCTGGGTTAGGTCCTCGCGGGTGAGGCCGAGACTTGAAAAGCCGAAAGAGCGCAGGGCGGCCAGGACGGCATCGGCGTTTTGCGGAGTCGCGCGCAAAAGGAAATCGATGTCGGCGGTAAAGCGGGGGTATCCGTGCCAAGCGATGGCAAATGCGCCAACGATCAAATACTCAACTTTGGCCGAGTTTAGCGATTCTATAAACTCGCGCAAACCTTTGTGCAGCGGCATCGGGATGGGTCCAAGCTTGGAGTTCGAGAAGGAGATGGATGCGCTTTTCCGGGGTAAAGCGGAGGTCCTCCTCAACGTCAGCGGCGTCGGCATCTTTGAAGCTGCGAAAAATGCGGACGACTTTTTCCACTGTTTTCATTTTAGCGGTTGGCAAAGAGCAGAGCGGCTGGGCATTTTTGCGGGGTGACTCTTGTCAGGCGGGAAGGGTTTTAGTAGCCTAAGGGTCTTGTAGTTGCAGTAGAAAAAGACTAAAGGAGGTGCTGGTATGGATACGGAAACGATGGTGCGGGTGATTGCCGGGTCGC
>CAYLXK010000035.1:0-28742 GCA_964387685.1 uncultured Bryobacter sp.
CGTGCGCAAGGCCACTACTACGCGCGCGGCATCGCGCGGCGCCGTCGTGGCGGGCCCCGCAAGCTGATACTGGCAAGCGCCCGCGCCCTGCAGCGGTCCACCGCCGGTATAGATGATCGGCTGGCCGCCGGGAAAGGCGCCGTTGGTGCCGAGCGTGTACGTAATCTGCAGGTAATTGAAGTCCGCCTGGCGCTCGACGCCTGGCTTCAAGGCGTTGGGTCCGAAACTGATCTTGCCCGTTGCGGTGGCCGAAGTATTGAAGCCCGCTGCGCTGCCGGTACCGCTGGCGGAGAAGACGCCGGTCACAAAATCGATGACACCGCGCAAATTGAAAAACTGGCTGACGCCGTCGGCGCGCAGAGTAAAGTCCCGCGTGTTGGTCGTCCCGGGTGCGACCGTCGTGGATACGTTTATGCCGCTCCTCCACCAGGCGCCGCCGATGGGGATAAAGTGCGACAAATCGCCCCCCGTCGCGTTAAGCGTAATCAGAAAGGTGCCGTCGGCCGGGGCCTGCGGAGCGGTTCCCGGCAACGCAATTGGGGCCGCGACGACATTCACGAGGATCGTCGTATAAAGCCCGGATTGCGAATCCCAGACCAGCACTTTCGTGCTGCCCACCTGCTTTCCAGTGATGGCAAAGTCGAAGTTTTTCTCGCCCGCCTTGTAGTCGATTTTCGTTTTTGAGACAGCCACGATTGCCTCGTCGAGAATAAACATCTGGAAGAATCCCGCGTCGTCGCGTTCCGGGACGGGAATGATTCGCTCGATCGTTTCTGTACAAAGGCTGGTGGGGTCTCCGAGGGTGATGGTGCAGAGAAGGGGACTGACGCGGGCCGAACCCACAAGAATGCCGCCATGGCGCCCGGTAAACTTCACACGTCCTGTGACATTGTTCCACTCGCCCTTCACTGGCGTAAAGCCGACGTCCACGCTGGACACGTTCACGTTGAAGAACGGCGGCACATTGCGGGCATACTGCACAAGGCGCGCGGACATGCCGTCGTAGCGTCCAATGCCCGGGTTCACCACTTCCCCATAACCGTCCCAAGCCTCGGCCGGCAGCGCGATGCCGGGACGCGAAATCCGCGCGGGGCTGTTTTGGCCTGGCTCATTGAACGAGACGAAGGGCATGCTGAAAAATGCGCCGCCCATCGGGTTGATCATGCCATAGCGCGCGCCCGGGCCTTTGACGTTGGGATCCATGCTGTTGGAGGCGTCCGTGGCGGCTTGGCTAAAGTCGCCTCCCGTCCTTTGCAGGCTGGGCACAAAGACCTTGGTGGTGGTGCCGCCGCCGCGAGTGGAACCGAATGCGGTGTGGTTCTCGTCCGCCGCGGTAAGGACGCCGCCTGTGATTCCTTGCCCTTGAATCAGTTCTACGAGTTGGCCCGAATAGCAGGCGTCAACAATCATGCAAACTTCCATCCCCGATGCGATCGCAGCTATGTCGGCCACGAGCTCCGTGTACGGATAGGAGTCGAGCCCTGGTTCTCCGTCAGGACCCTCTGGAGGCTTCAACATACATAGGCCTCCGCCGCCCGGGTAGTTCGGATCGGACCCGTGGCCGGCGTACCCGATAAAGAGCTTCTTGCAGCCGCGCGCGGCCGCCTCTCGCAGGCGGGTCTTGAACTGCGCCTTCGTCATCGGTCGAATCAGGCGAGTCTCGCCACTGACCGTCGTGTTGGTGAGTACATTGCCCGGGGCCACCTGGTTGCTGCTTTCCAAGTAGTCGCGGAAGCTCATCAAATCCCGCGCCGCGCCTGCTACTTCCGGGCCCATGGCCAGAATGACGCAAGCCTGTTCCGGCGGGACGTTGGCCAGTAGCTCCAAGCCCCGCTGAATCTCAATCTGTTGCAGGCGGCCCGAACTAATGTTGTTCACCAGCGACGCGCTCTCGTTGCGCGCCTCGCCGGGAGACAAACTTTGCCGGCCGGTTCCATTAGGCGGGATCAGCTCAGGCCACCAGGATTGCTGGGCCAACTCCAGGCGAGCCGCCGCCGCGGCGGGCGCTACCGTGCCGGGCAGAAACAGGTACAACGCGTCATGTTGCCAACGTGCCCGCACGTTCCGGTCGGCCCAAAAGAACCAACCTGCATTTTCCAGACGCCGCGGATAGAAGGTTTGCGAGCGGCCCGCCAAGGCCGGCTGCACCGTTGACCCCGCGGCCAATAAATAGGGCCCAATGAGCTGCAAGTCCCCCGAGTCGGGAGCATTAGCCAAGCCTGCTTGACGGGCCGCCGCACGGGCTTGGGCAATCGTCGTTGCGGGAGTGGGCGCGGTGATGCCCACGCTGATCGCAAAACACGCCCGCGTTTCCAGCGCGCTGCCGCAAATCGTTAGATAGCCGGCGCCCGGCCCCAATTGGACTTGGGCGCGGGCCACTCCATCGGCGCCAGTGGTAGCGCTCAGCCAGGTTTGCTGGCCAAATCGGGCCGTGGCTACCCCGGCCGCCCTGTCCAACGGTGCTGCGAAAACCACGGGGATGTTGGACGCCAACGCCCCAGCAGCCGTGCGGGCCGTAACGGCCAACTCAAGTGTCGAGTTCGGGGCGGATACGAAGGCTCCATCGCCCACCACGGTCAATGACTGCGCAGCCAGCAGCCAGGGAAACAGCAGGCAAGCAAACAGGTGCCGAAAGGTCAAGTTTCCTCCTCGAAGTAGCTGAATCATAGCCTCCCCGAGGATGCTTGTCTAGGCCTCTGTCGTGGTGTTTGCCAGCCGCTTCAGGACGAAGGGTAGCCCCAACTTGCCGTCAAAGACATGGTCGGCGGCGTGGAGCGTATGTTCCATTTGATCCGGCGCGCCCAAGACCGCATAGATCTTTTTGGTCTCCGCGACGGCTTGCTCAAAGCCCGCCTTGGGGAAGATACGGTCGCGCTCGCCGCTTTCCGCAAACAGCGCGCGCGGAGCGATCAGGCCGGCCACATCGCTCATCTCGGCCCAGTTCAAGATGCCCGGGACATAGTTGTCCATGCAATGGGCCAGCGACAATATCGAATCGCGAAAGGTGCAAAGGTAGCCGGAAACGAGCACGGCCCGAATGCGTTCGTCCAGCGCCGCGGCAAACAGCGTACAAGTACCGCCTCCGCTGATGCCCATGCAGCCAACGCGTGCCGCGTCTAGGTCCCGCCGGGTTTCCGCGTAATCGATGGCTCGCATCACGTCATAAACTCGCCAGCCAATCATCGTCTCGCCCAGCAGAAGCGCCGCGCCGGCCGCCGGTTGGCACGAATTCGCGTTTACGTTGCGTGCGGCATTGATCGGGTCCCGGCGGTGGCCGAAAGCCAGGGGCTCGATGGCGAGCGCGGCCACCTTTTGTTCCACGACCTGCGTCGCGAAGCTATGCATGTAGCCGTCGGGATTGGTGATCAGGTCCTCGACGCCGATGCCGTGTCCAGGCACGCAAACCATCACCGGCGGCTTCGCCACGCCCTTGGGCACCAGCAGATAAGCGAGCGCCTCCATGCCTTCCCGGGAGGTGAAGACGACCTTTTCGCGCCTGTACGCGCCCAGGTCTTTGTTCTCAAGAATTCGCGCGTCCAGCGGCGATTTTTGCGCCGGGAAACCGCCGAGCAGGTCCGTCAACTTCGCGCGGAGCTTCTTTTGCCAGACGCGCGCCTGGTTTGCCGATTGCGCGTTGAAGCGCAGTCGTAGCGGCGCGTTCGCGTGCCGCCATTGCGCGTAGGCGACGGGGTCCCAGCGCGGTTCTTTTGTTTCCGCCAGCAGGGGCGCGGCGCCCAAGGTGAGTGATGCTTCCCGGCGAGTCATTGGTTTACCTCCACCACTTCGTTGAAAAGATCTTCCCGCAGCTTAATGCCGGCCATCCGCAGCCGCTCTAAACTTTTGGGCTGCACGCCAGACCAGCGAAAGCGTCCCTGTACTTTGCCGTCCGCCGTCGTGCCGGTGCGCTCAAAAAAGAACACGTCCTGCGTCTGCACGCGGCCTTCCTCCACCCCGGTCACTTCCGCAATCGAGGTAATCTTGCGGCTGCCATCCTGGAGGCGGGCCACTTGCACCACCATCTTGATGGCGCTGGCCAGTTGTTGGATCAGGACCTTCGAGGGGATTTCGAGGTCCGCCATCAGCATCATTGCTTCCAGTCGCGAAAACGCGTCGCGCGGGGAATTAGCGTGGATGGTGGTCATTGAACCTTCCACGCCCGTATTCATGGCTTGCAACATATCCAGCGCCTCCCCGCCGCGGCACTCCCCGATGATGATGCGGTCCGGACGCATGCGCAGCGCCGTGCGCACCAGTTGGCGCTGGTTGATGCCGCCTTCTTTATTGAGATTCGGTGGCCGCGTCTCAAACTTCACGACGTGCCGCTGCTGGAGCTGCAATTCCGCCGTGTCCTCGATGGTGACGATGCGCTCCTCTTCCGGAATGAAGCGCGACATGGCGTTTAACGTGGTCGTTTTGCCAGAGCCCGTGCCGCCCGAAATGAGAATCGTCGTCTTGGCCGCGACGACCGCGGACATGAATTCGAGCATGGAACGCGTGATCGTTTTCTTCTCGATCAATTCGTCGGACGTGATGACGTGTTTGCCGAAGCGGCGGATCGACATCGAGCAGCCGTCCAGGGCCAGCGGGGGAATGATCGCGTTCACGCGGCTCCCGTCCGGTAAGCGCGCATCGACAATCGGATTGGCTTCGTCTACGCGACGGCCGACCTTCGAGACGATCTTTTCAATGATGTGCAGAAGGTGGGCGTTATCTTTAAAGCGGATCCCGGTCAAGGTGAGCTTGCCGTAACGTTCGACGTAGATTTTCTCCGGACCATTGATCAGGATGTCGGAAATCGAAGCTTCCTTCAGCAGCGGTTCTAAGGGACCCAGCCCAAAAACCTCGTCCAGCACTTCTTCGATGATCTGATTCTCTTCCGCGGTGGTCATCGGCACGCGCTGGTCTTGCAGTAGCTTTTCCACCACGCGGCCGATTTCCATCCGCACACGCTCGCGGGGCAGGGAATTAACCTTGTCCAGATTCAGCACGCTAATGAGCTTGCGGTGGATCTCGCCTTTTAGTTCAAAGGTCCGGTTGGAAAAGCGCTGGGCGGAGGGGGCCGGCGACGACGGTGTGGATTTTTCTCGCGCTTCCTTGGCCGCGGGCTTGACCGCCCGCGCGCCATAGCGGTGCGGTGAAGAAATTTGGGGAGGACGAGTAGGTCGGTCCATCGGCGTACCCTTTACGCTAACAGACCCATCCGGCCTACACCATGCCCGCGTCCCGCAGGAAGCGCGAGGCTTCTTCCGGCGGCGTTGGGTTGATGTAAAAGCCGGTGCACCATTCAAAGCCCGCAATCTTGGTCAAGCGCGGGATCACTTCAATGTGCCAGTGAAAATGTTCCAGTTCCGGATCGTGGGGCGGCGCGGTGTGAATCACGAAATTGAAACTGGGCTTTTCTAAAACCTTGTCGATGCGCCGCAGCAGGGTGCGCATGACCCAAGCCAGGTTCTTAATCACCTGCGGCGTGGAATCTTCAAAGTGGCTTTCGTGGTGCCGCGGGATTACACAGGTCTCAAAGGGAAAACGCGGAGCGTACGGGGAAAACGCCACGAAGTGGTCGGTTTCGACAATCAGACGCTGGCCATACTCGGCTTCCTGCCGAATCATGTCGCACCAAAGGCAGCGCTCCCGGAAATCGAAGTAACGCCGCGCACCGTCGATTTCCTCCTGCACGCGGCGGGGCACAATAGGCAGGCCAATGATTTGCGAGTGGGTGTGCTCCAGTGTCGCGCCGCCCAGCTCCCCGTGATTCTTGAAGCACACGATGTACTTCATCCTCGCGTCTCGCTTCAGGTCCCGGATGCGCTCGCGGAAGGCCCAGAACAGGTCCTCCACCTCTTTCTCGCTGCACTCGCTCAAGAACATTTCGTGCCGCGGCGTCTCGACGATCACCTCATGGGCGCCTACGCCGTTCATCTTGTCGTAGATGCCCTCGCCGCTGCGGTCTAGATTTCCTTCCACGCGCAGGGCCGGAAACTTGTTCGGCACCACGCGCAGGTTCCAGCGCGCATCGTTTGGCCTGCCTCCGTCCCCCCGGAAGCCAACAATCTCCGGAGGAGTCTTGGCTTCGTGTCCGGCGCAGAAGGGGCAGAAGCGATTGGATGGACCACTGACGGGGGCGTGCACGAAATCGCTGGGGCGGCGAGCCCTCTCGGCGGAAATAATCACCCATCTACCGGTGACGGGGTCGCGTCTCAATTCAGGCATCGATAACCGACGATTCTCGCACAAGACCCTCAACCCGAAAGCGGCAGGGCGTCCACATCGTGGACGATGCGTAGGCGTGGCTCGATTACGACCCCGATAAAGTCGATGCGGACCATCTCCACGGGCACTTTCCAGCGCTGGCAGTATTCGCGCGCCGCCGCCCCTAACGCCACCGCCTTTGCGGCGTCCATGTTGCGTTCCGGGGCCGCGTGCTCGTCTGTTCTCCGCGTCTTCACTTCCACCAGCACCAAACGTTCCCCATGCCAGGCGATGATGTCCGCTTCCCGAAGGCCATGGCGGCTGCGCCAGTTGCGCTCCACTACCCGGTAGCCGCGGCGCTGGAGATACCGGTGCGCCAAATTTTCGCCCCGGCGGCCCAGGGCATGCGCGGGAATCAGGCGCCGGGCGTCCTGCCGCTGCCGCAGCCAGTCGAAGAAGCTCCATACAGGCCAAGTCAGAAACACAGGCTACTTCAGGACTTCAAACTCGAACTCCATCGCCTTGCCGCGCACCACGTAGCAGAGATAAAACTCCCAGAAGCGCCGGAAGCGCGGCAAACGATTGACCAGGAACTCAAAGCCCAGCCACCTCCATAGGGCTAGTAGCTTCACATGCACTTTTTTCTCACGGAATTTCGCCGTTGTGTAGTAGCCGAAGCCGTTATCCCGGATCGGCCCGCTGTTGGACGCCGCTATAAAGTAGCGAAAGCTGAAGCTGTTCAGATGCCAGCGGTGCGTGGGGTCGCAGAAGCTCGAAAAATCGGTGTAATGCGGAGTTTCCAGGCGCACCAAGCCGCCCGGAACCACAATGCGATGGAATTCCTCCATCGTCTTCACCACATCCGAGACGTGCTCGATGACATGGATCGCGCGCAAGCCTGCAAAGGCGGAATCGCGAAACGGGTACGGGTGATGGTCTAGGCTGGCCAACAGGTCGGCCGCAGTGCGTGGGTTGTAGTCGAGACCGATCGAACCCGGAAATTTCTTCACGCCGCACCCGACGTCCAGGATCTTTAGACCGCTGCCGCTTCCTCGAGACAAGCCTCTAGTGTATCGAGCGCGAAATCCACCTGGTCGCGAGAGATCACCAGAGGCGGACAAAAGCGGATCGAATTCGGTCCGCAGCCGAGTATCAACAGGCCGCGCTCAAAGGCCATCTGTTCCAGCCGGTCCCGCAACTCCGGGAAGCGCTCCTTGCCGGTCTGGTCCTTCACGAGCTCAAAGCCAATCATCAGGCCCAGACCCTGCACGCGCCCGACGTGGGCAAAGCGCTGCGGCCAGGCGCGCATGCGCTCGAGCATGTACTCGCCCAAGTGCCGCGCATTCTCGATCAACTCGTTTTCCAGGAGTTCAATGGTGGCCAGCGAGGAAGCGATCGCCACCGGATTGCCGCCAAAGGTGGAGGCGTGAGCGCCCGGCGTCCATTGCATCCACTCCGGCTTGCTCACTACCGCCGACAAGGGCATGCCACTCGCGATCCCCTTGGCCAAGGCCAGGATATCTGGGTTGACGCCAAAATGCTCAACGGCAAACATCTTCCCCGTGCGCCCCATGCCCGCCTGCACCTCGTCCCAAATGATCGGGAACTTATACTTGGCAGCCACGGCCTGCAACTCGTCGATGAATTTCTGCGGCGGCACCACATAGCCGCCCTCGCCCTGCACTGGCTCGACAATTAACCCGGCGATCTCTTGCGCGGGAAGAATGTGGCGAATCAACTGATCTTCAATCACTTTGACGCATTCCACATTGCACGTTTCCACTTGCTTGCCGTAGCTACAGCGATAGCAGTTGGCGTACGGGATATGGGCCACGCCGCTTAAGAGCGCGCCGAAGCCTTTTTTCTGCACGCTCTTAGATCCGGTCAAAGACAAAGCGCCCATGGTGCGGCCGTGAAAGGCGCCCAGAAAGGCAATGAATTTTTCGTTGCCGGTGTGATATCGGGCCATCTTGAGTGCGGCTTCAATCGCCTCCGTGCCCGAATTGCCGAAATACACACGCCGCGGCCCGCCACCGGGCACGAGCGACGCCAGCTTTTCGGCTAGCTCCACCATATTTTCGTAATAAAAATCCGTGCCCGAGTAGTGCAGCAGTTTTTCGGCCTGCGCCTGAATGGCAGCCACTACGCTTGGGTGGCAATGCCCCGTGGCGCAAACCGCGATGCCGGCGTTGAAGTCGAGAAAGCGATTGCCGTCCAGGTCTTCAATCATGGCTCCTTCCGCGCGCTTCACGGTCAGAGGATAGCCGCGCGTATAGCTAGGGCTCAGGACCGCCGCGTCGCGCGCAATCAGCGCGCTCGCCTTCGGCCCGGGAACAGTGGTCACGAAATGCGGCAGGTCGGGCCGCACAAGAGTATTCACACTCATGGCACACTCCTAAATTTTTGGGACTAAAGAAGAAAAAAAGCGAGGGAAGGCGTGGAAGGGCTTAGTCGCAGCCGAAAAGGCTGGGCCGGTCTTGGGAAGGCGAGCTATGCAGACTCTGCATACCTGTAGTGTACGCGATTCCGGAATTCACACAACCCTCAAATTTAGGTTGCGAGAATATGATATGATCCATTTGAGTTCTAATTTATTGCGGAACTGTCCTTCCCGCTGGGGCCGGCCCCAGCCTTGGCCGCCTCTGGAGGACGCGGCCCTGGGGCCAGTCTCTGAACTAACCCCGTTGTTCTCACACGCAAAATTTACAGACAGTTGAGGTGTCTCATGGCGGAAGAAAGACGTGTCGCTAAGCATTTACTCTTAGCTAGCGACTTCGATCACACATTAAGTTTTAACGACTCGGGTGTTGTCCTGAGCGAGTTACTCGGTATTCAGGGCTTCCGCGAGAAGATCGCGGAAGTGTCCCGGAAGAACTTCATCCAGCAAGGCGGCGAGCTAACTTACCTGCTCCTGCACGATCCCGAATACCGTCAGGTGCGGCGCGAGCACTTGATCGAAGTCGGCAAGCGGATTCGCTTGAAGTCCAATATTCATCTCTTGAGCCAGTTGCTCAATAGCCTGGATGGCTTCCGCTGCACGTTTAACGTCATCAGCGCGGCGCCGGAAGAAGTAATCCAAAGCGCCTTGGCCGATATCGTGCCCGCGGAGAATATCTTTGGCACTAAGCTGGTCTATCATGCGCAGACGGGCGAAATCACGGGTATCCAGCGCGTTTGCGCGGGCTTCGGCAAGGTTGCGGTGCTCGACGAACTAGTCAGCGCGGTGAAGATCGGCCGCGACCAGGTCGTCTACGTCGGCGACGGTTCCAGCGACATCCATGTGATGCTGCACGTCAACCGCTACGACGGCCTAACCATTGCCGTCAGCGAAGCCAAGTACATCTCCCAAATCGCCAAGCGCACGGTGCTGTCCGACGACGCCCTGAGCGTCATCGTTCCGATTCTCGAAGACATCGCGGGCTGGAATCCCAACCGGATTCGCGCCTTGTTTGAAGCTCATGGCTTCACCGTCCAGGAATGGGACAAGGTCCGGACGGATTGGTTAACGATTGAGCCCGTGGCCACGGCCGAGAGTTTGGTCGCGCAATACGGACCGCAATAAGGATATCCACGAAATGCAACTGAAGCCGGAATGGATTGGGTGGGTCGCTACGGCGGCCTTCACCAGTTCTTACTTCACTCGTAATCCGATTCACATTCGCCTCATTCAAGCCGTAGCGGCCTGTCTTTGGCTGAGCTACGGCGTCTTGATTGGCGCGATGCCCGTGATCGTCGCCAACTTGCTCGTCATGGGCGCGGCGGTCTTCACGATTTGGCGGGAGCGGGCCAGCGTTTAGACAGGCGGTCCGCCGCTAGTCGCGGACCTCTTATATACTCCTCGCCATGACCCGGCGAGATTTCTCTCACGCAGCCTTTTCCCATGCGACGGCCATGGCCGCGGCCGCCCAAGCCACCCGCCCCAAACGGCGCGGCAACATTCACGAATTTGTTCCCGGCGTGAAGATTGCGCTCCAGGTGGGTTCCGATCCCACGGACGACGATCTCACCTTTGTTCAACAGCTCGGGCTCGATTGGGTCACGCTCAACACCTCCGGTACCGGTGGAACTCTTGATAACTTCCGCCGACTGAAGGCCAAGGTCGAGGCCAAGAATCTTAAGGTCTGGAACATCGGCAACGCGAACGTCCACAACATGGAAGAGGTAACGCTCAACCTGCCAGGCCGCGATGCCAAGATCGCCGAGTACCAGCAGTTCCTGCGCAATCTGTCCGCCGTGGGCGTTTACTACACCACCTACGCCCACATGGGCAACGGCATCTGGTCGACGGACCGCGAGATGATCCGCGGCAATTCCTCGGCCCGCGCCTTCAATATGGCCAAGGCTGAAAAGGGCGTTTGGAATGGCAAGGAATTCAAGATGCCGCTAAGCCATGGACGCAAGTTCACGGAAGCCGAAATGTGGAAGAACTACGAGCACTGGGTCGACACCTGTGTGCCGGTGGCGGAGGAAACCGGCGTGCGCATCGGCATCCATCCCGACGACCCGCCCGTGGTCGAATTAGCCGGCGTGCCGCGTTGCATATTTGGCAGCTTTAACGGCTACAAGCGCGCGCTCGAAATTGCGGACTCCGATAATGTCGGGGTCTGCCTCTGCTGCGGTTGTTGGCTGGAGGGCGGAGCCGCCATGGGCTGCGACGTGCCCACGGCCATTCGCTACTTCGCCGAAAAGAACAAGCTTTGGAAGATCCACTTCCGTAACGTCGACAAACCTCTGCCTCACTTTGTCGAAACCCAAATCGACGGCGGCTACATGAAGATGTACACCATCATGAAGACTTTGGTCGAGGTCGGCTTCCGCGGCGCCGCAATTGCCGATCACGTCCCCACCATGATCGGTGGCCCCAAGGCATCCTGGGCTTATAACATCGCCTACATGAAGGCGCTTCACGAAAGGGCTCTCGACGAGGTAAAGCGCCCGGCGGGCAGCGCGCGCTAATCGCGCAGCATACCGAGCAGCGCTGCGGCGGTCTTCTCCTGCTGCGTCTCCCGCGATATCCCGGCGGCGTTGTCGCCCAGTTGGTGCCGGTAATAGCCGAACTGCACATGATTGCCGCCTTCGATTGCGATCCATTTCGTCGCTAGCGGTAGCAGCTTCGCATTCCGCCTGATTTGCGAGTAGGACGCCACTCCATCCTCGGTGCCATAAATTTTTGCCACTGGGTAGGACAGGCCGCTGAGGTTTAGATCCTTAGGATGAGTCGTTCCTATCAGTGCCAAGCCGGCCAATCGCGGCTTGTGCTCCTCCACAAAGCGCGTCGCTAGCATCGCCCCCCGAGAGTGTCCCGCCAAAACCCAATCGCCCCCCGCGTTCAGTATCTGGCCCACGCGCGTATACACTTGCCGCTGTTGGCCTTCGCTCAAGGCAATGCGCCAAGGTAGAAATACCAGCACGGCCCGGTGCCCTTCGCCCGCCACCCGGCGCATCAGCGGGGCGTAAGCCACCGGGTCCACGATCCCGCCCGGCAGGAAAACGAGCGCCTTCGGCTTCGCCGCCCCGGGAGGACGAAACTCTATCCCTTCATCGCCACGCACCATCAGTACTTCCGCGTCGCTCTCTAAAGTGCCCTGCGGCAATTCCACGCATTGAAAGCCCCAGAAAAACCAGGCGGTAAAGCAGAAGCCCGCGCCCGCGTACAACAACCGGAACGCGCGCATCCATTTCATCGTTCAAAGCCCCTTCATCGTTCAAAGCCCCTTCATCGTTCAAAGCCCCTTCATCGTTCAAAGCCCCAAGGAAGCGGCCAATTCCAGGCGCTGCCCCGCGCCGCGTATAACGAGCTTGCCGCCCTCGAGCTGTACATCTTCGACGCGATTCATTCCCTGCGGCACCCGCGTCCAGAACATTAGATAGCGTGCCCCGATCTTGCTCTTGGCCGGTAGCCAGCGGTAGGTTGGCACACCAAAAAGCGAACCCATCGAGATGGCCTGCCGCCGGGGCACATCATAGGGCTGCGTTCCGAATTCGAGCCCGCGCGAAAGGGCGCCGCTTGCCGGAAAGTTCAGCCACTCCTGCAACCAGGGAAATTCCTCGCGGCGGAATACATACCCGATCATCAAGCCCTCCACCGTATTGATCGCGGTAACGTAGCCCAGACGGCGCGCTGGGTCGATGGCGCAGCCGGTGTGATCCATGGAATTGGGTGGGTCCGGCACGCCGCGCAGGTCCCGCAACGTGCCGTCTTGCTTGGGCGCCATCGGGAACTGGAAGTCCCGGCCCGATGCCAGGGTGCGCGTGGGAGGCTGCATCTGGTGCGGACGCGTTTGGCAGGAACCGACCGAGGCGTCCACAACCGTTTTCCCCGGGGCCAGAAAGGGCGCGCCGATCGTCGCATGCTCCGCCCAGTTCACCGGCCGGTCGAAAGCAAGCAGGCTTTCCAGTTCGCTGTCCACATACACCACCTGCTCCCCATCCACCAATTCCATGCGGCGCGTAAACACCTCCTGCATCACGGGCAGCGTCACCCGGTAGGCCAAATGCTGCTTGGCCCCTTCCCGCCCCGCCGAAACCTTTTCCCACGAAAGGCGATGCGCCTCACCGTGGCCTTCAAGGCCCGCCTTGCGCTCCTCCGGCGAGCTTGGGCCGAACCCGTCCACACACACGAAATGCCCCAGGCTATCGCCGAAAGTTCCTTGCCGTCCCGCCTCGCGCGCCATGCGGATCGGGTTCCACATCGGATTCACCTTCTTTGAGTCGTCCTTGAGCACGAGGCTGACAAAGGCCCCGCCCTTGTTCAGCGTGATCAGCTCGATCTTGTCGTTTACGAGCGCGGTCCCTTCCCGCCCTTCGAACTGCGTCTGTGCCAACAGGCAAGGCAACCATCCCAAGGTCCATAGCATCCGTCTCATCACCGCCACCTCATTCTGAAAAAGTAACCCTTTTGTCATCATTTTGTAGCGAGTTGTGTTTGATTATGACAATCAATGAAGATTCGCTCACTCGCTGTTTTCGCATTCGCAGTCTCGGCTTTTGCCCAGGCGCCGTTCCTGACGCCCCTAGGATCTTATCGCGAAGGATCCTATAACGAAGGCGCCGCTGAAATCGTGGCCCACGACCCGCAGACGCATCGCCTTTATGTCGTTAACGGAGCCAAGCGCACCGTGGACATCCTCGACGCGCGCGATCCCATGCGCATCACGCGGATTGGCAACCTCGCGATCCCCGCCGAAGCGGGCGTGGCTGCCAACAGCGTCGCGGTCCGCAACGGCGTAGTCGCCGTGGCCGTCGAAGCTTCGCCCAAAACGGATCCCGGCAGTGTTGCGTTCTTCTCCACCCAGGGCACGTTCTTGAAGAGCCTGCGCGTAGGCGCGCTGCCCGACATGGTCACCTTCACCCCCGACGGCCGCAAGGTCCTCGTCGCCAACGAGGGCGAACCGAGCGACGATTACAATACCGATCCCGAAGGCAGCGTTAGCATCATCGACGTCTCCAGAGGCATCGAGGCCACCACGCAGGCCGACGTCCGGACCGCCGGTTTCGCTGCCTTCACCACGGCGAACCTGCCTGCCGGAGTCCGCGTTTTTGGTCCGACCGGCAAGGTCGGCACCGTCTCCCAAAACCTGGAACCGGAGTACATCACTACGACCCCGGACTCCAAGAAGGCTTACGTCACCCTCCAAGAGGCCAACGCCATTGCCATCGTCGATATCGACACCGCCACCGTCGAGCGCGTCGTCGCTCTTGGCTTTAAGCAGCACTGGCTCGAGCGCAATACCCTGGACGCGAGCGACCGTGACGGCGGCATCCAGCTCCGCACCTGGACCCTCTGGGGCATGTACCAACCGGACTCGATTGCCGGCTTCACCGCCGCCGACGGCCGCTTCTACGTGCTTACGGCCAATGAAGGCGACTCCCGCGATTACCCTGGCTATAGCGAAGTGGCGCGCGTCTCCACACTGCGCCTCGACCCGCGCTTTTACCCCGACGCCGCAGGCTTGCAACAGGCCTCCGAACTCGGCCGCTTGAACGTGACGACCGCTACGGGCGATGACGACGGTGATGGCGACATCGATCGCTTGCACGTCTTTGGCGGCCGCAGCTTCTCCATCTGGGACGCCGACGTCCGGCAGGTCTACGACAGCGGTAATGAATTGGAAGCCGCCCACGAAGCAGACTTCTTCAACTTCTTCAACGTCTCGAACTCGAATAACAATCGTGACGACCGCTCCGACGACAAGGGCCCCGAGCCCGAAGCCATCACCACGGGCGTCATCCGCGGCCGCACCTATGCTTTCATCGGCAACGAGCGTCAGGGCAACATCGTGATTTACGACGTCACCGATCCGATGCGCTCTCGCTACATCGGCCAATGGTGGAATCGTAATTTCAGCGTCGCCACCAATACCGCCGCCGCCGGCGATCTGGGCCCGGAAGGCATTATCTTCGTTGAAGCCGCGAACAGCCCCAATGGCCGCCCGCTCCTGATCGTCGCCAACGAGATCAGCGGCACCACCACGATCTGGCAAGTCAACTAAGCTAGCCAGAAGGTGTGGCGGGGGCGTGGCGCTTCGATGAAGATTCTGTTATGATTCTCAGCGGCTAAGCCACGCCCCATGTCCAGTTTCTTTTTGTTGGTTTCGCTCCTGGCCGGTCCGCCCGCCCCAGCCCCGCTCAACTCATTCCTGACCTCTAACTGCGTCGCCTGCCATAACACCAAATTCAAACAGGGCAACCTCGACCTCAGCACGCTCTCCTTCGACCTAGCCAATCCCGTTGACTTCGCCAAATGGGAAAAGGTGCACGATCGCGTTCGCGACGGGGAGATGCCTCCCGTTAAGAATCCAAAACTCACGCCCGCCGCCACCGACGCTTTCCTCGCACAACTTGCAAAGCCTCTGATTCAGTCCAGCCGCGCCCGTGCCGCCGCTGAGGGGCGCACCCTCCGCCGTCGCCTCAATCGCCACGAGTACGAAAACACGCTTCGCGACCTCCTTTCCGCCCCCTGGCTCCAAGTCAAGGACATGCTGCCCGAAGACGGCATCGCCTACCGTTACAACAAAGCCAGCGAAGCTTTGCACGTCTCGCACGTCCAGATGAACCGGATGCTCGCCGCTTCCGAGTACGCCCTCCGCGAAGTCCTCCCGCGCTCGGAGTCCCGCCCCCAGCCCCAAATCGTTCGCCACTACACGCGCGAAACTCCCGGCTTCTTCCGCTTGGTGAACTTCCCCCGCGCCCCGGAACGGAACACCTTCCCGGTGCTGGGAGAAAAGGCCGACCTTGGCGCCCTGAAGAAAACGTCCCCCATGACCGTTGGCGCCGCCCATCCCGAACTCCGCGAACTGGAGGGTCTCGGCGTCGTCGCCAGCAGCTACGAGCCCATCGAGCTCCGCTTCAGTAAATTCACCGCTCCCGCCGCCGGCCGCTACAAGCTGCGCTTCAAGACCCACACCATGTGGGTTGGCCCCGAAAAAGGCGAACGCTGGTGGAGGCCCAATCCAGAAGACATCTCCCGCGGCCGCACTACTGAGCCCGTCGTGATCTATTCCGAGAAGCGCCCCCACCAGATGCGCCGCCTCGGCTCCTTCGACGCCCAGCCCGATGCGGCGATCGTCGAGATCGATACTTATCTCCTGCCTGGTGAATCCATCCGGCCCGACGCCGCCCGGTTGTTCCGTTCGCGTCCTCAAAATTGGCGCAATCCCTTGGCGACCAAAGAAGGCGCTCCCGGCGTGGTCTTCCGTTGGATGGAGGTCGAAGGCCCCATCGTCGATGAGTGGCCCAACCGCGGCCAAAAACTTCTTTTCGGCGATCTCCCCTATACGCTTTCGAAATCCGGCATCCCTGAGTTTCAACCCCAGGATCCCCAAGCAGACTCGGCGCGTCTCCTTCGCCGCTTCCTGAATCGCGCCTACCGCCGTCCCGTCTCCGAAGCCGATGTTACGCGTTTCACCGCTCTCGCCGCGAAAGCCATGTCCTCCGGATACTCCTTCACCGACGCGATGATTTCCACCTACTCGGCCATCCTCTGCTCGCCCGCTTTCGTCACGCTAGAGGAAAGCCCCGGACCTCTGGACAGCCCCGCCATTGCGGCCCGCCTCAGCTACTTCCTCCGCAACTCCGAACCGGATGACCGCCTGCGCCAGCTCGCTGCCTCCAACCAACTGCGCAACCCCGCTCTCTTGCGCCGCGAGACGGATCGTCTCTTGAACGCGCCCGATGCGCAACGTTTTGTTTCCTCCTTTCTGGACTATTGGCTCGACTTGCGCAAACTCGACCTCACCTCTCCCGACGAACGCCTCTACAACGACTACTACCTTGACGAACACCTGGTCGAATCCTCGGGCGACGAAACCCGCGCCTTCTTTTCCGATTTACTGGCGCGCAATCTTCCCGCCCGCAATGTGGTGCACTCGGATTTTGTGATGGTCAATGAGCGCCTCGCCGCCCTCTATGGCATCCCCGGCGTCCAGGGTGCGGCCCTTCGTCGCGTCCCTTTACCGCCCGGCAACCCTCGCGGTGGCCTCATGACGCAGGCCAGCGTTCTCAAGATCACTGCCAACGGCACCACTACTTCGCCCGTCTTGCGCGGCGTCTGGATTGCCGAACGTATCCTCGGCCTGCACATCCCCCCGCCGCCTGCCGCCGTTCCCGCTGTCGAACCCGACACCCGTGGCGCGGCCACCATTCGGGAACTCCTCGCCAAGCACCGTAGCGACTCCACGTGCAACTCTTGCCATGCCAAAATCGACCCGGCCGGTTTTGCGCTAGAAAGCTTCGACGTCGCCGGAGGCTTCCGCGAAAAATACCGCGCCCTTCCCGAATACGTCCCGCAGGAATGGACCACCACCCCCGATTGGTCCAAGGGCATCGGCCACAACGGCCTCGCCTTCCAGTTCGAGCACAAGCTTCCCGTCGATCCCTCGGGCACTTTGCCCGACGGCCGCGGCTTCCGTGACATACGCGAGCTCAAACAACTATTTCTCAAGGACGAACGCCAAATTGCCCGCAACCTCGCCTCTCAACTCATCGCCTACGCCACCGGCGTCCCGCCGCGCTTTGGCGATCGTCCAGCCCTCGAAGCCATTCTCGACGCCGCGCAGAAAGACAACTACGGCGTCCGCAGCCTGGTCCACGCCATCGTCCAAAGCGAAATTTTCCTCTCGAAATAATTAAGAAAAACTGAAATAATCAGCGCAAGCACCGGAGATCACCATGCCCAACTTCCTCACTCAGAAATCCCTCCACCGCCGCAGCTTTCTCCGCGGTACAGGCGTCGCCCTCGGCCTCCCGCTCCTCGAAGCGATGACGCCCGCCCTTGCCCCGGCGGCCTCCACCCCGGTGCCCCGCCGCTTTTTCGGCATCTGTAACAACCTCGGCCATCTCCCGGAGTTATTCTTCCCCGAAGCCGCCTCCGCCGGCCGCGACTACAAGCTTTCCCCCTACCTCGAACACCTCGCCGCCTATCGCAACGATTTCACGGTACTCTCCGGCGTTTGGCACCCCGACGTTGATGGCGGCCATCCGGCGGATAACTGTTTCCTCACCGCAGCGCCGCACCCAGGTAGCGGTGGCTTCCGCAACACTATTTCATTCGACCAGCTTTGCGCGGAACGGCTCGGCAACCAGACCCGCTTTCCCTCTCTCACGCTTGGCGTCAATGTCCAGCAGTCCATCCGCGGTCTTTCCTGGACGCGCGGCGGCGTCATGATCCCCTCGCAGGAGAAAGCCGCCGAAGTCTTCCGCCAGCTCTTTATCACCGGTTCTCCGGAAGAAGTCCGCACCCAGGTCCGCCGCCTGAGCCTTGGCCAAAGCATCATGGACACGGTCGCCGACCAGACCACGAGCCTTTCGAAAAAAATCGGCGCGGCTGATCGCGCCCGCCTCGACCAATACCTTAGCGGCGTCCGCGATCTCGAGCAGCGCATGTTGAGCGCCGCCGAATGGGAAACTAGGCCCAAGCCTAAGGTAGAAGCCCCGATGCCCCTCGATCCCGCCGACCCCCGCGCCTACATGGACAAGGTCCGTCTGATGTACGACATGGCCCGCTTGGCCTTCGAAACGGATTCCACCCGCTTTGTCGCCCTTCTCCTCGATAGCGTCAATTCCCCAGCCATCACGGTTGACGACGACCCCACCTCGGACGGCTATCACAACCTCTCCCATCACGGCAAAAATCCTGAGAAGCTCAAGCAGCTCGAGCGCATCGACCGCGCGCACATGAAGCTGCTCGCCCAGTTGTTTGGCGACCTCAAGAACCGCCCGGAAGGCGGCGAAACTCTGCTCGACCGCACGATGATTCTTTACGGATCCAATATGGGCAACGCCCACACCCACGTCACCACGAATCTTCCGGTCCTCTTTGCGGGCGGCGGCTTCCAGCACGGCCAGCATCTCGCCTTCGACCGGGACCGCAACTACCCGCTCCCCAATATCTTCGTCTCGGCCATGCACCGCCTCGGTATCGAAGAAGACAAATTCTCTACTTCCACCGGTTCCCTGCGCGGCCTCGAACGCAAGGGCTAACTTTGAAAACAAAGGCTCAGGCTCGCAGCGTATTTGCGGCGGTGCTCCTTCCTGTTTTATACTTAAGAATGTCGGTCGGGCTACAAAGCCGCGCATCCCTCGCGCGACCCTAGGCTGGCAATACCCAACTGGTTGAGAAACCTGGAGATCCTGAGATTTAGAGCCATGGCTAAAGTTTGCCCCGTTACCGGAAAAAAGCCCATTAGTGGCCATCGCGTTTCCCACGCGAACAACAAGACCAAGCGCCGCTTTGAACCCAACCTGCACGAAAAGCGCATCTGGGTGCCGAGCGAAAAGCGCTTCATTCGCGTTCGCCTCAGCGCGAAGGCCCTGCGCACGATCGATAAAATTGGCGTCGAGCGCGTTTTGGCGGACCTGAAGAAGTAGGAGTCTTTCCCTCATGCGCATCAACATCAAACTCGTTTCCACCGCCGGAACCGGCCACTACTACACCACCACCAAGAACCCCAAGATCAGCACCGAAAAGCTGCTCAAGAAAAAGTACGATCCCGTCATCCGCAAGCACGTGGATTATAAAGAACACAAGATCAGCTAATTTCGCGATCCTTGCGAGGTCGCAAACCTTGTGACCTAGAAAAGAAAGGCCAGCCTACGGGTTGGCCTTTTTTATTTCCGCCTCGGCCCGCCAGTTCTGGACTCCGCCCCAGATCGCCCACAAGAGCCAACCCGCCAAGCCGGCTAGCAACGCCAGCTTAAGCACCGTACGCAGCAGCAGGTCCCGGACTGCTTCATCTTCAAAGCGAAAGCGCGGCGTCGCTTTTAACGCGTCGTAGTCCAGAAACTTCTTCTGAATCAGAAGCGGCAGCATATGCCCGCGCCACACCAGGCTGAAGCGCGTGGCCTGATCCCGGAATGCTCCGTAGCGCGCGCTGCCCGAACCTGCCAGGTCGTCCAACGCCGTCTGCGTTAGCGTGGCCGGCGATAACCAGGCAAGGGTGCTCGAGGCGCGTTCATGCCAGTTCACCCGCGCATGGAAGTCGTCGATGCGTGGCTGCAGCGTTTCCTCCAGCGCCAGGGCGGTGATGCTGCGCTGTGCGGCCGGAGTGGAATCGGCAAAGGCGTTGGGGACTCCGGAGCGCTCCGCCAGGCGGGACACTAGCCCCGCGTCGATCCGGGAATTCAACTGGGATAGCCTGCGGCGCTCCACGCTGATCGCCGTCCTGCTCTCGGGCCTCGTCATCGCCAAAGCAATGGATTGCTGGGCTGCGGGTAGCAGAAAGGCCAACACCAGAAAACAGATTCCATACCCGGCCACCGCCGCCGCTAGACTTCTGGTCCTCACGGTGAGATACAGAAACAGCAGTACCCACAACAAAACATATAGTCCCGCCGCCGCCACCCACAACGCCACGCGCAGCATCGCTTCATTCGAATCGAAACGCAGCCCATAGGCGTACATAGCGCTCAAAATCGCCGCCAGGCACAGCGCAAACCATCCGCTCAGCGGCAGCAGCAGCCGCTCGATGACAAAATCGCCCAAGCCTTTGCCCCCAGCCAGAAAGCGCTCTGCCGCTCGGGAATCCCGGATCTGAATGCCCGCCAGAAATGCCAGCGGCAGCAATGCAAGCGGCGTGACGTAGAGAATGGCGAACGTAATATCCACGCGCCCATAACGGCGGCGCGCCGGATGTTCAATCGGGTCGATGTGCGCCAGCGGCAGTGTGTTGTTCAGGCGGATCAGGTGAATGGATGGCGCGATCCCCGCAAATCCACCGCTCAATAGCGGAAGCGGCGCGGGCGGCGCCGTCACCTCGATAAAGGCCTCAAGTGGGTCTGCCGATTGCGGCTCGCGCACCGCGCTCGTGTGTCTGCCCGCCTCGGCGGCATGCAAATCCGCCGTCACTTTCACGGCAAACACCAGCGTCGCCAGCAAAATCGCCCCGATCGCCAACTGCCAGAGGAGATGCCGCCAAAATGCCGTGTTCATGCGGCGTTTTTTCTCCTCGTCAGCCCGAAGCCCGCCCCAATCCATACCCCCAGCGCCAGCACCGGCAGCAATCCTTCTTGCATCCCGTACGCCGCCGGCGGCAGTTGCGGCACCGGAGGCGCAAATTGCCTCCAGAATTCCGGCCCTACGGGCGGCATCCTGCCTTCCGGCCCGCTCGTAACCGTAACGTGCTCATAAACCCGCTGCACAATGCCGTCCCACTGCGCGTCCACACTGGCCAGCATCCACCTTTCGCTGGCAAAATCCGTCGCCGCCAGAGAGTGCGACAGCAGTTGAATTGCTACTTGGGGAAACAGAAAGCCCAGAAAACGCTCAAAGCGTTCCTGCTTTTCGAATTGCCCGCGCAATTCTCCCAAACGCCGGTCAAACACCTCTCTCCGGTGCAACTCTTCCTTCTGCAACAGGATCGCGGAAAGATTCACCGGCAACTGCTCTACCGTGGCCACCTTGTAGTCGCGCAGAGCTTCGGCCACGTGCCGCCGGTCCCGGTCCGCCCGCGGGTCCGCACCCTGATAGCCCATCGCTACTTCGTAGTCCAATTGGCGGATCAAACTCTCCAGCGTTGGCAATGGGTAAAACGCCGCCGCCAGATTCACCGACAAAGGCCGCGCCAGTGCCGCGTTGCCCAACCAAAAGATAATGAGACAACTTAGCGCCAAATCCATCCGTATCCACCGCAAGGCGATGCGGCAAACTCCAAAAACCGCAACCGCGTAAAGCAAGTAACTGGCCAGCAATAGCAGTAGCCGTGTGGCCGAATCCCCACCCAGCCGCGTACTCTCCAGCGCCGCCGTCAGGCCCAGCGCCGCCGCCGCCGCCGGTGCGACCGTCTCCAACAGCTCGATAATCTGCCGGACCGGGTGGCCCGGCCGCTTCCAGGCAATTAGAATCGCCACCGCCGGGATCGCGATTTGCAGAAACAGCGCCGGGCTCAACTCGATCTGCCGCCCCGCGGCGAAGTAGTCGTAGCCCGCCTGATCTTGCGCCCGCGCCAGCTTCCCCAATTGCAGATACAACGAACTGCCCAGCCACGGTCCGTCACCCGCATCGAAGATGGCAATCGGGCTTGGCCGCACCGGCGCCAGCCACGCTTGATGCAGCGATTCCAGCGGAAAACGATTTGGTTGCCGTGCCCAAAGCTCAACGGCCAGCGCACTATCTTGATCGGCCCGCTCGGCCGCTGGTTTCGCCTGCCAATACTGCAGTAGCGTCAGCAAAACGAGGACCGCGGGTACCAGCCATCGAAGCCGCGCAAGCCAGCGGCTGGCCGCATCGGTAGTCATTGCAGTTTTAAGTCTCGCATGGCCGAAAAGGGAAACAGTCCCGGCCATGGGGTGCGTCTTAGTACTAGGCTAAGAGAGAGAATATTTTTGATGTCCCTGCGTTTGCAAGTTCCCGCCCGCGCTTTTCTGGTCCGCCTGCTCGTTCATCCGCTGGGCCGGATCGCGCTCGGAGGCTTAGCGGTCGTTTTCGTCGCGGGACTATTGACCTTCGGCTTCGTCTACAGCAAGTATTCCCGCGAAATCGATGAAAAACTCGCCGCGGGGCCCTTTGGCAACGCCTCTCGTATCTTCGCCGCCCCGCATGCGCTGAGCGTTGGCGATCCCTTGGATACAGCCGAACTGATTGGGCAACTCCGCCGCGGTGGATACTCGGAATCCAATAACAATCCCGTCGGCTATTACGCCTTGCGCGGCGACTCCGTCGAAATTTACCCCGGCCCCGACTCCTATTTCGCCCGCGACGGCGGTGTCGTCCGTATCGACCAAGGCAAGATCGTACAGATTATTTCGCTAGCTGACAACACCACCCGCACCCAGTATCTACTCGAGCCCGAACTCGTCACCAATCTGTTTGACCGCAGCCGCCAGAAACGGCGCATGGTCCGTTTCGAAGACATCCCCAAGGTAGTGGTCAATGCCGTCACCAGTGTGGAGGACAAGCGCTTCTGGTCTCATTCCGGATTTGATCCCATCCGCATTGCCAAAGCCGTTATCGTCGATGTTGCCGCCGGCCGCAAGTCCGAGGGCGCCTCGACGATCTCCATGCAGCTGGCTCGCGGTTTCTTCCTCTCCATGGAAAAAACCTGGACCCGAAAGCTGAACGAGGCGATCTACACGCTCATCCTCGAGCAAAAACTTTCCAAAGAGCAGATCTTCGAGTACTACATCAACTACGTCCCCCTCGGCTGGCGCGGCGGTTTTAACATCTTCGGTCTGGGCGAAGCCTCTCAGACCTATCTCGGCAAAGACCTGCGCGACGTCACCCTGGCCGAAGCCGCTCTGCTCGCCGGCCTGATTCAGCGCCCCAGCGCCACCAACCCCTTCACCCACCCGGACCGCGCCAGAAGCCGCCGGAACATCGTGCTGCGCCTTATGAAAGACAACGGCTTCGTCTCGGAGCAACAGGCCGCCGCCGCTGCTGCCACTGAAATTCGCGTGACGCGCCGCGGGACCGATACCGCCGATTCCTCTTTCTTCGTCGACCTCGTCAACGAAACGCTACAACAAAAATTCCCTAGTCTGGATTTCCACGACGGCGGCTACCGCGTCTTTACCTCCATTGACCTCGACCTCCAACAGGATGCCGCCGAAAGCGTCCGCGTCGGCATTAAGGAAGTTGACGAACTCATCGCCAAGCGCCACAAAAAGGATCCCGGCGGCAAGCTGCCCGAAGTGCAGGTGGCCCTCGTTGCCATGGACCCGCGCAATGGCGAGATCAAGGCCCTCGTCGGCGGCCGCAACTACGGACTCAGTCAGTTAAATCGCGCCCAGGCCAAGCGCCAGCCCGGTTCGATCTTTAAGCCCCTGGTTTATGCGGCGGCCCTTAACACAGCTCTTTTTGATAGCGAGAGGGTTTTTACACCCACCACCATCCTCATCGATGAGCCTACCGTTTTCGAGTACGATGGCCGCGCCTATGAACCGGGCAACTTCGGCGAGAAGTACTACGGGCCGGTCACTATGCGCACAGCTCTCATGAAGAGCTTAAACATTCCCACGGTCAAGTTGGCCGAAGCCGTCGGCTATGGGGAAGTTGTCAAGCTGGCTCGCCGCGCGGGTCTGAATCTGGAAGTCCGCGCCACGCCTTCCATCGCTCTCGGCGCCTACGAAGTCACTCCCATCGAAATGGCCGGCGCCTACACGGCCTTTCCCTCGGCTGGTGTCGCTTCGCGTCCCAATTGGGTCCGGACTATTCGCGACCGCTTTGGCGGCAACATTCACGAGCAAAAGGTGGAGCGCCATGAAGTGCTCGACCCCCGCGTCAACTACCTCATGGTCAACATGATGGAAGACGTATTGCGGGCGGGCACCGGCGCGGGCACCCGGTCCCGTGGCTTTACCCTCCCCGCCGGTGGCAAGACCGGTTCGAGTCGAGACGGCTGGTTCGCCGGCTTTACCTCGAAACTGGTCTGCGTCGTCTGGGTGGGATTTGACGACAACCGCGATATCAAGCTCGAAGGCGCCAAGAGCGCCATGCCTATTTGGACGGAGTTCATGAAGCGTGCCCATACCCACCGGGAGTACCGCAACGTCCACGGCTTCGAGCCCCCGCAAGGCGTTGTAAGCGCCGAAGTGGATGTGGCCACGGGCAAGCTTGGGGCCGGTCGCCATGAAGTCTACATCGCCGGCACGCAGCCCGTCGAGGGCGTCAGCGGCGCCACCCAGGTCTTCAGCTGGGATTCCGAAGATCCGAAAGCCAGCCCCGAAGGCGCCCCCGCCTCAACTTCCGGCCGCACCGTGACGATGAGACGGAAGGAAGCGCTGGAGGATCGGGCCAACCGGGAATCGAATTCCACCGGTCCCGACGCGGCGCGGCCCGCAGAAGAAAAAAAGGGCCTATGGGGCCGAATCCGCTCCATTTTCAAGTAGCTACTCTTGGCGCTGGATTTCGATTAAAATCTCTAACAACGTTCCTAGCGGGGAAAGTCTCCATAGGGATAGAAGTGAGGTGCTTTATGAATCTCCGCACCGGATATCGGACGGCTATCTCAACCGCCACCCGGACTGCCATCGCCTTCGCTTGCTCGGCCGCTTGGCTGAGCGCGCAAGTTTCGAGTTTTGCCCATCCTAACGCCACCGCGGCCCCTCCCGCTAATGCCCTCAACGAGCCCGGTGTAGCCAAGCCCGCCCCCCTCACTCCCGAGATGCGCGGCGATATTTTCATGGCCCGCAAGATGTTCCGCGAGGCCGCCGAAATGTATCTGCAAATGCCGCAGAACCAGGCGCTTACCTGGAACAAAATCGGCATCGCCTACCACCAGATGGCGCAATTGCCCCTGGCCAAGAAGCATTACGACAAGGCCGTGAAGCTCAATCCCCGCTATGCCGAGGCCATCAACAACTTAGGCACTATCGCTTATGCGCAAAAGAACTACCGGCGCGCCACCAGCCAATACCGCAAAGCCTTGACCCTAGCGCCAAACTCGGCAAGTATGCACTCCAATCTCGGAACGGCCTACTTCGCCCGCAAGCGTTATGAGGAGGCCGCCTTGGCCTACCAAAAGGCCCTCGAACTCGATCCGAATGTTTTCGAACATCGCGGCTCCCAAGGCACGGTGCTGCAGGAACGCAGCGTCGAGGAGCGCGCGAAATTCCACTATTATCTGGCCAAACTCTATGCCCAAGGGGGCCAGGACGAGCGCGCCCTACAGTACCTTCGCAAGGCCCTCGAGGAAGGCTTTAAGGAACGCGGCAAGATCGCGCAGGAAGACGCCTTTGCCCGTTTGCGGGAAAACGCGGCGTTTCAGGATTTGTTAAAGACCGAGTTTCGTGCGCTGTAGCGTCGTCGGGATTAGCCTTGCCTCGGTCGCCCTGCTCGCGCTGGGCGCCTGCGGGGGCGGCAAGAAGGCCACAACGCCGGCTAATGCCCGCTTCGTAGTCGAACAATTTGAAAATCTAGGACCCACCCGCGCTACGGACTGGACGGCCGCGGCCCTGGGCCAGGCGGTGGCGTGGCGTTTTGCTTCGGATCCACGTTTGGTTGCCGTCGCTGCGGAAGATTCTGAACAGGTGCGGCAAAGTGGCGCCGGCCTTGTGCTGCGTGGACAGATCCGCACCCTCGCCAATGGTTCGTTGCGGGTTCTGGGCTACGTCGTCGATTCAGCCAGCGGTTCGATTCTTGCTCAAGTCGACCAGGCCCATCCCGCTCCCGAGTTCTTCGCGCGCAGTGCGCAGGCGCTTATCGAGGCGGTGGCCCGCGTGTCGGGCCAGCCGGCTCCGCCCGGGGCGAATCCAGAGCAGTTCTCCGGCTGGCAGGATTTTGTTTCCGCCGCCGCCACCGGCCCCGAGGCCATCGAAAAATTCTTGACGGAACGGCCAAACTTCGCGCCCGCTTACCTCACGCTGGGACGCATCTACTCCAGCCGCGGCGACTCCCAAGCCATCGAGGCGCTACTGGCTAAACGAAGTTCTTACCGCGAAGGCTCGGCCGATTTAGTCAAGCCGCAGTTGCGCTACCTGCTCGCTGCGACACCGGCCGCCCGCTTAGAGGCCCTTGAGGAATCTCTGGAAATTCGCCGCGGCGATCTGCGCATGCGGGAAGAAGCCGCCGCCTTAGCCCAGGCTGCTGGGCGTTGGGATCGCGCCGTACTGCACTACCGGGAGATTCTTCAGGCCAACCCAGACCGCGCCCTGCTCTGGAATGCGGTTGGCTATGCCGAGGCCCAGCAAGGCAAGACGGAAGAAGCTCTCCAGGCTCTTGCCGAATACCGCCGCCTAGCCCCAAACGAACCCAATCCCCTCGATTCGAAGGGCGAGGTCTTGTTCATGGGGCGCCGCTTTGCGGAGGCCGCCCAGACCTTTGACGAACTCTCTCGCGCCCATCCGGGCTTTCAAAATGGCGTCGGCGTTTGGAAGGCCGCCTTCGCCTATTGGCGCGCGGGTAACCTAGCCTTGGCAGACCAGCGGCACCAGGCATGGCTTGAGGCCGCACTGGTCTCCCGCCGCCCGGTGGCCGCCAATGCGTCCACGCCCAGCATCCTGGCCTTCCAGCGCGCCTACTGGCTGGCCCGCACTCGCCGCCTGGAGGAATTGGAGGCTTTTTGGACGCAGCAACTCGCGCAGTCCGCCGGTGAGCGTAAAGCGGCCGCCGAAATGCACCGGGCCGCTATCCGTTTCGGCCTCAGCCTCGAAGCCCCGCCGCGCTCCAAGTTTCTCGAATGGGCCAAGGCTTTAACCAGCCAGGATTTGCGCAACGAGTTTGCCAGCTTTGGACTCTTGGCGGAAAAGCCGGCCAGTCCAGACGCTCTGCGGGCCCGCCTAACGGCCGCCGTTCCTCCCCCGCAAATGCCGACTCTCGGGGCCGCCCTCTTTGGGGCCGGGCAGCAGATTTGGGCGCCCTTGCCCGAAGGAAAGCCCGCCGTCGAAGCTTTGCCGGAGAACCCCCCCAGCATCCTGGATGCCCTGCTTCTGCGACGGCGAAACGCCGTGTTACCATAAAAAAGTTGTCAGGCGGCCTGCCTTTTTGCCAAAGGCATCGCTTGCGCCTCATTCCCCAGCTACCAATCCCAAAAGTTGCAGCTTGGTTTGAGCGCGTTGGCGTGCGTCGGGGTTGTTCCCGCGTGGGGCTGCGCCAAGACGGGTAGGTGGCCGAGCGGTCAATGGCAACAGACTGTAAATCTGTCGGACTTAGTCCTACCAAGGTTCGAATCCTTGCCTACCCACCACTCCCTCGCGGATTTCCCGGTTTTCGTTGGAGTCTCGGCGTCCGTCCTGATACAGTAGTGGTTTCGGGCTGATGTAGCTCAGCTGGTAGAGCGCGTCCTTGGTAAGGACGAGGTCACCGGTTCAATCCCGGTCATCAGCTCCACAATTTCCATGCCCATTGGCTTTGAGTCGCATTGGCTTCGAGTCTCATTGGCTTCTCTGTTCAAGGGCATGTCACAAAAACCCTGTACTGAAGGTTTCGAGCAAAAATGGCGAAAGAAAAATTTGACCGTAGCAAGCCGCACGTGAACGTGGGGACGATCGGACACATCGACCACGGCAAGACGACGCTGACGGCGGCGATTACGAAGGTGCTGTCGAAGCACAATCCGAAGAACACGTTCCGGAGCTTCGATTCGATCGACAACGCGCCGGAAGAAAAGGCGCGCGGGATCACAATCGCGGCGGCGCACGTGGAATACGAGACGGCCAACCGTCACTATGCGCACGTGGATTGCCCGGGCCACGCCGATTACATCAAGAACATGATCACGGGCGCGGCGCAGATGGACGGGGCGATTCTGGTGGTGGCCGCCACAGACGGCCCGATGCCGCAGACGCGCGAGCACATTCTGTTGGCGCGGCAGGTGGGCGTGCCGTACATCGTGGTGGCGCTCAACAAGACGGACATGGTGGAAGACGCCGAGTTGCTTGAGTTGGTGGAGCTGGAAGTGCGGGAGTTGCTGTCGAAGTATCAATTTCCGGGCGACGATCTGCCGGTGGTAAAGATATCGGCCTTGGGCGCGCTCAACGGCGAGGCGCAGTGGGAAGCCAAGATCGACGAGTTGATGGACCAGGTGGATAAGTACATTCCGCTGCCGGAGCGGGTGATCGATAAGCCGTTCATTATGCCGATCGAAGACATTTTCTCGATCCAGGGCCGCGGCACGGTGGTGACGGGTCGTATCGAGAACGGGATCGTCAAAGTGGGCGAGGAATGCGAGATTGTCGGCTTCCAGGCGACGCGCAAGACGACGGTGACGGGCGTGGAAATGTTCAAGAAGCTGCTGGACGAAGGCCGGGCCGGGGACAACGTGGGCTTGCTGCTGCGCGGTATCGAAAAGAACGACGTGGAGCGCGGGCAGGTTATCGCCAAGCCCGGTTCGATCAAGCCGCACAAGAAGTTTAAGGGCGAGGTTTACGTGCTTTCGAAAGACGAAGGCGGCCGTCACACGCCGTTCTTCAACGGCTACCGTCCGCAGTTCTACTTCCGCACGACGGACGTGACGGGGGTGGCGAAGTTGCCCGCCGGGACCGAGATGGTGATGCCGGGCGACAACGTGAACATGGAAATCGAGCTGATTACGCCGGTGGCCATGGACAAGGGCTTGCGCTTCGCCATCCGCGAAGGCGGCCGTACGGTCGGCGCCGGCACCGTGACGGAGATTCTGGAGTAG
>CAYLXK010000036.1:0-28459 GCA_964387685.1 uncultured Bryobacter sp.
ACCCCGGACCTCCTGCGTGTGAAGCAGGCGCTCTAACCAGCTGAGCTACGCGCCCTCTAGGGCTACCAAACTTCTAGAATACCAAAGTTCGTCGTGGCGACTTTTAGCTGGACGCCTTCTTGCCCTACTCGTCTAGGATTGGCACGTCGGTCCGGGCAGAGTCGCTGCCTGGGAATGGCAAAGGGATGCCCTGGACCTTGGTAAGAGCGTAGGAAAAGCAATCGCCAAAGTTCAAACCCGCTGGATGCAAGCCCTTGCGGAAACGCTAAAAACCCGAGCAACGCTGCCCGCCCCTGTACGGCGTCCACCGGGCCAATCTCGATAGCAAAGCGCCGTCGAAATTCATCAGGTTTCCGGCTCCCTTGCGGGCCAAGGCGCTTTCAAGAACGTTGCCGGATTCACAAACCGTTCGGATCCACTTTCTCCCAAGGTCACGGCCACAAGTGCAGGGCCGTCTAGCGCAACTGCGCCGCTCACTAAGGTAATCCGGGTTCGTCGTAGCCGAGAATTTCTTCGTCGCTCCGCTGGTCTAGGACCGGCAGCCTAGAAACCCGTTCCTCCATCTTCGATATGTATTTCTTTTGATTCGCTATCCGGTGTTGCCAATCTAGCTCTTGCCTTTCATCCTCTAGGCCCAGGCGTAGGGTTTTTCGCACAGCTTCAGTCAAGTTCTCCCCAGTGAGTGCACAAAGCTCCCGTAGCAATTGCTCCGCCTCCGCGTTCCGGATAGGAAAGGCCATGGCTCCACCATATGGATTTGTCGTTTGGCTAGCTTGTGTTTACTACAGCAGTTGGGAAACGCGACCCATCAGCAAGCCGGCGGCGTCGCCCGTCTGGATAAGTTCCTCGGCGTCAACCAGTTTTCCGAAGCGAATCACGAATCTTCCCGCTTCGCTTACCCCCACTGGCAGGGCGGGCCAACCGCGTTTGGCGAGGAGAGCGATAAGACGATCGACGCCTTCCAGGGGCGGATGAAGGAGCCCGGCCGAACCGGCAACGCCCTCCGGGAACAAGCCAATGGGGCGATTTAGGGTTGGGACCGCGCGAAGGATCCGCTTGATGGTCCTGGCGGTGTAGGCCGGGTTGGCTCCCGCAAAACCGACGGGAAAACAACTGAGGGCGTGGGCGACTTTGGGCAGCAGGATGTCTCCAGGGGAGGGAAGCGTCCAAGGGCCAAGTTTCCATGGCGGCCAGTTCGCCGTGACCACCCACCGCACAGGGGGATCGGTTTCCCGGCCATAGCGGTTGGCGATCGCTTGCGTAAGGGCGCTGGCGACATGAATGATCCAAAGCCCCTCGCGCTGGTAATGATTGGCGACTAGGAGAAAGCGGGGATCGGCGGGCAGATTTTCCAAGCCTTCGTAGACCGGGCCGGGATCCATTTTGGCAACGATCTTAGCCGAGAAATCGTCGACATTCCGCCGGGTGCCGTCGGCGACATGCCGCCATAGGCTGAAGACCTGATCCCAGGGAACTGGATAGCGTATGGAAGGAATCTGCGGCGGCACGGTGTCTTCCCAGAAGTAGCATGGAGCGCCTAAGATCGACCAAGGAGATCCAACTATGAGCATTGGGATTGCGGAAGTGGCGCTGCTCGCGATTGTGCTGGGCAGCTTTGGGCTGATCGCTCGGAGGCGCGGCTTGTTGGGCGGGCTACTCTTTTAAGCCGTTGCGCTTCTGGGAAGCGTTTGGTGCGTGCTGGCCACGCCATCCCGTCCTTGGCTCTGCGTCTTATCGGCGGCGATCCTGTGCGGGGCCGTCGTATACTCCAGTGCTCTGGGCGTCCACCGTCGCTCTTAAGACTTCCTTCGCAGCTTTTTGCGCAGGCCAATCATGGCAAGGCCAACGGCCACCATCCAGGTACCCGGTTCCGGCGCATCGGCCGTGACAAGGATGAGAGAGTTGCGGGTCAACACGTAAAAGCCCTGTCCGTCCGCGGCTTCGGCCATATCCACGACATTGCCAAAGCCAGTGCCAAAAGCACTTACTTGCATCGTGTTGATGTCGAGGTAATTGACCCAGCTGTTGATGAAATCGCCGTAGTAGTAACGGTTGCCCTGGAAAACGCCGCCGGCAATGGCGAAGCCCTGGAAGGCGCCGCCCCCGTGCGAGTAAGAGTACAGCGGCGTGGTGAACGCGGGATTATTGGTGGCCCCCTCCGAGTTTGGCCACCCAAAATTCGCGCCCGCCGCGCCGCTGTTGATCTCCTCCCAGGTGCCCGCCCCGACGTCATTGACGTAGAGGGCCCCGTTCGCGGGATTAAACGCGAAGGTGAAGGGGTTGCGGAGGCCGTATTGGTAGATCGCCTGGTTGGCGCCTACTGTGTTGAAAAAGGGGTTGTCGGTGGGGATACTGCCGTCCTGGTTGTAGCGCAGGATCTTGCCGTGAGTATTGCTCAGGTTCTGCGAGTTCGCGGCATTGAACGCGGCGTCGCCGGTGGAAACGTAGAGCTTGCCGTCCGGGCCAAAATGAATGGCGCCGCCGTTGTGGTTGGTGGGGTTACCCAAATTGGAGAGCGTCGCGATGGTGCTTTGGCCCGACGCGGTATTGCCAGTGGCGGTGAAGCGGCTAACACGATTGAATGCGGGATTGCCACCGGAAGCGGGCACCGTGTGGTAAACGTACACAAAACCGTCGCTGCTGAAATTCGGCGAAAGCGCTACACCCAGCAAGCCCCGTTCGCCGCCGCTATCCACCCCGAGAGTGAGCAGGTTGTTGCTCAGTAACACGTTGTTTTCAATGATCCGGAGATTGCCCGTTTGCTCTGTGACAAAGATGCGGCCGTCGGGAGCTAGGGCCAACGCAACGGCGCCATTTAACGACGACGTAATGGTTGTGGAAGAGTAGCCGGAGGGCAGGATCGGTGCCGCCGCCATCAAGCCGGTGGACGCAAGGATGGAGATCAAATACCGCATGTATGCAACTTAGAGCAAGTTGCCTATCAAGTGTTACCGCAAAGTGACCTTAAGGCGGGCTCACAATCGCCCCAAGGCGTTTGGCTTAGGGCAGTTCGCTTAGCGTCCCGTCGTGAACATTACGTAGAAAAGAACCGCGATCATCACGATGATGACGACGCTGCCTAATATGACAATCGGATTTACGCCTTTCAAGAAACCCTTGGGCGCCGTGGCCACTAGCGGACCGGTGGCGGCGCCGGCTTCGGCAGGTTTGGCTTCGCCCACCTTAGACTCGGCTGCCTTCGGTGGCGGGGGCGGAGCAACGGGTTGCGAAAAAATGGGGGCTGCTGCTGCAGCCGGCTTTCGGGATTCCGGCACTGGCACACCTACGGCCGGCCCGGATGCAGCAGGAGGCGCCTGCATCATTCGGGTGAATTCGCCCGGGCCCGCCGGCGGGGGAGGCGCCAAATTCATGGGCGCGGCCGCCTGGGGTGCGCGGAACATGGCTGTGGCGCCGTCCCCGCCGCCCGACATGGCTTGGGGATTCATGGGACCGCTGGCGGCGGAGAGCGGGCCTCCGGCATGCGGCGCCATGCCGCCATCGTTGGCGCCAGGGTCCCGATCGCCAAAGAGGCTGGCGATGCTGTTCGCGTTCAGGCTGATCCCGACATTGGGAGCCGAAGGCCCGTAGACCTGACCTGGATTGAAGGAAGGCGAACCTAGGCTCGGGCCGTGGAAATTTCCCTGGCTGTCGATAGATGGCCCGCTGGACCCGGACAGGCCCATGCTGGGACCTTGCACACTCGGACTGCTGATGCGGGGCCCCCGGTAGCTGGACGCGCCAGACTCGGCCGCGGCAGGCGGCGGAGCGCCCATAGGCATTCCTTGCGGTGGCGGAGCCGCTGCCGACGGAGCGAAAGAAGGACTGTAGCCCGGTGGAGGCGCGGCGCCCATCGGTGTACCCATCGGTGTACCCATCGGTGTACCCTGAGGCCCGCCCACAGAAGGCCCAAAAGAAGAAGGCCCAAAAGGAGAAGGCCCAAGAGGCGGAGCTGCCGGTGCCGAACCATACGCGGGAGGCATGGGCGTGGCACTGGCCGGGCTGCCATACGTGGGAGGGCTGCCAAAAGCGGGGGCTGAACCCATCGGCGGCGCGCCGAGTGACGGCATAGCACTCCCGCCCGGATTCCCACTGGACGCTCCCGGACCCGTGCCGGGGTGCGCCTGCATCAACCGCGTGAAATCTCCGGGACCTTTTTGTTCGAGCGGGGGCGGAGGCATCGGCGGGGGCATTACGCTCGGCGCGTCCACACCTTTAAACATGCGGGTAAACTCGCCCGGCTGCTGCGAGGGTGGCGGGGCCAGAGGGTTGGTGATGGGATTCTGAAGCGGGGTGATGCCCTGGTTGGCCGGCTGCATCAGCGGCGACTGGAACATGCGAGTGAATTCGCCCGGCTCCGCATTGGGGCTCGACGCCGAGGGCGGGGGAGGGCCAAAGGAAGGCGGAGGCAGCGGCGCGCCGGAGGTGCTGGCGGTGGTGGGACCCGGGGGCGTCATGGCCTGGAACATGCGGGTGAATTCGCCGGGACCCTGTGCGCCGGGACCCTGTGCGCCGGGACCGCTAGCCACGAACGCGGACGGAGACGCGGATGGAGGCGGGGACGGAGGCGCAACTGGATTCGGGAAAGTAGGCGACGGCTGCGGCAGCGGTGGCTGCACAGCCTGTGCGGGCGCCGCGCCTTGGAACAGGCGAGTAAATTCGCCCGCGCCAGCCGCCGGGGGTACTGAAGGCGCTGAGGGTGGAGGTGGCGGTGCCGCCATGGCGGGGTACTCGCCCGTTGGAGCCGAACTGGCCGCAGGCGGCATGGGTGGAAGCGGAGCTGCGTAGCCTGGCGTGGGTGGCGGCATAGAGATCGCGGGCATGCTTACGGTCTTTACTTCCGCTGTTGCGTCATCCTGCCTGGCCATGGGCAGGGTGGCATCCATTTTCCAGGGGCCCGCTTGATTGAAGGGATCCGGCGTCTTTACCTGCTCCAGCGTGCCCAGCCAATCCCGCAGGCTGGCCCCCGTTGGCAGCGGCTTGGTGACGAGGTAGGCCTTTGTGCCATCTTGGACCACTTCCAGGATGGACCGGGGCCCAAAGCCCGCGGCGTCGAAGTGCCGCCGGGCCAACTGAAAGAGGTCTGCGGCGGCGGGCCGCACGATATGGATGTAAACCTCTTCGCCCGTCATTTTCATGGTGGCCCGGTAGGTCAGGGCGTCTTTCGAGTCGGCGACTGGCGCCACGAGTTGGTAGGTCGATTCGAATGACATTGCGTTCAATCCCTATGAAAATGTGCCTTTATGATAGCCTGAGACAACACTCAAGATGAAGCAGCTATCGCGTGTAGTCTGGCAAGAAGGCATGCACCTGGCGCCTCATCATTTTCAGGCCCAGAAGCGATACTTCGAAGACCTGATCGACTTTACTTCGCAATCTCTTTACTTTGCCGCCTACGGTTTTGCGGGCATCGAGTGGAGCGAAGAGGCTTTAAAGAACGGGCGCATCGAATTGCTGCACGCCCGCGGCATCCTGCCCGACGGTCTGGCCTTCATCATGCCCGAAAGCGACGGCTTGCCGGAAAGCCGCCCGATTGCCGAGCTGATTAGCCCCGTGGCCCGCGAGGTCACGATTTACCTGGCCCTGCCCGCCTACCAACCTGGGGGCGCCAATTGCACTAGCGAAGAAACCCGCTATGCTCCCAACGAACGCAAAATGGTCGACGAAAACGCCGGTACGGAAGAGCGCAAGGTACTGCTTGGCCGCAAGAATTTTCGTCTGGTGCTGGATGGTGAAGTTCGCCCGGGCGACGTCACGATGCCGATTGGGAGGGTAATGCGCGACGGGGCGGGGAACCTGGTTCACGATCCCAATTTCATCCCTCCCCTCACCACCATCCAGGCCTCTCATCGCCTCATGGTGATGCTGCATCGGCTGGTGCAAATCCTGGAATCCAAGGGCACGGCCCTGCGTCCGGAACGCGCCAGCGCCAAACTCGGCGGTATGAGCCAGCGCGATGTGGCGAGCTTCTGGTACTTGCATTGCATCAATTCGGCGATCGCCGACCTGCGGCATACGGCGACCGTTAAGAAAGGCCACCCCGAAGAACTTTACCGGCAGCTCCTAAAACTGGGTGGCGCGCTTTGTACCTTCAATCTGAAGAAAGACCCTTCCGACCTGCCGCTCTACGATCACCTGCAGCCGGAACGCTGTTTCGTGGAACTTGACCGGCACATCCGGGAAGCGCTCGAAACGATCCTGCCATCGAGTTCCCTCCAGATCCCGCTGCAACAATACGCACCCTACTTGCTGGAAGGCTCCGTTATCGACGACCGCTGCTTGGCCAAGAGCCGCTGGATTCTGGGCGTGCGCGCGCAGACCGCCGAGAGCGTGCTGATCCTACGCACGCCGCAACTGATCAAGGTATGTTCCCGCGATTTCATAGAGCGGCTGGTGCAGAGCGCCTTCCCGGGCCTGGAACTGCTGCATATGCCGATCGCGCCGCCGGAGATCCAGGCCCGCACCGAAATGCAATACTTTACAATCTCCCGCACTGGCGCATGTTGGCAGCAAATTGCGCGTACCAAACAGGTGGGGGTCTACGTGCCGGGTGAGTTCCCGCAGCCGGAGATCGAATTGATTGTGATTCTGGAGGCCTGATGAGTTCGACAAGTCTGATGGAAAGAGAGACGCTGGCCGTGCTCTTTCAAGAGCCCCTTACGGCGGTGGTGCGGGTCTGGGCCAATCCGCAGGTGGCGCAAGATCCTTATGCGCTGCGCGAGCACATGAAGGCGTCTCTCAAAGGCGCAATCGACGAGGCGCGCCGCAAGAGCTTCTCCGACGACGAAACCCGGCAGGCCATGTTTGCCATCGTGGCCTATCTGGACGAAACGATTCTCACGCAAAATCAGCCTGCCTTCGCCGACTGGCGCCGCAAGCCATTGCAGGAAGAGCTTTTCGGCGTTCACATCGCGGGCGAAATCTTTTTTCAGAATCTCGAAGGCATCATTCGCCAGCCGGACTCGCTGGCCGTTGCCGATCTGCTGGAGCTCTATGCCCTGTGCATCAGCCTGGGCTTTCAGGGCCGCTACAGTGCCGGCGGCAAAGCGGAGCTGAAACGCATTACCGATGGCTGTATGGACAAAGTGCGGCGCATTCGGGGCGCCATGCCGCCCCTTTCCCCGCGGGGAGAACTGCCGCCGACCGACGCTCCCGTGGCCACCAGGGACCCCTGGATGCAGCGCCTCGTTTACATCGGAGGAGGTTTGCTAACGTTGTCGATCGTGCTCTTCGTGGTGTACAAAGTCCTGCTCGGTTCAGGGGTTGACGAGTTGCGGGCTTTGGCCCAAGATCTGGTCCGGAGGTAACGATGTTCTACGGAATCACAGCGGCGGTGTGGATTGCTTGGATGGCGATGGGTTGGTTCTTGCCCGGTTGGGTCGGCATCAACGCCGGAAAAGAAATGTGGATTGTGCGGGGCATCTGGTGGGCTTTGGGCACGGCCGCGGCGGCGTTCTGCATTTATTGGTTTCTAAAGACGGAAAAGCAAAAGCGGGCCTTGGCCCTGGCGGGCGAATTAGGGGCCGAACTCGATTTTGTAATTAAAGAGGCCGAAAAGAAGCTGGCCGCCGCAGGTACGGCGATGACCCAGGTTCCGGTTATCTTCCTATTCGGGGCGCGTGGCGCGGCCAAGACCACGATCATGACCAAAAGCGGCCTCGAGCCGGAGTTGCTGGCAGGCTTGGTCTACCAGGACGGCAACCAATTGGTGCAAACGCGCAGCGCCAATATCTGGCTCGCCAGAAATACGCTCTTTGTGGAAGCCGCGCCGACGCTGCTTGAAAACGAAAAGCTTTGGAACGCCTTCGCTGGGCGCTTCGCCCCTACGGGCCTCATGGCCCTCAAAGCGGGCGCGGCCGCAGCCCCGCGCAGCGTGCTGCTTTTTGTCGGCATGGAAGAGTTTTTTCAGCCGAACGCGGGCGAACAAATGCAGGCCAAGGCGCGCATCCTGAATCTGCGCCTGCTACAGATGGCCAAGGCCTTGGGTTCCCGGCTGCCGGTCTATGTGCTGTTTTCCAAGGCCGACCAGATGCCGTACTTCCCCAACTACGTCGCCAATCTGTCCAACGACGAAGTGGCCCAGGTCTTGGGTGCCACCGTTCCCATCGGAGCCATTGGCGCCGAGGGCACCTATGCTCAACAGGCCTCGGCCCAGTTTACGGAGCTGATCGAAGAACTCTTCCGCAGCCTCGCCGAACGCCGCATCGGCCTCCAGGAACGCGACGCAAACCAATATGGCCGCCCACCGGTTTTTGAGTATCCGCGCGAATTCCGCAAAATGAAACAGTCGGCCACCCAGTTTCTGGTGGACATCTGCCGGCCCAGCCAGATAGAAGTATCGCCCTTCGTGCGGGGCTTCTATTTCTCCGGGGTGCGTCCCGTGCTGGTGGGCGATGCGGCTGGTACGCAGCGCCGTGTGCCTCAGTGGCTCTTCCTCACCCACTTCTTTAGCGACGTGCTGCTCAAGGACCGCAACGCGATGGGCGCGGCCGCCGCTTCGACGAAGACCAACACCACACGCCGCGCCTTGCTGGCCGGCGCGGGCGCCTTAGGCCTGATCGCGGCCACCCTGTGGACCGTCAGTTACTTTAACAACCGCGGACTCAAGAACGAGCTGGGCGACGCAGCGAAAGCCCTGCGGGGCGTCCAGGTGGCCGCCGGCGAGCTGCCTTCCACCGACAACCTAAGCAAGCTCGACCGCTTGCGCGAAAGCCTCGTCAAGCTTCGCGGCTACGAAAAAGAAGGAGCACCCGTGATGTACCGGCTGGGCCTCTACACGGGCGATGCCTTGCTGCCCACCGCGCGGCAGCTCTACTTCCAAAGCTTCCGGAATGTCATGTTCGGCGAAACCCAGACCGCCGTTTTGGACTTCATGAAACGCCTGCCGCCCGCGCCCGGCGCGCAGGACGACTACATGACTACCTATAACGCCCTGAAGGCTTACTTGATTACGACTTCCAATCCCGACAAGAGTTCCCGCGCCTTTCTCACGCCCGAGCTAATGAAGTGGTGGCGCGGGCAGAAGCAAGTAGACCCGCAACGCAACGCCCTCATCGCCAAGCAATTCGACTTCTACGCCGACGAGTTGTTGATCTCCAATCCCTTCTCCAAGGAAAACGATTCGATGACCGTCGACCGCACGCGGCGCTTCCTGAAGCAGTTCGGCGCCACCGACCGTCTCTATGCGGCCCTGATCGGCGAGGCCAGCCGCGCCAACCCCACCATCAGCTTCAATAAGCTTTATCCCGACGGCTACAAGGCCGTGCGCGTGGACAAGGAAGTCCAGGGTGCATACTCCCGCGAGGGCTTCCTGTGGATGCAGGACGCGCTCAAGAACCTGCCCAAATACTTCGGCGGCGAAGCCTGGGTGCTGGGCGAAGAGGTGAAGATGAGCGTGAACCTGAACGAGCTCGAAATCGCCCTGCGCGCCAAATACTACAAGGACTTCGCCGACCAGTGGAAGGCCTACCTAAAGAGCATCGCCGTGCTGCGTTATGCGAATCTGCGCGATGCGGCCGATAAGCTCCGTATGCATTCCAGCAATGTGAGCCCGCTCCTGGCATCGTTGTATCTCGCCTCGAAGCACACCGCCGTCGCGGAGCCCACCATTGCGCAGCAGTTCCAGCCCCCGCAAACGGTGGTGGCACCCGCCAGCGAAACGCAGTTAATGGGCGGCGAGAATCAGCCGTATATGGGCGGCCTGCTCCAGTTGCAAGGCTCGATTGAACAAATCTCCGGCATGCCTGCCAGCCAAGCCGCAACGGACCCCGCCGCCAATCAAAGCCTCACCTTGGCCACCAATGCAAAATCGGTGGCGCGGACCCTGGCCCAGAAGTTCCGGCCCGATCCCCTCGACAAGGTCGATCAAACGGTGCTCGCGCTGATGGAAGCGCCGATTACTTACGTCGAGGCCTTCCTGCGCAGTTTGGGGCCCGCCGAGATGAATGGCGCGGGTGCAGGCTTCTGCAAAGACTTCTCCAGCCTGATTTCGAAGTATCCTTTCAACCCCAACGGGAAGGTCAACGCGAGCATGCAGGAGTTCAACAGCATTTTTGCGCCGCAAACCGGGGCGCTTTGGGTCTTCTACGAAACGAAGCTCAAGGCGATGCTCGTCAACCAAGGCGGCGACTATCGCGCCGTGCCCGCGGCTGGCATGGCCCTTACGCCTACCTTTGTGGCGGCCTTCAACCGCTTCGCCGCAGTCACCTCGACGGCCTATGGCGCGAACCCAAGTCCCAACTTCCGCTTCAGCATTAAGTCGAACGCGGAAACCAACGAGCCCGTGCGGCTCACCATTGACGGACAGTCGGCCGAATTCAAGAACGCCACTGCGCCCGCCAAGCAATTCGTCTGGGCCGGCGCGGGACCCGGCACCCGCTACACGCTCGGCACCCGGGGCGGCATCAGCTTTGACGGACCCTTGGGCGTCTTCATGATGTTCAATGACGCCGAAATTTGGAACTCCAACTCCGCCACCAACCACACCGTGAAGTGGCCGCAACGCTCCGGCAGCCAGGTGCTGAAAGACGAAAACGGCAAGAACATCTATATGGTCCTCGACATCGACATGCCCATTCCGCTATTCCGCAAGGGCTATTTGGCCGGGCTGCAATGCACCAGTAACGTAGCCAGGAGTGGGAACTAGCTTCGCGTGCAGCAGCAACGTTTAGGCAAATACGAGTTCGAACGCTTTCTCGGCGGCGGCATGAGCCACGTCTATAAAGCGCGCGATACCCTCATCAACCGCGCCGTCGTGGTCAAGCTGCTCACCGATAGCGGCATGCACGATGAGGACACCAAGAAGCGTTTCCTGCGCGAGGCGCAGATGGCCGGTTCGATTTCGCACGAAAACATTGTGCGCGTTTACGACTTCGGCGAGCACGACGGCCGCCCCTTCATGGTAATGGAGTACCTGGAGGGTAACGATCTCCGCGCCGCGATCCAGCAGGGGCAGTTGCCGGGCACGCCCGAGAAACTCAAGGTAATGCTGCAATTGGCGAGGGCCATGCAACACATCCAGCAGTTAGGCATTGTGCACCGGGATCTTAAGCCGGACAATGTCTTCCTGGGCAAAAACGGCGCCGTGAAGCTGATGGACTTTGGCATCGCCAAGACCAAAGACCTATCCATCACGCGCACTGGTTATACGCTCGGCACGCCGTACTATATGGCCCCCGAGCAGGTAACAAGCAAGGACGTAAACGAGAAGGCCGACATCTACGCCTTCGGCATCGTCATGTACGAACTCTTCACGGGCACCAAACCGTTCAAGGCCGAAAACGTCCATGAGGTCTTTTTCAAAATCTTGAACGAAGCCCTGGACCCAGCCCCTCTCATTGAACTGAAGGTGCCCACGCGCGTTGTCGAACTCGTCAAAAAAGCGACGGCGAAAGAGCAGGCGCAGCGGCCCCCGGACTTTGGCGTGATCGTGCAGGAACTCGAAGCGGTACTGCGCACGCTGGAGACTGCCGACGAGAAGACGCTGACGAAACTTGCCGAGCCGAAGTTCGAAGTTACGAAGCCCATGTGGCTGGGCGCGGCGGCCGCGGCTGGAGTTTTGGCGCTGCTGCTGATTTGGAATCTCGCGCCCAAGGGCGAAGAAGCGGCTAAGGCGCCGGAACCGAAAAAAGGCCCCGTGGCCGTGGAACTTGCCGCCTCGCTTTCGACCGCGACGGGACCGATGGTGCTGGTACCCGCCGGGGAGTTTATCTACGGCGAGTCCAACGAAAAACGGACGCTGAAGGCCTTTTACATCGATCGCTACGAAGTGACGAACGAGTTGTACAAGAAGTTCGCCGCCGAGCGCAATTGGCCTTTGCCGGACGGCTTTAGCGACGACGCCGCGCACGCTAAGCTTCCCGTCGTGAATGTGAGTTTCGACGATGCCCGGGAATTTGCCCAATGGGCGGGCAAGCGTCTGCCTTATGGCGTGGAATGGGAAAAGGCCGCCCGCGGTCCGCAAGGGCGTACCTACCCCTGGGGCTTTGATCACCTGCCGGACTTCGCAGTTGCCGCCGACAACCATGCCATGAAAGGGATCGCGGAGCCGCGCGAAGTGGGTACCTGGAGCGAGTCCACCAGCAAGTACGAGGCAATGGACCTTGCGGGTAATGTTTTTGAATGGGTGGACGAGCGCATCAAGCCAAGCCCCGGCGCGCTCAAGCTCATGGCGCCCTTAATGAAGCCCCCGCCCACAGACAGCGAACTCTGGGTGCAAATTCGCGGAGGGAGTTTCGCCAGGCCGCTTTTGAAGAATGCCAGCGTCGAATTCGCCGGCGCGCCCGCCCGCTTCAAGTATTCGGATATCGGCTTCCGCTGTGTCGTGGATGCGGGCGTAAAACCCAAATAACGGCCGCCATTTAAGCGGCGTCCATGCCGGCCCACAGATTCATCGTGCTCAATTCCTCGCGCCCGCAGGCCTTGAGATAGCAGAAAAGCTGCGTGCGGTAGGCGGCGTGGCCACACAAAATGAAGTCCACTAAAAAGCGTCCGCGGCTGGCCGTTTGTCCAAACATCTCCACTGGCTCGCGCAACTGCGCTTCCGTCATCCCCCGGATCTTTTCGGCATAAAAGCCCGACAGGGTATCGAGGTTCGCCAAAACGGCCGCCAAATCCTGCTTGGCGGCCGCCTCCTCGGCCCGGGTCCATTCTTCGGTCAAAAAGCGGCCTGCCAGAACGGATTCAAAAAGCTCAGGTCCCATGAAGGTGAGGTAGCGCAATAGTTCCAAGGTGCTGCGCTGGCCGGGTGTCGGGCGGTAGTCTTCCATCCCTGGGCCGACTTTGCCGGCCAGATGCAGCAAAATCCGCACCTCGTTCTGTAGGGTCGCGATAAGTTCTTCTTGCGTTAAGCTCACCAGAAAAGGATGACACAGCGAGGGCCGAAACATCGTCAACTTCGTTGACGCCTCGGAGGCCGCCCGGTTAGCTTGAGAGGCAGCCTCATGCTTTCACTCCAAGAACAATTCGGCGCCATCGACATCTACCTCTTCGATCAGCTCTTGAAAGGCCGCATCCGGCCCGGCATGCGGATACTGGATGCGGGATGCGGCGGGGGCCGGAACCTGCTTTACTTCCTGCGCGAAGGCTACGAGGTCCTTGCCGCCGACCTGGACGGCGAGGCAATTATCGGTGTGCGCGCCTTGGCCCGGACCCTTTCGCCCAGGCTCCCGGAATCCAACTTCCGCGTCGAGGCCGTCGAGAACATGTCCTTCGAAGCTGCCTGCGCCGACGTGGTCATCAGCAACACCGTGCTCCATTTCGCCCGCGACGATGCCCACTTTGAGGCCATGTTCCAGGGTTCCTGGCGAGTGCTGAAGCCCGGAGGCCTCTTCTTTTGCCGTCTGGGGTCTTCGATTGGCATGGAAGCGCAAATAGAGTGCGTTCACGGACGCCGCTACCGGTCTCCCGACTCCTCTGAGCGCTATCTGGTCGATGAAGCGCTGCTGGAATCGATCGCCGCGCGCTTCGGCGGCGAACTGGCCGATCCCCTCAAGACCACCCTCGTCCAGCACCAACGCGCCATGACCACTTGGGTCCTGCGCAAGCGAGAGGCTTAGTCGAAATCCAGCATGACGACCGACTTCGCGGGCAGAACGACGCGCAGCGTTCCCCCACGCAGTTCCGCGCCGCTAAACACAGCGGGCGCCAGCGCCGTGGGATTCTCAAAGGTATTGCGCGCGTCCATCGCCGGCGCGGTAATCACGCGCCCGCTCACTTTGCTGCCCGTCCAGCCGGGCATTTGCACTTGGACGGTGATGCTGCGATTGGGGTCGGCATTGGTTAAGCCCGCATGGAGCTTGCCCGCCGCGTCTCGTACGGCCGAGGCGCTGACCGCGGGGAGCGTCCAGGCATCCTTGTTGTACCAGGGCGATTTCAGTTCAACCGGCAGACTGGTCGAATCCTGATAGGCCTTGAAAAGCTCGAAAACGTGGTAGGTGGGCGTCAACACCATCTTCTCGTCTTTGGTGAAAATCATCGCCTGCAGCACATTCACCATCTGCGCGATGTTGGCCATCTTGACGCGTTCGGCGTGCTTGACGAAAAGGTTGATGTTCATCGCCGCAATCACGGCGTCCCGCAACGTGTTTTGCTGCTGCAAAAAGCCGCGGTTGGTGCCGGGCTCCGGGTCGTACCAGGTGCCCCATTCGTCCACGCCCAGCCAAATGCGCTTGGCTGGGTCGTACTTGTCCATCAAGGCGCGATGGCGCGTCAAATAGTCGTCCAGGCGCAGCGTCGCGGCCAGAGTCTTGGCCCATGCCGTTTCGTCGAAGCCATAGGCGGGACCCTTGTTGCCCCAGGTGCCGGGCAGAGTGTAGTAATGCAGGCCAATCCCGTCGAAGTGCCGGCCGGCGTCCCGCATCATGACCTCCGTCCAGTGATAATCGGCGTCGGAGGGCCCGCTGGCCATCTTCATGATTTTGACGCCCTCGGGCACTTTGATGAAGGTCGAATAGCGCCGCGAAACGTCGGCGGCGTACTCGGCGCGCATGTTGCCGCCACAGCCCCACAACTCGTTGCCGAGCCCGAAGTAGGGCAGCTTCCAGGGCTCCTTGCGGCCGTTGGCGGCCCGCTCATCGGCCAGCGACCCGGCAGGCGACGTGATGTACTCCACCCATTCCGCCATCTCTCGCGGAGAGCCGTTCCCGACATTGCCGCTAACGTACGCCTCGGCTCCCACCAATTCGGCAAAGTCCATAAATTCGTGGGTCCCAAAGCTATTCGGCTCGGTGACGCCGCCCCAATGTGTGTTGATTTTGATGGGACGTTTCGCGCGCGGCCCCACGCCCTCGCGCCAATTGTATTCGTCGGCAAAGCACCCGCCCGGCCAGCGAATGACGGGCACCTTTAAATCCCGCAGCGCCTGGAGCACGTCGTTCCGGTAACCCTTGGTGTTAGGAATCTTTGAGTTTTCGCCTACCCAGACTCCGCCATAGATCCCATAGCCCAAATGTTCGGCAAACTGGCCGAAAATCTGCCTTTGCACCTTGGCCCCGGGGCGGTCGGCCCGAATGGTCAAATCCGCGCTGAGGGGCGCCTGTGCGCTGGTAGTTAATGAGCAAGCCAGGATTAGCCCCGCGAAAGGCAATTGTCGAGTAGGAGACATACGCATGGATTTGTGTCGATACTATCACCCAAGGGCCCGACCGCGAACGAAAAGCTCTAGCTCCTGGGCCGCAGGTTCCCTCGCTGGAGAACAAAGTACGGCGTCCGTCCTTGGGCCGATCGTTCCGGCGCAACATCTCATCAACTCCTCATCTATTTCTAATCCTGCGATGCCGTAAAGCCCTATGCTCAGGATTCATGAGTCTGCGGATTTTCGAGACTAAGAGCGAGCAATCGACCGCCAGACCGTGGAGTATACTTCCTGATGTCCATCCGGAGGGAAGTATGCCCGCAGCAAGGCTGATGAGAGATGCCCTAGCGGGCAGAGCGACGGCTGGATTTGTTGGCCGACGGCGGGAGCTGGAGCTCTTGGCCGAGTTTGCCAAAGGGGAGGGGCCCGCCCTAATCTGGCTTCACGGCTTGGCCGGCATGGGCAAAACCGCATTGCTGCGGGAGTTTTCGCATCGGCAAGCACTGTCCAGCGAAAGCTCCCTCATCCGCCTGGATTGCCGTCTGATTGAGCCTTCGCCGGAGGGCTTTCTCCTCGCCCTGCAAAATGTCCTCCAGCCAACGGTGGCTAACGTGGCCGAGGCGGCCGACGCTTTGTCATTTCCCGCTCCGGCCATCTTGATTTTGGACAGCTACGAAGCGCTTCGCCTGCTCGATGGGTGGATGAGGCAAGAATTCGTTCCGGCGCTGAAGGAAAGTGTCCGCGTTGTGATCTGCGGCCGCTACGCACCGGGTCCCGCCTGGCAAACCGCACTCGAATGGCATGGCCTCCTCCGCAGCATTTCCCTGGCACCCTTATCGGAGTGCGAGTCGGTGGCCCTGCTGGAACGCGCGGGGACAGCGGGAGCCGAAGCGATTTCGGTCTACCGGAGCGTGGGTGGCCATCCGTTAGCGCTGGTGCTGGCAGGTGCAACTGGGGGCGGTATCGGCGGGACCAGAAGCGCCACGGGTTCACGCGATGTGGTCCGTCAGCTCACGCAGCTTTATCTGGCCGAAGTATCGGATCCGAATCTGCGAACGGTGGTCGAAGCGGCGTCCCTGGTACGCCGCGTCACGCAATCTTTGCTCGCGGCGATGGTGCCGGACCTCTATGACCGCAAGTTGTACGACGAGCTCTCCGCTCTGTCAATTGCCGAAGCGACTAGCGAGGGCTTGAGGCTGCCGGAACAGGTTCAGAACGCAGTCTCCTCGTGGCTGCGCAGTTCCGATCCTCGTCGCTTTTACGCTTACCGCCGGGCCGCTTGGCGGCAAGTGCGTACCGAACTGCGCGACGCCGCTCCGTGTGACCGCTGGCGGTCTACCGCAGATATGCTCTACCTGGTAGAGAACCCGGGCTTGCGGAACGCCTATTTCCCGACCGGCGCAGAAAGCCTGTCGGTGGAACGGGCCGGCGCAGGCGATCGGGACGCGATTCTCGCCATTGCCAATCGTCACGAACGGCCTAGCGCCGCCGCGGCGATCGCCCAGTGGTGGCAAGCCGTGCCCGATAGCTTTTACGCCATGCGCGACGATCGGGGCGAACTAGCGGGTTTCTACATGGCGGCGGAATTGCTGAGTCTGCGCGGACGGGCACCCGAGTCCGACCCGGCCATGAAGCAATTACAGCGGCATTTACAGGCACACCCCCTGGCCGAAAACGAGACCGCGCTTTTCCTCCGCCGCTGGCTGAACCGATCGGACGGGGAATCGCCCTCCGCCGTGCAAGCGGCCTGCTGGCTGGACGTCAAACGCTTCCATTTGGCGCTGCGGCCACGGATCCGCCGCTGCTACGGCACGATGATCGACGTCGATACCTTCGCCCCTATGCTAGGGCAACTCGGCTTTGTGGTCGTCGACGCGGGGTCGCCTTCTCCTAGCGATGCTCCCCCCTTCCATCTCTTGATGCTCGACTTCGGTCCGGGCTCGTTTGACGGTTGGCTGAGCGGCCTGGTGGCCCGAGAGATGGGCATCGAGGCTGAGGAGTTTCTTGATACTGCCGCCCGCGAACTCATCAGTGAAGAAGGACGCGTGCCACTGACTCCTCTTGAATTCGGCGTCCTCGCTTATTTGCGTGAGAGGCAAGGCAAGGCGGTGTCTCGAGCGGAGTTGCTCGAACGCGTCTGGGCACGGCGAGTGAATGCGGGAAGCAACGTGATCGATGTGGTCATTCGCTCCCTGCGAAAAAAACTCGGTGCGCGCTCGCGAATGCTCTCCACAGTCCGCGGCGTCGGATACCGGTTCCGTAGTCTTCCACCAAGTTGAGGATTGAGACAAATACCCCATGGACATTCTAAGTGCGACTAACGCCAGCGGCGACGAAATTCGGCTGGATAACCCCACCTTGACGGAGTTCAAAAATAGATTACACGGAGACCTGCTGTGCGCCGCCGATCCAGGCTACGACGAAGCCCGCCTCCTCTGGAATGCCCTGCATGACAAACGGCCTGCGCTCATCGTGCGGTGCGCCGCCGCCTCCGACGTCCAGGCTGCTGTCAACTTCGCTCGCGAGCGCAAACTTCCGGTTGCGGTTCGCGGCGGCGGCCATAATGTTTCCGGCAGCGGCAGCTGCGACGGCGGCCTCCAACTCGACATGTCGCGGTTGACGCGCATCGAGGTGGATTCCACCAGCCGCCGGGCCCGCGTCGAGGCCGGCGCCACTTGCGGGGAATTCGACCGTGCAACCCAGGCCTTCGGCTTGGCGACCACCGGCGGGATTTGCTCAAAGACGGGAGTCGCGGGCTTAACCCTGGGAGGAGGATTTGGCTGGTTGATGCGCAAGTATGGGCTCGCGCTGGACAACCTCGTTTCGCTGGACGTGGTCACCGCCGACGGCGAGCTTCGAACGGCCAGCGCGAGCGAGAATCCAGACCTCTTCTTTGGGCTGCGCGGCTCGCAATCGAACCTCGGTATCGTCACCAGCTTGGAGTACCGCCTTCATCCTGTCGGGCCCACCGTCCTCGCGGGCATGGTCCTCCATCCCCTCGAAAGAGGCCGGGAAGTTCTGCGCTTTTATCGCGACTACACCAGTGGCGCGCCGGATGAAATGAGCGCTTCGGCCTGCCTGCTGAAGTCCCCCGATGGCCACCCTATGGTCGCGATCGTGCTTTGCTACATCGGCCCCCTCGAAGAAGGACAACGCCTCGTGGAACCGCTGAGAACCTTTGGCCCGCCTGTCATGGACACGCTCCAACCCATGCCCTATGTCGGCGCCCAGTCCATGATCGATGAGAGCTTTCCGCATGGGCGCTTCAATTACTGGAAATCCAGCATGCTGAACGCCTTGAGCAATGAGGTGATCGATGTCCTGGTAGAAGGTTATCGGGAAGCCGAATCGCCATTCTCAAGCGTCCTGATCGAGCACCTGGGCGGCGCGGTCAGCCGCGTCGCGCCGGAAGTGACCGCCTTTCCTCACCGCAACGCTGCCTATGACGTCGTCATTATGCCCATATGGACGGCGGCTGCGGATTCCCCAGCCCACATCGCCTGGGCCGACAGCCTGTGGCAATCCATCCAAGCCTTTAGCTCAAGTGGAGTGTATGTCAACTATCTCGCTCACGAGGGAGAGGATAGAATTCAGGCCGCTTACGGACAGAACTTTGCCCGGCTGGCGCTTCTGAAAGCCAAGTACGATCCGGCTAACATCTTTCGGTGCAATCAGAACGTCAGGCCCGACGCCTAGCCTAGGCGCTTAGCGCAACTCAGAAGGAGATACCGAATCCGAAAACCAGGTTTCCGCCGCTCAGCAGGTTTTTTCCCCGCAGGGGCTTATAGTAGCCGCCCGACACGCTGTGCCTTTTACCGATTCGATATTGCGCCTCGCCGCCAATAGCAAGTAACGCCACCCCTTCCCCGACCCCGAAGCCAACCGAACGCTCCAGGTTGGCCGCGCGCGCCGGTTCAAGCCCAATCAACGCGCCGGAAATCGAAAGCGTGGAAAAGAGCCGTTGGGATCCGTTCACCGAATAGGAAATCTCATCGGTAAAGCCGCGGGTACGGATGTTGTAGCCGCCGCCGGCCGACACCAAGGTTTTGCCCTTCCAAAACGCCCGGGAAGCAAAGAGGCTGACTCGGGTGTTGAATTCGCCGTCGCCGGTAGGTAAACGAAACTCGCTACCAGGCACATCCCGTACCGCTACGATGCCTTGTGAGTCGCCGGTAGGCAGACCGAAGTCCACAGCCAGGGCCACTGGCGTCCGCCCATGGAGCAGTCCGCGCCGGAATCCCACACTCGCGTCGCCCACGGCGCTAAGAGAACTCGTCGTGTCTAAGCGGTGATTTCGGAAAAATGGAAAACTCACCACGGCCGTCCAGTCTCGGGTCACTCCGTACTCGCCATAAAAAGACGACGTCACGTCACGATAGCGCGCCGAGGAAATCTTGATGCCCGAGGGTGTGAAGAAACTCGAGCTGCCCAGCGTGCTCAAGGTGAAGCGCGCGAATCCAGTACCCTCGGAGCGAGTGAAGCCGGCTTGCGCCACGCAGAAAGCGGGCACCAGGCATAAGAGGTAAAGAAGGCGAAACGACATAGTTCAGGCTTAGGGGTTCATCAATGGAGCGGCGCCGAAGTTGATGCGAAAAGGATCGCAATAGACGATGACATGCGTGAATCCGCTCGAGCCGCTTGATGGGATCGGAAAGGTGAATTCGCCCGAGAAAACCCGATTGATGAGGCCTACTCGGACACTGTTGGCGGCGTTCAAAGGCCCGCCGGACCGGGCCAACCATACCGTGATCGCGCCGGCTCCGGCACTGACGCGGAAGTTTGAGTTCAGCTTTAGCGTTTCGGCGCCCCCTGCGGCGCGCTCGATCTGCAGGGTGCCCTGGGCTTGGTAGCCATTCTGCCCCGCGAAGGTGCCGACGCGGATCACGATGGGGGCTGGGGGTGGCACCGGCGCGACCTCAAAAGGCTCAGAGACGGCAGACTCGAGTCCGGCCCCGAGCGCCGTGAGGGTGTAGAGTCCAGGGCTTGCCAGGCTCAAGCCCGTAAACGAGGCAACTCCTTCCACGGCCTGCCGCGTGGCGAGTGCCGGCATTCCGCCGGGTCCGCTGGCGCGGAGTTCGACAGTACCGGCGAAGCGTTCGTCGAGGGTGTTATCCGCTAGGAGTGCTCGAACCGTTACGTTGAAGGGTGTACCGGCGGTGACGGGCGACGGGGCTGCGGAAAAGACGAGGCGCTTGGCCGTCGGCGTGACCGGCGCTTCCACGGGCACCAACGCTGGCGCTATTACAACCAGGCTCTGCGAGAGGTTGTCCGTGATTTGAAAAATTTCGGCATAGCCGTGCGCGGATCCGGCTTCCAGTTCAATATCTACTCGGGCATCGATGGGGATTTCCGTGTCGGGAAACCACGCCGCGATGGCCTTGCCTTGCCACTGGTTCGAGCCCAGCTGGATCGGCGAGCTCGCTATCCGGAAGCCTCGCGCGTCGCGGAGCCTCAATAGGCCGGCGGCTCCATTGGCGCCCGCAAACAGGGCGATCTGGATCCGCAGTTCCGGCTGGTTGACGTTTTCGTTCAAGCCCACCAGGGTCACGGGCTGCCTCGCCTTGGCAAAGCCGGTTTCGTAAGGGACGGCCATGGTCAGGCCTCGGCCAGCCGCCAAAAGGGGCAGCAGCGCTCGAATGCGCAAGGCTCCTGTCGCGCCTTCAGGAATTTCGAAGCCCTCGGCGGCGAGCACCTCGGGGATTTCAAGAAGGCCATTCGGCGGCACTGCTAGTCTGCGGATCGTCGCCGGACCGCCGGGAAAGCCTAGTGCTTCAACGGAAACTTCTTGCTCGGTATCGTTCGGGTTGAAGAGGCGGAGATTGGTTGAGGCGGACACGCCATTCAGGAGCAGGTCTGAGCCTTCGGGCGTGGCGCCCGCGATTCGCTCGGGTTGCGCGACGAATCCCTTCGCGGCATCGTGAGCGGTCACCGAGAGAAAGCCGGTCGCTTCACCAGCCGTGACCGCGAACTTAACCCGGCCGATTGGGATTTCTGGATCGGGCAGGAACTTGGAAGCCGAGGCTCTCCAGATCGCCGGTTGTTCCGAAGTGACAACCTCGATCCCACGTAGGACCCCAGCCGCATCGTAGACCGATACGGTTAGGGTTGTGTTCGGCGCCGCCAGCACCGCGGTGATTTCTGTACGGAACGCCGGCTCGGGCTCCGCGCGGTTCGCCAGCCAGAGCGAGTGCCCCGCCTGATCCGTACCGAGAATCTCGGAGGATGCAAACGCTTTTAGGACCTGTCCGGAAGCGTCTGGCGGACTCGCGACCTTGGCGTTGACGCCGCGTAGTTCGAACGGTTGTTCGCCGCGTACAAGCAGCGCGCCTTCGCCTTCCGCGAGCTCAAAGAGCTCCTGCAACACGTTATTCAACCGCAGGGTCTCGCCCGGCGCCAACACCCTCACTTGGGCCGGCGGCGCCCCTGCGTTGGAGCTGGGCAGAAAGCCGAATTCGAAGGAGGCGGAAAAGGCACTCAGATTTACAAGCCAGGCGCTGGTTGCAATCCGCGCGCCCTCAGCTTCCTGGGTGTGAACTACGCCTGGCAGAACGCGCCGGTAGCTTAATTCCCCCGCCTGCAGCGCCGGGCTCAAATACGGCAGATGGGCCGCCGCCAAGATCAAGGTGAACGCCAAGCGTTTGTATTTGCTCATCGGGAAAGGTGCTCCTTGCACGACCTGAATTTGAATGCCGGGAAGGACCAAAAAAATGCCCCCGACACCTAGACAAGTGCGGACTTGTAGCCAGGAAGTTACGGTTCTTTCTTGAGGAGCTGAGACTGAAAACGGAATCGTGTCTAGTCGGTGTGTGAGCCCGATCACCCTTAGGTGCCGGAAAGCGCATTTCTGCCGGACAGATCTGACCAGTGCAGGGCTACTTGGCTGATTGAGGCCCGGTCGCGATTCCGCGTTCGTCGTGCGCGCTTCAACCCTCGGCTGCGACCCGTTCCGCTGACCATCGCATCAGTATTGGTGCTTGCGGGCCCGAGCGAATCAATCCTTGCAGCTCCGTGGCAGCGACGCCGCTACTGCACCCGACGGTAATGCATCGTCATGAACTGCATCCAGCTTCCGTCGGGCTTGCGCATCTGCGAACGGAAAGTTCTGTGGTCGGCGTCCACAATTTCCATCGAATCCCGATACATGGCCATGCTTCCATCGCCCGACATGCTGGGACCTTCGGCATCCATGTTTAAGGTATTGCCTTCTTTGGAACACTCGTACACCCACAACTTCGTCATCATCGACCCGAACCACGTCGCGACGTACTTCTTCACCTCGGGGTCGTATCCGGCCGTAATGACCATGGTGGCGGCTTTGCCGTCTGGCATCGTCCCTTGCCCCTCAGCCAGGATCCAAAAATCGCCAATGGCACGCACGATTTCCGTTCCGCTGCTTTTCATGGGTGCTTTGTCCGGTCCCATGACGACCTCGGATTCATAGGTCCAAGTTCCCGCCATTTGCTGTAGCCACTTATGTTCCTGCTGCTGTTCGACGATTTCCATAGACTCTATCCTCCTACAGGATGCTACCGTTTGTCGCTATTCGGCATCAGCACTGATCGCGCGCACGACCACCAAGGCCATCGTCAGGTCGTGGATCGATCAACGGCGCAAAATGGAGAGCGATCTAAGTCGAAGACGGGAAAGGGTAAGCAGTTTGGCTCCCCCTCTCTCAAACGGAGTGTCAACAAACCGGGAATCGTCAATAGAGAAGCCAATATCCTTAAAGTGTTCGGAGAAATGCGATTAAGGCGCCCTTGTCGCGTGGACTCAAGCGCAGCCCAAACTCATGCCCGGCGATCGGCCCTCGCTCGAAGTGATAACCCTTTGGTTCGTAGCCGGGCCCCAGGCGAGCCGGGTCGAACCACTCTTCGAGCGATGCCGTAGAGGCTTGGTGCCCGTAGTAACTTCTGAGCCAGAGGCCGCGCAGGGAAGGAACCTTATAAAAGCCGGTGCCGCGGCGGGTGTTCATTGCCAACCCAGGGTCGGTACCGACGGAGACGTCCATGATTGCATCCGTCTGGCGCATTTGCGGGGTAATGCGAAAGCCAGGCGCCGGGGTGAGTTTGTTGTTCGTGTAGATGGGCGCGGGATGACAAGTGGAACATCGTTCGCGTTCGAAAACCCTCTCGCCCAAACGGACCTGTGCGTCCCGGGGATGAGGGTTTGGAGGCGGTTTCAAAGAATAAACGTAGAGCGCCAGAGCGTAGAGTTGCGCGTCGTCATAGCGGCCCGGCCGGCTGGCGCCGGGCAGCAGGCCTCCCGGCTGGAAAGGTCCGAACTGAGCCAGTCCGTTCAAGCCCTGATTCACGATGGCATAGCGCATGAAATCGTCCGGTCCCCGATGGCGGGAGAGCCCGGTTGCATCCAGATACTTTAGGTCTTGCACGCCGATCAGTACGGGAGTCTTGGCGGGATGCCGGGCTCCGGTGCCGGCGCGCATGTGCACGCCGGCGGGACGGACTTGTTCCCGGAGGAAGTCTTCCGGCGAAATACTATTGAATGCTTCAGGAGTAGACAGCCAGGGTGCATAAAAAACCCGCTGCCTGTTACGGATGAAGTCGCTGAGTGTCTGCGTGCCCTTCTCGATACGGTACTGCATGCGCCACAGGCCCCTCGCACCTTGGTCCTCCATGGTAGGGGCCCCAGCGACGTAAGTTCCGTCCGGCATTAATCGGGTGTGGCATTCCGCGCAACTCTCGACACCAAACTCAATGACGCCCCTTTTGCGAAGCACGTAAACCATGTTCCGAGTAATGCCCGAAGGACCAATGCCCCCCGGGAACCGCCGGAGCGATTCGAGATACTCCTCGCGCCGAGCAGCGGCCGGCACAAATACAGTAGGCTGTTCGAAGACGAGTTTACCTGCACGAACCCAATCTTCGCGAGTCCTCAACACACTGGGATCAAAAACGATCTCAGGATCTTTGCGTAGGAGTGAGTCCCAGTAGCCGGGCGGTTCCTTGTCCGGGGCATAGACCGGGTAAGTGCGGTACACGGGTCTAACAGGAAGCTCGTAATACTCACTTTCAGAGAGATATCGAGGCGAAAACTCGGGCCGGTTCAAGGGAAGTTCAAACGAGTCGCGTTCGATCGAATGCGCCCACGCCCGGGGTATCGAAGGCGTGAAGGTTTGAGCGGAAATAGGCCACACACCTAGACTGATCCATAGCAAACGACGGGCCCACATATATTCTCGGGCTTTCAGAATACCCCAAATTTCTTTGCGCGCACTGCGCCCGGTCTCTTTGTGCTTGCCTCGCCGCCTCTGCAAAAAACACGATTGCGCGAAAAGATCCCATCCGGTGATAACTGGACAGTCGAGAACGGTTGCTTTGTCGCAAAACCGAAGCGGATTCTCGAGGACCTCGCGACGACCCCCAGTTTCCAGGACTTCGAACGGAGCCTGGTTAAACGTCCCGTGGGAGTCGTCCTCTGGCAATCGCTCGTCACTCGTTTCAGGTGTTGCCGGCCCTCCAGGTGTTGCCGGTCCTCCAGGTGTTGCCGGTCCATTGGGTACCCGGCCCACAACGGCTTCCGCTGGGCGGCCTGACGCGTCGTCCGGCTCTGTCAATAGATACTCACGGGAGTTCGAAACGGTCTAATGGGTCCCCTTCTCTCAAACGGAGTGTTAACAAACGCAGAGGTGTCAACAGAGAACCCCGAGAGTTCGAGAGGTTGAGGGAGGCCAATGGGCTCAAACACGGTCGGGGCGAAGCATCTTGTGATACTTTGCAGGAGCCGTCGATGATTCACTTCTTCAGCGCGATTTGTTTCCTTTTGGTGGTCACGGTCTGTTGCCCAGCGCAGAATTTCCGTCCTGCCATACCAAAGGCCTGGGATGATAGCGAAACCGATAAGTTCGAACTGCCTCTAGCTCGGGCTGACCGCTCGCCCCGCTATCCCTCTGCGAAACAATACTACGAAATGCCGGTGCGCCCGGTCTACCGAACGTATCCTTTCTATGCGCCCGGCCGGGAGCCAGCCGGATATTGGGCATCATTGCAACAGGTAGAGCCGGAAATTGTTTTTGCCGCGGAAAAGCTTAGAACCAAACAAGATTGGATTCGCGCTGGCGAGCTCGTCTTCGACCAGCCAATAGTCTTCGTTCCATCCACCTCACGGCAGCGATACCTGGAAAACTTTAGAGCTGTTCCAATGCCGACAACGCCAGACGGCATTGTTCCGGATTGGTTTTATGTGGTGCGAAAGCGAGGAGTGGTGGAACTCGGGTTTGGAGGATGCAACGAGTGCCATACGCGGGTGATGCCAGATGGCCGCCTAGTAAAGGGAGCGCAGAGTAACGCTCAGATTGCGCGGTCTCAAGCTTGGCGCTATACGGATCGCGGTACTGGCCCTGATGCCGTCGCGCGCTACCGCGCTTTGAAGCGATCCCGAAACTTCACCCCATGGGCAATCAATCAGGATGATTGGGAACGAATTACGCTCGATGAGATCGTTCGCCGCACCGTCGCACAGGTACCCGGCGTGCTGGAGCGGGAGGGTTCGAGCACGAAGCACCCGGTGAAAATCCCCCCGCTGATTGGTGTCGGTGACTTGCGGTATCTGGATGCCACCGGACTTTCCCGGAACCGCAATATAGGCGATCTGATGCGATACGCCCTCGTCAACCAGGGACTGATCAGTCAGGCAAAATACGGAGACTACGATCCTCAGGGGAGGCCGGCCGGCGGCAATACACGGTACAGCGACGAGCAGCTATATGCATTGTCGCTGTATCTGTTAGCGCTGCAGCCGCCACCCAATCCGAATCGGTTTGACGAGCAGGCGAAGCGCGGCCAAGCCTTGTTCAAGCGCCATGGCTGCGCCAGTTGTCATCCCGCTCCGCTCTACACTAACAACGCTCTTTCGCCAGCCAAGGGGTTCACGGTGCCCGAGTCGCTGCGAAAAAGCGAAGCGATCCTCAGCGTTTCCGTGGGCACCGATCCTGGGCTAGCGCTCGAAACCAGACGGGGCACTGGATTCTACAAGGTCCCTTCTCTTCGCGGGGTATGGATGCGCAGCGTCTTTGGGCATGAGGGACAAGCGGCAAGTTTGGAGGAATGGTTTGATCCCGCCCGCCTGCAGCGAGATTATCTCCCCGAGGGATTCCACCTCGCGCCCGGACCGATCGAAGGTCACGAGTTCGGGCTCAAATTACCTATCGCCGACCGGCGCGCGCTGATTGCTTTTCTAAAGACCCTGTAAGTTGAACCAACGAATAGCGCCGTTCTTGGGTCGGGCGGGAACGGCGGCCTCGGGGAAAGCAAAATTCGGGCGGGATACTCTTCCGCGACGCAGGAAACAAAGGTTGCGCGGGTATTGGCTGGGTGGCCGGTCGGCAGCAGTATTAGCTCTTCAAAGCAACGCCGGCTGAAATCGCACAAATGGGCCCGGACAAAATCCCGAGCAGGACCTTGTTGCGAGCCCCACAGGTCCAGTTGGCCCTCGCCACCCGGGAGGCGCCATTCTGGTGACGCCATCCGTCGCCATGCTCCGCGGCGATAGCGCGAACGTGCTCCTCAATTCCTGCCGGCAGGAGGTCGAGTGCACATTGGCCGACCAGGATTGCCGGTTCACCAAGCGATGACCAGGCTTTCTTCGCGTCCTCCATTTGGGCGGCTAATGAAACGCAGGCGTGAGAAGGTGCTGGCTGGTTCCCGCCCCGGCGAGATGCGGCGTGATTACTTTATGGCCGTGGACGAGGACAAAGGCCGACCTGCAAACAGAGGCGAGCTCAAAATGGTGGGGCGGCCCCATGGGCTTAGGGCAGAGTAGGAGCAGATATTGTGACTAGGCGCTTATTCTGGCTACAATTTGCGGTGAAGGAAATCATCGACTCCAATCGTGACAAGCGCTAAGCAGATCAAATCGTCAAAGCTGGTGCCCCTTGCGGCGATCTAACATCTCGAAAACGGCGAGCCGGTCAGCACAGAGATCGGAATTTCTGCGCTTCAACGGCGCGGTCCAACAGGAACCCGCCATTGCAGCTTGGATGGATGAGCGCGGGGGTGAATTGGGGGCGATCGCGCGGCATTGGTTTGGTGTGATGCGGGAATGTGGCGATGAAGTGCGGGAACTTTTGCATGACGGCTGTCCGGTTGCTTGTTTGGGAGACGCGCCGTTCGGTTACGTTAACGTGTTCTCTGCGCATGTGAACGTGGGCTTCTTTCACGGTGCGGCGCTGCCGGATCCGGCTGGCTTGTTAGAAGGCAGCGGCAAGTTCATGCGTCATGTGAAGCTGCGGCCGGGAGCGGTCACGAACGCCGCCGCCCTTGAGAGGCTTATCGTGGCGGCATACTGGGATATCAAGGCGCGGGTGGAAAACGGATAGGTTGGGGAATGGCTGGGGGGAGGGGACGCTTCGGATGAACAGGCTCCAGCGAGCTCGGAGGCTTGGTGGAATCGATGCGAGGAAGGAATGGCTCCCCGGCATGGATTCGAACCACGATTGACAGAGTCAAAGTCTGCTGTCCTACCATTAGACGACCAGGGAGCGAAGTAGCGAACGCTACTTCCTCAGAATACCAAAAGGTCCTTATGGATCGGGAGTGGGGCCATCGCCTTTTTCTTCTACTTCGAGCTTGGTGTCCTTGCGTTCCGCGCGCACTTTCACGACGTTGCGCTTGGCGGGTTCAACGATGGCTTGCACTTCCAGCCACCCGTTCAAAAGGTTCGAGTTCCCGTTCCGTGCAGCCTCGCGATTGGGAAGGAGGATCCAATCCTTTTCGTCCATCCACAAAAGCGCGCGGTTCAACTGCCACAGGAGCAGGGGGGTCATAAAGATTAGGACGAAGGCTATGAACATAGCTCTCCTCCTTTCTTTAATTCAGTTGTTGAACTAAAGCAGGCAGGGCGGTCCGCGCCCGGACTCAACCGAGCCGGACGACCAGGACTTCCGAAGACTCTTCGAGCTTGAGGACCAGCGGCAGCAGCGCCAGAGTCAACAAGAAGAGGAGCCATAGGATCTCGAGAATCATCGGGTCAAACCGTCAATTGCGGCCGGCCGGGTTCGGGCCAGTCCAGGTGAAAGAATTTGCCGCGCGGCTGGTCCGTACGCTCGTAGGTATGTGCGCCAAAGTAATCCCGTTGCGCTTGCAAGAGATTCGCCGGCAATGTCGCGCTACGGTAGCCGTCAAAGTAGCTGAGTGCCGAATAGAAGGTGGGCGCCGGAATGCCGTTCGTGGCGGCGGCGGCCACCACATGCCGCCAGTTGCCCTGGCACCGCGCCATTTCGCTGGCAAAGAATGGATCGAGCAGCAAATTCACCAATTGCGGATTGGCCTGGTAGGCCTCCGTGATTTTTTGCAAAAAGCGCGCCCGGATAATGCAACCCCCACGAAAAATGGCCGCGATCTGCGCGAAGGGCAGCTGCCACTTGTATTCGAC
>CAYLXK010000037.1:0-26722 GCA_964387685.1 uncultured Bryobacter sp.
GCTCGCAGTGACGGAAGCCAAAGACGTCCAGGCCGTGGAAACGATCAATCTCGCTTTGTATCCCAAGCAGCCGGCCGGTTCCACTCCCAGCGCATTGGCCCTGAATGCCAGCCAATCCACGCTCTATGTCGCTTGCTCGGACATCAACGCCGCCGCGATCGTCGACGTCGAAGGACCGCGCAGCCGCGTTAAATCATTTGTCCCGTCCGGGTGGTACCCGATTGCCGTACGCGCCCTGGCCGACGAGACGCTGCTAATTTTCAATGGACGCGGCGCGCGCAGCTTTCCCAATAATGTAAATGGCCCCAACCCAATTAAGCGAGCGGCCCCCAGTCATTTGGGCGGGGCCCCCGTTGCCTACGTCGGCCGTTTGCAACAAGGCAGCATCTCGGTGGTCAATGGCCTGGACGAAGCGCGCCTCACGGCCTACACCAAGAGCGCCATGCAGAATTCGCCGTATCGGGACGAATTCACCGAAGCCAATCCCATCTCCTCGGCCGTAATACCCGCCACGGTGGGCCAGAAGAGCGCCGCTTTGGAACATGTTCTCTATATCGTCAAGGAAAATCGCACCTACGACCAGGTGCTCGGCGATCTGACCAAAGGCAATAACGACCCCAGCCTTACAATCTTCGGCCGCGACGTATCGCCCAATCACCATAAGCTCGCCGAAGAGTTCGTGCTGCTCGACAACTTCTATGTGAACGCGGATGTTTCCGCCGACGGCCACAACTGGTCTACGGCGGCCATCGCGCCCGCCTACGTGCAGCGCATGTGGCCCAATTCCTACGCGGGGCGCCGGCGCCACTACGATTACGAGGGCGGAGAATCGGCCGCTAACGGCCCCGCGGGACGCATCTGGAATAACGCGATTGCGGCAGGAGTAAAGGTGCGCAACTACGGCTGGTGGGCCGACAACCTGAAGGAGCCCAAGGACGGCAAACACATCGCCTCGGTGAAGGACCCCCAGTTGGCCCCCTTCACAGCCATGCAGTACCGCGGTTACGATCTCGAATACAGCGATGTCGACCGCGCGAAGACCTTCCTTGCGGAACTCAAAGAATTTGAAGCCAAGAACGAATTGCCCCAGTTCATGACTCTGCGTCTGGGCAACGACCACACCTATGGCCTGGCAGCGGGGAAGCTTTCCCCCAAAGCAATGGTCGCCGACAACGATCTGGCCTTAGGAATGATCGTCGAGGGACTCTCGAAATCGAAATTCTGGGCGAAAACGGTAATTTTCGTCGTCGAAGACGATGCCCAAAACGGGCCCGATCATGTGGATTCCCATCGCTCTCCCGCTTACGTGATCAGTCCGTATACCAGGCGCGCCCTCGTCGATTCCACGATGTACAACACAACTTCCATGCTGCGCACGATGGAACTGATTCTGGGCTTGCGTCCGATGACCGTTTACGACGCGTCCTCGACTCCCATGACTCGGGCCTTCGCGAGCGCACCCAAAATGGGAGAGTACCGGGCGGAAACGCCGAAACAGCCGCTGGATGAAAAGAACCCCGAAGGTCCCCTCTCGGCCCGCACGCTGAAAATGGAATGGGGTGAAGCGGACGAGATCGACGACAATGAACTAAATCAGATACTTTGGCTCGCGATCAAGGGCACAGCGCCCCCGGCGCCGGTGAGGAGCTGGTTCGGCGCGCGCTAGGAGCGGAATGGCGAAGATCTATCTCTCTTTCGTTTGGCACATGCACCAGCCTTTTTATAAGGATCTGGTGAGCGGGGAATACAAGCTGCCTTGGACCCGTCTACATGCGTTAAAGGACTACTACGGGATGGTGAGCGTCCTGGAGGACTTTCCAGAAGTCCGGCAGACCTTCAACCTGGTCCCTTCCATGTTGGTGCAATTGGACGAGTACGCGCGCGGCGTCGCGCAGGACCCGTTTCTGCGCTGCGCCAATAAGGACACGCCCGCGCTGACAGACTCCGAACGGGAGTTTATCCTGCGCTATTTCTTCCAGGCCAACGTGCAGAAGATGATCTATCGCTATCCTCGCTATGCCGAGTTGTATGAGGCTTGGCTGAGCGTCGACGAAAATCCCGCGCGCGCCATGCGCGTGTTTAACGAGAGCGCCTTCCGGGATCTGCAAATCCTTTCGCAGCTGGCTTGGTTCGACGAAGATTTCCTGACGGGTGACCCGGAAATCGCCGCACTGGTGGCCAAGGGCAAGAACTACTCCGGCGTCGATCAGAACCTGCTCGCCCGCAAGCAGCTGGAAAAGGTTGGCTTGGTAAAGGGCATCTACGAATCCTTTGCCAAGCGGGGGCAAATCGAAATCTCCGCTACCCCTTTCTATCACCCGATCCTCCCCTTGATCTGCGATACGCAGATTGCCGAAATCTCACACCCCTACGTTCCCTTGCCTTCGCGATTTCGTTATCCGGAAGACGCCCGCATTCAGCTAGAACGGGCCCGTACGTATATGGCGGCGGAGTTTGGCTATCCTCCCGCCGGTTTATGGCCGAGTGAGGGTTCCGTCTCGGACGAGGCACTCTACTTGGCGGCCGAAACCGGTTTCAAGTGGTTTGCCACCGACAATGGGGTGCTATCCCGAACCATCAATCAACCTGGCACGCCCGAAGTGACCTACAAACCTTACCTGTGGCGGCAAGGGAATCATCAGATGCATGGCCTGTTCCGGGACCATACTCTGAGCGACCTCATCGGCTTCGTCTATTCGCGAATGGGCGCCAAGGAAGCTGCCAACCATTTTCTGGACTCGATCCGCGCCAATTGCGCCCCCATTTTGCGTCAGGGGCGCGATGCGCTGGTTCCCGTGATCCTGGACGGCGAAAACGCCTGGGAGTACTTCGACCTCTCGGGACGGCCCTTTCTGCGCGAGCTCTATTCGCAAATTTCGCAGGACAAAAGCATGCGCGCCGTGACGGTTAGCGAAGGCATCGGAATGGTGCCCGCCGAACCGATCGGCCACATTTTTCCCGCCTCCTGGATCGGCGCTAACTTCGACGTCTGGATCGGACACGAGGAAGACAACAAGGCCTGGGACTATCTTTTGCGCGCCCGGGAAACCTTTGATCGCGTTAAGGACCAGGTCAGCCCGGCGGCCCGGGACTTGGCCTTCGAGGAACTGCTGATCGCCGAGGGCAGCGATTGGAACTGGTGGTATGGACCGCAGCATGCTTCTGCAAACCGCCCGGATTTCGACCGCCTCTACCGGGAGCACTTGGCCAACGTCTACCGGTCCCTGGGACTCGCTCCGCCCGAAGAACTTTCCCGCCCAATCCTGCAGTTGGAGATGCGCGCCTTGCACCAGGCGCCGCGCGGTCCGCTTTCGCCCAAGATCGACGGCACGGTCTCCAGCTACTTCGAATGGATGGGCGCGGGCACCTACTCGATCGACCAACGCAGCGGCGCCATGCATGGACAACGCTTTGTTTTCGAGGAGCTTCATTATGGCAGTGATGGCGTTTGGCTTTTCCTCCGCCTGGATTTCGCCAAGGGCCACGAGGAAACCTTGCGCCAAAGCGAGCTCCGCTTCACCTTTGATCAGAAAGAGATTACGATTCCGCTCGCCGAGACTTTTGTTTCGCCCGCCCACGACGGCCTGCACGCCGAAGCCGCTTACGGGCAGATCTTTGAATTGAAGATCGCCCTGCGCAGCCAAAAAACGCACGGGTTAAAGTTTCAGGTTTCGCTCTGGAAGTCCGGCTTGCCGCTCGATGCGCTTCCCCAACAAGGCACCATTGAGCTGCATACGCAAGAATTGAACGAATGGCTGGGATAGAAGCGCCGATCCGGGTTCAGGTGGATCCGCTAGATAACGTCGCCATTGTTGCGAATGCCGAAGGTCTGGGAGCGGGAGCGGAGTTCCCGGACGGTTTGCGTCTGGTGGAAGCCGTGCCCCAGGCTCATAAGGTAGCTCTGGCGCGCATCTACGCCGGCGAGCCAGTGATTCGCTATGGCCAGACGATCGGGCTTGCCACGCGGGAGATCCCTGCCGGGGCCTGGGTGCGGGAGGACTCGTTGGCCTTGCCCGAAGCCCCAGCACTCGACGCCCTACCCCTGGCAACGGTTGTGCCGCCCTCGTTGCCTGCGCTTGACGGCTTCACTTTCTTGGGCTATCCCAACGCCGACGGCACCGTGGGGACCAAAAACATTCTGGGGATATCCACCACGGTGCAATGCGTCGCCCCGACGGTAGAATATGCCGTTAAGCGGATCAAAGCGGAAATCCTGCCTCGCTTTCCCCATGTCGATGACGTTGTGGCCATCACTCACGCCTATGGCTGTGGCGTAGCCATCCAGGCGCCGGGCGCGGCTATTCCAATTTCTACTCTCCGTCATATCGGACAGCATGCCAACCTCGGCGGGGCTCCGCTGGTGGTCAGTCTTGGGTGTGAAAAGCTCCAGCCATCCAAGCTCTTCCCCTTGCTCGACCCGGCCGAAAGCGTCGTCCGCTTGCAAGACGAGGGCGGCTTCGGACCGATGATTGCCTCGATTCTACGTCTAGCCGAAAAGCGACTGGCGGAGCTAAATCAACGGCAACGGGTGCCCTGTCCCGCCGCCGGCCTCATCGTAGGCCTGCAATGCGGGGGCAGCGATGCGTTTTCCGGAGTCACTTGCAATCCGGCGGTCGGCTTTGCCGCGGATCTCTTGGTCCGGGCCGGTGCTACGGTTCTTTTTAGTGAAGTGACGGAGGTACGGGACGCCGTTCATTTGCTTACTCCACGATGCGAGAGCCGCGAAATCGCCCTCGCGCTCGTCCGTGAGATGCGCTGGTATGACCAGTACCTCGCCCAGGGCCTAGCCGACCGCAGCGCCAATCCCACACCCGGCAACAAACGCGGCGGCCTTTCCAACATTGTCGAGAAAGCCTTAGGCAGCATCGCCAAGGCTGGCTCCACCGCGATTCGGCACGTCGCAACCCACGGCGAACGGGTGACGGCTAAAGGCCTTGTCTTTGCCGCCACGCCCGCTAGCGACTTCATTTGCGGCACGCAACAGTTGGCTTCGATGAACCTCCACGTCTTCACGACTGGCGAGGGTACTCCCTATGGCTTGGCTCTGGCTCCGGTAATCAAGGTCTCCTCTCGAACGGCCCTTGCCGAGAAGTGGCCGGACCTGATCGACCTGGACGCCGGCCGCATCGCGACTGGCACTGCCAGCATCGAAGAAGTCGGCTGGGAATTGTTCCGCATGATCCTGGACGTAGCCAGCGGCCGGAAAAAGACCTGGGCTGAGCATTGGGGCCTAGCCAATGCTCTGGCCCCCTTCAATCCGGGCCCCGTCACCTAAGCGGTTTCCATGGCCAGACCAATCGAGTTTGACCGCGAAGAAGCGATCGCCAAGGCGATGGCGCTCTTCTTGCAAAAGGGCTACGAAGCCACCAGTATCGAAGACCTCACGCGCGCGCTTGGCATTTCCCGCGCCAGCCTCTACAACTCTTTCGGCGACAAGCGAGCCCTGATGCTGGAAAGCCTGGGCTGCGCCGAACGTTTGAGCGCGGAAATGCGTAAAGGCGCTCTTGGCTCCCCAGGTGGTGCGCGTGAAGTCCTCGAGAAGTTCTTCCGCGATCTGCAGTCCGCCAACCGCGCTCGCCGGCATTCGCCCGGCTGTATCTTTCTTACTATTGGCGCGGAGCTCGGCAGTTCGGACCCTGAAGTTCGGTTCCGGGTCGAAAAAACCCTGGAAGCCAGCCGCATGCTGTTTCGGGAAATTCTCGAGCGCGAGCGGAAATGGAAGCCTGCGGAGATTGAAAAGAAGTCCGCAGCGCTTTTGGGCCTGCTGGTTAGCGTGTTGATGCTTACTCGGGTTCATCCGGATCCCCAGCTCGTCGATGCCGTTATCGGCCAGGGTCTAGCGGTTTTAGACTAAGCGATCTAAAATTCTTGCGACCGTTTTTGGACTGATGAGTCCAAAACAGTGGAGGTCGAAAGACACAGATCATGAGCAAGAAACTCGAAGGAAAGATTGCACTCGTTACCGGCGCGAGCCGTGGAATTGGCCGTGCCATTGCGCGAAAGCTAGCCCACGATGGCGCCCATGTCGTGGCCCACTATGGGGCGAGCAAAGAGTCCGCCGAAGACTTAGTCGCCGAAATTCAGAAAGCCGGCGGCAAAGCCACGGCCGTCGGCGCGGACCTGAACGATTCCGCGGGCGCGGCCAAGCTGGAAGCCGCCGTGACGCAGGCGGTTGGGCCTAAAATCGATATCCTGGTCAACAACGCGGGAGTGGTCGAATACAGCTCTTGGACGGACACAAACGAATCGCAGTTCGACAAGCTCTTCAATGTGAATGTGAAGAGTCTATTCTTCGTTATCCAGAAGTTTCTGCCCAGGTTGAACGAGGGCGGCCGCGTCATCAACATTTCAAGCGTCGTCGCCCGCACTTATTTTGCCGGCGTACCCGCCTACTCGGCCACCAAGGGCGCCGTCGATACTCTCACGAAGCACCTTGCCGGGGAATTGGGGCCCCGCCATATCACCGTAAACTCGATCTCCCCAGGCGGCATCGACACCGACATGAGCGCCTGGATCAAGACGCCCGAAGGCGAAGCTACCATCAAGCAGATGCAGGCCATTCCGCGCGTGGGTCAACCGGAAGACATTGCCGACGCCGTTGCCTCCTTGGCTGGGCCGGAGGGGCGCTGGATAACCGGGCAGGTGATTGAAGTCTCAGGTGGGACGAAGCTCTAGGGCTTCTTCGATTTCTGAGGGGAACTATCCGAGGCCGGAAGCTCTCCCTTGCGCCGCAAGGTCGGGGGCTTCCGGCCTTTCAGCGCGGGGTCTTCATTCAACTTCTTTTCCGAAGCGGCCTTGGCTTCCTTCTCCTGCGGGGTCATCAGCTCTTCCCGGCGCTTCTTCTCTTCCGCCGCCGTCTCCACGGCCTTTTGGCCACGGCTCGCGAGATCTTCCTGGCTAGCCTCAATGGAGTCCTTTGTCGTCTCAATCGCCGTCTGCAACACGAACTCGTAGCGGGAAGAATCCCGTGCTTCGAGTTCCGCGAATTTCTCCAGCTTCGCCAGCATCTTCTTTTCCGCGTCGACGGCCGCCAGGATCCCTTCTTGGATCACCGCGTTGCGCCGTAGCGCGTCGTCGGCCACGATGTCGATCGCTTCCACGATCTTGGCGTATTGGTCCAGCAGATCGTGAATCAACAAAGAGCGCCCGGCCTTTTCCTTGGCAAACAACTGGTCGAGCTGGTCCACTCGCTGCCGCGCCAGCAGTGTATACAACTTCAGCCGTTCGTTCGGCTCCTGGGCCAAACGGACCCGCTCTATCTCGTCCTCGGTAAGAAAATCCTTCTGCGCGAAGGCCCCTAGCGCGATCCAAAGCAATAAGGCGGCGGTCTTCATGGCTTCTTACTCATTACTCCCTGCAATAGCTTTTCATGAACGGCTCCTACCCGTTCCTGAGCAGACTTAAGCGCCTCGCGCTCCTCAAAGCCCGCATCCCTCAGCAAAGTGTCGATTCGCCTGAGAATCTCCCGCGTGCGCAGTTCCGCTCGCTTGTAGTTTCTTGCGTTCTTATAAGGAGGCTTTCCCATGGCCTCGAGGCTCGCCAATACGGACTCGACGGCCAACGCAGCCTCGTTCAAACTCTTCTGCGCTTCCTCGGCTTTGCCTTCGCTGGAAGCCACGCGGGAGGCGTTAATCGCTTGATTGGCCGCATCGAGCGATTGCATATAGCGCTTCTCCAGGTCCACCTGCTGGGCCAATAGCGTGAAGGCGAAGAGCCAACCGATCCAACCTTTCATCGATTCAGTTCCCTCTCCAGTACCTTCATGCGTTGCCGGGCCTTGAACTCCTCGTCCGGATACTTCCCGCCCGCATTGGCCAAGAACTCCTGGTAAGCCGCCAGCGCCAAGCGCGCCTGCTTCTTATCCTGCCTCACCTTATCGAGCGTGATCGCGCGCAGATATTGGTGTCCCGGCTTCTCGGCGTCCAAGGCCTTTACCCGATCCAGCGCGACGAGGGCGATGTCATGCCGGTCGATCAAGACCGTCGTGGTAGCCAAATCCGACCAGGCCTCGGCGGAACCGGGCTCCAAGCGCGTTGCCAGCAAGAACTGCTGCGACGCCAGGTCAAACTTCCTCATATCCCGCAGAAGGCGTCCGTAGAGCAGCCGCAGTTCCCCGTTCTTCGGCTCCAGCCGCAACGCTTCATCGAGTAGCGGCTGGCATTTCTCCGCCTGCCGGTTGCGTAGGTACGCCGTGGCCAGCGCGGTCAAATTGGCGACCGAAGGCGAGGCCTTGACGGCTGCCTCCAATTCCGGAATCGCCGCTGCGGCCTGCCCGGTCTCCGTCAACAATTGCCCCAGCCGCTCCCGCACGGCCAAATCGGCCGGGAAACGCTTATAGATTGCAATCGCCTCGGCGTAGTTCTTGTCCGCTTCATGCACCGTGGCCAGTTGCAGCAGCGCCGGCAGGAAGGCTGCATCCAGTTGCGCGGCTTGCTCAAAATAGGGCGCGCCTTCTTTCGTCTTCCCCTGATTCAACAGCGCTTGGCCCAACCCGTGCGAAGCCTCCGCGGACTTCGGCTGCAGCTCCAGCGCCTTCCGATACGCCGCCTCGGCGGCCGCTCCCTGTCCGCTCTCGAGCAGCGCTTCGCCTAAATAGAAACGCGGCCGGTACTCCTGAGGCTTAACGTTCGCGGCGGACTCAATCAGCACGGCAGCCTCCTTAGGCCGCTTCTTGCGCAGCAGCAGAATCCCAAGATTTAGATTGGCTTCAAAGAGTCCCGGCCGCAGCGTGAGCGTTTTTCGATAGTTCTCTTCCGCCTCGTTGTCCTTGTTCTGCATGGTTTGCGCCAGTGCCAAGTGAAAGAATGCCGCATAATCCTTTGCATCCGCCGCCGCCGCTTTGGCGAAGTGGGCTTCCGCCTCGGCGGCCTTGCCCGCGTCCAGGGCTTGGATACCGGATTCCATGTCGGATTGCGCCCACAGCGCCAGCAGAAACAGCGCGATCACGCTTTCAGCATAGCGCCGCGCTCTTGTCAAAAACTACGATTCGTGAGCAGGTACTTACCGCCCGACTCCGCCACGGTCACAACATTCTCCGCCCCAAGCAGTTTTCGCACCGCCTCCAACCGGGGCTTCTCGACCGTCAGATAGTGACGCCCGCTCCCGGCCCAGCGGCCCCGCAGCTCCGCTTCGCTTAGGAAAACGTTTTCCACTCCCGGCGCATAGGACCCGTATTCGAGATTGTTGATCCGTCCGTTCAGAAGCAAGGCTCTTTTGTTGGTGTAGAAAAAAACGCTCGAAAACGCATAGTACTGGTTGTCCGCAATCCAGGTTCCCGGAGCTTTGCGATCGGCCTCAGCCAGCGCTCTGGCGATGGCTTGGCTACCCAGGAAAGGATCGAACACAATAAGCGCCTGCCGGGCCGCGTTTAGAAAGATCACACTCATCAGCGCGAGCGCGATCACCGCCCAGCGTAGCGGCAGCCAAGCTCCCACCGCCCCAATCAGCAACCCCACCCCAGCCAACAGCAGGGGACCGCGAAGATACGCGAACGACGCAATCGTCAAGTCGCCCATATGCCCCAGGGAGAGCGTGTAAGCATCCGGCGACTGCGTGGCCAAAGCGCGGGAAATGTCTCCAGGCGCGGGAAGCTGCCACGACTCGAAAAGCAGATACACAATCGCGGCCAGTGCCAGCGCCGCAAATGTACCCGTCACTCGAAATGGCCACTGGGGCGCGTTATCCCTCGCAATGGCCAGCCCCAACAAGATCGCCAGCGCAGGATAACAAGGCATCGAGTAGTACTCCTGCGTGGTTGAAAACGTGAAAAACAAAAGCAGGAATCCCGTCCAGCAAAAACATAGCAGCGTCAATCGCCTCGACCGGGCGCCATGCGGAGAACGAAGCGCTAGAAAATGCATCGACCACGGGAAAAGCCACAAGAAGTGGCAGAGCAGAAACGCGACGCGCGGAAACGTGTTGTAGTCGCGCGGATGGCGCATGTTTAGGAAGCGAAACACGTGCTCGTTGAGAAAGTAGAACCAGAAGAACCCGTGATACTCGCCTGGCACGCTGCGCCAAGTGAAATCGAAAAGAGGCGGGTTTGCCAGCATCGCCGCCACATGCCAGGGCGCCGCGATCGCAATCAGGATCAGTAGGCCCTCCCCAATCCGAAATCGCCGCCACGTGTGGGCCGCGAACAACTGATTGGTCAAGAGCAGGAACAGGAAAGCGGCCGCGCAAGGAAACAAGAGCGCGATGAGTCCTTTCAGCAGCAGCCCCGTTGCCATGGCCGCCGACATGACGTTCGACCAAAATCGCGGCCGCCGCTCTTCCTCGTCGAGCGTGCGCAGGAAGGCCCACAGCGCTAAGGCAATAGTGAACGTCAATATCACGTCGGGAATGAGGATGCGGGTAAACAGCCATAGCCCCAATGCGGTGCCCATCACCAGGCCGGCCACCATCCCACAGCGGGAGCCGGCAGCCCACGCCGCCATGCGCGCTGTCAGCCAAGCGAGAGCCATCGCCGCCCCCGCGATCGGGATGCGAGCCGCCCAATCCTGCACGCCAAAAATGGCAAAACAAAATGCCATCAGCCAATACACCAGCGGCGACTTTTCCAGATACGGCACGCCGTTCAACCGTGCCGTCACCCAATCTCCCGATTCCAGCATGTTCCGGGCGATCTGCGCCTGCACGGCGTCCACATCGTCCTGCAAGCCGGGCGGACTCCAAAGCGCCGGCACGTAAATGAGTGCGGCAAAAAGAAGAACGATTAGCTGGTAGTAGCGGCTGCCGTCGTGTTGTGGCGCCAGAGGTCCCGAATAGGTTCCGCGGTAGGTTGAATCTTCCATCGTTTCATCCAAAGGAAAAGAGTGAGCAATCCCCACAGCGAATAACCCGCATTCGTGCGGCGGGAAAAATGTCGCTCCATCAGATCGCGTACGGAAGGCCAGGAAAACACTCCCGATTCGCGCACACTCCGCTCGGTCACCGTATCGAGCAAGAGCGGCTTCAGTGCGGTGCGAAACCAGTGGTGCGCCGGAATATCGAAGCCCTGCTTGGGCCGCGCCAGCACGCTCGCCGGAATCCGGTCCCGGACCAGTTCGCGAAGCAGGAACTTCAGCGTCGCACCCTGCTTCTTCCATTGTTCGGGCACGCGCCCGGCAAATTCCACAATCCGGTGATCCAGAAACGGCGGCCGCACTTCGAGCGAATGCGCCATGGACATCCGGTCGCACTTGTAGAGAATGTCATCGGGCAAGTAGTAGCATTGGTCCGCCCACAAATGTCGGTTCAGCGCACCCGACGCGCCGTGTTCGCTGGCTAAGCGCCAGTAGAGGTCCGCCACCGGCCGATGCGCAATCCCCGGAGCCAGAGCCGCCTTCGCGGCTGCGGAATTTGTGCCGTTCCAGTACAGGTGCGCCTCTTCTTCGCCTAAGAAGGTCCCTTCCAAAAAGCGCGTCAACTTGTACTCAAAACCAATCTTTTCGTTCGAAGCAGGCCACCAACGCGCCGCGGCCAATGCGGCCCGCCGGAGGGGCGCCGGCACCTTTCGGGCCGTTCGGGCATAGTCGTCTGCCAAGTAAGTTTGATAGCCCGCAAACAGCTCATCGGCCCCTTCTCCGCTTAGAGCCACCGTCACGCGCTCTCGCGTCATCTTCGACAGAAACCAGACCGGTAAGGCCCCCGCATCCGCGCTGGGCTCATCGGAAAAATAGGCCATCTGTTCGATTGCATCCACGAGCCCGGCCTCGGGATTCACGTCGAATTCGTGATGGTCCGTGCCGTAAACCTTCGATACCTCGCGAAACCAACGCGATTCGTCGAAACTCCGTCCCGCAAATGACACCGAAAACGTCTTCAACTTCGAGACTGTTTGCGCCGCGTAATGCAGCACGGTGGTCGAATCGAGTCCCCCGGAGGCCCACACTCCCAACGGCACGTCGGCAATCAAATGCTCCCGAAGGCTCTCCTTCATCAGCGTGTCCAACTCTTCTTTAGCCGCCTCCAGCGTCATCTTCGGATCGGCGGCCAATCGCAAGGTCCAATACGGTTCCTGCGTAAGTTGTCCTTGCTGCCATCGCAGATAGCTCCCCGGCTGCACTTTGCTGATCCCTTCGGCCATCGTGAACGGTTGCGGAATGTAGTTGAGCGACAAGAAGTACGTCAAACCGCGGGCGTCTAGCGCACGCGGCACTTCCGGGTGCTCCCAGATCGCTTTCAGCTCGGAGGCAAAATACAGATCGTCGCCACGTTGATAAAAATAGAGTGGCTTAATTCCCAGCCGGTCGCGTACCAGAAACAGTTCGGACGCCCGCTGATCCCAAATCGCAAAGGCAAACATGCCGCGCAGCCGCCGGAAGCTTCCTGGCCCCCAGAACTGAAATGCCTCCAACACAACTTCCGTGTCGCTTTGCGTGCGAAAGCGCGCCCCCAGCCCTTCCAATTCGGCACGCAATTCCCGGTAGTTGTAGACCTCGCCGTTAAAGACGATTACGGTCCGCCCATCCTCGGAGAGTAAAGGCTGGTCGCCGCCTCCGAGGTCGATGATCTTTAGTCGCACCGCCCCCAGCGACACGAGGCGATCCTCAAAAATGCCTTGCTGGTCCGGCCCCCGGTGGGCAATGGTCTTCGTTGCCGCAGCCATGCGGCCCACTTCGGGCGCCGCGTGGAGATGCGTGAATCCTGCAATGCCGCACATTCTTTCTATTATCGAGTAGATGGATTCCTCCACACTCGCCATCGCCCTCTTTGGCTTTCTGCTTTTGATTGGGATCGTTCTGCTAATCCTCTTGTTACGCCCAAAATCGAATGGCGCCGAGAGCGTGCTCGACGAATTTTCCCGCTTTCGCCGCGAGTTCGTTGAAATGGGCGCCGGCCTGCGCAGCGAGATTGCCCAGGGCTTCCGCGATCAAAGCCTGGAAGCGCAGGCCTCGCGGGAGGGCCTGGACCGCCGCATTGGGGAGCTCCGCGCCGAAATCGAAACCCGCCTCAAGAGCATCGAGGAAAAGAACGAACAAAAACTCGATCAAATGCGCCAGACCGTGGACGAAAAGCTGCAGGGAACTCTCGAGCAGCGCTTGGGCGAAAGCTTCAAACAGGTTAGCGAGCGCCTGGAGCAAGTGCACAAGGGCCTCGGTGAGATGCAGACGCTGGCGGCTGGCGTCGGCGACCTGAAGAAAATGATGACCAATGTCAAGACTCGCGGTACTTGGGGAGAGGTGCAGTTGGGCGCGCTGCTCGAGCAGGTTCTCGCGCCGGACCAGTTCGAACGCAACGTAGCGACCACCGGCACCTCGGAACGCGTCGAGTTTGCCATCAAGCTCCCCGGCCAGGAATTAGGTGGCCAACCGATCTGGCTTCCTATCGACGCCAAGTTCCCGCTCGAAGACTACCAGCGCCTGATGGAGGCCGCCGAACGCGCCGACGTGGATGCCGTCGAGAAAGCCGGCAAGGATCTGGAGAATCGCGTCTGGACCTTTGCCAAATCCATCCGCGACAAATACATTCTGCCGCCCTCGACCACAGACTTTGGCATCCTCTTCCTGCCCACGGAGGGTCTCTACGCGGAAATGATGCGCCGTTCCGCTTTTGCCGAAAGCGTGCAACGCGAACTGCGCGTCACGCTCTCCGGGCCCAGCACCCTGCTCGCGCTGCTAAATAGCCTGCAAATGGGCTTTCGAACGCTACAGATTCAAAAGCGCTCGGGCGAGGTCTGGGAACTGCTCGGCATTGTCAAAATGGAGTTCGGTAAGTACAGCGACGTCCTCGGCAAGGTGCGCGAGAAGCTCGACCAAGCCTCCAAGACCATCGAAGCGGCCGAGACGCGCACCCGCCAAATTCAACGCAAACTCAAGAACGTGGAGGAGGTGGAGGCGACTCCCAAGACCCTGGCCGCCGGCGACCTGTTCGAAGACTATTCGTAGCGCAAGGCCTCGGCCGGTGCAATTTTCGCCGCCGAACTCGCCGGATACAACGTCGCCACCAGCGACACTCCCAGCGCAAAGGCTGTGATCCATATCGCATCCAAAGGATTCGGCAAAAACGGGACATAAGAGATCGAGTAGATTTCTTCTGGAAGTCCAATTAGCCGGTAGTGGTCCGCCACAAAACAGATCCCATAGCCCAACGCCAAGCCCACCCCTGCCCCCACCACACCAATCAATAGGCCCTGGTAGATGAAGATTCGCCGGATCTGCCGGGCCTTGGTTCCCATCGACAGCAAAATGGCGATATCCCGCTGTTTCTCCATCACCATCATGATCAGCGTGATGAAGATATTCAACGCCGCTACCAGTTGAATCAGGCCGATGGTGATCACGCTCACAATGCGCTCCATGCGCAAGGCCCCCAGCAGTTGGCGGTTTTGTTCCATCCAGTGCGTCGCTACAAATCGATTGCCGGAGACCCTTTGTGCCCTTTCGGCCACGGCCGGCGCCTCGTCGATGTTGCGCACTTTCAGTTCAACAGCGTTCACCACATCTCCCAGCGCCATCGTCTTTTGCAGTTCAGCCAATCCCAGAAAGGCGAAATTTGCATCCACATCGTAGAAATTGGTCTCCACAATCCCGCCAACGCGAACCCGAATGTACGACGGCCGGTACCCAAATGGCGTCAGTTCTCCTAACGGGTTGATCACCTGCATATAATTTCCTACACGCACACCCAAGCCCTCCGCCAGCTTAGCCCCCAGCAGGAGATAGGTCGCCCCGTCGCCCTTCCCCCGCAGACTTTCGATTGAACCTTGCTTGATGTACGGAGCCAAGTCTTGGGCCAGCCGAGGGCTGTCCAAATCCAGACCCTTCAAGATCGCACCCGAATTGTTCCCCCCGCTGGACAAAAAGACTTTCTCGTACAGCGCCGGCGAGGCCTCCACCACACCATCGATCCCACCTAGCTTAGCGGCCAGATTGCGCCAATCGCCAATGCCTTCGCCAGGCGAACTCTCCGTAATGGTGACGTGCGCTGTCGCGCCTAAGAGGTTCTTCTGCAGCGTCGTCCGGAAGCCGTTATTGATCGCGATCGCCACCACGAGCGCCATGACGCCCGCCGACACCCCCGCGATGCTGATAGCGGTGATGATCGAAATCGCCGCCTGCCGCCTTTTGGCGCGCAGATAGCGGGTGGCGACAAAGAGCTCGAATGAAAAAGCCATTAGCGGCGCACTAGCACTTCGCGAATGCTGTCGCGGCTCAAATAGAACTTCACACTCTGGAAGTCTTCAAAAAGCCTCTCGATGTTGCGGTTGGAAAACGGCTGGCCCGGAGGCATTTCCCCGCGCGCCGTCAGCAAGAGATTGCTTTCGTCCTGGATCCGGAAATTGTATTGAGGGATAACGGGCGCCTTGTCGTCGGCGTAAAAATAAGCCAGCAGGTGCGCTCCCGGATCCATAATCCGGTGCAGATGGTCCACCGTGCGTTCCAGCAAACTTGGGCGCAGAAACTGCAGGCAATCCCAGACCAGCGCGCCGTCGAACGGGCCCCGCTGCTCGCTAAACGTCTGAACCAGGAAGCTCTCCACCCGGGCCGGATCTCGCTGGTTTTCGTAGTAATCTCCATCCCCGAAGCAATCTTCCAGCGTGGCGAAAAAGTCTTCCGAGTACATCCTCGTTCCCAATTGCGACATGAATTGGATGTTGGCGGAACTCGCACCCCCTAGATCCAGCAGTCGCAGATCGCGGCTTCGATCCAACGAACGAACAAATTGTTGCCACGCACTCGAACTGCGTTGCAGGCTCGGCGCGGGCCCCGTCGTTACAGCCGCCGCCTTGAGCTCGTTCCCGCCCGCCGCATCCGTTCCTCGTCGTGGCCGCTGTGGGCGCAAGCTGTCTTCGCCGGTCGGTTTTCGGTCACCGCCCTGGACAGCGCGAAGTATGGCCTTCAAACGGTCGGAGAACAAGGGTATTACTAAGGTAACAAGCTTCGCTAATCACCGTGGCCGCAAGAATTCGAGGGAATTAGCGATTAGCGCTTGTTTTCGCCCACAGCCGCCGCTATGGTCTGCTGAGCGGGGGCTGCGATGGGCTGTACCGCCGGCGGCGCGGGTTTTGACGCTGCTTTGGGCGCTTCGCTGCGGACGATGTCGATCGATCCCTTAAAAATTGCCCCGTCTTCGATGGATATCCGGGCTGTCTTGATGTCGCCGATCAATTTGGCGTCTTTGCGGATCTCCATCTTGTCGGTAGCTTCTACGTTCCCCTGTACGGCCCCCAAAACCACCACATCCTTAGCCTTAATACCAGCCTTTACCTTCCCATTGGGCCCGATCGTTAGCTTATGGTCGTGCGCCTCGACCGTTCCTTCTACTTCTCCATCGATAATCAGATCTTCTTTGCTGAAAATTTGACCGGTTATGGAGACGCCTTTGCCAATCGTGGCCGCGCGGCCGGAGTTGGCTTCGGGTTCAAAACGGGTGGAGATCGGTTGCATGGGCATTCCTTCGTGCGGAGGGTTTACAGACGGGCTCGCCGCATTCGGACGAGGGGGGATTTCTTCTTCTTTGCGACGGCTCCACATGGATCTTGGACTCCTCGTTCGGGTTTTTGTTTCAGTCCAAGCCTAGCGAATCGTCCAGGCCCAACGCAATCGCCGCCGAATTTTTCCGCTTGCAACTTGCCTAACATTCCGCGCATCTCTATACTCATGTTTTCGTGCGGTGCGAAAGTTTTCTTCCGCCCGGACGATAGAGATTTGAGAGACCAGCCCATGCTGTTCCGGGACGAAACCGATCCTCTAGCGCCGCAACGGGAAGCCGCCATGTTTTATGGCCTCTTCCTGCGTGGACATTCCGCCGACGATCTTCGGAAGGATATCGACGTCCCGAAAGGTACGATCGAAAAATGGCTCGGCACGGGTCGCTACGGCCTGAACTTTAGAGACAACCTGAAGCGCGTTTACGCCTACCGGAAGCAAGTTCTCGCAATCTTCGATGAATTGGTCATGAACGAGCGCAACCGGCATCGGCCAAATTAAATGGTGCTCAAAGCGTTTGTTGTCGACGCCTTCGCCGACCGGGTCTTTCAGGGAAACCCCGCTGCGGTTGTGCCCTTGGACCGTTGGCTGCCCGACGACGTGCTGCAATCCATCGCGGCGGAACATAACCTGGCCGAAACCGCCTACTTCGTTCTAGAGCCGACGGGCTACCACCTGCGTTGGTTTACGCCAGGCACTGAAGTGGACCTCTGCGGCCACGCCACGATTGCCGCCGCTTTCGTTATTCGCGAGTTCTTGGACCCGGCAGCCTCCTCCCTTAGTTTCACCTCGAAGTCCGGCCCGTTGGGGGTCACCATCGACGGATCTCGTCTTACGCTCGACTTCCCTTCGCGCCCTCCCTCGCCTGTCGCCCCCGATGAACACTTGCTCGCCGGGCTGGCTTCTCCGCCCCAGCAGATTTTGGCCTCGCGCGACTATCTTGCGGTGTATTCGTCGGCAGCGGAAGTCCTCGCGCTGGCTCCCGATATGGCCTCGCTGGCTCGCATCCATCGCTTTGCCGTCATCGCCACCGCCCCGGGAGATCCCGGCAGCGGCCTGGATTTCGTCTCTCGCTTTTTTGCACCCGCGCAAGGCGTCCCGGAGGACCCAGTCACTGGCTCGGCCCATTCCACCTTGATCCCCTACTGGGCCGGGCGATTGGGAAAGACAATCCTTCTGGCGAAGCAGGTCTCCGCCCGCGGGGGCCTTCTTTACTGTGAATTAGCGGGTGACCGGGTGAAGATTGGCGGCCATGCCGTTCTCTACTCCAAGAACGAAATCTACATCCCTGGATAAAAAAGCAAGTCTGTCGAAACCACTTCGCCGCCCGCCTGCTTAATCATCGTAATCACCTGCCCGCGATGATAAGTGCCATGATTCACCACATGCAGCAGCAGTTTGTACCGGATTTCGCTTTTCTCTTCTCCCTTTAGATTCCGCCACTGCATCGCCTCCGTCAGCACCGTAGCATCCTGAGCACGCACCCAGCTGGCAAACCCGTTCAGCAGTGCCGGCCAGCCGCTCGCCAGATCCTCCAGCGTCAGCCGCTCCCCCGCCAGGGCCAATCCGCCATACGGTTCCCCTCGAAACCTCTTCAGCCAGATCCGATCCGCCTGGTAGATGTGCGTCAGCGTTCCCAGAATTCCTCCGAAGCTATTGCCTCGATCCCGTTCCAGTTCCTCGCTGGGCAAGGCCCTCGCTACTTCCAGCACTCTCTGCGACGCCCACAGTGAGTATTCCAAATACTTGGCCAACCACTCTCGCTCGATCATATTTCCTCTCCTTGCTCACTACTTATCGCCATCCCGTCGGCGCGTTAAACTTTGGTCAACCTACCTGCCTTAATCATGGATCTCATCCGTCAAACCGCACTCGATGACGCACTTGACCTCTTCCATTTCGCCTGGCGCGCCATCGTCGCACAACCAGATCGGCTCCTAGCCCGCCAAGGTCTCTCACGCGTTCATCACCGCATCCTGTACTTCATCCGCCGCAATCCGAATCTAAGCGTTAACGGCTTGGTCGAAGTACTGGGCACCTCTAAACAAGCTTTGCACCCCGCGTTGCGCGCCCTACAGGACCGCAAGTTGGTAGTGGCGCTGCCGTCCCCCGAGGATCGCCGCATCAAACGGCTCAGCCTCTCTGCCAAGGGCAAACACTTTGAGGACTTTCTCAGCGGCGATCAGCGCGCACGCCTCGAGGCGGCCTTTCGCGGCGCCGGCCCCGTTAAGGAGAAAGCATGGCGCGACATCATGGCGAGAGTCGGCGGCGATGCCGGCCCCTCTTAACCTCGTCTGTTAAGCCTCGTCGTCCTGCTGCGCGGCCAGCTTCGTGATCACGCTCAAGTCCTCTAGCGTCGTCACGTCGCCCGCCACCACGTTATTCGTCACCAGTTCTCGCAGCAATCGCCGCATGATCTTTCCGCTGCGCGTCTTGGGTAGCGCATCGCTGAAGCGGATTTCTTCCGGCCGCGCAAAGGCGCCGATTTCATGGCCCACCCACTGCCGCAGTTCCTTGCCCAGCGCGTCATGATCCCAATCGCCCTTCTTCAGCGTCACAAAGCAGCACACCGATTGCCCCGTGATTTCATGCGGCTTACCCACCACGGCCGCCTCGGCCACGGCTGGATGGCGCACCAGCGCACTTTCCACTTCCATCGTAGAGAGCCGGTGCCCGCTCACGTTCAATACATCGTCCACTCGGCCCAGCACCCAAAAGTATCCGTCCTCATCCCGCCTCGCCGCATCCCCGGTAAAGTAACTACCCGGCATCCGGCTCCAATATTGATCATGAAAACGCTGCGGATCGCCCCAAATAGTGCGCACCATGCTCGGCCAAGGCCGCCGCACGATCAAATAGCCTTCTTGATTGGCCCCCACGCTATTCCCGTCCAGATCCACGACATCGGCCAACACTCCTGGCATCGGCAGCGTCCCCGACCCTGGCTTTAAAGGCACCGCGCCCGGCATGGGGGCAATCAGGATCGCTCCCGTCTCCGTTTGCCACCACGTATCCACAATCGGGCAGCGATTCTTGCCGATCACTGTGTAATACCACTCCCAGGCCGCCGGATTAATTGGTTCGCCCACGCTCCCCAGTAAGCGCAGACTCGATAGGTCGTGCTTCTCCGGCCAATGATTTCCCTGCCGGATGAGAGCCCGTATGGCCGTGGGGCTCGTGTAGAAAATCGAAGCCTTGTATTTGGCCACAATCTCCCACCAACGGTCGAAGCCGGGCGTATCCGGGGCGCCTTCATAAATAATCTGCGTGGCGCCTTTTGCCATCGGCCCATAGACGATGTACGTATGCCCCGTTACCCAGCCGATATCCGCGGTGCACCAGTACACGTCGTCTTGCTTCAGGTCGAACACCCATTCCACCGTCATCGACGCCTGCAGCAGATACCCAGCTGTCGTATGCAGGATGCCTTTAGGCTTCCCCGTCGTGCCCGAGGTGTACAGGACATAAAGCGGATGCTCGCTATCCAGCGGTACCGCGGGGCAATCTTCGCTTTGGCCTGCGACGAGCTGGTGCATCCAATGGTCACGCCCAGCCTTCATCTCCACGGCGCCCTTCGTTCGCTGGCACACCACCACGTGTTCCACCGTCGGGCAGTCCAGCAGGCTTTCATCGACGGCCGGCTTCAGCCGGATCTCTTTTCCGCGCCGCCAGCCGCCATCCGCCGTGATCACAACCTTCGCGCCCAGGTCCTGAATCCTTGCCTTCAAGGCTTCGCTCGAAAATCCGCCGAAGACGACGCTATGCGTGATGCCCAGCCGCGCGCAGGCCAGCATGGCCACCACCGCCTCCGGGATCATGGGCATATACAGGATCGCCCGGTCCCCCGTCGCTAGTCCCAGGCCGCGCAGTGCGTTAGCCAGTTGGCTTACTTCCTTTAGCAGTTGAGCGTAGGTGAGACTGCGGGTGTCGCCAGGCTCACCCTCGAATAGAAGAGCCACTTTGTCGCCGTGCCCTGCTAAGACATGCCGGTCCACACAGTTAAAACACGCGTTTGTCTTGCCGCCCACGAACCACTTGACAAAGGGCGGATCCCACTCGAACACATGCGAAAAAGGTTCAAACCAATGCAGTTTCTTTTTTGCTAGGTCCCCCCAGAACTCCTCCGGCTTCTCAGCCGCATGGCTGTACAGCGCTTTGTAGGCGTCCATGCCGGACACGTTTGCTTGCGCGACAAATTCAGGGGAGGGCGGAAAAACGGGGCCTTGGCTCATAGCAGAAGGCCAATTCTATCAAGCGCGTCTATCAGACGCCTTGAAAGACGTCGCGCAAGTCCACTTCCAATTCTGGAAACGCCGGCGCGCCGGAAAGAATCTCGTGAGCCTCCACGATCCAGGGTGTTTCGTGTAGCGTCAGAACCATCACAGTCTTGTCGTCTGGATCAACGAGCCAAACCGCCTGGCAACCGTTGTCAAAATACTCGCGGGCTTTGCCGAGCAGCTCTTTCGGACGATCGTCCGGCGAACCAATCTCGACAACCAGGAGTGGAGCGCCTAGATAGTGGCCCTTGGCATCGAAATCGTTCTCTTGTCCCATCCCAATGTCGGGAAGCCGGAATACGACCTCACCTTCCCGGAACATGCGCGAGTGCATTTCGGTCCCGACATAGAGACCCCGGGGGCGGGCGTAGGCATCCAGCGCCGCGGCAAAACGTACTTGTAAACGGTTATGAGACTTGTTCCCCATCGGCTTCGCGATCGCCTCCCCATCGGCGTACTCGCATTTGGCAAACGCGGGATTGCTGAGATACTCTTCCAGACGGACTGAGCTCGCCACGGCCATGGCCCCATTCTATCAATCGCGCGATAAACTAGACGCGGTTACCATGCCTCTCAACTCCGACCAGCAACGCGCCCTCGTCGCACGCCTCTATGCCGCTTGCGGCGGTGCTTACACCCCCGAACAACGCCGTAAGCATTACATAACCGGTCCGCAATGGGCCGCCGCCTACGAAGGCCACGCGATCTTCCACGCGCCCACCCGCAAGCCTGTCCATTTCGAAACCGTCATCGCCAAGTACGCAGACATCGGCATCGGCCATTGGTGCACGCACGATACCGATGTCCTGCCTTACGACGCCCTCGGCACTCCGCGGCAAGACGAAATCGTAGGCCAGATCGGCGCGGCCCTCAAGAAGCATGGCCTTGCTTGCTCCATGGTGACCACCGAGACCTTTCACCACGCCGTCTTTGCCGGTGGCCCTGCCGGCGAGCAGCCCGAGGTCCGCGACTATGCCAAATGGCGCTTGCGCAATACCGTCAAAATCGGCCACGAGCTTGGCGCCTCTTTCGTCGTCTATTGGCCAGGCAGTCTGGGCTACCAGTTCCAAGGCGCCGTCGACGAAGTGCAGACTTTGAAGTGGTTCGCCGACGGCATGAACGCGGCTTGTGAGGCTGATATCGAGATCGCTAAGGCCAAGGGTCGCCCCACCATGAAACACTGCATGGAAGCCAAACCCTTCGAGCCCGCCGCGGAAATTCTTTTGCCCACTTCCGACGCGATGCTGGCCTGGATCTTCTCGGGCCATCTGAAGCATCCCGAAATGGTCGGCCTCAATCCGGAATACCTGCATGAGTTGATGTGGGGCGCCGCCGTACGCGCTTCCTTGGCTCGCGCCCTGCTGTGCGGCAAGCTCTTCCACTTCGATATCAATGACGGCTACCGCCTGAAGCATGACGTCGATATCGCCGTCGGCCTGGTGAACCCCTTGGATTGGCTCAACGTCCTGGTGCTCTTGCGCACCTATGGCTTCAACGGGCCTTTCAACCTCGACTACAAGCCGCCCCGTACCACCTCCAACGACGGCGTCTTCGACATCTCCTTCCCCACGGCCGTAGATCGCTTCATCGCTTTGTGGGAAATGGCAGGGGAAGTCATGACCGACCCCATCCTGAACGAAGCGGGCCAAGCCCTCCGGGAAGGCGCGGGCCTCGCCGCCGGCCAGGACGCCGGCGCCATCTTTGAGGCCAACAAGGAACTGTGGAATTTGCACGAGCTCATCGCGCATCGCCTCTTCCAAATCCTCGTCGGTGCCCACAAGGGCCGTACCTTTAGCGTGTAAACTGAAGGTGCCAAGGGGCGTCGCGCTCATCACGGGCGGGACTGAGATCGTACCCTTTGAACCTGATCCGGGTCATGCCGGCGGAGGGATGGCCATTCCCATCGCACGTATTTTTCCCCGGGTCTCCTGAATTTACCCATGGAGAACCCTATGTCCACCCTCGAACACACCAGCCTATCCACTTTTTCCTATCCAGGCTCCCGCAAGATCTACCCATCCGGCGTCGCCATGCGTGAGGTCTCCCTCGCCCCCTCCGCTCAGGAAGCCCCCCTCAAGCTCTACGACACCTCCGGCCCCTGGAGCGACCCCTCCTATGACCCCCATGAGGCCCTGCCCAGGCTGCGCGCAAAATGGATCGCCGCCCGCCAGCCCATCCAAGGCGCCGTAACCCAACTGGCCTACGCCCGCGCCGGCGTGATCACTCCCGAGATGGAATACATCGCAACCCGCGAGTCCCTGGGCAATCCCGCATCTACCATTACCCCAGAATTCGTCCGCAGCGAGGTTGCCGCCCACCGCGCCATCATCCCCGCCAACATTAACCACCCCGAAAGCGAGCCGATGATCATTGGCCGCAATTTCCTCACCAAAATCAACTCCAACATCGGCAACTCCATCGTCACTTCCTCCGTCGATGAAGAAGTTGAAAAGCTCCTTTGGAGCATCCGCTGGGGCGCCGATACCGTCATGGACCTCTCCACTGGCGAAAAGATCCACGAGACACGCGAAGCGATCATGCGCCGTTCGCCCGTGCCCATTGGCACCGTCCCCATTTATCAGGCTCTCGAAAAGGTGAAGGGAAAGGCCGAACAGCTCAACTGGAACGTCTACTACGAAACCCTTCATGAGCAATGCGAGCAGGGCGTCGATTACTTCACCATCCACGCCGGCGTGCGTCTCCGCTACATCCCTTTGACCGTCGGTCGTACCACCGGCATTGTCTCCCGCGGCGGCGCCATCATGGCGAAGTGGTGCCTTGATCACCACAAGGAAAACTTCCTCTATGAGCACTTTGAAGAAATCTGTGAGCTGCTCCGCCGCTACGACGTTTCGTTTTCTTTAGGCGACGGTCTCCGCCCTGGTTCGATTGCCGACGCCAACGACGCCGCTCAGTTTGCTGAGCTCGAAACGCTGGGTGAACTCACCAAGATCGCTCACCAGCACGATTGCCAAGTCATGATCGAAGGTCCCGGCCACGTGCCGATGCACAAGATCCAGGTTAATGTCGAAAAACAGCGCGCTCTCACCGGCGACGCGCCTTTCTACACTCTCGGGCCCCTCACCACGGATATCGCGCCCGGCTACGATCACATCACCTCCGCCATTGGCGCCGCCATGATCGGCTGGTTCGGCACCGCCATGCTCTGTTACGTTACGCCCAAAGAGCACCTCGGCCTCCCCAATCGCGAGGACGTCAAGGCGGGCGTCATTGCCTACAAGATCGCCGCCCACGCCGCCGACCTCGCCAAAGGTCATCCCAGCGCGCAACTGCGCGATGACGCCCTCTCGCGCGCCCGCTTCACCTTCCGTTGGGAAGACCAGTTCAATCTTTCTCTTGATCCCGAAACCGCCAAGTCCTACCACGACGAAACGCTACCCGCGGACGGTGCCAAAACTGCGCATTTTTGCTCCATGTGCGGACCGAAGTTCTGCTCCATGGAACTCACCCAGCAACTCAACGTTGCCGTTGCCGCCGCAGGTCCTTCAGGCTTCGTTCAGTTGGGCTAAGGTCCCGACTCTTTCGGCTGTTTCGCTACGGGGCCATCCGCTATGGATACATCACTTATGGGTAAATCACTGAGTGTAGGGGGCATGCTCTTGGTTGCCTGTGGTCTGTTGGTCACCTTTGGCGACCGACTCCCCTTCCGATTAGGCCAACTTCCAGGCGACCTCACCTGGAGGGGTCGCAACAGCACCGTTCATTTTCCAATTGTCACCTGCCTGCTTCTGAGTGGTATGGGCTCCTTGCTCTTGTGGCTCTTTAGCCGTCGGCAGTAAGGGGTTTGGCAGTCGGCAGTACAAAATAAAACAGGCCGCCCTGGAGGAAAGCGGCCTGTTGGGGAGCTGCGACTATAGTAGCGGAGGGTGCGCAACTCCCGGGTGGTCTTTGGAGGAAAAGACACACCACCTAAGTGTAATACCTTAGAGAAATCCAATGAATAGTACAAAGGTACTAAAGTTGCAGAATTCATACACTTTCAGCACCTCCGGCACGTGCGGCCCAACTAGGCGATACTCGCATTCCCGTTCTACTATCCTTCGTGAAATCAGCTATTTAGCGACTCTAGGCGCGCCATGCCGGCTTCTATCATTCGTCTCACCCCAGCACCTCTATGGCTATTTGTGGACAGTACTGTTACCGACCCAGTGGAAGATCGAGTGTCTGGACCTTCGCGTCTCCGGTGCGAGGCAAATCGAGAGGACCCTCCGCCCCGGCGACTGGATTATTGGACACCCAGGACTCTGGGAACGGCTTGCTCTTACCCGCTGGCCAGACGACTGCGCCGCGATAAACTCCGGTGGACCCCCTTCGCCCGCCTTTCCTGGCGAACTGCTGGCGCGGGGCCTTGGGACCTGGCTGGATATCTATGGCTCGACCGAGATCGGCGGCATCGGAATGCGCCGCGGTCTCGATTCAGACTTTGAGCTTTTTCCCTATTGGCCCGATTTCATGCAAGACATTGATCGGCAGGATGAACTCCTTTGGCAAAGCCCAAGGTGTTTTCGCCTGGGGCACCGTCTGGATGGCCTCGTCAGCGTCAGCGGAAGGAATGTAGATCCGAATGCCGTCGCCCTGAAGATGGCTGGCTGCCCCGGTGTTCAACAAATTGCAGTGCGCCTCATGCGCCCAGAAGAAGGAAGGCGATTGAAGGCTTTTGTTGTCGGCACCGCCACCATCGCAGACCTGGAGACCTTTGCTCAGCAGCACCTTGAGAGCTGGCAAAGGCCCGCCTACTACACGATGGGCGCGACGTTGCCGATTAGTGATCGGGGCAAGCACCGGGACTGGGAGTGAAATCCTCACTCCACCAGAAAGCGCGTATCCACATCTACAACCAGGGAGTCGTTTTGAATTTGGAGCGATCGAATTTCCAATTTACCGATGGAGATCTTGTAGGGACCAGCCTGGCTCGCCTGCGTTAACAACCTCCTCACCTCATCCCGGATTGGGTACTGCACCGCATCCGCAATGCTTGCTTCGAGGGCCTTTTTCACTTGGCGCGAATAGTAGGTGTCGCGGGAAAGAATCTGGACTTTGGGTTGGACCAGGATCAGCGTGCCGCCTCTGGTAGTCAACCCCGCCACCACCTCTAAATCAAAGCTATCTCCGAATCCTACGCACTTACCCAAAAGGTCCAACGAGCTGCGCCCGGTGAAGCGCGCCTGGATCAACAACCGGCCCTCGCGCGCCTTAAAGTGAGGATCTGCCAGATACGCAAAGTTGCATTTTGTCTTTGCGTTTCCTTTTACGTAGCGCTTTCCATCCTGAGTGAACAACTGCTGTGCCAGTTGCTTCTCCAGCAAGGGAAAGCGAATTTCCAACTCGATGGCCCTAACAGAGGCGCAAGCAGACAGGAGCAGGATTAGCACTGGCATGGATTTCAAGATAACGCGTCTCCTAGAAAGCGAAAAGCCCCACCGGAAGGCGGGGCTTTGCATTTTAATCGGGCGACGTCCTACTCTCCCACACAGTCGCCCGTGCAGTACCATTGGGGCAGTGAGGCTTAACTTCCGTGTTCGGGATGGGAACGGGTGGGACCCTCACGCTATGGTCACCCAAAACTTTTGATGACTCGATCGAATCTTCTTGAATATTGACGGACAACACTAAACTTGAGCGGTATGATCCTGCCTTGAGCTTTCAACTCCTGTACATTACTGCACAGAGGCAGAGTCTATATTTGTTGTAAATTTTATGGTCAAGCCGAACGGGCTATTAGTAACGGTAAGCTGAATGCATTACTGCACTTACACATCCGTCCTATCAACCAGATCGTCTTTCTGGGCCCTTCAGGGAAATCTCATCTTGGGGAAGGTTTCGCGCTTATATGCTTTCAGCGCTTATCCTGACCAAACTTCGCTACTCAGCTGTGCCACTGGCGTGACAACTGAATCACAAGAGGTTTGTTCATCCCGGTCCTCTCGTACTAGGGACAAGCCCCCTCAAATTTCCTGCGCCCACCACAGATAGGGACCGAACTGTCTCGCGACGTTCTGAACCCAGTTCACG
>CAYLXK010000038.1:0-23105 GCA_964387685.1 uncultured Bryobacter sp.
GTCTGCCGCACAACCCAGATCCCTTCAGCGCCACGCCCGAAGTGTGCCTTGACGCGGGTACACAAACCTCCGCTTTCGCACGGCCAAAGAAACGAACCCATCGCTCTTTCGTTTACACTTCGCAAAACTTTTCATCTCCCATCTTTTCAAGCACTCTGCGCCTGGGAGGCCCTTCCGCACTCCTTCCCCTTCGCTAGCTTCAATGCGGGCGTGGCCCTCGCCGCACCTCGCTTTCCTTGCGAGCCCGCCCCTGAAAAGTGTTCTCATGCACATCGTGTTTGTCCACGGCTGGAGCGTTCGCTCCACAGAAACCTACGGATCCCTGCCCGCCCGCCTTGAAAAAGAACTCGGCCTTCCGGTAGACCACATCTACCTCGGCAAGTACGTCAGCTTCGACGATTCCGTCACTCTAGACGACCTCTCGCTCGCCTTCGACGCCGCGGTCCGCGAAAAGGCCCTCACTCGCTTTGCCGCCATCACGCACTCCACCGGCGGCCCACTCATTCGCAATTGGGTCACGAAGTTTGCCGCGCGCCCACTAACCTTGCGCCACCTCATCATGCTCGCCCCCGCCAACCATGGTTCCGCTTTGGCCCAGCTTGGCAAGGGCCGCCTTGGTCGCATCAAAGCTTTCTTTGAGTCCATCGAGCCTGGCCAAAAAGTTCTCGATTGGCTCGAACTCGGCAGCGAAGAGCAGTGGGATCTCAACCGGGCCTGGCTCGACTACGAGCCCTCGCACGAAGGCCTCTTTACCTACTCATTGGCCGGCGATTCCATCGACTCGAAGCTCTACGACCATCTCAACTCCTACACCGGCGAAGCCGGCTCCGACGGCGTCGTCCGCGTTGCCGCCGCCAACATGAACTTTGAATCCGTCCGCCTCGAGCAACAACCCAATGGCGAGCTAGCCAGCGTCTCCTGGCGCCGCACTCCCCGCTCGGCCTTCCGCATCGTTCCCGGCATGGCCCATGGCGGCGAAAAGATGGGCATCATGCGCTCGATCCCGCTCGAAGGCCCCCACCCTACGCTCGACGCCATCCTCGCTTGCTTTCGCGTCGAAACGGAATCCGATTACCTCGCCCTGTGCGATCAATGGCGAGCGGACAATCGCGCGCAACAGCCCCACACCATGCTCGTCTTTCGCGTCTCAGACACGCGCGGCGAACTCATCTCCGACTACGACCTGCTCTTCACCGCCGGTGATGACGCCTCTCCCGACGCCTTACCCAAGGGCTTCTTTCGAGATCGCCAGCGCAACTCGAAACACCCCGCAAAGCTAAGCTATTTCCTCGACCGCTCGAAAATCGGCGATGCTGCCATCGGCCTCAAAGTAATCGCCCGTCCCGATTCCGGCCTCGTCCGCTATCGCGAAGCCGTCATCCATCCCTCGCGCCTCGAAGGCATCCTGCAGCCGGACGAAACGCTCATGGTCGAAATCGTCCTCCGCCGCGAAGTGGATCGCGCTTGCTTTGTGCTCACGAAAAACCGGCTGCCCGAGCGGATCTCCAAAGACCCCCTCGAGCAGCCGGTACTTTACCTGCCCAAAGTGAGCGCCTACCAGGCCAAACGTAAAGCGAGCTGATACGTACGCGGCAGATTCTGCGCGCTCGTGATCACCGCAAAGTTTGCGTTATTGGGCGTCAGGTTCGGGCCGCTAAACTGCGTCCGGTTGAAAGCGTTAAAGCTTTCCGCGCGGAACTGCAGCCTCAGCCGCTCCACAATCGGAATGTTCTTGATGATGCTCAAATCGATGTTGTTCACCCCATCGGCACGGTACGCCGAAAAGCTCTCCGGAAAGGTGCGAACGTTCCGGTCCAGTTGCAGCGCCGCCGCGCGTTCAAAGCGCGTCCTGTCGAAGACCGCGGGCAGGTTACGCGCATCCCAATTTAGGTCGCCGCCGTAGTAGATCACGTTGCCGAAACCTACCGGCGCGCCGCTCTGCCAGGTGTAGATCGTATTCAACTGCCAGCCCGTAATGATGCGATTGGTAACCGGGCCCGCATTCGAAACGAAGGTCTTGCCCTTTCCAAAGGGCAGCTCATAGCTGCCGCTGAAAACAAAGCGGTGCGGCCGGTCTTCGCCCGCGATGCGGTATTGCAGCTCGGGCGCCGCGGTGTAAAGACGATTCGTCGCTTCTAGGAACTTCGAGAACTGGTAGTTAGCCAGGAACTGCAGACCGTTCGAAAAGCGCCGCTCAAAGCGCATCTGGAACATGTGGAAGTTAGAGTAGCCGTTGCCCTGCGCCTCGGCGCGGACTCCGCCATTGCCGTTAAATTGCGGGTAGGGCCGCAACAGGTTTTCCATGGCCGTGGTCGCGCCGTTCAGCCCGGTCCCCGGCAGGAGGTTTCGGAAGGGATTCGCCACCGCAGTGGTGAGTTGCGTGATGCGCGGCTGGTCGCGCGTTGGACTCGTCGACAAATATTGGAAAGGCACGAAGTTCAGGTCGCGATTCTCCGGAATGCGGCGGGCGTCGCTGCCGATGTACCCAATCTCGAAGACGCCGTTCTTACCGACCGCCTTCTGGATGTTGAAGTTCCAGCGCCACGTCGTCGGGCTCGCTAGCCTCCGCTCGGCGTAGGTAATGTTCTGGCCGAGGAAAGTATCCTGCAGCAGCGCATTGCCTACCGGCTGCTGGATACCATCGGGAAACGGATTGGCTAGCGTTGCGATTTGGTTTTGCGGGATAAACACATTGCCGGCGGCGCCCACAAGTTGCGTCTGCTGGCTGAAGCCCGGCTGCTGGATACCGAAGGTGCCGTAGGTGGCTACGAAAAGCCCGATGCCGCCGCGAATCACCGTCCCGGAGCCTAGCTTGGACGGGGTCCAGGCGAAGCCAAAACGAGGCGAGAAGTTGTAACGGTACGGATCGTACACGGTCGTCTTGCCGGGCTGGGCAAAGAAGACCCCGCCGCGAGCGCTAAATTGGCTGGCGGGCAGGAAGGGCGAACTTGGATTGGCCCGGTAGGCCGCTTCGGCAGGGGTTGTAGCCCGATTGACTGCGCTCGGATCGAAGCCGCCCAACGTGCGGTTGAAGCGCTCCGTGGTGCCCGTTTCCGCCTCATAACGCAGGCCTAGATTGAAGCTCAGATTGTTGCGCGCGCGCCAGTCGTCTTGGACGAAGAACGCGTAGTAATAGCTCTGCTGCGTGCGGGTGGCGTTGACCTGAAATTGTCCGCTCGTCGGCAGACCGAGCAAGAGCCCCGCCAGATCCTGGCCGATGGGAGATGCGGCCTGATTGGACGCGCTCCGGGTCCAATCCGTGCCAAAGGTATAGAGGCCGCTCGAGTTGCCAAAGTTATTGGAGCTTTCCACCTGTTTACGCAGGTCCGCGCCGAACTTGAGCGTGTGTTTGCCGGCAATTTTGGTCAGACTTTCAAAGATCTGAAAGGTATCGAAGGGCGTCGAGTCGCCGCCGGAATCGCCAAAGTCGGTGTAGCTGTTATCCGGGAAATCGATCCTCGGGAACACAAGTTTGGAACTGCTGGCCGCGAGCGAGGCGGGAAAGCCTAAAGTGGTGAAGTCGAAACCGTCACTGGGTCTCGTGCTGCCTTCGATAAAGCGGTTCCAGCTCAAACGTGTGTTGGCCAGAAAGGTGGGGCTGATCGTGATGACGTCGTCCAGCAGCGTGCCCCAATTCACCCGGCTGAGCGCATTGCCGCTCACGATGTTGTTGTAGCGGTTGCCGCGGTTCTCCACGCGGTCGTTGAAGCGCATGTTGAAAAAGGCTTTGTGACGGTCGCTGATGGTCCAGTCGGCGCGGCCCATCCAGCTCTCAAAAACGTCGCTGCGGACGGTGTTGTCAAAGCGATTGTTCAGTCCGGTCGCGGTGCCGGGCGCGTTCGGCGCGGGCAGGAAGCTGAGAATATTCCGCGCGATCGGGCTGATGCGGTTCGCGGGGATGATGTTGCCCGGGAAAGCCGTGCGCGTAACAATACCGTTGGTTAGCACGCCAGTGGCAGGATCGAAGATGGGCGCCAGGCCGCTCAGGTTGCCGCCTCGCTGCGCTTCGCTCGGAATCGTGGAAAAGGTCGGCTCCGGCTCGCTCTGGCGGATGCCTTCGTAGGTCATAAACCAAAACAGCTTGTTGCGGCCGTTGAAGAGCTTCGGGATCCAGACCGGCCCGCCGGCGCTAAAGCCGTACTGGTTGAAGCGGGTGACCGGCTTGCGCTGGTTGGCGGCGTTGGTAAAGAAAGGCGTCGCCTTCAGCGCCGATACCTGGTTGAACTCGTATAGGCTGCCATGGAAGTCGTTGGTGCCGCCTTTCATCGTTACATTGACGGTGCCGCCGCCGGTTGCGCCGTAGGCTGCGTCGGGCTGGAAGGCCTCAACCTTCACCTCCGCCACCGCGTCCACGGGCGGATTAAAGGCCACGCGGCGGTTGCGGGTCATGTCCGGCGCGCCATCCAGCAGCAATTCGTTGCTTTGGCTCTGGCCACCGCCCATCGAGAAGCCCGAGGGCCCGGCGTTATCGAAAGGCCGCGTAAAGCGCGGATCGCTCGATGGCGTCACGCCGTAAGCCAGCTGCGCCAGCGTCAGCGCGGTGCGCCCATTCATGGGCATGCTTTCGATCTGGCTTGAAGTGATGACCTGCCCTACGCTGGCCGTAGCCGTCGAAAGCAGAGCGACGTCGGCTTCCACCGTAACGCTCTCGGTCTGATTGCCTACCTGCAGCGCGATGTCTTGCGCGATGCGCTGGTTGGTGCCAATCGTGATGCCAGTTTGGGAATACTTCTTGAAGCCAGGCGCCTCTACGCTGAGTGAATAGACTCCAGGGGCCAGAAACGGCAGGGTGAAGCCGCCATCCGTCGTGGTGGAAATTTCGGATTTGGCGCCGGTATTGGACTCCGTCGCAATGACCGTGGCATTAGGCACAGACGCTCCCGAGGGATCGGTCACGCGGCCGGAAAGGGTGGATCGAAACTCTTGCGCAAACGTCAGGGCGCAGAGGCACAGAAAGAGAGAAACCTGTCGCAACATAGCGCCTCCTAGTTTATATCAGCCCTGGTGCGGATCCTAGGCACAAGCTCTTGTGGGTAAAGAAAGCCGACTACAATATGTAGGTTGCCGCTTTACAAGCTGGGATGGTTACGGTAGCATGAGAATCGTCTCCCCCGGACGCCCTGGCGCGGAATTATATTCAAAGGTGGGAGATCTCCATTGCTCAAGCTTAAACGTATGGAATTGCAGGGGTTTAAGTCCTTCTGCGACCGCACGGAGATGCGCTTCCATGGCGAAGGTATCGCCGCTATAGTTGGGCCGAACGGATGTGGCAAGTCCAACCTTTCCGACGCCATCAGCTGGGTGTTGGGAGAACAATCGGCCAAGAGCCTCCGTGGCGGCCGGATGGAAGACGTCATCTTTGCCGGCACGAAGGAGCGCAAGCCCCTGGGCATGGCCAGCGTCACGATGACTTTGGTCGATCCGGACGGTTCTTACCTCAACCGGGTCCTCCCGCTTGAAGAAAACCCCGAGGCCCGTAAGCGCGAAATCACCATCACGCGCCGCCTGTATCGTTCGGGCGACAGCGAATATCTGATCGACGGCAAGCTGGCGCGCCTGCGCGACATTCAGGACGTCTTCATGGGATCTGGCCTCGGTCCGGAAAGCTACGCCATTATTGAGCAGGGCCGCATTGGCCAGATTCTGTCCAATAAGCCGATGGACCGGCGCGCCATCATCGAAGAAGCTGCGGGCATCACCAAGTTTAAGACCCGTCGCCGCTTGGCCGAAAGCCGTCTCGAGAGCGCTCGTCAAAACCTCAACCGCGTTTTCGACATCTTGGAAGAAGTGGGCCGCCAAGCTGGAAGCCTTAAAAGACAGGCAGCTAAGGCCAAGCGTTATGAAGAGCTCAAGACGGAACTCGATGCCAGCGTGAAGCTGGTTCTGTCCAACCGCTTTCGCTACCTCGAGCGCGAAGCGACCAAGGTAGCGCTGGAGCTGAGCGAGACCACCAACGCCTACAACGAACTGGCTGCGAGCCTGAAGACCAAAGACGAAGAACAGCAGAAATACCAGACGCAATTTTTTGAGATTGAAGAGCATTTGACGGCGGCGCGTAAGTCGCTCTCGGAGCTGGAGCTGGAGGCCGAGCGTACACGGGGGCGCCTGGCGAGCCAGAGCCAGCAGATCGGCAATATTGACCAGCGCCTGGCGCAGAACGAGACCGAAGCGGCCACGCTTGAAGCACGGTTGACGGAAGTGACGGCGGAACTGGAAAAGGCCCGCCAAGATACGGCCGAGTTCCAGGCGGCGGCGGAATTGCTGCGCGGCCAGGTGGCCGAGAAAACCACCCAGCGCGACGCCTTGGCGCAGCAACTGCGCGAGCGCTCCAGCCAGCTTGAGCGCAACCGCCAGGCGATCTTCGCCCTCCTGGGCGAGGTGAACCGGCTGCGCAATCAGCTGACGCAGGTGGAGACCCAGCAGCAGGGCGTGGCCAAGAACGCGGAACGAGTAACGCGGGAAGAGGCCGAGGCCCAGAATGAAGCCGAGCGCTTGGACAAGGTCAAGGCCGAGCTGAGCGAAAAGTTGAGCGCACGCCAAATGACCCTGGTGGGCCTGGCGGACCGCCGTAAGTTTGTCGAGACCGAACTGCAAAGCAGGCGCACGCAAGTCTCCGAGACGCGAAGGGCTCTGGACCAGTTGCGGACCGAGACCTCGCGGCTCAAGGCCCGGCGGGACTCGCTCGAAGACATCATCAACCACCGCAGCTATACGACCGAATCGGTGAAGCGGCTCTTTACGGCCATCGATAAAGGCGCGGCGACGGGCTTGAAGCCCAAGGGCGTGTTGGCGGACTTCATCGAAGTAGACCCCGCTTATGAGAAGGCCACCGAAGAATTTCTGGTGGAAGAGCTCGAATACGTGGTGGTGGACAACTGGCTGGATGCCGAGCGCGGCATTGAGGTAATGCGGCAGGACCTGGAAGGCCGCGCGACGTTTCTCGTTCATCCCGAGCCCGAATCGCAGATGCACCGCGGGCGAGTGCTCGAACCGCCGATCGGCCCCGAGACGGGAATTGTGGGGCGCTTGAGCGATGTACTGAAGATGACGAACGGCTTCCGTTACGGTCCGACGGAACTGCTGCCGCGGGTGACGCGATGCTTCCTGGCCGAAAATCATGAGGCGGCACAACGTCTCGCCCTGCAGTACCCGGACGTCTATTTCCTCTGCGTCGATGGCGTTTGCTATCACGGCTATGCGGTGTCCGGCGGCAAGAAGAGCTCCAGCGGCCCGTTGGCGCTGAAGCGCGAGCTAAAGGAACTGTCCGCGCAATTCAACACGAAGCAGATCGAGCTCGAGCAGTCTTCGATGAAGCTGCAACAACTGGAGCAAGACCAGAACGTCCTCGCGGCCGATCTTGAGAAGCTGCGCCAAGAGCAGCAACAGGAAGAGAAGGGCGCGCTGGTGCTGGACCAGGAGCAGCGCCAGTTGGCCAACGACCTGCAGCGCGCGGGCCGCTTGCTTTCCAACGCCCGCGTCGAACTCGACCGTCTGACGGGCGAAGCGAAACGACTGGCCGAGTTGCGGCAGACTTTGGAATCGGGTGCGGCCGAGAAAGACGCGGCGCGCCTGGCGATGGAGACGGCTCTTGAAGCTGAAAGGACGGCCCTCGACACCCTACAGCAACAAGTGAACGCCGCCAACGAAGAGCACTCGAGCTTGCGGGCACAGGCTGCCAGTATCGAAGAGCGCCTGCGGAACGCGACCGCGGCGGTGCATCGCCTGGCCAATACGGCGGGCGAGCAATCGAGGCGGAAAGAATTCCTGGCCGCCGATATGGGTCGCCTGGGCGTGGAGCGGGCTCGTCTGTTGGGCGACAACATTGAGCTTGATCAGAAAGCCGGCGCGCTGGCGGAACAGATTGCCTCCGCCAAGACTTCGGTGGAGGGGCTGGCCAAACAGGAAGAAGAAGTGAGAATGCAACTGGCCGCGCTCGAGGAAGTGCTGCGCGGGCAGAGGCAGCACGCGGCCGCTTTATCGGAAAAGCGCCAAGCGACGGAGATCGATCTGGTACGCAAGCAGAGCGACCTGAAGCACCTGGACGAAATGTGCCAGACGGAGCTCGGCATTGCGGTGGCCGAATTGGCTGCGTCGGAAGAGACGGTGCTGGACGAGCTTCAGATGGCCGACGCCGAGGAGAAGTACAACGAAGTGCGGCGCAAGATCGAAGCTTTGGGTCCGGTGAACTCGGCGGCCCTCGAAGAGTACGAAGAAGCACAGCAGCGTTACGACTTCCTGAACACGCAGCGGCAGGATTTGCTCGATTCGATTCGCGATACCGAGAAGGCCATCCTCGAAATCGATACCGAGTCTAAGAAGCGCTTCGAGGAAGCCTTCAACAAGATCAACGAATACTTCCGCGGGACCTATCAAATCCTGTTTAACGGCGGCGCGGGCGAGATGCGCCTGACGGACCCGAACAATGCCCAAGAAAGCGGGATCGATATTGTGGCCTCGCCCCCGGGCAAGCGGCTGCAGAACGTCCTGCTGCTCAGCGGTGGCGAACGGGCGATGACGGCGATGGCGCTGTTGATGGCGATCTTTAAGTACCAGCCGAGCCCGTTCTGCGTGCTGGACGAGGTGGACGCGCCTCTGGACGAAGCCAACATCATCCGGCTGACAAAGCTGGTGAAGGAGATGAGCGACCAGACGCAGTTCATCTTCATTACGCACGCCAAGCGAACCATGGAAGCTTCGCAAACCATGTATGGCGTGACGATGCAGGAGCCGGGCGTCTCCAAGCTTGTGTCGGTGAAGTTCAACGCGCCTTCATCGCCACCGATTCCACCCCCCACCCAGGACATGGCCGCCACCGCGTAAGCGTGCACCCATATGCGCAGCGGCGGCCATCCTGGTTCTCTTCACGGCCTTCCGGTCAGCTTGATTGTGGAAGGCTACACCTATACGGAGATCGGCGGCTTTGAGCGCTTCCGCCGGTCACTCACCGCAGCTGTGGCGATGCAAAACGAAGGCATCGTGCGCGAGGTGCTGCTGATCGATACGGCCGGCCAAGCGGAGATTTTCGATCTGCTACGCGACTTTCCCACCGTGACCCGGGTGGCGGCGATTGAGATGGGCTACGACGATGCGAAGGCGCTCGCGGCCCGGCAGTCGACCGGCGATTATGTCCTCTACCTCGACGGGGACTGCCTCCCCGATCCGGGTTGGGCGGAAGCGCATCTGGAGGCGCTGGTGAGCGGAGAAGCCGAGGCGACCGGAGGATTTACGCGCTACGATGGCGGCTTTTTGGCCGCGGTCGATACGATCCTCGATTTCGGGTTTTTGCTTCCGCGCAAACGAAGGCGGATCGGGTGTTATGCCTCGAACAATTCCGGCTTCAAGCGTTCGCTGCTTCTGAGTATCCCGGCGATCAAGAATGGACTGCGCTGCGATTGCTACGCCCACGCTCAATATCTGCAACGCACGGGCAAACAGGTGCTGCTGGTTCCGGGGGCGCGCGTTCTGCACGCGGTACAGCCCTTCCTGGTGGAGCGCTTCCGGCAGGGATTCGATGCCGTTGGCGCTTGTTGGGTGAACCCCGCGCTGGTTGAGACCCGCTTCCTGAGGCTAGGTATCTTGGCGGCGCCGCTCTTTTATGGCGTTGCGGTTTGGCGCGATTTCCGGCGCTTGCTGGCCGGCTATCGCGATCTTGACCTGTCCTGGTGGCAAGTGCCCGCTGCACTGGTGCTGCTTCCGCTTTTCCGGCTAGTGGATCTTGCTGGCATGGTGCGCGCACTAAATAGCACCCCAGCGTCCACTCCGGCATCCGTCAAGGCGTGAAGCTGATTCTGGTCCTGGGAGACCAACTGGATCGAAACAGCGCTGCCTTCGATGGCTTCGACCCCGAACACGATGTGGTTTGGATGGCCGAGGTGCACGCGGAGGCAGTTGCCGTTTGGAATCACAAGGCGCGGATTGCGCTGTTCCTTTCGGCGATGCGGCACTTCCGGGTTTGGCTGGAAGGGCGCGGGTGGACCGTGGATTACCAGGAACTGCGCAAAGGTTCGCTGGCTTCCGAACTAAAGCGAGCCATGGCGCGGCATAAGCCCGAGAAGATCGTGATGGTAGAGCCGGGCGAATACCGGGTACGCGAAGAACTGTTGGCGGTGGCGCCGATTGAGATCCGGCCGGACCGGCATTTCCTGAGTTCGGTGGACGATTTCCGGGAGCATGCCAAAGGCCGCAAGCAATTGCGGATGGAGTATTTTTACCGTGAGATGCGCCGGCGCTATGGCTTCCTGATGGACGGCGCAAAGCCCGTGGGCGGCGAGTGGAACTACGACGAAGAAAACCGTGGCGCCTTTCCAAAGACAGGGCCGAAGCTCTTGCCCGCTCCGATTCAGTTCCCGCCGGACGCCATTACGAGCGAGGTGCTGGCGCTGGTTGAGAAAACCTTTCCCAAGCATCCGGGGAGCCTCGACCATTTCGACTGGGCGGTGACACCGGAGCAAGCCAAGGAGGCGCTCGAGGATTTCGTCGAGAACCGCCTCCCCTATTTCGGCCTGTTTCAGGATGCGATGTGGACGGATGAGCCTTGGCTCTATCACGCGCGGCTATCGAGCGCGATGAACTTGAAGCTGCTGGACCCGCGCGAGGTTTGCGCGGCGGCGGAAGCGGCCTATGAACGCAAGGCTGCTCCACTGGCGGCGGTGGAAGGATTCATCCGGCAGGTGCTGGGATGGCGCGAGTATGTGCGGGGAATTTATTGGCTCCACATGCCGGAGTATCTCGAGAAGAATGCGCTGGAGGCGCGGCAGCCGCTGCCGAGGTTTTATTGGACGGGCGAGACGGAGATGGAGTGCTTGAAGCAGGCGATTGGGCAGACGCTCGAATATGGCTACGCGCACCACATCCAACGGCTGATGGTGACGGGCTTGTTTGCGCTGCTGCTTGGCGTGCATCCGAAGCAGGTGCATGAGTGGTACCTGGCGGTATACGTCGATGCCATCGAGTGGGTGGAGTTGCCGAATACGCTGGGGATGAGCCAGTTTGGCGATGGCGGGATCATGGCGTCGAAGCCCTATGCGGCAAGCGGCAAGTACATCGACCGGATGTCGAATTACTGCAAGCACTGCGTGTACAAGCCGGACTCCTGCCCTTTCACGGTGCTGTATTGGGACTTCCTGATGCGCAATGAAGAGAAGCTCCAGAACGTGGGGCGGATGGATATGCAACTGCGGAACCTGGTGCGCATTGAGGCCGAGAAGAAGAAGGCCATTCTCAAAGAGGCCAAAGAATTGAAAGAGAGATTCGCATGAGAGTAGCGATTGGCGGAGCGACGAGCGGCGTGGCCACGGCGTTGGCACTGAGTTTGGAAGCGCAAGGGCACGAGGTGTTGCGGCTGGGCCGGGACTATGATCCCGCTTTTGGGCCCATTGACGCGGCCGTGAATTGCGCGGGGAGCATACTGCTCAAGCCCGCCCACATCACGACGGACGATGAGTTTGAGCAGACGATTGCGGCGAACCTGAAGACGGCTTTTGTGCTGCTGCGGGCGGCGGTAAAGAACATGGCGCAGGGGGGGAGCATCGTACTTGTTGCGAGCGCGGCGGCAAGGATCGGCTACGCAAACCATGAAGCGATTGCGGCGGCCAAGGGCGGCGTGATCGGCCTGACGCTATCGGCGGCGGCGACTTACGCGAACCGGAATATCAGAGTCAACTGCGTGGCGCCGGGCTTGGTGGATACGAAGATGGCGAGCAAGATTACGGGGAACGAGGCGGCGCTGAAGGCGAGCAGCGCGATGCATGCGTTGGGGCGGATCGGGAAGGCGGCGGATGTGGCAAGGATGATCGAGTTTTTGATTCGGCCCGAGAATGACTGGATCACGGGGCAGGTGTTTGGGGTGGATGGGGGGCTGGGGACGTTGCGGGCGAGGTGAGGCTGGCAACAGCCTAGAATGAAAGGGTCATGGTTCGTGAGCTAGACGCAATCTACGAACAGGGCGTGTTGCGCCCGCTGGAGCCGCTCGCTTTGGCTGAACATCAGAGGGTGCGGCTCACCCTAGAGGAGCAGGATTCTCCCTCCAGCGGCGGCGGAAGCCAGGCGGAGCTACTTTGGCTGGCCCAACACGCTCGGTCTTATGCGGGGCACTGGGTGGCACTGGACCGGAGCCGGCTCGTAGCCCACGGCAGCACCCTCGCAAGTGTGCGCGCGGCTGCAAGAGCCGCCGGGGTGGACCGGCCGCTCTTGACGCATCTGCCAGACGAAGACGAAAGCCCATTCGCTGGCTGGTAGGGAGATGCCAAGTTTAGACTTTGGCCGCGTTCATTCGTACTACGGACGAGATGGCGAAATTACCTTGCCAGTAGTATTGCGAAGTAGCTCTAGCGTGGTTGATTTAGTCGCGAGTCTAGATACGGGAGCGCAGTTCTGCTTGTTCGAGATGGGATAGGCGATCGAATTGGGACTCGTGCTGAAGGAGGGTCCCCCGCTGCGATTCCGCACGGCCAATAGCAGCTTCGAAGCTTACGGGCATGAGGTCGAGATTGAGGTTCTGGGAGTTGCGACTCATGCGATGGTGTACTTCTTTGCCGAAGAGGCGATACGTAAGAACGTGCTTGGCCGCACGGGTTGGTTAGATAGAGTCCGGATAGGAATTGTTGATCCAGAGCGCAAGCTTTATCTGGCGAGCTACAACGAGCCTGTGGAATAGTTGGGGTTAGCGGATCAATGCGGATTGGGCGGCTTGGACGCCGCGGTATTGGGCTTCTTCGAAGATGGAGAGGCCGCTGAGGTCGGAGTTGGCGAAGAAGAGGCCGGGTTCGGATTTGACACTGCGCGCGCCTATGGAAGGGTAGGCCATGGCGTGGCCGTTGCGGAAGACGTCGACGCGGCGGACACATTCGGCGATGTCGGGGTGGGGGCGGGAGAGGTCGGCGATGGCCAAGTCGCGCCAGTATTCCCAGGGTTTATCTAACAAAAACTGGCGGGCTTGGGCGGGCGGCATTTCGGCGAGGGCGTAATACCAAGTCCAGACGCTTTGCTCCCGGTGCATGGCTAGGCTTTGGTGGGTGGCGACGACGTAGCCGAGACTCTTTGAACCGAAGATGACGTTGTCCCAGGCGTATTCGGTGTTGCCGGATTTGGGGATGCGGTGGAGGGTGAGGTTGGCCGTGACCCAGGGGGAGTAGCTGAATCCGACGGGCTTGGGTTGGCCTTCGACGATGTAAGTAGCCAGGAAGGTGGGCGCGGCCCAGATGACGCTTTGGGCGAGGAAGCTTTCTTTGGGTGTGAGGACGTGCCAGGCGCGGTCGAGGTGGCGGATGCGGTAGACGGGCGATTCGGTGAGGATGTGGTCCTTCAAACGCGAACGCAACTGTTTGAGGATCCAGCCGTTGCCTTCGGGCCAAGTAAAGGGGCCTTTGTCATCGTTGTCACGAGAGGCGAAGTAGTGGAGGCCGGCCCAGGCGTTGGTGGCGGAGAGGCTGGAGCCGTAGTCGTCGCGGGTGGAGTAGTCGAGGTACCAGAGCAGGTCGGGATGGTCGTAGCGATTGTCCTTTAGCCATTGGGCGAAAGAGAGCTTCGTTAGTTTTTCGTCGACTTTGCCGAGGGCGTGGGGGATGGTCCATTGGCCGGTCGCGTGCAATTGGGCGATGTGGTCGTGGAAGCGCTTGGACTGGTCGTTTTCGGGCTCGAGGCCGAAGTGCCAGCGGCCATGTTGGAAGAGACGTTCTTGGGGGGAGTGGCAGAGGTGGCGTTCGTTCCATTCGCCGTTTTCAAGCAGGCCGAGTTCGGTACAGAGTTCGCGGACGAGGGGGGAGTTTTTGTTAGGGACGGGAAGGTAGTGGGCGCCCCAGGGGTAGGCGGAGACTTCGTTTTCGCCGAAGCGGGAGTTGCCGCCGGGATCTTTTTCCATCTCAAGGATGACGAAGTCCTTGACGCCCTTTTTGAGGAGCCACCAGCCGGCGGAAAGGCCGGCCATGCCGCCGCCGACGATGACGATGGGCATGCGGCGGCGAGCCGATGGCATGGGAAAGGAGGCTTGATCGCGGAGCTGGTGGCCGAGGGGGAAGGCGTCTAAAGCGAAGCCGCCGGCGATGGGGGGCTCGGCTTTGCGGCCGAGTTGGAGGAAAGGCGCGGCGATGACTTCACGGCGCTTCATTTGGCGTAGGAGTAAGTTAGCGCGGCGGCGCCGATGCAGAGGGCGGCGCTGGCAACGACGTAAGCAATGGCAAGGGGGACGCGGCCTTGTTCGAAGAGCGTGACGGTTTCGAGCGAGAAGGTGGAGAAGGTGGTGAAGCCGCCGCAGAAGCCGGTGATCCAGAGGAAGCGTTGGGCCGTGTCTAGGCGATGGGTGAGCCAGCCGATGAGGAGGCCGCCGAGCAGATTGACTACGAAGGTCTGCCAGGGAAAAGGCAAGGGTAGAGCGGACGATAGGGCATAGCGAGCCAAGCCGCCGAGCGCGGAACCCGCCGCAATGAGGGCGTACTTCATCAGCGGATGAGCGGCGTTAGGGTGAGCTTGCGGAACTCGACGATGCCGTGGTCCCCCTGTAGCGCGATGGGGCCGGGGTCGGCTTCATTGGGGTCAAACGACATGGCGGTAGGGCCTTCGACAGTGGCCTTTTCCATGAGCGTCTTGCCATTGAGCTTGACGGTGAGGCTGCGGCCGACGAGGCGGATATCGATGGATTGCCATTCGCCGGGAGGGTTGGCGGCATCGAAGGCGGGGATGACGCGGGAGTAGAGAGCGCCGTGGGAGTGCTTATCGGGGGGGCGGCCGTGGGAGTCTTCGATCTGCACTTCATAGCGGCCGCGGAGGCCAAAGCCGGAGTTGGAGCCTTTTTGATAGCGGTATTCGGCGTGGAGTTCGAAGTTCCAGAATTTCTCTTTGGTGCGGATGTCGGAGGCTTTGGGCTCATTGACCAACACGCCATCCTGAACATGCCACTGCATGGGGCGGCCGGGGAAAGTGGGCTCCCAGGCGGCGAGGTTTTTGAAGAGGTCCATTGTGGCGGCGCGCTTCCAGCGGTCGTCGTCGACGTCGCGGATCATCGGAGCGCGAGCGGCGCGGAAGGTATTGATGACTTTGCCGTCGGCTTCAAGCTTGCCAATGAGAGCGTCCTTTTCGAGGCGGGCGGAGTAATGGAGCTGGCGCTTGGCGCGTTCGAAATGCCAATGCAGTTCTTTGGAGACGATTTCGATTTTGGGGACCTCGTCCATTTGCCCGCCGGGGGCACCGACGAAGCGGGCCTTCATTTCTTTGGTGCCGGCGCCGGAGACTTCGAGCCACCAGGCGCGGCCGCGCGCTTCGTTGTCGACGGCAAAATTCCAACGGCCGTTGAAGTCTTTGTCCGCGGCAAAAGCGGTGCAGGCGAGAAAGAGCAGAAACTTCTTCACGTTGGTTATTATCTAACTAGTAGTGCGAATCTGGCGCGCCATTCCCGCTTTGTGTGTCCTGCTGCTGCTCATCAGCGTGCAGTGCCGGGCGACGTGTATCGCCGTGCCGCACGCGGAAAGCCAGCAGGCGGAGGAGTGCCCACTCCATAAAGGCAAGGCGCCGGTGAAGAGCGCGTGCAGCCATGCGCCGCAGTGGGACCTGGACGATACACGGCCGATGGTGGCCGAAGCTCCGGTGGAGGCGTTCCGCCTGCCCGAAGCAGTTGTTGTTTTGATTCAGTCCGAGGCTGCGCCTACGACTCGCTCCAGTTCCCAAATTCCTTTAACGCTTCGACTCTGATTTTTCTCCCCAAGCCCAAAGTCTGTCTTGATTTTGATTTGGAGAGAAAAGAATGTTCAGCAAAACTTTGCTCACGCTAGCCGTGTGCGCCGGGCCGCTCTTGGCCCGTTATGAAGTGACCCTGCGTCTGCCCGCCGATGGCCTGTATTCCGGCGAGGAGATGCAAATTGAACTGCGAATCACGGATCCGACGAAGGAAGACCCCTTGATGGGGGCGACGCCGGTGGTGCGGGCGAAGATCCTGAGTGAGATCGATATGCCGGCTATGCGGGGGATGGCGGTGGTGCGGGAGGTGGCGCATCCAGAGGGAGTGCCGGGCGACTATGGCCTGCATCCGACCTTTGCGCACGGGGGCGAATATCGTTTGCGGCTGACGATAGAGCCGGTGGGGGAGGCGGCCTTCGTTAAAGAATTCAAGCTCGAGGTGGGCGACGAGAGGCCCAAGAAGGCGAAGGGCGTGAGCCCGTTCAAGCTGAAGGTGGAGAAGGCGGGGCAGGGGCTAGAGATTCGGATCAGCGACGCAAGTGGACCGGTAAAGGATTTCGATACGGTGCACGAGCGCAAATTGCACTTCATTGTGGTGACGAAGGACCTGAAGAGCTTTGCGCATGTGCATCCGGAGTTGCGCCCGGATGGGAGCTTTTTGCTGCAGGAGCCGCTGATAAGCGGGGACCTGCGCTTGTTTGCCGATTTCGCGCCGAAGGGCAAAGGCGGGCAGGTATTGACGCTGCCTTGGAAGCAAGGCGGGAAGGTGGCGGCGCCGGTGGAGACGACATTGAAAGCGGCGGCGCTGAAGCCGGTGAAAGGGGCATGGGTGGCGGGGAGGACGCAGGAGGTGCTGCTGGAGGGGGGCGCGCCGCCGAGCGAGCTTGAGCCTTATCTGGGCGCGATGGCGCATCTGGTGATGATTCATGAAGATGCCGAGACGTTTGTGCATGCGCATCCAATCGACGATCCCGCGAAGATCGTGTTTCTGGCCCGGCCGCCGAAGGTGGGGAAGTACCGAGCGTGGGTGGAGACGCAGGCCAAGGGCAAGGTGTACACGCAGAGCTTTGACATCGAGGTGACGGATGCGGTTCGTTAAGGCGTCGATCAGTTGGTTGGTGCCGGCCCTGCTGCTGGCCCATGAGGGTGGAGGTCCGCCGAAGAAGCCGAGCGCGGCGGACCCGCAGCTTAAAGCGGCGCGGGCGAAGCTGGACGCGATCAAGAAGAAGGCGAAGTATGCGTGTTGCATTAAGAAGAGCTGCGACCTGTGTGCGATGCGCTACGGCCAGTGCACGTGTGCGCAGGATCTGGCGCAGAACAAGCAGGTGTGTGGGCAGTGCCTGCCGCAGTGGAAGGCGAAGGGGGTGACGATCAAGAAGCCGGGCCCGGCAGCACCACCTAGTGAAGCGACGAAAGAGGCGGCGAAACTGTTACTGGACGCCAAGCGGACGCTGGTGAAAGAGAAGCGCTATGCGTGCTGCAAACGCGGGGGCTGCGAGGAGTGCGCCTTCGAGGCGGAATGTCCGTGTGGGGGGGACTTGGCCGCGGGCAAAGGCGTTTGCGGGACTTGCTACGACGGCTGGCATGCCGGGGAGGGGTCATTTTCGGGCATCAAGACAGAAGAAGTGAAGCTGGCCGAGATGGGCATGGACGAGGCGCCGATGAGCTTTGTGTCGGGGACCGCACAGATTCCGAATCAGGCTCCGATGTACATGAGCATGAAGCGGGGTGGGGATTGGATTTTTATGGGGATGGGGCAGGGTTTCCTGACGGCAACGCAGCAATCCGGCCCGCGGGGCGGCGATAAGATTTTCCTAGGCAACTGGTTCATGCCGATGGCGAGCCGGAGAGTGGGGCCAGGGACGCTGACGCTGCGCGGTATGTTTAGCCTGGAGCCGGCGACGGTGACGAGCGGGCGCTATCCGCTGCTCTTTCAAACCGGCGAAACTTACCAAGGGCGGCCAATCGTCGACGGGCAGCATCCGCATAGCTTCTTTGCGGAAGTGGCCGCGCTCTACCAATTGCCGTTAAGCGACCGCGTGAGCCTGCATTTCTATGGCGGACCGAGAGGCGAGCCGGCGCTGGGGCCGGTGCCGTATCCGCATCGCTTGAGCGCGAGCGAGAATCCGCTGGCGACGCTTTCGCACCACTACCAGGATTCCACGCACATTGCGAACAACGTGATTACGAGCGGCATGACGCTGGGGCCGGTGACAGTGGAGGCGAGCGGCTTCAATGGACGGGAGCCGGGCGAGAAGCGGTGGCAGCTGGAGAAGGGCGCTATTGATTCGTGGGCGACGCGGTTTACGTACAAGCCGGGCGGACGTTGGATGCTGCAGTATTCGCTCGGCAAGATTACGGGGCGGGAGGCGCAGCATCCCGATGGGGATTCCGAGCGGCAGAGCGCGTCGGCGACCTATGTGCGGCCGCATACGGGCGGATACTGGGCGTCGTCGCTGATCTATGGACGTAATGTCGATATCGATACGCATGAGGGAACGCGCGAAAAATTCAATTCGTATGTGGCGGAATCGACGGCGCTGCTGCGGAAGAAGCATTGGGTGTGGGGGCGGTTGGAGCACACGGACAAAGACGGGACGTTGCTCGATGCCGCCAACGAGGAGTACCGGCTGGCCAAGGTGAGCGCGTTCACGGCCGGGTATGGCTATGAGTTGCCGAGCCCGCGGCCATGGTTGAGTTTGAGCCTGGGCGGGCAGGTGAGCGTGTATCGCACGCCGGAGGTGTTGAAACCGCTTTACGGGGCGAGCCCGGTAGGGGCGCAGGTGTTCTTGCGCTTTCGCCTAAAGAGTGCCCGCATGACGTTTTAGGATCTGCGGCAGATTCACGCTGAAGGCGCTGCGGGCGATGACGGTATCGCAACCGGCGTCGCTGGCTTGCTGTTTGCGCTCGGCGTCGACGTGGGAGATGAAGCCGAGGATGGGCACTTTGTAGGCGCCTTCGTCCTTCTTCAAGGTCTCGATCAAGGCGATGGGATCGAGCTTGGAATGATTGAGATCGAGGATGAGAAGGGCGGGTAAAGTGCGGGCAGCGTCGAGGGCGGCTTCGGGGGTGCGGGCGTATTCGACGGCCAGGGAGGACTGCTTGGCGGCGGCGTCGATTTTGACGCTGAACATGAGGTCATCGACGACGGCGAGGACTTTTTTGGTGGGCAACTTTGAGAGTAGCAGAGGGGCCTCCCCATTGAGCGCGGAGGCGGGAGAAATTGCGAGCCGCTACGCCGTGCCTTTGGAGACTGAGAAACAAGTCGAGATCGTCGGTTAGCACCTCGGCCGGTGTACCCTGCGCAAAGAGGTGAATCGCGGCATCGGTCAAGCCAAGCCTATGAAAACTCTCGTGTTGAATGGTCGTGGCCGCAGATACGTAATGTTCTTGGGAGGTGGCAATGAAGTTTGCTAGCACGGTCCTTGCGCGGAGCCTCTCTTCGCCGGACAGGTCAGAAAGATTGCTGGCCTCAGCCAGGATGTGTGGAGTGGAAAATAGTTTCGTTGCCGAGGACAAGAATTCGGATAGCAGCTCGAACGCACGGACATCGTAATTTGAGGTTCGTTTGAATGTGGGAATGTGCGAACGATTCGCCATGCCAACCACATACAAGACAACGAGGTTGGTATCCAGCAGCAAAGGTCGTTCGCTCACAAGCGCCTAGGCCGCGCTCACTTCCCGAATCTTGACGCCGAGTACCTCGCCCGATTCCCGGTCAACGAAAAACTTTTTGTAGTCTCTCGGTTGTTGGCTCAACGGGACTAAACCGGGAGCCCAGTTCCTGGCCTCGCGGTAAATCGAAAGGGTGATGGCCCAAACCTCGCGGCGCCGATACTTTTCCACCTCGATTTCTTCGACGTCGGCTGGTACGTCGCCAAACATTTCTTTGGCAAAGGCCCCAGCGGCCTGGATCGCTTGGCTAAACGTAATCATCCGACTCACATTGTAACCGTGCTAGCGCTACTGGAAGAGGTCTTTGACCTTGCCGAAGAAGCCGCCTTCGCCGCCTTCTTCGCCGGGATTGGGGAGGATTTCGCGGAGTTGTTCGAGGAGGCGCTTTTGTTCGCGGGTGAGCTTGGCGGGGACGTGGACCTCGATGTTGACATAGAGGTCGCCGCGGCCGGCGGCATTGACGCGGGGCACGCCGCGGTTCTTGATGCGGATGCGGGTGCCGGGCTGGGTACCTTCCGGGATGCGGACATTTTCAACGCCTTCAAACGTCGGAATATCTACGTTCGTTCCCAAGGCGGCCTGGGCCAGGTTAACGGGTACGGTGCAATGGAGGTCGTAATCCTGGCGATCAAAAACGGGGTGCGCCTTGACGTGGAGCACAACATAGAGATCGCCGGGAGGGCCGCCGGAGCCGCTGGGCTGGCCTTCGGCGCTGAGGCGCAATTGGGTGCCGGTATCGACGCCGGCGGGGACGTTGACTTTGAGCTTCTTCTCGGTGCGGAGACGGCCTTCGCCTTTGCATTGGGTGCAGGGGCGGCGGATTAGCTTGCCGCGGCCGCCGCAGGTGCTGCAAGTTTTCCGAATACTGAGGAAGCCCTGGCTGATGACCACTTCTCCACGGCCGCGGCAAGTGGAGCAGGTGGTGAAGCCATCCTCCTTTTCGGCGCCCGAGCCCTCGCAGCGGGTGCAGATTTCGTGCTTGGGGATTTGAATGTCGATGGAGGTGCCGCGGACGGCGTCTTCGAAATCGATTTCAAGGTCGTAGCGGAGGTCGTCGCCACGGCGGGGCCGGTTGCCGCGGCGGTTACCGGAGCCGCCAAAGAAGTCGCCGAAGAAATCGCCAAAGATGTCGTTGAAGTCGGTGAATTGATCGGGATTGAAACCGGCACCGCCGGCGTTGCTGACGCCCTGATGGCCATAGCGATCGTAGGCGGCGCGCTTGTCGCCGTCGCTCAAGACGCCATAGGCTTCCGCCGCTTCCTTGAACTTTTCTTCGGCCTCGGCATTATCCGGGTTGCGATCCGGATGGTATTTCATGGCGAGCTTGCGGTAAGCGGCCTTGATGACCTGGTCGTCGGCGGAACGATCCACGCCCAGGATTTCGTAATAATCTCTGCGGGTCACGGGGTCCTATTTGCGAACGGCGACGCGCACCATGGCGGGGCGGAGGAGCTTGCCGCGGAAGTTATAGCCCTTTTGAAACTCGCCGAGGACGGTTTGGTCTTCTGCTTCATCGGTCTCGACCATTTCGATGCCGTGATGGACATTGGGATCGAAGGGTTTGCCGATGGTGTCAATCGGCTCGAGCCCTAGTTTGGCCAGGACTTCGGTGAGACGGGTATGGATGAGCTGTACGCCCTTGGCATAGGTGTGGTCGGTGGTTTCGACGCCGAGCGAGCGTTCAAAGTCGTCGACGATGGGCAGCAATGTTCGAATGGTCTCGGCGGCAGCGTAATCGATGGTTTCCGTTTTCTCGCGCTCGACGCGGCGGCGGAAATTTTCAAAGTCCGCCTGTCGGGTCTGGGCGAGACGGAGCAAGTCCAGCTTTTCGGCTTCGAGAATCGCGAGGCGCGGATCCTCTGGGGCCTCATTTTCCTGAGGGGGCAGTGGAGATGAATCGGTAGCTTGAGCGTCGATATGCGGCTCGGGCATAGGCACTCCTTTATGGATCGTTGGGATATTCAGGCGGAACTAGTCCAGGTCTCGGGCACTCTCGGCAGGAGGGCTAAGAGCCTGGCCGACTTCCATGACCGCGGAGATGACTCGCGGATAATTCAATCTTAGCGGGCCGAGGACGGCAACGCGAGCGGTGGCTCCGCCCTCCAGGGGGACCTCGACGCCGACCAAGGAGATTTCGCTCATGGCGGGATGGGCATCGCCGAGGCCGACCTTCACCGCCGGGGCGGCGGCGCCGTCCAGATATTGATTCAGGAGACGGAGAATCTGCTTCTTTTGCTCGAGGGTTTGGAAGAGTTCGCGGAGCTTCTCGCGCGTCAAGTGCAAGTCCAGGCCAACCAGGTAAGCTGCGCCATCCAAGAAAACGTAGGGTGCAGGCCCGAAATCGAGCAGGCCCTTGGAATAAAAGAGCTCGACGCGGCGAAGCAAAGCGTCGTAGTGGTTCCGTTCGCGGGCCAAGCGGGATTCGAGCTCGCGGCGGGCGTCATCGAAGTTCCAACCGGCAAACTCGTGGTTGAGATAGTTGCGGATCTCGGCGAGATCGTCGGTGGAGAGGTCGTGATCGAGGGTGACGATTTGATTGTGGACGGCGCGGTCGGCCGTGATGACAATCATGAGGAACTGGCGCTGGCCTAGAGGCGAAAACTCGACCTGGTGCAGGACTTGGCTAGAGGGCGGAAGGGCGGCACCGATGGAGACGTTCTGGGTGAGGTCTTTTAGAAGATGAGCACTTTCCTCGACACGATCCTGCCAGGAATCCAAGGACTGGAGCTTGCGCTGCCATTCAAAGGAGTCCAGGCGGCGCGGGCGCGAGGGAGAGAGCGAGTCTACGTAAAGCTGAATGGCGGCAGGAGTGGGAATACGACCGGCCGAGGTGTGGGGCTGGGTAAGGAATCCTAATTCCGTAAGTTCCGCCATGGCGTTGCGGATTGTGGCGGGAGAGGCGGAAGCGCCAAAGATGGGCTTTTGAGCTACCGCGCCAGAAGCAACTGGCTCACCCGTCTCGAGATAGGTCTCTACGATGGAGCGCAGAATCGCCCGCATGCGGGCATTGAGGGCCAATGATGTGGACGAATTAGGCGATAACGAATTCGATCTACCCAGCACGGCGCAGGCTCCTTCAATTGCAAATTGTACAGCAAGGCTCATCGTAGCAAGTGGCAGGCGGCCACCGAGAAAAAAACATAAGGCGGCTTGAAGTAGAGGAATCAATAATTTAGGCTTGAGACCCGGGAGGGGAAACAGACCTGCAGTTGCTTGCGGCCGCAAGATTTGCTACAACTGAATTACTGGCTTGAGAGCGTGAAAGCGCGACTGAGCAAGGGCAAGAAAAAAACACAATTTTATCTTGCAATCGTTAGCCTGCTTCGGTAGACTAACAAATGGCCGCAGTGAGCGGGCGACAGAGCGGGAGAGCGGAGCTGGATAGCTTGCTCGATGAACGCACGACACGAGCCCGGGGCCATAGGCTGAGAACTGAGTTCTCGCCCACCTATCACTCCCAAAAGTTCTTTAGTTTTATCAATTTCTAGGTAAACGATGACGTCTAGGGCGCATCGTTTCCTGAACGGCTTTCGAGGCCGCCATGGCAGTGCGTGGATCGCGAGATTGCGTGCGCATGGGCAGATCTTTGACAATCTGGTTGGATACAGTCTAAATAGTAATTTTCGTCAAGCATTGAGTTCAAGTAGTTGCGACCGGACGAGTCCCGTGGTCCTTGGATCATGGAAAACTTGTCCACAAAAACAATAACGGTTCAAACGAGAGTTTGATCCCGGCTCAGAATCAACGCTGGCGGCGCGCCTAAC
>CAYLXK010000039.1:0-19531 GCA_964387685.1 uncultured Bryobacter sp.
AGCCGAAATGCTAAGTTGTTCAATATTGGCTGGTGCAAAGTTGGGGAGCAGGTCAGGTCCAAGAATCGTTGCAAAGATGATCGCCAAGTCACTCAATTTAAATGTGTAGTCCATCGCCAGTACACTTTCACGTTAGCAGTGGGATTGAGAAATGTACATTGTTGTCCCTTCAGTTTCAAACGTTTATAAGAACTACGTGGATGCGCCGAATTCAGCCTTTTCTTGGGAGATTGATTCCGTATGCGAATTAAGGGAAAACTGAAACTGGGCTTTTATCCGCTACCTGACGCCGAGTCTCAGCGACTCCGGGGCTTCATTGAACTTCCGGGGGAACAATGCCAAGTTCTCGATCCGTGCTGTGGATCAGGCGCGGCGCTCAACGTGCTCACTATTCTCGCCACTGTTCGCACCCAAGGAATCGAGCTCGACGCATACCGGGCATCAGAGGCACGCGAGGTTCTCGATGAGGTCATCCAGGGCAGCGCCTTCGACACCCACGCCCCTGTGGAATCGTTCTCGCTGATCTACCTAAACCCACCCTACGATTTCGAGATCGGCGAGGGTAAGAATCAGCGGATGGAACGGGTCTTTCTGGAGCACGTTGCCCGATGGTTGAAGCCCGGCGGGGTTCTCGTATTCGTTCTCCACTTCGACCGCGTCCACGACTGCAGCGGAATTCTCACGACGCAGTTCCGCGATAAATCGATCTACCGGCTGACGGCGCCGGAGTCGGTCGCCTACAAACAGGTCGTCCTCTTCGGAGTTCGACGGTCTCGCCAAGAGCGGGAGCGCTTGACCGACCGCACCGTCATCGACGGCAATTGGAAGCTCCAGCAACTGACTCGGGTGTACGACGATATTCCAGCTCTTCCCGACGAAGCGGACAGACAATACGCTGTGCCGCCCGCCTCACCGGTAAAGCTTGAGCATCGCGGGTTACCCCTCGATCAAATTGAAGACGCACTGGAATCCTCACCGGCTTGGTGGCAAGCGCAACGCATCACGCACGCACCAAAGGCCGAGTTCTCAGGTCGACCACTGACCCCACTCCATAAGGGGCACGTTGGCCTGCTCTGCACCAGCGGACTGCTCAACGGTGTCTTTGGCGAAGGAAGCGAACGGCACGTTGCCTATTGGGAAAGCGTGAAAGTAGTGGACCGAATTGAGGAGGCAGGCGAGGACGCGGCCACCACAGTGGTTCGGGAGAAGGAACGCTTCTCGCAGCGACTGACTCTGCTGTACGCGGATGGACGAATCGCGCTCCTGTCGGAGCGGCCTGCATCGAGCAAGAAGGGAGACGCCCACGATGATGAATGCACATTTGCGGATGGGCCGGCTGACCTTCGTGCGGCAGACGCGGGATACGGTGACGAATGTCTCGATCCACCTGCATCGCTTTGTTGCTGAGCGTTCGCCGGAGCGAAGCGGCTCCGCACAACTTCATCTGGTCTCCGCTTTTGGGGGAGACCAGGACGTCGGCGCCATGGTGGCCGCCGCACTCGAAGGGCTTCGATTTCAGATCACTGCCGGCGGTGAGGATTTTAGCGGGACTCTAGGCGAGAAGCCTGTCCTCTATCGCTCCTCGATCCAGGTGCCGGGACGAAAGCGCCCGGTTCGGCATGTGGTTTTGCTGTCGGCTGAACTGATGGCTACGACGCTGGGTGCGGACAGTGATGCTCGCCGCACGGTCCTGTTCCACGATGAGCCAGATTTCATCCTGCATCGCCTCTCTGTCCGATTCGGCATCCCGGCACTGCCGGGTTGGGCGGACTGGTTCCACCGGGAACTCGACCGCCGTAAAATGCTGGAGCCGATACTCGGTTGGAACTGCTCGCCGGTGCTCGTGAAGGGCACCAAACTCCGGCTGCTTCGGCTATTGAGCCAAGGCCTCAAGCGAGGGGAAATTCAAGTTCCTGGCGAAGGTTCGTGGGATGTCGCATCGTCCTGCCCCCGTTGATCCAGTTCCGATTCCAACTCTTCAATCGACGGCAGCGACGACTTCAAGTTTTCTGGCAGGCTCTCTGTAAGCCGGAACTCCGCGATACCCATGGGTTTCCCAATATCGCGAAGCGCATATTCCACCACAACACCCTCCTTGGAGCGGCACAGGATCAGACCAATACTGGGCTGGTCGCTGGGGTGGCGGAATAGGTCATCCACGGCGGATAGATAGAAGTTCAATTTGCCGGCAAATTCGGCGCGGAAGGGGCCAGACTTAACTTCGGCGACAACGAATGCCCTCAGCTTCAGGTGGTAGAACAACAGGTCAATCCGGTAGTCCTCCTTTCCGATGGACAGCGGAACCTGGCTGCCGACGAAGGCGAAGCCGGACCCAAGTTCCAGCAGGAACTGCCGCAGGTGTTCGAGCAGCCCACGCTCTATATCTCGCTCGCGGGCATCCTTGTCCAGCGTGAGGAAATCGAAGTTGTAAGGATCCTTGAGAATTTGCCGGGCAAGGTCCGATTGTGGCTTTGGCAAAACAGACTGGAAGTTTGAGATCGCCTGGCCCTGCCGGCGGTAGAGTCCAGACTCGATCTGCAGGACCAGGACATTGCGGCTCCATCCATGCTGTATCGTTTGCTGGGAATACCAGAGGCGCTCCTCCTTGACCGCGACTTTCTCCAGTAGAGCCAGATTGTGGTACCAGGTGATTTGTGCAAGCGCCGCTTGCACAATTTGCTCGTCCGGCCACGCCTCCGCGAAAGCCCTCATGTACTTGAGGTTACGGGGTGACAACCCTTTCATCTCGGGAAACGAAAAGTGCAGATCCCGCGCCAGAGACTCGATCACTTTTGCGCCCCAACCCTCCCGATCCTGGCGGGTGAGGATCTCCCGGCCAATCGACCAATACAGCAGTACCAACTCCCGGTTCACCGCCAGGCCGGCGCGAACTTGCGCGGTTTGGATGCGGGCCTTGATGTCTTCGAGAAGCTTCCGGTAGCCGGCGGGTTGGCTAAGTTGTTCGTCCATGGCTGCCCCGAGAGTAAGCCTAGACTGATTTCCCAGAAAGTGAGGTGCCGCGTGGCATTGGACAATATCAGCGCGTACCTACTCGAATACGGCACGGAGCTGGGCAATCGAGTTCTCGCACAATTTCCGGCGCTTCACGCTCCGGGCGACCCGCTCGCCAGAGAAATCCAGCAGTTGAAGCGCTCCCCATTCCCCGCGCAGGCCATGGCGATCATGGGCATCGTCAAGCGCTGGCGGGAAGCTTGCTGCGCTGCGGCGGTCGCGGAATGCGGCACCGGGAAGACGCTCATCTCATTGGGCAGCGTGTTTACCCACGCAGCGGGTCGGCCCTTCACCGCCCTCGCGATGGTCCCTCCGCAACTCGTTGAGAAATGGGCGCGCGAGTGCTTCCTCACGATTCCGGGTGTGCGGGTCTTCATCATCGACGGCGTCCGCAACGGCGTAGGTTCCAATGGGCACACCGGTGTAAATGAGGTGCGGCTCCGAAACGGCAAAATTCTGCGCGAAGGCCTACACACCACCCTGAGCGAAATCCGGCTTGGCGGCGAACACCGGTCAGCGCGCGTGAAATGGCAGGCTCTCGTACCAGGGCCTAGCATCTTCGTCGTCTCACGCGAACGGGCAAAACTGGGCTACTTCTGGCGTCACGTCATCCACACGGCCAGAAGCGGACCCTTCCTCGGAAACGTGGTGAACCCCGACACCGGCATTCCCGTCGCGACCAGCGATGACCAGCTCCGCCGAGCCGACTTCCGCAAAGTGAAGCACTCCGAAGTGGTCATCCCAGAAACAAGTCACGGCCGGCGGCCCTACTTCAGTCCGCTCTGGCAGGCCGACAACCGTAAGATCCACCGCATGGCGCCCATTGAATTCATCGGACGCTACATGCGGGGGTTCTTCGACTACGGCATCGCCGACGAAGTCCACGAACTCAAGGGCGAGACGGCGCAGGGCAATGCACTTGGCACCCTCGCCTCAGCCTGCGGCCATACCGTCATTCTTACGGGGACCCTGCTTGGCGGGTACGCCGACGAACTATTCAACATCCTCTACCGGCTGGACGCGCGCGCCATGCGCGAAGACGGCTTCGACCATGGCGAAAGCGGGTTGCGTCAGTTCGCCGAAGCCTATGGGGTTTTGGAAAAGGTGACGACAATCGAAGCCTCGGAAAACTCCTGCTCCAAGGCGCGGGTCAGCACCACCGTAAAGCGCCGACCTGGCGCTTCGCCGCTCCTATTCGGCAAATACCTCATGAACATGGCAGCGTTCGTGTCGCTCGAGGACATTTCTGGCGCACTGCCCAGCTATCTGGAAGAGGTGATTTCGGTTGAGATGGACCCGACTCTGCAGAAGGCGTATTCCGATCTCGAATCCGACATCCAGAGCGCCCTTCGCGATCACCACGGCAATGCCTCCGTGATCAGTACGGCAATGAACGCGCTGCTACTTTACCCGGACAGACCCTTCGGGCTTGGAGCGCTTTATGGCCATAGCGTCAATCCGGAATCGGGGGAGCGTGAACGCTTCCTGATCGCAGAGCCACCGGACCTCGATGAGAGCATCGCATATGCCAAAGAGCGGCGTCTGCTCGCAGAGGTAAAGAGCGAATTGGCGCAGGGCCGCAAGGTGCAAATCTATGCCGTCTACACCCAGAAGCGGGATGTCACGCGGCGGCTGCAACGCATATTGCGGGAAGGCGGCGTACGGGCCGAAGTGCTAACAGCGGACACACCGCCAGAACAGCGCGAGGCCTGGTACGAGCGCCAACTCAAGAATGGCATGCAAGTCTGCATCTGCCACCCGAAGCTCGTGCAGACCGGCCTCGACCTGCTGGAATTCCCGACGATCCTCTTCTATGAGACCGGCTACTCCACCTACGTACTGCGTCAAGCAAGCCGGCGCAGTTGGCGGATCGGGCAGAAGCATCCCGTCCGGGTCGGCTTCCTGACCTACGCCGGCACAGCTCAGGAAAGTTGTCTCCGCCTGATGGGCAAGAAACTCCTCGTCTCGCTTGCCATGGAAGGCAAGCTGCAAGCCGAAGGGCTGCAGAACATGGACGAGGACGACGATGTCCTCACGGCCATGGCCCGCGAACTGGTCACCCGCCAGGGCGTCGGAGAGCAGGCCGCCGAAGTGTGGCGCTCCCTGCAAACACAGGCACCGCAGCAGCAGGCACCCAAATCAACGGCCATCGTAGTCGATGTCATGCCGGAACCAGAACTGCCAATCGCGGTAATGGGTCCGGCCGTTCAGCTTTCACTCTTCTGATTTCCCAAGGAGCCCAACATGCTTCAGCACGCCGCACCACGCGACCCCCGGTCGCTGTTCGAGATCGACGAACACCTCGTTGAACTAATGGACAGGGCAGAGGAGGTAGCCGGGGAAGGGCAGGAACTCTCCGCCGAACTGGTGGAAGAACTGAACGAGTACATCGCTGCCTTCCACGCCAAGGTGGATCGCATCGCCGGCTACCTTCGCTGGCAAGAGTCGATTGCTCTGATTTGTGGCACCGAAGCCGATCGTCTGTCCGCGCGGAAGAAGGCAGCGGAGGGACGCGTCACCCGGCTCAAAGGTATGCTGCAGCACTTCATGCTCTCCCGCGACCTGAAGCGCCTTGAAGGCGAAAGGGCCTCCATCGGGCTGCAACAGAATTCGGCCGCCTCTCTGGTAGTCGATGACCCGCTCAAGATCGGCGAATGCTACTTCGAGCGGAGCATCGGCTTCACCAAGACCGAGTTGCAGGAGCTGGTTTACCAGTTGCCGGACGGCGATCTGCGCAAGGGCCTCGAAGCGCAACTCAAAGCCGAGGGTTGGCAGGTGAATGGGAGCGCGGTCCGCGCAGCCATCGTGAATGGCGTTCCCATAGAGGGTGCCCGGCTGGTGAAAGGCCATCACATTCGGTTGCGGTAGAGAAACTCGTTCGGCGATTGCACACATCTGCCTGACAATTCTCCGCAGTGGACTTTCCGGAAACCGTGACCGCAGTCGCATGCACTCTGGGCTTGCTCTGGCTCATGTGGAGCCTGCAAGGCAAGCTCACGACCCATGGCTTAGAGTTCCTCAACTGGCATCCAGTCAGCCGCTCGTCGATCCTCATTGCATTCTTCGCCGGGATGACCGCCGGACTCGTCGCAGCTTATGCGTTCCACGGCTACGGCCGCGGTGCCAGTCCGTCATTTACGGAAGTCTGGCTGGCCATCACGATTGGCCCGCTCTTTGAGGAACTGGTCTTTCGCGGCTACCTGTTTTGGGCAGTCGGCACACTGCTTCAGCGTCTCGCCCCTTCCCTCAGTCCACTGACCACGATATGGGTCGCCGCGCTCTTCTCCCTCGCGCATGCCCCGAAGCCAGGCATTACCGATACCCAGTTGGCTGCCATCTTTGGCACGGGCCTGCTTTACGGATTGCTGAGGCAACGCTCAGGCTCCACCCTCCCACCAGTCATCGCCCACATGGTCTTCAACGCGGTCATCTATCTGGCCGCTGTCTTTTTCTAAACCAGTTCTCCAGGAGCATTTCCATGTCTCGTTCCACCGAGGAGTTTCGTTGTGTGTTCAAAGCCGCCCGCCGGGCAGCCACCCCGCTGCTCGCCGTGCGCACCGCCGATCCGGCCAGCGCTATGGCGCAGGTCACCGCCTGCCTAAATGGCAAAAGCGAGGTCCCCATCGTGGCTTGGGACATTCTCAATGGCCTTACGGGCCGGAATGAATCGGGCAAAGCGGCTGTGGCGAAGTTAGTTGGAGAGAACGCAGGACAGATCGGCCCCGCCGACGCCCTCGCCGCGGCGCAGAAGATCGCCAAGGACACCATCCTATTCTTCTTGAATCCGCAGCGAGTGTGGGAACAGGTGGATGTCCTGCAAGGCATCTGGAATCTCCGCGATGTCTTCAAGACAACCGGGCAGATGCTGGTCCTCGTCACTACTCCCGGCGCGGCACTCCCCACGGAGTTGCAAAGCGACGTGATGGTTCTCGATGAGCCATTGCCCTCAGCGGAAGAACTCGCCGTACTCGTCAGGGAGACGTTTGAAGCTGCTGAACTCCCCGAACCATCGGACGAGACGATCACCCGGGCAGTAGATGCACTTATAGGCCTTGCAGCCTTTCCAGCCGAACAGGTCCTCGCAATGTCGCTCTCAAAAGATGGGCTCGATTTCGAGCGCCTTTGGGATCGCAAGCGGCAAGCCGTGGAACAAACGCCCGGACTTACAATCTGGCGGGGCGGTGAAACCTTCGATCAGATCGGCGGCTGCGAAAACATCAAGCGCTTCCTCGATGCCGTAATCCACGGCGAGGAAGCACCCCGCGTCGTCGTTTTCGTCGACGAGATTGAGAAGGCCTTCGCCGGCAGTGGGACCGACACTTCGGGTGTGAAGACCGAGATGACCGGCACGATGCTGAGTTGGATGCAGGATCGGAACGCCGACGGCGTCATCTTTATCGGTCCGCCCGGCGCGGCGAAGTCGGCCGTGGCCAAGGCCGCAGGGGCAACCGCGGGGATTCCAACTGTAGCCTTCGATCTCGGTGCTATGCAGAGCTCGCTTGTCGGCGGTTCTGGCGAAAGACTGCGGTCAGCACTCCAAGTGGTCGATGCCATCTCGCAGGGCAGGAGTCTCTGGATCGCTACTTGCAATTCCATCACGAGCCTGCCACCCGAGTTGCGGCGCCGCTTCACATTAGGGACCTTCTTCTTCGACCTCCCAACCGCCGAAGAGCGCGACGTAATCTGGAGCATCTACGAGCAGCGGTGGAACGTATCTGGCGAACGGCCCAACGATGACGGTTGGACCGGCGCGGAAATCAAGGAATGCTGCCGGAAGGCATGGCGGCTAAAGCTGTCCTTGCACGCTTCGGCAAGCTATAGCGTCCCGGTGTCGCGCTCGGCTTCGGACCAGATCGAAGCACTGCGGCGACAGGCTTCGGGGCGATTTCTGAGTGCTTCAAATCAAAGCGTTTATGACAGTTCAGTAGATTTGCCGGTAGTGGGATCAATGCGACGGTTGGTGCGCGCAGAAGGTGAGTAAGGCCATCTAAGTGCAGGGTTTCTTGCCCGCCTTCGATCAGATGACTCGTCCCAAAGCTATACAGCACTGCCTTGCTGATGCAGTCAGATCCAAGTCCTTACGCTGCGACTATTAAGGCTTATAGCGCTTGCCGTTGGGGCGTCGGGGAAGTCACGTATCGGCAACCTACTTGGATGCTCACGGATGTTGATCGAGTCCGTACGTAGCGACGTTGAGATTTGGCCCGGAACTCGAAAACACACTACATTCCGGGCCACCTCATTCGGTTCGAAGGGAAATGAGATACAGGTCTGCTCCATTTGAACGAGCTATGACGTGCGTATTCAGAAGCGCAACCAACTTGTTAGACCACCGAATCACTTCTTGGTAGGCAGCTTCATCGAGTGGGCCTTCGGCCTCAAGAGAGCGGGTGGTTCCTCTGTGGAGTACTTCACCGCATTTGTTGTAAAGGACTTTGAAATCCCCGAATGTTATTGCCTCAGGATTCGAATTGGCGGTAATCTCCCAATCCTTGTCTCCTTTCGACAGTACAGCGCTTTGGGGAAACGCATGCGGGTGTGCTCTATGCAGCAGCTTCATGATCTTCTCGGCATGCCACTCTCTTTTGGCGTCTTTGGAGCGGGCTACGTCGAGGTTCCCATGCAATTGTAGGCATCCCAATGCGACAAGTTCGCAAATACGCCGAAACTGCAGATAAGAATATTCTCGTGCAAATGGCGGTGACAAAGCCAGGTTACCGTTGTAAGCGTGCGCCACTAAGTCGATTCGCGTAGCGAGCTCTGCCATTAGAAGAAGATAACTTCTCACAGCAGCACTCTCGGAAAATAAGTCTGTTTTTGCTTGAGGCATTGTCGCGTACCGAAAGCTCCCTAATTTTATCGAAGGCTATTACCTGACGGTCACGCCTTCCACACCACCTATGTCCTAACGTCAATTGTCGCTGCGCTGGTCAACTTGTGAGGCCGGTGTCGCTACACAACGAACGCCCTTCTTACGAAGATGAGCGATGAGGTGAATCAAGTGAGCAAATATGAAGAATTGCGAACAATTCTGTCTGACGAGTGCCATCTCCTGGAGGCGCTTAAAGAGCTAGGCTTCAATCCGGAGACGTCTCCCGACGGCCTGGGCCTCTATGGCTACCTCGGCGACGAGCGGCCGGAAAAGGCGAACATCGTCATTCGCCGCCGACAACTAAAATCGGCAAGCAACGACATCGGCTTCGTCCGCGACGCGAGCGGCGTGTACCGAGCGCTCATCAGCGAATACGACCGCGGCATCGGTTTCGATGACGCCTGGCTTGGCCGCGTCGCCCAAACCTACAAGGAGCGCCAGACGATGGCTGTCGCGAAGTCAAAAGGCTATCGGTTCCTCGGTCGGCAGGTTGTGGAGACCCAGGCCGGCAAGAAGGTGCAATTGCGTTTCGCGGTTCGCTGAGGAGGTTGAACATGGGTGAGAAAATCGTCACCATCGAAATTGACGACCAGGGCAATAGCTCGTTGGATCTCAAAGGATTCCAAGGCAAGGGTTGCGGCGATGTAGCCGAGGCATTCCGGGGCGAAGACTCGCTTGTTTTGGACCGGAAGAAGCGCGAGTACAACGTACTCGCAACCGAAGGCCGCCAGGCTCTCAACTCAAGGCAAGGTTGACCCCGCATGACTCTCCGTCTTCATTCATCGATGGAGCGCAGCGCAGTGAACGGTCCGGGCCAACGAGCGGTGATTTGGGTACAAGGGTGCTCGCTTCGATGTCCGGAATGCTGGAATCCGCAAACGCACAACTCGCGGGAAGGGTTCCAGTGTGAAGTCCCCGAAGTCGTCGAATGGCTCTCAAAGCTAGGGCGCGAAAACAGCATCGAGGGGCTGACAATCAGCGGCGGCGAACCCATGGAGCAAGCGCCGGCCGTTTTGGAGTTGCTCCACCAACTGAAAGCCGCCACCCCTGCTCTAACTGTCGGGCTGTTCTCCGGCTACTCCGAACGGGAACTGCTCAGCACCGACTGGCTGGCAATTCGGAGCCACCTCGACTTCGCCGTCCTCGGTCGCTACAACCCCAGGCGTCCTGGCACAAACGCCATGGTCTCCTCCACGAACCAAACGCTTCACCTCTACACCTCACGCTATTCGACGGTCGACTTCGCGGAGCAGTCTGTCGAGATCCAAATCGACGACACCGGACTGACCCAAATCACCGGCTTCCCCATTCTCGGCTCACCCGTTCTCGACTGATTCATTCCAACCCAACATTCTGGAGGCCATTTATGGCTATACAAAGCAGTCTCTTTTCGTCTGCCGCGACGGCGCTCGCCATCCCGATTCCGCTTATCCCCGGAGGCAACTGCGAGGGCGGCGTCCCACCGACTCCGCCGCCGCTGATTCCCATCCATGACCCCGGTCTTGATCTCGCGCGGAAGACCGTCTGCATCAAAGTTCGTCTTTCCACGATGGGCAACACCCGCAAGGTGTCCACCTCGCAGATTGAGGCCGACGCCGATAAGGATCTTCTCCGCGTTTCCAAGCACCTGCTCGACTCCGCCGAACTCAAGGCCATCGGCCGCTTCGACGGCGAGGTCCGCCGCTTCCTCTACAACATCTGCCTCCCCTTCGAAGTGGGAATTCATCTGCTGCCGGTTGCGGCGATCGAAGTGGTGGAAGAGAAGCTCCGCCACTTTGCCACCCAGCGGCAGGAACTGGTGAAAGCCTTCCTTGCCGCTTACCCGGCCCTCTGCCACGAAGCGGCGAAGCGTTTGCGTGGCCTCTACAACCCGGCGGACTATCCGCCGGCCAACGACGTTGAACGCGAGTTCGGCTTCGCGTGGCAATACGTCAGCTTCGGTGTACCAGACCAACTGAAGGGCATCTCTCAGGAGGTATGGCAGCAGGAGCGGGAGAAGGCGGCCCAACGCATGGCCGAAGCGTCATCGGAGATCCAGCAGGTTCTGCGTGAAACCATGGCCAAGCTGGTGCAGCACATGGCGGAGCGCTTGAAGGTCGGCGAGGACGGCAAGCCGGTCCGCTTCAAGGAAACTACCGTATCCAACCTGGTCGAGTTCCTCGCCAACTTCGAATTCCGCAACGTCACCGATGATGCGGAACTCCAAGGGCTCGTGAACCAGGCCCGCACGCTCCTTCAAGGAGTGGAGGCGGATGACCTGCGATCGACGGGAGAACTCCGCGCCCGTGTCCAATCGGGCATGGAAGGACTTGCATCGCAACTCGACACCATGCTCACGAAGACCGGCGGCCGGAAGTTCCGGTTCGACGAGGAGTAGGCAACCATCCTTACGCTGGCGAAACAGCCGCCCGCGTTTTTCAAGACATCCCCAAGCCGGGCTCGCCCGGCCATTTTAATTTCAGGAGCAACAAAACAATGAGCGGAATCAATCAGATCACGATTGTCGGCAACGTCGGCGCGGCCCCGGAACTCAGCTACGGCCAGAACAACCAACCGTACTGCCGGTTCTCGGTCGCCGTCAACGAGCAATGGAAGAGCAACGGTGAAAAACGCGAGCGCGTAACGTGGTTCCCCGTGGTGGCCTTCAATGGCCTTTCGGAAAACTGCGCCGCCTACATCGAGCGCGGCCGCACAGTCGCCGTCGTCGGGCGCGTGCAAACGCGCGAGTACGAGGACAAGGAAGGAACCCAGCACCACATCATGCAGGTCATCGCCGAGAAGGTTACCTTCCTTGGCTCTGCCCGCAAAGAAGAGTCGACCTCGCCTGCCCGTCCCGGTAAGCCTGCCCAGCAGCCCGAAACCGATGACGATGACCTGCCCTTCTGAGGCATCCCATGACAGACCACACCCCTACCCCAGGACTGTTCTCGCAACTCTTGCCCCTATTGGCGCAACGCGCGATTCTCATCACCGTTTCCAAACTGGAAGAAGGCGACCAGTTACAAGTCAACATCTGCCCGCGGCTACTCAAGGAAGGTGAAAACCAGGCCCTGACCACGCCGCTTTCGGTCAGTGGCAACGCTGCTGAGCTCGATGTCGAACTCGTGCCCCAGGTTGCCAACTTCGTTGCTGCCCAGGTCCGGCTGCATTCCAATCTTTCTGCAATTCAGAAGGAATTGGCCGCAGCCGAGCGGGCCGCCCGCGATGAGGCAAGCAAGAAGCACAAGATCGTCGGTAACGGCGGCAAGAAGCCCGAGCCGCAACCGCTGAACCTGTTCGACACGCCAGCCGAGGAGGGAGCTTAAACCATCATGCCCCTCACCATCACCAAAATGACCCGGCTTTTCACCTTCAACGGAATTCGACTGCCGGATCCCAACCCGAACATGAGCGTCGAGGAAGTCAAGGCGCTTTACTCGGCTCAGTATCCCGAACTGGCCACCGCTGTCGTCAACGGGCCAGAAGCCGTTGGCGACAAGATGCGCTATTCCTTCGAGCGTGCCATCGGCAGCAAAGGGTGACCCATGCGCCGCCAAAGTCGCAAGCTCAAGGCTGAGGTCATCCGCGAATTAAAACAACTCGCGGAGGGCAGGCCAACTGAGCAGCAATCACTGCTGGAGAGGTACCTGGAATGTCCCGATTGGCAACTCGCATCAAAGATCATCCTGGACGCCGTCCAAGCATCGCTACGAGGACGCGGAAGAACCCGACTCGCCCCGCCACCCGGCTGGATCCAGCCGCTCTGATGCCGAAGGGGGGCGGGTGGGCCATCCCGCGCCTTGTCCTTCCCGACGGCAGCCCGGTGCCCACGGAGTTTCGGTTGGTTGAGGGTGAGCGCGCCGCCGCGAAGCTCGCCCTCAACTTCCTGGAAGCCGGCATCGGCTACGCCGACGAATGGGCAGCTTCCGACGGAAGCGCCACTGCCTTCATCCAGCGATCCCTCAACCGCTGGCTCGACGACCACGGTCGCGTGAAGATCCAGGAGCACTTCTTCCTCGACGTGGTCCTCTCCACCAGCTTGGACCGCTACTGCTACGGTCAGCCAGCGGCGTCCGGCGACATCTCACGAATGTTCTTAACGATCGAGCCTGAATCCGCTGGCTACGTCGTACTCGGCCCAACCCTGCGGCTCCTGGAGGCGGCTCATCCAAGACTCCCCGCAACGTTTCTAAACCTGTTCCTCGGCGGCCTCAATCGCTGGATCCGCGTGTACAACTACCGGGACGCTCTGGATCGCCTTGACCGTCTACGCAACTGGTACGAGGACGATCCTGAAGACGGCCAGATCGAACTACCAAACATCGAAGCCTCAATCCCCGAATGTGTTCGCCGAAAGCCGCTCAGCCCGCGAGGACTCGCCCGAGTAATGAACACCCTCAAGGACGACCGCGCGCGACAGCTCATGGAACAGGCGGCCAAACTGGCCCTTGTGTCCAACTCAGTTGCCCCTCCAACGGTTGATGACGAGACGCGCGATCTTTTGAGCGACTGCGGCGAACCCGTTCCTGCTCTGGTCGTGGTCTTCGAGGAGCACGACACCATCGAGGGCTCCTTCGACGAAGAATCACAAGGAATGCTCGAAGTCACTCCGGAACCCAACCTGATTCTTGCGTTTGAAGGCACCGATCCGCGAAGTATTTCGGCTGCCTTTGCCCAATTGGGATCCCTCTGCCGCACCTTGCTGCTTGCCGCAAGGCTACTAGACAAGGCTTCAACAACAAGTCGCCTTGCAACCTGAGCTGAGATCCCTTCAATTCAAGGGCTTCCTAAAAACTCCACGAGTTGCCACGGCGACAGCACCATCAGCCAGCTTCCGGGTGTCCGACGATACATTCGAAGGGGCCTTGAGGCTGCCGATGTTTACGCGCATGTCTATTATGAAGAGACGAATGCCATACGCTCTTGGAACCGATCCCCAACCTTTTCGGCGAGCAAATCAAGCTGCTTGGCGGTTCATCGCAAAGGCAACTGATGATTATCTGCTTGCCCGCATTGGGATGTTTCCGTCGCTGACGAGCGCGTTTGGATTAGCAACGCAAGCCGTCGAAAAGTACCTGAAGGGGTATCTATTGTTCCAGGATGAGAAGCTTGCCGGTTCTCCCGACAACGTGCGACTAGCGGTCACCCAAAAGGCCAAAGCAATGGGCCGGAACCAGGAACGGGGACATGACATTGAAGCTGCTTTCGCCTTGGCCACCGAGTTTGGGTTTTCGTGTTCTCAAGCTTTGCATGAGAGAATCCAACGCTTGAACCAATTCTTTGCAATGCGCTATCCCTACGGCGGGCCAACGTCATACGGTGGGAATGATGTTCACGAGTTCGATGCCGCCGTATTCGATATCTGGGAAGCATTCAAGAGCATAGACGCAAATTACTACTACGAAGCTGGGCCTTTTGATCCGGTCTACTCACTGCGATTCGCCGAGTACCATAGCCAGGCCAACAATCATGTTCGCTCCCGTTTCGAGATCTTGACGCGGGACAATATCACGTATTCCCGCCGGAAAGTCGAGATTGAAAGCGGGGTCCGCGATCTACTTATACGTAGGTTTCCAAGAGAGTGAAGTCCTCTTTGCATTGCGAGTTTAACGTTATGTCCACGAGCCATCATCAATGATGCGTAGCGCGCAATATGGAAGTTGAGTTCATACACTCCCGTTTGCTATTGATCCTGTGAACGCTGCTCCGCGTGTGCCAGCAACTTCGCAATAAGACCTTGATCAAAGGCAGGATAGACCGGCTCGGCCGTGGTTATTCCGAGAATCGGGTTTCCCTTCGGATCGACGGGGCCCCCTTGTAAAACTCCGAACACTCTTCCGGTCGCCGAATCAAAAATAGGTCCGCCGCTATTGCCAGGTGCGGACAGCAAATCGAGCTGGAAACCCGACAAGTACTCACGGGCAATCCCTTGCGCGGGTAGGATCGCACTCATCATGCCCACGGTAAAGGAGCTAGTGACGGACCCGACCTGGTTCCAAAGAAAATCCCCGAAAGGGTAGCCGCATGTAGCAACTGGCATCATCTCGTGAAGGTCGGCGTAATCGGCAATCTCTCATGCCGGGAAGCCTTGAAGGAACTCAGGATGGTCGCGGAGCTTGAAAACGGCGATGTCGAAGTCGTTGACAATCCCGACCTCGGAAGGAACTGCCTCGTGCATGTAGACCTTGGAACCCTCGGCGCCCCCGTAAAACAAGAGGCCAAACACCGTCATGGGGGTTGGCACCATCACGCCTTCACCGACCCGTTCCAGCACGCTCTTGTGATGCTGGTCCTTGACGAAGCTTTGAAACACATGGTTGGCGGTGATCACGATGCCGGCGGGATGAACGCAGAACCCGCTGCCTATGATTTTGAAGGGATGTCCTGCTCCTGAATATTCTCGACGCGTCATCACTGCAACAGTGGCTTTCTTTACCGAGTCGGAGATATCTCTTGGATTCATAACTTTTTGTCAATCAGTGCTTTGGGCGTCCGTCAGAAGCCGATAAAGTCAAAGCGCTCGGATGTATTGGTCCAACCTCGATGCCAAGGATTTCATGTACTCGTCCCCGATTTCAGCCTGGAGAAATGCAGTCTGGGCAGCCCACCCCTCGCCCCCATCAGCGCCTGGAGTCACGTATGCCATGGTCGCCATTATCTTGTCGAAGATATCCGGATTCATCCATTTAGCGAGGTCCGGGCGATGCTGCCGGCACCAACTGACCGCACTTTTCATGATGAAATCCATGCGAGCTGCTTGGGGCGGATGAGAAAGCCTACGGATGTTTTCAGGCGTCAGCACTTTCGTTGGCCTTACGAATAAGAAGGTCCCAAGCGCTATAACGAAGCAGGCCAACAGAGTTTGGTCCTGTCGGTCCGGCATGGTGGAACCAAGATTGAGCAAGTCTATTGCGAAAGCACGCTCGTCCGCAAAAAGATTTGAGAGCACATGGTACGTGCCATAGGCATCGGCATCTAGCTCATGAACTTGACCTTCAATGTCGCCGTCTTCGACGCTGGAATCGATTTCATTGGCGAACCGGGAGTCTAGGGTTGAACCAGTCGTGTGCCCGTGGACGTGGTGAGTATACTCGTGCGTGGTCACGAAGTTCAGCTGTATTCGAAACAGGACGACGTGAAATCGCCCTTGTCGTTCCGCCGTGTCGAGTCGCAAACCGAGGAGCTTGGCTATTTCCGCCGACTGCGCTATCGGAAGACAGATGCTCCAGATTCTGTGGATCAGTGCAACCGTGATGCCGATGAATGAATAGTCGCCTTCAGTAAACGCCATCGCATTCGCATTTTCCGAATCGACAAAGTCCATATAGAAGGGCGGATGCGGCACATGCTCGGGCACATCGCGCCGCTCGTTTCGCAAGGCCTCATTCAGGTTCATCTGAATGCCTCGAAGTAAATCCTGCAATGGCTGTTCGAGAAGATCGAGGTCCTTCTTCCCACGATAAATCTCGCGCTTGTAGTCGGGAAGCTGTTGGAAATATCTATGGAAAAGTATGTCCGGTGCCAGCGCCATTATTCGACCTCCAATACACTCCGCTGTCAGCATTCAGGCGGCATAGCCTCCGGCTTTGCCGCTTGCGCTACCTCTGGTCCGTATTTCCAACCATCCGTTCTTTTCGAGCAACCGGATTACCTCACGCACCTTTTTCGGCATGGCATGCTGATTATATCCCGCTGTCAATTACATGCTGATGAGCGAGAAGTAGGCTTATGGGTGAAGTGCCACGCCCATTGGTCCCGAAACGGCGTTCTGGGAGATTGACGGATCATGCGCGATTCGGAAGTTAAGCCAATACCAATATCCCCTTGAACTGAGAGTTGGGAACCAAACCGAGAAATAGTCTTTGGTTTGGAGCAAGGGTTCATCTCTGACAATGAAGGAAAAACATGAAGGCCTTTCTCGAACTAGGCGGCTCCGAGAGTATCGCCCTGAAGGGAGCACTGCTCCTTTATGGAGGCAGAATCCGCGCCTTCGGCGTTTGGTACGACGCGAAGCCAGGCAGGAACGAGTGTCCTCAGCTTGGAGAGGGCCAAGCCCTGACGACGGATTTCGTGAGGTCGCTCAGCCAAGGACTCCGAGCGGAAATGAAACCAGAAGTGCTGCCGGATTGTGTCCTGGTCTGGAATTCGGACCTGGTTGTCTGGTGGTCCGGTCGGTGCCCTAGGCGGATGTTCTTTCGCAACAGCAGCGAGGCACCAACTGGCCTCAGTGGCGCGGAGTTCCCGCAGCCTCCGCTGGTTTGGTGCGCCTCAGGCCAGGAATTGACAGTCCGGGCTCTATTTGCGAACTGTCGTCCAACCGCTGACACGTCGTTGATGATTGCTCCCTATTGGAATGTGGATGGGGATACGGGCCGAGTCTGTTTGGGCAGCATGAAGGTTCCGGAGTTGGCTGGCGTTGCCGCGCTCGCACAGTGGGAGAAGGCATTCTTCGAGAGTGAGTTCACCCACCAAACCGGAGTGAAGCGGTTGGTCCAGAGCGCGAACGAATACTTCGATGTATGGGAACGGGTTCGCAGCGGGCCCCGAGCGTTTCCTGCAAAGTGCCTGGTGCCTGCCAACGAAACGTTGTCTGATTTGATTCGCCGCTGCAGTTGAGGAGGAGCCATGCACCAATTGCCAGCCGACCTGCTCGGGCGGCCTGTTCGAGTCGTAATAATCGGTTGTGGCGGCACCGGCAGCGCCATCGCGGCGGGGCTGCCCTATCTTCATCAATCGATGCTGGTCGCCGGCCATCCCTGCGGACTTGTCGTGACGGTGATGGACGGGGACAACATTTCGCCAACGAATACCGTTCGCCAGCCATTTTGCATTTCAGAAATTGGCCTGAACAAGGCGATCATCACCATTAGCCGATTAAACCTGTTCTGGGGTTTGAACTGGACGGCCGTGGCCGAGAATTTGAATGAACGTTCCGATATCAGCGCTTTCGACATCGTCATCGGCTGTGTGGACACTCGCGCTGCCCGGTCGCTGATTCACCGGAAGGTGCAAGGGTTGCGAAGCCGCATCGCATACTGGCTGGACCTGGGCAATGGATCGGATGGAGGGCAGTTCGTTCTGGGGCAGCCGCTCAATGGAAGAAATCTTCGCAGCGCCGAACGCCTTCGAACCTCGGGAGAGCTATTTCCCGAAATCATCGACACCACCATGGACGAGGATGACCTCCCCAGTTGCAGCGCGATCGAAGCACTGGAGCGTCAAGAGCCGTTTGTGAACCCGGTCTTAGCGAATCATGCCCTCGCCCTTCTGACCCGGCTGTTCCGCTATGGCCACCTCGAGCACCACGGTGCGTTTATCAGCGTGGCCACCCCGCGAGTCGTGCCGATTCCGGTCAGCCCCTCGATCTGGCGACGCATGCGTCAACGCGGGACGAAGCAGCTTTCGGCCGCCTGACTCAATTCGGTTATGGGATGTCCCGCCAACTCCCCCAAATCGGGTTCGAAACTCTGAGGAAGTTCCTCCGCCAAGACCACCCAGATGCCTGTCGGGTGTTCCCTCAAAATGATCTCCTTCAATTCCTCATTCATCGGTACTACTTCCATATTCGTTTTCCTTTCCAGTCGTCGAATGCTTGAGCACATCGGCCAGCCATCGCTTCTTTTTTGTGCCACGTAGTACTCGCACCACAAAGCCAAGTTCTGTCGCTACGCCGTCCTTGTTCATGCGAATATCGGTCCGCACCACTCCGCTGTATCGACGCAGGAAGCAATCCATGTCTGGAGGTTCGGCAAAAATATAACTGGCATGCCCGGGCATGGGGATTTCCGAGACAACGGCACCTGGCAGGACGAACAGGTATTCCTCGCGGAACAGGAACCACACCCGCGACCGCTGCCGCAATTGGTCGAAATAGAACTCGTCGTAGTCGGGTTGCCAGGTGGTGAACTCAGGTCTCAACGCCGGAGCAGCACCCAGTTCGTCAAACCAGAATTGAACGGTACCGGCTTCCACTGGCTCGCGCGCTACCTCTTCGCGAACCTTGGTCAGAATGTCAGCATGGCGTCCCAGTAAATCGTGAAATGCCCGAGCGCGTTCGATGTCCTCCGAGAGCGACCCCGGCGTCGTTACGCTGATTCTGGAAGGGAGCGCAATCCACCAAGAGGTCACATCCCGCTCGCCGTCTTCGAAGTGAACTTTGGGTGCCGCCACAAAGTCTGAAGCGATCACGATCCGAGAGCGCAGCCACTGCTTCCAATGATTCCATGTCGAGTCCCACACCATTTCTTCCATCAAACCGGCATCCACCCAAATTTCAACTTTACGTTTGGAGTCTTTGAACGTGATCCGGTCGGGTAGGAACTCGCACTGCCGCAGGAGCGCTTCAATCCGTTGCGGCCGAATGATCGGCTTAAACGCCAAAATTGAGTCGGCAAAGAAGGTTGTCCCATCACCTGATAATCGTCCACCCGCAATACATTCACCACTGGAACTGTAAGGGAACGGCAGTCCAATCTCGTTATCGACCAGCGAGGAAACGTAGGCTGATCGAAGCTCTGGGTTGGCAATCAGGTTGAAGGCGCGCTCTGCTCTCGCCTTGAGCTCTGTATCGTCAGATATTGAAGCTTCCAATGACTTAACGCGCCATGCCAGCCGAAGTTCGGAGAGGTTGGCGTTTTCGTCAGCCGACAAAATCTCGTAAAGCGACGT
>CAYLXK010000040.1:0-19081 GCA_964387685.1 uncultured Bryobacter sp.
AGCCGAAATGCTAAGTTGTTCAATATTGGCTGGTGCAAAGTTGGGGAGCAGGTCATTCGGTTCGTAAAAAGTGTCTTTCTCACTCCACATGGCAAGCACCTTTTAGGAATAGCTTCTCCAGGCGGAGCGGGAAGGAACCGTACATTGGGGCAAGAAGAATTCGAGAATTTGACTATCACTCTTCCAGAAAAGGATGAGCAAACTAAGATATCCGACGCTCTGCGCGCCGCCGATGATCTGATCACGTTTCAAACTGCCGAAGTCGAAGCGCTCAAAAACCATAAGAAGGGGCTGCTGCAGCTACTCTTCCCGGCGCCGGAGGACAGTGAGGCATGAGCGCGCCTGCGTTCGTCGATTTAAATGCTGTGGCTCTACATCTGCGCCAAGAGTTACAGAACGTTCAAGTACCCAAAAAGTTCATTCTGCTCTACGCGTATAATGGCACAGGCAAAACGCGCCTTTCGATGGCTTTCAAAGATGTCGGGAAGAGGGATGGTGCAGCGGACACGCTCTACTTCAACGCCTTCACCGAGGATTTGTTTTCTTGGGATAACGACCTGGAGGAAGACATGGAGCGTGTGCTGAAGCTTAATTCTGCATCTCGCTTTTTTGCCGGTCTTAAGGAGCTGGAACTAGAGAACCGCATCCGGCCTTTCCTTCATCGTTATACGGACTTTGATTTCAACATTGACTACGAAAGCTCGGAAGTCAGCTTTTCCCGCGAAGTTCGGATCGGAGCGGGAACCGAGGTTGTTGACCATATCAAAGTGTCGCGAGGCGAAGAAAACCTCTTTATTTGGTGCTTCTTCCTTGCCATCCTTCAGCTCGCTATGGATCGAGCTGAGGCCTACAGTTGGGTGAAATACGTCTATATCGATGATCCTATCTCGTCCATGGATGAAAGCAATGCCATTGCGGTCGGTCATCATCTGGCACAACTCTTGGCGAGAAGGGACCACTCGATTAAGGCGGTGCTATCGTCTCACCATTCGCTTTTCTTCAATGTGCTTTGGAACGAACTTAGGGAAATTGACCGAAAGCAATTCTCGCCGTATTTTCTGTCCCACATCAAGAGAACCGGCTTGTTCCAACTGACGTTCACTCGAGACACGCCATTCTTTCACCATGTGGCGCTGCTCAAGGACATTTGTGAGGCGCGCAATGCCGGCGAACTATGCACGCATCACTTTAACGCCCTGCGCAGTCTTTTGGAGAAATCATCCTCCTTTCACGGTCACCCGAAATTCTCGGTGTGCATCAAGAAAACTGAGGACGATCCGGACGAAACCTTATTCGGGCGGACGCTCAATGTTTTAAGTCACGGAAACTATTCGTTTTACGAGCCCACGAAGATGCTGCCGGAAACCAAGGAGTCCTTTGAGAAGGTTCTTGACGATTTCCTGGATTTCTATCCCTTCAATCGTGAATTGCTCCCAAGGAAGCCAGAGGAACCGAAAGCATGATCAACGGCCGCGATAAGACACAACTAGGGAAGACTCTATGGGGTATCGCCAATGAGTTGCGGGGCGCGATGAACGCTGACGATTTCCGCGACTACATGTTGTCCTTCCTATTCCTGCGCTACCTATCGGATAACTACGAAGCCGCCGCGCAAAAAGAACTCGGGCAGGATTATCCTAAGATTGAGGGCGACAGCCGCCTGGTACCGCTGGCTCTCTGGTACGCCAACAATCCAGACGACGTCGCCGATTTCGAGAGGCAGATGCGCCGCAAGGTGCACTATGTCATCAGGCCGGATCACCTGTGGAACAGCGTTACCAATTTGGCACGCACGCAGAATGGCGGACTGCTCGATACGTTGCAAGCGGCCTTCAAATATATCGAGACGGAATCCTTCCAAAGCACTTTCCAAGGCCTGTTTTCTGAGATCAATCTGGCATCGGACAAGCTCGGCAAGAAGTACGAAGATCGCAATGCGAAGCTGTGCACCATTATTCAAAAAATCGCCGAAGGTTTGACGCAGTTTTCGACCGATGCGGACAAATTGGGTGATGCATACGAATATCTGATCGGCCAGTTTGCCGCGGGTTCTGGTAAGAAGGCAGGCGAGTTTTACACGCCACAGGAGATCTCCAGTATTTTGTCTGGCATCGTGACGCTCGACGGCCAGGAGCCGAGAACAGGCCAGAAGTCTAAGCTGGATAGCGTTTTGGACTTTGCCTGCGGGTCCGGATCATTGTTGCTCAACGTGCGCAATCGCTTGGGACCACGCGGCATTGCGAAGATTTATGGCCAGGAAAAAAACATCACCACCTACAACCTTGCACGAATGAACATGTTGCTACACGGGGTAAAGGACTCGGAGTTTGAAATATTCCACGGCGACACGCTGGCCAATGACTGGGAAATGATGCGCGAGACCAATCCCGCCAAGAAACCCTACTTCGATGCCGTGGTTGCCAATCCACCGTTCAGCTACCGCTGGGAGCCCACTGAGATCCTTGGTGAGGATGTGCGGTTCAAGAACCATGGAGTCGCGCCAAAATCCGCTGCTGATTTCGCTTTCTTGTTGCACGGCTTTCATTACCTAAAGGACGAAGGCGTCATGGCTATTATTCTTCCGCATGGAGTGTTATTCCGTGCCGGAGTGGAGGAACGAGTTCGCACGAAGCTTCTCACCGACGGGAACATCGACACGGTCATTGGCTTGCCTCCCAACTTGTTCTATTCCACCGGCATCCCGGTCTGCATCCTGGTGCTCAAAAAATGCAAGAAGCCTGACGACGTGCTCTTTATCAATGCCAGTGAGCACTTCGAAAAGGACAAACGCCAGAACCGCCTGCGGGACGGGGACATTGAGAAAATTCTAACGACCTATCAATTCCGCAGGGAAGAGGAGCGCTATTCAAAACGAATCCCGATGGAGCGGATTGCTCAAGAAGGCTACAACCTGAACATATCCCGCTACATCAACACCTCAATTGCGGAATCGGAAGTTGACCTGGCGGCGACCCATCAGGCATTGGTCGACATCGAGGACACAATCCGTAAAGCGACCATCAAGCACAATGGATTTCTTGAAGAGCTTGGCTTGCCCCTGCTGCCTTCTACCCATGCTAACTCGCCGAAAGAGTAGAATCCGAAGAGCAGCATGTGCGCCTGTCAAACCTATTCATCGGCGCAGCAATACTTCCGCGACAAGCTAGCTCAAACCCGCATATTCGACCTCTGCCTTTCGGGCGATGATGAAAAGCTGTGCGACCGGCTTACCGCGAAATGGTTCAATCTCTAATTTGCAATTACTCGCTTCTGCGGTCGCAATGTCAGCATACAGTGCATCGAAATCTTTAGGGCACCGCGACATTCCTTCGCAGAACTCGCTTTGGCAATCACGTGAGCTGGCTTATTCTGCGGTTCAATGGAGCGCGACACGGTAGAGCTATCTCCGGCAAACTGGGCACCATTGGAGAGCCGTTTAGGCATCGGAAGATGCGCCGAATTCATGTGGATGGTCCATTCCGAAGGCCTGGAGCATTACAAGCACATCGCCACAAGGGGATACCTGCGGCTCGGCAGGGACGGGAAATGCTACGTGCCGGCGGACTCCGGCTGGAAGGAGGTGCCATTTGAAGACGAATGGAAGCGCGTTAGTGGACGCGCATGAGGATCGAACGCAGCCCGTCGAGCCACCAAAAGTATCAGCGGCAAAGAAGTCATCAGCGAAGGGAGGTTCACGCCGCTCAGAACGCCGGCGGCGTGCGGAAGCACCCGATCAGACCGTGCGCTACTTCGTCGGCCGCCCTTCAGCCGACGACGGCAAACCCACGCTGGAACAAGAGGTTGCGAGCGAGCCCGAGGGGCTCGTGATCGCGTTCAAGAACGACAGCCGCGTGTACTTCGTTCATGAGTACCGCGTGACGCAAAGGATTGAAGGCAATGAGGTCCGGCTAGAGAAGCAGCCGCTCAACTCTGCCAAACGGGTTTCTACTGCCAACGCAAGTTGAGTAGAAGGCGCCCACACCTCATGTGGGAATCCGCTATTGCCGCCCTCAAAAGCTGCAATAGCAACCTGTCCAGCCGTATCGCGACAGGCAACACAACGGAATAGGGCGGCTTCTTTACGGAGGCCTGACCCGAGACACGAGTGTTTCGGCAGCAGGCCAGCGAAGGACCCCGCCCGGGTACTGCGCACTTGAGGGCTTCCTCAGGAACGGTCTGTTGTCCCATCCCACAACCGTTTCAAGGAGAACTCATGAACAGCCAAGCAACCGTGACAACGAATTCCGGCCTGAAGGTCCTCAGCCTGATGGTCAACAAGGAAGGCAAAATCGAACGCAAAATGCCGAATCTGAGCCCACAAGCGCAGTTGAACAATACGCTGCTGGAAGCCCTGTGCCCAGGGATCAAAGTAGCGTCTGTCTCTGTGACCCCGGAACCGCTCGACCAGGTGGAACGCGCTAAGGTGGAAAGCACCCTTTCGCGATTCTCCCTCGACGGTACTGAATACCGGCTCATCGGCGCATCCGGGTCGGCCAAGAACGGGAAGTATTACGCCGTGGACGCTCGCTATGAACGTCCGTTGGCGGCGCGCTTCTCTGACTGGCCGCAAGCCGCAGTCACCTACTTCGGAATTCTCGTCTCGCCTTGCATGGTGAGGATGCAGATTCCCAATGGCCGTGTGACTGTTGTTCCGGATCTCGAACTGGGAACCAACGATTGCCGCGGCTGGCTGCGCAAGTCGATCTTCGACAAGCTCGGTCTGCCAGAGAACCGTTTCTACCAATTCCGTCTCGCGTTCGCCCAAACGCAAGCGAAGGGATCGTTCAAGATCATGCCGGACGAAGTGGCCGATGCCCTCGACACCGATGTGGTTCTGCCCGTCTCCTCCGTCAAACCCGAATATAAAGGTCCATCCAAGCTAATCGCCTGGCTCACTGGAGAAGCACGCACCTTCGCCGGCGAGATGATCCTTGGCATTCGGGAATACTCGCGGCCATTGGCTTTCGAGTCGAGTTACACGGTCGTCCAGCACGCACCGGAAGATTCGTTCGAACTGGAAATCAAGCCGCATGCCCTCGCCCAGACCGCCAAGCTGAAAGACCTCCTCGAATACCGCGACTATACAGGGCTCTTCGAACTTCTCGGTATCTCGGAAACCCAGCGACCATTGTTGGATGAGATGCCCGCTGAAGACGACGATGCGACTTCTGTAGAGCGGACAGTTCTGGAAGGCGTTCTCAAGGCGGACCCGACTGGCTTCCTGATTCAGCATCCCTGGGTCAACAACCAGTTGGAGCGCATTCTGGCGCGTTGGGCATTCAAGGTGTGCACAGCAGGTGGGTTTGAGATGCCGGCATTCGCGCTTGCGGATGACGGTTATTTGCTGTTGCACCAAGGACACGTGTACTCAGGCTCCGACTGGATGCCGCAGGACCGTTCGATCAATGCTCTGGCCACGAATCAGGGATTGGTTGTCCGGTATCCCGTGCGCATGAAGGAAGACCTGCTGCCTTATACGAAGATCCCGCCCACGGAAACCCGTCAACTGCTCGCGAAGGATCTTTCGCGGCAAGGCTGCCCCGATGTGGAGAGTCTTGCAGCACAGATCGCTTCGGAGCAACTCGAACTGGAAGGAACCTTTGTCCTTCATTCGAAGACGGCGGCGAAGAACGGCGGTGATTATGACTTCGACTTTGTCTGCGTGGTGGAGGGCGATCGCTTCCCGCGGTTCGTGGAGCATCGCATTCAGTACAAGGGCAAAGGAGCGGTCGAGAAAACCAAGGCGAAGAAGGCTCGTTCTCCATGGTGGAATCTCCCGCAGGTAGCTGTGGGCGCGATGGGCAATCAGATTGGGACCATCACCGATCTGATGACTCAGTGCCTCGCTGCCGGCCGGGATGACTGCCATCGGGAACTGGTCGAGCAACTGCAACTCGCCCTGGACCAACTGAAACATGGCGTCACGCCAGACCAGGACAAGATCCGCGCAATCCGGGAGCAGATCAAGCAGACCCCGGCGGCGCAGTGGCTTCGTGCGAAACGGCTTCGGTCCATCAAGGATCTGCCGGAACGTGTCGAATGCCCTGCGACCGATCGCATTGGCGGCATGTACAACCTGGTCCGTAAAGAACTGAGCGACTTCTTGACGAGTCGGATGCCCGTTTCGCAGTTCCGCGGTCTTGTTCAGGGACATGAATTCTCTCTGGAAATGGCTGACGAATGCAGGCGGGTGAATCGGGCCTGGGCTCTCACGATCCAGGCCGGCCTTGAGAAGAAGAAGCTCTTAATCGCAAGCGTTCAGGAAGCCGAAGCGGCCTTCGAATCCGGCAAGGACAACAAGGATCTTCGCTCACGGCTTCTCCACACGCTTTGCCAGGCGCGTGCGGCTTTGGCAACCTACGACCAGCAATGGCAGGAAGAGATCCGGTCATTGATCTGGTTTGTGCGGACCTGGGCAGCACGTAAGGAAGAGAACCGCATGGGTTGGTTGCAGGCATTGCACACCATCGTCTGCGGGACCAAGAACGAACAGGCTTCGGGATCGCTGCCTTTCTACGCGTTCCCGAATGAATTGCTCAAAGCCATTGTCGAGCGCACTGGAGGACGGCCGGTACAACTGGCGGCGCCGAAGGTGTGTGAAGGCATGGTGGAAATGGACGAAGAAGGCCGATGCTTCCTCGTCGAAACCGTCATGGGCGAGAACGGGCAAAGCTATTCGAAGATGTCGTTTCTGATGGCGATCACGCCGGACGGAAAGGTCGTCTACGACAGCGGAAAAGTCGAGTGGGTCCATCCATTTCCTTGCAGTCCGGGAATGGGTGAGATCCGCAATGGGAAATTCGAAGTTCCCGGAACGCGGCAACTCCCGCAAGTAGCTCCTCCTGCCAAGCCCATGTGAACCAACCCCGAGCGACTCAGGTCCCGTGCATCCGCGCGGGCACCTGAGTCTGCCGGGCGAACCAACGGGAGGCACAAATGAAGCTATCCGCACTGTTCTCTTTGCTGGCCATCTTCGCTGCCGGCATTCTCACCGCACAGAAGCTCGAAACCCACACCCCCGACCCCAAGAAGGTGGTCCGGGTGGAAACCGCGCGCGACCATTTGACCATCATCGAGCTCAACGAGCCCGTGACGATGGTGGCCGTGGGCAACCAGGATGCGTTCACGATCGAGCGGCGAGAGAACAAAGTCTTCGTGAAGCCCGTCGATGAGAATGCGCGCACAAACCTCTTTATATGGACGGCAACCGGCCGCTACAGTTATGAACTTGTGCCAGCGGCAGGCATTGATCAAATGCACTTCGCGATTGATCAGCCCCAAGTGGCGGTTCAACCGATTGCTTCTACCTCGCCTCTCGTTTCAGATGAGAGCGCTCAGTCTCAGTTGCCGGCAGGGATGCTTGAGCAGGCGCAGGCAGTACTGCTCCACGGGGACCGAGATCTCGGAAACCATGTCGAGGTGCTGTTGCGCGATCTTTACCGGAAGGAAGATCGCTGCTACCTCCGCTACGCAGTAGTGAATCATGGCCAGACCGTTTATCGGCTAACGATGCCATCGGCCACTCAGGTGGAGGCGCTAAAGCGACCCTTCTCATTGATCCCCCTTGCCGGCCACCAATTGAATGGCCGTTCCTCTCGCCAGATACGCACACGAACGGTTGGAAATCTCGCCGTCTTTGCCGGTGAGGCTCCGGAACTTGTGCAGCCCGGCGAGCAAGCCAATGGTTGGATTGCGTTTCGACTGGAGTCGCCACCGGCAGACGGACAGCTTGTGCGCATCGGCTTCCCCCCAGATGCGAAGGCATCTGTCGAAGCGCTCTTAGTGTTGGGCAGACTGACCACTCAGCAGGAGGTGGCGCATGGCCGCCGATCCGGTGAATGAGTCCGCTTCTTTGGTGACAGCGAGCGAGGTCCACCAGCAGTTTGAGCTTCTGCTTCGTGACCGAACCCACATGGGCCTGCGCAACCTCCTCAGCGATATCGCGATGGAGCCGCGCAATCCGTTTCAGCAAGTGCAACGTCGGCCGAAGAAGTGGCTGGTTGCCTTCGGTGGGTTAGCGTTGCTCAAAGCGCTGATCGTCTACTACTTCCACTTGCGATAGAGAGGGCGCAGCCAAATGAATAGCCAGTCTTCTCCGGACTACAAGTATCGGCCGTCTCTGATTGAGGAGAATCCGGCGCTCCTCCTGTGGTTGCTATTGCTCGGCGCCTATCTGGTTGCCATGGCAATCGCGAAGTATGCCTGGTTCCTGCACGACCGCCAAATCGTAGAACTCACCCTGTGGATCTTGTTGCTCGCCGTTGGCTTTTACCTGCTGATCTTTGAAATCACCCAAGCCCGAAAAGCGCGAGAAGATTGCTGGCCCAACCAACTGCCCACAATCCCCACGCGTTCTGATCGCCAGATTGTGGAGGATGCCTGGAAGGAGAGCGCAGTTGTTCTGGGCTACGACGCGCACGGTAAGCCCTGGAAGTGGAGTGATGAGACTCGCGTCATGCAGGCGCTTGTCCTGGGACAAACCGGAAGCGGAAAGACGACGCTGCTCCGTAACATCATCACGCAGGATCTGATGCGGCGCGTCGGGCCAGCAGACGATCCGCGTCGCATCCCGATGGTGATCTTCGATGGGAAAGGAGATCTGGAATTCTTCCACTCCCTGCTCCCCTACATTCATCGCGCCGGACGGCTGAATGACCTGCGGCTGATGAATCCGTCCCGCCCCGAATACTCGGTTCAATACAACCCGTTCTCGTCGGATGACGACAACTACATGGCCCAAGTCTCCATGGTCTTCGGGTCCTTTGACCTCCATGACGAGTTCTTCGCCAAACATCAATTGAACTACCTCGCCGACATCGTCCGCATCCTGCACTACACCGGTCGCGCCTTCAACTTTTACGACGTCATGGTGATGGCGCTGGATCAACGCGTGATCGAGGATCAGGTAGCCCTCGCTCGCCACCATATGAGCCGCGATTCGAGCATCTCAACCCAGCGTCGGCTGAACTTCGAGATGTCCGTGAAGAATCTCTTCCAATCCTTCTCCGACCGGGACCGCGTTCCGAAGATCCAGGGGCTGTTGAACGAATGCATGACCTTCCTCGATGACGAGTTGAGCGTTATCACCGGACCCTACGACAACCTACTGTCGATCAACGAGGTGATCGACCAGCAACTGATTCTGTTCGTCAGCCTGAACATCAACAAGAACACTGCTCCAGTACGCGCCTTGGGAAAGATGCTGCTGCAGAATCTGCAGTTGGTAGTGGGCAAGCGGTATGAGTCGGAATCCGAGCGGAAGCGCACGAACAAGCCGCTGTTCTCCGTCGTGATGGACGAGTTTGCACCGTTTGGCTACCGGAACTTCGCTCAGATCCTCAACACTGCGCGCGGGACCAACACTGCCTTTCTGTTCTCCATGCAGTCACTCCCGCAGCTCCTGCAGGTCGGCCGCGACTTTCAGCAGGACGTCTCATCCGCTCCCGGAACAACCATGCTGCTCCAGACTCGCGACGAGGAGACGGCCAAGTACTTCAAGCAGGCATCCTCGCAAGTGCCAGTGCAGAAGCGGACGCAGCAACTATGGCGCAAGGACTTCCTGGGCTTCGAACAATTTCAGAAAGCTATCGGCGCGACGGAGCGGGAGCAACTGGAGTACCGGGCACTCGATCACCACATCAAGAATCTCGGCAAGGGAAAGCTGGAGATCCTTATGACGGACCCAATTCAAGGAACGATGCACGGCCGCTTGCATGTTCGCCCGCCAAGCGACATCCGAGTCCCGTGCTTTGAGCCGGGCATGTTTCCCAAACTACTGTCATCTCGTGCCGACGCTCGCGGCGCGAACCTGCGCTTCAAAGATCAGAAGTTGGCGGCGACGATCACATTGCCGCGTCGGGGGACAGTATGAAACGAATCCTCATTTTTGTCACGGTGATTGCTCTGAGTCCGCTTTGGATGTCGGCGCAAACTCCCACGGAGCGCAAGGCGCCTTTCAAGACGGCGCCGAGTGGGACGGGCAGCGTCGGCGTCAACCCGAACCAACCGTATCGACCGGTTCCACTTAATCGTACCGCTCCGCGCGAAACGATCTTCGAGTTCTACCTCCGCGCACTGAATCCGAAGCAGATCCGGTGGGGCGATGAGATCGACCGGCGAATCGCGCGGCTATCCGAACAGTCCATTTTGAATCCGTACTTCCGCTGGAGCGCGTTTCAGATGGGAGCAATTCTGTTGCTTCTGCTCGTCTGCTGGGTGTGGTGGGACAAGATGCGGCAGATGAAATGGGTCGCGGCCGAGTGCCTCGCCGATGCGATCAACGCAAAACGAATCGCGGAGGACCGCGCCAATGAGGCAATCGGCCTCTACAACCGCCACATTGAGCACTGCAATCGTGTGATCGAGAATCAAGAATCTGGCTTGCCCGGCGGAAACTCAACCGACACTTGGCGGCAGGAAGTTCTCACCCTGCGGAACAAGCTGACAGCCGAAGAAGCAAAGTCGATGCGCCTTCAGAAGGCGCTTGAAGATCGGGAATCGCTGCAAGCCGGACTCGAACAACGTCTCCGCCAACTCGAAGCGCTCGTGCAGGAACGCCAGAACGGCGCGAATGCAGAACTCGTAGCGCGCCTCCAGCGAGCCGAATCACAACTCGGGGACAAGAAGGTCACCAAGCGGGGGCCGAAGTGATTGTCCGGGTTCAATCGCTGGGAAGCCTTTGGCAGACGAAAGAACTGCCGAACGGTGGCACGCGAGTGTGGAACACAACGGGAATCCGCGATGGGCTAAAGGTGCGTTCCTACGCAACATTGTTCGGACAGTTGGTTTTTGGTTCACGGTCGAAGCCATTTCTGCAGCAACCTTCGCAAGTTCAGGGACGAAACTGGATCGCCGGCGACATTGCCGAATGCTCCGGCCGGCGAAGCATGCGCCTTGTGTTTCCTGCTGCGCCGGACTCTGTGGCCGATTGGTATCTGACTACCGTGAACGAACGGCTGGTCGGATTGATCGGCCCAGACGGGTTCGATCCCGAGCGATCCGTCATTCTATCCGCGTCACAGCGGAAAGATAAACAGGAACTGCTGTTACTGGTAAAGCCACTTGCCTGGCTCTCCGGTGCATCCGGAGCGGCAGTCTTTGAGGAAACCGAACGCGGCCCCGCGCGTTGGAAGACTCGCGGGTGGTGACCGATGCGCTATGCCAAAGGCTCGATCGCCATCTCGGAAACGGCGGACAAGCCCATCCTCCGCACGGTCTACTCCGCCGGGCACGCGCGTTTCGACCAGTTGTTTGAGAGCAACTTTCCGTACTCGCAGTCGAAGAACTTGCGGGACACGCTGGCGTGGCGGGTGCGTCGCTTGGTGCAGCATGGCTTTCTCGATGCACGATGCGTTCCAGGAATGCCCCCGGTTCTGACGTTGGGCGAGGCGGGAGAACTCTATTTGCAGAGTGAAGACGGTGCAATTGTAGAGCGGCGAACACGTTCGCGAGGCACCAATGCGCGCAGCCAGGTGTGGCATGACGTCGAACTGTTCGGAATTCGATTGGCGCTTCGGCGTGCGGGAGTGGTGCGGGCTTGGCAATCTGAGGCAGAGGTGCGCGCGCAAAATCGCGTCGCCAGTATTCGATTCGTGAAAGAGTACGACGCTGTCGTGTCGTTCCGGCTCGGCGACAGGCGAGCTGAAGTCGCCCTTGAGTTCGAACGAACCGTCAAATCGGCCGACGCCTACTTCCGCATATTCACGCTGCTGAAAGAGGAGGGGCAACTCGACCGTTTCTTTTTTCTCGTACCAGACAGCAAGTCGCAATTGCTTCTTCGCGACGCCGCTCCGAGCCACTGCCCGCGCATCTACGTCGGGCTGACCCGCGAATTCCAGAGCCAACCGGCGACGGCACCGCTGCTGGATCTGCGCTCCAGTAGCACCGTAAGTCTTCACAACTGCCTGGCCTGATCCAGCCGCTAACCCGAACTTCATTGGCTCCGGTATGGCTTTCGTTTGAACTGCTATTGCCTTCGCGCACCTGCCCGCAAATCGCTGAATCCATTGCGTCGGATTTTCGATATCCCCGGACTTTAGCAAAACTGCCGACGACTGGAGTGGCCGAAGACCGGGGCGTAGCGAGTTGAGGCGAGGGAGGAGTTGGGGTGGTAGGTGGAAACGGTGGGTGGTGGTGAACGGGGGATCGGTTGTCAGTGGGTGAGGGAGACGGGAAGTGGAGTGGTGGCTTGGGTAAGGAGGAGAAGGAGTTGTGGGTGGCACCGGTGGGTGGAGGTGTGATGAGCAGCGGTGGCGCGCGCGGAGGTGGGAGTGGAGGTGCGCATGGAGATGGTGTTAGCGCCGCCAGCGATCCGGGCTTGTGCGTGGATCAGCGAGCAAGTCGCTGGCAATGGACAAGATGGTCGCGCAGAGATGCGGGAGACAGACAAGAGCAAAAGGAGCAATTGAGACATGGGACATCTGAATGGTGCAGTGAAAGAGCAGCCGAGCGTGGCACCCTCGGCGATCAGCGTTCCGCTTGGTGAACGCACCGATGCGACGAAGAGCGAGGAGTTCGACGTCGCAAAACGATGGAGTGAAATCAAGGAACAGCTCAACGAGCCATTTCACCCTGACGAGATCAAGTGGCGCGTCACAGCGACATCCACGATTCAAACGAAGCATGGCCCGCAAAAGCGCGGCCAGTTGATCGCATACGCCGACCAGCGTGCATACACGGACCGGCTGAACACAGTGTTCGGAGAATGGGGATGGACGCGCAACTACGACGTACAGGTGGCGCAGAACTTCGAACGGCGCGCGTCGAACGACAAGTCCCAGACGGCGGTGGCCGCGAAGGTCGTCGTCGTTTCGCGCGTCACCATCCACGGACTCGGCACACATACTGGCGTCGGCGAGGAGTGGGCCGATGATGAAAACGCGGCAACCCGTGCCGAGGCGCAGGCCTTCAAGCGTGCCTGTGCCTGCTTCGGACTCGGCCGCTACTTGTACGATCTCGAAAAGGTCTGGGTAGATCTCGACCAGTCGAACCGGCCCGGTTATGTGCCGACACTGCCGGATTGGGCGTTGCCGCGGTCGCATCAGCCAAAGCGTCAGTCGCCACCTCCAGCGCCAAGCACGCGTCCGACTAACAATGGAGCGCCACGCAACAGCCTGGTTCGTGACGAGGCAATGGCAGCAGTCACCGCTATGGCCGACAAAGTTGGATTCAGTCTGGCGCAGTCCACGCTCCAAACCTATGGCGGAACGACGGATCTGAAGCGGCTCGGGAACGCCAAGGTTGCAATCGTCCTCGACAAGTTGACCGACTTGAGCCGAGGCGTGGAACGTCTGCTCACTGCGCGCAAAGCCCTCGGTGAAGAACAATACGGCGCACTCTGCCACGAACTGAACTTGCCGAGCGACGCCATCGACGACATTCCCGACCGCGACACGTTGCGCAGTTTGCTGGAGAAGGTCGAGTCAAGAGCAAAGTCTGGCAGCCCGGAGCCGGCGGCAAATCAAACTCCCGGCAAGATCGCGGATGCACGAGGCCGTCTTCTCCAGGCGGCTCGAAAGTGTGCGGACCGAACGCGCAAGCGTTTGGCCGACGTGATTGAAGAAGCAACGGTCGGCACCTTGACGCTGGAAAGTCTCAAGGATCTGACCGACGCGAATCTTCCGATTGTCGAAGCGGCGATTGCGCGATTGCGCTAAAGCCACATCGTTCCCGTTCGTCCTTCCCAAACCATCGGGTGCAGTTCCTCTGCGTCCGTCAACCAATCCATCCCACAACTAATGAGGACCAATGCCATGAATCCACTTCCACTCACGGCCAGTTCGGTGCTTTCCACGAAGGACCTGAACCTCCGGCCACAACAAGAACTCACCGAAATCGTGAGCCGCTTTGTCACCTATGGTGAAGGCGTGGTCGCTCACTGGATCGAATATGCGCGCGGCGTGCTGCTCTTCGTGATGGCGCCCGGCGATGCCCGCTCCGGCGAGTTCTACATCTATGACCGCAAGCGCGGCCAGTTTTGGCTGCTCGAACTCGCTGATGACGTGTTCGGCGGCTATGGTGTCGAACAGATGCGCGAAAAGATCCGGGACTTCGGCCTGCTCCGCTACGCCGAGAATCCGTCCGAGATCCTTGCCCTGCGATGAACCCCAAAACTCGTTTGGGGATTTCCAGGATCGGGAGTAAACAAGACCTATGCCGGATCTGCTCAAGCCTTCGCAGGAATTGGCATCGCCGGAATTGGCAACAGAGTATGCGCGGTGGTTCGTGAATCGCCGCGCATACACTCGCCAATCAGAGACGGCCCATCCCTCCAGCGACCGACATTATTACTACCGGCCCAAGAACGGTGGCGCGGAAGTGCATCTCACCTTGCCGGACATCGCGCGCCATCTCGAAGGCCATCTTACGTTGGGCCTCTACGCAATCAACCCCCGAACACAGCGAGTGAAATGGATGGCCATCGACGCCGACTACCGTCGCGCACTCGAAGACCTCCTCTGCCTTCAGTACGAATTGGGCCAGTCAGGGATTCAAGCGGCGCTGGAGCAAAGCCGGCGTGGCGGTCATCTTTGGATCTTCTTTGAATCCCCAGTGCCTGCGAACCAAGCGCGCATCCTCGTGCGCCACATTGCGGGCAAGTTGTCGGTGGAGCTGAAAGGCTCCGGTAAGACCGAAGGCCTCGAACTCTTCCCCCGGCAGGATCGTGTCGAAGCTGGACAGTTCGGCAGCGCCATCCGCGGACCGCTCGGTGTGCATCGCGCCGCCGGCAAGCGGTACTGGTTTTACGGCGCTGCCTACAATCTTCCAGCGCAGATGGAATACTTGCGCTCGTTGCGAAGAGTGACAGAGCGGCAGTTGGCCGAACTGATCGCAGACATTCCGGCGGTTGGAGAAGTCGCCCCGTCCCCCGCATCGTACAAGGGAACCGGACAATCCGGTTTCCAGATTCTCGACTACGTCGAAGCCCGCCGCAAAGTTGGCCGCAACTGGGTGACCCAGTGTCCCGCTTGCGCCGCGGCTGGGAATGACCGTTCCCAGGACAATCTTGCCATCTCCATTGCCGAGCCCTGGAAGTACTTGTGCTGGGCTGGCTGCACCAAGGAGCAGATTCGCGCTGCCTTGGGCGTTCCTCTTCCCAAGTATTCAGGAGACCCGCGATGAATGAACGCATGCCGAGATTGGTCCTGCCAAAACCATTTCTGCGGCGACTCGACGCAGCAGGCGTCTATTGCCAAACGTGGGTGACGGCGGAACGGCAGGCGCAGTCTGGCCGTTGGGTGCTGCGTGCGGTTGAAAGCGGCGGCGCATCGAAAGAGATCGGCCGATACATTGGGTTCTTCGCCATGAATGGAGACCGATTGCCGTGGCTGCAACGCCTGGATCGAATCACCCCCAGCGGTGTTCATGCAGTGGCCGTCGCGGAAGAGCTGGTCTCCGTCGAGATGGCGCGTTGTGACCAGACCTACCAATTGCTGGTTGCCGCACATCGGTTGGGTGAAAAAGTTGAGGGAAAGCGGTCGCAGGTGATTTCAACGGTGATGTACCGCGGTGTGGACGGCCAACTGTCGAACGAACTTCGGCAACAAGGTCTGGCACCCGAGTTCTTCAGCCGCTCCGGCGAGGTCCGGCCAATCCCTCCGAAGTACGTCGAAGCTGTGTGCCTCGTGACGGCTGGCGTGTCCTGCATCAATTGCCGGCACTGCCACGCGCTCATCGAGAGCGTTCCCAGGCTCAACAACTCTACTGCGAGGTGAACCATGCAACCGCTGATCCGCAAGATCTGCCTATTCCTCTTCTTGACGGCGCTTCTTTCTGGCCGCGCCAGCGAGCTCGGAGTTCTGGTCGGCGCGCTAACCGGCACCGTGCTGCTTTGGCCCCTCTACGCCAAGTGGCTCACGCGGATAGACGAACCATAGGCAATTTTCCAGGAGGCGATGATGCGTGTTGGTCTCAAGAGCTTGCTTGGCGGCGCGCATTGTTTCGCGCTGCATCCGTTCTTCGTCGCGTGGGGTTGGACCAAGCTATATGGCTTTCCCCGTGACCCTCGATTGTGGCCCGCCTTCTTCCTGCACGACCTTGGTTACATTTACTGCCACCAAATGGATGGCGATGAGGGCGAAAAGCACGTTCTGCTCGGAGCCAACATCATGCGTTGGCTGTTCGGACCGAAGTGGGGCAGCGAGTGCATTCGCCACTCGCGGGACTGGTGCCGCCGAACTGGACTTCCAATCAGCCGGCTCTGCCTGGCTGACAAGCTCGCATTCGTGTTGACCCCGGCGTGGCTTTACCTGCCAATGGCGCGTTGGACCGGAGAACTTGCCGAATACAGGGAACGCTCGCGCACCAGAAAGCCAGGTAGTGAAGCCTACACCCTAAACGAGTTCGCTGACGTGAACGCCGACGACGAGCGGCGCTGGCTGCGCGGACTTCAGTCCTACACGTTGCGCTGGGTGCTAGAGCATCGCGACGAAGCGGTGTAGCGCGACGGAATCGAGAACTGAAAAGGAGAAACCTTATGCCCAAACCCATCTGCGACTTTTGTTCCAGCCCTGACGTGGCCTTCGTTTATCCAGCCCGCACCTTCGCGGCTTACGTTTTCGATGGCATCGTGGGCGAGAGTGTCGGCGATTGGGCGGCATGCCCAACCTGCCACGGGCTCATCGAGTCGGATCGGAAAGCAGACCTCGTTGAGCGTTCGTTGCTTACATTGCTTGAACGCGAGCCCGAAATGATAGTTGCAGAATGTGAATTACGAAGTCAGATCCGTAGCTTCCACGTTCTCTTTATGCAGAATCGGGCAGGTGCCGCAATATCAGTACAGAAGTGCGAAACTGACCGATCGGAGAGGTCCCGATCATTTACCTCCAGCTAGCCAGCATGCCAGGACTGTTGTCTAGTGATGGCCATCGATGTCATAGCTACTCGGGAACCAATCCGGCCATTGTGGTGTCTGCAAGAATTGCGGCGTTCGTTAGGATCAGGTCCGAGACTTTTCTCAGCGGTGGCGGCCATCGCTATACTGCTTTTACTTTTGGCTGTATCAATGATGACCCCGCAGCCTAGAATCGCTATTGCTGTTCGAGTGCTGGCGATCAGCCCAGCGGGCCTTGGGTTGGCTGTCGGTATGTCGGATGGGACAATTTACGAGTGCGCGTCTCAGGATCTGACCGACTGCCGGTCGCTGGATGCAAAAGGCCGCTTGAATGACCTGCGCTACTCGGACTTCGGCGAACTTGCCATTGCGGACCAGAATATCCGCCTCATAGAATTGCACGGAAGTCCGGCAAAACTGATTCGCAGCGACGGGGCGAACTACGGCACAGTGCGGTTCGAGTCCGGCCGACGTAGGATCCTTACGATTAATGGCAAGGGCAAGGTGTTGAATGTCGATCTCGAATCTGGCAATACTTCGACAGTATTCTGCTGCAGCACGATTTGGGGGGAGGTGGATTTCATCGATGGAGGGGACAAGGCCGTCTGGGCTGGGCATTGGCCGGGGATTTGGCATGTGTCGGAGGACAAACTTCTGGGTAGACTCACCGCTCAAAGAGAGGAAATGACATTTGGACCGATTGCGATGGACCTTGAAGAGCGGTTGCTCTACATGGGAAGCCAGGATGGGCGTCTATATCAATGGAGTATCGATTCACGCGAACTGCTGGCAAAGTCCACTCTACTATCGGGCTACGTGATGACCGTTAGCGTACTTGGAACAAGCGGGTGGGTAGCGTATGCTTCCCAGCCGGGCATTGTGCGCTTGTGGAACCCCAAGGCTAATGTCCACCGGATTGTCGAGCCTGCTCGTGGAGCAAGCAACATAGTGTTCGACCAACGGCGGGGCCTGGCTGTATTCGGAACGGAATCCGGAGCGATTGAGTTCTGGGACCTTCCCAATGAACGGTTAGTGGAAACAAAGCGACTCTTGCAGACTCGATAGATCCCCACGGTGAATCATCGGATTCAGTATCGTCCGCAACTTGAAACTTGAAATTGGTGTGCCGACGACCCGGTTTACTAGACTTCTATGCCTGCCTATTCGCAGCCTGGGTTTACCGAGCCGGCACCTTTGCCGGTTACTCGTTCTACGACATCATGGGCGAGAGCGTCGGCGATTGGGCTGCGTACCCAACCTGCCATGGGCTCATCGAATCGGATCGTCAAGCAGACCTCGTTGAGCGGTCGATTGTTACACTCCTTGGGCAACAGCCGGGAATGAAATGCGCGGAGCATGAATTACGAGACCAGATCCGAAGCTTCCACGTGATGTTTTTAGCCAACTGGACGGGATCCGCGGCTAAATCAAAATGGGGTACTGCTGCGACTGGCTTTCGTCCTCATGGTAGGTAGCACCGTTATGTACAAGTTGTGTGGACACGCATCCGATGTTTGGTATCCCTTTGAATTTGATTCTGCAGATTGGCCTTATGCGTCTTCCGATGAGCGTTTGGGCGACTCGGCATTGAGTTGTCCTGTCCGTGGAATGGCCACAACGTGCGAGGAACTGTTGTTGTCAACAATCGAGACGGGCATTGCTTTACCTTGGCGCAGGAGCTCTACCATCAGCTTCAAGTATTCAGCTTGATGCTCGGCAACTATCGGATCTTGAGGAAAAGAATGAACTGCCATCGGGAAAGTCGCCTCCCCATTCAAGATCTGCGCAAGCTTTGCACGAATGATGTTTGCGTCGAGCTCTGCCTTCTCATGGTAAATCGTGGAGTATACCTCTTTGCTAATTTCGGTCTTGTCAAAGTCGAACTTGAGCGCCATCCCCATTTCATAAAGTAAATCCGTGAACAATTCGGCTCTTTTGGCGAAATAGACGGGCTGTTGCGACTCGTTTGGCAGTGGTTCACCTAAATGGGTGAAATAAGCTTTCCACGCGCTCCTCACCCTCTTGAATTGTTTGTTGGGCGGGAACTCAATGCTGATCATGTTTAGCGCTTGGATGTGCTCCGGAGCAAGCCGAGCTGCACGAGTTGCCATCAATGTCTTAAAGATCGCTTCACGTCGCGAATGCGACTCCCGCCAACGCTCTACGGCCTTTTGGGCTTGGACTGCTAATATCGGTCTGACCTGCTCCCCAAGAAATGTACCAGCCTAAACTGAAAACATCAGGAAAGGC
>CAYLXK010000041.1:0-8130 GCA_964387685.1 uncultured Bryobacter sp.
AGTCCCCAGGGTTTTCGGTGGGTAGGACGGAGAATTTGCGCGAGCGGAGGCCGTGCTTGACGGCGTTTTGGGCGCTGGCGGATTTGCCGAGTTCGGACTTCTGGTTACGGCCCTTTTGGCCGTTGATTTGGCCGGCACGGCGGCGGGCGGCGGACTTCTTGGACATAGATTGAGATGCTCCTTTACGGGCTTGAGTTTGGCAGAGGGGGGAGGGGCGGAAGAGGCGGGTGCGGAGGCGGAGATGTTGGAAATAAGGGAGATATTTCGTTTTTTGGAGCGTGACCGAAGGGCGGGTTTTGACACGGCACCGCGCAAGACGCTATTTTGCCAACATGAAGACCACGATCTCGTCCAAACGTCGAAACGGGCTGTCGGGGGAGTTTGGCCAGTTGGACCGGGTGGAAATAGAGCGGGTTCCTGACCCAGAAAAGCTCGATCGCGGAGACTATCGTCTGGTCCGGCACGCGGCTCCGCACAACGAGGGAGCTATCGATTGGCTGCTTGCGTGCCCGGGGAAAGATTTCTTTGTGACGATCCAGTCTGAATCGACGGATTGCGTTTCGGGTGGTGGGCGCCGGTTCTAACGAGTCCGCCTGTTTCTGAACGTCGATGCGGTTCGGGTGTCCCTAAAGAGCGCGGCAGCGCGTTTTAGGCGGAGGCGTTTCCCGCGGGGCGTCTGCGTCCAACTTTGGTTACGGAGGCCGCTTCGGCTTTTTGTGGAACAACGGCGATGATGGCGCGGAGGGCTTTGTTGACGGCCTGGGAGTCGCCGAAGACCTTGGCCACGTCCGGATCCAGCATGACGACCGGGTTCTCTAAGGTTTGCCCGGCGAAACGATTTGGTTTCGCTTTTGAGAAATCGAGTTTGTATTCTTTTTTCATTTCATTTGCCAGGGAATTCTTGGTAGTCTTGCCGCTCACTCGACGTAGGCTGGCGAGCGCTGATGATCCGAATGATGCCATCTCTAGTTTCCACAAAAGTGATGAATAAAACTTTGCCGCGACTCGAAGTGACCCAAATGAGTTCGCGGGGCGTTGCCTCTGTGTGCGAAAACCAGGTCTCGTCTAGAGGCCAAATTCTTCTGTCGGCACGGTTGCGGGACACCACAAATCCGCAAGCTAAAAAACAGTCAGGCCCCATCCCTTCCTGTCGTATCCTCGAAAGGGCAGATTTCTGAGGCCGGGCAAGTTTACCCGCGCTCAATAGACACGTCTGGCATCAGTGTTTGCGATTACCAACAGGGGTGGCGCGTTGAACGCGGTTGAAATCGAAGAAGCTATTACGAAACTGGCGGACCAGCGTTTTGATACGGGCAACTTTGCTTATGCTTTTCTGGAAGCCTTCGGTAACAAGGAGACGACGATCAAGCGACTGCGGGCCGGGGCGTCCAACAAGTCCGACCTTGGCGGGGTGCTTCAGACCAACAATATCCACATCGCCACCTGCGATACGGGTCAGGTCACAAAAACGCTAGCGGCGCTTCGGCAGAGCCCGGCGACAGCCCGAGCGAAAGCGAAGTTCATTCTCGCGACCGACGGCGTGGATTTTGAAGCCGAAGACTTGACGAGCGGCGAGACGGTAGCCTGTGCCTACAAAGATTTCCCTGACCGTTTCGGCTTCTTCCTTCCGCTGGCCGGCATTTCGACGGTCCGGCAAATCAGCGATAACGCCTTCGACATCCGGGCCACCAGCCGCCTAAATCGTCTTTACGTCGAGCTTCTGAAGGACAACCCCGAATGGGGAAAGGCGGACCGCCGCCATGACATGAACCATTTCATGGCGCGTCTGATCTTCTGCTTTTTCGCGGAGGACACCGGCATTTTCTTTGGCGGGAGCCTATTCACCGACACCATCGCGCAGATGAGCGCCAGGGATTCCACCAACACTCATGAAGTGATCGGCGAGTTGTTCCGCGCAATGAACACCAAGATCGAAGACCGGGCGAAGTCCAAGCTGCGAGGATGGGCAGACGGCTTTCCGTACGTTAACGGCGATCTTTTCTCCGGCAGCCTTGATGTGCCGCGCTTCAGCAAGATCGCCCGTTCTTACCTTCTGCACATCGGGAGTCTGGACTGGACGAAAATCAATCCGGACATTTTCGGCTCGATGATTCAGGCGGTGGCGGAGGATGAGGAACGCGGTGCGCTCGGGATGCACTATACAAGCGTTCCCAACATCCTGAAAGTTCTGAATCCACTATTCCTTGACGACCTGCGAGGAAAGCTTCAAGAGGCCGGCGACAATCACCGCATGCTTCTGAACCTTCGCAACCGTATGGCTAGAATTCGCGTCTTCGATCCGGCCTGCGGCTCGGGCAATTTTCTTGTCATCGCCTACAAGGAGATGCGTGCTATTGAAGCCGAGATCAACAAGCGACGCGGCGAGAAGGACCGCAGGTCGGAAATTCCCAAGACGAATTTTCGCGGAATCGAGCTGCGCGACTTTCCGGCTGAGATCGCGCGTCTCGCACTCGTGATTGCGGAGTACCAGTGCGACGTGCTTTATCGTGGAGACAAGCTGGCGTTAGCCGAGTTCCTGCCGCTTGACAAGCAAAACTGGATTACCTGCGGCAATGCGCTGCGGCTGGACTGGTTGAGCATCTGTCCACCTACAGGGAGTGGCGTGAAGCTGCGGGCTGATGATTTGTTCAGCACACCATTGGATCAAGCCCAGATCGACTTTGAAAATGAAGGAGGGGAGACCTATATTTGTGGCAACCCGCCGTATCTTGGCTTCTCATGGCAGAGCGCGGAGCAAAAATCTGAAGTGCGTGACCTCGTCGCCGGGCGAGCGCCTTCTGGCGGCTTCCTGGACTACGTCTCCGGCTGGTTCATTAAAGCTGCCGACTACGGCACCCACACCAACTCCGCGACCGCCTTTGTATCAACGAATTCCATCTGCCAGGGACAGCAGGTTCCTATCCTATGGCCTTTGATCTTTAAGACGGGGCATCAAATCGCCTTTGCGCACACGTCCTTTAAGTGGGCGAACCTTGCAAGCCACAAAGCAGGTGTTACGGTCGTCATTGTTGGAATATCTACTCAGCCGCCTCGCGGCCGAAAGCTCCTTTCAGTTGCCGATGATGGAAGCACTCTCCTTAGGGAAGCTGGACATATCAACGCTTACTTGGTTCACGGGCCTAACCTTTTTGTGGTTCCTTCGGACAACGTTTGGAGTGGGATGGCTAAGATGGACAATGGCAACAAGCCAGTCGATGGCGGGCATCTTCTTTTAGAGCCGCACGAAGTTCCCGGACTGTCCCTGACGGAGGTACAGCGCGCAAAACTTATCAAACGGTTCGCGGGTTCGCTGGAGGCGATTAACGGGAAGGTGCGATTCTGCATTTGGATACCTGACGAGGCTCGCGAGTTCGCCTACTCTATTCCAGCCATCCGTTCGCGAATTGATCTTGTACGGGCAGAACGACTGGAAAGCACCAAGAAAATGACACGTGACTCAGCAGCGCGCCCCCATGCCTTCCAACAGGTCAGACAGCGTGGCGATGAAAGGTTAATCGTCGTACCGCGTGTGAGTTCCGAAAGCCGCGATGTTCTTCCGGTACTTCTAATGGAAGCTGGAACGATCATCTCTGATAAATGCTTTTCGCTCCATGATGCTCCCTTATGGAACATGGCGTTAATCGCATCCCGCCTCCATTGGGTCTGGATTGCCACCGTTTGTGTGCGCATGCGAACAGACTTCTCGTATTCCAATACTCTCGGCTGGAACACGTTTCCCGTCCCAGCGCTCACTGACAAGAACAAGGAAGACCTCAAACGCTGCGCCGAGCATATCCTGCTGGCTCGCGAACACCACTTTCCGGCAACCATCGCCGATCTCTACGACCCAGACACTATGCCTGCCGATCTCCGTGCGGCGCACGACCGAAACGACGAAGTGCTGGAACGGATTTACCTAGGCCGCCGTTTCAAGAACGATACCGAGCGGCTGGAGAAGCTGTTTGAACTTTATACGAAGATGACGGACTCAGCGGGTGCAACGAAAATACCAAAGACGAAAGCGCGCGCATGACTATCGAGAAGAAATCTATCCCTTCCATATCCGTTTCGTACGCCTGCAACGGCAGATCGACGAAAGCAAATGCGCTTGGCATGCGTCCCATGCAGGAACGCGCCTATGAAAAGCGGGGCGAGCAATACCTGCTCATCAAGTCTCCTCCGGCCTCCGGCAAGAGCCGCGCCCTCATGTTCATCGCGCTCGACAAGCTCCAGAATCAGGGCCTCAAGCAGGCAATCATCGTCGTGCCGGAAAAAGCCATTGGCGCGAGCTTCCACGACGAACCGCTGTCGCGGTATGGTTTTTGGGCAGATTGGCGGGTGGAACCAAAGTGGAACCTGTGTAATGCACCCGGTGACGACAACGGCGGAAAGGTGAAGTCCGTCGGGGCGTTTCTGGAGAGCGCGGACAAGGTGCTGGTTTGCACTCACGCCACGTTCCGCTTCGCCGTCGATGCTTATGGTGTCGAGAAATTCGACGACCGCCTAATCGCCGTGGACGAGTTCCATCACGTTTCGGCCAATCCTGGCAACAAGCTTGGCGCGCATTTGGGGCAGTTCATCACCCGTAGCCGCGTTCATATCGTGGCGATGACTGGCTCCTACTTCCGTGGCGACGCCGAAGCCGTGCTCGCCCCGCAGGACGAGGCGAACTTTGACACCGTCACCTATACGTATTACGAACAGCTCAACGGCTACGAGTACCTCAAGCAGCTCGACATCGGCTACTTTTTCTACAGCGGCTCCTATGTCGACGACATGCTGAATGTCCTCGACCCGGCGGAAAAAACGATTGTCCATATCCCTAACGTGAATTCGCGCGAGAGCACGAAGGACAAAATCAGGGAGGTGGACCACATCATCGGAGCGTTGGGGGAATGGCAGGGGATCGACCCGGCGACGGGATTCCAGCTGGTGAAGCCTCCGCAAGGCCCTGTACTGCGGATTGCCGATCTGGTCGATGACGACCCCAATAAACGTGACCGCGTTTCCGCCGCGCTGAAAGACCCGCAACAGAAAGACAATCGGGACTATGTGGACATCATCATCGCTCTGGGTATGGCGAAGGAAGGCTTCGACTGGATCTGGTGCCAGCACGCGCTGACGGTTGGTTACCGGTCGAGTTTGACCGAAATAGTGCAGATCATTGGCCGCGCCACCCGCGACGCACCGGGCAAAACACGCGCGCGCTTCACGAACCTGATTGCCGAGCCGGACGCTTCCGAGGAAGCGGTCACTGAGGCGGTGAACGACACTCTGAAAGCCATCGCGGCCAGCCTGCTGATGGAGCAGGTGCTGGCACCTCGGTTTGAATTCACGCCAAAAAATCAGGGGAGTGGAGCTACTCCCGGCTTCGACTACGGAGAAGGTGGCTATGACCCGAACAAATGCAACGTCGGCTTCAACGAGCAGACGGGGCTTTTCCAAATCGAAATTAAGGGGCTGGCCGAACCCAAGAGCAAGGAAGCCACGCGCATTTGCCAAGAGGATTTGAACGAGGTGATCGCCGCATTTGTTCAGGACAAGACGGCCCTTGAACGTGGCCTCTTCGACGAAGAGCTGGTGCCCGAGGAACTGACGCAGGTGCGCTTGGGAAAGATCATCAAGGACAAGTACCCCGAGCTTGACGTGGAAGACCAAGAGGCGGTGCGGCAGCACGCCATTGCCGCGTTGAATCTGACGCAACAAGCCAAGCAGGTTGCTCTGATCGACCCCGACAATGCCGAGCCGACCGCTAACACCGGCCTGGTGGACGGGGTGCGCCGGTTTGCCATGGATGTCCGCGAACTCGATATCGACCTGATCGATCGGATTAATCCATTTGGAGAAGCCTACGCGATTCTCGCCAAGACCATGAGCGAAGACAGCCTCAAGCAGGTTGCCGCAGCCATCGCTGCGAAGCGCACAAACTTGACACCGGAAGAAGCGAAAGAACTCGCCGTGCGCGCCGTGAAATTCAAGAAGGAACGGGGACGGCTCCCCTCGCTGACATCACAGGATGCGTGGGAGAAGCGGATGGCCGAGGGTGCCGCCGCTTTTGTACGCTACAAGGATGAGGGGCGCTATGAGTGATCTCGATCTCGACCAACTGCGCTCTGAACTGGACGACTTCGCGGAACCGGAGAGGAAAGGCGGACGGACACCCCGCGAGGAACGCATCATCGCCGGTTTTGAGGAGATCCAGCGTTTTGTCGAAAAACACAGCCGCATTCCGCAACATGGGGAAGATGGCGACATATTTGAGCGGCTGTATGCGGTGCGTCTAGACCGCCTGCGTGTCTTGGAGGAATGCCGTTCTCTGCTTGCGCCGCTGGATCATCAGGGGCTGCTCGACGCTACGAAATCGATGGCGGACTTTTTGGGGGAAGCGGTCGACGACGATGAACTGATGGCGGAGCTGTCGGGGGCGGCGGGTGGACTGGATATCACCGACCTGAGGCACGTCCGCAAGAGCGTGGACAAAAGGGCGGCCGAGGAAATCGCCAATCGCGACGTCTGCGAAGACTTCGAGAAGTTCAAGCCTTTGTTCGAGCGAGTTAAACGGGAGTTGAAATCCGGCGTCCGGCAAACACTGCCCGTCCAGAAACTGGACGAGATCAAGCTAGCCGAAATTCAGCAGGGCGAGTACTTCATCGTGCAAGGCCAGGTCGCCTACGTCGCCGAAGTGGGTGAGGGATTCCGAACGCAGTATGACCGTTTCGATAGCCGGATTCGAGTTGTATACGACAACGGTACGGAGAGTAACTTACTGATGCGTTCGTTTCAACGTGCGCTTCACCGGGATGCGGCGGGGCGGCTTATCAGCAATCCTGTCCGAGGGCCGCTGTTCGCCGAGGAGGCCGACGACGAGGATGATTTGGCTTCTGGAACCATTTACGTTCTGCGCAGCAGGTCCGATCATCCGGTGGTCGCCGCAAACCGCGATGTTCTACACAAGATCGGCGTCACGGGCGGCAAGATCGAGACACGGCTAGTAAACGCGAAGCTGGACCCGACCTTTTTGATGGCCGACGTGGAGGTTGTCGCAACGTACGAGCTTTTCAACATCAACAGAATTAAGCTCGAAAACATTATCCATCGGGTTTTCGATCCGGCCCAACTAGATATAGAAGTCCGAGATCGTTTTGGCTATCCAATCAAACCGCGTGAATGGTTCCTGGTTCCGCTTTTTGTGGTGGATGAAGTGGTTGAGCGGATAAAGGACGGGACAATCGCGAACTTCGTCTACGATCCCAAATGCGCGAGTCTGGTTAAGGAGTAGGAGAGGTGGGCGCGGTGTTGCGGGCGGCGGAAGTCCAAGGGGAAATGGTAGGCCTAAGCAACGAGGATCCGCATGGGAAGCAACCCAGCGCGCAAGGGCGTAGCCATCTTCGAGGGTGAAAGTATAGGCTCGGACGGTGGAGCGAATCACGCCAAGGTGTGAATTCCAGGCCGGGTATGGCAAGAATTGCCATTTTTTGCCAAGCGTGCTAGATTGATCCTTTTGGGGGACTTTTTATGCAAACGATGAACATTTCGCTCCCTGACCAACTCAAGGACTTCGTCGATGGTCAGTTGGGGTCAGGCCGATACAGCAGCGTTAGCGAGTACATCCGAGAACTCATTCGAGAGGACGAAAAACGCAAGGCTCAAGATCGGCTGGAAGCTCTTTTGTTGGAAGGAGTTCAAAGTGGAGAAGACATGGAGATGACGCGCCAGTTCTGGAGTGAAATCAGAGCGGAAGCCCTGCGGCAACTCGAAGCACACAAAGCGCGGAAATCTGCCTAGTGGCGACAGTCCGTGCTGCCCGAAAGGGAAACGGTGACCCGGCCCGATCTTCCGAAGAGGGATGGCAGCGATTGACGGGGTGGAGAGGTATTTTTTCGTTTTGTTTTGAGGGAGATCGGCGAAGGGAAGGGGCAAGTGGGGCGGTGGGTCCGCTAAAGGTGGAGTGGGCCTAGAGGCAAGTTTGCCGTAAATGAGGCCGTGGTGGATGGCGGTGAAGCTTGCGGCGAGAAGCGTAGGAAATCCGGCGAGCCAGTTGGGCTAAATCATCGATAATTTAAATATGGCTTCCACACTGAGCCTCGCGATTCCCGCCGACCGCATTCATGCGATCTGCGAGAAGTACCG
>CAYLXK010000042.1:0-3324 GCA_964387685.1 uncultured Bryobacter sp.
GATCAGCCTGTTATCCCCGGCGTACCTTTTATCCGTTGAGCGATGGCCCTTCCATGCAGAACCACCGGATCACTTTGTCCAGCTTTCGCTCCTGCTTGACTTGTAAGTCTCACAGTCAACCTAGTTTATGCCAATGCACTCGTCGGTGGATTTCCAAACCACCTGAACTAAGCTTCGAACGCCTCCGTTACAATTTAGGAGGCGACCGCCCCAGTCAAACTACCCGCCTAACAATGTCCCTCTTCCCGATCAGGGATGTAGGTTAGATTCACAGCAAATGCAGGGTGGTATCTCACCGTTGGCTCCCTCGAATCCAAGAATCCGAGTTCAAAGCCTCCCACCTATCCTGCGCAGCATGTGCCATAAATCATTGTTAAGGTATAGTAAAGGTGCACGGGGTCTTTCCGTCTAGTGGCGGGCATCCGGCGTCTTCACCGGAACCACAAGTTCGCCGGGCGGATTGTTACGACAGTCATCAGATCGTTACGCCATTCGTGCAGGTCGGAACTTACCCGACAAGGAATTTCGCTACCTTAGGACCGTTATAGTTACGGCCGCCGTTCACCGGGGCTTCAATTCAGAGCTTCGCTTGCGCTAACCCCTCCTTTTAACCTTCCGGCACCGGGCAGGCGTCAGCCCCTATACGTCGTTTTCGACTTAGCAGAGACCTGTGTTTTTGTTAAACAGTCGCCTGATGCGTTTCACTGCGGCCCCTTGCGGGGCACCCCTTCTCCCGAAGTTACGGGGTTAATTTGCCTAGTTCCTAAACAATCCATCACCCGAGCGCCTGAGTATATTCAACACGACCACCTGTGTCGGTTTGTGGTACGGATTCTCATAGCCTAACCTTAGCGGATTTTCCCGGCCGGCGAAGGGGCGGACTTACCTATCCCCTCCTGTCCTCCACCTCTTACGGAAACCATTGCCTCAGAGATCTTGGACCGGCGTCCCCGCATCGAAACTACAAGAAGTTCTGGAATATTAACCAGATGTCCATCAGCTACGCCTTTCGGCCTCACCTTAGGCTCCGACTAACCCTGAGCGGATTAACCTTTCTCAGGAAACCTTAGTCTTACGGCGAGCAAGGTTCTCGCTTGCTTTCTCGCTACTTATGCTGGCAGAGTCACTTCCTAACGCTCCAATGGTTCTCACGATCCACCTTCGCTGCATTAAGAACGCTCTCCTACCCCGCGCTTGCGCGCAGCCATGTCTTCGGTATTCAGCTTTAGCCCCGTTGGATTGTCGGCACCGGGTCGCTCGACCAGTGAGCTATTACGCTTTCTTTAAAGGATGGCTGCTTCTAAGCCAACCTCCTGGCTGTCACTGCAACCCGACTTCCTTTCCCACTTAGCTGAAATTTGGGGACCTTAGACGATGGTCTGGGCTCTTCCCCTTTCGACAATGCAGCTTAGCCCGCACTGTCTGACTGCTGAGTAATTCATTCGTGGCATTCGAAGTTTGATTGGATTCGGTAACCTGGAAAGGCCCCTAGTCCATCCATGTCTCTACCGCCACGACGGTACACTCAACGCTAGCCCTAAAGCTATTTCGGAGAGAACGAGCTATCACGGAATTTGATTAGCCTTTCACCCCTACCCTCAGCTCATCCAAGCTGTTTTCAACCAACACTGGTTCGGACCTCCAGCCGTTGTTACACGGCCTTCATCCTGGCCAAGGGTAGATCATCCCGCTTCGCGTCTAATCCCAGCGACTGTACGCCCTATTCAGACTCGCTTTCGCTTCGGCTCGCTTTCGCTTAACCTTGCCACTGAGACTAACTAGCCAGCTCATTATTCAATAGGCACGATGTCAGGCATTAACGCCCTCCAACTGCTTGTAGGCACGCGGTTTCAGATACTATTTCACTCCCCTCGCAGGGGTTCTTTTCACCTTTCCCTCACGGTACTGGTTCACTATCGGTCTCTAGCGAGTATTTAGCCTTGCCGGATGGTCCCGGCGGATTCATGCAAGGTTTCTCGTGCCTCGCACTACTTAGGAACCTCTAGAATGAAGATTGCAATTTTACATACGGGGCTGTCACCCTCTTCGGCCGGCCTTTCCAGACCGTTCAGTTATCGCTCTCTTATCATTTCGTTTACCAGGACACAACTCGTAAACAACAAGTTCAACTAACTACCAGCTTCCACTATCTACGAATTGCCTCCTGATATTGAGGCCCTGCAACCCCGATCTCTCCGAAGATCGATCGGTTTAGGCTGTTTCGCGTTCGCTCGCCGCTACTTACGAAATCACGGTTGTTTTCTCTTCCTGTGGGTACTAAGATGGTTCACTTCCCCACGTTCGCTCAATGTAGCTATATAACATTGCTGCTATCTTCACTACACTGTAACCAGTGTTCGCACTGGTTGGGTTCCCCCATTCGGAAATCCCCGGATCATAGAATGCTTACTTCTCCCCGAGGCTTATCGCAGTTGGCCACGTCCTTCATCGCCTGCTAGAGCCAAGGCATCCACGCGCGCGCCCTTAGTAGCTTGACCATAAAATTTACGTCAAACACAGACTCCGGGTACTGCTTCCTCCTGCTTAGCCAAGCGGCATCTGCCAGAGAACCCCCCGGATCATATTTACTCAAGTTCGCTCTCGGCCACATAATGTTTTCGTGGCCGGGTTTTACTTGTGTTGCCCGTCAATATTCAATTTTCAAAGATCTCGATCGCGTTTCCGAAAGCTAACTTCCGGAAACAAGCCATCTAGAAAGACAACCCATTCGGCTCTGCCGTTGTACGGGCTGTCAAATTAGAAGACTTGTTTTCTTGTTATGGTGGGCCCAGCTAGATTTGAACTAGCGACCTCACCCTTATCAGGGGTGCGCTCTAGCCAACTGAGCTATGGGCCCCTCTTGTGATCCGCTTGGCCGTTTTTAGCGGCCAATCGTTCCGCAATGTGGGTTAGCCGTCAACCTTAAGAAGCGGCTCAACATGGTGGAGCTGGTCGGGATCGAACCGGCGACCTCCTGAATGCAAATCAGGCGCTCTCCCAGCTGAGCTACAGCCCCCTTTGTTCCCGAGGGAACAAGAAATGAATCGAGGCCGATTGGATACTGTCCAGCGCGCAAGGCAACTGGACATCTAAATTTTTCGTCTGCACCGAGAAGAGCATAGTTGCTGTGGATTAGAAAGGCTATCACTTACTCCAGCACCCTCGTGAGTTTTCACTCTAGAGAGCTTTTGGGTCCGGCTCACCGTTGTACGACGGCTTACCATATGCTGTTTGCATCCGAAGACGCATGTTCAGTGACTCTAACCACTTTCTCTCTTAGAAAGGAGGTGATCCAGCCGCAGGTTCTCCTACGGCTACCTTGTT